>NZ_JBPOGG010000009.1:0-99191 GCF_051251825.1 Nonlabens sp. | reverse complement strand
GAGTTGGTGAGTTGGTGAGTTGGTGAGTTGGTGAGTTGGTGAGTTGGTGAGTTGGTGAGTTGGTGAGTTGGTGAGTTGGTGAGTTAAAAGAAAAAAAAACCCTAGTCAAATGTTGGTTGCTGACAATTTTTTTCTACAAAATTTATTACCGCCGCCATTTAAAAAGCCGACTTCAGTCGGCGCAAATAAAAAGAACGCCGCAGGCGACAGGTTACATTCACAGCGGCAGACTTCAGTCTGCTGGCTGAGAATATAGGATTGTCGAAAATGAGATAGAATAAACATTGATTTACATCACAAGCAGATTCCGCATTAAACCTTTTTTCAAAGGCAAATGCAAAATGAAAATTAAAAAATCGACTTCAGTCGGCGCAAATAGTAAGAACGCCGTAGGCGACAGGTTACATTCACAGCGGCAGACTTCAATCTGCTGGTTGAGAAGATAAGATTGTGGAAAATGAGATAGAATGAGGATTGATTTCCATCACAAGCAGATGCTGAAACGCTGTTCAGCATGACAGGTTGTATTATCATTGAATTGGTTTTGATTTTGATTTTGATATTTAATTTGATAGCTTTTTAAGTTTTGGTTTAAATTTAGATTTAAGTTTAAATCAAAGCTCAAGCAATTTGAAATCCGAAACCTTTTCCCCAACCCTAAAGGGTGAGGTTTCTTGATAGTAGTAAAATTATTCACACAACTGTTCTATTGATTTTGATTTTCGTTTTGATTTTGATTCTGATTTTTCATTTGATAGCTTTTTAAGTTTTGGTTTAAATTTAGATTTAAGTTTAAAAAGTATCTTAGCACCATGCTCGGAACTAGAAAACGCCATTTATTCATCGCCATAGGTTTGCTCTTGCTGCAAATCGCTTTCTATTACAGTCTGCGCAATTTCCCAGAGTTCATAGAAACCTATTACAGTAATGGTATTTATCTATACATCTCGAGAGCGATGCGCATCGGTTTAGGCTGGATTCCGTTTTCTTTTGGAGACATAATGTACGGAGCAGGAATTATTATGATTCTGCGATGGTTGTGGATTTCTAAGAAGGAATTCATTACGCTTCCTTTTTCTATTTTGCTTTCGCGAAAGCGTAATAAAAAAGGAGCTTGTGCCGCACTTGTTGCGGTACGAAAGCGATATACCCAACTTTTTACAGCATTAAATATCATCCTATTATTATTTCATTTCTTATGGGGTTTTAATTATTACAGACAACCGCTGAACGTTACACTAAATATTGAAAAAGAATACAGCTTAGAAGATTTGAAGAAAACCGTCGAGTTATATGCTGATCTTTCTAATATCACTCATGAAAAACTACAGGCTGTAGATAGTATGCCGGTGGCTTTTGAGCGTTCACAGCAAGAACTTTTCTCTATTGCCAGTAGTGGATTTGAACATTTACCACAACCTCAATTGCGACAAAAATTATTTCCCAACAGCATTAAAGAATCTTTACTCACCATGCCGTTGACGCATATGGGTTATAGTGGTTACTTGAATCCTATTACAGGAGAAGCGCAGACTAATGCATGGATCAATTGCTATAAAACACCTGTTTTGATATTACACGAGATGTCGCACCAACTAGGATTTGCAAAAGAAAACGAAGCTAATTATGTAGCCATTTATGCTGGAATACAACATGAAGATCCTTACTTTAATTACAGTGCTTATATTTTTGGATTACGTTATTTGCTGAATGATTTATATAAAAAAGATCCAGAGGCTTTTGAAGAAATAAAGTCCACTTTAAGACCTGGAATACTTAAAAACTATAAAGAACTCAGCGATTTCTGGGAACCATATAATGATGGAGTCATTGAGCAAGTTTCTCAAGCCACCTATAATCAGTATTTAAAGGCAAACAATCAACCCGATGGGATGAAAACCTATAGCTATGTAGTGGCATTGCTTGTAAACGGCTGATAAGTTGTTAATTTCATTAACACTTTTTAAGGATTGTAAATGACTCGATTCCCTATCTTTAAAATCTAATTTCAAAAACATTTATTAATGAAACGAGTACTTCTACTCTTATTCCTTGCCTGCGGTATTGCCAGTGCACAGGAATACTTCCCTAATAACGACGATATTTCTGCTCGTGGTGAAGTAATTGTAGCCATTACAAATGCTACAATAGTCACTAAACCAGGAACCGTTATTACAAATGGAACCATCATCCTCAAGGATGGAAAAATCTCAAACATAGGTAGCGGTATTGCTATTCCGTCTGGAGCAGTAATTCAAGATGCAAAAGGAAACTACATTTATCCGTCGTTTATTGAGCCTTATGCAGATTTTGGTATGGAAAAACCTAAAAAAGCTACTGGTAGTGGACAGCAGTATGATGAAGGCCGTAAAGGATTCTACTGGAACGACCACATACGCTCTGAGCAAGATGCCATGAATTTCTACAAGTATGATGAGAAAGAAGCTAAGAAGATGATCGAGGCTGGTTATGGTGCTGTTCAAACTCACCTAAATGATGGAATCGCGCGTGGAACAGGTATGCTGGTCGCTTTAAATAACAACAGTAATGATGCTACACGTATTCTCAAAAAAGAAAGCGGAAACTTCTTCTCTTTAAAACGCAGTACACAAACCAGACAGTCCTATCCTACTTCGTTGATGGGAACACTGGCTTTATTACGTCAGACTCACTTTGATGCTGACTGGTATGCTAAAGGAAATAGTACTACTCGTGATCTATCGCTAGAAGCTCTTGTGGCAAACAAAAATTTAGTTCAATTCATAGAAGCTGGCGATAAGAAAAATATCTTGCGAGTTGATAAAATGGGTGATCGCGTAGGAAAGCAATTTGTCATCATAGGTGGTGAAGATGCTTATGAAATGATAGATGATATTAAAGCCACTAAAGCTTCTCTTATTCTACCAATCAATTTCCCAGATGCTTATGATGTAACAAATCCTTACCAAGAATGGTATGTGAACCTTGCAGATATGCGTGAATGGAAACAAGCGCCTGCAAATCCTTATCTATTATCTCAAGCAGGAATCAACTATGCGATAACTACTAAAGGATTAAAATCTCCAGATAAAATCATGGAGAAATTAAAAATGGCCATGGAATATGGACTTACTGCAGACCAAGCACTTGCTGCACTTACTACTAAGCCTGCTCAAATCCTAGGCGTAAATAATATGGTAGGAACACTTGAAAATGGAAAAGTGGCCAACTTCATTATGACTTCGGGTCCTTTATTTGAAAAGGATAGCAAGATTTATGAGAATTGGGTTCAAGGTTCTAAGCATGTTGTTAAAGACCGCAATCGTAAAGATATCGACGGAACTTATACAGCACTTATTGCTGGAGACACTTATAAAATGGACATCTCTGGAGATGCTAAGAAAGTGAGTATTAAAATAGACAGTACTAAACTAGGTGGAAAAATAAGTTATGACGGTAATTGGGTGACTATTACCGCTTCTCATAAAGATGCTGACAATAAATCATTTACCAGAATGGTAAGTAAAGTATCAAATGAAGACCGCTTAACAGGAACCGCATATCTACCTAACGGAAACGAAATGGTATTTACAGCTACTAAAGAAGATCCTAAAGAGAAAGAAGAAAAGGATAAAGAGGAAAAGGAAGAAATGAAAACTATAACTAACCTTACTTTCCCAAATGTAAGTTATGGTAGCGCGATGAAACCTCAAGAAGAAACAGTACTCTATCGCAACGCTACAGTATGGACTAACGAGAAGGACGGAATTCTTGAAAACACAGACGTTCTCGTTAAGAATGGAAAAATCTCCAAAATAGGTAAAAACTTAAGTGCTAGCAACGCTCGTATTATTGATGCTACTGGAAAGCATTTGACAAGTGGTATCATAGATGAACACAGTCACATCGCTATTGATAATGGAGTAAATGAGGCTGGACACAATTCTACTGCCGAGGTTACCATTGAAGACGTTGTAGATCATGAAGATGTAAACATTTACAGAGATCTTGCTGGTGGTGTTACTACTTCCCAGCTATTGCATGGATCTGCAAATCCTATAGGTGGACGCAGTGCTATTATCAAATTGAAATGGGGTTTCTCTCCTGACGAAATGATCTATGCTGACAGTCCTAAATTCATCAAGTTTGCACTAGGTGAAAATGTAAAGCAATCTCGTTACCAGAATGGTGTGCGTTTCCCGCAAACTCGTATGGGTGTGGAACAGGTGTTTGAAGATTACTTCACTCGTGCAAGAGAATATGCAAATTCAAAAGGAACTAAGAAATTCCGCTATGATGAGGAAATGGAAGTACTGCTAGAAATTCTAGAAAGTGAGCGATTTGTTTCCTGTCACTCTTATGTACAGAGCGAAATCACGATGTTGATGAACGTTGCTGAGAAACACGGTTTCCGTATCAACACATTTACACACATTCTTGAAGGTTATAAAGTGGCTGACAAAATGAAGGAGCACGGCGTAGGTGGATCTACGTTCTCAGACTGGTGGGCTTATAAATATGAAGTAAACGACGCTATTCCTTACAATGCTGCAATCATGCACTCACAAGGAGTCGTTACAGCCATTAACTCTGACGATGCTGAAATGTCAAGAAGACTGAATCAAGAAGCTGCAAAATCTGTAAAATACGGTGGTGTTAGTGAAGAAGATGCTTGGAAATTTGTGACTTTGAATCCTGCAAAACTACTTCACATAGACGACCGTACTGGAAGTATCAAAACTGGAAAAGATGCAGATTTGGTTCTTTGGAACGCAAATCCATTATCAGTTACGGCAACCGCAGAGATTACGATGATCGATGGGATTGTGTTTTTTGATAAGGAACGTGATTTACGCTTTCGCGAAAGCATAAAAGAAGAACGCCAGCAGCTCATCAATGAGATGATTGCTGCAAAGAATAAAGGGCTTAAAACTCAAGAGCCTAAACAATCTACTAAAACTCTATATGAGTGTAACACGCTAGAATGGTAATCATGAAAAGAATCATATACATATTTTGCGCTGTACTCGGATTTACCGCAGCAGCACAACAAACGCCAGCACCTGAGTCGAGTAAGGCTTACACGATTATGAACGCAACCGCGCACATAGGAAATGGTGAAGTGATAGAAAATAGTGTCATAGTCATAGAAAACGGTAAAATCACCACGGTGGCTGATGCTACGACGGTACGCATGTCTCCAAAAGGCGAAGTTATTAACGCTAGCGGTATGCACGTTTATCCAGGAATTATCGCTTGTAATACAACGCTAGGACTGGTAGAAATCGATGCTGTAAAAGCCAGTGATGATGATAGAGAAATAGGAACATTTAATCCGCATATACGTAGTTTGATTGCATATAATGCTGAGAGTCGTGTGGTTGAAACCATGAGACCTAATGGTGTTTTAATTGCTCAGGTCGTTCCACGTGGTGGACGTATTTCTGGTCAAAGCAGCGTGATGCAAATGGACGCTTGGAACTATGAAGATGCAGCTGTACGTGTAGATGATGGTGTGCATATCAACTGGCCTAGAACTTTTAGTAGATCTGGTAGCTGGTATGAACCAGGACCAACTATTCCTAGTAAAAACTATGATAAGCAAGTTGAAGAGCTCACACAATTCATGGCAGCTGCCAAAGCTTATACAGGAACGGGAAAGATGGATTTAAAATATGCTTCTTTAAAACCAGTTCTTGCTGGAAATGCTACAGCTTATTTTCATGTGAATGGAGAGAAAGCCATACGTGATGTTTTAGGTTTTATAAAAGAGCAAGGATTAAAGAAAGTAGTTTTAGTAGGTGCGCAAGGTGCACAAAATGTAACCAAGGAATTGAATGCAATGAAAATTCCAGTTCTTGCCGGTCGTGTACACGATTTACCAGCAAGAGATGATGCAGACTATGATATGCCTTACAAGTTCCCTAAGCTATTAAGTGATGCTGGAGTGATGGTAGCACTAGAAAACTCTGGAGATATGGAACGTCACCAAGCACGTAACTTCCCTTTTTATGCAGGAACAATAGTTGGTTATGGAATGGATGCAGAAAAAGCGCTACAACTAGTAACACTTAACGCTGCAACAGTTCTAGGAATAGAGAAAGATTATGGTTCTCTAGAACAAGGAAAGAGCGCTACCTTATTTATTTCAAAAGGAGACGCGCTAGATATGCGTGGTAATCAATTGACTCGTGCTTTTATAGATGGCCGTGATATCTCGTTGTACACCAGACAAAAGCAATTAAGCGATCGTTATATGGAGAAGTATAGTAAGCAGTAAATTTATTTCTCATTAAACTTAAAGCCAGTCCATAAAGACTGGCTTTATTGTTACCTATGGTTTGAAAAGAGTATCAACAATAATTAGTAAATTTGATATTGTAGGTATTTTAGAACACGAGTTAAAAACTCTAGTTACGATGAGAAGTACAACAAGCAATAGATTATGAAAATTACATTTCAAACTAAAGCGGAAAGCAACGCCGCACAAGAGAAGGAATTTCTAGCACTTAGTGGTGCTGAACGTTTACTTCGTTTTATGAGTTTGAGTAATGCTATTTTAAAATTACCTCGCAAAAATCACATTAAAGATGATCGTGGAAATTTTGTTCTTGAAAAAAGGAAGTAATGCAGGAATGGGACAACAATATTTTAGAATTTATAACTATAGCAAATAAGCATCAAGTCCAAATGATTCTTATTGGCGGTGGTGCGGTAAATTTTCATGGTTATCAGCGTCATTCAGCAGACTTAGACTTCTGGATCAACCCTACAGAAGATAATTTTAAAAAGCTCTTAAAAGTGTTTCAAGAAATGAATTACGATATAGATTCATTTCCAGAAAAAGTTTTAAAACAAGAACAAAATATATCCATTAAATTTTCACCTAGTTCTCTTAATTTAGAATTGATTACAAGATTTTCAGTCAACAAAAGTTTTGATGATATTTTCGAAGAATCTATTCAAGTAGATTTTGAACAAGAAAAAGTTTATCGATGGCGAGTCATATCTTATGATGATCTTATTATTAGTAAAATTAAGGCTGGACGACCTAAAGACTTATTAGATATTCAAGAATTACAGAAAAGAAAAAACAACTAGTCATTCATAAAGCCAGTCCAACAGACTGGCTTTCTAATACCCTATATGAAACACTCCATCAACAAAGAAAAAACAGTTTACGATGGCTTCTTTAAAGTTCTAGAAGCACAAGTTTCTCATGATAAATTTAATGAAAGTGGTATGATAGACGCTACACGCATTTGTCTAGAGCGAGGTGATAGTATTGCCGTATTGATTTATGAAAAGGATACTGATAGCTTTTTATTCACAAAGCAATTTAGATATCCTAGCGCGAGACGTAACTGTCCATGGATGCTTGAACTGGTGGCAGGCTCTGTAGAAGATGGAGAAAATCCTATTAACTGTGCTCAACGAGAAATAGAAGAAGAAATAGGCTATGTAACTGAACAACTGGAACTCATAACCACTTACTTTCCATCACCTGGTGGCTGCTCTGAGCAAATCCATTTGTATTATACTGAGGTCAGTTCAACAGACAAAACCCTAAAAGGTGGCGGCGCGGTAGTTGAACAGGAAGATATTGAACTGGTAAAGATTAAGAGAACTGAAATCAAAAAACACCTTGATAAAGGTGCTTTTAATAATTCTATTTCGTTGATTGGGATTCAATGGTATTTGTTGAATAAGTTTATGGCTCCTCGAGCGGAGTCGAGAGGTCTCTAATTTAAATTACAAATTATATGCGTGTTTAGGTCTCGACTCCGCTCGACTAGACAAACATATGTTATGAATCAATCACCACAGTTTTCACATTACAAAACTCTCTGATTCCAAAATGCGATAATTCTCTACCATATCCTGAGATTCCTGTTCCGCCAAATGGTAATGCTGGATGACTCGCTACTTTGGCATTTATAAATACAGCTCCGTCGTCAAAACGTGATACGAGTTTTTCTGCTTTTTCTAAATCTTGAGTGAATAAGGAAACTCCTAGACCAAACTCAGAATCATTTACTAACTCTACTGCTTCCTCGTCTGTTTCAAAAGTGGTGACTGCCATTAATGGACCAAAGGTTTCTTCTTTAAAAACAGGCATTTCTCTGGTTACACCAGTTAAAATAGTAGGTTCATAAAATGCTTTATCGCGCTTTCCTCCTAGTTCGAGCTTCGCTCCCATTTTTAAAGATTTATTCATGAGTTCTTCTAGTTCCTCGGCAAGATCTTCTCTAGACATAACACCTATGTAAGTATCCTCATCTTCTGGATCTCCTACTTTTAAATCTTTTACGGCAGCTATAAATTTCTTCATGAATTCGTTTGCGATGTCTTTATGGAGCAACAATCTTTTTCCTGCGATGCAGCTTTGACCGGTATTTTGGTAACGAGCAGCTACGCAGGTTTCTACGGTTTTATCCAAGTCAGCATCACTGAAAACGACTAAGGCATTATTTCCACCTAATTCCAGTACCGTTTTCTTGATCTCACTTCCTGCGGTAGATGCTACCGCACTACCGGCTGGTTTAGATCCAGTAAGTGTTACAGCTTTTACGATTGGATTTTTGATGATGTCTTCTACAGCCTTACTTCCTACAATTAAGTTTGTAAAACAGCCTTTAGGAAATCCTGCGTCTAGAAACAATTCTTCTAGCAATTGAGCACTACCCATTACACTACTCGCATGTTTCAACACACCTACATTACCAGCCATTAATGCCGGGACTATAAAACGCATGACCTGCCAGAATGGATAATTCCAAGGCATTACTGCCAGCACGACACCTAGCGGTTCATAAGACACGTAGGATTTAAAATGGTCTGTATCTACATATTCGTTTTGTAATTGGCGTTCAGCATGCTCTGAATAATACTCGCATAACCAAGCGCATTTCTCAATTTCACTGCGTGATTGTGAGATGGGTTTCCCCATTTCTTGAGTCATCTTGAGCGCATATTTATCTGAATTTGAACGTAATAAACTTGCAACTTTCAAGATATGTTTTGCTCTATGCTCATAACTCGTCTGTCTCCATTCTTTAAATTGTTGCTGTGCTACGAAAAGCTTTTTATCGACTTGAGCAGAGTTATCTTCTTTGAATTCTTCTAGCTTTTTACCGTTATATGGATTGATGGTTTTCATTAATTTTTATTTTAAAGGTACTTATTTTGACAGGTATATAAGGTAAGGTTTGCAAGTGTTTAACGATTAAATTATAGTGTTGATAAGGTTGTTGAGAAAGTCAGCTTTCGCGAAAGCGTAATAACCACTAGCCTTCTTAACTTTAAAAAACCTTCTACTATGAATAATCGAGATGAATATCTAGTTGCTCTCAGACCTGAGATTCCTAATGCTAGAGTGGATGAAAATATGTCTAGCGAGGAACAGTTTCAAAACCGAACCTTGCGACCTATTGCAAAACTGCAGCACGACTTACTGATTGCCGTTTTTCATAACTACATCAGGAAACATAAGAATGTGTTTTTTGGCTTGACTTCAGACAAGCGCGTGGATTACATTGAGAATGCAGTGAATCGAGATCAGAAATTCCGCAATGCGTTAAAAGGAATTATCATGGGGCAATTCACTGTAAATGAGTATGATGAGTATATTAAAAATTCTAGCGCTCTCAATAAACGCATGATGAATTTAGTGCGAGAAAGATTGATTAATAGCATCCAACTTTTTGAACGTCCACCAGTAAAATTATAAACTTTAAACATACATTTACTCTTTCAAACTCATGAATAAATATGAGGTACTAAAATGATTTATTATGCTTAAAATCAACGTAGTAAATAAGTGTAAAAATGTTATTGAAGAAAAAATTAATCGTTATAAAGAACGAGTTCAAGAACTTAGTGAATCTCTAGCAGATAACGATTCCAGTAACGATGCTGAGGATGATGACGGCTCTGGTGAACTCATGGCAGAATTTGAGCGTTACAACAATCTTAAAGATGAGCATCAAAAACTAAAAACAGCATTTGAAAACATCTCCTACGGTAGTGGAAAGACTATAGTTAGTGAAGGTGCGCTGGTGACAACTAACCTTAATGTGTTTTTAATAAGCGTATCGCTAGGCGAACTCGTAACTGACGATGGCGATAAATTCTACGCCATATCTACTCAAGCTCCTATTTATCCTTCTATAAAAGGTCTTAAAGAAGGAGATAGTTTCACCTTTAATGAAGTAACTCGTAAAATATTGAAGATTTCTTAAAGCAACGATTCACCATTTAGATCAGTAGTTAACACATCTGTCATGTAATCTAGAAAAGGTCTAGCTGTTTTAAATGCTGCATCCACTTCTTGAAAAAAGTTAGGGCTTTGAATCTCCTTATCAGTTAAGGTTTTAGTGAAAAAGAAATTTTTGAATCTGATTAAGTCTATGTCAGGATGGGTTTTATCAAAATTGCGTGGTGCTGTTTTAAGCTGCTCACCTTGAAAAGTTCCCCAAGTTTTTAAAAATGCTGGCTTTTCTATAATATCTCTTAATTCTTGAGCATCTACCTCTAGTTCTTTTCTTATACGTAATAAATCCTCTTTCTCTGGACCAAAGAACCCTATACCTATTACACTGTTGCCAGGCTTAATGCTCATGAAATAACTGCCTCGTCTATCTTTCCCTTCACGCATCCAGTTTACACTTCTATGCGCTTTAAACGGTGTTTTATCTTTAGAAAAACGCACATCTCTATAGATTCTAAAAACTTTGGCTTTTTCAATGATGTCATGTTGATTAAGTAAACTTTTTATGCCGCTTACTTGATCTTTAAACTCTTCTTCTAACTTCTTGAATCTAGGTTTGTTTTCTTCAAACCATGGTTTATTATTATTCTTTTCTAGCTGACTTAAAAACTTGAGTAATTCCTTATTTATCATAAAATAAAGGTATAAAAAAACCGCTTCAAATTAATGAAGCGGTTGCTTTTTAAATTGTGTAATAAACTATCGCACAACTAATTTTCTGGTACTTGCTGTCACACCATTTCCTACTCTTACTAAGTAAATTCCAGAATCCAAACTAGAAGTAGAAATACGTTGTTCAAAAATACCATTGTTATCATAAGACTTAGACATAACTTCTTGTCCTAAAACATCATATAATACAACATCGATTTTATCACCACTTAACTGATTGTTAAATGCTACTGTGAAATGATCTGTTGCAGGATTAGGATAAATGCTGAATGTGTTCAATTCATCTGGACTAGTAGTTGAGAAAGTTCCTTGATCACCACCTGTAATGATTAATGCAAAGTCTTCATTTCCACCTTGTAAAGTTCCTTTATGAGAAACTGTAACCGTATAATTTCCAGCAGGATTATCAATTTCAATTTTCTCAAAATTATCTACATCGTTAGAACTATTTCTAGTTGCTACGTTATTGAAATTTTGAGGATTTAATTTCCAAGGATAAAAAGTAGTACCATTATCATCTGTAACAATAATATCAAGATCATTTCTTAACGAAGGAGTTGCATCATCCTCTGGTCCATTGTTAGGAGCAACAGCAGGATCATACCATGATATAGAAACGATAACTTTAGATGCTGTGTTTGCAGCAAAGCTTTGCGTGATAGTCGTTCCTTGCAATAATACTTCTTCTTTAATGTAAGCTGTGTTTCCATCTTCTTGAATTGCTGTAGCAGCAGCTTCTGTGTCTAGTAGTCCCCAACCAAATTGGTAATCTGGACCATCTGCAACTCCTGCTTCTTTTACTGTGTGAAGAACAAGTCCCTTTGCAGTACAAGCTAACATGTATTGAGAATTTAACGAGTTATAGTATTGTTGTAATAGAATTAATCCACCTGAAACTGCAGGAGTAGACATACTAGTTCCTTGTCTAAAGACGTAAGATGAATTGCTTGAATTATCTGTGGAATACATTCCCACACCTTTAGTAGTAATATCTGGCTTAACACGACCATCATCTGTAGGACCCCATGAACTAAAATTAGACATAGGTACTGATGCTGGACCACTATAATTAGGATTCCCTATACTTGCTCCTACAAGAAGTGGGTTTTTAGCCACACTATTTCCCGTAAGAATATCATATCCATTATCACTTGTATTAACTCCATTATTTCTATCATTACCAGCAGCAATTACAGGTAAATAATAAGGAGCATTATAAGTTATATTATCCCACTGAGTGGCAGTAATCGTATATTTCCCTAAATCAGATTGAGAAACATTACCTATAATTAAACCATAACTATGATTTGAAATAAGCATTCCTTGACTTGCTTCAGCAACAATTTCTGGAGTGTCATTTTGAAAATCATAAGACACTAGGCTTGCTTGTGGCGCCATTCCTTTTGCATTTGCATTAGTACCGTCTGCTATCATAGTACCACCTACGTGAGTTCCATGATCATCAGATCCGCTTAAAAACTGACCTGCGGTAATACGACCTGTTAGAGATTCGTGAGTATCAAGTACTTTTCCACCATCCCATATTCCAGCTTCCATGTTTTGCCCTTCGATGTTAATTCCTAGTGATCCACCATTCCATAGATGGTCTGCACCTTGCATTAGACCTGCAATTCTATTATTAGTTGATCTATAAATAGGACCTTTTTCACCTACATCATAAAGATGCGCTTTCTGACCGTTTTCTAAAACCTTAGTAATAGGCCAGTCGTTTGCCTTAGCAACGGCAATTGCATTAGTTAATCTTGAGTTTTCTTGTGCAATTAAATCTTGCCTTAATTCTTCAAGATTTTCTTGATCATAATTCTTTATTATTTGAGCACGCTCAGCAGCAGTCTGCCCAAAAGAAAGACCTGAACTAAGCAAAGCTAATCCAAGAATAAGTGTAGTCTTTTTCATGTTTTTATTTATAAATAGGGTTCTTTTGTTAATAAGTATCTGTCAGCCTAAAGTATATTCAAATATCTTTGCATAACTCTTTAAACTGAGTCTAAAAATACGTAAAATAATTACAATCGGTTTTGTAATTAACTTATTCTTAGATAACAAATAAGCTAAATTAGTATCACAAAAGCATAACACCACATGAAATTCATTGTTTCGAGTTCTTATTTACAAAAACACCTTCAAATGTTAGGTGGCGTTATTAATAGTAACAATACTTTACCTATCCTAGATAATTTTTTACTAGAATTAAATGGTAAAGAGTTAAAAGTAAGTGCGTCTGACATGGAAACTACTATGTTAACAGCACTTGAAGTAGAAAGTGAAGATGAAGGAAGTATCGCAATTCCAGCAAAACTTTTACTAGATACTTTAAAAACATTTCCTGAACAACCTCTTACATTCAGTGCTGACAAGAATATTATGACCGTAAGTCATGATAAAGGAAGTTCTGAAATTGCTTGTGCAAGTGGTGAAGAATTCCCAAAGGCTGTAAGTTTAACTGATCCTAGTAGTACAACTATCCTAGGTGACACACTAGCAACAGCAATCAACAAAACGATTTTTGCAGCCGGTAATGATGACTTGAGACCTGTAATGTCGGGAGTTTTCTTCCAGTTCTCAACAGACTCTTTAACCTTTGTAGCTACTGATGCGCATAAACTAGTTAGATATCGTAGAGAAGATCTTGCAGCAAGTGAAACAGCAGAGTTCATTATGCCTAAGAAGCCATTGAACCTTTTAAAGGCGATGCTTCAAGGAAGTGAAACTGAAGTTCTTATTGAATATAATGAGAGTAACGCTCAATTCACTTTTGACTCGACAAGTATTATCTGTAGATTAATTGATGGGAAATATCCTAATTATGAAGCGGTAATCCCTAAAGAGAATCCTAATAAATTAGTAATCACTAGAAACCAATTTTTAAATTCTGTAAGACGTGTGAGCATTTTCTCTAACAAGACGACTCACCAGATCAGACTTAAAATGGCTGGTGCAGAGTTAAATATATCTGCAGAGGATTTAGATTATAGCAACAAAGCAGATGAGAGATTAACTTGTGATTATCAAGGTGATGACATGCAAATAGGTTTTAACAGCCGTTTCTTAATTGAAATGTTGAATAATTTAAACTGTGATGATGTTTCTCTTGAAATGTCTATGCCTAATCGTGCTGGGATATTAACTCCAGTAGATGGCCTAGATGAAGGTGAACATGTAACTATGCTGGTTATGCCAGTGATGTTAAATCAATAAGATTTAACTTTTACCCATGAAAAAAGGCTCGCAATGCGAGCCTTTTTTAGTTTAGAGTACAACAATTACAAATATCGTTCTCTTATGATATTCTCGTGATGTTTTGTGTGACCTGCAATTAAAAATGGTATCACTCTCACACTCATTTTATTATCACTCGCCATACCTTGTTTTAAAAGTTGCTCCGTAGTGACATTATTAAATAGAGCAATAGTAGCTTCTCTTGTGGTTTGAAATGATTGTAATAAGTCCGCTTTCGCGAAAGCGTGATTCTCATAATCTAACGCAAAAATATCTTGATCAAATCCTGGTAAAGGAGTTGCATCACCTCGCATAAAACGCAATGCACGGTAGGCAAACACACGTTCTGTGTCTATATTATGCATAATTACATGGGCGATGGTCCACTTACCAGCTGCATAACGATAATCCAAATTTGCATTTATTGAATTTATAAAGTCTAAACTTTCCTTCAGACCAATATTCAATACCTCGTGAACCGAAGTTAAACCTGAAATTAATTCAAGATAGTGCTTGTAATATGAATTATACTCGCTAGGTAATAGATCAGCTCTTATCATCTACAGATCTTGAAAAACCTTGTGAAGTAAACGCTTTTTATCATTGATACTTTCCTCTAAGGAAATCATAGTCTCTGTGCGACTTACTCCATCGATATCATCTAATTCAAAGATGACTTTCTTAGCATGAGTTGTGTCTTGAGCGCGTATTTTACAAAATATATTGAACTTACCTGTGGTGATATGTGCAACTGTTACATAAGGAATCTCCTTAATACGACTAATTACGAACTGTGTTTGAGAAGTTTTTTCCAAGTAAACACCTATATATGCAATAAACGTGTAACCCAGTTTTTGATAATCCACCGTCAATGAGGAACCTTGAATAATACCGCTTTCCTCCATTTTTTTTACACGTACATGAACCGTTCCTGCAGATATGTTCAATCGTTTTGCGATGTCTGTAAAAGGTGTTCTAGTGTTCTCTATAAGAACGTCTAGTATTTGCTTGTCTATGTCGTCAATTCTTGCCATTTTCTTACTTTGTGAATTATTTACAAAAAAACACAAAACTCTACGATAAATCTCTTAAAATTTAAATTTTATCATAAAATTAATAGAAAATATGGATATCTAAGTTATTACTAGTAAATTTTTGTCCTTTTGAGACTTCAAAATCTACTAATTCATTAGATAATTCTAAATCAATAATGCGATGCGCGTTTTTCACAGTAACATCGTTTATTCCTGAAAGGATAGGTATAAAATAAAGCACATCTTCTTTTACAACTTCTTTATACATAACACTTAAGTCCACTACCCGATTTCCAGACGAGACATTTTTAATCCATATATCGCAAAAATTAGTACTTATAGGAGTAATTGCATGGTATGCTTGAATCATCTCTTCCTGAGGCTTAGAATCATTTGCTGCAATACATTCTAGTGCACTTTGTAAGGAATTAAACATCAACTCTACAGTGTTTGAGCGGTAATAATCGGTATTTGCTTGTCCTGCTTCAAATAAAACAGTGGGGACACCTAAGGATTGAAACGTGTCTCCTACGCAATTGATATTAAAAGTATCATTATACCTACCTATAACACCTATAGTCTTTTCTTTAATATGTTCCACTATATGTTGAATTACATTCATAGACTTGATACGTTCTGGGGTAATTTCTCTAGACTCGTTTGCCGCTGGAGAGAGAAAAGAACATTCTACAGCTTGTGTCCCATCTGGGGTTCCATAGATGGTTCTTTGATCATGTAGATTGAAACAATAATCTGGCTGAAAGGAATCAAATGTGGTTTTTAATAATAGACTTTCTGGCTGTGATAAATCTTGCGCATCACGATTTAAATCTACATTATTTGCATTTTCTCGAGTCCAAGCTGTTAAACCATCGGGATTTAAAACAGGAATAATACACAATGTAAAAATTGAAGAATGTTGAGATTTCATAAACCAATTTATAAATGGTAGAAGAGATCTAGTAGTCGTGGATTCATTACCATGCATTTGTGACCACATTAATATTTTAGTAGATCCAGTTCCTACGGTTAGTTTATAAATAGGATTCTTCAACACCGATTTGCCTATCTCTACAAATTCAAATTTGTCTTTTCTAAACTCACTTAGTAATTCATTAATAACCGTTAAGAATCGTGAGTAGGAGAAATACCTTTGGGTAGTTACCAATCGCATGAATTCTGGTTGTTTTTCTAAAGACATATATAATGGTTATCAATGTGACACAAATGTAACTTAGTTTTAGTTTACAGATGTAAACATCAATTAATTTACAATTGTAAACAAAGTTATTATTCAATGTGTTTACAGATGTAATCAATGTTACTATTGTTAGTGATCCAAAACCCAGCAAGATACTTACTTCAAATAGCCGAATATAATTTAATGTAACTATATTACTATTATCCAAACAATTAAAACCATCTATATAAAGTTTAAGTTCATATAAAACCACCTGTTTTAGGAAGTTTATTGCACATGTAACTATAATTGTTTAGTTTTGTAAACACTTAAACGACGTTGTTTTTGTTTACAAATGTAACACATGGTTAATTCGGCTGATTTTACTAAGAGAATCAATAAAATCATGGAAAAAAATGATTTAAATGCATCTTCCTTTGCTGAGGCTATCAGTGTAGGACGTAGTTCCATTTCACATATTTTGTCTGGTAGAAACAAGCCTAGTCTAGATTTAGTCATGAATATAGTGAGCGAATTTCCAGAGGTAGATCTCTACTGGTTACTCAATGGAAAAGGAACTTATCCTAAATCTGAAAAGGTTATTGCTCCACCTATTCCATCACCTGAATCTGTAACAACGGCTGCTCCATTACCTCAGAAAATTGAAGCTGATTCTGATGACAAGAATTTAAATAGCACTACTCCAGATTTATTTTCTTCAACGCAAAGTCAAAAAGAAGAAATTCTATCCAATGTTAAAAAAGGGAAAAATATAACAAAAGTAATTATCCTTTATTCTGATGGAAGTTTTAAAGATTACGTTCCCGAATAGAATCACGAATGCTTAAATTTGTTTAAAAATTTACCATGAAGTACTTTGTTGTTTTGTTGCTTTTTTTACTTGTTAGTTCTTGTTATCAAGTGGAAAGAGATTGTTCTAATTTTAAAACAGGTAGCTTTATATGGGAACAAGAATCAGGTGGGAAACTTTTAACAACCACTTTTACTCGTACTGAAGAGTTTCAAGTTGAAACTTATGAAGGAGTAACAGATAGTTCACGTGTGGAATGGGTTAATGATTGTGAGTGGAGAGTTATTCCTATCAATCCTAAAACAAATGCTGACAGTCGTGCGTATCTTTTTAGAATCTTAAATACTACTGAGGATTCTTATACCTTTGAATTTAAACAATCTGGTCGTGAACAAACCTATCAAGGTACGGCCATAAAACAATAACCATGTTTGAAATTTTCTCCACTACCGATGCTTGGGTAGCTTTACTAGCTCTAATATTCATAGAAATTATCTTAGGTATCGATAATATTCAATTTATAACCATTGCTGCAAATAAATTACAAGAGAAACAACGTAAAAATGCGACAACTCTAGGTTTAGCACTAATAATGATATTACGTGTTGCACTTCTACTAGGTATAGGTGTTCTTGTTTCTCAACGAGCGTCTTGGTTAACAATGGAGTGGAATTGGTTAAATGGTGCCTTTACTGGACAATCCTTACTTCTACTCGCTGGAGGAATTTTTCTTATTTATAAATCAACCCAAGAATTATATGAGAAAGCGGAAGATATAAGACATGATTACAGAGAAGTAAAAATTAAAAGGTCAAACATTTTTTCAAAGGTGCTTATAGAAATTATAATGATCAACATAGTTTTTTCTTTCGACAGTGTTTTTGTAGCAGTAGGAATGACTAACGGCTTAACAGATGATCCTGATGGGGCATTAATTCTCATGCTTATTGCAGTTGTTACAGCTGTTTTTATAATGTTCTTATTTGCTAAGCCTATCGGGAGATTTGTAAGTAGGCATCCATCTGTTCAAGTATTTGGGCTTGCTTTGCTACTATTGATAGGTTTCATTTTACTTATAGATGGTGCACAACTCGCAAATTTAGAACTGTTTGGAAAGAAAATTACAGGTGATATTCCTAAAGGATATTTATACTTCACGATATTCTTTACGATGGGTATTCTTTTCTTGAATTTTCTGCTACGTAGTAAAAAGATCAAAAGAAATAGTATTACAGAATTACTTGAAGAAGATGAAGTTATCAAGTAAACCTTAAAACTGCTTTTAATAAAAGAGCCGTAAACATGTGTTTACGGCTCTTTTATTTTCTTAAATCTTACCGTTATCTTCCTCCGTTTGATCTGCCACCAGGACGCGAGCCATTAGGTGACCTTTGCGGTTTAGGAGCTTTTTCAATCTCTTCTTTACTTAAAAAACCATCCTCATTAGTATCTATCTTAGAAAAATCATTCTTTAAAGGTCCTTTTACTTCTTCTAGCGAAAGTTTACCATCTTTATTAGCGTCCATTTGTTGAATAATTGTTGCCGCATCAGGCATTTCTTGACCTCTTTGCGGTCTGTTAGATGAGCTTTCTTCAGTTGTTTTAGATGCTGATTGATTTGATGAACCACAGCTTATAAGCAACGTGGCCATCGCAAGAATACTAAAGGTTTTTTTGAATACATTCATAATAATAAGTTTATTATAAGATTCACTTTTCAGAGCAAAGTTTAAAACAAAAAAAACTCAGCTTAAAACTGAGTTTTTTTGTTTAAAGTAAGAATGAATAATCTTATTTCTTTTCAAGATTATTAAGTCTTTTTTCAATAGCGTCTATTCGACTCATTTTAAGCTCTAATTCCTTAATCCTTAATTCTTGAGATTTTAATTTTGAATTCAACTCAGTGATATATAAAAATTGTTCTTCTAATTTTTCAAGGTTTTTCAAAGTGGTTTCAGTAACATCTACTGTCATACCTTGTGCTTCAATATCTTCAATAGACTTCACACCTATTAAGTGACCATTTGTTTTTACAAAAGCTTCAGCTTCTTCTAAAGTTGGGAATTTATAAGTTTTACTAAGATCTGATCGACCGTCGTAGTAGATATCAAAAACGTAATCTGCATAAGGTGTATTTGAAGTAGTTGCAAGAAAACTATCAGCCTTCATAACAGCTATAGTTACCACCTCTGTCACATTATTATCACCTAAGATAATTTGATTATCTGCAGTGGTTGTAGCTCCATGACCTATGGCAGTGCTGTTCTCATGACTAGAATTTGTCTTACTTCCTATTGCAGCACTATTTGTGGCAGTTGCTTTAGAACTCTCACCTAATGTAATTGCTCGTTCTCCTAGAGCTTGCGAGTCACTACCTATTGAGATTGATCGAAGAGCAGCATCTGTATTAGCACCTATGGAAATTGCATTTGCAGCACTAGTATCTGCATTGCGACCTAGATTTACTGAATCTGCTCCTGTAGCATCGGCATTGGACCCTATAACGACATTATTTGCTCCAGCATTATTTGATGTATCGCCTAGAACCACACTATTGTCTCCTGTATTCTTTGCACTACTACCTATAGCGATTGAATTGTCAGATACATTATTTGCATTATTCCCAATTGCAATAACATCTGCACCTGTTGCAGTAGAAATTGTACCCATGGAGAGTGCGTTTGTTCCAGTTGATTTGGCAGTGTAACCAAATGATGCCGAATTATCACCTGTTCCAACTGAATTAAATCCGACAGAGGTTGATCTCACGCCTACGGCCTGAGCGTTATAACCTAGTGCAACAGCATACTGCTCCGTGGCGTCAGTAAGTGCACCTACTGCAGTAGAACCTATATTGACAGCATTTGCACTTTTCCCTATCGCTATAGTATTTACTCCATCAACAGAAGAGCTTACTCCAATTGCAAGTCCATCAGTATTTTTTGCTGTGGCTGCGTTTCCTATAGCTATCGAGCGAGTGCCATCTACACTACTTGTGTCTCCTATTGCTATAGTACTGTTTTCGACCGCACTACTTGATTGACCTAAAGCTATAGAATTTAAACCACTTGCAAATGCCTGGTAACCTATTGCAGTTGCCTTATTATTTCCCGATAAAGAACCGTTACCTATAGCAGTCACGTTTGATAAATTTATTCCATTAACGTCTGCTCCACTACCTATAAACGTATTACCAGTTCCAGTCGTATTTGTGACACCAGTATCGTCTCCTACAGCTACATTATTAGATCCCAGTGTTTTATCCAACGACTTATCTCCGATAGCAATATTAAAATTACCATCTACATTAGCCTTTAAAGCCTCTAATCCTATGGCAACATTGTTACTACCATCAGAGTTTGAAAATGAAGATTGTTTCCCTATTGCTATGTTTTCATCTCCTTCATCATTCTCTCTCAAAGCTTGAATTCCTATGGCTACATTATCATCACCACCTGCATTATTAAACATAGATGCTTGACCAATAGCAACATTATGATCTCCTGTGTTATGGGCAAGGGCATCTTCTCCTATGGCTGTATTACCTGTTCCAGAGTCACCATATCTCATAGCGTCATTTCCTATCGCTGTATTTTCATCACCATCCACATTGCTTTGCATTGCTTCATCACCTATGGCAGTGTTATAATTACCTACTGTATTTGCTGTAAGAGAAAAAGTACCAATAGCCATATTATCTCTACCTATCGTATTTGCGGTACCAGATTGATATCCTATAAAAACATTTTGTTCTCCTTTCTGTCCACCACCATCAGTCGGTATGTAGTTTTCTCCTGCTTCTTCTCCTATGAAAATTGATTTAGCTTCTGCAAAAACTTCTAGTTGACCAGATTCTGTCATTCTGAAACGTTGCGTATTATTTATTTTAAAGGCAACTTCTTCATTTGTTGTAGTTCCTATGAAATGTTGAGTATCATCTATATTTGCATTTCCATCAATTTTCCAGCCTGCAGCACCTACATCAAATGGAATCCAGTTTGTCGCTGTATTATCCCAATAATAGAAACCTGATACATAATCAACTGCTCCAGCTCCAGTAATATCGCGGTTTACGGTAGCTGTTAAATAAACTAACATAGATTGTTGAGCAGCACCTGGATTAGCTGCAGAAAAATCATCAACTCTAGGAATTAAAACTCCAGAGTTAGGTAATACCGTCGTTCCACTTATTACATCTAGTGTAGCTTGAGGAGTCTCAGTATTAACACCAACCTGTGCCATGGACATCATCGACATCAAACCTAGAATCAACAAAACATTGTTTTTCATAATATCTTTAATCATTTTGCAAAACTAAGAACAATACCACGATTACATCTTTTCTTATAAGTCATTCATATCCATTTGGATAACATGTTTACTTATAACGATTAAAGTACTGAATAGAGTAATTTTAAGCTCGATGATCTGTAGCCGTGCTCTTTAATAAGATCTCATTTTGCTCTTTCATGAGTTCTCTCAAGTCAGATAGTAATTCAATATCCTTAGGAGTAACGACTGTTTTATCTTTGGAATCATGAGATTTGTTACGCAATCTATTCATTAATTTCACAACGATAAACACCGTAAATCCAATGATTACAAAGTCTAAACTTACTTGCAAAAACTCTCCGTAGCCTATCTCTATAGCTGTAGCAGCATCTCCTGTTAATTCTTCATTTGCTTCACGCAATACCCATTTTTTATCTTGGTAATTTACTCCGTCAGTTAAATAAGATAGTGGTGGTAATAGCACTTTTTTTACTAATGTTTGTACCACATTATTAAAGGCAGTACCTATGATGATACCTATCGCCATATCAATCATATTTCCTTTAACAGCAAATTCCTTAAACTCTTGTAAAAACTTCATAGTATCTTATTATATGGTACAAATGTAAAAATCCCGCTTTCGCGAAAGCAGGATTATATAAAACTTTTAACACTTAAAACAGACTCGCCTGTCCAGTATCATCTATATCAGGATCTGGCTCGTTAGGATCTTTTTTGATCTCAGTAGCTTTAGTGGCATTTTCTTGGTCCTCATTTGGTGAGATTACTGTTTCCTCATTTACTTCAACCTCAGCAGCTGGTGTAGTTTCTGGCTCTTCATAAGGCAATGGATCAAGCCAATTGATTTGCTTAACTTTACTCTTAGTCAATTGGTTACCTTGAGCACTTAAACCTTTTACAGATATAAATTCATCTAAATCCACAGGTTCATTAGGTGGTTGTTCTTTACCTCTAGGCTTATTGAAAACCAGTTCTGCCACAGGCTTATAATCTGTAGAAACGACTTCTAGATAAGAACCTTCAACCTCTGGTAAGAATGTTTCCTCTTTTTCCTCATTTTCTACAAGGAACCTCTTGACATAAAATAATTCCTTCTCACCGTGGAAATAAATCGCACTAATTGGTTTTTTAGGACTCCATTTTTCCAAAACAATCATGTCTTCATCAAATCGTGCGGTAACATCGGGTATGATCGTTTTAACCAGTCCTTTTTGATTGATAATCAACAACCTATCTTCTCCTCTAAATTCACCTAAAAGTTCTCCTCGTGCATCTACATTTAATCGTTGTACGGTATCATCAAACCAAATTTTACGTGGTTTCAAAGTACTCACGCCTTCTTCTTTAAGCTCAACTTTCTTAATATTATATTTAGTTACTTGATTACCTTTTGAAGCTCTTCCTTTGATAAGAATTTCAGAGAAATCAAGATCCCATTTCACTTTTTTAATACTTCCTTGCTGGCGCAAATTAATGGAAACTACCTCTGCTTCTCCATTAGGATTTGCGCTGAAGTAATGCACGTGCGATCCTTTCTCTGCCTTACCCATAGGATAAGCTTTATCTCTTGTCACACTGGTAACTGCAAATCGTTTTACATAACTAGGACCTGATTTACCATCACGATAAATAACATTATATATAGTACGTTTATCTTTCTTCTTGAACACGGCAACGTGAATGATATCTTTACCTACAAAGGTCTTAGAATCCACTTTAGTCACCGTCATATTCCCATCTCTGGTAAAGACGATTATATTATCAATATCAGCACAATCGGTGACGTACTCGTCTTTCTTAAGTGAAGTTCCTATGAAACCTTCTTCCCTATTAACGTAGAGTTTTGTGTTTCTCATTACTACCTTAGTAGCAACAATATCATCAAAGGTTTTGATTTCAGTTTTACGTTCTCTTCCTTCACCATAATTCTTTTTAAGGGCTGTGAAGTAATTGATGGCATATTCAATAAGATTTGCCAGGTAATCTTTTAACTGAGCAATACGATCTTCCAGCGCATCAATTTTTTGTTGTGCTTTATCAATATCAAACTTAGAAATACGTTTGATACGTATCTCTGTCAGTCTCGTAATATCTTCCTCAGTAATAGCGCGTTTTAAATGACCTATGTGAGGTTTTAATCCTTTATCTATCGCAGCGATAACGCCTTCCCAAGTTTCCTCTTCTTCTATATCGCGATAGATTCTATTCTCAATAAAAATACGTTCTAGAGATGCAAAGTGCCACTGCTCTTCTACTTCATCGAGTTGTATTTCCAGTTCTTGCTTTAATAAATCTACAGTGTGGTCTGCACTACGACGTAACATCTCAGTCACACCTACAAATAGAGGTTTGTTATCTTCAATAACACAACCCAGCGGCGAAATGCTCGACTCACAGTTTGTGAATGCAAACAGCGCGTCCATCGTTTTATCTGGAGAGATTCCTGCGTGCAGGTGGATCATTATCTCGACATCTGCAGCGGTGTTGTCTTCAATCTTTTTGATTTTGATTTTACCTTTCTCATTGGCTTTCAAAATCGAGTCTATTAATGAGCTCGTATTTGTAGAATACGGGATTTCAGTAATTACGATAGTATTCTTATCTGGTGAATGCATTTTTGCACGCACACGTACTTTTCCACCACGTAATCCATCATTATAGTTAGAAACATCTATTTCTCCACCAGTTGGAAAATCTGGATAAATGGTGAAACGTTTCCCTTGTAAATGCTTTATAGAAGCATCGATGAGTTCTATAAAGTTGTGTGGTAATACTTTGGTACTTAATCCTACGGCTATTCCTTCTGCACCTTGTGCGAGAAGTAATGGGAATTTTACCGGTAGGTTAACGGGTTCTTTGCGACGGCCATCATAACTGGCTTGCCACTCAGTAATTTTAGGATTGAAGAGAATTTCTAGCGCAAACTTAGAAAGTCGCGCTTCTATATAACGAGATGCAGCTGCTGGATCACCTGTAAAGATGTTTCCCCAGTTTCCTTGCATATCTATGAGCATGTCTTTTTGCCCTATTTGCACCATAGCATCACTAATGCTGGCATCTCCATGTGGATGATACTGCATCGTGTGACCTACTATATTTGCTACCTTGTTATAACGACCATCATCTAAGTCCTTCATGGACTGCATGATACGACGCTGTACTGGTTTAAAACCATCTTCTATCGCTGGTACTGCGCGTTCTAGAATCACATAACTGGCATAATCCAGGAACCACTCTTTATACATTCCCGTGATACGAGTAATGGTTTCTTTAGGTTCCAGCATTTCGCTGTCGTTAATAGGTTCTAATTCTTCGTTTTCTTCACTCATTTGTTAGTTAACTGTTATCGGTTAACGGTTTATTTTATTTCTTTTTTCTCTTATCATCTTTATAATCCCTAAAAGACCGCCTAGAACAACAAATACTAATCCCAGATATATTAAGATAGAACCTTTAAACTTAGTAAAACCATAATCTAAATCCCAGTTCAAAACTGCCATTAACACTCCAGTTGCTATCGTAATCAAACCTATAAATAGTAACATGCCGGTAACTATGTAAATTATGTTCTTTGCCATTTAATTATAGTTATTACTTACTCATGATTTTTCATCACGCTTTCGCGAAAGCGTATTAAACAGTATCCTCCTCAATTATATCAAGTTCCACCTTCAAATTATCAATAATAAATTCCTGTCTCGTAGGAGTATTTTTACCCATATAAAAACTCAATAAATCTTCGATACTCATATTATCATCCAGCATTAATGGATCCAGACGCATGTCTTCTCCTATGAAATGCTTGAACTCGTCTGGACTGATTTCACCTAGTCCTTTAAATCGGGTAATCTCTGGGTTTTTACCTAATGCCGCAAGTGCGTCCTTGCGTTCCTCTGGCGTATAACAATATCTAGTTTCCTTTTTATTACGTACTCTAAAGAGAGGTGTTTGTAGGATATATATGTGACCTTTTTTAATCAATTCTGGAAAAAACTGAAGGAAAAATGTGATGAGCAGTAATCTAATGTGCATTCCATCCACATCGGCATCGGTAGCGATGACGATTTTATTATAACGTAAATCTTCCATGCTGTCCTCTATATTAAGAGCAGCTTGTAACAAGTTGAATTCCTCATTCTCATACACGATCTTCTTAGACATGTTGTAAGAATTCAAAGGCTTACCACGCAGTGAGAAAACAGCTTGTGTATTTACATTACGAGATTTAGTAATCGATCCACTTGCAGAATCTCCCTCGGTAATAAATAACGTGCTGTCTAGATTGTTTTCTTTTTTACTATCAGTAAGGTGAACACGGCAATCACGTAGTTTTTTGTTGTGAAGATTTGATTTTTTGGCACGATCACGAGCGAGCTTTCTTATTCCAGATAGGTCTTTGCGTTCACGTTCTGCTTGAATGATTTTACGCTGTATCGCCTCAGCAACATCGGCGTGCTTGTGAAGGTAATTATCTAATTGCGTTTTGAGAAAATCATTGATAAACGTACGCACCGTAGGTAAATCACCGCCCATATCTGTAGAACCTAGCTTGGTTTTAGTTTGTGATTCAAAAACAGGCTCCATTACTTTTATAGCAATCGCACTAACGATGGACTTGCGCACATCACTAGCTTCATAATTCTTACCATAAAATTCTCTTATGGTCTTCACTAGCGCTTCTCTAAAAGCGGCCAAGTGTGTTCCACCTTGAGTAGTGTTTTGCCCATTTACAAACGAGTGATATTCCTCACTATATTGCGTTCTACTATGTGTAATAGCAACTTCTATGTCCTCACCACGCAAGTGAATGATAGGATATAAACGATCTGTATCGATGATATTTTCACTCAGCAAGTCCTTCAATCCATTTTCAGAATAGAATTTTTCACCGTTGAACATTATCGTTAGTCCTGGATTTAAGTAAACGTAGTTTTTCAACATACGTGCTATATATTCTGGACGATATTTAAAGTTTTTGAAAATCTCACTATCTGGAACAAAAGTCATTTTAGTTCCTTTGCGTCGTGAGGTTTCCTCCAGCATTTCTTGATCGTTGAGTTCACCGCGAGAAAACTCAGCACTAGCGCTTTTACCATCACGAGTAGATTCCACACGGAAAAAACTTGAAAGCGCATTTACAGCCTTAGTACCTACTCCATTCAGTCCAACAGATTTTTTAAACGCTCGTGAATCGTACTTACCACCAGTATTCATCTTAGATACTACATCTACAACCTTACCTAGCGGAATACCACGACCATAATCACGCACAGTTACACGATCGCCTTGGATAGAAACCTCAATGGTTTTACCAGATCCCATCACAAACTCGTCAATCGAGTTATCGATGACCTCTTTTACTAGAATATAAATTCCATCGTCTGCACTGGAGCCATCGCCCAGTTTCCCGATGTACATTCCAGGTCGCATTCTTATGTGTTCTTTCCAGTCTAGTGAGCGGATGTTATCCTCAGTATATTGCGTGTTTTCAGCCATAAATTAAATCTGCAGTCGTTCTCGAAATATAGGGATTTGTGTTGGTATTTCGCTTTCGCGAAAGCGAAATTAATTAACACTATTTACACCTCAATTGTGGATAAATATGAACGACATTCTAGTTGGTAAAAAAGACTGAAAAGCCCTAGATTTAAGCTTTAAACAAATTCCATGAAAAAATTACTTTTACTTGTTGCGTTATTAAGTTTATCCTCTTGCAATACAGGTCCTAAACAAGGTGAACCAGTTGACAATCAAGGAATCACGACCTTTTATTTTATAAGACATGCAGAGAAACGCAGCGATCAAGGAAGCGATCCAGAACTGACAGAACAAGGAAAAAAACGCGCCGAAGCTTGGGTCAACTACTTTTTCTTAAAAAATGTAGATCATATTATTAGTTCAGATTACAAGCGTACTCGTGAAACCGCGGCTCCACTTGCAGCTGCTCACGATATGGATGTGGAAATTTATGATGTTAGAAATACTAAAGCCATGGACTTACTTAAAAAATATCGCGGGAAAACGGTAGTGCTTTTTGGACACAGTAATACTATAAATGGCTACACAAATGAGCTTCAAAACGATAGTGTCTATAATGCTCTAGATGATAATGATTATGATCACTACTTCTATGCACGTGTAAGCGAGTCTGGTAAATCCAGTGGTGTGAAGGAATCTATGGATTTTATGGAGGATTAGTTATAAAAAATAATTTATCACTCAGTCAATTGATTTAAGAATAGACATTATAATAAAAATAATTTGAGCACACAACCCAACAACCCATTACACGGAATCAAACTCGCACAAATCGTTGAAGATCTCGTTGAGAAATTTGGCTGGGATGAGCTGGGCGATCGTATAAGAATCAACTCGTTCAATACAAATCCTACGATTAAATCTAGTTTAAAGTTCTTGAGACGCACGCAATGGGCTCGTGATAAGGTAGAAGCGCTTTGGGTGGAGACTTGTGCACCTGATGAGGAAGAATAAAGAAAAACAACACTACTCATTAACTATAATTGGTAGGTTCAGATTTAAAAAAATGCAAATCTTAAATCTCTAGATTTATAAATAAATGATTTTCCATACTTGATGCAGAAACTGCAGGTATTACCACTTCACTTTTAAACAACAAAAAACCGAATCCACTTCACAGCAGATTCGGTTTCAAAAATTTCAAGTTTCAAGTTCGAATTTAAGTTCTAGTTCTAGTTCAAGTTCGAGTTCGAGTTCTAAAGTTTATACATTAAACAAGAAATGCATCACATCACCATCTTGAACGATGTATTCTTTACCTTCTATTTTAAGTTTTCCGGCTTCTTTAACTTTTGCTTCAGAGCCGTATTCTACGTAAGTATCATACTTAATAACCTCAGCACGTATAAATCCTTTTTCAAAGTCTGTATGGATTACTCCAGCAGCTTGTGGTCCAGTCGCTCCTATTTTAACGGTCCAGGCTCTTACTTCTTTAACACCAGCCGTAAAATATGTTTGCTGATTCAATAACTTGTAAGCACTGCGTATCAACTTTGCACTTCCTGCTTCTTCCAGACCTATGTCTGCGAGGAACATTTCGCGTTCTTCATAATCGTCCAGTTCTGCAATGTCTGCCTCAGTTCCTACAGCTAGTACAAGTACTTCAGCATTCTCATCCTTTACCATTTCACGTACTTGATCTACATAAGCATTCCCAGTAACTGCCGATGCGTCATCAACGTTACATAAGTACATTACTGGCTTATCTGTAATAAACTGTAATGGCTTGATGAATTCCTCGTGAATAGTCTCTTCAAAATCAATAGTTCTTACCGATTTTCCAGCCTCAAGAGCGTCTTTAACTTTCATTAAAGCTTCTTCTTCTTTTTGAGCTTCTTTATTACCGGTACGAGCAGCACGTTTTACCTTTTCCAGTTTTTTATCAACTGTTTCAAGGTCTTTTAATTGCAACTCAATATCTATAGTTTCTTTATCGTTGATAGGATCTATTTTCCCATCTACGTGAATGATATTATCGTTATCAAAACAACGTAACACGTGAATAATAGCATCAGTCTCACGTATGTTTCCTAGAAACTGATTTCCTAATCCTTCACCTTTACTGGCTCCTTTTACAAGTCCTGCGATATCTACGATTTCTACAGTTGCCGGAATCACTCGCTCAGGATTTACTAACTCTTCAAGTTTTTTCAATCTAGGATCTGGTACGTTTACCACTCCTACGTTAGGTTCTATAGTACAAAACGGAAAGTTAGCACTTTGCGCTTTGGCATTAGACAGACAGTTAAAAAGGGTAGATTTTCCCACGTTAGGTAATCCTACTATTCCTGCTTTCATGTGTTGTATTGTTTGTTGTTATTCGCTTTCGCGAAAGCGTGATTATTCAAATCATCACCATCCCAAAAGGCGTGCAAATATAAACCGATTCTTGCAAATTGTCACGCATAAAAATGGGCTGTTTTAAACAGAAAAACCGCTACAGAAAACTGCAGCGGTTTTTATATAATGATGAGTAACGATTACTCCTTACTATTCATATCTACATTGATATCAGTAGTGTCGATACCTTTGGACGCTAGAATTCTCTTCATAGCTGCCTCATCTACCACTCCATCTTCGTTAGTTTCTATTCCTATACTTTTAAGAATACCGCTCATCGCAGACTTATCTACGTTCACGTCTTTCACTTCTTCCATCATCTTCATAATTGCTCCCAGCTTCATATCGTCGCCTAAAACTCTTGCAACACCTAATCCCATTTCTGGAGAAGATCCATAAACGATCATCTCATCGATACTATCATCAGACCCGTCATAGAGAAAACGCATATTTACACCATCAGACTTGTGCGTCATTAGGGTTTTAAAATCTTGATTTTTGAGAATTGCGCTTAATTGAGCTTGTTCTTTTTCAAAAGCTGCCATATTGTTCTTATCAATAGGATAATACAACACGTTTACTTTATCTATAGAATTATAAGCCTCTTGAGAAGCGGCACTCATTCCAGATACGTCTAGTCCTAGAATTCCTTTAGGAATGGTCGTGGTTACAAATCCGTCCTTTTCCTGACTATCCACAAAATATTGCTGTAAACTAGGGTCTGAACTACATGAGGTAAAGAATAAAATTATTCCTATACCTAAGGTGAGTACTCTTATTATTATATTATTCATAATGGTAAGTTTTAATGGTTATTAAATAAAAAACCAAGTGAAGGTTAACCACTTGGTTAGTTTTTTATGATTGACTACTTAGTAGCGTCTTCAATTTGCTTTTGTCCTGGGACGTTAAGCATTTTAGTAAGCTTAGAAATTTGTTTTAAATCTATATCTCCAGAGATGATTAAGAACACAGTGTCTTTATCATCACCGTCTGTATCATTAATAAGCATAACTAGATTACGTACTTTCTTGTCAGAGCTACCTTTGCGCATGTGGAAGGTAAACATTTGTCCATCTTCTTTAACGTGCATTAATTTCACTAGGTTATTACTAGAGATGTACTTAGTAGCAAACGAGTTTAAAGTCGCTGCACTGGTAGGATTATCTGTAGCATAAACACGTAGTTCTGTAAGATTATCTATGATCTTTTTAATATCATTGAATTCTTTATCATCACTGTCTATTTCTATGTTTGCGATAAGGCCAAACATCTCACTAGTAACGACAGTCTCTGACGTGTTTTTAAGATTATCAAGTGCACTAAAATTTTGTGCCATAGCGATTCCACTAGTAAGTAAAAAGGCTGTTATGTAAATTAACTTTTTCATTTTTTTGTATTTAAGAGATTCTTGTTTTTATTATTATTTAATTGTTTTAAAGACTTTTTCTGTCTGATTATTAATTTCTTCTAGAGGTTGTAAGTTGCTACGTCCATTATTAAATTTAGTAGAGACCAGTTGTAACGCCTCAACGGTTGCGTAGTATGCTTCTTTAGGATCGTCATAAGTTCCTAGATTAGTTTCAGTCTTTTCTACTCCTATATATGTAGAACCTAATGCGATCACAGCGGCAAATCCTGCAGCAATACCTAAACCTTTAAGTACTTTTATCATACTACGATCTACAGGCTTTTCTACTGGAGACATCTTTGCAAATGCGTCAAACTCTAGTCCTTTTTCCAGTTCATTTTCCAGCTCAAAAGTGTTGAAAATACTGCGATACACTTCATGCTCTGGTGCTACTTCATTACTATTGAAGTAATCCTTGAGCTGCTGCTCTTCTTCCAGACTCGTTTGTCCTTCCCAATATTTGTTTAATAGTGCATTCATGCGATTTCTATTTGATACTGTTCTTCTATTTTTTCTTTGAGCATTTTACGTGCTCTGCTTAATGTTACTCTTACCGCGGTGGACTTCATGTCCATAATACGTTCTATGGCTTCATAGTCATATTGCTGTATGTCTCGCAGCTGCAATACCATTTTATATTGCTCTGGTAAGGTATTAATCACATTCTGTACCATAGTGACTTTTGCCTCACGTTCCATTTCTTCTTGAGCGTTGCGATGATCATCTTCATAGTTACTGTGAACTATTCTTAAATGACTCGCTTGCTTGCTCTTTAAGCGATCCAGTGAGAAGTTTTTTACCATTTGCATGGCATAGGCTTCTTTGTTCTTTACTTCTTCCAGCGTGTCGCGCTTGGTCCACAATTTTACCATTACTTCCTGCACAGCGTCTGCTGCCTCTTCATGTGAGGTCAGCAAGCGTTTTGATAAAAAGTACATTTTGTGTTGTACTTCTTTAAAAACAGCTATGAATTCTTGTTGGTTCATTGTGTTGGTTCTATTATCATGACGAGCATGCTATTTTAATGTTACAAGATGTTATAATTTTTTTAATAAATATGCTTTTTTATAGAAATGGTGGGCTTTGGGATTACGCTTTCGCGAAAGCGTATCCTCAACATCTCAAACTATTCTCATAATTTCTACGTTATATAAATGTGATAGTCGCACCTTATATTTGATAAAAGAAAAAAGGAATCGTCCTTATAGTAATGGCTTTTTCCTATTTTTAATCCCTACAATTATACACCATGATAAAATCCTATAAAAGTTTAATAATTCTATGTCTCACAGCACTGGTAACCGTAAGTTGTTTTAAGGATAACGACGACTCGTTTGCTTCTTCCACATCGGTTAAGAACTTTGTTTACAGAGGAATGCAGGCCTTTTATTTATACAAACCAGATGTTCCTGAGCTAGCAAACGATCGATTTGCGACTGTTGAGGAACTAGAGGATTTCCATAGCGTTTATGATACTCCAGAGGAATTCTTTGAATCACTCGTTTTTGACAGACCTTTTACTGATCGTTTTAGTGTAATCGTAAATGATTACGTAGCACTCGAACAACTATTTGCTGGGACGACTTTGAACAACGGTATGGAATTCGGTCTGGTAGGTGAATCTGGAAGTGCGACTAATGTTTGGGGTTATGTACGCTATGTATTGCCTAATTCTAGTGCAAGTGCTCAAAATGTAGAACGTGGCATGATCTTCAACGAGGTTGATGGAATACAACTGACTCGAGATAACTTTAGAGTATTGCTAGCGCCTAACTCTTATACCATAGGCCTGGCAGATTTGAATGCTGGTGTTGCTACGGGAAATGGTATGACTATCACACTTGATAAATCATCACTTACAGAGAATCCAGTTTTTAAAACCGAAATCATTGATCAAGGTGCTCAAAAAATAGGTTACTTGATGTATAACAGCTTTACGGCAAACTTTGATGAAGAATTGAACAATGCTTTTGGAGTTTTTCAAGCGGCTGGAGTGACTCATTTAGTGCTTGATTTAAGATACAATGGTGGTGGATCAGTAAATACATCGATTATTTTAGGAAGTCTCATCTCTGGACAACCTACCAGCGACGTCTTCTCTACCGAAGAATGGAATCCAGACGTTCAGGCAGCTTTACAAAACTCACAACCTGATCGATTAACTAATTTCTTTAAAACGAGTACAAACGCAGGTAGCACATTGAATACATTAGGACTTTCTAAAGTCCACGTGATTACCACAGGTAGCAGCGCCAGTGCAAGTGAATTAGTCATTGCAGCGCTAGAACCTTATGTAGACGTGATTCAAGTAGGTGATGATACCGCTGGAAAATTCCAGGCAAGTATTACTTTGTATGATAGTTCTAACTTTGGTAGATCTGGAGCAAATCCAGCGCACCGTTACGCACTGCAACCACTAGTTCTTAAAAGTATCAATAACGCCGGCTTTACAGATTACTTCAATGGACTAGCTCCAGATATTGCTCTTCAAGAAGATTACAGCAATTTAGGAATTCTAGGAGATGTAAATGAGCCACTACTTGCCGCTTGTTTACAAGATATCATGACTAATGGAAGACCTGGCAGCATTCAAAAATCGAGTTTGAGGCTGGAGGAATTTAGTGGTAGTAATGCTCTACAACCACTATACAATGAGATGTGGAAAGAAATGGAATTGAGCGATTATTTGATTAGCAAATAAATTGAATTCATTAACCGACCTAGAAATCCTCAACATCATCACTGATGATAAGGAATCTCATTCTTTACAAGAAATTGAACAAGCACAACGCATCGCAGAGCAACGTGGATTAGATGTTTATCTGTATGTCAACGACCGTGATGCGTATCACAGACTTTCTAAAATTGAGAAAATAGTTGATCATAGAGCGAGTAATAAATTGAGATTTATAAATTACTTATTTGATTCTTTCATAATCGTATTGCTCCTAATTCTTATCGAATTAGCGTTAGAAAGCTTTGGTTCACTAAGTATAGAACGTAATTGGAATAATTATAAGAAGTTTTGGATAGGATTATTAATGTTTGCTTATTATGTGATTCAAGAAGCAATTTGGGATAAGACATTAGGTAAAATAATAACCGGAACTATAGTCGTGTCTGAAAAGAATGAAAAACCAGATTTAAGTGAGATTCTAATGAGAACAGCTTGTCGTTTTATACCATTAGAAGCCCTTTCCTATTTATTTATGAAAGATGGATTTCACGATATATTTTCAAAAACTAAGGTGATAGAGGAAAAAACAAACATTTAAAAATTAAACAATTGACTTCTTTGCAACTTCTATTTATCGGTATTGGGCTTATGAGTTTGGTAATGCTGTATTATTCAATTAAATATTTAATTAAATCTTACAGGTGTAAAACTATTATAGAATTTCCTCTCGATTCAATTAAGCATGAGTTAGAATTTAAAACTATTGGTTTATATTCCTTCTGTTTTATTGGCGCTAAGCATGTATCAAATGACGGGACTTTTAACGCTATGATATATAATAGGAACAACGTAAGTGTACGTTTAAATACTAGTTTTCCAAATTATACTTTCAGAAAAAAAGGTATCTATGGAATTGAATTTTATAAATTCAGAATCAAAGAAGCAGGTCGTTATACGTTACAACTTACAAATCATACAGGATTGAAAGTAAATCAATCAATGCTTCCCATCGGTAGATTATTACAAAACGACAGTGATACAAGTCACTTAAAAGTACGTATCAAACAAACGATAAGTTCTTGGGAACGTTTTGTTTCAATTGTTGGACTAGTATTAGGAGTGAACGGATTAGCTTGGGGAATTATGATTGGTGTATTTAATGTATTTAGCAATTAAAAATAGAAAGCATTTAAGACTTGTACTAAACAACGATATACATCCATCCCAACTTTCTTTCAAAGGAAGGAGCTGTTATAAACTTATAAACTATCATATCTCTATCTAAAAGTCTCCCTTAGAAGGGAGATTTAGAGGGATGTTCGCGCAATTGCATTAAAATTAATCACGTTTCATAAAAAACCCAAGAACCCAACAACCTAGTATCTAACAGCTTCTCATCAATTTATAAGCCTTTATCAACACGCTTTCGCGAAAGCGGTTTCATTACTTATCTTTATAGTCCAACTTTTATTGACTATGAAAAGATTACTTCTCCTCTGCCTTTGCTTAATATCGAGCATAGCATTCTCTCAAAAACTTGATTTAGAACTCGTTAAAAACTTAAAACCGCGTAATATCGGTCCTGGTGGTATGTCGGGTCGTGTGACTTCTATAGATGTAGTTCACGATAATCCAGAGATTATCTATGCAGGAACTGCCAGTGGCGGATTGTGGAAATCTATCAACGGTGGAATCACTTGGGATCCTATTTTTGAAGACGAAGTAACCGCATCTGTTGGTGCCGTAGCAATTCAACAGTCTAATCCTAGTGTGGTTTGGGTAGGAACCGGAGAAGGAAATCCACGTAACTCGTTGAATGGTGGATACGGTATTTATAAATCACTCGATGGAGGAAAATCGTGGAAATCCATGGGACTGGAAAAAACACGTAACATTCATAGAGTCGTTATAGATCCTACTAATCCTGATGTGGTTTATGCCGCAGCAATAGGTTCACCATGGGGAATTCATCCTGAACGTGGTGTTTTTAAAACTACTGATGGTGGTAAAACCTGGAAAAAAATTCTTTATACCAACGATAAGTCTGGTGCTGCAGATCTTGTAATGGATCCTACTAATCCTAATAAATTGATTGCTGCCATGTGGGAACACAAACGTGATCCTTGGTTCTTTAAATCTGGAGGAGAAGGTTCTGGATTATACATGACACATGATGGTGGTGAAAACTGGAAAAAAATAACCGATGAAGAAGGATTACCTAAAGGCGAACTAGGACGTATAGGAATTGCCATTGCTCCTAGCGAACCTAACATAGTTTATGCACTCGTAGAGGCAAAGAAAAACGCCCTTTATAAATCCACAGATGGCGGATTCAAGTGGAAAAAAATCAACGATAAAAGCGACATAGGAAACCGACCATTCTATTATTCTGAAATCTACGTAGATTCTCAAAACGAGAATCGGGTATATTCTGTTTTCACTTACGTAAATGTTTCTGAAGATGGCGGGAAAAACTTTAAACAGCTCATGCCAGCTTATGGAGTGAGTAATGGTGTGCATCCAGATCATCATGCCTGGTACATCCATCCTAAAAATGGAAAGTTCATGATCGACGGTAATGATGGTGGACTCAACATCACTCGTGACCGTGGGAAAACATGGAGATTTATAGGGAACTTACCGGTCGCACAATTCTATCATATTAATGTAGATAATGAAATTCCGTATAATGTTTATGGTGGAATGCAAGATAACGGCAGCTGGCGTGGACCAGCGTATTCATGGCGTGCTCAAGGTATAAGAAACAGTTACTGGCAGGAAATCAGCTTTGGAGATGGATTTGACGTTGTTCCAGATCCAGATGATAATCGTTTCGGTTATTCTATGAGTCAGCAAGGATTTGTGAGTCGTTATGACTGGCAAACGGGTAATAATTACAGCGTGCGCCCTACACATTCAGATCCTGATGTAAAACTACGATTCAACTGGAATGCAGCTATTAACATCGATCCGTTTGATAATTCAACCCTATACTTCGGTAGTCAGTTTGTTCATAAATCTACAGATAAAGGACTCACTTGGGAAGTGATTTCTCCAGATTTGACTACTAACGATCCAGAGAAACAAAAACAATCAGAATCTGGCGGATTAACCATGGATGCTACTGGAGCTGAGAATCATACCACTTTACTAGTTATAGAACCTAGTTCCACAGAGCCTGGAGTAATTTACACTGGATCTGATGATGGTCGTGTACATGTCTCTAAAAATGGTGGTGACAGTTGGGATGATGTTTCAAATGGTTTAAAAGGACTACCTAAAGGCAGCTGGATTGCACAAATAAAAGCTTCCAAAACTAAAAAAGGAACGGCTCTACTCGTAGCAAACGATTACCGCAGATTCAATTTTGAACCGTACGCATATCGCACCACTAACTATGGTAAAAGCTGGACACGCATCGTTGATAAAGATGATGTGGAGAGCTACGCTTTGAGTATTATCGAGCATCCTCTAGAGGATAACTTAATGTTCTTAGGAACAGATGATGGACTCTATGTGAGCATTAACGCAGGTGTCGATTGGGTGAAATATACAAATGGTTTCCCTACAGTTTCTGTGAAAGATTTAGTGATTCAAGAACGTGAAAACGACTTAGTGATAGGTACTTTTGGCCGTGCGGCTTGGGTTTTAGATGACTTAGCTCCTTTTGTTGCTTTCGCGCGCCGCCCTGAGCCTGTCGAAGGGAAAGCGATCCAATTATACAATCCACCTACTGCATACTTTGCTCGTTATCAGCAACCTACTGGAAGTAGATTTGGTGCCGATGCGATGTTCCATGGAGAAAACCGAAGCAGTGGTGCAAAATTCAAATACTTTTTTGACAAAGACTTAAAGGCTAAAAATGACACCATCAAGTCCGATTCTATTTTTATGAAAATCTATGATGACGACCGATTGATACGTACACTTTCTAATAAGATTCCTAAAGAAAAAGGAGTCCACACTTGGAGCTGGAGAATGCGTGAAAAAGGAGCTGACAGACCTTCACGCGGTATCAATACATCAAAGAGAGAACCTAGTGGCGTTCAAGTTCTTCCAGGAACTTACAGAGCCGTATTACATTATGGAAACACGACAAGTGAAACAAACATCACCATTAAAGACGATCCTAGAATTAGCGAGATCACCACGGCCGATTTAAAAGAACGCTATGAGGCTCAAAAGAAATTAGAAGGACTTTCTACCATGGTCTCTGGAATAACAGAACAACTAGCAGAAAATAAAAAGAAAGCCGAAACCTTCTTAAAAATGATGAAAGACAAGGATAAAAAAGCCTATAAAGCTCAAATTAAAAAAACCGACTCCATCATTAAAGGCCTAGAGAAAGAGCAGCATAAATATTTCGGTACGCCAGATAAGCGTCAGGGAATCACTCGCAATCCTGAAGTGACTGTTATGAATCGCATAGGACTGGCTAATCAGTACATAAGCAGCCGTCAAGGACCACAAACCGCTACAGAAACTCAATTGTACAACCAAGCTAAAAACCTAGCCGAAAAGAAAGTCCTAGAATCTCAACAATGGCTTACTAAAAACTGGGATCCTTTTGTTGTAGAAATGAAAGAAGTAACGATTGATTTGTGGGAATGAAATTAGTTTTTGAGTTGATGAGTCGTTGAGTTTTTGAGTTTATTAGAAATTAGGAAAGCTCCTTTCCTTAGATAAGGAAAGGTGGGCAAAATGTAGCTTAGCGTAATTTTGGTCGGATAGGTTGATAAACGATAAGTCATTTGAAAAATCAATCGTGTTTTCAACCACTCCTGATTCAATTCTTGACATGTCAAAATTGAATCTGTCCTCGCCTTATCTAAGGCGAGGAGCTTTTTATCATTAGAGTTAAAAAAAAACTCCTTTCCTTAGAAAAGGAAAGGTGGGCAAATTGGAGTTTACGGAAATTTGGTCGGAAAGGTTGGATCACGACTGATGGTTCAGAACCGATATCCCTACCCAAATCACTTCGGAAAACTTAAAACAACGCCTAAAAATTGAGGTGACATTCAATTGTCGGTTGATACTAGAACTTCACGTTTTAAGATCAATGAAAGGTTTCGTTTCTCGTAAAAGTAGGCAGTAGGCAGGTTGATTTTAAGTTTGCTCCGCAACTTAAAATGTAAGTAGGCAGTCATCGTGTTCAATTTCATATAAGTATTCAGCTTAAAAATTGCCTACTTCCCGCTAAAAGAGCGAAGCGACTGTGCGACCTGCCTACTGCCTACTGAGCTGCAGACTGAAAACTGTGACTGCAGACTGTGGACTGAGATTGAGACTGAGGAATAAATTTCCTTTTTCCTTACCCATATTTCCCGCCCATAGTCTTTAATACAGAGCGATGTTGTAAATTGTAGGAACCAAATAAAAACCCATGAACTTCGAGAAAATCAATTTTAAAAACGCTGCTGGTTATGAACTGAGCGGTCGTTTAGAATTACCAGCAGACCGATTACCACATAATTATGCTGTATTTGCGCATTGTTTTACGTGCAGTAAGAACTTCGGCGCGACTAAGAATATTACACGTGCCATGACTAGTGCTGGTTTTGGTGTGTTGCGTTTTGACTTCACGGGTTTAGGTGACAGCGACGGTGATTTTGCCGACACTAATTTCTCTGGAAATGTAGATGATTTATTGGCCGCTATTGACTATTTAAAAGAACACTATAAAGCTCCTACTCTACTGGTAGGTCATAGTTTAGGTGGTGCGGCTGTGATATACGCTTCCGCGAAAGCGAGCTCCATAAAAGCAGTTGCTACCATAGGTGCACCGAGTGATACTAAACATGTAAGACATTTATTTGGAGACCAACTCAATGCCATCGTAGAAAACGGAGAAGCTACCGTACAATTAAGCGGCAGACCGTTCAAAATCAAAGAGCAATTGCTCAAAGATCTCAACGAGCAAATGGTGACCAAAACCTTAAAAGAACTGCGCAAACCGGTACTTATCATGCACTCTCCACAAGATGATACTGTGGGAATTCAGCATGCTGAGAAATTATACCACGCGGCCATTCACCCTAAGAGTTTTGTAAGTCTAGACGGTGCAGACCATTTGTTGATGAATAAAAAAGATTCCATTTATGTAGGTGAAGTGATTGCTGGATGGTCATCGCGATATCTAGATGTTGAAAAAGAAACTGCTCTAAATTCAACACATAATGTGGTCGCAAGTCTGGATCAAGAGACATTATTTACCACACAAATGAAGGCAGGAAATCACTACTTTACCGCAGACGAGCCTACGAGTATAGGTGGCAACGATTTTGGTCCTACACCATATGATTTGCTTTCTAGCGGTCTAGCAGCTTGTACAGTAATGACCATTCAAATGTATGCCCGACGTAAAAAATGGGACATCAAAAACGTAGAATGTCACGTGAATTATGATAAACAACACGCAGCAGATTGTGAAAATTGCGATGACGATACTGCAAAAATAGACACTTTTACACGCGAAATTAAAATCACCAGCAACCTGGACGAAAAACAATTAAAACGAGTACTACTCATTGCCGACAAATGCCCAGTCCACAGAACGCTACACAGCGAGACGCAAGTCATTACTAAGTTGGTGGATTAGTTTTTTAGTCTGTGAGTTTGTGAGCTGTGAGCTTTGAGTCTTTGAGTTGGTGAGTTTGTGAGTTTATTAGAATACAAAAAAAAGCTCCTTTCAGATCCTTGATAATTTATTCTCACAAATTTCTGGGAGAGGAAAGGTGGATTCCGACATAGTCGGAAGACGGATAGGTTGATAAACGAAAAGTCGTTTGAAAAATCAATCGTGTTTTCAACCACTCCTGATTCAATTCTTGACATGTCAAAATTGAATCTGTCCTGTGCATTCCTCTCGCTACGTAAACTTCGCTCGTCGGATGCAGGATCTTAGGCGAGGAGCTTTTATCACCATACTTAAAAAAAAGCTCCTTTCCTTAGAAAAGGAAAGGTGGGCAAATTGGAGTTTACGGAAATTTGGTCGGAAAGGTTGAAATACGATAAGTTGTTTTAAACCAAAATCCTTTCCCCAACCCTAAAGGGTGAGATTTTTTGCTCACTTGACATAAAATTAAAACTTTAAAACAGTCATTACGAGGAGAGCAACGACGAAGTAATCTGCATTTGAGAATAAGATAAACAGATTGCCAAGCTCGACTAAGTCTCACTCACAATGAAAAACTCAAAAAACAAACCACTGCCTACTCACATTTTAGGAAGCGCAGCTTTCCTAAAATCAACCTGCCTACTGCCGATTGAAATCAAAATTTCCTTAACTTTCCCTACCTAACAAATTCTGCATCGAGCGCAGATTGACAGACTTTAATTAATGACCTTCACATTCACAACTACTTTAGGACACAACGGATTCAGCGGTGCGATTCTTATTCCTGAGGATATTGCGGCACAAATCGCTCAAGATAAAATCAAGCGAGTCGTGGCGACCATCACATCGAGCAAGAATGAATTGACGCTATATGCCGCAGTAGGTAAAAAACACGGTGTTGCTCAAATGATGTTTTCTAAGGCCAACCAAAAAAAACTCGAAGTTACCGAAGGTGACCAGCTATCTATTTCTATGTGTGAAGACACCAGTAAATATCAAGCTCCCATGACTGAGGAACTAGAAGCCGTTTTACTCAGTGATTATGAGGCTTATGAAATCTTTGAATCTTTACTTCCAGGAAAACAACGCAACATTATCTTTATGGTTTATCGAGCAAATAGTTCTCAAAAACGTGTGGACCTAGCTTTAAACGCCATGGAAAATCTCAAAATAGGGAATCACGATCCTATGAAATTTGAGAAACTCTTATGATAAAAATCTAAACAAGTTGCTTACTTTTAATCAAAATTTACAACCATGAAAAAAATAACACTAGCCATTTTGGCACTAGGATTAATGACAGGATTGAACTCTTGTAAAGAATCAACTAAAGAAGAAGTAAAAGAAGTAACCAGCGAGATGTCTTATGACGATGATGGCGGCGATGACGATGGTGGACACGATGATGATCATCATGATCACGACGGCGACATGATGGTAGGAAAAGAAGTGATGGTTGCTATGGGATCTAAAAGTGGTAGCGATGTAGCTGGTACGATTATATTAACTCAAGGCGAAAAAGAGGTCAACATGGTCGTATCCTTAACAGGTCTTACTGCTGGAGAACATGCGATACATATCCATGAAAATGGAGATTGTTCTAGCGATGACGGTAAGAGCGCTGGTGGTCACTGGAACCCTACAACCGAAGATCACGGAAAATGGGGCGATCACGATCACCACATGGGTGATATAGGAAATCTAGTAGCAAACGATGCTGGTGGAGCAACCTTAACATTCAGTACAGACAAATGGTGTATAGGATGTGATGACGAGACGCGCAACGTAATGGGTAAAGCATTTATCGTTCACGCTAGTGCAGACGATTTTGCTTCTCAGCCTAGTGGTGCTGCTGGCGCACGAGTAGCTTGTGGAGTTATTGAATAATAACTTTAACATTGAAAAATTTAAAATCCGCGTGGAAACTCGCGGATTTTTTGCATCTTAACCTCAGATTTAAATAAACCTATGAGTAACCAACCCGATTTATTAATATTAAGAATGCAAGAAGGCAGCGAGACCGCTTTTTCTCGTGTTTATGAAAGATATAATGAAGCATTACGAGGTGTCATCTATGCTGTCGTAAAAGATAATGCCATTGCAGAGGAAGTTCTGCAAGATGTTTTTATGAAGATTTGGAATAACTCCAGCTCTTATGACGTGAAGCAAGGCCGCTTTTTCACTTGGGCATTGAACATTTCGCGTAATGCCGCTATTGATCATTTAAGATCCAAAGCACATAAAAACAGTTTGAAAAACCTAAGTCGCGATTACTTCGTACATATCCCAGAGGATGCTACTGATGAAATGGAAGTGGAAACCGATAGTCTAGGAATTATGAAATGGGTGAACAAATTAAAGCCTACCTGTATTAAAATAATAGACTTGATATTCTTTAAAGGATTTACTTTTAAAGATGGTGCAGCAGAACTGAACATACCAGAAGGCACGCTCAAAACTCGACACAGAAAATGTGTAAGCGAACTACGTAATGTAATGGGAGAATGATGGACATTCAACAACTTATAGAAAGCGGTGATCTAGAACTCTATGTTTGTGGTGCTTTACCAGCAACAAGAGCTCAAGAAATAGCTGCGATTTCAAAACAGCATCCACAGGTGCTGGAAGAAATCATAAGCATAGAAAATGCTTATCAACGACTTGCCGCTGGACTAGCACCAGCGCACGATGATAAAACTTATGATCGACTAGAAGCGATTATAGGCGCAAATAAGAATAATAACACACGCAGCTCATGGAGTCCTATCATAGGTTGGGCAGCCGCTGGATTGCTATTAATTGCCTCTGGATATTTATTTAATGCAAATAATAATGCTCAAGATCAACTCGTTCAAACCGAGCAGCAAAAAGAATTCTTAGAAACCGAAAACGAACAAATAGAATCTCTTAATACGCAATACGCCTCTACCCTAGACGTACTGGCAGATCCTGCCACCGTAAAAGTAAACTTAGGTGGACAGGCTGGATTTGAAAGCAGTAATGCCGTAGCGTTCTATAATAACGAGCAAAACGTTACCTATGTAGATATTAAAGGATTACCAGAAGTTCCAGAGAACATGGTCTATCAACTATGGTCACTCACGCTCGATCCATTAACACCTACCAGTTTAGGAACCTTACCTACAGATAAGGAATCCTACAACCAGTTAATCAAGATCAACAACGCGTTTGATACCGAAGCCTTTGGAATTACTCTAGAAGAAACCGGTGGAGCCGCTACTCCTACTATGGAACGTTTATACACACTTGGTGTACTGGATAAAGGATAACAACATACCTTTTTATAATTGATAAAATCAGCTCTTAAAAAAGAGCTGATTTTTTGTTTACGAGAAGTTTAAAAAGTGTTTTTAATATTTAGCTTTCGCCAAAAGATAATTCCAAAGACCTCGCGGTAATGAAATGTTGTAGAGCTAGCACCTATGCTGTTGCGGTGGTTTTATTTGTGAGGAGAAGTTCTTAATCATAATCTTAATGTAGGATAAATCGATATTAATGTGGTAAATTGCTTATATACTAGTTGCCACACATTTAAAAAAAACATTTCGAATGACTAAAAGTTTTGAGAAAGGAAAAGGAAAGGAACATTTAGATAAAGATTTCCTTGAAGAATTAAAACATAAAATTTGGTCAACTAAAGGAACTCGATTTACTGCGGACAGTCGATTAAAAACGATTGCGAAATATTCCACTTTGAGCATTAGTTTCCTTTCTGCATACTTAATAATCTTTGGATTAGTATCTGTATATAATTTGTATAATCCAAATGCGATTGATGCGAATGTGATAGCATTTACGATTACGGCTTTATCAATTTTAGTTTTGGTTTTTTCATTATTGGAAAATGCACAGAATTATCCTGTGAAAGCGAAAAATTTTCACGACTGCGCTTTGGATTTAGCTGATTTATATAATGAACTTCAAAACTATAAATCATACGAAAAAGATGCTTCAAAAACAGATAAACTGGAATTTTGCAAAAACCTTCAGAAAGAATACCAAAATATACTTCGTAGATATGAAAATCACGACCCAATTGACAATAAAAAATTTAGAATAAGATTTCCTGATTATTATGACGTCAAATGGTACGATTGGATTTGGACACAATTTATGTATTTCATAAACACTAGGTTGATTTATTTGACTATGATGTTAATTCCAGGAATAATTTTATACTTTGTGATTACAAAGATTGCTTAAAGAATTCGGCGGAATTGAAAAACTGAACGCAGAAAAAGGTGTGGCAACAACCTATAAAAACAATAGGACAATTGGTGCTTAACCCAATGTTTCAGGCACTTTTGCAAAGTCGCCAAATTTTTAAATTTGGCTTATTGAGAAAAAAGAAAATAAGTAAAATTTAAAAATTCGGCTTGTGTTCATCCGAAAATAATCGCTAATTTACACGCTATGAGCCATTTACAAAACCGTTGTGCAACATACTGAACCAACACTATGAATGACAGGAAAATAATATTTGTCGGCGGAATTCACGCAGTTGGAAAAGGAACTGTTTGCGAAAAATTAAAACAAAAATTCAATTTTAAACACTTATCGGCAAGTCAAGTTCTTAAATGGGATGAGATGAGTGATTTAAATAATAAAAAGGTTCAAGATTTCAAGACAACACAAAATAGATTACTAAACAATTTAGGTAAAATAATAGAGCCGAATAAGACGTATTTACTTGACGGTCATTTTACACTATTAAACTCAAACGGAGAGCCTGAAAAAATTGATGAATCTGCATTTATTGGAATCCAACCAAAATCAATAATTTTACTAACCTGCGAACCTAAGTTAATCTTTGAAAGATTAAAGAAAAGAGACAACTCGACTTACAAGTTAGATGTTCTTGAAAAAATGCAATTAATGGAAATCGAACACGCCAAATACATTTCACAAAAATTAGATATACCCTTATTTACAGTTATCGACGGAGACACAACTTCAATTTTTGAATATTTAGAAACATTATGAGAATACTTATTGACACAAACATAATAATTCATCGTGAGGCAAATCGTGTTTTCAACGAAGATATAGGGCTACTTTTCAATTGGCTTGATAAATTAAAATTTGATAAATGCGTTCATCCACTTTCAATTGAAGAAATTTCTGGGTATCAAGATGAAGATGTAGTTAAAACTATGAAAATTAAGATTGCCAACTACAATCTATTAAAAACGGAATCGGCCGATGACCAATTAATAACGCAAATTCGCCAATCAGATAAATCACGTAACGATTTCATAGACACGAGTATATTAAATGAGGTATATAATAATCGTGTTGACTTTCTAATAACCGAAGACAGAGGAATTCATAGAAAAGCTAACTTTTTAGGTTGTTCAGAAAAGGTTTTCAAAATCGATGCTTTTTTAGAGAAATGTATTGCAGAAAATCCTGAATTAAAAAATTATCAAGTATTAGCAGTAAAGAAAGAGTACTTTGGGAACATCAATCTCAATGACGTTTTCTTTGATTCATTCAAACAAGACTACGTCGAGTTTGGAAAATGGTTCAATAAAAAAGCTGATAACATTTCGTATGTATGTGTAACAGATGGAGATGTAAAAGCATTCTTATATTTAAAACAGGAAGATACCAATGAAATTTACAATGACATAGAACCGTCATTTCCTCAAAAGAAAAGGCTAAAAATCGGAACTTTCAAAGTTACATCAACTGGGTACAAATTAGGAGAAAGATTTCTGAAAGTAATTTTTGATAATGCACTACAATATGATGTAGAAGAAATCTATGTAACTATTTTCAATAAAAGGGATGAACAATTAAGACTTATTTATTTACTAGAAGATTGGGGATTTATACATTGGGGAACCAAAACAACCGACAACGGTATTGAGCAAGTTTTTGTTAGAGAATGTAAACCAGCACCTAACTTGCAACAACCAAAACTAACATTTCCAGCTGTATCAAAAAATACAACTAAATGGATTGTTCCGATATATCCACAATACCATACTGAACTATTTCCCGATTCAATTCTTAATAACGAATCACCACAAGATTTTACTGAAAATGAGCCTTATCGAAATGCAATTAAAAAGGTCTATATATCACGTTCTTACAATAGAAATTTAAACGGTGGAGATTTGTTGCTTTTCTATAGAACAGGTGGTCATTACGCTGGAGTTATCTCAACTATTGGAGTTGTAGAAAATGTCATAACCAATATTCGAGATGAAAATCATTTTATCGAACTCTGCCGAAAGAGAAGTGTCTTTAATGATGCAGGATTAAAAGAATTTTGGAATTACAGAAAAAACAATAGGCCTTTTATCGTTAATTTTTTATACATTGACTCATTCCCAATGCCAAAAGTTAACCTAAAGAGATTGAGGGAATTAAATATTATACAAGATGCACCACGAGGTTTTGAACAAATAAGTGATGCGAAATTTGAACAAATATTAAAAGAAGCAAGAGCTAATGAAAGTTATATTATCAATTAAACCTGAATTTGCAAACAAGATTTTTAATGGAACGAAAAAGTTTGAATTTCGACGAACCTTGTTTAAAAACAAAGAAATTAAAATGATTATTGTTTATGCATCTGCACCAATAAGTAAGGTAATAGGCGAATTTGAAATTGATAGAATTTTCCACGAAGAATTAGAATTATTGTGGAATCAAACTTCTAAATTTTCTGGAATTACTGAAGATTATTATATGCAATATTTTATTGGTAAAGAAAATGGTTATGCAATAAAAGTTAAAAATCCAAAAAAATATGAAACAGAACTCTGCATAAAGGAAAGTTTCGGATTGCATCCTCCACAGTCATTTGCTTACTTGAGATAAAGTACGTTGCACAACAAAGAACTGTAGAAAAAAACAAGTGAATTTCACTTAATTTCTTACAAGTACACTACTATATTCATTATCATAAAATAGTCTTGATTTTGCGATGGCAAATGCCTGTTTTAAAAAGAACAAAGACAAAACCAACACAACCTCTCCATTAATTAAAAACACAATTACCCAAGGCTCACAGATTCAACGATTTGATTCTGGAGCCTTTTTTTGTTTACAAAAGATCCTTTAAAAACAACTTCCTCAATTCCGTTATCTTTAAAGTCTAGAAAAACAGCAACAATGACTTTAACAGCTTATAGAATTCTATTGAAAAGTAAAAAGACCGCTTTACTCCTATTTTTATTATTATTCTGTGGCATGTATATTCATGCTCAAGAAATTCATGTGGCTCCTACGGGAAATGATGGGAACGAAGGAACGCTAAGCAAACCAGTGGCGACTATAGAACAAGCTGCCAAGTTAGTGAACGACCTTAAAAGGAGTTCACAAACTCGCGATACGGTGCGTGTATTGCTGCATAAAGGAACTTATCGTTTAAAAACTGGAGTTATTTTAAATAAGAAAAACTCAGGAACGGCAATATCTCCTATTGTCTATCAAAATTATCAAAATGATAAGGTGATTATCTCTGGTGCTATAGAACTCACTAATTATGACCAACTATCACCACAGCATGAATTGTTTCAGCAAGATCCTGTAATAGGTGATAAAATCATCAAGTTTGATTTAACAAAAACCGATATAACAGAATTTAAAGAGATTCAATTATCTGGTTTTAGAGGTGAAGAAGAACTTATTCCGTTTACGTTACAAGAACTCTTCTTTAATGGCAAGTCCATGCAACTTTCTAGATGGCCTAATAATTCCTTTACTGAGTTTAGCGATGTGGTTAAAAAGTCCATCAATAATGAAGAAAGAATAGGAATCGTTTATAAAAATGACCACATTTCACGCTGGACAAATGAGCCTAACATCTTATTACACGGTTACTGGAAATACCTCTGGGCAGACGCTTATGAAAGTGTTGAATCTATAGATCCTATAAATAAAACCATATGGCTCAAGCCACCATACAATCATTACAATTTCAGTAAAAACATGCCTTTTGCGGCTTATAATGTCATCTCAGAAATTGATGAGCCTGGAGAATGGGCTTATGATTATATAAGTAAGAACATCTATTTCTATCCGCTAGAAAATGTAATAGATGCTTCCTTAGAATTATCTGTTTGTAAAACGCCTTTACTTAGCATTCAAAATGCTTCTTACATTACATTTAAAGGAATTCAATTCCAACATACCGCTGGACATGGAATAGCGCTTGAAAACTGTCATCAGGTTCAAATTATAAATAGTACTATTAAAGGTTGCGCCGGCGATGGAATTCTTATGAATGGCGGTAGTCATAATTTAATTTCCTCTTGCACGATTGAAGATATGGGACGTGGCGGCATAAGAGTTTCGGGCGGTGATCGAGTTACGCTTGAAAAAGCGCATTTTGTAATTGAAAATTGTCATATTCATCATCTAGCACGTATCGATCATACTTATACGCCTGGAATATGGGTAGATGGCGTAGGAACTGAAATTAGAAATTGTAAAATCCATGATGTTGCCAGTAGCGCCATGCGTATCAATGGTAACGATCACCTTATAGAATATAATGAGATGTACAACGTAGTCACCGAGTCTGATGATCAAGGAGCTATAGATATGTGGGGTGATCCTACGTATAGAGGTAATATATTCAGGTACAATTACATTCATGATATAGGACCTTACAATCAAGATAAAATTGATTCAAAACACGGTAGAGCTGGAATAAGATTTGATGACGCCATTTCTGGAAATCAGGTCTATTCAAATGTTTTTAAAAATGCCTCTCACGGAACCTTTGGAGCAATTCAAATCCACGGTGGTAAAGACAATGACATATATAATAACTTATTCAGAGAATGTGAGATAGGAATCTCTTTTACTCCATGGACTTATGATAAATGGATGTATTACAATAAGAAAACGCTAGAGTTCTTTGAGCAAAACAAATCACTTTATATTTCTCAATATCCGAATCTTCAGAGAATGAATGATGATATGAACAAGAATACAATTGAGAATAATATTTTTATAAGATCAAAAAAAGTCACGAAGAATAAACCACGAGAAGTAATTTTTGAAGACAACATTAAAATTAGAAGAAGGATTAGAAAAATGAAAGTGGCTAGAATAGCATCTTCTCCAAATGAAATAGGCAAAGTGCGCAGGAACATAGCATTTGAACCTATTCCATTTGAACAAATAGGTTTGATAGAAAAATAATATTCAAAAAGAAACCCGACTTGCATTACACAAATCGGGATTCCCAACTAACCAACCAAAATGACTTTCCCCAAAGTCAATTACCGAAGCTCATGCACAACGATAATTATTTCTGTACTCGGTGATTATTACTTACTTACTCAATACCTGTGTTTATAGTGTTTAAAACTGTTCTCGACCTGCCTTTGCCGGCAGGCAGGCTGCGCTCGAACTGACATACGTTTACAAGCTCTCCACTTCTTTAATCACTACTGGTCCTAGCTCGTAACGTGCTTCTAGCAACTCTTTTTTAAGTTCCATAGCTGCAGTTTCTTGATTGTTTTGTTTCAATACTTGAGCTAAATGTAATTGAGCTACTGGCTCAAAAGTTTTATTCTGTACATTATCCTTATGAACTTCTAGAGCTTTCTCTGGCATGTTATTTATTAAGTAAGAATAGCCTAATAGGTCATAAGTCTCTGGTGTTGCTCTGTTTTCTACCTCTTGCATGGCAAGTTCTAATCCTGCTTGTTGCTGTGCCTTATCTCCAGATAACATCGTTTCTATACGATACGTGTTATACATACCACCAAAACTTGAATTTTCAGTATCTGTTAAGAATTCACTACGCAGTTGATTTGCTTTCTCTTCTTTTCCTTGATGTTCATAAACATCTGCTAGTGAGAGTTTATAGTCTGGGATAGAATGCCTTCTTTGTAATGTGTTTAATATTTGAGCAGCAAGTTCTGGATCGTCATCATTTGAGAAAGCGATCCAAGAAATTCCTTTTAAGGCATAATCATTATGAGGATCTAACTCGAGTGTTTTTAAATAAAACTTGTAAGACAAGTCTAAATCTCCGTGATGTCCATAATAGTCGGCAATATTTGAATAGCTCCATAACATTAAGCTTTCAGAACCGCTTTCTTCAGCAAGTTCCATGGCTTGTTCCATGAGTCTAATAGTATCATCGAGGTTTCCTTTATAATCATTCCATTTTGCAGCTCTAATTAGGTAATTGTAATCTCTTAGATTCTTGATACCATTTAATAGCTGCTCTGCGTTTTCATAATCACCTAGTTCCATGGCAATGTCAAACTTGATCAATTGATCTTCTTTCTCGTTTGCAGGAACCTCATTCATTAAGCTGTGAGCTTCTTTAAATCGGTGTTGCTTAATATATAGTTGAGCTAGTGCGCGTCGAGCACTTTCTGGTTTTATGAATGTTTTGCGGAGCACGTTTTCGCGCAAGCTAACTGCATGTGCTAATTTTTCAATTTCTCCAGTAAGGTCATAAAGTTGGTTTTCAATACCAGCTAATCGTGACATTTGTACGATACGATTAGAGTCTGCTTTTACATCGTTTTCTAGGGCGATGGCTTGTTCTTTTAATGTAGCGACCTCATCATCTCTATTTTGATCTAGATAAGTCTGGAAGTCGTTGATGTCTGTAATTACTGCTTGGTTTTGTTCTGGTGCCGTAGCGCAAGAAACGAGAAGCAATAAAGAGAAAATGGTGAATAGATATTTCATGGTTGTGAAGGTTTAAATTAAAATATAACTAGGCTTAAGGTTAAGCCTAGTTATAAGTTAAATGATTCTTAGAACTGCGCTGCAGTTAAGTAAGGGAACGTATTTGTAGAAGTTCCCGCTTCTTGTGATACATTATCAGACACAAGGTTAGTAGGACTTGTAAAACGATCTCCATTCATTCCACCGAAAAGTAGAATCAACGATACATCAATTACGTCATCTTCAATAGTACGACCAGTTAATGGTACACCAGTTGCAGGGTTGAAGTAAGAAGTAGGCGCATCTGGAGCGACTTGTAATACATCAAGTGCAAGAGCAGTTGTTAATGTAGGTAAGTCTAATCCTAGGATATTGTTCTCATAAGTAAGCGTAGTTCCTGCAGTTACACTGTAAGCTGCATAATAAGCTTCTATACGACTCTGGAACGTAGGTTGAAACATTGCGATTCCATTTGCTGGAATAGTAACGTTGAACATGTTCTCGTCTGCAGCCGTAGGAGTAAACACAGTGTTTATTCCTGGACGACCCATTTGATCTTGCTGGATGAATGTTCCGCTAAAATCTGTCGTTGCTGGGTTTCCAGTCACGTCATCATCATTACCACAACTTACAGTTAATGTAGCTACTGCAGTAAATGCTAGTATATATTTAAATATTTTCATTGTTTTAATTTTTTGTGTGTTAGTTATTATCTTCTTTTAGTTTCTACCCATACGTTATAAGCGACAGGTAATCCAGGTCCATTAGGAGCTAGTAATTGATCTACAATGTGAGTAGGTGCTGTTCCTAGCATAGAGTTAGGTACTTCGATTACAATAGCATTTACATTTAATGGTGCAAATGTGTTGTTACCAGTAGTTCCAAAACCTTCAGCAGGTGCTGTACCGATTACAGTGTTGAACGCTTCAAAATCAAAGAAAAACGCATCTTGTCTTAAACCTGCAAAGTAATTCACGCCACCTACAGTTGCTGTAGAACCTATGTCCACACTAGCTGCTAGCTCGTTAGTATCAATTGTGCTGTTTAAACCAGTTGCTGATGGTGCATAAGGACCGAAGAAATACATCTTATCTCCTTGTCTTAACGCCTGGATCACTAAATCTTCAGTTACTCCAGTTGTTCCTGCATCAACTCCTGTGTTGTCGATGTTAATCTCGATAAGAACATTCTCATCAAATTGTGCTGCAGCGGTTGCAGCAGGTAATGTTACTACAAACGTAGTAGAGTTTGCATTCTCACCTTCAAAGGCGTAGAAATCTGCGATGTCTGCTGTGGTATTAGCTACAGCTGGTGCATCAAGGTGATCTGCTGCGATAAACGCTCCTACACATATTGCAAGTGCAAGGCTAGACCAAAGGGCAATTTTTTTCATGTTAATTGGGTTTTATAAATTGTTATATGTCTAATCTACGCAGCAATACCTCGTACGGTTTTACTAAACATGTTAAACCCATCTTAATAGATGTTAAGCCTTTGTTTTATATATCATAAAAAAGCGACCTGAAATAAATCAAGTCGCTTATAATCAAGTAATTAACATTTTATAATAATGTTAATTTTATAATGAAATTATTGTTGTAAAAATTTAATTTTATTTAAAATTATCATGAATCACACCTGTTTTAAGAAAATTACGATTATCGATAAATACGTCATTTATAGAAATTTAAACTAGCTATACTACTTCTCCAGCCAGTTTTTAAATTCTTTTACTCGTTCCCTACTTACTATAAGGTCAAATTCTTTAAAACTATCAATTTTCACCTTGAGCCTGGAGTTAGTATACGATATCATGTCATCAATGGCATTTACATTAATGATAGCTTGTCTAGAAATACGGAAGAATTGCTCTGGATCCAGTTCTTTTTCAATGGCTTCTAGCTTTTCATCTATTAAGTAATTGCGTCCGTTCTCTAGATTGAGGTAGCTTCCTTTATTCTCAGAGTAAAAAAGTTGCACTTCGTCCGTGTTGAATAATTTGAGGTGTTCGCCTACTTTGGCCGTGTATCTTTTCTTGTAAACACGATCCACGGGATTGCCTAGCATTTTTGCAATCTGGTTAAAGTCTATGAGTTGGTTGTTATTGCTTTCGCGAAAGCGTGCTTGAAAACGTTCTACTGCTGCCTTTAATTCATCCTCATCAATAGGTTTTAACAGGTAATCTATACTGTTGAGCTTAAAAGCCTGAAGTGCATACTCGTCATAAGCAGTCGTGAAAATGATGGCGATATCCACTTTTACTTGATCAAATATTTCAAACGAAAGGCCATCGCTCAACTGTATATCGAGAAATATCAAGTCTGGTGCTGGATTATTCAATAAGTATTCTACAGATTCTTGTACAGAATGCAGCATGACCTCAGCTGTGATATCGAGCTCTTGCAGCATGCGATTCAGTCGCCTTGCAGATGGTTTTTCGTCTTCTATAATGATGGCTTTCATGCTATTCTTCTTTATCTAAGTATTCTTTAATCTTGCGTTCTTTCCACTTTTTACTCGTAAAAGGATTCCATTTAAAAACGAGCATCCACTGAATGAATATTCCCATTCCCCAAGGTAATACAAAGAAATTTATAAAATAATTCACGCTGAAGTCTATGTACAGCACCACAGCTAGAAAAATCAAGTTCATCACAACAAAGATGATCAAGTGATTATACACTCCTTTGATATACTTGACTCGCGTTTTGGCTTTTTCTAATTCGTTACTCATTCTAGCGGTTTTCTTGTTCTTCTAGAAACTCCTTGAGTTTGCGCTGTTCCCAATCTTTTCCAGTAAAAGGATTCCATTTAAAAACGACTAGCGCATGAATAAATAACCCTATTCCCCAACCTAGCACTGAAAAAGTGATAAAGAATTTAAGATTCCCATCAAAGTATAATACCGCTGCTAGGATTAATGCATGAATGACTATAAAAACCATTAAATGATTGTAGAATCCTTTGAGATCATTTACTCGTTTTTTGGCTTTTTGTAAAGCTTCTTGTTGATTAACATTCTGTTCCATGACTATTTATTTAGACGTTCTTTTTCCATCAATTCTTGAATCTTGCGTTCTTCCCAGTTCTTACCCGTAAACGGATTTGCACTAAATGTTCCCAGTGCATGACCTAATAGACCGATTCCCCAACCACCTAACGGGAATAAAAACCAAACAAATTCCCATTCATTCTGGTAATAGTTCAAAGAGGCTAGTCCTATATTTACTACTATATAGATCATTAAATGATTGTAAAAAGATCGTATTTCTTCTACACGAGCTTTGGCTCTTGAGTAGCGTTCTTGATATGTTTCTCCAGTTTTCATATTAAAAGTCTTTGTTATTCATAAGTTCTTCAATTTTGCGATCTTCCCAGCCTTTACCTAGAAATAGATTGTTTTCATAAGTACGTAGATACTGAAAAAATAAGCCTATGCTCATACCTACAGCAGGAAATATCACCCAAGGAAAATCTGATGTGAAGTAGTTGATCGCTGCAAGAAATAATATGATTCCTATGGTTTTAACCACATCATCATAAAATTCTTTAATAGTTTTTACACGTTCTTTGGCTTTGATTAATTTGATGTCTTCTACGGTGGTCATATCGTCTGTATTTGAGGTGATTGTTTCTGGTGAGTTTGAGAGAATAGGAATTTGCACTTTAAAATGAGTTTCATTTTCTGCAATGCTCATTTTGCGATCTGTGAGCAATTGATACCTCGAGGCTATGTTTTGTAGTCCTACTCCACTACCGCTATTTGCCACTGGCTTTTTTTGCAAATTGTTTTCTATGATGAGTTGATTATTATCTTCATAAATACGCAGTTTGAGTGGTTTACTATCGCTTACTACATTGTGCTTTACAGCGTTTTCAAGAAGTAACTGTAATGATAGTGGTACTACTTGTGCGTCTGGAATATTGCTTTTTTCAGGTATGTCTATTTGAATACTGTCTTCAAATCTCGTTTTAAGCAATCCTACATAAGTACGTGCAAATGCAAGTTCTTCATCAACAGGAACTAGTTCTTTATTGCGCTGTTCTAATACGTAACGATATACTTTAGAAAGTGATGTAGTAAACTTAGTCGCCGACTTAGGATTCTCTTCAATCAGTGAAACCAGAACATTCAAACTATTAAATAAAAAATGCGGATCCAGCTGATTCTTCAACGCATCAAATTGAGCTGTGGCACTACGAGCGATAACTTTTTGCTCGTTTACTTTTCTCTTTTGTAATTCTCTATAGAAATAAAAAGCATGAAAAAGAATAGACATAATCATCGTGAACGTAAAACCAAATAGATACCAATCCAGGTTTTGCTGTTCAAAAAACTCAGCCACTGGCTGACCGAAATACAACACACGAATCACAAATAACAAACTAAACAACGTTGCCATTGTGAGGATTACCGCTCCTATCGCTCCTACAATAATTCTTTTAATACCATGATCAGTCCACGTATAATGCTTTCCTAAATAATCAAAAAAGCTTGTATTAATAGCAGTTATAAAAACACTAAAAATAAAATTGATTACAAACTGCTCCAATTGGTCATCCCAAGATTTGAATTGAAATTCACTCATCACAAAATCAATGGCACAAATGAACAATGCGATTAATGTTGATACCCAAATTAGTTTAATAAATTTTTTAAGAAGCATGTGGTTTTCTTTACGTGTCCTTAAAAGTAATTTTTTCCTTTAAGAACACCACAAAAATGGGATATACTTCTACTTTTTAGAAATTAGAATAACTGAATTGTATAAAATGGGTACTGAGTTGTAAAAAAATTGATATGTAGTAATTACCTTTAGATTCTATTCAAATTTATTTCATGCCCATTTTTCATTTATTTAAAAAAAAGCAACCAGAACCAGCATCTACAGAGCACTGGGATGAATTGCTTCTAGAATACGTTCCTTATTTTAAAAAATTAGAGCCACGTGAACGGCTATTTTTTAAATTACGCATGCAGGCATTTCTAGATGAAATCGAAGTAGAAACTATAGACATGGAACCAACTGAACTGGACGCGCTACTCATTGCGGCAAGTGCGATTATTCCAGTCTTTCAATTTCCAGACTGGCATTATACTAATTTGAAAATTGTGATTTTGCTGCCTGAACATTTTAATGAAGACCTAGAATTTGAAGGTCACGGAAATGGCAGGCGCATTTTTGGTATGGTAGGAACAGGAAAGTGGAATCATAAAATGATCCTTTCTAAAGAAGCACTGTACCACGGTTTTAAAAATGATACTGATAAACTCAATACGGCTATTCACGAATTTGTTCATCTCATTGATAAAATGGACGGCACCATCGATGGAATTCCGAATGTTTTATTACATCAAGCAAATGTGATTCCATGGATCAACCTCATGCATAAAGAAATGGAACGCATCAATAAAGACAAGTCAGACATAAGAAACTATGGTGGCACGAGTCAAATCGAGTTCTTTGCCGTCGCTGCAGAGTATTTTTTCTCCAGACCCAAACTCATGAAACGCAAACATCCTGATATCTATCAAATGCTCTCCAAATGTTTCACGCCGGGAAGTTTATAGTTTGAATGTTTAATTGTTCAAAGTTTAAAGTTAAAGGTGCAAAGTTTAAGTTTAAGAACAAAGTGTTAAGTGCCAAGTGCTAAAAGCTAAGTGCTAAAAACTCACAAACTCAAAAACTCAAAGACTCAAAGACTCAAAACCTAACACTTTTAATAAACACCTAACATTATTCTCAAATCACTGGCTTAACTTGCATTCAAAATAAACACCATGCGTTACCTTTTATTTATACTGACTCTACTCTTATCATTTACTGCTCAAGCAGACGATTGGGGAAAAACGGGACATCGTGCTACAGGTGCTATTGCAGAGCAATACTTGAATCGCAAAGCACGTAAAGCCATTGCAAATTTGCTAGATGGAGAATCGCTAGCACTAGTTTCTACATTTGCAGACGATATTAAAAGCGACAAGCAATACAGAGCTTATGGACCGCAACATTATGTGAACATTCCGTTTGATAAAACTTATGACACACATCCTAAAAGTGACAAAGGCGATATCATTCAAGGAATCGATCATGCCATTGCTACCTTAAAATCAGAGACGGCAACTAAAGAAGAAAAGGCTTTTCAATTGCGCATGCTTGTTCATTTTATAGGAGATTTACACCAGCCGTTACACACAGGACTCGCCGAAGATAAAGGTGGCAACGATTTTCAAGTACGCTGGTTTAAAGATGGAACTAACTTACATCGCGTTTGGGATTCTCAAATGATTGATAGCCACGGCATGTCTTACTCAGAGCTGGCTATGAACATGCCACAACTCAGTAAAAAAGAACGCAAAGCCATGGCAAGTGGTACACATCGCGACTGGCTAGAAGATAGTCGTGACGTAGTAAAGGATATTTATGCAAACACTGCAATCGGCGATAAGCTAGGCTATCGTTACATGTATGATTATTTTGATGTCCTTAAAGGTCAGCTTCAAAAAGGTGGTGTGCGACTCGCAGCGCTACTTAATGAGGTGCTAGGTTAGGTTTTTAAATACGCTTTCGCGAAAGCGTATTTACTAATGGACTCATAGCAATCACAAGCTATCAATCAACATAAAACATTCTTGCTTTTTAATACTTCTTCTCAAAAAAATTGATTTTTTCAAAGTCTTGTCTTTTTAAAATAGAGTCTCAAAATATTTAAAACTATGAAAACTAAAACAGTAGAATTAGTAGCAAGTCCTAGAGCACCGCATTTTGTAGGTGATGGATTTAGAGTTCACAATTTTATTCCGAGTGGTTTTAGAATGGACATGCAACGCATGGATCCTTTTATCATGCTCGATTATAATTCAACTTATAAATTTCCACCATCAGAAAAACCTAAAGGTGTAGGCGTTCATCCACATCGCGGTTTTGAAACTGTAACTATTGCATATAAAGGTAAAGTTGCTCACCACGACAGTAGTGGCGGCGGCGGAATTATAAATGAAGGTGATGTGCAATGGATGACTGCTGCCAGCGGTGTACTTCACAAAGAATATCATGAAAAAGAATGGAGCAAAACTGGCGGCGATTTTCAAATGGTTCAACTATGGGTGAATTTGCCTGCAAAGGATAAAATGAGCGCACCTAAATATCAAGCTATTAAAAACAGTGAAATTCAACGTTACGCATTAGAAAACAATTCGGGTTTTATCGAGGTGATTGCTGGAGATTACAATGGAATAAAAGGAGCTGCTTCTACATTCACTCCTATTCATATGCTCAATGCTCAATTGAATAAAGGTGGAACTGCTGCATTTAATTTCCCAAGTGATTATAACACAGTCGTCCTAGTACTAGAAGGTAATATAGTGATCAATGATAATGATGAGGCACCTACTGATCACTTAGCTTTAATGGCAAATGATGGAGAGGCTTTTCAAATCAAAGCGATAGATGATGCTCTCGTTCTCGTATTGAGTGGAGCACCTATTAATGAACCTATCGCAGCACATGGTCCGTTTGTGATGAACACACATCAAGAATTACAAGAAGCGTTTGATGACTTCAACAATGGTAAGTTTGGTTATTTAGAAGATTAATAGTAATCTCTTAAGTGATACTTAAATCTATAAAAGTTATTGCCGGTATGTTTTAGGGTTTACTAAAACATACCGGTTTTTATTTAAAAGTGAATTACTGCAATTTTATTTATCACTAATTTCGTAGCAAATTAATATCGTAATGAAAACAGCTCTTAAAAGTTCATTATCAATGAACTGGTTGAATATATTATTCTTCTCATTAATTCTGGCAATCACTGGTTGTTCTGATGATCCCGACACGACGCCAGTTGATGAAACTCCAGTAGGAACAACTGCAGATTTTAATAACGACGGGAAAGTAAATATTCTAGTATTAGGGACGAGCAAGTCCATTAATAACGCTACAGGTGGTTTTGCTGCAGATGGTGTTGCAACTCAATTGGATAATATCTTATCTCAAGACCCAGGAAATGAATTAGACATAAACGTTTCATTTCAAGATATTTACAAAGAAAAAATGGTGACTTATGGTCTAGGTCAGAACGGAGCAACTTACTCAGATAATTTCTACGCTCATTCCTTAATGCAATATTATTACTGGCCTGAAGGGCAAACTGCACGTCACGATAATCTTGCAGGAGAAGGAACTCATAACTGGGATTATGTCATCATCGCGGCAGATCCTTACTTGATTGCAAACCTTCCAGGATATTATGCTCTAGGAGTTCATAAAATTGCACAAAAAGTAACTGATGGTGGAGCAAAACCTCTACTCTTAATGCAATGGCCTAAAGATGATGTAAGCACTGAAACTATCACCCATTTTGCAGAATTCACACACCGCGCTGCAGATGGTGCACCAGTTGCTATGGAAACCATTCCAGCAGCAAGAGCATGGCAAGGACTAGATCCAGCACAAAGAGATACAGATAATTTACATCCATCTCCTAATGGTGCTTACCTAACAGCTGCTACCATTTATGCGCACATAAGAAATGTAAACGCAACAACATCTAACTATCAGTACGATGATGAAATCGCAACAGTCGCTTATACTGTTGCTATTAATGAAGTAGATGTAGTTTCTTATATAGGCGAGCGCACATTTATAGATCCTTTTAAAAGTTGCGATATTACAGATAGCGTGCTCAATTATAATCATACAGGTTCAAGTTCTGAAAACGGAATTTTGAACGGATTGCAATGGATAGTTGGGCAATCTAATCGCACATTAGTTAACAATGGAACGCCACCTATTAATTTTAACTACGGTAGGTCTAACACTAATTTTGAACCCAACAAACGCTACAATATTAATCCTGCTGCATTTGATTATTCTTTTGGATTTCCTATGCAGGATAATGGGAACCATGGCGATGTTTCTATGCTGTATGGTTTAGATAAACGCATTAATGAATCTAATAATGGTACAGATTTAGGAACGGCACTTTATATGATGAGAAATTCAGAAATTCCTCATGCTCGTGCGGTACCTATCCGTACACTTTACGCACAGCTTAAAGAAGCAATTCCTTCACAATCTGCTTATAGAGACGCCTGGCACATGCATAGAGATCTTGATAAAGCAAGTGCGGCATTTATGTACACGATATTAACTGGTGAATGCGTCTTAGGAACTGAGCCTACAGATCAAAGTACTGATGCGTGGAAAACATGGATGGCTCATAAAATAGGTTATGAAACAGCTTATACTGTTATGTATTTGAAAGGGATAGCTCCTAGTTGTAACTAGTTTTAATAATAATCTAACGATTTTAATGAATTGAAAGTAGCTCGTAAACCGTTGTCTTGGATCATGTGCCCAGATTGTAAAGGTCGTGGTAAGAAAAGCCAGCGCATACGCAAGAAAGCACGATTGAGCTATCAACGAGCTGTGGAACAATTTGAAAAATCAAATGGCAAATCTGCAATACCTGTAAAACCAAAAGGTCATCTTTCAAACTGTAAAGATTGTGATGGAACTGGATTAATAGAATCTACAAGCATTCCTCAGGCAGATGATGTGAACTATCCGCATGTTGCGATTATCGGCGGTGGTATAGGTGGCGTGGCACTTGCAGTAGCCTGCTTGCATCGTCATGTACCTTTTACACTTTATGAACGTGATGAAAGTTTTGACGCTCGTTCACAAGGATATGGATTGACTTTACAACAAGCGAGCAAAGCAATTCAAGGATTAGGCATTCCAAAACTAGAAAAAGGTGTTGTTTCTACACGACATGTGGTTCACAATACTGCTGGAGCAATTATAGGAGAATGGGGAATGCGTAAATGGTTAGAAAATCAAAAGAACACAACTCCAAAAAGAACAAACATTCACATAGCTAGACAATCCTTACGGCAAGCATTGCTGGATCAGTTAGGCGATCATCCCAATATAAAATGGGGACACCGACTTATCGACTATCAGGAGACTGATAAGTCTGAAGTTGAACTTAAATTCCAAGTTAAAGACGAAATAATAAAACATAAAGCAAACCTCATAGTCGGCGCTGACGGAATACGCAGCACAGTTAGAAATTTGATTCTCGGTGATGAAAAAACACCTTTACGATATTTAGATTGTATTGTTATTTTAGGAATTTGCCCTTTACATCAGCTGGAAGATTTAGAGAGCGATTTATTAGATTCGGCTACGGTGTTTCAAACGGCAAATGGTCATGAACGTATTTATATGATGCCTTATGATACCGATTCCATCATGTGGCAACTCAGTTTCCCTATGACCGAAGCTGATGCCAAAGAACTGAGTTCTCGAGGATCACAAGCTTTGAAAGAAGAAGCAAGTCGTAGAACGCAATGGCATGATCCTATTCCAAAAATAATCACAGCAACCACAGCCGATTTAATTTCTGGTTATCCAGTGTATGATCGCGAATTATTAAATCCTGAATTATTAAAAAATAGTAAGCTCGTCACATTATTAGGTGACGCGGCACATCCCATGAGTCCATTCAAAGGACAAGGAGCAAATCAAGCTTTACTTGATGCTTTATCACTAGCTCGCAGCATTTCCCACGGTTGCCGTCCACAATCTGATTGGAGAACAAACGGAATAAGAGCAAGTGTGCTTGACGAGTTTGAAGAAGAAATGACACAACGTAGCTCGATAAAAGTAAAAGACTCGGCTGCCGCTGCACAATTTCTACATACTGATGTGGTTCTATATGAAGGTGATGAACCTAGAGGACGAGTTTTGAAGAGGAAGCAGTAGTTAAGTACTATCTTTAAATAATAAAACAATCCATGAAAATCGAATCATTCCATAACGACCTCAATTACAACGATGACAGAATCGTGACCAAAGTATTATTAGAAACCTCTTTTTCTAAAGAGATCAGAATTTTATTAAAACAAGGTCAACTCATGAAAGAGCATAAAGCACCTTTCCCTATTATCGTGCATATTCTGGAAGGTAAGATCGACTTTGGTGTAGAAGGAGGCATTCATTCTTTAAAAAAAGGTGATATTATTACTCTAGATGCACTTGTACCGCATGATTTAAAAGCACTTGAAGATAGTGTGGTACGCCTAACCTTGTCAAAACTGGATCAAGCTGATCGTGTAGAGCAAGTAATAAAGGAGTAGTTGATAGTGACATATTATTAATCACTGTTGAGATAATTACAATTTAGGAAACATTGAAAAGCTTTATTTCAAATCATGACTGCCAAAGAATTTAAAGAAACTCTAAAAATAATAGGCCAAGATTATCCGGGAGAAATTCCTAAAAGAGAACTGTTTTCTCTAGCTAAAGAGTATCAACAAATGCCGGTAGCTGAAGTGGTAAATTTGTTACAAGATAATAATGATAATCATAGGTTAGGTGCTGTGTCTATTTTAGATTGGAAAGCACGTGATAAAAAAACTTCATTAAAAGAACGTGAAGACTCTTACAAAGCTTACATTAATAATCATAAGTGGATTGATAACTGGGGTTTAGTAGATCGTAGTGCACCATACGTGGTAGGAGGATATTTATACGATAAAGACAGATCTCCATTATATGAAATGACAAAGTCCCTTAACCCTATGGAACGTAGATCTGCTATCGTGAGCACTTATTATTTTATTCGAAAAAACGAAACCGAAGACACATTTAAAATCGCTGAAATACTGATTAATGATTTAGACCTACACGTTCAAAAAGCGGTGGGAAGTTGGATTAGAGAAGCTGGGAAGCGAAATAAAGATGCTTTGAAATATTTCCTTAACAAATACGCTACGCAAATGCCTAGAATTACGCTGCGATATGCCATTGAAAAATTTGATAAAGAGACAAGAGAATATTACTTGAAGTTAAAATAATCAGCAGAACATCTATCGAGACATATTTAAAATGAAGTTATAGAACCAGCTTTTCACCAAATACATCAAGCATTATCACTTACCTTTACAGCTTTCTATTACGGTATATTCCACAGTACAGTTCCTATGACATTACATGTCCAAATTACCACCAAAGCATAAATTTATTGATCTTTCAGATTATGGAAGACCAATTGCTAGAGTTATTGCAAACTCATTAAAAAACACAGCCTTCACGCCTATTCATGTAACGATTGGTTTTATCATCTCAGGTCTCATTGCCGTTTACTGCATTCTACAAGAACATTTCTGGTGGGCAGCATTCTTTCTCATTTTAAAATCCATACTCGATGCAGCAGATGGTGAACTCGCTCGAATTAAGGAAAAGCCATCCTACACAGGGCGATTCCTAGATTCTGTGGCAGACATAATTTTAAACGCAATTATATTCTTATCCATCTGGTACATTACTGATACTTCTATATGGATTTGCATTGCGGCGTTTTTAGGATTGCAATTGCAAGGCACACTTTACAATTACTATTACGTGATTTTGCGCAATAAATTTGATGGCGATAAGACCAGTCGGGTTTTTGAAACTAAAACACCGGTGGCTTTACCTGGTGAAAAACAACAGCATGTAGATGTTCTTTATGGTATGTATAAATTCCTCTATGGTTTATTTGACAAGATTATTTATGCGCTAGACACTAATGCCGGTACGGGAAAAATATTCCCTAAATGGTTGATGACCAGCATTTCTACTTTTGGATTAGGGTTTCAACTGCTTATCATCGCAGTTCTTTTAGTTTTAGGTTTAAAAGCGGTTATTTTGTCGTTCTTTTTAGGATACACAATGATGGTTTTTGTGTTTATAGGGATACGGAAAGTGTTTTACTAATTAAAAGCCTTCCCTGTAATACGCACATCTTCCAGCTTGATTTCACTCAGTAATTCAAGATCACCAGCCATGTAAAACACATCCATCTGTGATAGTTCTGGATCCTGGACGGTCTCTTTGTAATTATTATAATCTTGGACAGTGACACCTTTAATGGTTCTTCTGTTAACGCTTTCGCGGAAGCGGTATCCACAATCTTCCTCACAATATGAATAAGCGAGATAGTCCACAAGAAAATTCTCCTGATTGATCCAGTAAATGAACTCGTCCTCGTGATCCTCGCCGCCACCATCGGGATCAAAAGTTACTTTTATTTTATAATATTCCTGATTTTTTATAGATCGTTCTCCTATGAGTTCTTTATAAACAGCATTTCCGTCCAGACTGTAAGGCAGTTGCGCAAAATATATCACACTATTCACACTGCTCGCATAGCGATTCAAAAGTGAATCTGGAACTTGTTGTTGTACTTGATTTATAAAACGTTCTTTTTTATCATTAGCAAGGATATCTGTGGTTGTTGTGGTGTCTGTAACTCGAGTTCTGGAATATTCAAAATTTCCATTTTCACGTACCGCTTGATAAGCAACATTCCTGAAATTAAATTCCATAGTAGAATTCTCCAACAAATCTGCACCGTGAGCTTTTATCGATTTATTGATGATATCCTCTGCACTGATTTGTGCAGGAATATTACAAGAATGTAGGACAATCGTAATAGCGCACAGAAAAATGTATTGTAAATGCTTCATTTCACAAATATATAACGATGTACTATCATCATTAAATTATATTTGCCAATGTTATATGAAATTTAAGAAAAACATAGAGATTAAGAATCGTAAAGCGCGATTTGAATACGAGATACTGGACACGTATATGGCCGGTATAGTTCTAGGCGGAACAGAAATAAAAGCCATACGTCTAGGAAAGGCCAGTATAGCCGAAGGTTTTTGCGAATTCAAAAACGGTGAGTTATGGGTCATTAACATGACCGTTCAAGAATACTCGCATGCGACGTACTTCAATCACCAACCTAAACAGTCACGCAAGCTCTTGTTGAACCGCAAAGAACTTAAAAAACTCGAAAAAGACGTCATCGCTGGTGGAAATACCATCATACCTCTTAAGTTATTTGTAAACGATAAAGGTCTTGCTAAGCTCGACATCGCTCTTGCCAAAGGAAAAAAACTTCACGATAAACGAGACGCTATTAAAGATCGTGATAATAAGAAACGCCTGGATCAAATTAAAAAGGCTTATAAATAAGGTTTTCTATCGTTTAGAATACCGAAACCTTTTCCCAACCACATACGACTTGCTCAGTGCAACGCCTAAAGGGTGAGGTTTCTATTGTATAGAATACAAAAGTTGTCGTTTCCGCACCCTTTAGGGTTGGGGAATGGAAACTAAAAATTCAAATCTATAATTGAATCAATTGTGTTTTTTGAAAAGAAAACCAATTGACATCCAGCAATATCAAGCCATCAAAAAGTTTCGTTAAACCGAGTTACGAAAACGTTATAGAAGTAGTACTTTTGCAGCCAAATTAAACCCACAAAAACCCATTCAATGAGTAGCTTAGATACTTATGAAAAAGAGCTCGCCTTTCAGACAGACAGGCGTCGCGCAGCAGTTGCATTTATTAAAGCCGTAAGCGATTTATGGTATGATAAGTCTATAGAACTGGTGCTTTTTAGAAATCAGCTGATTGATCGTAACGTGAGCGAGATCATCAACCTACACGAGTATGCTGGTGAATTTGTTCAGAAACCTATTTCGGTTTTTGATAGTGTAGAAATTGCTCAAGCAATTCTACAACTAGACATGCCACCTGCAAAACTCGACATAGGTAAACTTACTTATGAGTATCACTTAGAAGATAATGAATATCAAAATGTGATGGCATTTGTAGCCGGCAAATTAGGTGATGCTAAGCAAGCCAAAGATGTAAAGCCTAAAGATGTAGTGTTGTACGGTTTTGGTAGAATAGGCCGTTTGCTCGCTCGTGAGTTAATGACCAAAGCTGGAAAAGGAAGCCAGTTAAGATTACGTGCCATTGTAACACGTGGTAAAATAGATGCTACCGTACTAGAAAAACGTGCATCTCTCCTAGCTCAAGATTCTGTTCATGGAGATTTCTCTGGAACCGTGAGTTATGATCTAGAAAGCGAATCGTTAATCATCAACGGTACGACCGTAAAAATGATTACCGCAAACGCTCCAGAGGATATCGATTATACCGCACATGGAATAAACGATGCTCTAATTATAGATAATACCGGAGCTTTTAGAGATGATGTAGCGCTGGCTCGTCACTTAAAAGCAAAAGGTGCTCATAAAGTATTACTGACTGCGCCAGGAAAAGGAATTCCTAATATCGTTCATGGTGTGAACCAGTTAGAAAATGATCCTGATAAGGTGGATATTTTCTCTGCAGCGAGTTGTACTACAAACGCTATTACGCCGGTTTTAAAGGCTGTTGAAGATACCTTTGGTGTTATAAAAGGTCACTTAGAGACGATCCATGCTTATACAAACGATCAAAACCTTGTGGATAACATGCACAGCAAGTACCGTCGTGGTCGTGCTGCAGCGTTAAACATGGTAATTACAGAGACTGGTGCTGGAAAAGCGGTGAGTAAAGCGTTACCATCATTTGAAGGTAAATTAACATCAAACGCGATACGTGTTCCGGTTCCTAATGGTTCGCTTGCGATTCTTAATCTAGAACTAGAAACCACTACTAGTAAAGACGGAATCAATCAAATCATGAAAAAATATGCCCTAGAAGGTGATCTTGTAGAGCAAATTAAATATTCCATTGATAACGAACTCGTTTCTAGCGATATCGTTGGGTCAAACGCTCCATCGATTTATGATTCAAACGCAACAATAGTAAGTCCTGACGGTAAAAACGTGGTGCTTTACGTGTGGTATGATAATGAATATGGATACAGTCATCAAGTGATAAGACTGGCTAAGCATATCGCAAAAGTAAGACGTTTCACGTACTACTAGATTTTTTTAAATCCAACTTATAGAAAAGCCATTTCGATTGAAATGGCTTTTTTTATGGTTGGAATTTGAGTGATTACGCTTTCGCGAAAGCGTGATTAAACTATTTCTTCAAGATTTGAGCTGCTTGAGTATAACCACCATGATCTCCGTCAAGGAAATGGACGTGATAATCATCGATAGCAGTTACATAGCAAGATAGAACGCTAGTGGTGCTGGTAAAGTAGCCGTAACGCAACAATCCCTTGTTTTTCATTTCATCCAGTTCTGCAAGTAGTAGTTCTCTTTGCTTAATTGTTCCTGAGATTACGGTATTTATAGTACCATCGAGCATTAAAGACTCTGTTAACTCCGGTAATTCTTTTAAATAATTACGTCCTTTATCATTATTTTTCAAGTAGAACCTCGCCATGGCAGATCTGGCAATACTACCTAGAATCTCTTTCCATTTTAATTTAGAAAATTTCATCAACACTTCGTTCTTGATTTGACTCAAACTATTGATCATCTTGAGTTTTTCTAGACTTATAGGATGTCTCTTTTTTACGTCGCCATAAATAGCTTCCATTCTTGATAGAACAGCGCTATAAACTTCACTTTGCAAATCTGTGCGCTGTGCAATAATTATTAATGTTAGGATCTCATTATCATCAATAGGTGGCGCAATCTTATCCCATTTACATTCCATTCCCTTGAGATTAAGGTTATAAGGAATTGCGGCTAGCTCTATTTTGCGATTCATGGCCTTAACGACATCTTCTGCCATTTGTAAAGCATCTCCTAGAACTACAGGAATGGTGTGCAGTTCATTGATTTTGACTTTGGCGAGTTTTAACGTAGCGCCTTTTTCATACATCTCACCTACTTTACAAGAATCTACTCTCAGGAAAAAATTAAAATTAGTTTTACAATTTTCTTGATGTAAAATAAGTGCGTGCAAACATTCATGCAGAATCTCATCTGGCACGAGAATAGTTGCTCCATCACCACCAAAAAAAAACGGAATCATTATTTCCTTTTCTCGAGCTATATTTAAACAAGCCACTATACTACCAGTAGCGGCAAGATTAACTAGCTGATGATTTCCAGCAGCAACGGCAGCTGTGGAATTCTCAACATCTGTAACGATGATGTTCCAATTTTCTGGAACATTTTTAAAAATGGATTGATCTTCAATGACGTCTTGAATAGAGGCGCGTTGAATGTGTAAATTTTTATAAAAATGAGCGGTTGACATGTTCAAACTTAAGATTAATATGATAACGAGAATCACATATTAGTAAAATGTTAAGTTATTTGAAATAGAAAAATTAATAAGTGGAAAAATCGTACTTTCATTTATTCAAAAATAAACTGATGAAACATATTTGCTTTCTTTTATTATTTCTTGGTACGATGTCGTTTGCTCAAAATGAAGAAATTATCAAGGTAAACGTTGATGGTTATAAGTATCGCATGGGTGATAATTATTTACAAAACTCAGAACTGAACGATATTCTTGTTTTAAATGAAACCGCACATCGCCTTTTTTATGATGCTCGACAGTATCGAGGAATCTCTCAAGTCATGGGATTTGCCGGTGGTTTTTTAATAGGTTATCAATTAGGTAATTTAATTACAGGAAAGGAATTTAATGTACTTCAAGGCTCCATAGGTGCTGGTCTTATAGGGATTGCAATTCCCATAAACATAGCACAAAATAAAAAAATCGATAGAGCTGTAGATATTTATAACGACGGCTTATCTGAATCCAGCACTGTGCCTATGGAACTGTCGTTAACGACCAGTGGTACTGGTTTAGGGTTCTCAATCACTTTTTAAAACCTTGATAACTCCTGAATTAATTAACTATTTCTTGTTCTTAGACTTGATATAACAGCCGTATTTTTGCAGCAAATCCCCTATCATGAAAAAGTTAATCGCTTTTATCAGTATTGTTGTTTTCGGTCTCGCTTTCGCGAAAGCGCAAGTAGTCATCAACGAACTAGATGCAGACACACCTAGTACTAATGATAGACAGTTTGTGGAGCTCAAGTCTACTACTCCATTCTTCTCTCTAAATGGATATGTACTTGTATTTTTTAACGGTTCTACAAGTTCTTCAACAGGAATGGGACGTAGTTATTACACCGTGGATCTCGATGGACTTACCACAGATGATAATGGACTCGTAGTTTTAGGAAGTTCGCTGGTTTCACCAGTTCCAGATCGCTATCTAGCAGAAAGCAACATCCAATTAGGTGCAGATGCTGTGGCAATTTATGCAGGAAATGACACAGACTGGCCAGACAAGACATTTGCAAATAGCGTTAATTTAATTGATGCACTCATCTATGATACTGATGATGCTGATAACATGACATTGATGAATCTATTAGGAATCAATGTTCAAATTAATGAAAACGAAAACGGTAACAAAACCACTGAGTCCATACAGCGCAAAACAGACGGAACTTATGAAGTAAAAGCTCCTACTCCACACTCTTTAAATGATGCGACTACTCCTACTTACACAGGAATAGATTTTACTGTGGCTCCATTACCTATTAATGAAGGTGGAAACTTTGACATTACATTTACTTTATCTGAGGCACAAACGAGCGATTTTGTATTAAACTATACGATTGATCTTGGAACCTTTGTCAGTACAGATTACACGGGACCATCTCAGGTAACTTTTACTACAGGACAAACAAGTGTAGTTGCCAGTTACAATGTCATAGATGATACGGTTGATGAAGGTGATGAAGAGTTGCGCGTGAATTTAGATAACAATGTTCCCGTAGGTTTTAAAAGATTAAAAGATAATGAACGTCATCTAGTGGTAGATAATGATTTTCAGGTTGCAACTTATGGAACTCCACTTGCTCCTACTTATGGAATGGTTTCAAGTACTGCTCCGGCAAACTATTATGATTCTTTAAATGGTCTTGCAAGTCCGCAACTGGAAGCGGCAATCACTGCTATCATTGCTGAGGAATTTGTAGTACGTATTCATACCTATGATGATGTAGTTCAAATCATGAAAGAGTCTGATGAATCGCCGTTAAACTCAAACCAAGTATGGTTGTTATACTCAGAAGAACAACGTTCTAAGGCAGAATACCAAACTGGAAGTAGCAGTGTAGGAAAATGGAATCGTGAACATATATATCCACGTTCTAGAGGTGGATTTTCTGAAATAGAGTATGATGAAACTATTGATGGAATGGCAGTATGGACAGAGACTAATGCAGACAGTTTAAGACATGGACAAAGCGATGCTCACCACTTAAGAGCTGCTGATGGAGGAACAAATAGTTCTAGAGGAAACAAAGATTACCCAGAATATAATGGACCTAGCGGTTCTCAAGGTTCCTGGCATGGTGATGTGGCACGCGCTGTGTTTTATATGACCTTACGTTACAATAATATAGATGTGGTAAACGGAAATCCTGGTAATTCCACCGTAGGTCAATTAGGAGATCTTGCCACACTACTACAATGGCATAGAAATGATCCACCAGACGATTTTGAAATGAATCGTAATAATGTGATTTATACTTGGCAAATTAATCGTAATCCATTCATAGATCGACCAGATCTTGTGGAATACATTTGGGGAAATCAGGTTGGGATGAATTATACATTGTCCAATGATCGTGAAGAATTAGCTGCTGTAAAACTGTTTCCTAATCCTAGCAAGAATAGTTTTCATATTTCAGGTATAGAGCAACAAGCTCAAATGACTATTTATGACCAACTAGGAAGAAAAACACTGCAAAGAGATTTAAATCACAATACCACCATTAATCATAACTTACCGCAAGGAATGTATATTATAATGGTGCAAACAGATAACGCTTCACAGAGTTTGAAGTTGATTGTAGAATAAAGAATATCCCATTGAAAAAAGCAGACATTTTAAATGAGGCTCGTCTAGCTTTGTGTAGTATCATGACTGGTAGGTTGCAATCTATCTTCTTATTTGCTTTGATACTTTTTATAATTCCTATAGTTCTATTTACAACAGCTTCAGAAATTGATTATAAAATTATACTAGGCAGTCTGGTTTCTTTTGGCTTTGGATTATGGCTTATACGGTCTAAGTTGAGAGATTATAAAGAAGAGTATCGTCGAGAAGCTATACGTGAAGAACAACGTGAAAAAGGTTTGAGAGAATAAATTTTATAATCAAACGAATCCTACGAAATTAAAAAAGCCTGTTTAGAGTTATCTAAACAGGCTTTTTCTATACTTATAATGTGTGAACGTGAATTACCACTTACGACCTTTAAAGCCACCACCACTATTTCTATCACTTCCACTTGAAGAAGAGTTTCCACCACCGCGACGACTGCTTCTATTACCGCTACTGCTATCAGAATCACTACGTCTTCCTCTATGGCTGCTACCACCAGAATCGCGTCTTCCTTTATATCCACCACCAGAACCAGAATCATTACCACTACGACGACCTTTAAAACCACCGCCGCCACCATCGCGTCTACCACCACTGCGGCCACCACGTTCACGAGCTGGTTCTTTTACTTCACCTTTATGCTCATTAACTCTCAAGTCATGACCATTACGTTGTTTACCGTCTAGAGTAAGAAGCTGTGAAGCAACATCTTCAGCAACATCCATATAAGAATGTCCTTTATCCATAACGATACGACCTACCTGAGTACCAGATATTCCAGTAACATCACAAACGTAGCCTAGCAACGCTCCTTTATTAATATCATCTTTAAGACCAAGATTGATGAAGTAGGTTTTCATTCCTTCCTCAGTTCCACGGCTGTTACGACGACCTCTTTCACGTTGTGGTCTATCATCTCTATCACGTCCTTTAGAACGGTCATTAAGATCAGATATAGAGTTACGTTTATAGATAGAGTTGTATTCTTTAGTCAACAACTTAGCTAGTAATTCCTCTTTAGTAACCTCAGCAAAGCTCTCTTGAACTGCCTCTAGGATACTAGGATCAATTTTTTCATTTACTTCTTGCTTGATCATATTTTCAGACCAGCGAGAAATACGTTTTTGAGTAATCGCTTCTAGGGCAGGAACTTCTCCTTGAGTAAACTCAATTCCTAGTTTGCTTGCCATGTACTTTAACTTGCGGCTATCACCACGAGTAACTAGTGCAATAGAAACTCCTTTTTTACCTGCACGAGCTGTACGACCTGAACGGTGCGCATAGAATTCAGGATCATCAGGAAGTGCAAAGTGAATTACGTGAGTAATATCATCTACATCTATACCACGAGCAGCAACATCTGTAGCAATAAGAAGTTTCAAGTTCTTATTACGGAAACGTTTCATAGCCGCATCACGTTGTGCTTGTGACATGTCACCATGTAAAGCCTCAGTAGCATAACCGTTGTTGTTCAACTGGTCAGCTACGTTTTGTGTATCACGCTTCGTACGACAAAAAACTACACCAAACATATCTTGATCATAATCTAAGAAACGACGCAATGCCTCGATCTTGTCCGATGCTTTTAACTGTATGGATTGGTGAGAAATGTTTGTATTTACGATATCTTCTCTATTGATACGCACCTCTTCAGGTTGTACCATATATGTATCTACTATGCGCTTGATTTCACGAGCCATAGTAGCAGAGAATAACCAGATTTGTCTTCCAGTATCACTCTTTGAGAGAATAAAATCGATGTCTTCTTTGAAACCCATGTTAAGCATCTCATCTGCCTCATCAAGTATCATATACTTTAACGAGTCGAGTTTTACTTCACGACGTTTCATTAAATCCATTAATCGACCAGGCGTAGCGACAATAATTTGTGCACCACGACGTATGTCTCTAATTTGATTCATAATATTTGCTCCTCCAAAAACTGGAACAACATTCACTTTACCTAGGTGTTTAGACATTTTATCCATTTGCCCACAAATTTGTTGAGCAAGTTCCCGAGTAGGCGCCAGAATAAGGGCTTGTACTTCACGTGAATTAACATCTATAAGATCCAATAAGGGTAAACCGAAAGCAGCAGTTTTTCCCGTACCAGTTTGAGCAAGACCAATAAAATCTCCATCGTGCTTTAATAAAAGGGGAATAGACTGTTGCTGAATCTCTGTTGGGTTTTCAAAACCCATGTCAGCGAGGCCGTCTAATAACGGCTGTGAGAGTCCTAAGACTTCAAAATTTTTCAAATAACTTCTTTTAAATATTTTGCAAAAATACAATTTATTAATTCCTCTTGCTAATTATTAATTAACTGATAATCAATTAGCTTAAGTTGAGCTATTTATCGTTACTCATGTAATGATTGCGAGTTTGTTCTACTAGCAGTATCCCTTGCCCATAATTCATATCAAATTGAGCAAAAAGTTGAGCAATACCTTGTGTTTCTTTCTCTTCTTTAGATCTAGTTTCTATTTCCTGTAGTAATAAGGTTTCTATTTCCATATCTAGTAAACGGTAACTGGATTTCACTTTGTGAGCCGTTTCACCAGCGTTTTTAAAGTCTCCTGCATTAATTTGTTTTTGCAACAAAGTATAATCTACTGGGACTTCTTCTAGGAATATATTTAGGATTTGCACAAAGGTTTCTGGATCAGCTCCAAAGTTGTCTGTTAAGGTTGTTAGTTGTAATATTTCACTCATTTAATTCTATTAATTTATCCCAGCCAGCCATCTCTATCGAGGCTGCGGTATTGGATCGCTTCTGCAATATGCGTTCCAGTTATTTCTTCTACTCCTTCTAGATCTGCTATCGTTCTAGATACTTTTAAAATACGATCATACGCTCTCGCACTTAGGTTTAATCGTTCCATCGCACTCTTCAGTAATTGTTTACTAGCCTCATCAAGGACGCAATGTTTTCTTATATCCTTAACGCTCATTTGAGCATTATAATGTGTTTTCTCGCTTTCGCGAAAGCGGACCGTTTGAACATCTCTTGCGGCAGTAACTCGTTCTCTAATCACGGTTGACTTTTCTGCTAGGCGTTCCTCCGTTAATTTTTCAAAAGGTACTGGTGTCACTTCTATATGAATATCGATGCGATCTAACAAAGGACCTGATACTTTACTTAAGTAACGTTGCATCTCTGCAGGACTGCTCTGTACTGGTGCATCTGGATCGTTGAAATAACCACCTGGACTAGGATTCATACTTGCCACAAGCATAAAACTAGACGGATAAGTAACGGTAAATTTTGCTCTTGAAATGGTCACCTCACGATCTTCCAGCGGCTGTCGCATCACTTCTAGCACGGTGCGCTTGAATTCTGGCAACTCGTCTAGAAACAAAACGCCATTGTGCGATAGAGAAATCTCGCCAGGCTGTGGATAAGCTCCACCACCAACTAGGGCAACATCACTTATAGTATGATGCGGACTGCGGAATGGCCGTTGCGCCATCAATCCTACTTTTTCTTGAGTGCGACCTGCTACGCTGTGAATTTTAGTAGTTTCTAGCGCTTCATGCAAGGTCATGGGCGGTAATATGGACGGCAATCGTTTTGCTAGCATGGTTTTTCCTGCTCCTGGCGGTCCTATCAATATAATATTGTGTCCACCAGCTGCGGCGATTTCCATACAACGTTTTATGGATTCCTGACCTTTAACGTCTGCAAAATCAAATTCTGGGTGTTCCAGTGCTTGGAAGAATTCATCTCTGGTATCTACTACGGTAGGCTCAAGTGGTGTTCCATCATTAAAAAAGTCGATGACTTGCGAGATATTATCGACTCCATAGACTTCTAGTCCATCCACGATGGCAGCTTCGCGAGCATTTTGAGAAGGCAAGATAAAACCTTTATATTTTTCTTCTCTTGCTTTAATAGCAATAGGTAATGCTCCTCTTATGGGTTGCAAACTACCGTCTAGGGATAGTTCACCCATGATTAAATATTGATCAACTTCGTCTGCTTTAATTTGTCCAGATGAAATAAGTATTCCTATGGCTAGAGTAAGGTCATAAGCACTTCCTTCTTTGCGCAAATCTGCTGGCGCCATGTTAATAGTAATCTTTTTACCTGGTAACTTATAGCCTACATTTGATAATGCAGCTGCTATACGATAAGAACTTTCACTTATGGCTTTATCAGGTAACCCTACGAGATGGTAACCTATTCCTTTCACAATGTTTACCTCTACAGTAATTGTGGTTGCCTCAACGCCAAAAACGGCACTTCCATAGACTTTTGTGAGCATATTATAAGTTTACGGCTTAAATGTAGGAATTAAATAGAAGTATATTAAATGGAATTAAAGATAAAAGAATGGGACCTAAGTCCCATTCTAGCAAAATGTGTGTTATTAAAAGTAGTATGTAATACTTTAATAACTGATGAATCATTACATTTTTCCCCCAAAAAATTTGACGATCAAATTCACCATACACTTATCTACTCTTCAAAAGTACTTTTTAGAGAGATGCTACACATCAGTATTTATACCTAAATTTTTATGAGTGAGAACTTTATAAAATAAGAAATGAGGCCGAAGCCTCATTTCTATTCCCCTTGAATTACTCTATGTAAACATAGAGTGGTTTGCAATTCTTAGCCTTACGCGTTCTCCTTTTCCCCTACAAAAATGAAGTACGTTTAACTAAGGCTTAATCACATTATAAAATTAATGGATTACTAGCTATTGTGAAATAGGTATAAATACCTAAATTTAAATTTTTCCTACAAAAAAATCGGATAAACTACATGTTTTAAAAAGATTCACAAGATTGAACAAAATCACAACGGTAAAAATGAAGTAGTTTATGATATCATTTTATTTCTAAATAAATAATTTTAAAACCAGTGAGTTACTAAAATAAAAAATGAGGCCGAAGCCTCATTTTCATTCCCCTTAAAATGTGTTTCTGATGCGTCAGAAACGGTACTTAATAATTTGAAGAATCATTTTCTATTTGGTTTCCCCTACAAAATCAGATAGAGTCAAATTCTTCTCTTAATTACTTATTCAAATTTACAGAGGTTATGAGTTACCCACAATAGGTATAAATACCTAAATTTCAAGTAAACATCTAGATTTCTATTAAAACCACCGCATTTTGGATCGCATATGCAACAAGTCCTGCTACATTACGGCTTTGAGTTTTAAGTAAAAGACTATTGCGTTGCGCATCTACAGTTCGTTTTGAAACACATAATTTATCTGCTATTTCAATTGTTGTGAACTGCTCGCAAATTAATTGAAGAACTTCCATCTCACGAGGTGATATTTTACTGTCGTCAAGATTACTGCGTCTGTAATTTCCGTCTCTGGAATTATCTTGTAAAATACGCAATACGTTTTTATCGTAGTAAAAACCTTTTGCTGCCACTTCTCTTATAGTGAGTTCAACCTGTGCTGGTGTGGTGTTTTTAACTAAGTATGAAGATGCTCCTACTCCTAGCATGTTTGATATAAAAACATCGGTATTATAACTGCTTAGGGCAATCACACTTAGTTCTGGGTAAAGTTCTTTTATAATTTTAGTCGCTTCTACTCCATTTAAATGAGGCATTTTAAGATCTGTTACGACCACATCTGGTAAAGTTTCTTGAGCGGCAAGCTGGTCTATGAGTTCCTGACCATTTGTAGCTGTAAAAGCTACATTGAAATCTTTAACTCTTTGTAACATAAAACTTAAGGTATCCAGGAAGAGACCTTCATCATCTGCTAGGGCTATTTGAATCATAAGTAATTATGTTGTTGGGAACTCAAAGGTATAAAAAACGCCTTGATCTGTGCTTGTTTTTAACTCGTAGGTTCCTTTTAATAAATCTACACGGCTGTTAATATTGCTTGTTCCTAGACCTATTCCAGCATCATCAGACATTCCTATTCCGTCATCTATGAACTTTAAACGCTGTACTTGAGAATCTTCATTTAAGGTGATTGTCACCTTAGTAGCTTGTGCATATTTAACGGTATTATTAAAAAGCTCTTGAATAATACGATAGATATGTAATTGAGATTCTGGCGTGAGTTTTTCTTCATCCCAGTCGCAAGAGAAATCTATTTGCAACTCTTTTCCATCTATACTTTTAACCAGCTCAGTAATTGCTGCGCACAGACCAAATTTCTCAAGTACTGGTGGCAATAGGTTATGGGCTATTTTACGAGCATTTGACAAGGTGTTTCCCGTGGCGTTTTCTATACGTTCTAGTAATAACATGCGATCATTATTACTTAAAGTTTCATCCTTTAACATACTAGTATTCATTGCAATCACATTAAGCTTTGCACTGATCTCGTCGTGTAAGTCACGAGCGATACGCCTGCGTTCCTTTTCTTGAGTCACCAGCGATGCAGACAGTATATCTTTTTGTGCCTGGATTTGTGTATCTCTTACCTCAAGATCTGCTTGAGTGATACGCTGTCGCGAAAGCAAGAAAAAAACCACCATTCCTATAGAGAATAAAATGATAAATATCATCAACCCTATGGCTATGTAATTGATGGACGTGTTTGAGATTTGAAGTATTTGTAACATTGATATAGTAGTAATATGTGTAGCGCTATAGTTGTAAATAAATTAATAATCATGGTAATTCTACCAGCCCAGTGATCTACGTCTTCTTGAAATTTAATGCTTGTTAAATATATAACATTAGAGCCTATAGCTAGAAAAATACCTATGTTAATATAAGGATAGCCTTTTTTATCATTTAAGAGTTGTAGAAAATAAAATACACTCATTATTAATAGTACAGGAATCGTTATGAGAGATGCCCACATGGTGTGTTTCATAACTTCAGACGGTTGCCACACATAAGGTGCAGCTGCAACGACAAGTCCAGTAAATAACAAATAAGGAAACCATTTTTTAAACTCCTTACTCACTATATGCTGTCTATAAAACAAGGAGAGAAATATAAATTGTATAAACACAAAGGCCAGAAACAACGGTGCATTACTCTGTTCACCTAATATCAAAACATAATTCTTTTCTACTAAGTAGGAACAACCTTCAGTTAATATCGAAGCAAGTATGTAAAGAAATATGAATTTAAAATCCTTTTTCCCTTTAATTAAAGCGATACTAAAGAATATCAAATTAGTAATCAAAAGACCATCATATACGAGACGTAACATGCTAAATAACTGATCCATTACTACTCGATTTGGTTAGATTGACTCCATGATCTATGATTCAATTTACGATAAATTAAATAAGCCTCATAAGTAAAGAGTATGTTCATGATGATCAATGGAATTAAATTAATAGCGTCTCTTAAACCATAAATAGACGGATCTACACCTTCATAAAAAGGATGTACAGACATATCAATTAAAGAACAACTGGCATACATGAAAATTCCTATCACCATATACGGATATCCTTTTTTGACACTGAGCAAATGAAAAAAGTATATAGTACACATGGCTATTATAGCAGGTTTTGCAAACAACGGACTCCAACCATTAAAAAACATCAAATCAATATCTAAGAATATGTATAGTATGACGGTCAAGATAAGTGAAAAAAGAAAGACAAATGTTGTCGTTTTCTTTAACTTCTTATTTTCTTGATGAATATTAAAAAAGAAAAAGAAGAAAATCAAATCAGACCATAAAACCATGTGGTACAAAGGTGCATTTGTAGCTTCACCATTTATTAAAAACCCATCATACTTTATGAGAAGTGTGATTGCTTCTTTTATTCCCCAAAAGACAAGCACCATTAACAAAGGCCACATGTTGTGTGCTCTTTTAAAAACAAGAGTAGCAAACACAAAGAGATTCACAACCAATAAAGCTATGTAGATAAAATTTAAAATCTCAAAGTACTCCAACTTAAGGTTGTTTTAAAGTTAATAGTTGTATTGAAAAGCACTTTTGATGTCAAGCCTGATGTAGTTCTTTTTTCTTTCCTTTAAAAAATAAATAAGCTTCAAACATAAATAATAATTGCATAATAATTAAGGGAAATAAATAAATAGTATTCCTTAAAACCCTTACCGAAGGGTCAACACCTAAATAAAAAGGAAATGATGCCATATTAATGATTGCAGCATTTGAAACTATAAAAACTCCGATAGCAATAAATGGAAAGCCTTTATTTGCGTTGAGCAAGGATGTGAAATATATAACGCATAAAATAATTATCCCAGTTTTTGAAATAAATGGAATCCAAGCATTATGCTCAAAAATATTAATCTCAAAAAATATGTAGCAACAAGTTGTAAGTGCTAACGAAACATAAAAAACAAAACTAGATATTCGTTTATATGAGTCTTTTTCCATTGCTGAGTAGAAAAAATAAAAAAATAATATTAAATCAGAAAAGAGCGAGAAGTGATAAAATGGCGCATTAGATTCCTCACCCATTATTAATAAATTATTATATCTTATTAATAATGTAATTACTTCGGTAAAAGCCAAAGTAAAAAGATAAAAAAACAAAGGCCATATCTTTTTAATTCCTTTAATTAATAATGCTGAATATCCTAAAACATTCAGCATTAAAAGTAAAAAGTAAAAATATTGTACTGTCTTAAAATAAGTCAATTTAAAACTAGTTTAAAGGACTACTTGGATCATCCATAGGAGGAATAGGTTGTGAAAAGTCATAAATATAAAGTCCATTATCTGGGTCGATCATATCTTTCCCATCTGCATCTACTGCTACCATCATCATTTTAGCTTCGCCGCTAGTTCCTTCTTCTGTAAGGCCCATATAAATTCTACAATTCACACCGTTTTCTCCAACGGTTTGAGTTAAATCGTCTCCAGGAACCCAAAATCCTTGTAAGTCGTTTGCTGCCATCCAGTCTTTTCTAGATGTTTTCCAGTTGCTGCGCCATGTTTGTGCTTGTTCTAATGGAATTGTGTTTTCTGCCATAATACTCGTTTTTTGATTGGTTAAAATTTCATAATTTGACTTAAAACTACGTTATTTTTCTCAATTGTGACATATGAATTTGAAATACGCTTTCGCGAAAGCGGGAACCGCATTATCTTTATTCCAAAAAAGAATGCTACAAGAAATCATACAAACACGACGCAGCGTTTTCCCAGCACAGTATACCGGTGAGGCCATACCAGAGAAGGACTTTTTACAAATTCTAGACAGCGCACGATGGGCTCCTAACCATCGCAAAACAGAGCCATGGCGCTATAAAGTTGTCACAGGTGCCGCACTATCACGATTGGCTGATTTTATGTCCACAGCTTATTCCAAAGTGGATGGCCACAAGAAATTTAAACTTAAAAAGTTTCAAGAAAATCCTATCAAATCCAGTGCGGTAATCTTAATATTCTTACACAGAGATGAGAAGGAAACGGTTCCAGAATGGGAAGAAATCGCAGCGGTTTCCATGAGTGTGCAAAACATGTGGTTAACGACTCACGATCTAGGCTATGGTTGTTACTGGAGTTCTCCTAAACCATTTGCAGACATGAGCAAGTTTGATGGAATTCAAGTAGAAGAAAACGAGCGCTTTCTAGGTTTTTTCTATATGGGAACTTATGAAAAAGAAACTCTTGAATTACCTGAACGTAAAAGTGTAGAATCTGTCACTCAATTTATTACGGAGTAATTAACTCTCTATAAAGTCTTTATATTCCCAGAAGAAAGTTTCCAATCGGTCCATGTGTTCATGAAAGAATTCATACACCTGTGGCCACTGGGTTTTCTTCTGGATTTTAACGCCTTCCAGCATTATATAAGCTCTAGAAATGTGCTTTCCTGACTCCAGAACATAGTCGGCATCGAGAATGATTTCTTGAGAGACTTCATCTTTTAAAATTGCCTGTAAACTCACTAGTTTTTCAAAGTAGTAATCTCTGTAAAATTCCTCATCGTGTTCTATATCGATGGAAACGAGTGCACGTCTATCTTCAAAAGAGAACTTAAGAACGATGTCCTTGATTTTGGTATTATACAACAACCACTTGCGATCATATCGTTTCCCAAACATGGTCCAGAATTGCTGTCTTATTTCTTTTGCTTCTTCTCTTGAGTACATGGGGCGAAGTTAGGGGAAATATAGGTTTTTGGGTTATTGGGTTGTGGGGTTGTTTTAAATCGAAACCTTTCCCTAACCCTAAAGGGTAGGTTTCTGTTTTTTAGGTCATTAGATTATTGGGTAGCTTGATTGTTTTCAGTCTTTCATTTATAATGACAAACGTTATGTCAGTTCGAGCGCAGCCTGCCGGCAGAGGCAGGTCGAGAACAGGTTATTGGGTTGTTTTAAATCGAAACCTTTCCCTAGCCCTAAAGGGTAGGTTTCTATTATTTAGGCCATTAAGTTATTGGGCCGCTGAGTTGTTTTCAAACCGTTAAAGAATTCTCACTTCATTCACGCCAGTTACTGCTCGCTTCTTTTTACCTTTGTACTATGTATAAAAATGATACCATTGTAGCACTTGCTACTCCAGCTGGTTCTGGTGCGATTGCGGTTGTAAGATTATCGGGTTCTGAGGCTCATGAAATAGCGAGTGAGATTTTTGTTCCTGCTTTCGCAAAAGCGGACACTAAAAAATCACCTGAACTCTATAATAAACTAGGTGCAAACACAGTCACCTTAGGTCATCTATACGATGGCGACCGTATGGTAGACGAAGTGTTGCTCACTAAATTCAATGCACCTCGCTCCTACACCGGTGAACATGTGGTAGAAATATCTTGCCATGGTTCCATTTATATACAACAAGAAATCATTGCTTTGTGTCTTAAAAAAGGTGCTCGCATGGCAAATGCTGGTGAATTTACTTTACAAGCATTTCTCAACGCAAAAATGGACTTGAATCAGGCCGAAGCTGTCGCTGATCTTATTGCTAGTGAAAGTGAAACCGCTCACCAGATCGCATTACAACAAATGCGTGGTGGTTTTTCTACAGAGATCAAAGACCTGCGTGGTCAGTTGCTCAACTTTGCGAGTTTGATTGAGCTGGAACTAGACTTTAGCGAGGAAGATGTCGCATTTGCAAACAGAGACGATTTGAAAAAACTACTTTCTGAGAGTCAGCTGACTTTGAGAAAACTGATTGATTCATTTGCACTAGGGAATGTAATAAAAACTGGAATTCCAGTAGCCATCGTAGGCGAACCTAACGTAGGGAAATCTACCTTGCTTAATGCGTTACTGAATGAAGAAAAAGCGATCGTAAGCGATATTGCTGGTACGACTCGAGATTCTATTGAAGATGAGATTAATATTGAAGGCGTGCGTTTCCGTCTTATTGATACCGCAGGATTGCGTGAAACGACAGATACTATTGAAGGAATGGGAATCCAGCGTTCTTATGCTAAGGCTGAGCAATCCAAACTTGTGCTTTACCTTCTAGACGCAACCCAATTAAATACAGGACCTAGAATCATCCATTGTTTAATGCGCATACAAATCATGCGTGAAAAATTCCCTGATAAACCACTGGTTGTTATCTTAAACAAACTGGATCAAATCACCGGTCTAGAACATGCCGAGATTACCAAACAAATCTCTACAAAATCTCCTGATACTATTTTGATATCACTCAGTGCAAAATCTCGTACTGGTGTTGAAGAATTAAAAACAGCTCTTGTAGGTAGTTTTAAAAGCGGTGCATTATCTCAAGATGACACCATTGTAAGCAACGCCAGACATTATGATGCATTGCAAAGTGCTTATAGTTCGCTACTTGAAGTCCAACAAGGCATAGAAAATGATATCTCTAGTGAATTCCTCGCCATCGACATACGCGCCACAGCAGAGTCTTTAGGAATCATCACTGGTGAGATTACTAACGACGAGTTGTTAGGTAATATTTTTAGTCAGTTTTGTATTGGGAAGTAGTTAAAAAAACCAATATATTAGTAATTAAGCTCTATATTAGATATATTTGACTAATATAATAGTTATTTATGCTTAATGTAGTAACCATAAAAGATGTAAAAGTAAAGATAGGCGAAGCTTGTAAACAGCTACGTAAATCTAATAATCTATCCCGTGAAGAACTTGCCGAGGCATTAGATATATCTCGTGCTACCATTCAAAATATTGAATACGGTAAAAACGCCACATTAGATAATGTCTTAAAAGTAGCTAATCACTTTGGGTTATTATCATCCATATTCAATGAAATTGATAAGGCAAATACGAGTCAAAACGACATCTCTTTATACTAAAATATGGCTAGAGAAAAAATCATAGATGTGATAGTGTTTGGTCAAGAAGTTGGAAAACTGGGCTATGATATAGATCAAAGCAAAGCCTTTTTTCAATACAATCCAGATTTTTTAGAATCTGGAAAGTACAAGAACTTATTCCCTTTTATTTTCAAACGCATTAAGCCTGCTCAAGTATTTACAGAATTTCATCAAGACACTTTTCAGGGCTTACCACCTATGATTGCAGATTCTTTACCAGACACCTTTGGTAATATCATATTTCAAAAATGGTTAACCACTAGAGGAATTCAAAAAGTGACACCAGTTGAACAATTAGCCTATGTTGCAGATCGTGGTATGGGAGCTCTAGAATACAAACCTATCAAACCGTTACCTAATACTTCTACAATTAAAATCGACGAGGTAATCACTATTCTAGAAAAAGTCTTGAAACTAAAAGGAGACACTACAGGTAATAACCTGAGTGAGTCATCCCTTTTAAACATTTTCAAAATAGGAACTTCGGCTGGTGGTGCTAGACCTAAAATTCTAATTTCAGAACATAAAGAAACTGGAGCTATTATAGCCGGTGATAAAGAAATTAGTAGTGATTATAACCATTACTTAGTAAAGCTTCATCTGGATGATAATGATGGGTATAATAAAGAAAAAGTAGAATATGCATACTACTTACTAGCCCAAGAAGCTGGCATAGAAATGATGCCATCTCAACTCATAGAAAACAAACATTTTGCAACATTACGTTACGATAGACAGCACGGAGAAAAACAACACGTGCTTACCGTTACTGGATTAACAGGTTGGGACTTTAAAAGCCAACCAGAAAATTCCAGCTATGAAAATGTATTCAAAGTAGCAATAGCTCTTAAAGTGCCACATAAAGATGTGCAGCAATTGTTCAAGCGCATGGTGTTCAATATCATTTTTAGAAATGTAGATGATCACTTAAAAAATCACAGTTTCGTTTATAACAAGGAAACCGACAGCTGGAATATAAGTCCTGCTTATGATCTTACCTATGCGTTGAATCCTTTAATCACTTTTAAAACAACTTCAAGAGCGTTATCCATAAATAAAAAACGTACTGAGATAACACTTAAAGATGTATTAACTATCGCCGAAGAGTTTGCAATAAAGAACCCAAAAGGGATTATTAATGAAATAAAAAGCTTGGTTTCAAGATGGAATGAAATAGCAAGTGACTTAGAAATTCCTCAAAAAATCATGGATGGTATCTATAATGATTTTGAACCATTAAAAGATTAGTCCACACAAATATACTTCTCAATCATATAACCAGTTATAGGTTTCAATGTTTTACCTGTTTCAGGATGCAAACCTAGATCCGTGAAATACTCTATTTCTTTTTTCTTATTCTTCCCGTACCAGAAACGCACGCTGTTATCACTTTTAAAGAATACCGTGTCGCAAGTAACATTCACTTTTTTAAAGGTTAAAATTCTATCTTCTTTATATAAATTCAAACCTTATTAGATTCCTGGAACAATGGGAAAACAAAACTCTTTTTCCATCGCAAAACAACTTACTGCTTTTCGCTTTCAGCCTCTTTTTCTAGCTGTTCTCTTAAGGCTTTGAGGTCATTTAATTGTTGATCTCGAGCTGCTTGTTCCACCGCATAGGCTGAGTCGCGCACTCTAGCTTGTTCGGCGAGCTGGGTTTTTATTTCGGCTTCACGTTGGCTTTGGATTAATTCACGTGCATCTTCTTGTGAGATTTGTTGCTCTTGACGTGCCTTACTTCTTTCATTTTTCAAGTATAATCGGCCAGCAACTATTCCTGTGATTATTAAAATGATGCCTATAATTCCCCAAACTTTTTTCATGATTCTATTTCTTACGCCAAATTTAATCGATTTTTCCTCATCTAAATATCCCCCAAAAAGGGTATTTTTTCTATCATATAACTTAATTAGCTTTGAAAATTATGACGGTAGGATTATGCGAGGAAGTCAGTTTTAGTACGCTTTCGCGAAAGCGTGACACCAAAAAAATATCACCTTAAAACTACCCAATGAAGATGCTTCCATTAAATTTTGGCATAAAAGATGAAAGTTCAAACCAAAATTATGGAACTGCATGTAAGTTCTTATATTTAAGCCTTAACAAAATATTTACCTATGAATCATGTTAAAATAATTGCTCTAATTTTATGTGGAATGACGGCATCACTAGTAGTCGCTCAGAAAAAATATAAAGCTACCTATGATTATCAAAGTGATCAACTCCTCTACTTTGAACTGGATAATGCCAATAAAATAATTGACACCTTGAATGGTGCTACCTTAAAACGTGGCAGTATTATAATGATTGAGGTTGATAATGTGAATCCGTTTGCGCTGTCTATTGAAACCACGGTTGAGGAAGAAAGTTTACATGAAACCAGCGGCGGTTTTAATTTTGCTGGATTATTAGGTAATATTCAAAATATAAGTGGTGGATCACTAGCTCCTAATATGCCTGAATTACCTGCAGGTGATTTTGAAAATTTTGACATGAATGGTGCAAGAGGTAGTGCAAATACGGTGGAAGAGCTAGAAAAATTAACTACAAATTTGAGAGCTCTTAAAACATCACTTCTTAGTGATATGCGCAATCCTAACTTGAGTAAAGAGCAAATTCTTAAAAATCTCAAATACTTAGCATCTTTAAATGATGACGATCGATTACCAGATCCTGAGGATAACCTTTATTTTTTCTTAGAAACACTAGAAAGTTTAATACGTAGCGACGGTGAAAAATTAAACGCGACTATTAATTCAACTGATAATGGCAGCTCACGTGGTGCAACAGCAAAAAGAGCGCTGCGCAGTTATACAGAATATAATGTAGATGCTGTTGATGAAGTTACAGATTTATATGCCAGCGTTGAGGCTGCGTCATTCAATCAAGTCTATGATTACCGAGTAACAGCAGACCGTGCTGTTGTGGAGATTAAATTTATTCCTATTTCTGAGAAAACAAATGCCGGAAATAATACCGCCGTTAAAATACGTAGCATTCCTATAAAAGCTCGTGGTGGTTTTAAAATCAATACTGGAGTTGCACTTACTCTTAATAATTTTAAAGATTCTTCTAAAGATTATTACATCGATCAAAACGGATTAATAGGTGCCACCGCAAATGATAAATTTGTTCCTAACCTAAGTACAATGATCAACTTCTACCCGATCATGGGCGAGAATTTCAACATAGGTGGAAGTTTTGGTCTTTCCATTCCTATTGCCGACGACTTAAGAGGCGTGAATTTCTTGATAGGTCCATCGGTATTCTTTGGTAATAAAAACAGATTCTCCTTTTCTGGTGGAGTCGCATTTGGTCCTGTTCAAGAATTAACTAATGGCTTGCAAGAAGGTGATGCCGCACTAGGAAATGACATCGATGGATTTACTAAAAACGTATATGATGTAGGTTTCTATATGGGGATTTCGTTTTCATTGTTTGATTTGAATTAATTATTATTTACTATCTAAAAAAGGTTAAAGAGAAATTTGTGTAAATTAAAATTGAAAGAATTCCCTTTTGAAAACTCCTCTGACATTAGCAATTTTTTCAAATAATCATTAAATCTCATATTACCTAGATTGGGCACCTCTAGAATCACATATAAACTTTATTTGATGAAAAAATCCTTAAAAACTTTAAGTGCAACAATTCTATTTTTTATCGCCTTTATTTCACTAGGGCAAGAATTAAAATTAGGATTACCAATAGGACACACCAGTGATGTAAATTCCTCACAGTATAGCTCAAATGGAGATTATATCTTAACCTACTCAGAGGATTATACTTTAAAATTATGGGAAGCAAAGTCCGGGAAATTGATACATGATTTTAAGGGTCATTCCGATCAAGTTACTTGTGCGCAATTTAGTCCAGATAACAAAAAAATTGTTTCGGCTTCATATGATAAAAAAGTACGAGTGTGGGATGTAAAAACTGGAAAACTTATTCATATTCTTGACGGTCATAATGAGCTTATAAATTTTGCTGAGTTTAGTCCAGATAATCAATTCATTGTAACTACATCATCATTTGATCACACAGCTCGCGTTTGGAATTCAAAAACAGGACTTTTACACCAAATTATTGAATTTGAAAATTCTGATAGTTTTGCAAGTTCAGCGAGATTTAGCCCCAATAGTAAGTTATTAGTAACTGCATCATGTGATAAAACTGTAAAAATTTGGGATTTGCAAACTAATAGGGTAAAATTAATACTTGAAAAACCAGATGACCAAAAGATAATCGGCTGTTTAGCACAATTTAGTCTTGATGGCAAATTAATTATTACAACTTACTCGAACATTTTACGAATTTGGGATGCAGAATCAGGAAAATTAAAGAGTGAATCTAAAGCGCATTCAGAAAGAATTATTGATAGTGAAATGAGTCCTAATGGCAAGTTTATAGTTACCGTTTCAACTGACCAAACCGCTGTGCTTTGGTCGACTGATACAGGCAAAGTAATTCATAAATTTGAAGGATTCACTGGCCTTAAAAATCCGGTAAAATTTAGTTCAGATTCTAAATACATCATAATTCCTGTAAATAATGGTGCAACAATATGGAATGTAAGTACAGGTAAGTCAAAACTTATTTTAAAAAATCATATAGATGATGTTTACTCTGCAGATTTCAGTCCTTCTAACGACTTTGTAATAACTTCATCTGCAGACCAAACATGTAAAATATCTGATGCGTCCAATGGGAAAATTATAAAAACTTTATCAGGAAATACGGGCTTGATTAGTGGAAAATTTAGTCCCGACGGAAATTCAATAGTATTTAAAACATGGGATGATGCTTTGACAATTATTGATTTAAAATCAGGAAAAAAAATCCAAAAATTATGGAGTGCTATATCTGATAAATATCAAAAATGGTCTTATAACATAAGTGATTTTGAATATAGTCCAAATGGAAGAAAACTCGTATCAATTATTGAAGAAAAAAAAATAAAATTGTGGGATGTTGATACTGGTAAAATTTTACTAACCTATGAACCTAAAACTGATAATGGCAATTCCATCAGGCTTTTCACAAGATTTAGTCAGGATGGGGAAATTCTAATAGTTGGAGATTTTAACGAATCCGTAACTTTCTTTAATACTACAACGGGCAAACAAATTCAAAAAATTGATATACGCCAAGATATCGCAGAGCTGAGTAGTAGCAATAAATTTGCCATAACAATGAAATTTAATTATGAGAAAACAATTGATAGCTGGGACATATTACTATGGAACATTGATACTAAGGAATTAATTAAAGTTATTCATACAGGTTCAAACAAACCTATGAATACGGTAAAATTTAGTCCTGATAAAAAGTTTTTAATCGCTTCATCAGACGACGATGTAGCAAAATTATGGAATATTGAGTCAGGCGAATTAATTTACACCCTTCAGGGACATACTGATGAAATTTACAAAATTCACTTTATTTCTAATGGTGAGAAATACATCACAACCTCTTTAGATGGCTATACAAAAATTTGGTCCAAAGGTAAAAACTTACAAACATTTAAAGGTAATTTTAAGGTTGATTCACAAATTGAAACGAACATCACTTCTGATGAAAAATTTATGGTTACTGTAGATAAATTTGATGTATTAATATGGGAATTAGACTCTGGAAAATTAATATCTAAAATTGATGGACTATCTACTTTAGTAAATTCAACTAATATCAGTCCAAACAATAAATATCTTAATATTAATTATGATAACGGCTTAACAAAATTATATGACCTTACTCAAAAAGAAATACTTATTAGCCAAATAATTTTCGATTCAGACCCCAATAAATGGGTGCATTTACATCCTAGTGGTCTATTTGATGCTTCACCAGAAGCAATGGAATTAATGTACTGGACTAAAGGATTGGAAGTCATTGAATTTTCTCAATTAAAAGAAAAATACTATATGCCTGGTCTATGGGAGAAGGTGTTGAAGGATGAATATTTGGGTAATGTTGATATCAAAAAAGATGGAATAAAGTTACAACCAGTTGTGTCAATAGGAGAAATTGAAAATAATATTCTTCCTATACATTTAACTAAACGTGAAGGAGGCTATGGAGAATTGAGTGTTTTTTTAAATGGGAAAGAAATAATTAAAGATGCACGACCAAATGGCTTTGATGAAAGTTTGAAACATCAAACAATTAATATAGACATTTCAAACTTTAACTCATTGACCCAAGATGGAGAAAACGAATTTACTGTCAAAGTTAAAAACAGAATTGGTGACGTCCAAAGTAGAGGAGCCGTCGCAAAAAACATTGTAAAGAAAGAATCAAAACCACCTAATTTTTATGGCCTATTTATAGGTGTAAATGACTACGTTGGTGACATTGATCTTTCTTTTCCTGTCCCAGATACTGATGCAATGTATAATGCTTTAGAGTTAGGAGCACAAAATCTGTTCGGTAAAGATAAAACGCACTTATATAAACTAACCACAGGAAACAATGATAACAGACCACGCAAAAATAAAATAATAGAACGATTGACTGCAATAGCTGCAAAAGCTAATCCAGAAGACGTTCTTTTTATATATTTAAGTGGTCATGGTCTTACTTGGACAAATAACAAAGGTGAGTCGGATTTTTATTATTTAACTGAAGATGCTCGCTTTGCAAATAAAGAGGCTTACAATGATAAAGACACAAGAGAACAAACTGCTATTTCTACTAATGAATTAGTTGATTACATTAAAAATATTGCGGCCAGTAAAACAGTAATGGTAATCGACGCTTGTGGATCTGGTCAAGCGGTGGATAATTTAATAGCCTCTAGAGATGTTGAAAGTGATCAAATTAAGGCTATTGACCGTATGAAGGACAGAACAGGAATGTTTATAATTTCTGGCTCTGCTGCTGATGAAGTAAGTTACGAAGCTAGTAAATATGGTCAAGGATTATTAACATATTCCTTATTAAAAGCTATGTCAGGAGTAGCTTTAAAAGGAAACAGAAGTATTGATATTGGCACACTGTTTAATTATGCAAAAGATCAAGTTCCTGTTTTAGCTGAAGATATTGGTGGTATACAAGAGCCTCAAGTTTTGTTTCCGAAGTCTGGCTCCTTTGATATTGGGATTCTAAATCTTGATGATCAACAAAAAATAGAAATTAAAGAACCTAAGGATGTTTTTGTGAGGAGCACACTTATCAACTTAGAAGAGCTAGAAGACAATTTAAACTTATCTGATTTATTGGACAGTAGTTTAAACAGCATTAATAGTCGTGGAAAAGATATTATTTGGGTTGACGCAAAGAACTATGCTAACGGTTGCAAAATTTCTGGAAGCTACAATATAATAAATGATATCATTACGCTTAATTTTAAAATTAAATGTAAGGACAAAGAGACAAAATTTAAAGTTACAGGAAAAAATAAAGATGAAATTATCAACTTAGTTCTCGATAAAATATAAATAAAATAGTAATTTAAAATACTAGTAAATATAATACTGAAAATGAAAAACACAATCTATATTATCCTATTTGCTCTATTGAGCTTTACCGTTCATGCCGAAAAATATGCCGTCATAGTTGCCGTAGGTGATTATCCAGAAGCATCTGGTTGGGCAGACATAAGTTCTGTAAACGATGTGGAACTTATAGAAGGTGCATTGCTCCATCAAGGCTTCTCAAAGCAAAACATCATGACCATTATTAACGAGCAAGGAACTCGTGATGGGATTATTAATGCGCTTAATTCTATTAAGAGCAAGCTGGCGGCTGGAGATATTCTAGTCGTACATTTCTCTATGCACGGTCAGCAGGTATTTGATGATAACGGTGATGAACTTGACAGCTTAGATGAATCACTAGTTCCACACAACGCATTTGCTGCATATTCAGATTCTTACCAAGGTGAAAATCACTTGCGTGATGACGATTTAGGAAACATCATTAAAGGACTGCGCAATCAGCTGGGCACTACCGGTCAGCTATTTATGATATTGGATAGCTGTCATAGTGGTAGTTCTACGCGTGGATCGATCTCTCGTGGTGGAAAAGGTGCTCTAGTGCCGCCTAACTGGAGCGAAAATAAAGAGGTGAAAAATTCAGGTAGCGACATGATGGAAAATGTGAGTCTTAGTGATGCTGCGGCTCCATTTGTAATTATCTCAGGTGCTCGTGCAAAGGAGCAAAACTTTGAATATGAAGGTTATGGTAGTTTGAGTTACGCTTTCGCGAAAGCGATGAACACACTAGGAACAGACTTTACATACAGACAGTTATTTAATAAAATCACTGCGGTCATGGCCACTATAGCTCCTAAGCAACAACCTGTTATAGAAGGAGATATAGATTACAAACTCTTTAAAGGAGAATATGTGCAACAGCAACCATTTTACACGGTTAAAAAAGTGGTGAACGCAAAATCGATTAGTATAAATGCTGGAACGATTCAACTCTTCAATCCAGGAACTACAGTTCATATTTTACCGGCTGGAACGAGTAAGTTTGACGAGAAATTGAGCCTGGCTCATGGCGAGGTAAGCAGAACTTTATTTAATGAATCACGAGTTTTACTAGATAAAGAGTTGCCAGATCGCATTGCCCAAAATTACATCGTATTTGTAGATCAGTTATCCTATGGAGATATTTCTTTAAATGTCTTTATAGATGAGACTGTTGAAAATCAAGTAAAATCTGGAGTTGAGACTTTTTTAAAAGATAAAAATATAGGTCAACTCACCACTACTGCTACCGATGCTCAAGTGATCGTAAATACTCAAAATGGCTATTATATTTTACAAGGTGTTGCCGGTGGTGATCCTTTAAACGTAGATGATAAAAATCCTGGAGCAGAATCGATAGAGGAACTCAACGAGAATTTATTCAATTATGCGCAAGGTTCTTATTTGAGAAATCTAGAAATGAAAAATCCTACGTATGAGTTCAGCTTCAGACTAGTACCGGTGGAGTATGACGAGAGTTTTGAAGAAGTAGGTGAAGTGCTAGAATTCAGTAAATTCACTGATGATTCTGGAGCTTTTCAAATAAGCGATGATGGTACAAGAGCAGTTCTAGAAGTGACTAATCATAGTAATAAAGACTTATACTTCTCTATAGTTGAGATTTATAATGATGGTAAAATCTTGCCATTTATGCCTAATGCAAATTGTGATTTTACAGATGGTGAGCGATTGATTCCTCGCAAATCTACTCAAGTGATTACAGGTTGTGCTTATGAATTTGCGCCGCCTTATGAACGTATTGTTTTAAAAGCGTTTGCATCTACTTCTCCCATCAACCTCACTCCTATTCTTACTAAGAAAACGACAAGAGCTGTTATGAATCCGCTGGAATCATTTGTTAAGGATACTTATACCCAAACTCGTGGTGGTGGTGGTTCTAGGTCTAACGATAGGCAGTTGAAGGGTTATACCACAGAATTTGTTTATGAAATCATCAAAAAGTAATATTTATTAATTATTGAATTATGAAGCTATTTAAAAATTTAATATTACTTACTGCGGTACTGTGTATCACGGTATCCTATGGGCAAGATAAAGATGTCAAATTACCAAGCGAGTTTCCATTTGGTGCTCCAGGTAGCGAATCCAGAGGTGTTTTTGGTGAAGATGGACGTGAAGAAGTAAATGATGTATCTGGTATCACTCATTATACTAATGCTACTGCGGTAATGATTCCTAAAAATTATGTAGATGGAAATAAACTTTACGGATACTCTTTGAGACAATCATTAACTAAGCAATTTGGAGTAGATCGATTTGATGAGAACGTAAAGTTTCTAGACCAGCCTACCGCTGCAAATTGTACTGGATTTCTAGTGGCACCGCAAATTATAGTCACAGCCGGTCATTGCATTAACTCTATGGAAGATGCAGACCAATGGTACTGGCTATTTGACTATACTAACAACATGAGTTGGAATTTAGAAGGTAATTATGTGACGTTTGATAGAAACAATTTATATGAGACATCTGAGATTTTAGGTTCTAAGCTAGAAGGAGAAGAAGATGATGAGTTAGAAGATTATGCAGTACTTAAACTAGATCGTGTGGTGACAGACAGGAAACCTTATCGCATAAGAACAAGTGGTACGCCTAGTGTTTCTACAAACGTGTACACTATAGGTTCACCTACAGGTTTACCACTTAAAATATCATTAGATAGTGAGGTTCTCGAGAAAGGGAACGATTACTGGTTCAAGACTGATATAGATGCCTTTCCTGGAAATTCTGGAGGACCTGTTTTTGATCCTAATGGATATATAGAAGGTATTCTAGTACGTGGAGCTGTTGAATATGCAAATGGTTCATACACTGGAGATTATAAATATGACCAGAACTGTGATTGTATACGAACGGTAACTTTTGCCCAAGCTGGCTTGACTGCAGGCTGTCAAATTCACAAAATCAATTCTATCCCTTATTATTTAATCAAACGTATTATTTATGATAATCTTGAACGCGCTATACGCAGGTCTGATAATGATGAGTATGACCGATGGGCTGTTTATGAATGGATTTTACATGATTCTTATACTATGGAACGAGGTGCTTTTGAAAGTGTGGCAATGGATTATAACAATAATTATGCGCTTAATGAGCTCATCACTGTAAATTCTGAGCGTTATGATTCCTCCTATGGTCGTACTATTTTGGAATACGCTTTATCTAATGGGTCATCTACTTTAAAAGAAAATGCGCTAGAGAATTTAGATATAGATGCTACAGATCGCTATGGCCGTACCTTACTTGAACAATTTACTATTGATAATAACCTAAACCTTGTTCAATTACTTTTTGAATACGGAGCTAATCCTAAGGTGACCGACGGCGATGGAAATAACTTATTGCAAATTGCGGTGGCAAATGATGCCTATAGTTTAATTGATTACTATATCGAGTCGGGTAATGTAGATCTAGAAGGTTTAAACAATGATAACCGAACCATATTACAGGTAAATGTATTAGGTAATAACCTTGAAATGGTTAAATCTCTTATTAACAATGGAGCCAATAAATATGTGGCCGATTCTAGAAACAACACCTTACTCCATTATGCTGCAAAATATGGATCTGAAGAATTAGTCAATTACCTATTAAAAGAAGGTTTGAAGGCTGATAAGAAAAATAAAGACAAACGATTACCTGAAAAAATCGCTAAACGAGCTAACCGTAAAAAAATGGCAAAACTATTGAAGAAGGCTAGGAAACGTAGCTAAGGAAATAAAGCTTATCAAAAAAGCCATCTATGATCGTAGATGGCTTTTTTGATTGAAGTATATTTATTTTATTCAAAGTAAACAAAGGCAGCCCATTTATCAGGTTGATATCGATACTTTTTCATCATAAAACTTTGAGCATATTTGAAGGCTTCTTTAGCGTCGTTATTAGTCTTCCATTTAGTATAAAATTTACCCATGAATTCTGCAGTTTCTTTATCAGGAACTTCCCACAGAGTCATTATAATGGTATTTACACCAGCCATTTTAAAAGCACGTTGTAATCCATAAACACCTTCGGAACTTGGGATATCACCTAGCCCAGTATCACAAGCAGATAAAATTACTATACTCGTATTACGAAGGTCTAGATTTGAAATTTCTAAAGCTGTCAAAATTCCATCTTCTTCTTCGTATGGATTACTTCCATTTTGCCAAGCATAATTGGCGTTTGCTAATATAAGTCCAGACCTAAGCAACGGATCCTTTACTAATTTATAGGTTTGTTCTTCTTTAAGTTCATCTTCGTCAATATCTGGAAAAAAGAACCCATGTGTTGAAATGTGAAGAACTGATGGACTATCGCCACTTAACTCTTTTAGACTACTTTCTGAGGCATCTGTTTTTTGTAAAGTTTTACTCTTAGGAAGTTGATCTTGAATAAATTCTATTTCTGCTTTTGTTCCTGGCAAGTATGCCCAACTACCTCGAGAGGCGTTTCTTTTTTTATTTTTCTCGTTACCCAGTAATTCCTTAGATTTTAAGACACTATTTTCTGCGCCCTCATTTTTCACAGTTTTATCAACTTGATCATAGTCATAGGTTATATCACCTATGAGTAAGACATCGTCTAAATCTGGAAATTCGTTTTCTAAATTTACAGATGCCGTGTTGCTCACTCGATTCATATTGTAAATCTCACCAAGAAAACGTCCTTGACTAGTAGGTAATGCATTTAAAGGAACTTTATGTAATAAACCATCTGGCGAGTAGTAAATAGTCTCTACATCCTCAAGATGTGGTTCTAACGGTTGCCATATCATTTCATATAACAATTCTGAAATAGCAATCTTTTCATTTTTTTTATTTGATGAAGCTATTGCTCCTCGTGAACTATATTTTTCAAAGTATTCCTTTAATTCTCGCTCCTCAAATAGATTGATTACCTTAGGAGTATCCCAACCTTTTTTGTACAAGTAAGCAACATACATCACATTATCTGTCCATGTCTTATCATGCAGTATAAAATGTGTGAATTCTATAGCTAAATCCTTTTTATTTAGTTTAGTTTCTTTAAAGTCTTTTATGTAGTCATTTTGACTCTTAAAATGTTTTTTATTTGTGTTTACTAAAATTCTTTCGAGGCTACTATTAGCTTCTACTGCTTCCTTAAGAGTAGCATCTCTTTCTTTTAAAGGCAATTGTAATTGTGTGGTGATATATTTACGGTTCTCAATAAATTTATTAATACTGTCATTCAATGACTTATCATTGAGGCTTTTTAAGTCAGACAGCAAGTCTTTTGTAGCGCTTAATACTAAGCCTTTAGAAGTTAAAACATTGTTCAAAGCAAAAGACAGTGCTTCGGGATAACTATTATCAGTAACATAATTGAAATTAGCAAAGTAATTTAATCCTTGATTACCTATTATTTCTGTAATAAAGCCTTGCTTTTCTATAGCAGTTTGGTAAGCAAAATTTTCTTCTATTTGATTGATCGTCGTATTATTAGACTCTTTCAGTAAAGGGAAAGCATCTTTAAATTTTCCTTCTGATTGATATACTAAAGCTAATTCTAATTGTGTAGACCGATAAAGTAAATTTTGTTTACCGATATTACTTTCAATAATACTTAAAGCTTGTTTTAAATAAGTAACAGCCGATTTTAATTCATCACTTTCAATTTTCAATCTAGCTATATTAACCAAAGCTCTGGCATAATCTATGTGGTTTTCACCTAAAATTTCGGCTTGTATTTCAAGAGATTTCTCAAAGTTCTCTAATGCCTTGTTATATTGCTTAGTATCTTGAAAATTCAGGGCTAAAATATTTAAGGACCTAGCATAAACACTACTGTTAAATCCAAAATGTTTTTTAGAATGTAATATAGATTTACGACTCAATTCAAAAGATTTATCGTAATTCTCAATTTTGTTATACATAAAAGCCAAATTATTCAGAATCATTCCTGTTGATGTTGATTCATTTGAGGTAGAGTTAGATATCTCCAAGGCTTTTTCTAGATATTCCACCGATTTTTTAGTTTGTCCTATGTCATCATAAAGATTTGCAACATTGTTAACTAAAATTGCATACTCCGTGTTATCTACGTCTTTAGCATTTTCAAATAAGTCTATGGTTTTCAAATAAAAAGTTAGGGCTTTATCGTAGTCTCCTCTTAGATGATGTATAATGGATAAATTACTTAAAAGAAGTAAATGAAATTGATCATCTTTATTCAAGTCATTTTTAAAATAATTATAGGATGCCGTAGCGTGTTCTAAAGCAGCTTCATAATCGCTTTTCTCTGCAAAACACTTAGAGTATAAAACTAGTGTTTTAGCATATTCAGGATTGTCGGAACCTTTCTTGTCTTTTATTTTCTTTAAAACTTTCTCATAGATTGCTATTGCTCCATCATAATTTTCAGAAAAATTTTCTAAAGAATTAGCTATGTTTAATAACATTACTAATTCTTTATCATCGGTGACTGCATGCGTATAAGGAATGTCTTGACCAAAAAAGATATTTGGAGTCAAACATATTAACAAGAGTAGCTTCAATGAAAATTTGACTTTGCACATATAATCACTATATTTATATTAAATATAACTTTATTTATGAAAATTAGCATTCAACTATTAGTATTCTTTTTGTGTTTCACAGCTTATTCACAAGATTCAGTCAATGATTTAAATGGCTCTAAAGTATTTACCGATTATTTAACGGCAATAGATGCAGGAAATTTAGATAGCACTAAAAATATTATGACCGTTTATAAAGGTGAGTCCGTGATGGGAGAAATTACTATCGAAAAAACTGTTAGCAAGGATAAGATAGTTGAAATATGGAATCTTGCTGGAAATGTGTTGTTTCATATAGTTGCAACTCAGGATAATTGTTACCAAGTAACCAATGGAGAAAAAAAATTATTACCAGATACCATGTGTAATGATTTTAAACCATTTATTGGTTTATTTAATGAGGTTAATTTGAAAAACTTAGAGGAAACTGAAGTTGAAGAGGTTGAAGTTAATGATGAAAAATGTTATTCTGTTTCATTACCTGGAGCATCTACAAGCCATAAATTCATTTATAACCAATCAACTGGTTTAAAAGTACAAGAAATTCAACTTACACAAAGCGGTGATAAAATTGCAGAAAGTAAGATCATTTATAAAGATTATCAACCTTACAATGATATAAAATTTCCAACCATTCAAATTCAAACAAATTTTTTACAAACGGGAACAGATGTAGAATTTAAACTTGAATCTGTAGAGTTTAATGTTTCTGAAACTGAAGATTAATCTAGATTCTATTACAATTTAAAACACTTCTTAATCGTGATTAGGAAGTGTTTTTTTTGTTATAATTTGATTATTTTCAATTAGCAAAACATGTATATCTTAAATACTAATAGAATTAATTTAAAGTACTTAGCATATTAATTATATCGCTTTTCGCGAAAGCGTGTATATCACCATCATTAATAAATCTAATAATAAAATTTTGAAAATGGGCTGATTATGCATCGATAGGCTTGATTTCTTTTGAACTCTATACTAGTATAATCTAGAATGCGCTGACGTAGGTTCTTACTATTTTAATTTATAGAATACTCAAAGAATCCTACCACACCTTAATCTTACTCAACTCATTAATTTCTCTAATATCGAGTTTTTGTTTTTAGTTAGCATATGCTTATTGCCAAGGCCTTTAAAAAGGTAACAGTCTACTTCAAATTTACTTATGGTTCCTCAACAATTTCATACAATAGGTCTAAACTATTGAATTGTATCTCTGAATCATTAGAATAAAAAAAGGTGCTGCCATCATTGAAGATTATTTGATTCGTTTGTTCTTTTAACGATTTGAACTCGACATCATCTCTAAGATTTACCGGTGCAGAAGTTGCGATAGCTTTTAAAATATACTTTCCATAATCAAAAGAAAAAGTAAACACACAATCTGTAAATCTTATTGTTTGTCCTGGCTCCACTTTTCTATTATTCTTATCAAAAGAACATCGCGAATTTGGTAAAAAATTATAATACTCTTGATATTCAGAAATATCCAGTATACTAAGATAAATTGGTATCTTACTGTTATTATGTACTTCTACAATTAGCGAATCTCTTACTACAACCTTATAAATATCTTTAGTTAATTCACTAGGATTAAATCTTTTATTAGAAACTGCCGAATCTGATACAGGTACTAATTTGAAATCGAAAATGATTTCATTGTTCTTTTTCAAACTTGTATCCTCAATACTTATGTCTTTATATAGACTAAAAATACTATTCAGCTCCTCTGTAGACTTTCCGTAAGTATGTTTTGAAGGGTTAGGAACACCAAAAAGAGAAAAAGCAGCCCAATGCTTTGGATCATTACTAACTTCTTTTCTAAACTTGAGCAATGCTTTTCTTAGTGAGGTGTCTGGTTCTAACGAGGTGTTATCACTTTTACTCAATTCATTAAAAAACATTTTCATGAATTCAGATGTTTCAAAATCACTAATATTCCAAAGACTCATTAAAACGTGATTTGCACCTGCTATTTGCAAGGCTCTGGATATGCCAATGATTCCTCCATCTTCTGGCTTCCCTAATCCTGTATCACAAGCACTAAGTACAGCTAGTTTAGCATCAATGGATTGTGATCGAAATCTCAAGTTTTGAATATCTCTAGCAGTCAGAAAATCATTCTTAAGACCTGAATCATTTGTTAATACTATAAAGCTATCGTCTAAAGGATTTTTGATACTCGATTTACCATGAGTTGCAAAATATATGAGGTCAGCGTCAGGTATACTCTTTAACACATTTGCAACTGTAGCATCTTTATTGCCTAAAACTTCTGAATTACCTTGTTTATACAACGAGTTTATTGCTTCCACCTCTGTTTTAGTATACTTTAAATCAGAAAACTGAAAATTATCACTTGATTTAAAATCTGTTTTGTAAACGAAAAGTCTTTCTTTAAAGTCATAAAAATTTGTGTCAAATTCAAAATTAACCGTTGATTTAAGGCTCGCGTAAATTTCAAAAACACTTGGCGAAATGGAATAACTCATTTTATCTATCAAATAGTCAGAATTTGAAATTTTAAAAACTGAAAATGGTAGTATGCCAATAT
>NZ_JBPOGG010000008.1:0-107133 GCF_051251825.1 Nonlabens sp. | reverse complement strand
ATCTGCAACAATCATATATTTGATAAAATCTCTAATACTATCATCATCAACTCCATAATATTGGTCATCTACAAGTAACTCCCAAAATGAATCTTCTTCTGCCTCTATGTCTGCAAGCGTTGTGAACTTGTTATTCAAAAGATTTTGGCATACTTCTACAAAGGTCGATGCTACATAGTTTCTAATGATACGCTCTCTGTATTGGTCTAAGCTTTCATCTTTAGTATCAAAGCTATTTGGATTGATATAAGCAGTGACATATCCTGCAATATTAGAAGGACATTTAGCTATTTTCTTTTGTTGCTTCTTAATTTCTTTTTTGGTCAACGCTTCTTTTTCAGCATCATTAAGACAAGATGCGTAGAGCATTCTGTCTTTATCTGCATTCTCTTCAATACCCATTAAGATTTGGGATTCTATTTGCTCGATACTCTTATCAAGTATTAGTAATTCTAATTTTGAAAATTCTTCCATAGCTTAATTAAGATATTGATCTACTGCTTTATCCAGTTCTGAGTTAATAATTTTTGCGTAAATCTGTGTGATACCAATATCACTATGGTCCATTAATTTTGAAACGTGCTCAATGCGCATCCCTTTATTTAATGCCCTGGTAGCAAATGTGTGTCTGCTTAAATGAAAAGTCAAATTAAATGGTAAGTCTATTTTGTTACCCATTGCTTTAAGATACTGACCTACGAGAGCTGTTTTTCTGCGTATCTGGTCTGCTCTATATTCTCTATCCTTAAAATACCTTTGTGTAATCTCTCCAAAAGGAAATACGGTGTCTTCTGGACTTGCATTTGCTGTATGATACTTTTCTAAAATATCAATCGCAGTACTACCTATTTTAAAGCTGTGCGGATTGTTAGTTTTACAAATGGTCTTAGATATGCGTTGCTCTTTTTTATTGTAGTGCTTCCATTTTAATTCTAATACATCACTAAACCTTAAACCACCTGCAAAGACTGAAAAGATAAACATATCTTTTACTAAAGGTGCTTGCGCTCTTTCTGATACTTCTAAATTGATTAAGGCTTGTAGCTGTTCTTCATTTAGATAACGCCTATTGGTCTTTTCTTTCTTAACCTTATACTTATCAAATGGAAATAGACTTCGTGGTATTAAATCCTCTTTCTGTGCGTTACGGAACATTAAGTTAAGTATGCGCAAAGAAAAATTTATAGTTGTATTGTTATTACCTAAAGTAGTACCGCAATAGCCTGCATAATCTTTTATCATCGTTACCGTAATATCCTCAAAAGCTACATCTGTATGGCCAATAAAAGTTTCAAATTTTTTGAGATAAGTAATGTAATTACGGTATGTGGAATATGACAAGGTGTTTTTCTGTTTCTCACATCTGCCATAAGAGTATTCAAAGAAATTTGTAACAGGTTTACCCTTTACAACTTCTTTTAACTTGCGAGCTGAAACACTTATGTTTCTGCGTTCTATATCTGCTATCTCTCCTTGTGCATCTGCAACTTTAGTTGCAAGATATGCGTTAAGCCTTGTTGAGCCTTTATGATTCTTTTTTACACGCTGTTTGGCTTCATCCCATTCATTTAATGCTACCTTTATACCTAATGATATAAATTTAGTTTTGCGGTTTTTGATGAGCCTAAGATAAATAGGTGCTTCTCCTGAAGCATCTACCTTTTGTTTCTTTAAAATAAGTTTTACTGAAGCCATAATGTACTCTGGTATAAGACTGTGCAAGCAAGTGCAATAGAGTACTAAGGTACAACAATTGGTACAACAAACACTGCATTTACGTGTTTTTATTTGCACTTTATTGCACTAATATTTGATGTAAAATGCCTATTTATAGGCTATTGAGAGTATAAGAGTGAAGATAGGTACAACAATTATACAACACTGTGTATAAAACATAGCTAATAAGTGCTAATCCGAAAGGTTTGTACTTATTCACAAAGACCGCCAAATTTTTAATTTGGCTTTAAAAGAGAAAAATTAAAACAAAATTTAAAAATTCGGCTTGTGTGTTATCCGAAAATTATCGCTTATTTTCAGCGCTACTTTTCATATACAAAACCGTTAGCACCAATTTGAATGAACCATAACGCACAGCTTAACGCAGTATTAATTTTCGAATACGCATTTAACTTATTGGAAGCGGAAATGAATAGAGGCTCAAAGAGTATTGGAGCACGTGAAAAAATTCTTGAAGTTATAAATGCTCTTCCGGAGAAATTGGAAAATCCTACTATAGAAAAACTATTAAGCCAAGTTCCAATCATTAAAAGTAATGACAAACTAATGGCAACTCAATTTATACCAGCAACAATGATAATATCATTTTGCAATGAACTTGCACTAAAAGCATTAATTCATCAGACAAATGGAGTCAACCAACGTGGACATAAATTAAGTGATCTAATATCACATTTGAGTGAAATAGAAAGGATTGGAATTAAACAAGAAATGACATCTGAATTGAACATTTCAGATTCGGAATATGATTCTTTGCTGAACACAAATGATGACGGATTTATAAAGTGGAGATATTTTTACGAAGGTGGACCAAGTGCCAATTTATTGTTTTTAAAATCTATGTTTAAAGCAGTGAAAAAGAGAATTACTTGGGATTAATACATCAATGTTTAAATTAAGCAAAACTAAAGTGAAAAACAACGCCGCTTCTTCATTAATTGAAGATACAATAATTCTAAACTCATAGATGCAATCGTTTGATTCTAGAGCTTTTTTCATAGAATTAGTTGAAGATAAAACTAAAAAAGTCCCATTGTGCATCAAATCACAATGGGACTTTTTAAGTAAAACAGAAGATCTATTTAATAGTTGATATAAACCCAACTCGCTGTATCTTCTTGACTAGGATCGTTATACTGAATGACATAAAAGTAAGTTCCTACTGGTAATAAACCATCACTTGCAAATAATCCTTTGTTAGGAATACCAGCAAACTCTACATAGTTTTCACTTCTAGTTTCATACAACTCTGCTCCTGCTCTGTTATAAATTTTAAGAACAAAATTAGGGAACTGAGCTTGTAGTCCAGGAATAGAAAAAGTATCATTTACTCCATCATTGTTAGGAGAAAAACCTTCTGGAAAAATGACTTCACAAGACTCAAAAATGATTTCAAATGAACTGACATCATAACATCCACCAGCATTATTTTCCAGTCTAGCATATAAGATACTAGAGTTTCCTGATGGATTAGGTATGGAATAAATGGAAGATAATGGATTCGTATTTGTATCAGCATCTGCTTGAGTGGCGTGGTAGGTTAATGTAAAATCACTCGTGTTATAACCATTATAAAGTTGATCATCTTGAACACTTAAGTCAAATGAATTTTGACCTACGGCTATGTTTTCATCACAAATATTAGTTATAGAAGTTGCTACTCCTATTACCGGTGTTTCTGATAATTGAATATCAAAACTACCTGTTCCAAAACAGTCATTACCGTTCACTCTTGTAAAGACAGTTGTAGTTCCTAAACCTACATTAATAGTAGTAATAGCATTAGTTCCAGCAGCTGCGTCTATGTTATTATCATAGTAGGTAACTACAAACGCTCCAGCAGCTTGACCATTGAGTACTTGAGTGTTAAATTGAGATAAATCTACATCTTCTGTTCCGTTTCCATCGTCATCACATAATACTTGAGTTGCAATGGTACCTACTACAGGCGTGTCGTTTACCACAACATTAAATTGTGAAACACCATCACAACCAGGTGCATTTAAATCGATCACTTTAATGAATATGGTTTGTGAATCAACTGCAGTGTTTGTAAAATCTGTAGGAGTTGAAATTGCATTTGCATCTGCAAAAGCATCTGCCTGAGAAGTGTAGTACGCAAAAGCAAAATCGGCTGGATTTCCACCATTTAAAATAGCTTCATAAACCGTAAGGTCAAAAGCGCTAAAACCATCATTATCTACATCGCATACTTCTATGTTAGTTTGAGCAGCATAAGTAGGTCTGTTTTTTACCACTACATCAAACGTAGAAGTTCCTACACATGCATTAGGTGCTGGATCTTTTGTAATACGTACATATAGTGTAGTTGTTCCCGTTGGAAAATTATATGGCATGGTAAGAGCCGCTTGATTAGCATCAGCATCTGCTTGTGAGAGATGATAGCTTATCAAATTATCAGCTGCTACTTGAGCGCCTAAAATAATACCATTTTCTACTACGGTAAGATCTCTAGATTCCATTCCGTCTTGATCATCATCACACAGGACTACAGTTGGAACCACATTTGCTACAGCAGAGTCTTCTATAGTGATTACTTGATCGTCAACTGTTGTGTATCCAAAAGCGGTAACCGTAAGTGTTACTGTATAAGATCCTGCAACACCATATGCATGTTGCGGACTAAAATCAGTACTCGTAGTTGAGTCTCCAAAATCCCAAAGGACATTTGATGTAGAACATAACTCTTCATATCCAGATTCAAATTGCACGTTAGTTCCTAAACAAAAAGTAGTTGCTTCATTTCCTAGACTAGATGTAAATCGATCACCATCAAAAGCGGTAACATCTAATTCAAAAAAGCTTGAAACAAAAGGTGGTAATCCTTCTCTCACCTGCATAGTTGCTGGTAATGTAACTCCATTGTGAACATAGTTTGCACCAGTACCTACTACATTAGGATCATTAACTACTCCTAAGTTTTGAGTAAAAGTTCTTGCATGATATATTTTCTCATCGATACCTAATTGCAAAGCTCCACGACCTTCACCAGTTTCAACAGAAATTTCCACTGGATTATTTTCCCAACCTGCTGCTCCAGCAGTATTGTATTGATACAATCTCTTAATATTATTAGTAACCGGTAAATTATTAATAGAATTGCTGTTATAATTTACATACACTAATTCACTGTTAGGAGAAAACTCGATCCCATAAGTATGAACAGATGCAATGTTAGGACCACCTAGTTTTACAGCATTTGTTGCCAGTCCTGTAGCAGTATCATAATCAAAAACAACGGCACCATTATCTAATCCTGTAAAACCAAATTTAGTTCCATCAGGACTTACTTTGATCTGACCTATAAAGTCGTCCATGTCTATACCTGGAACATTAGGAGATCGTACTCGATTTGCATTACCACCGCTTACCATTCCGTTAGTCGCTGGATAGGATTCGATTCTACCGTTTGATTTTGTTAAAATGATCCAGTAACCGTCACCAGCAGCATTTTTAACTGCCGCTATTTTTTCTTGAGTATTACCAGCTATGCTTATGTTTTTTTGGTTAGAGACCACATCACCTAATCCACCGTTAAGCGACATATCCACAACACTATATTTCACGTTTGTATATACGGTGATGATGATGTATAAATTGGAGTTTTGAAGATCTGGAATAATGATAGCACTTTGTGAAGCTGTGCTGTTTCCAGATAATCCTGTACCGTTAGGCATAGGATTTCCAGCATTATCCCATACTGTAGAACCATCACTATAAAATAATAAATTACCGCAAGAGTCAGATATGGTAGAACATCCTTCTATAGTACTTAAGGATCCTACTGGACCAGTAACTGGCGCCGCAGTATTGAAATCTAAACTGGCGTTTTCTCCAAAAAACCACCACGCAGCTTCTCCTTGAGCCATAGCCATAAGCGGCATGATAGCTATAATTAGTAATAAAAGTTTTTTCATAATTGGCTGTTTTGTTGTTTTGGTTATTGTTGTTTAATTAGATAACAGTTAAGGACGTCGTTTTCCTACTGTCGTTTGATTAATTTTTAAGTTTTTGTTGATCTCGCTTTCGCGAAAGCGGAATTACCAACACCATCATCGCTTTAAAGTAAAATGTCCTTTGAAATTTCTACCGTCAGCCAGTTCAACGAGGTACCAGTAATCACTTGAAGGCATGGGCTGATCATTATAAGTTCCGTCCCAACCTATACCCGTCGGGCTAATTTGTTTCAATAATTTACCGTAACGGTCAAAAATGTAAATGTTTGCATCTGGGATTTCATCACCGGCATACACTTGCCAGAAGTCATGAAATCCATCTTCATTAGGAGTAAAATATGGTGGCGCACCTAAGATAACTACGCGTCGTTCTACCGTAGCACATCCATTGCGATCCCTAACATAAACGGTATAAACTCCAGGTAATAAATTATCAAATGACCTACTATCTTGATAATCAATATTATCTAAGGAATATTGGAAATTTTCAGGATTATTAATCATTACTAAAATGCTATTAGTGTTGATCTCAAATTCATTAACGATGATATCGTTTATGACTGGCAAGTCTCCTTCTAGTACGGTAAACATTACTGTATTTTCACAACCTTGGGCATTTCTTACCGTTACCGTATAAGTACCTGCAGTATCGACCGTTATTGTTTGAGTAGTCTCGCTAGTACTCCAATCGTAAGATGTAAATCCAGCGCCAGCGTCCAGTACCTCATCTATACCTGCACAAATAGTTACTGTACTAGGTGCAGCAACATCAGGTTTTGCAAACACCTCAATATTAAACATACTGATGTCAAAACAATCTGAATTATCATTATTAGTAAGTCTTACATATATAGTTTGTGGACTAGAGGTATTGTTATAATTAGCATTTAAAGAACTCGTATTATTTGCTGCATCATTGAATGTAGCATGATAACTCACCGTAAAATCTGCTGCATTTAAACCATTAAGCGCCACATTATTTTGTACCGATAAATCAAATAGCTCCGTACCATCATTACTCATATCATCACAGGTATCTAAATCTGTTAATGCTCCTACAGTAGGTTGTACACTTACTATAAGATCAAACGAAACCATGTCAAAACACTGACTATTAGTATTTGATTCTATTCTAGCTGTTATAGTTTGAGTGCTTGTGGTGTTAGAAAATGGAGAAGTTAAGTCGCCAGTATCATTCATCGCATCATTTTGCGTTAAGTGATAGGTGATTGTAAAATCTGCTGGGTTTTGAGTACCTAGAACTTCAGCATCGGCCATGGTGAGGTCAAATAGTTCTGTGCCATCATTTGAATCATCATCACAGGTCACCATATTTTGAACTGGATTTGCAGTTGGTGTAGGGCTAATAACAAATTGGAATGTGGTAGTGTCATAACAATCTCCGTTTAATCCATTATCTATTCTTGCAAACAAACTAGGTGTAGCGCTACTTACAGTATATGGACTTGACAACGCATTGGCATCTGCATCAGCATCGGCCTGGCTGGAGTGGTAAGAAACTATAAAGTTTGCATTAGTCTGTCCATCTAAAATTGCTGTGTTAAATTGAGATAAATCTACATCTTCTACACCATCATTTGAAGTATCATCACAAACCACAATATCTGCTGGAGTACCAGCTAATGGTAAAGCATCAACTATTAAATCAAACGATGTTGTATCATAACAAGCTGTATTTGAATTACTTTCTATTCTTGCGTATAATGTCTGTCCTGTACTGCTATAAGGAGAAGTAACTGGAACCGCACCACCGGTAGTTCCTAAATCAGCATCTGCCTGCGAGGTGAAAAAGTTTATGGTAAAGTCAGCACTATTTTGTATTCCTAATAGGGCTGTCGCTGCTGGATTTAGATCAAAGTCTTCTGTACCATCATTAGAAACATCATCACACAGTCTTATATCTCCTACCGGATTTGCTACTGCCTGACTGCTCAAGGAAAGCATAAACGATGTGGTATCATAACAATCTTCACTTTGAATACTATGTATTCTCACATACAAGGTAACATCAGTCGTTAATGTATAAGGTGAAGCAACAGGATTTGTATTAGAATCAGCATCTGCTTGGTTTGCAAAATATAGAACTGAAAAGTCTGTCGCACTTTGTGTTCCCAGAACGTCGCTATCTAGAGTTGTTAAGTCTATATCTTCAGTACCATCATTAGACACATCATCACATAATTCTTGTGCTGCAATAGTATTTGCCGTAGGTGTATCTACTACGACGATATCAAATTGTGTTTCGCCATCACAGTTAGGACTTGCTGTATTCTCAACGGTTACAAAAATAGTTTGTCTATTAATAGTTGTATTTGGGAATGGGTTAGTAACCAGAATAGGATTCGTTTGAGCAGCAGCGTCTGCAGCGGTATTATAATAGGTGAACGTATAACCAGCAGGATTTCCACCATGAATATCGTTCTCTATAGTTGTAAGGTCAAATGTGGAGAAACCGTCATTATTATCATCACAATTTACAAGATCATTAGGCGCCGTAATCGTTCCACCACTACCTACGATAATATCAAAACTGGTAGTGTTAGGACAAGTGGTAAGTGCGTTATTCACAATTCTTGCAAAAACGGTTGTTGTTCCTACGTTGAAAGTAGCAGGCATGGTTAATGGATTTGTTCCACTATCAGCATCGGCTTGAGAGCTGTGATATGTAATAGTATAGTTTGCGGCAGTTTGTGTGCCCAGCACTTGAGGATCTTCAATAACCGTGAGATCTCTAATTTCACTACCATTACCATCTGTATCACATATACTTACATTATTAACTGGATTTGCTGTTGCACCAGTAATGATAATATCATTAGTAGATGTAAAAGTTTGTCCACCAAATGTGAGATCCAGAGTCACCGTATAAGTGCCAGTAGCAGTATATTGATGCGTAGGACTTAAAACCGTACTCGTGTTTCCATCTCCAAAATCCCAAATCACTGTGGTAGAAGGACATAAATCGTAAGCTGTAGCGGTAAATTTAATTGTGTCAGTGATACAAAATGTCGTTTGGTTAGGCGCATTAAGTCCTAAACTAGCATCTGTTGCATAAAAGTCATTTCTAAAAAAGGAAGCTACAAATTGTGGTAATCCTTCTTTACTAGCACTTGTTCCTCCTAGCGCAAATCCATCATGTACATAGTTACATCCAGTTCCTACTACGTCTGGATTATTAATAACGGCAAGGAATTGCTCACATGTTCGATTGGCATAAATTTTTCCATCTCTAGCAATTTGTAAATGACCACGATTAAAATCATTAGGATTATCATAAATAGTGGTTACCGCATTATTAACATTAGGAGCTGTTAAGTCATATTGAGCAAACGCTCTATGATTACTATTTCCACAACTATTTCCAGAACCAGCGCTACTCAAGTTTGCGTAAAGAAGTTGGCTATTAGGAGAAAATTCTATTCCATAAAAGTTTTTTGCGCTGTTTACGGGAGATTGTAATCTTACTTCATTAGAAATAACACCTGTTGCGTCGTTGAAATCTGCAACAACACATTTATTATTTCCATTAGAAGAATTTGCAATGCGAGTACCATCTGGCGAGATTTTAAGCAAACCATACGAACCATATATATTGAAGTTGGCTAGGTTAGTAACCACCGGAGCTCCTACTCCATTAACATCTACAGGAAAGGCATAATAAACATCTCTATCATAAGTAACTACCCAGTGACCAGATCGATCTGAAAAGAGCGTTGCCGCAACTTTCTCATGTCTAGTATCTAAGAGATACACGTTTTTTTGACCAGGCACAACATCACCTAATCCACCATTTAAACTCATATCTACCACCGAATAGTGTAATCCACGATCAGAACCAGTTCCGTGATGAAAAATATAATATTTACCAGGTATAAAAACATCTGGAACGATAAGAGATTGAGAGCGAGATAAATCTGAGTCACCTTCTAGATTATTCCCATTAGGCATTACATTATTTGCATTGTTCCATACTTTTCTTCCATTTGTGTAAAAAAGTAAGTTCCCACATTTATCAGATACCGTTGCGGTACCTTCATAGTAAGTACATGGACTTGTACCTGCATTTACCGGTGCTCCACTATTAAAATCAACAACAGGACCTGTGGCGCCAGGAAATTGATTCACCTCTCCACCAAAATGCCACCATGCCGATTCTCCTTGCGCTTGTATTTGAAAACTAAAAAGAAATAGCAACGAGAAAATGAATATCTTTCTTAAAATCATGAATTAGGGCTGTTTACAATTGTTTTACTTCGTACCCAATCCAATGTTTTACACCTTAGAAATGATGGAATCAATTCTAAGTCTCGTTTAAAACTTGAGTAGCTTTTCTCCTGGGCTGCAAGAAAAAAAGCATACCGCTGTCAATTTTAAAATCTGCTATAATATTATAGACTGTTAGTACATGGCTAATTTAAATTTAACATATATATAAGAAGTCTGTTAAACGTCAACAGAGGTGTGAAATACGTCATAAGCAATAATTAAATCGATAAAGAGCTGGTTTTACTCGCTTTCGCGAAAGCGTAGAGTTAAAATTCATTTCAAGCTATTGAGAAAAGTAAGCTAGATCATCGATGAACAACACCTTGTTATGAAAAACCGAATGGACCAAAAAGACATCATTTTACTTTATTACAGACCAACTACATCTTACTAATTGGTTCAAATATTCAATTCTGATGCATTTGTTATTTTAGTATTTTTAGAAGATTAAGTTTAAAAGAATGGCTTGTGTTAATCTGAAAAATGATCGCTTATTTTTAGGACAACTTTTTACATTATAAGTGATAGCCGCACATTTTAGAAACATCGAGATTGAATAAAAATTGACAGATTATGGGAATGGCTACAAGAATATATGGGTGTATAACCGAATGGGATCATGGATTAATAAATTCTGAAATACAAAACGGAATCAATACACACAACCAAAATATAATTGAAAATTTACCATTACAATCTGAATGGCCACCTCTCGTTAGAAAAATGTTTGCCATAACTGATAATTCTGATTTTAATCATGAAGGGCCAAATTTCGCCTATGGTGGTAGGTTAATTCATTTTGGAGCAAATTTAAAATCTGTGGAATATGAATGGAAAGAATGGAAAGTTAAGTTTGAAAAGCTTTTATCAGAATTAATATGGTCGCACGCTGAAGTTCATTTTGTAACTGAATATACTGAAGTTCAAACATTTCAATGGTGTATAAATTCTAGTAAATTACTAAAAGAAAATAAGAGAGAAATTACAAATCCAATTGAGAGAAAATTTTGGGATTACGAAGGAATTAAAACTTGGGATGAATAAACAATCCTATCTCAATTAATTTAACGAAGTCTTCAACTTACAATGAAAATCATCAAAACCATCCTAACCTACTTAGCCTGGATCTTACTCTGCTTGTGTTGTGGATTTCTTTACATGCGCATTATTCTGGGTAAAGAACCTGAGCCTGCCACTGGTGTGTTGAGTATGTTTAATTGGCTACATGAGTATGTATTATTCTATGTAGGTGCGATTATAGGTTCTATTATAGCATTTATATATGTGGTTGTTGATTTAAGTTATTTAAAAAGTAAACTAAAATTTCAACCTTATAAATTCTTAAAGAGAATAGGCGTGATTCTTTTAATTTCCGTTATAGTAGGTGTCACTCATTACATGCTGGAAAAAGTAATAGACGTTATTTAAATCTAGCAGAATAGAAAAAGCTCAAAGATTTCAGTTATTGAAGTCTTTGAGCTTTTTAATTTTTTGTAATGATTCTATTTATGAGTCAGCACCCATAATTCAACTTCTTCACTGGATCTCCAGGTTTGTTCTCTTGTCGTTTTATCTGAGGCTGTTTTTACACGCTTTTTAAAGCATCGTTCTAATTCAAATCTATCGTGATGCGCGATTTCATTTTCTACAGGATGCTCGTTTGTTACGTCTGTAATCTTGGCTAGATTTGAAAAGATAATTAAAAGTTTACCGTCTGGTGCTAGTCTCGTTTTCGCAGCAGCGAAAAAATCAGGAAATAATTGCTCTGGATAATAAATGGCCTCATCTGTACGGTCATCGTCACTAGAAATAGGCAACCACGGCGGATTAAACACAATCAACTCTGTTTCTTTTTCCATACTACCGAATAACGGCGCACATTCAAGATCTATCTTTCGGGATAACTTTGTGTCTCCCATAAATTCTTGTAATCCTATAATCGCGTTAGGATTAATGTCTGTTCCATGAACTTTTTGAAATCCATGAGAAACCATTTGGAAAGACAGTATACCACTACCTATCCCTACGTCTATTGCAGATTTTTTAGGTCCTTCATAACGCTTTAAAAAATTATCAAAAACGGTTAAGTGATCAAATCGAGTCGGGAAATAAACGCCGTAGTAAGGATGAATTTTATTCCTTAGTGTAGGTACTGAAATACCGTTCACATACCACTGCCAGGAACTGTTGAGTCCTTGAACTTGTGGAAATGTGAGTAAGAAATTTTGGTTTCCATCATATAATTTCTCGAGCCAGCCTATACTGGGTGCTTTTTTTACATCAATTTGATAATTAATGATTTCAAGTAACACTAGATTGGACAGTTTGTGATAAGCTGAGCGATATTCTCGCTGCTCTTTAAATGTCTTGTTAGGCATTTTACTCTTTAAATACTGCTGTAATTCTTTAAGCAGCACTGCTCCATTACTATAATCACCTGCGATGAGAACCGGTTTTCCCGCTTCTAGAGCTTGGATTGTTTTCTTAGGTTCTGTAGAGAGATCAAAGATTTCTAATCGTTTTCCTGTTACAAATGGTGCTGGTTTAAGAGCCGTGATGTCTTTATTCATGTGTGGAGTTTGAATGGAAACCTTTTGCACATGAACGTCGTGAGCAAAAAACAACTATTATAATTATTTAATTATTAAGTAGTTGACAATGCTCGTTAAAAAATCCTCCTTGCGAGGAACTTAGAAAAGAAAAGAGAAAACTATGTGGTAAAGATACTTTTTAATAGCTGATTATTGAGAAGGAAACACGTTTCAAAAAATGGAAACCACTAAAAAGCCCAAGGAAATGAATCCTTGGGCTTTACACCTAATTTAATAAACCAAATATCCCTTAGGTGAGTTTTTAAAATTGCTCTGTGATTATGGACAAGCAACTAAGTCGTACAATGCATTTACTAGAGTAGTATTACCAGTTGCACTATCATCAAATCTTACATAAGTACTTTCTTGTGCTCCTAATGTTAAGCTATCCATAGAAGATACTGGATTAACTTGTGCAAGTGCATCTGCCTCAGTATCGTAGTATGCAACAGTTTCTGTAGAAGAAAGGTTCCAAGCAAAGATGTCATCTAGGTCGATATCTTCTACTCCATCATTATTTGTATCACATACAGAGAATGTAAAGTCTCCACCAGCTGGAACGTTAGATCCACCACCAGAATTTCCACCACTCATCCCGAAACATGCTGTAAACGCAATCTCAAGTTCTGTGAAAAGCTCTGTATCACTATTTACTGTTACTAATCCTGCAGTAGTACTCAATGATAATGGGTAACCAAATGCGATAGAGTCTGTCGCATTAACAGTTCCAAAGAATGTATCTAATTCCTGATCATTATTTACAGTAACTGTAGAGATAGCCTGACCGCTCGCATCAAACGATGATACAGTGAATGGATACACAAAATCTACACACACCGCACTCGATGCTACTGATGTAGTACTTACTAAATTCTTAACCTGATTTACAAGTGGAGAATCTACAGAGATTGTCGCTTCTTGACCTAGGTCTTGATCGTTGTTGTCTTTTTCACAAGACGTTAATGTGAACGCTGCTACTAAAAGTAGTAACATCATTTTTACTAGGGCTGTTTTGTTAGTCTTCATAATAATATAAGTTTAAATTGTTTCTATACTTATATAACAACCTATACTTTAAAAGTCCTACCCTAGATTGTGATTATTTTTAAAAATTAATTTAATAAGCTCAAACCAACTGCTATCATTGGCATTAGGTGAAATCTATTATTTTAAAAATGGACTGTTCTATTAAATATTTTAAATAAAACTTTACAATAAATGGGAATAGCATAAAATTGAACCTCTTTAATATTGCTGTGCTTTTAATAATGGCTCGTGGGCTTTCGTTCCTTGCTTTCGCGAAAGCGAATTATAAATAGATCCAGGACAGAACTTATATAGTTTTAAAACAGAGATTCATAACAGTTATGTAAACCAGTAAGAATTAATATCAATAAGCGTATGATTCATCTCGTAGAATTATTAAAACCATACCCTTAATTAATGGTTGCGTTTTTAGGGTGAAAAAAGCTACCATTGTTGAATACATAGCATAAAAATCGGGTGCTTGAATAATAATTGATTAGAAAATATGGACTATAAAAAAAAGCTCGAAGAAATGAATCTTCGAGCTTGCTGTCCAAATAGACCTGTGTATTTCAAGGGGAAATTTGCGGTCTTAATAAATTATGGACATGGAACTAAATCGTACAATGCATTAACTAATGTCATATTACCTGTTGCACTATCATCAAATCTTACATAAGTACTTTTTTGAGTTCCTAAAGTTAATGTGTACATAGATGTTACTGGATTAACTTGTGCGAGAGCATCGGCCTCTGTATCATAATACACTACTGTTTCAGTAGATGAGAGATTCCACGCAAAGATGTCATCTAAGTCTATGTCTTCTACACCATCATTATTCACATCACATACTGAGAATACAAAGTCGCCGCCTACTGGTCCACCGCCAGAGCCACCACCAGAACCGCCACCAGTTCCAAAACATGCTGTGAATGCGATTTCTAACTCTGTGGCCAATTCCACATCATCGTTTACAACTACTAATCCTGCTGTGGTCGATAATGTTAGTGGATAACCAAATGCGATATAGTCTGTATTACTAAGTGTACTAAAAAACGCATCTAATTCTTGATCATTATTTACAGTCACTGTTGCAATCACCTGATTTGTTGAATCATAAGATGACACAGAAAACGGATATACAAAATCTACACACACCGCACTTGATACTACTGATGATGTACTTACTAAATTCTTAACCTGATTTACAAGCGGAGAATCTACAGAGAGAGATTCTTCTGCACTTGTATCTTGTGAACTTCCATCCTTTTCACATGATGTTACTGTAAATGCTGCTACTAAAAGTAGTAACATCATTTTTACTAGTGTCGTTTTATTGGTTTTCATAATCTTAAAGTATTAAGTGGTTCTATACCTATATAACAACCCAAACTTAAAAAGTCCTACCCTAGTTTTAATCTTTTTTTCAAAAAACTTTATGTAAATTCTAATAATCCACATTATTGCTGGGTTCAGCGCTCATTTCAATATATAAAAAAAGCCCAAGGAATTTAATCCTTGGGCTTACTACCTATCTTAGCGAACCAAAAATTTAGGGCTATCTATGGTTCAACGTTAGTTTATGGACAGGTAAGTAAATCATATAATTGTCTTGAAATTGATGCTCACAACAGTTTTATATTTTATAAATAGGATACAATTACCACTACGAGTAAGTTTATAAAAGGCTAATTCTTTCAACTTAAGGATATCGTAGTTTAAATGGTTTCTATATGGATATAACAACCTAACTTTAAAAACTCCTACCCTATGAATTAATTTTATTTAGATTTGGCTCTAGAATTAAATCATCATAAATGAATAAATCTAAAGATGACGATGTGTGCAACGAGATCGTCTATCAAAAAATATTTTTTAAACATTCTGAAGAACTGTTCAAGTTTTACAGCTATAAGTACATGAACACTCATGGAATAGAAGATATTATCCAGGACGCTTACATTAAGTTATGGGACAACTGTGCTAAAGTTGAAATAGATAAGGCAAGAGCCTACTTATATAAAGTAGTTAATAACGCCATATTAAATGAAAAGAAACATTTAAAAGTGGTACATAATTATGAGAATCAGCATACCTCATCAGAGGATAACATAACTCCTAGCCACGTTCTAGAAGAAAAAGAATTTAGTGTCAGGTTACAATCTGCTCTAGATGATTTAAGTGAACCTCAACGAGTTGCTTTTTTAATGAACCGTATCGATGGTAAGAAACATCAGGAAATTGCAGATGAATTAGGCATCTCAAAAAAGGCAGTAGAAAAGCGTATTTACGGAGCTCTAAATAACTTAAGAAAAACTATTAAAGAACTATAGGTAGGACTTTTAGCTTTTAAGTTGTTATACTCATGTAAAGGAGTATTAAAATTGAAGATTAAAAGAATGAATACAATACAACTATGGAAATTCAAAACACCTTTTATAGAGCTATTTTGAATCTTAAGTAGGAGTTTGAACTTCTTAGTTGTTATACATATATATTATGAAAGAAGAACCACATATTGAACGGTTGATTTCAAAATGGCTTGATAATGAGATATCTGAGTCTGAGATGTCATTACTTAAAGAACATAAAGATTATCAGGCCTTTGAAAAAATCAAAACGGCCTCATCTAACTTGAAACTAGGTGAATATGATAAAAATAAAGAGTTTGAACGTTTACAAAGTCGCTTGAACGCGTCTAAAAAATCCAAGAGTACACCATTCCTAAAATGGATTGCTGCTGCGATCCTTATAGGAATAGTAGCTGGTGGTTTATACACGACGCAACTCTTCAGTGATCAAATGGTAGAAACGCAGCTTTCTTCACTTTATCATTCATTACCAGATCAGTCCTCTGTACATTTAAACAAAAACTCTTCTATTTCTTATAATGAGAGTGATTATAGTGACGAGAGAATCATTGAGCTTAAAGGTGAAGCTTTCTTTGAAGTAAATAAAGGAAAGCGATTTGTTGTGAAAACGGCATCTGGTAACATAGAAGTTTTAGGAACAAAATTTAATGTCATATCCTTAGGAAATACACTTACCGTTTCCTGTTTTGAAGGTCGTGTAAAAGTAACTTCTGAAGGAAAAGAATATATCCTTAATCCTAAAGATGAAATTTTCATTGATGAGCAAGGAGCCGTTAAGGAAAATGTAAACTACACAAACACTCCTAGCTGGATTACTGGAGAGTACGTTTATGATAATCAACCGCTGCGACATGTTTTAAAAGACCTTTCAGATAATTACAATATAAAAATTGAAGCCACTAAAGATGTTGCTCAATTAAAATTCTCTGGAGGATTTGATAAAAACAATTTTGACCAGGCGTTGCAAAGTATCGCTCTACCGTTAGGTCTAGAACATAATGAAGTAGGTGACAAAATCCTTTTCAGTAAAAAAGATTAAAAATTATTAGGGGCTTTCTTTTCATATTAATTATTGCTTTCCCTTCCATTCTAGTTGCTCAAAATAACACCAATGATATCGTGTTAACCGAGCAACTAGAATTTTTAGAGAAAGAATACAACGTGATTTTCAACTATAGTAAAGCACTTATGGATACCTATATGGTATCCAGTCTTACCCAAGAAAATTTAGACGCTTACATTTACCAAATCAGAACTGAAACAGGTCTTACCATTTCTAAATTCTCTGACCATAAATTCATCGTTTATAAAAAGGTTGTTGCAAAAGAGAAACATCAAGAACTCTCTGAAATCTTACTAGTAGGCTATATCAACAAAGGAGTGAATCAATTCAAAGATGGAAGTTTCTCTCTGGATATGGGAAGTTCTCATCTTTTTCCAGGTCTATCATCGCCAGACGCGTTCCATTCCATCCAGTCTTTACCAGGAATACAGAGCATTGATGAAACTATTTCAAATATCAACATAAGAGGCGCCAGTAATGATCAGAATCTTGTGCTCTGGAACGATATTCAAATCTATCAAACCGGACATTTCTTTGGATTAATAAGCGCTTTTAATACTTATCCACCACATAAAGTAAAGGTTTCAAAAAACCTCAATGATTCTAGATATACAGGCGCAGTCGCTGGAGTTATTAATATGGATTACCTCTTAGGTGATCAAAAGAAAACAGAATTTGGCGCTGGAGTAGATTTTATGGCAGCACATGCTTACGGGAATTGGGTAGTAAATGATAACATCGCATTACAACTATCTATAAGAAAATCTATAACCGAGTTTGCCGATACTCCTAGTTATGAAGCCTACAAAAGAAGAATTCTACAAGCCACTCAATTAGATTCGTCTGCAAAAATGGACTTTGATTTCATCGATGCTTCTTTTGGAATAGATATCAAACTTTCTGATAATGATGACTTCCAGCTCTACGGAATGTTATTTGAAAACAACCTAGACTATGAAAAGAACTCGACTCAAACCACTACCAGTGACATCAGTCAGAATCATTACTCAGTAGGTTACAAATACCTCAAAGAAATAAATCCAGATCTAATCCTGGAGCACAAGTCTTACTTCACCATGTACGGTTTACGTTCCTTACTTGTGAATCAAAACGCTGGAAGTAGTTTATTTCAAGAGAATGATGTGAAAGATTTTGGGACTTCTCTAAGTGCCACGCTTAAAGTAAACGATTACTTAAGTTTAAATGCAGGACTTGAAACGAGCCAAGTAAGCGTGTTTGACGATGAGATTGTACGAGAACCTGATTTTACCAGTAAAAAAATAACGGCGGCTTCAAATCATGAATTTTACATTCAGTCCGATTATTCAAATAAATCCAAAACTCTAGACCTTTCTACCGGAATGCGCTGGAGCTACCTTCCATTCTATAATAAACTCCTATGGGAACCTAGAATGAACGCATCCTATAAATTGAATAAGACGTATCAATTAATAGGAAACATACAGCAGGCTAACCAGAACATCTTTCAAGTCATAGATGAGGCTGCAGATTTTCAAGGACTTGAGAAAAGAAGATGGCGATTAAGTGATAATGATCGATATCCTATCATACAAGCTCAGCAAGCCAGTATAGCACTGCAAAGAAATGAGAATGATCTATTGCTCGGTATTGAAGCTTACGCGAAAACTACGGACAACACACTTTCTGGTTCTCAAAACTTTAGTGGTGTATTTAAAGATCGTAATGCGGTAGGTAAAACAACATCATTTGGAGTGGAGTTTATTGCAAATAAGAAGATAAAAAGTTGGAGCACCTGGTTCAGCTATCACTTCAATGATAGTTACTCAAGGTTTCAAGCACTCAATAATAATGAACGCTTCCCTAATTCGTTTAACATTAGACACCATTTCAATTTATCGACTTCTTACAGCTATAAGAAATGGGAACTAGCCGCAAGCACAAATTTTCATAATGGAGTACGATACACGCCCGTAAAAGATTTGGATCAAAGTGTGGTTGTAAATGATGAAATAGAATATGAACGTATTAATTCCAGCACACTACCTTTATACTTACGTACAGATGTTTCTATTAATCGCAGTTTCAAATTTAAAAAGACCAAGCTACTTCTCGCGGCAAGTCTTTGGAACGTCTTCAATAGAAAGAACAAATTGAACACCTATTATCAAGTAGGAGAAAATAATGACATTCAACCAGTGGTACAAGAATCTTTAGGAACTGTGCTCAATATGTCGGCTCGGGTGATTTTTAAGTAGATAATACTTAAATTAGCTTGTAACAAAATAACTACTCGATTGAAAAAAATTTTCCTATTCACTTTAATATTTACTACTATATCTTGTAGTACTGATGATTCAACAAACTCACGCATAATATTTAATCATCACTATGAAACAGGATTTGGTTTCCATCCTAGATTAATATTTCTCACTCAAGAAGGTTCTCAATTAGACACGGACGACTGGAGTTATTTTTACGATGGCATTGAAGGCTTTACTTATGAGCCAGGATATATCTATGATTTATCAATCAATAAGTCTCCAATCAATAATCCTCTGGCAGATCAAGGCTCTGTAAAATATCGACTAAATAGAATTTTTTCAAAAGTAAAAGTTGACGACGACATCACCTTTCAAATGAAACTCAAATTTGATGGGTTTAATTTTGTAGAAAACAATACTGGCTACACCATACTCAATCAAATTGATATCAACTGCAATAATCTTTGCAATGAATTAGACAATCGACTGTTGAATCAAGCTGATGTCATAGGAATTTTTCAACATGGCGCAGATGGTTCTATTGAACTTTTGGGTTTTCAGTAATAATTATATAAGATTAAGTAAAGATTTCAAATCGTTAACGGAATTGATTCAACAACTAAAAAAAGCCTCGCAAATTGCGAGGCTTTTTAATATGGTTAAAACTCTAAGAAGATTACTTCTTGAATTTTGCGTACTTCGTTTTGAACTTGTCTATACGACCAGCTGTATCGAGAAGCTTAGTTTCTCCAGTATAAAATGGGTGAGAAGTACGAGAGATTTCCAACTTGATAAGTGGATACTCGTTTCCTTCAAACTCAATAGTTTCTTTAGTAGGAGCTGTTGATTTTGTTAAAAATATTTGCTCGTTAGACATGTCTTTAAAAGCTACTAGTCTATAATCTTCTGGGTGAATTCCTTTTTGCATGATCTTAATCTATTCTTTTGCGGCTGCAAATTTAATCATTATAATTAAATCTACAAATAGTTTTCTTAAATATATCTGTGCAATTTATAGCTTTCCTACGTACCGCAAACCATTATATTTGTATTTCTTAAAAAAAAGAACATTTTGGATCAAATAGTAAAGAAGAATTCATTTATCGTCGGACTCATAGGAGCTCTATTTAATCTTGCCCTAGTCATCTACGTATGGAAGACTGAAGCTTATGCTGACGTGACATCGGGTATCATCATGCTTTTACTACCTATTCCATTTGGAATAGCAGCACAATGGTGGAGTAAAAAAAGTCTCAACGGTTATATGTCTCTCAAGCAAGGAGTTCTTGCCTTCTTTCTCTGTATGCTTGTAATATTTCTGATAGATTTCATTGTGAACTACCTCATCTACGTCCATGTTGATCCATCTGCTCAAGCCGCAGCCGAAAAAGCTACAGAATCCTTTGCTCAAAAAAATGAAAACGCACTAGCTAGTCAGGACGTTTTTAAAAAACCAGTCTATAGTCTAGGTAGTTATTTCACAGGCTTTCTTTCTAAGCTATTAATTTATACCATTCCTGGAATTCTCTCAGCTCTTATTTTTAGAAAAGACATACCTCAAAACTCATAATCATGAATAAACTACTCCTCAACATAGGATTGAAATACGGTGTTATAGGCTTTTTGCTATACGCGATTGTTTACATCGTAGCGTGGAAAGTAGATTTGAGCCTATTTTTAAATCCGCTAGTGAGTTACCCTACGGCCTTACTTATTTTTGTATTAGGTGTTCTAGCACAACTTGAAGCTCGTAAAAAACTAGGTGGTTATATAGAATTCGGTCATGCCTTATTGGTCTTTGTGATTGTACTAGCCATCGCTCTTTTAGGAGCATTAATAGTAAATTATCTCATTTTTAACGTGTTTGATCCAGCTGCCAAAGAGCAACTCCTTGAACTAACCATTCAAGAATCTCTCGCGATGATGGATAAAATGGGAGAAATGTTTGGCATACAAGAGCAAATGGGTGAAGCCATGAATGAAGACATACTGCGAGAAGCGATGGAGCAACAAAACATCATGGGATTAGGAACTCTTATTTTTACTTACATCAGCAATTTAGTAATGTTTACCATAGGTGGACTCATCTCTGCGGCTATCATAAAACGTAAAGCACCTATCCAGTTCGATTAATGAATTTATCCATTGTCATACCATTATTAAACGAGGAAGAATCGCTTCCAGAATTACACGCTTGGATCCTACGCGTCATGGAAACCATGGACATTACCTATGAGATTATTTTTATAGATGATGGTAGTACTGATGGTAGTTGGGATGTTTTGAATACGCTTTCGCGAAAGCATGAAAACACGCACACTATAAAATTTTTAAGCAATTACGGGAAATCACAAGCCTTACATGCCGGTTTTCATAAAGCAAAAGGTGAAGTAGTCATCACCATGGATGCAGATTTACAAGACTCTCCAGACGAGATTCCTGAACTGTACTGCATGATTGCTCAAGATGGTCATGATCTGGTAAGTGGCTGGAAGAAAAAACGTTACGATAGCGTTATTTCAAAAAACCTACCTAGTAAATTATTCAACTGGGCAGCTCGCAAAACCAGTGGCGTGCAACTCGATGACTTCAATTGTGGTCTCAAGTCCTACAACGCTGCAGTCATTAAAAATATAGACGTGCACGGCGAGATGCATCGCTATATACCAGTGCTTGCAAAAAACGCTGGATTCAAAAAAATCACACAAAAAGAAGTCATTCATCAGGCTCGTAAGTATGGAACAACTAAATTTGGCTATGAACGATTCATCAACGGATTCTTAGATTTGATTACCATCGCATTTATATCAAAATATGGAAAACGACCAATGCACCTTTTCGGCGCACTAGGTGTAATTATGTTTGTTTTAGGTTTTATAATGGCAGGCTACGTAGGTTTCTCAAAACTTTACAAAATGTCTTATGACCTACCCTATGGCTTAGTGACAGACAATCCATGGTTCTACATCGCTCTTACCAGCATGATTCTGGGAACACTTTTCTTTATAGCAGGTTTCTTAGGTGAGTTGATCCTTAGAAATGGGAATCAGGCTAATCGTTATCATATTGAGAAGGAGATATAAATTTTAAGTAGGCAGTAGGCAGGTTAATTTTAGTGACGCTACGCTTACTAAAATATAGTAGGCAGTTATTTTAAAAGATAATTTTATAATTATTATAATCACAACTGCCTACTACATTTGTGCACGTAGCAAAGCGAAGTAAACAAATAAAACCTGCCTACTGCCTACTGAACCACGAACTGCCTACTTAATAAATCCGCCTACTAATTTCTCTTATCTTTGTACTTCATTCATAACTCACAAAAATGAATAAAGAAGCTATTCTTAAAAATGCTCAATCGTGGACTCAAGCGCCATTTGATACAGATACTATCACTAGAACACTTGCTTTAATAAGTGCCGACAATGAAGAATTTCAAGAGTCTTTTTATAAAGATCTTGAATTTGGAACTGGCGGAATGCGTGGTATCATGGGTGTAGGAACTAATCGTATCAATAAATATACGCTAGGTAAAAACACTCAAGGACTTTCTCAATACTTAAACGAGCAGTTTCCAAACGAGCAAGTAAAAGTAGCTATAGCTTACGACTGCCGCCGTAATTCTAAAGAACTCGCACAAACAGTTGCCGATGTTTTTAGTGCAAACGGTATTCATGTATATCTGTTTGATGAACTGCGTCCTACTCCACTGCTTTCCTATACGGTTAAGGCAAAAGGTTGTCACGCAGGAATCGTGCTTACGGCTAGTCATAATCCGCCAGAGTATAATGGATATAAAGTGTACTGGCAAGATGGTGGACAGTTAGTGCCACCGCAGGATAAAGCTATTTTGGACCTTATTAATTCGCTAGATTTTAAGGATATTAATTTCAATGGTAATGCAGATTTAGTAGAACTTCTCACTGAAGCTGATGATAATACCTTTATAGAGGACAGCATTAAAGCAGGGAAAATTTCAGGAGATGTAGATCGTTCTAGACTTAAAATAGTCTTTACAAGTTTACATGGAACCAGCATCACACTACTACCAGAAACCTTAAAACGTGCTGGATATTCAGACTTGCATGTGGTTAAAGAACAAGCCTTTCCCGACGGAGAATTCCCAACGGTAGTGTCTCCTAATCCCGAAGAACCCGAAGCACTTAAAATGGCGGTGGATCTCGCAAATAAAATCAATGCCGACATCGTCATAGGAACAGATCCAGACAGTGATCGTCTAGGTGTTGCCGTGCGTGATAATGATGGGAATATGGTATTGCTTAACGGAAATCAGACCATGATTGCCATGACCGATTTTCTTTTAAAACAAACCGATTTAAAAGGAACCAAAAACCCATTTATAGGTTCCACGATAGTCTCAACTCCTATGATGCACGACCTCGCAACGGCTCATCATGTGGAATGTAAAGAAGGACTGACCGGTTTCAAATGGATTGCAAAGATGATCAAAGACCATCCACAGCAGGATTTTATCGGTGGTGGCGAGGAAAGTTTTGGTTATATGGTGGGAGATTTTGTACGTGATAAAGATGCGGTTACCGCTGCCTTATTAGCTTGTGAGATGTACGCTTTCGCGAAAGCGAACTCATCAACAACCTATCAAGAATTATTAAAACTCTACGTACAACACGGCTTGTATCAAGAAAAGCTCGTATCACTCGTTAAAAAAGGAATCTCAGGCGCTCAAGAAATCAAGCAAATGATGATAGACTTGCGTGAAAACACACCAAAACAAATCGCTGGTCAAGACATAGTTATCGTTGAAGATTATGCGGCGAGCACTAGAGAAAATAAACATCTTCATAAAACCGAAACACTAGATATACCTAAGGCAAACGTGCTTATTTTTTATCTAGCCGACGGTTCTAAAATTGCTGCGAGACCTAGCGGAACAGAACCTAAGATTAAGTTCTATATAAGTGTAAAGGCTCCACTAGATGATGTTGCAAACTATGCCGTAGTTCAAGCACAACTCAATAAAAAAATAGACGGCATTCTTGCCAGTTTTGAAATTTAATTAATGAATTATTTTAAAGAGATTCTTAAGTATGCTAAGCCTTACAAGAAATGGGCTGTACTTAACATAATAAGTAATGTGTTTTTTGCATTCTTCAGTACACTTTCCTTTGTGTCTTTAATGCCTGTATTGCAGGTATTATTTAAAGAAACCGAAGAAGTATATACAAGACCTGAGTGGATTGATGTTACTAAAACCAAGGAATACGTAGAAGGTTATGTGAATTTCTACGTGTCTGAGGTGGCACAAAATGACCAAGAAAAAGCTTTAATTTTAATGATTACGCTTGTGGTAAGTTTATTCTTTTTGAAGAATGTTTTTGGATACTTAGGTATGTATTTTTTGACCTTTTTCAGAACTGGAATAATGAAGGATTTACGAGATGATTTGTATAAGAAAATTGTGAATTTACCGGTTTCTTATTTTTCTGAGAAACGTAAAGGAGATGTTATTTCTCGCGCTACTACTGATGTTATTGAAGTCCAGAGTAGTTTTCTTTCTATTCTAGAGCTCATCGTAAAGGAGCCATTGAACATCATATTTGCTCTGGCAGCGATGCTTGTATTTAGTATTAAGCTTACTTTATTTGTATTAATTTTTATTCCGATTAGTGGTTATATCATCTCTATGATTGGTAAACGATTAAAAAGTAAATCGGAACGGGTACAGCAAGAACAAGGAGCTGTTTTATCACAACTTGAAGAAACATTAAGTGGTCTTAAGGTTATTAAAGGTTTTAATGCTGAGGAACGCATGCAAAACAGTTTTGAAAAAACTACGGGAAGATTCCGTAGGTATATGAACAGCCTTGAGAAGCGTAAAAGTTTTGCCACACCAGTAAGTGAAGTTTTAGGTATTGCAGTGATAGGTGTTTTATTATGGTTTGGTGGACGCATGGTTCTTGTGGACGGAACTATTGAAGGTTCTACATTTATCACGTTTATGGGATTGGCTTATGCGATTCTCACTCCTGCCAAAGCACTTTCTAAAGCCAGTTACGGTGTCAAGAAAGGTAATGCAGCTGCTGCAAGAGTTCTAGAAATTCTTCATACAGAAAATACCATTGTTGATGTTCCTAATCCAGTAGAAGTAACTGACTTTAATAACGGAATTGATATCAAAAATGTCACTTTTGCTTATGAAGAAGAAAACGTATTAAAAAACTTCTCCCTACACATTCCTAAAGGGAAAAGTGTTGCTCTCGTTGGGCAAAGTGGTTCAGGAAAAAGTACGATTGCAAATCTACTGACTCGTTTTTATGATGTTCAAGAAGGAACTATTGCTATAGATGGTCATGATATTAAAGATGTAAGTCTTAAAAGTTTGCGTGATCAAATGGCGCTAGTAACGCAAGATTCTATCTTATTTAATGATACCATTGCTGTAAACGTAGCACTATCAAACAAAAATGCAAGTGATGAAGAGATCATCAATGCGCTGCAAATTGCCAACGCGTGGGAATTTGTAAAAGACTTACCAGATGGTATTCATACGAACATAGGTGATAGTGGTGGAAAACTAAGTGGTGGACAGAAACAAAGACTTTCCATTGCTCGTGCCGTTCTTAAAAACGCTCCTATCCTTGTACTTGATGAAGCAACCAGTGCACTGGATACTGAAAGTGAACGACTTGTTCAAGATGCACTTGAAAAAGTGATGAAAAACAGAACTTCCATAGTCATTGCTCACCGACTTTCTACCATTCAGAATGCTGATAACATCGTAGTGATGAATAAAGGAGAAATCGCCGAACAAGGAACTCATGCAGAACTTATCGCCATGAATGGATTGTATAACGGTCTAGTAGGAATGCAGAGTTTATAATGGCAATTACTGATTTGTGCTTCACTCCTTTTAAAACAGACGTTTCTGGAATCTCTATTCCTGAGAAGTTTACGTTTCCTATTTTCTATGAACCACATGAGTTGTCATTAATCGCAACTCGTGAGCTCCAAGATTTTCTTGAGCAACCTCAGGACTGGCAACATAATTTTTGGAATGAGAAAACAGGCGCTGGTGAAGCGGCTGGTAAAATGTTTGGCGTTCTCGTCGTTCAAAATCAAAAAGGTGAATTAGGATATCTATCGGCATTTAGTGGTCAGATTGATGGAACTATGGATATTGCACCATTTGTTCCTGCGGCGTATGTTCCCGATTTTGATAAGAACTATTGCGATGGTCAGTTTAAAGAATTCACAAAACTCAGTAATCAGGTTGCAGCACTAGAACAAACCGAGGAATACACCACAGCTCTAAAAAAACTTGAAGAACTTCAAGGAAAAGCCACTCAATTACTGGATGCACAGCGCAAAAAGCATAAAAAACAATCTCGCGAGCTCAAAGCTCAATTAAAAACTAGCGCAACAACCCTTAACGATTCAGAGCTTCAAAAACTAAAAGCCTTACAACACCAGCAACATCTCAACCAGAAGTTTCTCTATCGTGAATATGAGTTGTATTTTCTGGAAAAACAGCGTCCTTTTCAAGATATCGTAAACAGTTATCAAACTCAAATGGAAACGCTCACGCAACAGCGCAGGCAACAGTCATTAGATCTACAAGATTGGATTTTTAAACAGTATGATTTACTCAATGCCAACGGTGAGCGCAAAAATGTATTGGAGATTTTCAACGAATTAAATCTAGGTGCGCCACCAGCATCTACAGGAGATTGTGCAGCACCTAAGTTGTTGCAATACGCATTTGCGCAAGCATTAAAACCCATAGCTCTAGCAGAATTCTGGTGGGGAAAATCATCTAAATCGCAAATTAGAAAACACAAACAATTCTATCCAGCATGCCGCAGTAAATGTGAGCCTATCCTGGGACACATGTTGCAAGGATTAGATGTTGAAGACAATCCACTGTTAATCAATCCTGGAATAGGAAAAACGATGGAAGTAATCTATGAAGATGACGCCATCATCATCGTAAACAAGCCCGAAGAATTTCTCTCTGTAGAAGGAAAAACCATAAAAGACAGCGTTCACAGCAGGCTCAAAGAAATGTATCCAGACGCTACTGGACCTATTCTCGTGCATCGTTTAGATATGTCTACTTCTGGGATATTGGTAGCTACAAAGAATCTAGATTACTATCATTTTATACAAGAGCAGTTTGTAAATCGTACCATTTCAAAACGTTACGTAGCACTTCTCGATGGCGTTTTAGAACACGACACAGGAATGATTGAATTGCCATTGCGCGTGGATCTCGATAATAGACCTACACAATTAGTATGTCATGAATACGGGAAATCTGCTCGTACGAAATATCAAGTACTGGAACGTCGAGAAAAAGCAACGTTAGTCCACTTCTACCCAATTACCGGTCGCACGCACCAGTTAAGAGTTCACGCAGCGCATGCAAGCGGTTTAAATGCACCAATAGTAGGCGACGATTTATACGGAACAGCTACAAATCGGCTACATTTACATGCTGAGTTTATAAAATTTATTCATCCTATAACTGGTAAATCGGTATCATTTAAAATTCCGGCGCCTTTTTAAATATGTCTTTCACCCTACTATCATCGCCACTGCAAGGCTTTACAGAATACCGTTTTAGAAATGCGGTGCATAAATATTTTGGTGGGATCGACACTTTTTATGCACCTTATATAAGGTTCAATAACAAGCCTGAAATCAGTGCCAAATACCAGCGTGATTTACAACTGGAAAACAATCATGTCCCAGATTTGATACCACAAGTGATGACTAACAGTGCCGACGAGTTTATCACTGCAGTGAAGTACATCAGATCATTAGGTTATAAAGAACTCAACTGGAACCTAGGCTGTCCTTATCCTATGGTGACTAAGAAAGGAATGGGAAGTGGTTTGATTTGTGAGCCATCTAAGATTGATGCGATACTAGATCGAGTGCATAATGAAACAGATGTGGTCGTTTCTATGAAAATGAGAATGGGTTACCTTGAGCCTACCGAGATTCTCGACACCTTTCCTATTTTAGAAAAACATCCCATTAAAAGCATAGCCATTCATGCTCGTATAGGCAAGCAATTGTACAAAGGTGGCGTGGATTTAGAATCGTTTCAGCGCTGTCTGGACGCTTCTAAAACTAAACTCTATTACAACGGCGACATTACTACAGTTGCTGGTTTTAGAAAAATGCAAGAACAATTCCCAACCATAGACCACTGGATGCTCGGTCGTGGTCTTATTGCAGATCCTTTTCTGCCCAGTATGATTAAAGCAGACACAGAGATCTATCCCGAGAACCGCTGGGAAATCTTCCGTGAATTTCATGATACCATCTACCAAGAATATGACGCTTTCCTGCAAGGTCCTACACCTATCAAAATGAAAATGCAAGGTTTCTGGGAATACTGGTCACAGACTTTTCCTAATCCGCAAAAGGCTTTTAAGGCTATTAAAAAAGCAAATAATCCACGAGCTTACAATCAGGCGGTGAATGATATCCTCAAAACGGTTAAGAAATAGAATTCTTTAAATACACGCTTTCGCGAAAGCGAATCCTTAAACACCTATTTTTGTAACCGACTTTATGGAACAAAGGGATTTATTACTCATCACGCCACCGTTTACCCAACTGAATACACCGTATCCAGCGACGGCTTATATTAAAGGTTTCTTGAATACCAAAGGAATGAGCGCGTTCCAAATGGATTTAGGGATAGAAGTAATTCTAGCTTTATTTTCTAAAAACGGAATGGAATCGATGTTTGAAAAAGCATTTGATAATGAGCGTATTACATCTCAAAACAGCCAGCGTATTTATGCATTACAAGAACAGTATTTACAAGTACTTGAGCCTGTAATTTCCTTTTTACAAGGTCATAATGACACGCTTGCTCGCCAAATTTGCACTCATAATTACCTACCTAGAGCTTCTCGATTTGAGCAACTGGACGATATGGAATGGGCTTTTGGGAACATGGGAATGCAGGATAAGGCCAAGCATCTCGCAACTCTGTACTTAGAAGACCTATCAGATTTTATCAAGGAATGTGTGGATGATAACTTCGGCTTTAGTCGTTATGCGGAACGTTTAGGAATGAGTGCCAATAGTTTTGATGAAATCTATGATCACTTACAAAGTGACCTCACTACTATTGATGAAATCACCCTAGAAATTCTTGAGAAAAGGATTCAAGAAGTACAACCTAAGTTGGTTTGTTTATCGGTTCCGTTTCCCGGGAATTTATACAGTTCCTTGAGATGTGGTCAGTATCTTAAAAAGAAGCATCCACATATTAAAATTTCCTTCGGTGGTGGATTTGCAAATACAGAATTGCGCTCTATCACTGATGTGCGTGTGTTTGAATTTATAGATTACATAGCTCTCGATGATGGAGAATTACCGCTGGAGTTGATTGCAAATGATGTGATGAATCAGAATGAAGAACGCGTATTTAAACGCACATTCTTTCTTGTAAATAATGAAGTCGTTTATAAAAACAACAGCACAGCCAGCGATTATAAACAGAGCCAAATAGGAACACCAGACTACAGCGATTTGCTGCTGGATCAATACATATCTGTCATAGAAATCGCAAATCCTATGCATAGTCTATGGAGCGATGGACGCTGGAATAAGCTGACTATGGCGCATGGATGTTATTGGGGAAAATGTACGTTTTGTGATATTTCCTTAGACTACATCAAACTCTATGAACCAGTTGCGGCTGGAATTCTAGTGGACCGCATGGAAGAGCTGATTGCTCAAACGGGAGAAAGTGGTTTTCATTTCGTAGATGAAGCGGCACCACCAGCATTAATGCGAGCTGTGGCTTTGGAAATCTTAAAAAGAAAACTATCGGTGACATGGTGGACTAATATCAGATTTGAAAAGAACTTCACTCAAGATTTATGTCACTTATTAAAAGCCAGTGGTTGCATAGCTGTTTCTGGTGGATTAGAAGTAGCGTCAGATCGTTTATTGAAATTAATTGATAAAGGAGTTACCGTTTCTCAAGTAGCTCAAGTCACCAGAAACTTAACCGAATCTGGAATCATGGTGCATGCTTACTTGATGTATGGTTATCCTACACAAACCGTTCAAGAAACGGTAGACAGTCTGGAAATGGTAAGACAGCTGTTTGAATTAGGCATTATACAATCGGGATTTTGGCATCAGTTTGCTTTAACAGCACACAGTCCTGTGGGAATGAATCCAGATGAATTTGGGATCACACCACTACTCCAGCCTATCACCTTTGCAAATAATGATGTGCAGTTTACGGATCCTACTGGAGTAGATCATGAGCAGTTCAGTTATGGTTTAAAAAAATCATTATTCAACTACATGCACGGCATCGGTTTTGAACTCGATTTACAAGAATGGTTTGAGTTTGCAATCCCTCAAACGGTGATTGATACATTTTATATCCAAGAATGTTTAAGCGAAGAAACGTATCGAGTACCTAAGTCTAACCACAAACTCGTCTGGCTAGGCAATGAACCACTTATTGCAGGTTCTACAATTCATAGAAAAGGAAATGAAATACCTACCTTAAAATTACAATTTCATAATGCCGCAACTTGGTTTGAAATAGAACTCGAGGAAGATAAAGCTGACTGGTTGATGAAGCAATTGCAACAGGTAGTTCCTCAAGAAAAACCGATGACTTACGGAGCGATGAAATCGAGTTTTGAAGAACACTGGAATCATTTTGACACCTTTTGGTTTTCAAATCCGATGGAAGAACTTAAGGAAAATGGGTTTTTAATCTTATAAATCGGTCATTTCAAAGTTTTGCACCTATAATCAGTTGACATCGATATAGTTTTATGCTATTTTGTAGGCATGAAAAGAAATGTAACCTACAAGTGCCTTCTAGCGCTTGTGTTATTGTTGGTAGGGACAACAATAGCGACGGCACAGGACGGCTTTAATAGCATTCCAGTGTCTGAAACGCAATCTGAAAACGGTGCGTATAGAATTAAATCAATCGCGTTTAATAACACGCCAGGTAATATAGACGGAGTTTCTTACGTCTATCAAGGTGAGCAATTGCTGTATCAAATACCGCGCTCCTTTGATATATTACTAGATAACAGCACACGAACTGTTATTTCTAACGATGGTACGATTGTCATTTATTACAACAATAAAAAATACCGACCAGAGAAAGAATTTGACAACGTAGTGGTTTACAAAGAAGGTGTTTTAGTAGGCAGCTTTACCACAGCTCAATACGCAGATTGTGGCGAAAAAGAAAACAATTGCACCGTTCTTTATAATAATTATGACTCTGTAATTGATTACAAAAGAAGTGATTACGGTAAGTCAGATTATAAGAAAGTGCTGCGCAGCATGGACGAGGACGAAGAATGGTTGCATCACAAATCTCTTGTTCTTAAAGACAACATTATTTATACCGTAAGCGGTCAGAAAAAAATCAGTGTACTTCACATTAACGATCAAGTTCTAGAAAAGAATGTAGATTTTGAAAAATTACATCCTTTTATTAAATCTTTTAAAAGTCCCAAAACTGAAATTTTAAATGTTCCCAAAACCAGAATGACCATTGATCAATTTGTAGAACAATCCTCTGGAGAGACATTGAACAGATTACTGGAACGTAAATTCAATCTTAAATCTGTTTCTAAAAACGATAAAAAAGCAGCACAGGAATTTCAACTTTATAATGTTGCGATGACTGGTTATATGACTCGCTTTGGCTTTTTTGAAATATCAACTATTGATCTAGATTCTAAATTTGATAAAAAAGATCTCATTAAGTACATAGATGAAATTCAATTTGAGCCATCTACTATCGACAATGTTTTGCCTAAACAATACTTTAGTTATTACGGTACGGCATATCGCAATGCAAATGACAACGTATCTCGTGATGAAAAAATCGCATATGATAAGGCCGCAATTGCAAAACGTATCAATCGTCAACAATTAGATACTATTAACGGCATTTATATTCCTAGAAATATGGAAGAAGCGTTCATAACTCTAGACAAGGTAATGCCGCCTAAGGAAAGACAGTTATTAGTAAAATTAGAAAACCAGCCCGAAAAATACAACTCAGACGCCGGTGGTTTAGGAATATGGATCCGTGTGAACTGGGGAATTATAGAAGGTTCTAGATTAGAAGTATATTTCAACGAGCGTGACTTAACCAAACCTAAAGAGGTTTCAAATACTCTTGTTACTCAGTATATAAAATACTTGAAAAAAGAACCGCAAGTAGCTAGAAACTGGGAACGTACACATCCCAGAATTTAGGACAAAAAAAAAGAGAGGACTTCTCCTCTCTTTCTAAGCGATCTCCACCGCTTTATTTTAATAAACAACGTTTTATATTTTCAAAGACTTTGCTTATTTACTTAAACCGTGTCAAATATACAGCGAGGTTCAAACATACCGCAGTTAATCCTTGTTTTTTATCGAGTATAACATCGTTAAAACGTTAAATGGTTGTTTTACAATTAATTATAATTTGTAAAAAGATGCATTTCGTCGATAATCTATTTTGTGACTTATAAATAATTTGATTATTTATCCTCTATTTTCTTGATATTGTAAAGCTAGATATGCGATTATTACCTGCAAGATAACCGGTTGAGGAATCAATCATTCTTACCGTATAGAAACCTTCTTCACTCATTTTTTTCCAAGTTGCTCCTTGATCTTTACTCCACCATATTCCTGGTGTTCCCACAGCGAGCAATTCTTTTCCACCAGTATCTGGAATAAAGATGATGTCACTACAATATCCAGGTCCATCACCATTTGATATTAAGTTCCATGATTTCCCACCATTACGTGTGATTGCTTTATTATAGGTATTATCTTCTTTCTTATTCCAGTCTCCACCTATAATTACTCCTAAGTCCTTGTCATAAAAATCAACCGCATAAATTCCAGTCATTTCACCACCAGCAATAAATGGCGTATTAAAAATTTGCCAGTTAGAACCGCGATTATCACTATAAAGAATACGCGCCATTGCGCCTCCAGTAACTAACCACACTTGATCACCTAAAATCTTAATATTTGAATTACTCGCAGCAAAAGCCGCTTCACCAGGAACATAGTCTGGCATTTCAGTACACTGTAGCTTTCCCCATGTTTTACCACCATCATAAGTCTTAATAACTGAAAAACAACCACCCATAGGATCGCCCATCGCGATTCCTTCTTCATCGTTCCAGAATTTCATAGAATCATAAAAAACTCGATCTTCAACCTCTGTATAAACGTGTTCCACACTTCCATCCTTCTGTGTAATCTTGTAAACTAATGCAGGATTTCCAGCCGTAAGTATATATGTATAATTAGGAGTAGTCGCTATGGATCTAAACTCAACTTCCTCATCTTCATTTAACTTTATAACACCACGAGTTGCGCTTCCTGTTGCCGCATCTATACTACCATAACTACCTTTACTACCAGCATACCAGTAATTACCATTTCCATAATCTAGAGCACGCACACTTATAGAATCGGTAAGTACAGGAGTGATTTCTATAGAAGCATCAGTGAATTCTTGAGCTGCTTTTTCTGTTATAGCAGTCTTATTATCAGACTCTTTACAGGATAATACAGATAATATTACGAGGATAAATAGTAGTTTTTTCATGTTGCAAAAATAATGACCTTTTTAATGATACGAGTTATTATGGATACGCTTTCGCGAAAGCGTGCCCAACATCATCCCTACTGCTTAAAAAACGCCATCCAATTTTTACATAAACGCAGCAATAAACGTACTTTTGCAAAATGAGATTTCATCATAATTTAGTTCAGGCTACCGTAGACGCATTGCATAACACATTTAACGATGGTAAATATGCAGATCAAGCGATTCAAAAAATATTAAAACGCGATACCCGTTGGGGTTCTCGCGATAGAGGCTTTATTGCAGAAACTACTTATGACATAGTACGTTATAAGCGATTGTATGCAGAGATTGCCAATGTACGTGAACCATTCAAACCAGTAGATTTATGGCGCATGACTGCGGTGTGGATTGTATTAAAAGGACATTCTGTTCCAGCGTGGGAAGAATATTATAATACTCCAGAACGTAGGATTAAAGGCCGTTTTGACGAACTGAGTAAAAAACGTGTGTTCAGAGAATCACTCCCAGACTGGATGGATGAACTGGCTCTTAAGGAGTTAGGCGGAATATGGGAAAAAGAAGCTGCTGCGCTTAATAAACAAGCAAGCGTAGTTTTAAGGGCAAATAGCTTAAAAACTACTCCTAAAGAACTTAAAGAGAAATTACTTGCTGAGGAGATCGGTGTGGAGCAACAAGAACGATTTGGTGATGCACTCATCTTAAAAGAACGTTCAAATGTGTTTTTAACTCAAGCGTTTAAGGACGGATTATTTGAAGTTCAAGATGCTGGCTCACAACTTATTGCACCATTCTTGCAGGTAGAACCTGGAATGCGTGTCATGGATGCATGTGCTGGTGCTGGTGGAAAGTCATTACACCTTGCGGCTTTAATGGAAAATAAAGGTCAGGTGATCGCTACCGATATTTATCAAAGCAAACTCAATGAATTAAAACGTCGTGCACGTCGTGCTGGCGCTCATAACATTGAGACACGACTGATTGATTCTACTAAGGTCATCAAGAAACTTGCTGGTAAAATAGATCGCTTATTAATAGATGCTCCATGTAGTGGATTAGGTGTTCTACGTCGCAATCCAGATGCTAAGTGGAAAATGCAACCAGAGTTTATTGAAGAAATTAAAGAAACGCAACAGGATATTTTACAGCGTTACAGTACCGTTGTAAAACCAGACGGAATGATGGTTTATGCAACTTGTTCTATTCTTCCATCAGAAAATGAGAATCAAGTGCAAACTTTCTTGAGTTCTGAGGCTGGTGCAACTTTTGAACTTGTTGAGGAACAATCATTGCTATCGCATAGAGACGGATTTGACGGTTTCTATATGGCATTAATGAAGAAAAAGTAGTTTTTACGACTATTTAATAAATATACCGCTACTGTAAAAGCGAAATAATATACTCTATGAAAAACATCGTACTTTTTATACTTTTCATAAGCTCTATAGCTTTAGGGCAAATCCCTGCTGGATATTACAACTCAGCAAATGGTTTAACGGGTTATCCTCTTAAAACAGAACTGAGTAACATTATAACAAATGGTTATAGCGCTCAGAGCTACAACTCGTTAATTACTCTTTATAATACCTCAGACAATGATGAGTATTATGATAATGGTACTCAAACCAATACATTAATAGATATGTATTCTGAAAATCCTACTGGAGCAGATCCGTACAACTGGATTATCGGGACGAGTTCAAATTGTGGAAACTATAATAGTGAAGCAGATTGTTATAATAGAGAACATATATTCCCGCAAGGATTTTTCAGTCAGAATGAACCTATGCGTAGCGATGCACATCATGTGATTCCTACAGATGGTTTTGTGAATGGTGGACGTGGTAGTTTACCATTCGGTAATGTGAATCCTAATGGTGCTTCTATAACTACTTATATGAATGGTAGCAGACGTGGTCCTTCTATCACTACTGGTTTTAACGGGACTGTATTTGAACCTATAGATGAATTTAAAGGTGATATCGCCCGCATGCTTTTATATTTTGCTACTCGATATGAATCTAATATCAATGATTCTGGTTGGGATGCTGCAAATGCTAGTGCTAACAATCCTCGAGATGGTTCCAGTGATCAATTTTATGAGCAATGGTACGTTGATTTATTACTAGACTGGCACGCTCAAGATCCAGTAAGTCAAAAAGAAATAGACCGTAATAACGATATTTATGTACATCAAAATAATCGTAATCCTTACATAGATAATCCATCTTATGTAACCATGATATGGACTGCTTCTACTAATACTGGAAACGGCAGCCTATTCCCTACGCTTTCAGGAAATTATATAGATATTAATACCAATAGTTTAGTAGATGCTGGAGATGAAATTCAATACACTTATAGCATCGCAAACATCGGTACTACAACTATGTATAACTTGAGAGCAACATCTCCTTTAGGATCTTTTAATCCTGGAAATCAATTAGCAAGTCTTGCTGCTGGACAGACTGTAAATAATCCATTTGGAACATTTACGTATGTGCTCACTGCTGCTGATGCAAGTAATGGATGTGGTTGTATTACTAATCAATTATTACTTGCCGCAGATTATAATGCTGCGGGAACAACTGGAACTTTAAATGTTGCCAGTGATGATCCTAATAACTTTACAAATAATGATTCTGATGGTGATAATCTACCTGATGATTTTACAATTGTAACTTATCCTAACGGTGGATCTGGTGCCGCAGGTGATTTGTTTATATCTGAATACATTGAAGGAAGCGGAACTAATAAAGCAATCGAAATAGCAAACTTTACAGGTGCTCCTGTAGATTTATCTAATTACACTCTAGAAATAAGCCAAAACGGTAGTGGATCATGGACTCTTCCACTTAGCTTATCTGGTACGCTTGCAGATCAAGACGTTTACGTATTGGCACGTGGAAATGCAAACTCGGCTATACTGGCTCAGGCAGATCTTCTAGTAGGTAATGGTGGACCATTAGATTTTAATGGTAACGACGCAGTAGGTCTTTTCAGAGCTGGTACCTTATTAGATATAGTCGGTGACAATAACAGTAGTAACACCTTTGCTGCAAATGAAACTCTAGTGCGTAAATCAAGTGTCACTTCTCCAAATGTTGTTTTTGACAAGGTCGGAGAATGGGATGTTTTTGCACAAGATGATTCTAGTGATTTAGGCATGCACACCTTTGGTGGTACTGCGAGTATCGAGGATAATATGTTACTGAACTTAAGTGTATATCCTAATCCATCAAGTGGCCGATTTGATTTCAACAATGATTATTTAGTAGAAGAAGTACGCGTTTATGACGTTGCAGGAAGACAAATCCAAAGCAACTATACACACAATGAAGGTTTAGTAATAGATCGTCCAGGAGTTTATTTTATAAATGTTTCCTATCAAGGTCAGAGCAAGACTTTTAAAGTGTTTGTTCAATAAACCACGACTCTATAAATTATAAAAAAGAGCCTCGATGGAGGCTCTTTTGATATAGATTTTAATAAACTGTTCTCGACCTGTCTTTGCTGGCAGGTAGGCTGCTCTCGAACTGCCATTTGACTTCTTTAAAATTTAAAAACTCCTCACTCGATACCATCCTTTTTGATCACTATGAATGATAATTGCGGTACTATCCGGACTTTTAAATAGGTCAAACTCTGTATCAAAGGCTTTAAAGGTTGCCTTTTCCCCATCTACGTCGAGATTGAGGTAGTCATAAGTTACTGGGGAAAAACCAAAAGCATAATGATTACCAGAGCTTTTATTTTCTATAATCGCTTGATCAAAAACAGTTAGAAAATCATCTGTTCTGTACTGGTAAGTGCTTAGTTTTTCAACATCAGGTAAGTTTGAGACTTCTTCAAAATGTGACAACCAATCTATTCTATTGCCAAATTTAGTATTCCAAGTGTAAGCCTGTATTTTCTTAGGCATGTAATATTCAACATCTGAATATATAAGGATTGTACCACCAGGATGGCTGTATGAACCGGTCATGTAGTAATCATTATCGATGACTTTATAAGCAAGAAGATTGGGAAGGACTTTTGATTCTATCTGATCATAATTTAATTGTGCTGCGACTCTTGCAATAGAATCTTCAAATTTTTGAGTTGATTTATCAAATGTTTTAAAGTCATATCCAGGAGCTAACTCAGCAAGCTTGGACTCATAAAAATCCTCTTTAAAAAACGGATGCAAATCTAAATCTATCGATTTTTTGGTTTTATAATGCACCTTAACCATCACATCATTTTCCTTCTTGTAATAAATAAAACCATTTGGAGAAACGTAGTAATACTCTGTGATTTGGACAGAATCTCTTTTATTAAATCCTTGATCCATGGTTACCGCATAGATTTCTTTTTCATTAAATGAGATTCCTAATAAATCCTTCTCAAATAAATATACTTCATCAAAATTGATATGATACTTCTCTAACTCTATTCCATCGCCATCTACAGCTGGAAACTCAGCCATATCAGGATATTTATCATCTTCTGTTTCACTATAACCACAGCTTGTGATGAGCAAAAACGATAGTAATAAAAGTATAATCTTGATGAAATTCATGAGTGAAATTTAGCTCAAAGATATTCTATTGATATAAATGTATAATTATGTTTAAAGTTGGTTAATAATTCTGCTTTCGCGAAAGCGGAAACCACCAATTTAAATACCTAAAAAAGTATCTTTGTAAATCTCAAAAAAATTGAGTTTATAAGCCCACAAAAGCGCTCACAAATGATTCATTTCTACGGTAATCCATCTAAGTCACTATATGCAGTTCAAACCCAAGCACCTATTTCTGAGGAAGATCATCAGAAATTACAATGGCTTTTTGCCGGTGCAGAAAAACTAGATTCACAATCAGTTACTGGGTTTTTCACAGGACCGCGCGCTACTACGATAACTCCATGGTCCACAAATGCGGTGGAAATCACCCAAAACATGGAAATTAATGGAATCCAGCGTATTGAAGAATTCCATAAGTGTGAAGAGAACTCTCAGTATGATAAAATGTTATTGCAAAAATTTGATGGATTGGATCAATCACAATTTGACATTAATGTAGAGGCTGCAGGCGTGCTGGAAATAGATGATATTCCTGCTTATAACATGCAGGAAGGTCTTTCCTTAAGTGATGATGAAATCGATTATCTCGTTGCACTTTCTGAAAAATTAGGGCGTAAATTAACTGATAGTGAGGTTTTTGGATTCTCTCAAGTGAATTCTGAGCACTGCCGTCACAAGATATTTAATGGAACTTTTATCATCGATGGTGAAGAAATGCCTTCTTCCCTATTCAAGCTGATTAAAGAAACGAGTAAGCAAAATCCTAACGGAATAGTAAGCGCTTACAGCGATAACGTAGCATTTGTAGAAGGTCCACAAGCCGAGCAATTTGCTCCTAAAACAGCAAACAAACCAGACGTTTATCAAACGAGCTTATTTGATTCGGTAATATCATTGAAAGCCGAAACTCACAATTTCCCAACAACCGTAGAGCCATTTAATGGTGCTGCAACAGGTTCTGGTGGAGAAATACGTGATCGATTAGCTGGTGGACAAGGTTCTCTACCGCTTTCAGGTACAGCAGTTTACATGACCAGTTATTCTAGATTGAATGATGAACGTCCATGGGAAAAAGGATTTGAAGCTCGTAAATGGCTCTATCAAACGCCTATGGATATTTTGATAAAAGCCTCAAACGGTGCGAGCGATTTCGGGAACAAGTTTGGACAGCCATTAATTAATGGTTCTGTATTAACTTTTGAACACGACGAGCACAGCGATGTCGCCCTGAGCGCAGTCGAAGGGTCTCATCCTCGTTATTTAGGTTTTGATAAAGTCATCATGCAAGCCGGCGGAATAGGTTATGGTAAAAAAGAACAAGCTTTAAAGAAAACTCCAGACGCTGGCGATGACATCATCGTTATGGGTGGAGATAATTATAGAATAGGAATGGGTGGCGCTGCCGTGAGTAGCGCAGACACTGGCGCACTAGATTCTGGACTGGAATTAAATGCCGTGCAACGTTCTAATCCAGAAATGCAAAAACGTGCTGCAAACGCAATACGTGGACTGGTTGAAAGCAACAACAATCCTATCAAATCCATTCACGATCACGGTGCTGGTGGACACTTGAATTGCCTGTCTGAACTCGTAGAAGAAACTGGTGGAATTATAGATACCGACAAACTTCCCGTAGGAGATCCTACACTATCTCGTAAAGAATTGATAGGAAACGAATCTCAAGAACGTATGGGATTAGTCATGGATCCTAGCGACACGCCACAATTAGAAGAAATTGCCGCTCGTGAGCGCGCACCTTTATATAAAGTAGGTAAAGTAACTGGAGATAATAAATTTACTTTTAGTGAAAAAGATGGTCGCAGTCCTATGGATTTGGCACTAGAAGATATGTTCGGTTCTAGTCCTAAAACCATCATGGATGATAAAACGATCGACCGTAAGTATGCACCAGTAGCTTATGACGGTAAAGATTTTAAACTCTATTTATATAACGTTTTACAATTAGAAGCCGTTGCTTGTAAAGACTGGTTGACTAATAAAGTAGATCGCTGTGTAACAGGTCGTGTTGCAAAACAGCAAACATGTGGTGAGCTACAATTACCATTAAATAACGTAGGCGTTATGGCGATGGATTATAACGGTAAAAACGGTGTGGCCACTACGCTAGGTCACGCACCAGTTGCCGCATTAATCGATCCTGCTGCTGGTTCTCGCAACGCGATTGCAGAGTCACTGACTAATCTGGTTTTTGCACCTTTAGAAAAAGGTCTCAAAGGCGTGAGTTTAAGTGCTAACTGGATGTGGCCTTGTAACAATCCTGGTGAAGATGCTCGCTTATACAGCGCTGTTAAAGCCGTGAGCGAGTTTGCCATCGAACTAGGAATCAACGTTCCTACTGGTAAGGATAGTTTATCCATGAAACAAAAATATCCAGACATGGATGTGCTTGCTCCAGGAACCGTAATCATCAGTACTGTAGGTGCTTGCGATGATATTTCTAACGTTGTCGAACCTGTTTTACAACGTAATTATGACGCGCCTATTTACTACATAAATATGAGTGGCGATGACCATAAATTAGGTGGTTCAAGCTTTGCTCAAACTCAAAATAAGATAGGTAGTGAGTGCCCTACTATTGTTGATAGTAACGCTTTCGCGAAAGCGTTTACCACGATCCAATCGTTCATAAAACAAGGTAAAGTACTTGCAGGACATGACGTTGCCAGTGGTGGACTCATCACCACATTGCTAGAAATGTGTTTCCCATCACAACAGGTAGGAATGGAACTGGACTTTGCTCAGGTAGGTCACGATATGGTAAAAGTATTATTTGCAGAAAATGCTGGAATCGTACTCCAAGTTACCGACGAAAGCGTGGAAGAAGAATTATCTAAAACTGGCGTACCGTTCTTTAAAATAGGAAAAGCTATAGATGAAGCTGTTCTGGACATTAACGAATTCATCATAGACGTAGATGACATGCGTGATGTGTGGTATGAAACATCACACTTATTAGACAGACAACAGTCATTTAATGGCACCGCAGATGAACGCGCACTGAACTATGTAAACCAACCACTAGAATTTAAATTTCCATCACATTTCACTGGAAAACTGCCAGAATTACCTCAAAAACGAGTAAAAGCAGCCGTAATACGTGAAAAAGGAAGTAATTCTGAACGTGAAATGGCACGAGCGATGTACCTCGCTGGATTTGAAGTCATAGACGTTCACATGACCGATTTAATTGCTGGTCGTGAAACACTAGAAGACGTACAATTCATAGCCGCAGTCGGTGGTTTCTCAAACAGTGATGTTCTAGGAAGTGCCAAAGGTTGGGCTGGAGCATTCTTATATAATGAGAAAGCAAACACAGCATTGAAAAACTTTTTTGCAAGACCTGACACTATGAGTATAGGTGTTTGTAATGGTTGTCAGCTTTTTGTAGAGCTAGGATTGATCAATCCAGATCACGACGAAAAACCTAAGATGTTGCACAACGATTCTGGAAAGTTTGAGTGTAATTTCACCAGTGTAGAAATTGCGACAAACAACTCTATCATGCTTCAATCGCTTGAAGGAAGCAAACTAGGAATATGGGCCGCACACGGAGAAGGAAAGTTCCATTTCCCTAAAGACCGCAGTGCTTATCAAATCCCAGCAACCTATGGCTATGACAACTATCCAGCAAATCCTAATGGATCTGATTTTAACGCGGCTATGCTCAACAGTGAAGATGGACGTCACTTAGTGATGATGCCACACCTAGAACGCTCTACATTCTCATGGAATTGGGCGCACTACCCTAACGATCGCAAGAATGATGAAGTGACTCCTTGGGTTGAGGCGTTTGTGAATGCCCGAGTTTGGTTGGGAAATAAATAAAATATTTTGGAATTAATAATCAAAACGACCACCGCTAGAGAAAATGAATTGGAATCCTTTCAGGTCTTCAAAAAGATGGTTTATAAACCACATCTTTTACATTTAGGCATTCTAGTTATTGGTGGTTTGGTTTTTTGTGTTATCGGTCTAGTTCCATTAATCAATGACTTTAGCAAAAGAAATGATTCATTTCCGATGATATTCTTAGGCTTAGCACTACTAGCAGCTGCCTTTTTTAATTATAGATTTCTAAGAGGAATTATTAAGTCTACAGAAAAGTTACGTCAAGAATTTGCGTTTATTTTAGGTAAAAAGTCTCAAACTACAGAATATAGAATCAATGAAGATGGCATTTCATTTACTTCCGATGTCCAAAATTTTTCAGTTTCATGGAATTTAGTGAGTTCGTTTACAGAAAATAAAGGCTTTTTATTTCTATTCTTAAGAAATCCAGCAGGTTCAATTAACTTCTCTACAAAGTCTTTAACGGTTGAGGAGAAAAAGGAATTACATCAACTTCTACTTAAAAAGGTGAAGAAGATTTAGGTTACTAAATTCAATAAAATAGCTCCTTTCAGATCCCTGATAATTTGATATCGCAAATTTATGGGAGAGAAAAGGTTGACATACATAGGTTGTGATACATTTCTTAATCTATACATACATAAACAAGAAAACCACCGCTCACACGGTGGTTTTTAAATACTAAGACCTAGAAATCTACTTCAAAATATTAATTGCCTTAGCATTTACAAATTCTTTAATTCCAAAGCCACCGTGTTCTCTACCATATCCAGAGTCTTTTACTCCACCAAAAGGCATATCTACTTGAGCAGTCCCAAAAGAATTGATAAATACCATTCCTGTGTCAAAATGCTTTTGCGCTAACTCAATGGCTTTATCTTCATCTTTAGAAAATATTCCACCACCTAAACCAAATCTGCTATCGTTTGCTATGCGCATCGCATCATCTTGATCTTTGGCTTTAATTAATGATGCTACTGGCCCAAATAATTCTTCATCATAAGCCGGTTGTCCTGGTTTTACATTACTTAAAACCGTTGATGGATAATAGAATCCGTCACCATCGGGTAACTTACCACCGCATAGAACCTCAGCTCCTTTTTTCACACTTTTTTCAACTTGTTCGTGAATCTTTTCTCTTAAATCTTTACGAGCCATAGGTCCCAGTTGTGAGTTCTCATCTGTAGGATCGCCTAGTTTTATGCTAGACATACGTTCTACAAATCCTTTTTTAAATTCCTCATAAACGGCATCTACCACTATAAAGCGTTTTGCAGCTACGCAGGTTTCACCATTATTGTAGATACGTCCACGTACACAAGTTTTTATGGCCATTTCAACATCTGCATCTTCTAGGACTATATATGCATCATTACTTCCTAACTCGAGAACGGTCTTTTTTAAGTTTTTACCTGCTTGCTCTCCTATCTTGCTTCCTGCGCCTGCACTTCCTGTAAAAGTGACTCCACGCACAAGATCGTGTTCAATAACTTTTTCACTGACGTCATGATTTATAATTAGTACCGTAAATAAGTCTTTAGGTAATCCAGCATCTTCATAAATCTCCTTTAATTTCAAGGCACTTCCAGTGACATTTTCAGCGTGTTTTAAAATAATACCATTTCCAGCCATTAAATTGACTATGGAATAACGTACCACTTGATAGGCAGGGAAATTCCATGGTTGGATTCCATAAATAATCCCAAGTGGTGAATAGGTTACAATTCCCTTTCCGCCATTTGCTAATTCTTTTTCTTCATCTGCTAATTCATTTGCACCAGTTTTGGCTGTGTACTCACAAATTGCAGCACATTGATCTATTTCTTGATTGGAATGCTTCAATAATTTACCCATTTCTTGGGTCATTAGTAAAGCAAACTCTTCCTTATGTTCCTTAAATTTCTTTGCTATGTTAGCTATGATTTCACCTCTTTCATCAATGGACAAAGACTTCCATTCTAAAAATGCTTTATTACATTTTTCTACAGCTTCCATTGCTTTAGTTTCAGTCATGAACTCATAGCTATTGATCTCTTTCCCTGTAGCTGGATTTATAGTAGTAATTGTATTGCTCATAATTTTTATTTTAAATTTATGAGTATAATCACAACACAGGCGTTAATTAAATAAGAATTAATTGACGCTAGGCTATTATTTAACTATACATTTTAAGCCTATTAACATAAACGAGAAGAAATGTTAATTTGAAAAATTGAGACAACAATAATTACAAGAAGTATTATTAACTCAATATCTGTTTCAATGCAGCACGATACTTACTTGCACTTTTTCCTGTAATCTCATTAAAGACTTTATTGAAATGAGAGAAGTTATTGAAACCACATTCAAAACAAACGTCTGCGATGCTCATGGTACTTTCTGAGAGTAATTTTGTGGCGTGAACGACTCTGTATTCATTTACAATCTTAGTAAATGTTTTACCAGAAGTCTTTTTAAAGTAGCGACAAAATGCCGGTATGGTCATACTTACCTCGTTAGCAATAGTTTCTAAATCAATTTGATCTTGAAAATTCTGATTGATAAATTTATAAATGGTTTCAATTCTAGAGTTGTCCTGTAATTCTGTTTCAAAAGTAAAGTGCTCGGCATTGAGAATTTCGTAATCGTCTGTTGTGGCGAGATCATGTAGAATTTGAAGTAACAAGATCGTTCTATTAAATCCATTTACATTATTTAATTCATGAATTTTTGCACCTAGCCTATTTTTAGTTTCTTTTTTGAAAAGCAAACCATTCTTAGCTCTTTCAAAGAGTTGTTTTATGGGTGCCATTTCTGGCACATCTAAGAATGATATCCCTAAAAAGTCTGGTAAAAATTGTACAAGCAATTCAGATCCATGATTAGGTCGGTCTGTATAACCTATATGAGGTAAATTAGAACCTATGAGCAATAATTGACTGTGATTGTAATAAGACATATGATTCCCTATGTGTCGCTTTCCTTTTCCTTCATCCACATAAACTAGTTCAATCTCTGGATGAAAGTGCCAGAAAGGTTTCATCTCGCTGCGCTCTGCAGTACTTTTTTGTACAAAAACAGAATTCCCAAAAACAGGATTTACTTTTTTAAGAGTTGGGTTTTTATGAAACATAAATGAAATTTTAAGCATGACAAAGGTCGGTTTAATTTTCTTAATTATATGTTATATTCATACGAAACCGTTATAGTAAGCTCTTTAAAATCAATTTAGCATATAAACAGATGAATTCTGTTGTTTCGTATGCACCCATAGTGCTTTAATTTTGTCCTGTAAATTAATATAAATAACTATTAAAAATGAAAACAATGAACACTATGAAAAATATAATCCTTATAGCCTTAATGTTAACCACGTTAACAAGCTACGCAACTAAATTAACCACTACTAGTCCAGGTGAAAACGTTACCACTGTAGAATTCACTAACGTTAAGAAAGGTCACTTACTATCTATTAAAGACGCGTCTGACATTACTCTTTATAGCGAGCAAGTTGCATCTAGCGGAACTTATACTCAGTACTTTGATTTAACATCTTTAGATAATGGAAATTATAATATCGAACTGAACAAAGACAGTGAGATTTTAATTAAATCATTTCAAGTTCAAAACAGCGTAGTTACTTTCTTTAGTGAAGAGACTTTTTTCAAACCTGTTGCTGCTTTAAGATCCAATCAGCTTTTTGTATCTCAACTAACAACAAGTGAGGAAACTCTAGAAATATCTATTTACTATAACAATGAATTAATTCATGAAGAGCAATTGTCAAGTAATAGAGTGTTAAATCGCATCTTTCAATTATCTCAAGATAAAAAAGGTGATTATGTAGCTATTATGAAAACTGGAGACAGAACTTTTTATAAAAGCTTCTCTATCTAAGAAATTGATTAGAAACTTACCTAGAAAGAGGCTGCTTTTATAAAGTAGCCTCTTTTTGGTTATAATCTTAAGCTTATGTTTTTCTGTTATATTTAGACATGAAATCATTTCAATTGCTTCTTTCCTGCGCCTGCATATTGTTGATGTGCCATTCATGTGCTCAAGAAAGTCCTCAAATTATAGACGATCGCTTTCATATTAAGGTCGTGGATCTAGAAAATGAAACACTCCAGTTCTACTGGAAAAACGATGATGATGCTGTTATAGGAACTTTTAATCAACTTCAAGAACATGTAAAAGAAAATGGTCACCAGTTGACTTATGCCATGAATGGCGGAATGTACTTGAAGGATCAAAGTCCGCAGGGATTGTATATTGAAAACGGAATTATTTTAAAGCAAATAGATACCGTTCAACAAGCTTTTGGGAATTTCTATCTTCAACCTAATGGCGTTTTTGGAATTACAAAAGATAGTAAGGCAGTCGTAAAAACCAGTACTGACGTTTCCATATCAAACTTACAATTTGCTACTCAATCAGGACCTATGCTCGTAATAGAAGGAGAACTTCATCCAGCTCTTAATAAAGGTTCTAAAAATATACACCTACGTAATGCCGTCGGTATTTTACCAGATGGTAATGTACTTTTAGTCCTGTCCAAAGAGAAAATCAATTTTTATGATCTGGCTACTTTCTTTAAAGATCAAGGTTGTAAAAACGCCTTGTATCTGGACGGATTTGTTCCTAGAATTTATGATTCTGAACAAGGAGTTGAGCAAATGGATGGTAACTTTGGAGTGATATTAGGAATAACAAAATAGATGAAACTACTTAAAACTATAGATTTAGTACTGGCGAGATTTGGTAATATAAGAGCCATGGAACGTACACATGTTGATGATTTTACTGAAAATCTCATCGATGAAATCACAGGTTACCTTATAGCCGACTGTGATCAAGGAGAACTCTTTGCAGATTTTCAAGAACTCGTAGGTTATGAGTTCCTCAACTTATCAGTACTGTCTAGTTTCCCGATAAAGACTATCAAAGGAGCAACACTAGATTACCATAAGAATAACAAGACTATTCATCTTATCAAATCAGACACTAAAGAAATTGAATCTGATTATTCAAATGTCTCTAATCGATATATTACTAAAATCGATTTTATCCTTTCAAAGGAAGAAAAAGAATTTATCTATAATCCTGGTGAGGTAAAAGTAGATTTACTGTTTAAAAAACAGCGCATTACATTTACTACTTTTAAAATAAAAAACTAGTTATTACTAAAATAGCTCATTAACTCAGATAGCTTATTGATATCTAGCTTTTTATAAATATTCTTAATATGTGTTTTCACGGTATGAGGTGAAACAAATTCAAGTTCGGCGATTTGATCTTTAGTCTTACCGCTTAACATATGATCTACAATTTTCTTCTCAGTTTTAGTAAGCACATAAGATGAATAGTGAATGGTCTGATCAAAGATTGTTTCCTGGCTAGCTTCTCTATTCACTCTTACTAAACCTCGCACTCCATTAATGTCAAAAATGGACTCATAACATATCCCTGTAGAAACACCTGGATTGCCATTCTTATCAAAGTTTGCGTAGGAACTATATTCTACCACAGGCGTAACTTTACCAGTCTCATTATTAACCATGTGATAATGAATTTCAAAAACAACCGCTTGCCTATCTTCTAGAGAAAGGTCTTCAATTGAGGCATTCATAGAAGGAAAAAGGTTGTTACTTAGAGCTTTTAAATCTTTGGGCAACATAATATCTGCAAGGATGTCAATTCCTTTATCATAAAAATGATGTGTTTCTAAACCCGTAAAAGACTGACATACAGAACTTATAAAATCATATTTCATAGTTTGTAAATTCAGCACATAGTAAATAGAATTAGAATTTATTCCATTATTTGCGAGCTTTTCAAAATTCTCTAAAAACGCTTGAAGATCCTGTTCTACAATGGAGCTTGTCGCTCTCAATTCATTTTTATGTAACTCTATTGATGATTTCATAATTCCTTTTCCCTAATCGATAGTAAAACTATTAAAATAATTTGTTCCTACAAGTTAAACTTTGAATACGCTTTCGCGAAAGCGAGATAAAAACCTCACAAACTACCTTTAAAATATTGCCTATTTAAAAGAGAATTGTAACTTTACTTATATGACTGAAGTGGAAATTCTAGACGAGAATAAACGGATTGCACAAGGCTATAAGGATCTTCTTAAAATAAGCTATCAAGCGCTTACTGACGAAGATAAAAAGCTCATACGCAAGGCGTTTGATATAGCCGTAGAGGCTCATGCACCGCAACGCCGTAAATCTGGTGAGGCTTATATTTTCCATCCTATTGCCGTTGCAAAAATAGTTGCAAAACAAATAGGACTAGACGCCAGTGCCATTGCTGCCGCACTACTTCATGACGTTGTAGAAGATACAGAATACACGCTAGCAGACATAGAAAGACTCTTTGGTGAGACCATTGCAAAAATTGTAGATGGACTTACTAAAATCGCACACCTTAAAAAAGATGCCGATATCTCTCAACAGGCTGAGAATTTCCGTAAGATGCTGTTGACTCTTAATGATGATATAAGAGTGATCATTATTAAAATTGCAGACCGCTTGCATAATATGCAAACCATGGACAGCATGCCTGATTATAAACAGGTGAAAATTGCTAGTGAGACTTTATACATCTATGCTCCTATCGCACATAGATTAGGATTGTATAATATTAAAACTGAACTAGAAGATCTAGGTCTCAAATACACTGAGCCTGAGGTTTTTAATGACATACAGCAATCTATTAAGGAGTCTAAGGAAGAACAAGATTTATTCATAAAAGATTTTGCCGCTGTTATAGACGACTCTTTAAAAAAAGAAGGTCTCGAGTATGATATAAAAGGAAGACCTAAGTCTGTTTTCTCCATACGTCGCAAGATGTTGAAGCAAGGCGTGACCTTTGATGAAGTGTATGATAAGTTTGCGGTACGTATCGTTTATCGTAGTGATAGAGCAAACGAGAAATTCCTAGCTTGGAAAATCTACTCGATTGTAACAGACCACTTTAGACCTAATCCTGTACGACTACGTGACTGGATAAGCAGTCCTAAATCTACCGGTTATGAAGCACTACACATCACGGTTATGGGACCTGATGGTCGCTGGGTAGAAGTGCAAATACGTAGTGAGCGCATGCATGAAATTGCAGAGAAAGGTTATGCGGCACATTATAAGTATAAACAAGGTAATCAAGAAGATGGTCTTGATGTATGGCTAGATCGCTTGCAAGATGCCCTAGAAAATGCAGACTCAAATGCAGTGGACTTTGTAGAAGAGTTTAAATTGAACCTTTACAGTAAAGAGATTTTTGTTTTCACACCTAATGGTGAATTAAAATCTTTGCCTAAAGGCGCTACTCCACTTGATTTTGCCTTCAGTATTCACACTGAAGTAGGTTTAAAAACCAGAGGTGCTCGTGTAAATAGTAAACTAGTTCCATTATCCCACGAACTTAAAAGTGGTGATCAAGTAGATATCATCACCTCTGAGAATCAAAAACCTACTAAGAACTGGCTGGATTATGCCACAACTGCTCGCGCGCGACAAAAAATAAAATCGGCACTGCGAGATGATCAAAAAGATATTGCACTCGAAGGAAAAGCGGTATTAACTAGAAAACTACGTTCTCTTAAAATACCACTGGATGAGAATTCAGTCAATCAAATGGTTAGTTTTTTTAAGTTAAAAACGAGTCATGACTTATTCTATCGAGTAGGATTAGGAACTATAGATAATAAAATGATTAAAGAATATGCAAACAGTCGTAGTAATGCGCTGTATTCTTTTATCAAAAATAAAATACGTAAGCCTAAGGAGAATCCAGACATACATAAAGAAGAAGTCACTGAGAATTATGATCAGTTAGTTTTTGGTAAAGACCAGCAACAACTCGATTATACGTTTTCTAAATGCTGTAGTCCACTGCCAGGTGATTCTGTTTTTGGGTTTACCACTGTAAGTGAAGGAATTAAAGTTCATAAAAATAATTGTCCTAATGCGATAAGTATGCAGAGTAAGTTTGCATACCGTATAATGAGTGCCAAATGGATTGATTCTACACAGCGAGAATATCGAGCAGATATACTTCTTACAGGAATAGACCGCATGGGAATGGTTCAAGATGTGACGCATGTCATTTCTGAAAACATGCATGTAAACATTAGAAATATAAGCTTTACAAGTAACGATGGGATTTTTAAAGGAAATATCACAGTGGTAGTTCCTCATAAAAATCTTCTCACGCAATTAATGCAAAATTTAAATAAGCTCAATGGGATTGATAAAGTCACCAGAGTATAAACAATATGGAGAAAATTATTAACAGTTTAGAAAACGAACAGGAAATAGTGAAGAATGTATTCACCCAATTCCTAACCGATAATAAGCACCGCAAGACTCCAGAACGATACGCTATTTTAAAAGAAATTTATGCTAGTGAAGACCATTTTGATATAGAGTCTTTATACATAAAAATGAAGAACCAAAACTACCGTGTAAGTCGCGCCACGCTTTATAATACTATAGAATTATTATTATCAAGTGGACTGGTGAGAAAACATCAATTTGGACAAAATCAATCGCATTACGAGAAGTCATTTTTTGATAAACAACACGACCATGTTATTCTTACAGATACTGGTGAAGTTATCGAATTTTGCGACCCTAGAATAGAGTCAATAAAAAAGACAATTGAAGAGGTTTTTGATGTAAAGATTACCAATCATTCTTTATATTTTTATGGCCTTAAAAACACAACCGAAAAACAAGACTAATGTCAGTAGATTTATTGCTCGGCCTTCAATGGGGCGATGAGGGAAAAGGAAAAATTGTAGATGTATTAACTGCAGACTATGATATCATCGCAAGATTTCAAGGTGGACCCAATGCTGGGCACACACTAGAATTTGATGGCATAAAACACGTTCTTAGGACTATACCTTCTGGGATATTCCATGATAAGGCGATTAATGTTATAGGAAATGGAGTCGTAATCGATCCTGTAGTTTTTGTTCAAGAACTAGATGGACTGGAGCAATTCAAAATCGATTATAAGGCTAAACTGATTATTTCCAGAAAAGCTCATATCATTTTACCTACGCACCGTTTACTAGACGCAGCGTCTGAAACGTCTAAAGGAAAAGCAAAAATAGGTTCTACCTTAAAAGGAATAGGTCCTACTTATATGGATAAAACCGGTCGTAACGGTTTACGTATAGGAGATTTAGAACTAGACAACTGGAAAGATAAATATCGCAGTCTTGCAAATAAGCACGAGGCACTGATAGGTTTTCACGATGTACAAATTCAGTATGATCTAGACGAATTAGAAAGAGAATTCTTTATAGCTGTAGAACGTTTAAAAGAACTGACTTTCATAGATTCTGAAGAATATTTACAAAACGCTCAACGCAATGGAAAAACCATCCTTGCTGAAGGTGCTCAAGGATCCTTACTAGATATCGACTTTGGAACTTATCCATTTGTAACTTCTTCAAACACTACTGCTGCTGGTGCTTGTACAGGATTAGGAGTTGCTCCTAACCAGATAGGTGAAGTTTATGGAATCTTTAAAGCTTACAAGACTCGTGTAGGAAGTGGACCTTTCCCAACGGAACTGTTTGATGAAGTAGGTGCCGAAATGGCTAAAATAGGTCGTGAATTAGGAGCCGTAACTGGTCGTCCACGTCGTTGTGGATGGTTAGATCTAGTCGCTCTTAAATATACTTGTCAAATTAATGGTGTGACCCAATTAATGATGATGAAAGGCGATGTGCTTTCTGGATTTGATAAATTGAAAGTTTGTACCGCTTATAAGCATAAAGGAGAAACGATTCAGCATTTACCATATAATATTGAACCAGAGAATGTAATGCCTGTGTACACAGAGTTTGCTTGCTGGAAAGAAGACCTGACTAAAATGACTAACCCATCTCAATTCCCTAAAGAATTGAATGCATACATAGACTTTTTAGAAAAGGAACTTGAAATTCCTATTAAAGTAGTAAGTGTAGGACCAGATAGAACACAAACGATTCATAGATAATTAAAAAGCCTCATTGAGGCTTTTTTTTGATACCATTCAAAATTAAATTCATTGAAAAAAAACATAACTACCGCATTTAAAGGAATCCTCATGGGAGCTGCAGATGTGGTCCCAGGAGTTTCTGGAGGAACGATTGCTTTTATCACAGGAATCTATGAGGAACTTATAAAAACCATTGATGGACTAGATTTAGGCGTGCTTAAATCATTCTTTAAAAATGGAATTGCAGCTACTTTCATTAAATACAACTTAGGGTTTTTACTTTCTTTAATTATAGGTATCGCGATAAGCATTTTAAGCTTATCTAAATTAATAACTTACTTACTTAAAGTACATCCTATTTTAGTTTGGTCCTTTTTCTTTGGGTTAGTTCTCGCTAGTATTCTATTTATTGCAAAGCAAATCACGAGATGGAACATTGCAGCTATTTTAATAATGATCATAGGTGCCGTTCTATCCTATTGGATTACTATTGCAGAGCCACTCGCCTCACCTGAAAGCTGGTGGTATTTAATTTTTTCGGGATTCATAGCCATAATTGCGATGATCTTACCAGGTGTTTCTGGAGCATTTTTATTACTATTATTGGGTAGCTATGAAACAGTACTAGGTTCTATAACCGGTTTTATGGAAGCCGTTCTTGCTGGTGAATGGTCGACCGCTTGGGATTATTTATCTAATTTATTGCTGGTTGCAATAGGTGCTATTTTAGGAATTAAACTATTCTCAAGAGCACTGACTTGGCTCTTTGAAAATCATAAAAACCTCACACTTGCATTACTCACTGGGTTTATGATAGGATCACTTAACAAGCTCTGGCCATGGAAACTAGTGCTTAAAACTAGAATGAATTCGCATGGTGAGGAAGTTACTTTTTTAGATAAAAGCATCTTACCACAAAATTTTGATGGTGATGCACTTATTTTATATGCAGTTCTACTTATGGTTATAGGATTTATGCTTATACTTATACTAGAAAAAGTAGCTCATAAAAAACCCGATTAGTGCAACAACCTACACGTACTCTAAGTGATAAATTCTATTTAGTAATTAAAGGAATTGCTATGGGAACTGCAAATAAAGTTCCTGGAGTAAGTGGTGGCGTTGTGGCATATGTTGCAGGTTTTTATGAAGAATTTATTCAGTCCTTGCAGCGGCTCAATCTTAAAGCTCTCAAGCTCCTTTTTGGCGGGAGATTTAAGTCCTTTTATGAATACATCAACGGGAAATTTCTAGTTCTTATATTATTAGGTGAAGTTCTCAGTTACTTTACCGTCAGTAAAGTATTTGATGTGCTCATAAAAAATCACCCTATTCTAGTTTGGGGCGCGTTTTTTGGGATGATTCTAGGTTCAATTTACTACATATCAAGAGATTATGACGCATGGACACGCAAGAACATCATGATTCTCGCTTTAGGAACAGCCATAGGAATAGGCACCTCTTTACTTGATCCAGCGACTGATAATACAAATCTGTTTTTTGTATTCTTTTGCGGTATGGTCAGTATATCAGGCATGACATTACCAGGTCTGAGTGGTAGTTTTATATTGATTTTATTGGGCAATTATGTGTTACTGTTAGTAGATAGTATTAATGCGTTTTTTGACACTATGGTTGCAGTGGTTCAGTGGGATTTCTCGTGGTGGAATGATCCGGTACACATGGATTTATTAGTGATTCTTGCTGTCTTTTTACTGGGTTCCATTGTTGGACTCGTGAGCTTATCGCATTTACTAGGCTGGACTTTTAAGCACTATCGCAATGAGACTAATGCCATGATTATAGGTTTTATAACCGGTTCTCTAGGAGTAGTATGGCCATGGAAAAAGGAAATTTTCTCCATGAATACGGCAGGAGAATTATTGCAAGATGCTCAGGGAAATTACATCCTAGAAAACTACAGCCGCTACTGGCCAGACTTCACACTAGGTCATACATGGATTACCATAAGCCTTGCAGTAATAGGCTTTTTAATCGTTTACCTCATAGATAAATATGGACAGCAAGCAAATCCCGCGTAGCATTTTTGGCCTTTTAGGACAGCGACTTGATTACAGTTTTTCAAAAGCTTATTTTACTGAAAAGTTTGAAAAGCAAGGTCTTGAAGATCATGAATACCGCAATTTTGAAATTGAGCAGGAAGAAGATTTATTACGCTTTCGCGAAAGCGTAACCTACAACCCTACTACTCAAACCACAAATGGGAAAAGTGAAATCCTACGTGGTCTCAACGTGACGATACCGTACAAAGAATCCATGCTCAAGATTTGTGATCACTTAACGCCCGAAGCTGAGGCGATAGGAGCTGTAAATACAATTGTGATAGAAGATAACGTGTGGACAGGACACAATACCGATGTTTATGGTTTTGCAAAAAGTCTGGAGCCTTTCTTACCTATCGCACAAAATGCCCTTATACTAGGAACTGGTGGCGCTTCTAAGGCTATTGCATATACTCTTGAAGCACTCAAAGTTCCATTTTTATTTGTCTCAAGAACACCACAAGGTGAATACTGTATTCCTTACGAGCAAATCGATAGTGAAGTGATTAAAATCATTACATTAATTATCAATTCTACACCAGTAGGCACCTTTCCAGATGTGGAGGAAAAGCCAGCACTACCCTATGAACACTTGACTAAAAGTCATATTCTTTACGACCTTGTTTATAATCCTAGCAATACTATGTTCATGAAAATGGGAAAAGTTAAAGGTGCTCGTGTGACAAATGGCTACCAAATGCTCGTCCATCAAGCCGAGAAGTCATGGGAACTCTGGAACGAGTAAATAGCTATAATCATTGCGGTATCTAGTGATTCTATTTATCTTGCAGACCTTAAAAATTACCAAATGGATACGAATGACAACCTGCCTAAAGAAGCAGACGGAAATTTAGAAAACGTGAATAACACTGACCAGAACCAACAAGACATGCCTCAAAAAGACATGAATACCGAACCTACTGCACCAGTAGAAGAAACAAAAGCAACTCCTGAAGAAACTGAAACAGCAGCAGATTCAGCGACTGAAATTGCTGAAGAAACTGCACCCGAAGCAACAGAAGTTGTAGAAGAAGCAAAAGAGCCTCTTGTGGAAACACCTACAGAAACAGAAGCTCTTGCTGCCAAAACAGACAATGATGATGAGGACGACCATGCCGAAGATGTAGAAGCACAAACTTTACCTGATACAGATTATAATACTCTTGAGATGCCTGCACTTGTAGCATCTCTAAGACAATTGATTCAGGATTTCCCTATCAACACGATTAAAACACACGTGGATGATATCAAGAAATCATTTGAATCTAAAGATGAAGAGGCTGAAAAGGAAGCTCGTGAAGAGTTTAAAAAAGCAAATCCAGTAAGTGAAGATCCAGAGGCGCCAGTAGCTGATTTTGTATATGATAATGAACTTACTAAGGAGTTTCATCAACTGCATAGTTTGTACCGCAAACAACGTGGTGAGTTCCAGCGTCAACAACGTAAGGAACAGGAAGATAACCTTGAGAAAAGAAAACAAATCATCGAGTCTATTAAGAACTTGATTGATGAAGAAGAAAATATAGGAACGACTTTTAAGAAGTTCAACAATTTACAGCAAGAGTGGAAAAACACAGGTAAAATACCTCATGATGCATATAACATAGTGTGGAATGATTACCGCTTGCACACTCAGAATTTCTATGATTACATAGACTTGAGTAAAGAATTACGTGATAAAGATTTTGAGCGCAACTTAGATTTTCATAATAAAATCATTGCCCGTGCTGAGGAATTAGGTAACGAACCAGATATCCATAAAGCACTGCGTGAATTACAGGAACTGCACCGCATGTGGAAAGAAGATGCTGGACCAGTTGCAAAAGAACACAGAGATCCGATCTGGGATAAATTTAGCGCAGCGACTAAGGTGATTCATGATAAGCGACAGTCTTATTATGAAGAGCGCGATAAAATGGCAGAGAAAAATGAAATGATCAAGCAAAATATTATTGCTGAGATTCAAAAAATCACTGCTGCTGGAGCAAAAAATCACAAAGGATGGCAAGACCGTCTAGAGGAAATTAATGCATTGAAAGAATTATTTACACAAACTGGACCTGCTACAAGGTCTAATAATAACAGCTTGTGGGAACAATTCAGAGTGGTAGGTCGTGAGTTTAACCAGGCCAAGAATGCATTCTATAAAGATCTTAAAAAGGACCAACAAGATAATCTAGATAAGAAAATGAAACTTATCGAGATCGCAGAACAGCACTTAGAAAGCGATGACTTTAACGGCTCATTGCCAGTAATGAAACGTATTCAAAGTGAGTGGAAAGAAATAGGTCACGTACCTAGAAAGGTGAGTGATAAGATCTGGAAGAGATTCCAGGCAGCTTGTAATGGATTCTTTGATAAGAAAAACGCTCAGAAAAAAGAAGAAAACGCTGAGGAGACAGCAAACTTTGACGCTAAGATGAAAGTCTATGATGCATTAAAAGAAATGTTACCTCAAGATGATCAAGAAGCTATGAAAGCCGATGTGCAGAAACACATGGCTGACTGGGCTCAAATAGGTCGTGTGCCATATTCTAAGCGTCACATTCAGGACAAGTTTGATAAATTACTAGAAGCTAAGTTAAAAGCTGCAGGTATGAGCGCCGTTGCCGCAGAGATGATGAAGTATCAATCGAAGCTTTCTAGTTTAGAATCTGGTGATGAGCGTGATTTCAAAAACGAACGTTTCTATTTAAGAAAAAGACGTGATGAAATTCAGGATGAATTAAGACAGCTAGAAAATAACATGCAATTTATCAATGCTAAGGATGATAAAAACCCATTTGTGGTGCAGTTGAAGAAAAATACTGCTGCATTAAATAAAGAGCTAGATGTTATTAAAGAGAAACAGAAGCAACTTAATGTTTTAGAACGTCAAATTAACAAAGCAGCTGAAGAAGAGGAAGCAGCAAACGCTCTCGAAGCTGAAAACGCTGAAGAAGAATCTTCTGAGCCTACAGAGTAGTCATTCTCAAATATTAGTATAACTTTAAAGCACCAGATTGATCTGGTGCTTTTTTATGCTTAAGAATGAAGACCTAATGAACTTTACAGATTGATAGTTTGATTAATAGCAAGTAGTCCCTATTGATTCTTAAAGCGTTTACTATATTCGTGAGGTTACTATTAAATCATTAAACTAAAAAAAATGATACTCAAATTTTTGAAACGATTATTTGAAACTCCATCTGGTGAATACGGTTCATTAATGGATAGCAGAGACCCTAAGGTTGAATTTTCAAAATCTACGATAGATCAAGTTGTAGCTGCTCTCAAACCTATAATTCTTCCAGCTCATTCATTACAATTAGTTTCACAATCGACTACTGAATTTCCTCAATTAACTAATAATATGAATTGGCCAGTGAATCGTCGGGAAATACCACTACACTATTATGGCACCGTGAAAAGCGAAAATTTCCAAATCGCTATTTTTCAAAATCCAGATGGAATTAAAAAAGATGACACTAATGTGCAATTAGTTTATACACCTAAAAACCAATGGAGTCAACTTAAGGAACTTCAACCTACAGATCCTCTATACATATCTAAATCACGATATGTAAAAACACCCATTAAATCATTACCTATTTATGAGGAAATCATTCATAGATATCCAGACATTCATAAGTTAATTATAAAACTATCACCTAAACATCCATGGACACTTTATAAAAAAGCTAAAGTAGAATTATGCGGTGCTCAAATCACAGAACAATTAGGTGGATATCCGCAATGGATTATTAATGATATAGATTACAGAAAAATTAACAAAAGCGATTTATTAATCCAAATTAAAGAACAAAGTGATCATAAAATTATCTTCTTATTTACAGATAGCAAAGAGTTAACTACAATGAAACAAAGCATTTAAATAACAATTTTGTTCAATATTTTTATTATTTAGTAAGATATAAGTTGCTCAATTAATTATCATTAGTTAAATTTGTTGGTACAATAGTTGTACATCTTAATCACACTTCAAAATCCCCTTGAAATGAGATACAATATCCCTGCTGTACTACCAGAAGTAATTAACTTCGGTAGTGAAGATTATGAATACTCCTGGAAAATATTCGGAGACGAAGCATTAGGTGGAAAATCTAAAGCTCAAATTACCCAAAATGATCATACCCTTAAAATAAGTGGTAACATCGTTAATATCAATAATACTGCTTTTGCTTGTCTGAGGTCAGAAAGTCTTGAACACGATCTGTCTGATGTTAAATTTATAGACGTTGAGATGAGAAGCGACGGTAGACCTTATGCTTTTGAACTAGAATATAATCACGGCTGGCATGAGGATAAACTAGGTTATATGATATATGATGGTAGTCAAGAATGGCAAACGGTTAGAATTCCAATGTCTGCATTTAGCAAAATCAGATTTAAGCAAATAGTTGATTCAAATTACAATCCTGATGTTCTTAAAAATATATACCGTTTTGGATTCTACGTATCTGATGGTATAGAAGGTCCATTTGAATTTGAACTCAAATCGATTTCTTTTATTTATTAGAATCTCAAGCAAGCTTATACTATAAATATCGACTTACACTTTATGTGCAAGTCGATATTTACATTTATAGCAATAATGGTTATGGCTACTCCTGATTATTTAATAGATTTTGGATCAAATGGTAACAGCTTAAACTGGCAAATTGTCAACGATGGCGTCATGGGCGGCTTATCGCAAAGCACTGCTATTCCTTATGAGGATTACATTTTATTCTCTGGAACGACCTCGCTAAAAAACAATGGTGGTTTTGCCAGTTATCGCAGTCCATATGGAACGTATGATCTTAGCAAATATTACAGCGTTGAAATTAAATTTAAAAGCTCTGGTAGGTCTTTCTTTATACAGTTAGACGCCTATAAAGCCTGGTGGTATCCTAATTACAAACATGAATTCTCTAGTTCTATTAATGAATGGACAACCGTAACATTACCTCTAAAAGACTTTAAAGAATACAGAATAGGAAAAGAAACGGGTAAAAAAATATCCCAATCGCAACAAGATGATATCCTGCGATTGGGAATTATATTATTAGATAAAAAAGAAGGTCCGTTTGAATTACAAATAGACTACATCAAGTTTATTTAAGCTTTTAACTTATTGCGGTGGTACTCTACGAGCCCATCGATAGGTCTTCTTACTATGTTACCAACTTCATAACCGTACTCTGCTGCGACTTGCTTGATGCGTTTCTCAGCAAAATGGGCAATACTACCTACAAAGTGCACTTCATGAGATTTAATCTCTTCCTTGAATTGAAGAATCATGTTGCGAGAGAACTTGCGCAATCCTTTTCTCAACAATTTTTTAATGTAACGCTCATCTAGATTTTGGAAAATAAATTCTGCGTGATGCGCGAGATAAGCGTTAGGATTAGGTTGCTTGTATAAATTGAATTTGATATAATCAGGATCCATGTTATAAGAGTCAGCAAACTTAGTTCTTAAGTCCTCTGGCATATTTTTAAAACCGTAATCTCTTAGTAAGTTCTTACCATACCAGTTTCCACTAGCCTCATCCATAAGCGTATAACCTAGGGAAACGACACGTTGTTCTATGTTTTCTCCATCAGAGAAACAACAGTTAGATCCAGTACCTAATATACAAACCACACCAGGCTCATCACCTACTGCTGCATAAACTGCTGCTGCTGTATCTTCTTTAACTACAACTGTACTGTTAGAAAAATAACTAGCTAGCAATTGTTCTAGGCTCAATCTAGGCTGCTCAGTTCCACAACCAGCGCCATAAAAGAAAACCTCAGTTACATCTGCTTTATGCTTTACTAATTCTTCACTTTCTAGAATACGTTCTTGTAATTCCTCAACAGTAAGAATAGCAGGATTCATACCACGTGTGCGTGCTTTAAATAACTGATTTCCATCATTATCAAGAGCAATCCAGTCACATTTAGTTGAACCACTATCTGTAAGTAATATCATAATTGATTTTTTAATGAAACTTACTTTATGAAAAGTAAGTATTGAAAAAAGGCTACTTATTTATAACAATAAGTAGCCTTTTAAAAATTATAGAGAGTTTACCTTTTCTGCAAGGTCTACTAACTTATTTGAATAACCGAACTCGTTATCATACCAGCTCACTAACTTGAAGAACGTAGAGTTCAATTCAATAGCTGCACCAGCATCATAGATACTTGTTCTAGCATCACTTACAAAATCTTGAGAAACAACTGGCTCATCAGTATAACCTACCACTCCAGCCATAGCTCCAGTAGAAGCATCTTTAAACGCTTTGTTAATCTCAGCAAGAGAAGTTTCTTTGCTCAATTTTACCGTTAAATCTACCACAGATACATCAACCGTAGGAACACGGAAAGCCATACCTGTTAATTTTCCAGCAAGTGAAGGAATTACTTTAGTAACTGCAACTGCAGCACCAGTAGTAGCTGGAATAATGTTATTTAAAGAACTACGTCCTAAACGGTAGTTTTTCTTACTTGGTCCATCCACAGTTGCTTGTGTAGCTGTTGCTGCGTGAACAGTAGTCATTAAAGCCTCTGCAATACCGAAGTTATCATCAAGTATTTTTGCCATAGGCGCAAGACAGTTAGTCGTACAAGATGCGTTTGAAACGATCTTATGATCTGCTGTAAGTTCATTATCATTTACACCCATTACAAACATAGGTGCTGTTTTAGATGGTGCAGAGATCACTACTTTCTTTGCTCCTGCATCGATATGTGCTTGAGCTGTATCAAGATCTGTAAAGATTCCTGTACAGTCTGCTACTACATCTACTCCTACTTCATCCCACTTTAAGTTCTTAGGATCACGCTCAGCTGTTACACGTACGTGAACACCATCGATGATTAAGTTTCCATCTTTCACTTCAATAGAACCGCCATAACGTCCATGAACTGAATCATATTCTAGTAAGTAAGCCAGTTGGTTTACATCTACTAAGTCATTAATTGCTACTACTTCTACGTTATCACGTTCAAGAGTTGCTCTAAATACAATACGTCCTATGCGACCAAATCCGTTGATTGCTAATTTCAGTTTTTTACTCATCTTATCTATTATTTATTCTCGTTAATTGTTAGAAATACGCTTTCGCGAAAGCGTATAAAAAATTCATTTATATTATAATTAAACCGTCATGATATCAGACACTCGTAAAAGCTCTGTATCAATCTCAGTTTTTCCTTTAACAGCCTTATCCAGCGGACATAGCTCTATCTTATTATTATTAATCCCTACCATGTAGTTGGTTTTGCCTTCCAGCAAACTTTCCACGGCTTTTACGCCCATGCGGCTCGCCAGTACACGATCCCAACATGATGGAGAACCACCACGCTGCATGTGACCTAGAACCGAAACTCGCACCTCATACTCTGGCATGTTTTCCTCTACGTAGTTCTTGAGATCAAATACGTTTTCGCCGGTTTTATCACCTTCGGCCACGACCACGATACTGGAAGATTTTCCAGACTCACGACTGCGCTTTAAACTTTCTACAAGACGTTCTTTTCCCATATCTTCTTCAGGAATAAGAATCTCCTCTGCTCCAGCACCTACTCCAGCGTTTAGGGCGATGTGACCTACATCACGTCCCATTACTTCTACAAAGAATAATCTGTTATGTGAACTGGCTGTATCTCTAATCTTATCGATACATTCTACTACCGTATTTAAAGCTGTGTCAAATCCTAGCGTAGAAGTCGTTCCATAAATATCATTATCTATAGTTCCAGGAATTCCCATCACTGGAAAGCCAAATTCTTCATTAAAAACCATTCCACCTGTAAAGCTACCATCTCCACCTATCACTACAAGAGCGTCCATTCCAGATGCTTTTACGTGATCATAAGCTTTCTTCCTTCCTTCTACGGTGCGGAATTCCTTAGATCGGGCACTTTTAAGAATCGTTCCTCCTTTATTAATAATGTTATTCACGCTACGTGCGTCCATTACTTTAAAGTCACCTTCTATTAATCCTTGATAACCACGATAGATTCCTAAACATTCTACACCGTGAAAAGCACAGGTGCGCACTACAGATCTCAAAGCAGCATTCATACCTGGAGAATCACCTCCAGATGTCATCACTCCTATTTTTTTAATCTCTTGATTCATTGTGTTTTTCATAAAATCCATGCTAATCTAGCAAAGAATACTTAATGAAACTCATGTTTTATTCTATATTTAACCAATTCTAATAATTCAAACGTTATCGTTAATAACTTTTCCCTATGGCTCTAGAAATCATTGACTTTATAATCATCATTTCCTTCTTTATCGTCTCACTAGCGATAGGTTTGCTGGTCGCAAAAAAGAGTTCTAAAGACAGTTCTTCCTTTTTCCTATCGGGTCGTAATATGCCATGGTGGTTGCTAGGTGTTTCTATGGTCGCAACCACATTTGCAGCAGACACGCCTAATCTAGTCGCCGGACTGGTACGTACTGATGGTGTTGCGGGAAATTGGGTCTGGTGGGCTTATTTACTGACTGGAATGTTAACGGTGTTCTTTTATGCACGATTATGGAGACGCAGCGGTATCACTACAGACCTTGAATTTTATGAATTGCGTTACAGTGGTAAAAGTGCTGCGTTCCTGCGTGGTTTTAGAGCGATATATTTAGGAGTAGTCTTCAATATTATCATCATGGCAACCGTTTGTCTCGCAGCAATTAAGATAGGACACGTGATGTTTGGTTTTAGCGCAGGAACTACGCTAGCTTATGCCTGTGCGGTTACTTTAATATATTCACTCATAGGTGGATTAAAAGGAGTTCTCATTACAGACTTCGTACAGTTTTTTATTGCCATGGTAGGATCCATTTGGGCAACATGGTATATACTAGACATGCCCGAAATCAACGGTATGGCAAACCTGATCACACATCCTAATGTTCAAGATAAGCTGAATCTCCTACCCGACTTTTCAAATACTGATTTACTCATGGGAATATTCATTATCCCTATAGCCGTGCAATGGTGGAGCACCTGGTATCCTGGAGCTGAACCTGGTGGTGGTGGCTATATTGCACAACGCATGCTAGCCGCTAAGGATGAAAAAAACGCCACATGGGCAGTTCTCTTTTTTAACCTTGCACATTATGCACTACGTCCATGGCCGTGGATCATCATAGGTCTCGCATCACTTATTATATATCCTAATCTTGAATCACTGGCAACAGCCTTTCCTAATCTCGATCCTAGTTTTATAAAAGACGATTTGAGTTACCCAGCGATGCTCACCTTTTTACCAGCAGGATTATTAGGTCTCGTGGTCACATCACTCGTTGCCGCGTTTATGAGTACGATTTCTACGCACTTAAATTGGGGTTCCAGTTATGTGGTAAACGATTTTTATGCGCGATTTGTCAATCAAGACGCTACTGAAACTCAAAAAGTAATCATAGGTAGAGTTTCCATGGTAGCGATGATGGCTGTAGCTGCCGCATTATCATTTGTACTGGAAGAAGCAAAATTTGCCTTTGACTTAATTATACAAATAGGTGCCGGATCTGGATTGTTATTTATACTGCGATGGTTCTGGTACCGTATCAATCCATGGTCTGAGATTACTGCCATGGTCGTTTCATTTACCGTTGCCGTGTTGTTCTTTCTCAATTCTAGCGAAGATCTAGGAATGCAACATGAATTATTTGGCGTCTTAATAGGTTGGGAAATGATATGTATCAATGTATTAGTAACCAGCATTGCATGGCTCGCTGCAACATTCCTCACAGAAAAAAGCGACCAAAACACGATTGATAACTTCCACGCAGCGATTTTTGGGACCGAATCTAAGTTCCACAATTTCCCTGTAAAAATCCTAGGTTTCCTCATGGGCGTGATGGGCGTTTACAGCTTGCTCTTCTCCATAGGGAAATTTTTGTATAACGACATCGCCATGGGCTGGAGCCTTATGGGATTATTTGTGATATGTGTTTTTGGATTAATTTCCTTGAGAAAAAAGCTGTTTTAAGTTAATAAACTATAAAGCTTTTTAAATACTTGATTTTCCGCACATGCCTGTGCTGAGTTTATCGAAGTAATGCGGAAACTGCTTATTTTACCACTATCCTCATTAATTTCCCGCTTGCGCGAAAAGGTAATTTTCAAACGTCACTGCGAGGAGCGATAGCGACGCGGCAATATGCGTTGTTACAAACGAAAGGCATTTTGCATAATGTATTGCAGACATTCCTTCAAAGGAAAAATTACAGTAATACTATTTAAAAGATCTTTTATGAGTTCCAACCGCTGCAGAGTGGTTTCCATAAAAACAGCTCTAACAGCCTACATTAAACATTTGATTTAAAAAAGTTCGCTTATACAACCAAAAACGCAATATACGACACACTCACAAAAAGTTCTCATATACGACCTTTACGTAGGGCAAATCGATAATTATTTACTAAATTGCTCATATACACTAGTTGTAGAGAATGCTACTGTTTGTATTTAGGTTGGTCACAGCTTGCACATTGCATATTTATGCCATCTAAGTAATTATCGCAAGCACTCTCTACAACAACGTGTAAAGAAAATGCTTCCAATAGTTCTATTAAATCAATTTCAGTATAAAGGTTGTCATACATCCAATAATCTTTTCCGTCTCTACGGTCTTGTACTGCTTCTATATTTTGGTCGTTCAACCATTTTTGTATATCCATAATATTTTTTTAATTAATTCGCACTTTCCTTACACAATACGTTAGCCACTATTAGCGGAAACTCATTCTGGCGGAAAAATCTCAATTAGAAAATATTGTTTTTTACCAATCAAAAACGCTGAAAAACTTACTCGAAATCCGAATTAACTCTTGCGGAATTTGAGCCAGTTTGCGGATTGAATTGCGGAATAAAAAAACCTGTTTTAATCGCGAATTTTTTTTTAGAATTTTAAGAAAGTATAAACGAAAAACTGTGTTGCGGAATTTTTACTCAAACGGAATTACAAACTGACTGAATTAATTGCGGAATGAATACTGTTGCGTTGAATTTCACTCAAGCGGAATTGAATTGCGTGCGGAAAAAATAGCAACCGAAAATATAACAGTGGCTAACATCGTATAAAAATAATGCGTAGTTTAGTGCTTAAACAAAGAACAGTGCATTTTTGCTACATCTGATTTTCCTTCGGAAAATCCTCGCACACAAAACCGCACTATTCTTATACGTAACCGTTGTACACAAGCTGAACAAACCAATCGCAATTGAATGAAATTTAACGGAATTAACAACCAAAGTGTTGAATTTAAAATAACTAATTACGAGTTTCCGAAAATAACGGATTGTGAATACGACTCGAATTGGTTACTGATTTATTTAGATGTGAAAAGTGATTGTGGAAATTGGAAAACTTCTCATCCTTCACTTCTGACTCGAGACGTGAAAAGAATAATTGAATGGTTTAACGAGCTTTCTGAAAATATTCGAACTGAAAATTCATTGGATTTTCTTGAACCGAATATTGCATTTGAATTGTTGGAATTTAGAGCTGATAAAAAACTAATTAGAATTTTATTCGACTTGGAATCTCGACCACAAAATGCAGATGATGAAAAAGAATATTTTGTAGATTTTGAAATGGATAATAACACTCTGAAAAAAGTTTCGACTGAATTAATAAAAGAAGCGGAACCTTTTCCAGAACGTGCAATCTGAAAAGAAAAGCCAGTGTACAACAACGTGTATAATTCATGCTTACATTTGAACTTCAATTAAATGTTATATATTTAAACAACTGATTTGATTCAACTGAAAATCCTACGGATTATCAATCGCACAAATCATACACGAACACGTTGGGTACAATTATGATAAACAGCATTTTCCATAATAAAGAGTTTGAGTTAAACGGAATTTCTGTGCCTGAATTTGAATTAAAAAGCGGAAAACTAATCCGACTTTATATTCCGAGTGTGAGGATTATCGGATTTGACCTAACAATCGAATTGATAAAGCGTTTTCAAAAAATGAATACAGATTTACCTTGGGCGAAAAATTACTCTCAAAATGCTATTTTGGAAAAACTATTTCCTCTTACAGTTGAGAAGTATTTGATTAAGAAAAAGAAAATTGACAAGCAAAACGCAATAAGAATTGCTGACGAAATCGGTATTAAATTAAATGACAAGTTTGAGGAAATAGGTTTTATTAACCGAAAAGCGTTAATCATAAAAGCTCTGTTCGAAAAGAATAGTTCTATACTTATCGATTATTATGGTGTTGATGCTATTGGAATAAAAAAATTGGAACGAATTGTAAATACTGAAATTGAGAAAGGCAAAACTGGAATTGCATTTGACCTATTGGAATACGTTGAAGAAAAAGAACCTTTTGAAAATATTGAACGAATAAAAATAACTGTACCCAACAATGTATAACCGCAATTACGGCGGATTCGACTACGTCCGAATCCACTCGGAATTGCTAATGTCGGTGCCTAACCGAAAATTAACGCATATTAACCCGTAACTGACGGTTACACGAGACCGTTCCAGCCAATTGCCTGCGGCCGTAGGTCTTCGCTTTTGTAATTTATAATTACTGTTAAGGAGACTAAAATCATAGAACTGCAATTACATCGCAAAGGATCAACCAGCTATAGCAATTATAAATTACAAGTCTCCCAACCTACTCAATTGGCTGGAACGGCAAAGGTGTAAAACCTCTTGATCTTTAGTCTTCTTGTACTTGTTCAAGTAACGCCAGCCGCTAGGAAACTTGCAAGAACATCGCATAAAGCGAATAAGACGTTTTAAAGGCTTAATGCGAGGCTGTGATTTATCCAAAATTTCATAACTTCACTACATCTATTTATAAATCAAAAGGACAAAGCGTACTGGCTAAAAAGCCTCACTCGCCTTATATCTTTGCCGTTGTGCTTAATTAAACCAACCAGAAATTTTGAGTAAAAAAGTTAAATATCAAGTTTTTATATCTTCAACTTATCTAGATTTAAAAGAAGAACGCCAAAATATAGTTAAGGCAGTTTTAAGTTCTGCAAATATACCTGCTGGTATGGAATTGTTTTCGGCTGGGAATACTACGCAGTGGGAATTGATTACAAAATGGATTGATGAATCAGATATGTATGTACTTCTATTGGGTGGTAGATATGGAAGTATAGAACCAAACTCTAAATTATCATATACTGAACTTGAGTATGATTATGCAGTAGTGAAAAAGAAAAATCTATTCGCATTAGTTTTGGATGATGAATATTTAAAAACAAAACAGAAATCTACAGATACAGTAATACTAGAAAGTGATAATATTGAGAAATTTAACCAATTTAAAAAAAAAGTGCTTTCTAATATATCTGCATTTTGTACAAATAGAGACCAAATTGAAGTTGAAACTCTTAAATCAATTTTACAATTTCAGGAAAATAGTCCCCATAATATGAAAGGTTGGATTCCTGCGGATGGAGAAAAAGTAAATAAAAACATTGATTTTTTACAAGCTTATATTGATGCTAGAGATGGTAATAATGAAACTAAAATAAAGACATTCGATAGTTTGAATGATGCAAAAAAAGAATTAGGTTCTGGTCAAGAGTTTTACTATTCTCAAGCAAACCTTGATGGAGTTCCCTCACCTGGTGGTAAAACTATTCATAGAACTTGAAAAAAAACTAAGCACAACAAGGGCTATAATTAATACTTATTTTAGTGCTTAACCCAAAGCTTGGAGCTTTAAACTAAGTCCGCCAAATCATTTTGATTTGGCTTTATAAAGAAAAAGATAAAACAAAATAAAAAGTTTTTGGCTAAGTGCTTAATAGAAAGTTCGTTACTTTTAATTCCCGTACTAACCATTGCCGAGCCGTTACCACCAATTACCAAAAATGACTGAACAACAAAATGAAATATGGTGGAAAATTCAAAACTTTGAAATTGACGACATAGATTCTTCTTTCAGTTTTACAGATAGATTATCAAGAGAAAATGATTGGTCAATAGAATATTCGCTGAGAACAATATTGGAATACAAAAAGTTTATTTTTCTGATTGCAATTTCAGATTTCCCTCAAACACCTTCAGACCAAATTGACCAAGTCTGGCATCTTCATTTACTTTACACGGAATCATATTGGATTGAACTTTGTAAAAACACAATAAATAAAAATATTCATCATGGTCCAACAAAAGGCTCAGAGGAAAGAAATTTATTTAAAGAACAGTATTCAAAAACACTTGACTTTTACGAGTCAATATTTAATGAAAAACCACCAAATGACATTTGGGTTGATATTGATACTAGATTTAACGAAATTCACTTTACAAGAGTTAATAGAAAGAGAAATTGGATAATACCTAAACTACGATTTAAAAAGTAATGAAAATACTATCTGAAATAACACCTGCAGAAACAATGCTAATTAAAGATTGTAACTCAGTACAATTGAAAGATTTAATGAAGTTTACTTTTATGGATTTACTTTTAAAAAAAGTAATTGAAATTAAAGAAATAGATAAAAAATCTCATCCTAGAGACAACTACATTAGAACTTATACATACGTTATTTCAGGTAAAAACTTTAATAAATACCAGCCAAAAAATCACGAATTAATTTATTTGAGTCCATTTATTAAAAGTCCTTCAATTCAAATACTATTTAAGAATTTTATAAAAATGGCTTACGATACTTCAAACGGAAGCTGGAATTTTAAAAAATCAACAAGAAGCAATCGAGAAATCAACCCTTATTTTAAACAATCATTCTTATTAAATTTATTTAGGTTAAATAAACTAACCGACAACGGAAACAAACTTAGGAGAGAAATATCAAACTATTTAAATGAGATTGATAAAAGTATAGACCATCTGCTTCATAATGATAAGAAGAAAGGATTAGAGTTATTATTGAGAATTGGAGGAAACATTTTCTTATTAAAAAACTTAGATTTTCAACTTTTAAAAACAATCGATAAAGAATTACTAAATCAACAGAAAGTTTTACATATTGATACTTATGATTCTGACAGTGATTGGTGGTTATATGTTGACTTTTTTGAAGACGATTATATGTTTGATTCATATTTTGATAGTTTTGATGACACTTTAGATTCATTTGATTCTGAATTTGACGCATCTGGTTGCTCTTCTTGTGATAGTGGATGTAGTAGTTGCGGTGGTTGTGGCGGATGTGATTAAAAACTGGTGGTAAAACCGTGAATAATTCATTGCTGCGCAAGCTGATCAAGTGGACCATCTAGATAATATTCGTATTTTTAGTTGAGCGGGAAATCATAACTGATTTCCCGCAAGAAAACATACACGAACAGGTTGTTGGCAAACATTTGATGAACGAAACTGAATACAAAGGAATTTTACACAAAGAGGTTAATAAACTTGCTGAAATCAACCTAAGATTTCATAGGATTTCAAGTATGTTATTGGATCATATAATTATGACTATCGTTATCGTTCCGCCAATGATTGTTCTAATGATTTTAGCTACAAACGGATTATTGAAAATCGGAAATGGAACTTTTTCTGTGGTTTTCTTTTTTATGATGTTCGTTTATATCAACAAAGATTTTTTTAATGCTAAAAGTCCTGCGAAACGAATTTTGGGTTATCAAGTTATCAATCGAAAAACTGAAAAACCTGCATCTGAATTGCAATGCTTTGTTCGGAATTTGACAATTGCTATTGCTTGGCCATTAGAAGTTATTGTTGGCCTAATTAATCCAGAAAGACGAATTGGAGATTTTTTAGCGAATACGAAAGTTGTCGTTTCTGAAAAGGAAAAATTAAAAACAATTTGGACTGACTTTAAATACAAAATTTTGAAATTAAACTTAATCGGAATTATAATTATTGGAGTAATTTACTTTTATGGATTGAGTTTATTAATGCCGAATATGAATTAAAAAACGTTTGCTAAATTAGTTGCTAAAACTCGCTACAACATATATACAAACACGTTAGCTTTAATTTTGAAATCTGGATATGAGAAATATATTAAAATGGATTATTGGAATAATTTTCATTACCAACCTATCAAGTTGCTCTTCGGAAATTGAATTTGATAAAATTGTAGATTCCGAATCGTCTTTCATACTGACTAAATATAACGAAAATCGATTGGATTCTCAAGGAGTTTTTGAAATCGACACCTTGAAAGTTGGCTCTAAAAAACATGAAAAACTACTAAAATTCCTTATGAATAATTCAAAAAAATGGAATAAATCTCATGCGTCATTTATTGGTGATATTTCAATTCGACAAGGAAAAATGAATTTAACAAGAATAAAAAACGGATTAGTACTAAATTTTACTGATAAAAAAAATGAATCTAATCAATTGACAAAAACAATAGATACGCGTGAACTTGAATTTTTAAAAAAATAAAACACGAAAGTACAAGACTATGAATAATTAATTGCTTGTTCACTGCCTACTTACGAAAATCCTCGAGGATTTTCTATTCGGTTTGTATTTACTAAATTAGGTACATAAGATATGTAACAAACCATATACAAACACGATGGCAAACATTTGATGAAACGCATATTTATAATAATCGGAATACTTTTAATCGTAGTTTTTGCTTTGGTATATTTTTTTTCCAATTATATAGCAGGACCTTTAGCTGCTTGGAATTCTCAACAAGTATGGAAAGAATATGAAGAAGAGCATTTGGAAACTCAATCAATCAATATTGAAATAATTGGAGTTTACGAATATCAATCCGAAAATAAGGAAGAAAATCACTCTATTTTCATTGACATAGTTGATAACAAATTAGTTGGATTCTATTTCGGAACTGAAGACGGAAGTGGACACGGAATTTTTCATTACGGAAATCCACTCCTGAATTTTAAGCTGACTGAAAACGAAATTGCGTTTGAAATTGGAAAAAGAGAATTATTTGAAACAACACGAAATAAAGTTTACGAAGTGGACGAAAATCCGAAAAAAGAAATCGCTATTGGAATCTCTAAAAGTCCTTTAAAATATTCTGGAGAATTGACCGAATTCGGATTTAAGTTAAATTGCGAATCTGAATTTAAAGTTTGTTGGGAGAATAAAATGGAATTTAAAAAAGTTTACGATTTATAAAAAACGATTTACCTAACAAAGATCTGCAGTAAATACAAGTGAATTTCACTTAATTTCTTACAAGTACACTTCTATATTCATTATCATAAAATAGTCCTGATTTTGCGATTGCAAAGGCTTGTTTCAGGAGTTTGTTTGCACTTGTTAAACATCTCCATAAATCCATTCAATACCTTTTAAAAACCCATATTTTTGCAACTGGAAAACAGGACTCATGGAAAGTAACAACGTACGCAATTATATAAAAGAAATCATCGCAAATCATCCCACAGACTGGTTAGGTCTTACCACTCATAGACTGGATATTTATAATGAGGAACTTGCCAAAACTCAATTTCTGGATCAGCTGGAAACGCTTTATAAAAAGCACAACGCTACTACTGGTGCACTTGCAGTATTGCCTACCTCTTATGATTATATACGTTTAGGACATCCATTATCTTGTGTACTGGAATGGGGAATTGCTCAAACTCATGGATTAAGAGCAGAAAACGTGATCAGTTTTTCTTCTCAAACTATTCCTGTACTGGCGGTATTGCGCACCAACTTATTGCTAAATAAAAAAACACAAATTAACTATACGGGTTCCTTACCAGAGATTTTTAATAGCGATATTCTCCATAAAGTTTATGGTTACAATTTTGAAGTAAACCAAGTTGAAAACCCTACAGAGATCACTGCTTTTGACGGCAGCAACATCTTTATTTCTGAGGAAAAAATCATAGGTGCGGTAGCATTACATTCAAAAATTGATTTTGCGATTAGTTTGCATGGAATATTAGGAAGTATCCTAGTCATCAATGGAGAACAGAACGAAGATTACGTTTCTGATATACAACATGTGCGTAGAAGAGAAACCATCGCCATGACTCCAGCTGATTCACTTGTAGCACTAGAATCATTTGTGAACCAAGCTCCTTTTGTTACTCCACAAAACAACTTAGTAGCCGATAAACAAAATGTCCTCAACTCCATTAAAGAAATTACAGGAACTCAACTAGAACCTTTAGTGGCTTCAAGTGGTTTGTCTATTCAGTATGCTATCATGATGGGATTGATCCATGATGCGATAGAGAATCATCCTGGAAAAGCCATTAAATTCATCGTGCCGCCTAACTGTTACGGTGGAACTAATGATCAAGCAAGACGTGTTGCGGCTTGCTTAAGTAATGTTGACATCGTTGATTTACCAGTTGATGGTGATAATGACATGGTGCAAAGCATTGATACCGTATTAACTCAAATCGCACAACAAGACGCTGTTCCTTATATCATTGCAGAGATTCCAACTAATCCGAGAGTAGAGGTTCCAGATTTAGAACAATTGAAAGTCGTGTTAAGCCAAGAACGTAAAACGGCAAACGGTTCAACCGCTATTGATCCTGTTTTTATTCTCGATCAAACTTTTTGTCCAAACGTGCACTTTTTAGGAGATGGAAAAATGCTTTCTTCTATGAGAACCATCGCTTATGCTAGTGGTTCCAAATTCCCTAGCGGTGGGAAAGTAACAGCTGGTTACTGTGTAGGAAACAATAAAACCAGCGCCTTAATGGAAAAAATTGACATGCACCTCAACCTTTGCGATAATGAAGCTACCATTTTTCAATATGAAATCCTCGCTACACAATTACCATCCATGACCCAACGCATCGCAGATGCTTATGTGAATACTCGTGAATTTGTCACGTTTATTGAAAACACTTTGCCTGATGTAAAAATCAACTTCGTTTCTGAAGAACTAGCTCAAGAAGGTTTTACGCCATCGGTTTTTTCACTCGATCTACCTACTAAAGGAAGTAATGATGAAGAAAGAGAAAGCTATAAAAGAGCTTTAAACCTCAAACTCATCAACTTGATGATTACTGAGATCTCACAAGAAAGTAAGTTTTGTGTGAGTTATGGTCAGTTAAAAGGTTGCTACTGGACCATTCCAGCAACATCTACTCAAGGAACGACTAAGGAAGGCGATAAGGATTACATCGTGCGTGCTTCTCTTTCTCCAAATTTGGATTTAGAGAAACATAAACAAGTGTTTCAAGATTTTGTAGATTCTATTTAATTTTAAGTAGCTTACCTACAGTCTTTACTTAAATCTCGATAAATGTTTAGAATTTCTATCAGTGTTCTCTTAGTATGTTTATTAGCTTCTTGTGATCAAGAATTGGACAGCTCACAAGTAGAACAGCATAGTAATTCCATTTTTCAAGAGCTCGTTTCCATAAGAAGAGATATTCATAAAAACCCAGAATTATCTGGAAATGAGAAACGTACTGCCCAGATAGTGAGTGATTATTTAGAGCAGTTAGGCATGGAAGTACATTCCGATTTTTCAGGACATGGAGTTATAGGAATATTAAATGGTCATAAAAAGGGTCCTAAAATAGCCTGGAGATCAGACATGGATGCTATTCCTTATAATAACACAGATACAGAGTTTTTCAAATCTGTCAACGATTCTATAGGTCATATGTGCGGCCATGATTTACACACTACTATAGGTTTAGGAATTGCAAGTACTTTATCTCAGTTTAAAGATGATATCGATGGAACTATTTATTTTATTTTTCAACCTAGTGAAGAAACTTTTACTGGTGCAAGAAATATGGTAAATGATGGGTTGTTTGAATTAATTCAACCCGATGAAATTTATGGCTTACATGTTTTCCCTACCCAAACAGGTACTATTTCCACTAAAGCCGATGAACTCTTTGCGTATGAGAGAACTATAGAGATAAAAATGTCTAAAGACATTAATCAAATCGACTTTAAAAATGAATTTGAAGACTTTTTTAAAGGTTTTGAACGACAAGATTCTAGAAGCAGTCCTAGAAGTTTGGAACATATCGTTAGTGAGGAATATGGAGTTGCCGCTGAGCAATCCATATACAATGATTTTTTCTTCTCAATACCTGGAATGAACATTAAAGAAAATGAGAATTCGATTTCATTCACAAAAACCTTTTTTGAAACAGATGTGAAGCTATTAGAATTCATTAAAAATCAGAACAAAGATTTTATTGAAAATAGTGATTATAGCAATCATCTTTTATCAATCGCATATTCCAGAGCTAACCCTACAGTTCTGAACGATACAAAACTAACGGAGCACCTTTTATCAAGCTTTAAAGATGCTCGAGGAAATCCATTAATAAATCCATTATACGGTCAGGTTCCTTACTTCAATGAAGATTTTATCTACTTTCAAGAACATGTTCCAGGAGTTCTATTTTTCTTAGGAGCATCAAACGAGGAGAAAGGAATCACTGCGATGCCGCACAGTCCAGACTTTAAAGCCGATGAAGATGCTATTAAATATGGAGTGGCTCAATTTTCCAAGTTACTTATCGATAGAGCAAATAATATTCAATAAACTATAGATTCAATATGCCCATTGAGAAACGGCATTTTGATACTTAAATTGAAGAGTCACTATTTACGCTTTTTAAGAATATTTGCTATGTAACTTGCGTCTTTTGCAACACCACCGAGCGTAGCAGATCCACGTGTGAACATCCATGGCAAGCCTATGAAATAGAGTCCTTTCATATTGCTCACACCACGATAATTTTTAGGATAATGGTTTGCGTCGAGCTCGAGTCCTTCAATCCAAGTGAAATTAGGACGATAACCTGTTGCCCAAATGATATTTTTAATAGTAGATACTTTTCTCGATTCAAAAGTTATTTTTTTATCGAGAGCATCTTTAGTTCTTCCTACGGAAATTACGTTTTCTCTGGCCAAAATTCCTTTGACATCAGTTCCTATCACCGGTTGTTTTGCAGTATTTATTTTCTTTCCTATCCAGCTGTACTTGCTATAATTTAAAAATCCAGTAACCGTAAACCACCACCATAGCGTTTTTCCTAAAAATTGCTGTGGTAAAGACTTTACAGTCGTGTCACCAGAGAAATAAACTGTTCTTGAAGTATCATTTGAAATCTCATTAAGAATCTGATAACCAGAATCTCCAGCACCTACTACAAGAGTATCTCCATCTTGTAATTGAGTAGGATTTTTATAATAATTACTATGAATTTGCAGGATCTCGTCTGCCGCTTTTTTATGGCAAGGTGGCGTGTATGGAATATGAAACGGTCCTGTGGCAACGATTACGTTTTTTGCCTCAATTTCTCCATCTTTATGAGATATTGAAAAACTCTTTTTATGACGACGTACAGAAGTTACTAAAGTGTTGAGCTGAACAGGAATTTTAAACTTTTCTACATAAGCTTTGAAATAGTTAGCTACTTCATATTTAGTAGGATAATGATTTTTAGGAGCTTCAAACTTAAAAGAAGGCAAATGATTATAAGCTGTAGGAGTAAAAAGCTTGAGGGAATCCCATCTATTCAACCACGAAGCACCTATTTCACTTTCACTATCAAGAACCACAAACTTTTTATCCATTTGTGTTAAGTGATAAGCCATAGATAAACCTGCCTGCGCACCACCTATTACTACATAATCTAACATTCCATCAACTATTATCGTTCTCTGTAAAAGTAGTTACAACCTAAGGATTAAGTAGACTTAATCCAGATTCATTATGGTAAAAGCTATAGCATTAAACTCTTGAAAAAGATTCTATGTACTACATGAAGTTTGCCTCGAGCCAGTCTTGAACGCTAGTCTCAATGCGTTTTTTGATATCGCTCGTATCTGCTTTTTCAAACTCTTCACCAGTGATTTGTTCATAGAGTTCTATGTATCGCTCACTTACAGAGTTGATGTAAGCGTCATCCATATCTGGTAGCGTTTGACCTTCTAGACCTTGAAAATCGTGTGATATCAACCACTGGCGCACAAATTCTTTACTTAGTTGTTTCTGTGGTTGGTTATTATCTTGACGTTCTTGGTAACCTTCGGCATGGATATATCTTGAGGAATCTGGTGTGTGGATTTCATCAATCAAGACTATTTTTCCATCTTTAGTTTTACCAAATTCATACTTAGTATCTACGAGAAGTAATCCACGTTTTTTTGCGATATGTCTTCCTCTACGGTATAGATCGCGTGTGTATTTTTCTAGAATTTCATAATCGTGCTCACTTACTATTCCACGAGAAATAATTTCTTCTCTTGAAATATCCTCATCGTGTTCACCCATTTCGGCCTTAGTGGCTGGTGTGATGATGGCTTCAGGAAACTTATCGTTTTCTTTCATTCCGTCTGGCATAGGAACACCACAGAGCGTTCTACGACCAGCTTTATATTCACGTGCTGCGTGACCACTCAAGTAACCACGTATCACCATTTCTACTTTTAATGGCTCACAATTATAACCTATAGCAACGTTAGGATCTGGTGTAGCCAGCAGCCAGTTAGGAACTAGATCTTCAGTCGCCTGCATCATTTGTGTGGCGATTTGATTTAGTATTTGTCCTTTATAAGGAATTCCGCGTGGCATCACTACGTCAAATGCGCTCAAGCGATCACTCGCTACCATCACGAGTAAATCATCATTAATACCATAGACCTGGCGTACTTTTCCTTTATAGACACTCGTCTGGTTAGGGAAATTAAAATCTATGTCGGTAATCGTATTGGGTAAACTCATAATTTATAACTGTGATTTACAAATTTGAATGTTTCTACTTAAAAATAGAATAAACATGGATGGATGTTTTCAAAAAGTTATTGACTATTCATAAACGACTCTTAAAGACAAAAAACCGCTTTCATCTTTGACTCAAAATGATAGAATTATTTGGATCTCAAGAATATCTTAGATTGCTACAAATCCTTTTTTTCTTCGGGAAAGTTCAATTGTTGAGTAATTTCATTGCTACCATGGATTGCACTCATAGCACTATAGTTAATTGAAATCACGCTTTCGCGAAAGCGTAATACCAACAACTCTCCATTCCTAGAACAGCAAACTGAAGATTGAATTAAAATTAATTTGCGTTCTCTATGCTTTTATAAGCAGCAATCACCTTTTTAACAAGTCTGTGACGTACTACATCACTGTCATCAAGGTACATCATCCCTACTCCATCCACGTCTTTGAGAATTAACAAAGCTTCTTTAAGACCTGAGATCACGCGGCGTGGTAAATCTACCTGACCTGGATCACCAGTGATAAAAAACTTAGCGTCTTTTCCCATACGAGTCAGGAACATCTTCATTTGTGCGTGAGTGGTGTTTTGAGCCTCATCAAGGATTACAAATGCGCCATCCAGCGTTCTACCTCTCATAAATGCGAGTGGTGCGATTTGTATCACGCCTTTTTCTATATAAGTAGCAAGTCGCTCTGCAGGAATCATGTCGCGCAGTGCGTCATAGATAGGTTGCATGTATGGATCTAGTTTTTCTTTTAAATCTCCTGGTAAAAAGCCGAGATTCTCACCAGCCTCAACCGCTGGTCGCGTCATGATAATGCGCTTTACTTGTTTTTCTTTAAGCGCTCTTACTGCCATGGCAACGCCCATATAGGTTTTACCAGTTCCTGCCGGTCCTATGGCAAAAACCATATCGTTTTTCTTAGTAAGCTCCACGAGTTTGCGCTGGTTAGGAGTTTTGGCCTTAATGATTTTACCACTTACTCCATGGACGAGCGTGTCGCCACTGCCTTTTACACTATCATAATCTTCAGTACTATCACTCATAAGAACTCGTTCCATAATATCTTCATTCATGGTATTATACTTCCCATAGTGTTCCAGCATCATCTGGATGCGTTTATCAAACTCCATGAGCTGTTCCTCATCGCCATAAACCTTCATGATGCTACCACGAGCGACTATTTTAAGCTTAGGGTAATGCTTTTTAAGAAAAGTTAGATTTTTATTTTTAATCCCAAAAAACTCACTAGGATTAGATTCTGAAAGGTCAATGATAAGTTCGTTCAAATGCTTAAAATTATATGAATGATTGCGTTTATTATTTTATAATTTTGCTAGAGCATGAATGCTTTGCAAAACCTGTAACAATTTAGAGAATTCATTTCCTAAAATAGCGATTGTAACAAAAATTTAATGCTTATTTAATTAACAACTTGCCAGTACCTTTATGCCTATCATAACATTGACGACAGATTTTGGTTTGAAAGATCCCTATGTAGGCGCGGTTAAAGGAGCTATTTATAGTGAACTAGCAGATATTAACATTGTTGATATTTCTCATTTAGTCTCACCTTTTCATATTGCTGAGGCTGCTTATATAATTAAAAACGCTTATTACACGTTTCCTAAAGGTACGATTCACATTATAGGTGTAGATGCAGAGCACACACCAGATAATAAACATGTTGCCGTTTTTATGGATGGCCATTATTTCATTTGTGCAGATAATGGAATTATGTGCCTTCTCACCGCAAAGTTCAATCCTGATAAAATTGTCCAAATCAACATTCACGATCGCATAACTTCAAACTTTACGGTAATGGACGCTTTTGTTCAAACAGCGTGTCACATCGCACGTGGTGGAACGCTAGAAGTGATAGGTAAACCTATTGAGCAATTAAAAAACATCTCTGGAATGCAACCTGCAGCTTCCAGTAATTCCATAAATGGTCAAATTATTTATATAGATAATTATGGAAATGCGGTGTCTAATATTTCAAAGGAACTATTTAAAGCCACAGGAAAAGGTCGTGGTTTTGTACTTACAGCACGTAGCGAAACGCACAAGAAAATCTATGACCACTATTCTGGATTTATAGATTTTACCAAAGAAGATTTTAAAAGAGATATCGATGGGCAAGCGATTGCCATCTTTAATAGTAGTGACTATATAGAATTAGCAACTTATAAATCAAATCCATTAACTATAGGTAGTGCGAGCAGTCTTTTTGGACTCAAGAATAATACTCCTATAAGCATTAAATTTAACGAGACATGATTGTACGTATAGTAAGAATGCACTTTAGAGAAGATGCTGTCGCGGCATTTGAAGAATTATTTGATAAAAATAAAGAACAAATACGTGCCCAAGATGGTTGTAGTACACTAGAACTTTATCAAGATAAGGATGATCACTGTAGTTTTTATACTTACAGCTATTGGGAAAATGAAGAAGCACTTAATAATTACAGACATTCTGCGTTATTCAGTGAAGTATGGCCAGCGACCAAAGCACTTTTTGACCAGAAACCTACAGCTAACTCATTGAATAAGATACATAGTCTTTTATGAAAGCCATTTATTTAAAAGAATTAAGAAGTTATTTTTCAAGCATTACAGGCTATCTCGTCATAGGGATATTCTTAATGGTAACGAGTTTGTTCCTGTTTGTTTTTGATGGTGAATTCAACATCCTCAATTATGGATTTGCAGACTTGTCTCCATTCTTTTTACTCGTTCCATGGTTGTTCATATTTCTTATCCCAGCAGTCACCATGCGCAGTTTTACGAGCGAGCGCAATCTAGGAACCCTAGAAATGATTTTTACACGACCTATTTCTTATCGCAGCATTATCTCAGGGAAATACTTTGCAAGTGTCACTCTTATCATCATCGCATTAATACCTACGTTGCTTTACGTATTCACGATAGGTCAACTGGGAGAAACGACTAATAACCTAGATCTGGGCAGTACGCTAGGCAGTTATATAGGCGTACTTCTTTTAGTTTTGTGCTATGTGGCGATTGGTATTTTTTGCTCGTCTGTGACTTCTAATCAGATCATTGCCTTTTTACTGGCAGCCGTTTTGTGTTTTATCATGTACTTCGGTTTTGAAGGTTTTTCAACAGTCATTGAGAATGATGGACTTGCGTTTCTTGGTTTGAAATATCATTATGAAAGCATGGCACGAGGCGTTATAGACACTAGAGATATAATCTACTTCCTGAGTGTTGCGGTATTGTTTTTCGCTTTAAGCGAATTGAGCCTTAAAATAATCACTGAGAAGCAATAAAAATGAAGAAAATAGCTATTTCCCTTATCGTTCTTGTTGCTGCACTAGTTCTTATCAATTATGGAGCTAGTAAATGGCACGAGCGTTTTGACCTCACTGCAGACCAGCGATACACACTTTCACCTGTAGCGACCCAACTAGCAGAAAGTGCCGAGAGTACCATGCTCGTAGATGTTTTTCTAGATGGAGAACTACCGGCAGAGTTCCGCAAATTGCGATCAGAAACAGAGCAATTACTAGAAGAATATGCAGCGGTAAATAAAAATATTAAATACAATTTCATCAATCCTACCGAAGATGAAAATCCTCAAGCTGTCGAGCAAATCACTCAACAACTTGCGCAATATGGAATAAAACCTGCCATGGCAACCATTATGGAAGGTGGAAAAAGTACTAAAGTCGTCGTATTTCCATGGGCAATAATGGTCTATCAAGGAAAAACGACAGCCATTCCATTATTAAAAACCTTTGCCAGAGCGACTATGGAAGAACGAGTGAATTCTTCCATACAGCAACTAGAATACCAGTTTGCAGATGGGATGAGTAAAGTCATTAATGAAAAAACTCAAACTATTGCAGTCTTGCGCGACAGCGGCGAGCTGGCAGATTTACAAATCCGTGATTATATCAAATCATTACAGGAATATTATCGTGTGGCGCCATTTGGAATTGAGTTTGTAAAAAATAATGATAGCGTATCACCTGCTGATGTTCTGGCGCAACTCAACAAATTTGACCTCATCATTGAGCCTAAACCTACGGTGGCTTTTAGTGAAACTAAGAATTACATCATCGATCAGTATTTAATGAATGGTGGAAAAATGTTACTCGCTGCAGATCCTATTATTTTTGAGAACGATAGTCTGGCAAATCCACAATCTATAGGTTATGGAATGCCTCGAGATTTAAATCTAGATAATTTACTGTTTAAATATGGTTTACGCCTAAACACTGGAATCGTTAAAGACGAGCGCGCCGGTGGACTTGCACTAGCCAGCGGACAAGGACGTAATACACAGTATGAGGCATTTGACTGGCCGTATTACCCTATTTCAAAATCAGACAGCGATCACCCGATTACTAAGAATCTTGAAGAAGTAAAGTTTGAATACACGGGAACTATTGATACACTTAAAAACGGTATTAAAAAGACCATACTATTAAGTACTTCACCAGACACACAAATTAAGATCTTACCAGCAGCTATTTCTTTGTCTGAACTAGATCAACCTATCGATCCACTAGCGACTAAAGTAGGTCAAAAACCTCTTGCCGTTCTTGCTGAAGGAAACTTTACCAGTGCTTATAAAAACCGTGTGAAACCATTTGAGTTAGCAAATTCTATTGATGAAGGATCAAATAGCGCCATAGTCCTCATCGCCGATGGTGATGTGATGAAAAACGATATTACTGGTGGAAAAGCGCAGGAACTAGGTTATGATTATAAGACTGGTGCGATGTACGGTAATAAGGAGTTCTTAATGAATACGGTTAATTACCTCATGGATGATACTGGCCTGATACAATTGCGTAGCAAAAACATCGCTGTTCCATTTTTAGATATCAAACGCAGTTATGAAGAACGTACAAAATGGCAAATCGTCAATGTGGTACTGCCGTTAATCGCTGTAGGTGTTTTTGGGTTGTTATTTAATTATTTGAGGAAAAGGAAGTACTCGGTGTAAATATAAAATCCTTTCCTCAGCCACTTTGATAGGCGCAGTATAACGCTTATAAGGTGATATTTTTTTGAACACAGAGAAGAAGTTGCAATAAATCTCAGCTTAAATTATAATTATAGATTGAGGTTGCTACAGCAGTTTCCGCATCAAGTGCGGAAATTCAATTTCTTTAAAATATTATGTATTATAGACTGCAAACTGTGGACTAAGGACTGCGGACTAAAACCTATTCGTCCCCAGAAGTTTTCTTAACAAACTGTGTTAAAAGTACCACTTGCGTAGGTCCTACTTTACCTTCGATTTGATCTGCATTATCATGGACTAACGAGATATTGCGTACCGCAGTACCACGTTTTGCAATAAGACTTGATCCCTTTACTTGAAGATCTTTAATAATAACTATGCTGTCTCCACGCTGCAAAATGTTACCATTTACATCTCTATGAATTATTTTAGGACCACGCTGGATTCCTTCCTCAGCCCAATTTTTTGTATCGTCTTCTAAGTACATCATATCTAGAAGATCATTAGGCCAGCCTTCATTTTTTAATTGGTCTAGCATTCTATAAACGACCACTTGAACAACAGGCACTGTACTCCACATAGAGTCATTTAAAGCGCGCCAGTGATTTGGGTCCACTTTACTTTCATCTTCTAATTGTTCTCTACAAGTATTACAGGCAAGAATACTAATGTCTTTTACATTCTTAGGAGATTCTGGAACCTCATAAACGGCCAGTCCTACTTTTTGCTCGAGTGAATCTGTTGCAGCACAAAGTTCGCAAGCATTATTGGATCGGTCTTGTAATTGTTTAAGTAAATCTGACATGTTTATTTTTTAGGAATTGCAAAGGTAGAAAACCTGAACAAGTTCCATGATATTTTGTAAAAAACTTCTTGCGAGTGCTTTCACACATTAATAGTATGGATTATATTGTACTCTTTATAAATCCTTAATATATTTTCATGCAGGGAAAGAAAATTGTAATGCTCAAATCCTTAATAATCCTATTAATTTTAGGATTTTCAACTCAGGTAAGTGCTCAAAAATCGGAGAAAGTCATTGACTTACTTCTACAGAACAAGCGAGCGGAAGCTCTCAAACTATCTGAGAAATTAGATGAAAGCGATGTAGAAAATTATTACTTAAAACAAATCGTCCTCAAAGAGAATGGTGATATTGCAAATGGCTTTAATTACTTAGAAGGTTTATTGACAAAGCCCAATTTTGAGCCTTATCTATTTGCTTCTTGGCATGAGACATTTTTATTCTCAGAATATGAAAGTCAAGGTTTTTCACCTTTAGATTTAAGAAGGTTTAAGGAAATTAAAACTCCAGAATTTAAAGACAGCAGTTTAGAAAGTGCTTATACCTACATGAAAAGTATTCATGCTGAGGCTGTAAGAGATTTTGATGGCCAAAAAGAACTAGTAGCTTCCATTAAAAACATTAATAATTGGGAACACGTAGGTCCATTTGAAAACTTAAATGACAGTGGATTAAATATTACTTATGCTCCTGAAAATGAAGCAACGACAAGTACTGGTTTTGATACTAATGGAAATGGTATCGTAAACTGGTATGTGGCGCCTAAGAATTCTATGAGTCCTTATAAGGATTTTTCTAACCATGATGAATATGGAAATAAAATCAATTATGCACAAACCTTTATCCAGTCCGACAAAGAACAACGTGCTGTATTGCATTTAGGTCGTGGTGGTATCATTAAGGTTTTTCTTAATGACGTCGAGATTCTAGAAGATAAAGAAGACGTGCGTGCAGAGTTAGATGCACACCAGATTGAAGTTACTTTAAACGCTGGAACAAATAGACTTTTAATTAAAAGTGCCTCAAGCGGTTCTCCATATTACATCGCAAGATTTATGGATACTGATGGTAAATTACTATCGCTAGGTAATGACCTCAATAATAAATCCTATAAAAAAGGAACTGAATCCAGTGTAAACACGGTAACGCGCGTGCACCCGATGGAAGCGTTTTTCAAGAACAAATTGAAAAGCAATCCTAATGACTTTTTAAGTTTCTATGGTTTGTACCATAGTTTACATCATAATGCTCGTTATAAAGAAACCATTCCTATGGTTAAAGAACAACTGAAAAAATATCCTCAAAGTTCTTTATTGAATACCATGTTAATGAATGCTTACTCAGAAAGTGATCAAAGTGATGAGGCCGTTAAAGTCATGGAAAACATGATGAAAAATGATCCAGATTATTATCAATCGCTCATCCTAGAATTTGCAGACACTGAAAAGCTCATGAAACTGGATCAAACAGAATTCAGAAAGAAAATTGCTGAAATACAAGCTGCAACAAACATGAACACCATTAAAGAAGTGTGTAATTTATTTGTAGCACTGCGTAATGAAGAAGAAAAAGAAGCTGAGAAAATTCTAGATCGTTTAATTAAAGATGAAAGAACGACTGTAAAAGGATTAGCGACTTATGCTGGATTTTATAATTCTATTTTAAATGATGAGAAACGCTACGAGCAAATCTTAACTGAAGCAAATGAGAAGTACTTCTCCTGGTACATCGTAAACAAATTATCAGGTATTTATAGTCGTGAAAACCGTAAAGAAGAATGGGAAGCTATCCTCAAATCCAACCTATTGAGATATGACTTTTTCAACAGCTATTTACAAAGAATGGTTTACGTCTATAATGAGAATAAGAAATACGAGAAATCACTAGAACTTATCAATCAAGGATTAAAGAACTATCCAGATGCATTAAGACTGCGTACCTTAATGGGTGATACTTATTTAAAACTAGAAAACAAGAAAGAAGCTATCAAGTGGTATGAGGAAAAGTTAGACCGTAGTCTATCTGATTTATCGTTGCGTCGCAAGGTTTATGATTTAAAAGGAATCACAGATCCTATGGAAAAAATCAAGACTAAGGATCACTATAAATACATAGAAAAGTCTCGTAATAGCGGTATGGAAAACGACTACGGACTTAATATACTTCTTGAAGAAAATAATCTAATGCTTTACAGACGTGGTGGAGTACGTTACCATGGTACTATGATTTATGAAGTCACTACTTTAAATGGAATTGAATCCATTAAAGAATATGACTTAGGTCTAGGTGGAAACTACGTAGTGACTAAATCTGAAATTGTAAAGAAAGACAACAGTATTGAACCTGCAGAACGCAGCGGTTCAAGCATGGTGTTCAACAATCTAGAAATAGGCGATGTTGTTTATCTGGATTATGAAACAGAATATTATACTTATGGTAGGTTCTATAAAGATTATGATAATGTTTATAATGTAAGAGGTTATCATCCTATTAAGCAATATAACCTACGAGTAATTACTGAAAGTGATAAACCTCTATATCACGAAGTGGTAAATGGAGATATTCCGGTTAAGAAGTATAAAACAGACGGCATGCAAACTTATGAATGGAGCATGAAAAATGTAAATGCTATAGAACTGGCCGAGGATTACATGAAAAACTTGGTAGATCAATCAGAGCACATTCATATAAGCACTTTACAAGACTGGAAAGTAATCTCAGAATGGTATTCAGACCTGGTACGTAGTCAGATAGAAATAGAAGATGAAGTTAAGGAAGCTTATAAAACTATCTTCCCTAATGGTCATCAAGGAAAATCAGACGATCAAAAAGCCAAAGCCATTTACGATTACATCACAGACGAGTTTACTTATAGTTACGTGAGTTTCAAGCAAAGTGGATATGTTCCTCAAAAACCATCTAAAACAATCAAGTCTAAACTAGGCGATTGTAAGGACTTCTCTACTCTATTTGTGACACTTGCATCTATGAGTGATCTAGAAGCAAACCTAGTGCTTATACTTACCTCAGACTATGGTGAGAACGCATTAAAACTACCATCGAGAGATTTTAATCACTGTATCGTTAAGACTAAAATTGATGGAAAAGACCAATTCCTTGAATTAACAGACAAGTATTTACCTTATAAATCTATTCCAGGATCATTGAACCACGCCATAGGTTTAGAAATTCCTTATGAGAATAAGGATAAAGTCACAAATGACCTTTTTATACTTGAAAATGCTTCAACTGCCTTGAGTCAATACAATACTACAGCTCATATCACTATTAATAATGATGATTTTAAAGCAAAACTTAATACAGATTTAAAAGGAAGTACCGCTGCATACTTGCGCAGCCTGGCTGACGAAGAAAATGAAGAACTTAAAAAAGACAACCTTAAGTCCTTTCTAGAAAATCGTTCTACAGCAACTTTTGATGTAGATAAGATTGTAAACGCCACTTACAATCACACTGCCGACGGTATTGTTGTAGAAACTGAGTTGAACTTGTTATCTAAACCAGGTTCTATAGGGAAAATGAAAACCTTCCAGTTACCTCTATTCTCAGTGCCTTACACGCAAGGGATTATTGAAGAGGACAATCGCCAGCACGACATTCTTTACAGAGATTATGAAGACACAAATTCTTATACAGAGCACATCACCATCGAGTTAGAAGAAGGGAAAAAATTCATAGAAGTACCTGAAAGCAAGCAACTGAATTATAAGAAACACCGTTACAGTATTAACTATAAAGAACTTGCACCTAATAAGATTGAAGTAATCATAGTTTCTAAACCTAGTCTAGAAGACATTAAAGCTTCAGAATATGCTGAATTTAAAGCATTTGTACAATCAGTAATTGAAACTAGAGAACAGTACTTAGCATACAAATAAACTCTGTTATCTATTCTTAATAAAGAGGTCATGATTTACGTGGCCTCTTTTTTTTATACGCTTTCGCGAAAGCTACCCTAAAAAAAGTATTCTTACTGATAGAAATCTAATAAGCACCTAACTGAGGTTTCCAAGGTATTGCAGAAGGAAATGGACTTAGCATATTTGAAGTCTTAAATGAGTGCTTTACATTGAAATCATGGATATTCCAGTCTTCATCTACCTCAACAATGAATGGTCCGTAAGCTAAACCTAAATTATAAATAAACTTTCTAGATTGTTTGCTTGTAGTACGTAAATGAGAACCTGCAATCTGAGAGGTTAAGAAAAAATCTTTAAAGACTGATATACTTTGATCAATGTCTAGACCTATCGTAATGAATCGAGAGCCATTACCTTTGTTATTTACATAAAACTGATTCCACTTTAAGAAATTCTCATCCAGATTTTTGTCTTTTGCGGTATAAATAAACAAATACGCACCTCTACCTATTGCCTTTTCTAAGTCAATTTCTTTTTCAAAAAAATCGGTAACCTTAGGAATAGGAAATTCATCTCCTACAGATAATCTTTTTCTCTTATTAAATACATTTTTTGCTTCTTGATAATGATGAGGAGAATAAGAAAATCGCTCAACAAGTTTCATGTAAACTTCACTGCGCTCATCTCTTTTAAGCACAAGATCTTGAAAGACATCTCGTAAACACCATCGCATAGATTTAGAGTCTATTTTCTTGAATGCATCTCTCATTTCTTCATAGGTATTCAGCTGTGAAATTTTATTGAAATAATAAGCAACACCTAAATCTAAATATCTTTTATAATTAAAATGATCTTCTTCTATATCATAATCTAACTCTGGAAAATCACTTAAACTCACGGTGCTATAATCTAAGTCAGCGGATCGTAGTTGCTTGTGAAACACCTGATGATAAGCGGTATAGTAGTCCCAAAACTTATTTTCATCCTCTAAAAAACGTTCTGATAAAGAAAGTGCTTTAACTACATTCAATAAACTGTCTTTCTTTTGAAGAATAAGCACCTGAGCTTTTTCTTGACTTGCTTGAATAAAAGTGGAGTCAGCTTCTAAGGAATTTAATTCTCTATGACGGCTTAGTAAATAATTATTTTTAATGGCGCCTTTTTCACCGGTATAATAATATTCATATTCGTTAAAGTTCTTTCCTAGAACGGTAATAAAAGAATCTCCTTCTTCTAGGTGAATAGGAGCTTTATAATCATACCACTGTACATATTGAAAACCATTAAAAGGAAGATAACCTTCTTCCAAGGATTCAAGAGTAGTAGGAACTTCTAATCCTAATGGCCCTATACCGATATCTTCATAGTAAGTCAATTCATCATTATACTCAAAGGTTAAATCAACCTCAATCCTATCTTGAGCGTTTAAAATAAATACACTCAATAAAGCACTCCATATAAAATACCTCATTACTTTAAATTCTTTAAGATAAAATCAACTGTTGGGTTTACTTCACTTTCCAACTTTAAAGAATGTGAAGTGTACTTAGAACTAGTAGCTAGACCTTGAGCAAGTAATTCTTGAACTATAGGAGTATATTCTATAGAACATTTACCCATCATAATTGGATCAAACGATGTTCCATTACTATATAAATCATAAACTTTTTTAAGTCCCGATAAATAAAGTGCATCTTTAGTAAAACCACCGCCACGATGCACACGTAAGGTGATGTTAAAGGCTTTTTCTTTATTTAATTTATACTGCCCGTGAATAAGGTCAAAGGTGTCTGCAAATGAATAGCCTTTATTTAACGAGTCTACTGCTATGACGCGATAAGCAAGCTCTCTTAAACGGGTAATGGTTAAATTCCCACTTAAATATTCTGACATTACGGCTAGTCCTTCTTGAGTTTCTACGTTGTTAGGAAATCCATTGCTAAAAACTTTAAGTGGTTGTTCTATAGCATTAAAAGTAGTGACCAGATGTACTCCTACCTCATGGTGCGCTAGGAGTTCTAGTTCATGTTGAGAAAACTTGTGATTCTTTTTTAAATACAGCGTTTGCTCATTATTTGAAACCATAGCCGCTGCACTCATGGCTGTACTTAACTTTATGGAGAAATCAAATCCGTATTGAGATTTAAAGTTTGTAAAGTAGTCTATCGCATCTTGTGTAGTGAGTGACTTTTTAAAAAGCTCTTTCTCACTATCAGGAACTTGATGATGTAAAATGAACTTAGCATTTTCCACCATTTTTTCTGTAGGTGTCCCAAAAAACCTTAAACTATTGAAATAAAACTTATTGCTAGGTTCTTTTATGGTTTCTATGCACTGTACTAAACCGCTATAGGTATAAATCACATCTTTGTAAAGACTTTGAATAGACTCATCCTCAATACGTTCTAATCGTTGAGAAAAGAATAAACGATGCAGTTTATAAGGCTTAAATTTTACTTTACGATAGTTAAATACTGGTTCATAATTGAACTTTTCCTTAAAGAATAATTTGCGTTCTTGAGCAATATTAAGAGGATTGATATAAGCCAGCAACTCAATATTGCGCACCAGTCTATGTACGTTTGCATCGATATCATGTATCGCAGCATGACTGGGATTTAAACTGTTATGCAATACGTTGATGTCTTTCATAAAATCTATGTGCGTGAGCTTGGATATAATATTTGAATTGGTCTTTTACTGCATGCACTACTTCGGGATAAACCACGCCTGTATATTCATCACAGTAAATTTTTGAGATCTCAGTTGCTAGGACTAGTGTGTTTAGCGAGTTTGCCGTGACATATTTTAAAAAATAACCATTTCCTTGAAACACATCGTTTACTCCACAAGTTACTTTTTGTTCTATAGGCAATTCTATTTTATCTAGAATTTCTTGCCATTGATTGATATCGTGTATGTACTTTTCCTGATTCACATTCTTAGTGCCTATGTTAAAGACTGGTACTTCTCTTTCCCATCGCTTCCAGTTGTAAGAATGCATGTCATAAAATACCGTGGTACCAAACATTTCTTCAAGCTTAACCATCAATGAGAGTACAACTCTATAAAAATTATGATGTTTCTCTAGAGCTTGTTCTTTATGCTTTCGCGAAAGCGGTTCCTTCCACAACTTCTTGCCCCATGCCGTTTCATAAATAGCATCCTTAGGATCGCGGTTCAAGTCGTATTCAAATCGAGAATCGTGTGCTATTAAAGTTATAGGCAATCCAGAAATCATGTCGCCCGTGCATGGATCTTCTTCATACCAACGGTCATGCTCGGTATGCCAACAGTTTTCCCAAAGCTCCTTATTAAAATGGTGTCCATCATGCACCGCGGCGCATACATAAGGCACGTAAGTATCTATTTTAATAGAAAATGAGTAATCGCTAGATACCGCATGAAATCGCTCTTCACGCTCGATTTTATCCAGCATTTGTTGAATACTTAGTTTAAGCATTTCTAATAGAAGTTTTTAATTTATCACGTCGCTCTACAGCATGGATTTTTTCTACCACAATTTCTTCAAAAAAGTCCACCACTTTTATCTGCAACTTTACTTTTGATACTTTATTAATGTAAGTGATGCCGCCTGGAGACATCACGTTTACTTCAACCAGCATTCCGTTTATAACATCTATCCCTACAAAGTAAAGTCCATCTTTTACGAGCTTGGGACCTATTTTTTTACAAAGATTTTTTTCGGCCTTAGTGAGTTGGTGTCTTTGAAAAGATCCACCAGCACTTATGTTAGAGCGATGATCTTCAGTTCCTGGCACTCGTTTTACAGCACCTATAGGTTCTCCATTTAATAATAAAATACGAGTATCTCCTTGGTCTGCTCCTTCTATATAATCCTGAAGAATGACATAATTAGTCGTTCCATCTTTGTTATCGATATAAAAATCGAGTAACGAGTTCACGTTATGCATGGCATTTTTTTCAATCATAATCACTCCACTACCACCGAAACCATTCAGTGGTTTCATTATCATGCGATCTTTAGGATTATCTCTTATGACACTCTTGAGATACTTTTTATTCTTAGATACGTGTGTAGCTGGTATGATCTCATTATTAGGATCTTCAAAACAAGCTGTGTAGAGCTTATTATTTGCCTCACGTAGTCCTTCAATATCGTTTACTATAAAAACATCATCTTTAACAGAGTCGAGAAAATTCAACGCAATAGGATCCAGTGGCGGATTTGCCCTCATCATGATCACGTCAAAACCTGCGAGAGGCAACATTTTCTCAGTAAGCTCGGCTTGTTTATAAAACGATTTGAACATAGCAGGCACTTTATCCATTTTCTTAATCACGCTAGAAAAAGCATAAGCAATACTGTCTCTTATGGTAAGGTTAGCTGGAGTTGCAACAGCGACTTTATGTCCACGTTTTACACATTCATGAATGATGGCTAGTGTAGAATCGTGTTCTGGTTGTATCTCTTCCCAAGGATACATGATAAAACAAATGTTCATGTTTTAGTTTTTAGTTGGTAAAGTTTAAAACTAAGAAGAAAAAGTGAGAAAGGAATTGATGAATAAAGATTTATCTCACTACTCATGAGAGTATTTATTGAAATGATAAATCTTAGGCGCTATATACCAGTAACTATAATATTATCAATATAAAGGAACTCATCACTTGCCCAGTTCTGTAAAGTAATCCTAATTGATAAGGAACTACCGTTTAATCCTGACTGCGTCACCGTTTCATTTGGAAAAAAAGGTGCCGTTCCAGAACCTGCAGCAGCATAATGAGCTACAAGTGTATGATGAATGGTTCCATTGCCGTTAAAATCAGCTATAATAGTGAATGGTGCTCCATCTATAGAATATTCTACGTTAATATAATCGTTAAGTACATTTGTGGCGTCTGTAGAATGGAGACTAGTGTCATATTCTAGTGGTCCAGCACCGCTTAAATCAACACTAAAAGATATGGCTGTATAACCAGAAATATTGATGAGTTGTGTTTCAAGTTGAATAGGACCGTTAGTATCATTTGCCTCTAACAATCCAGATTGAGTGTAAGCATGGTCACCACTTGAAATTGTATTATTTAAGTCGGTAAGTGTCCATTTAGATACGCCAGCAGGATAATCTCCAGAATTACCAGAACCATCGATTCCAGTGCCGCTAGAATAGCTATTAAAATCTTCAGAGTATAAAGTTGTAGGACCTACAGTAGAACATCTAATTTGTTGCCAATCCATGTTTAAGGCATCATATATTTCTAAACAACTGCTCGTGCCATAGTTCACATAGATCATAATTCCATCACTAGTAGAGCTAACAGGAATTTGAGCTTTTTGTGCAGCGTTAACCACAGGCAATTTTAGTCCTCCATAATTCATAGTCATTTGTGAATTGATATCTAATGCAGCTGCGGCATCAGGTAAACTTTCATTCACACCAACTTGGGCATTAACCAACAGTGATAAAAACAATAATAACAATGAAAAGGATTTATTCATAATTACGGATTACCATATATTTCCACATTATCTATCACCCATAACTCATCTGCCGAATTATTTTCAATTAAAAAGCCTACCACCAAATTATTACTATTTGGTATACCTGTAATTTCAATATCAGAATATCCAGCTCCCAAAGTTGGTGTTGTTACAGAAACTCCTACATTATCTCCATCATATACAAGAGAATATCCAGTGGTCACACCTAAATCATATCTAGCATTGCTATTTCCTGATATATCTAACTCATAGGAGAAAGTTGCTCCACCATCTGTACTTATATAAATAGCTATGTAATCCGCAGCATCGGCACCATTACCTGTAGTATAAGAATATGATCCTAATTGAAATTGTAACGTTGCTGTTGTGTAAGCTGAGGCATCTACTGGACCTAAATCTAAATCTACTAAATCATTATTACAACCATAACTTCTTGCTCCTATAAACGTATCTTGATTTGCCGCAGTTCCTCTAGCAGTTCCTGTTTGATAGGCACCTGCATTATTAATAGTCAAAGGTAGTGTAGGTGATGCTGGAGTTACCTCAAAGTCTTGTATAGCTAATAATACTGGTACACCATCATCATCATTAATCTGTAAGGTGTCTGTATTAGTTACTCCTATTGTTGTTGTTCCCGTCCCGCCAGAAATTGCTGTGATCGTAAAAGTAATGTTTGCAGTTCCGTCAATCGCTGCATTGTCATTTACATTAAAAGGCGCAACAGTTGTTGTGTAAGGAGATGTTGCATTTGCAGGAATAATGACCGTTGCCGATGTTGTCTCATCTAATCGTGAATAATCATTTGCTGTAATGGTGAGTGTAATAGAACTATAACTTGTATTACTCAAAGAAAACGAAAGTTGAACATCATCATTTGCCGCATTTTCAGTAATGACTTGACTCTGTTGATTAAAATTAACTTCAACGTCTTTATAGCTCACTAAATTGAATGTACTTAAAACTGGTAATCCATTAATTGAACCTGTAGCGGCGATAGGTGTTACTTCATAAGCGATATAAAAACCAGCATCGGCAGGTAATAAGGTATAAGTATTACTGGTTTCACCAGCTATAGGAGTTAGATTAGTTCCAGCGGCATCATCGGCGCGATACCATTGAAAAGTTGATGTAGCTTCTAGATCATTTTCAACATCTGAATAAGTGTAGGTACCAGTTAGGTTCTCCTCAACTTCAAAAGCACCAGTTATAGCCACTGATGATGCTTCGGGTACATTATTCATACAATAAAAATTCATCCACGAACTACTATTGCCATCATAAATCTGTACGCAACGTGTAGATCCATCTACAACATAAAGCATGAGACCATCAGGAATAGGTGTTGCAATTGTAGAGCGTTGCGCTAGTGATACCGTAGGCAACTTCAAGCCGCCATAAACACCAGTACTGATTTCAGAATTAACATCAAGAACAGCCGCAGGATCTGGTGTGTCAGTTCCTATTCCTACCTGAGCACTCATAAGACCAGAGAAAAGGAGGAACAGAAAAAAACGTAAAACGCTCATTGATTGAAATTTAAGGGAATCAAAACTATCACATTATTGTGATTAAATTGACGATTACAACCTGAAATTCGACCAACTACCTAACATATTATTAACATAACCTTAAGAAGTTACATCGTCAAGGTTATCATCCCAGTTCTCCACATGAGGTTTACCAAATTTCCCTAAAGATTTAGCTACAATTGACGCTACTGTAGCATCACCAGTTACATTTACCGTAGTACGTAGCATATCAAGCGGTCGATCTACCGCAAATATGAGTGCTAGTGCAACAGGCAACAACTCGCTCGGGAAATCAATAGATTCTAGAACAATCACAAGCATTACCATTCCAGCGCCTGGCACTGCAGCACTACCTATTGAGGCGAGCAAAGCGGTTAAAACTATCGTTAATTGAGCACTTAAATCTAGTGGAATTCCTAATGCTTGACAAACAAACACAGCCGCAACGGCTTGATATAAGCTCGTTCCATCCATATTTATAGTTGCTCCTACTGGCAGTACAAAACTAGAGACCTCTTTCTCTACGCCCATATGTTCTTCAACACGTTCCATAGTTACTGGCAATGTTGCTGCACTTGAACTCGTTGAAAAAGCAAGTAATTGTGCAGGTGCAATTTTTTGTAAAAACCAGAAAGGTGATTTCTTCACATACAGCGCAAAAATCAAACAGTATATCACAATCATAATTAATAATCCAGCGACTACCGTTAGAGCATAATAAAGTAACGCGAGTAAAACCTCAGGATCATCGGCACTCACGACTACGTTTGCTAAAAGTGCAAATACTGCATAAGGTGCAAAAAGCATGATTAAATCTACCATTTTAAGAACTACGTCATTCAAACTATCAAAGAATTTCTTCAACGCTTTAGCCTTCTTCTCTCCTATTAACAACATAGAAATACCTAAGAAAATAGCAAAGAAAATAACCTGTAACATTAAACTATTATTAGCCATAGCTTCTACCGCATTACTAGGCACCATATCTACCAGCGCTTGTAATGGACCTGCGTCTTTGGTTTGTGCTGCGGTGGCAAGTTTTCCAGCTATATTAGAATTGCCTTCATAAGTAGAACTCAATTTTGCAATCGTTTCTTTGGAAATTCCTTCTCCAGGAGCAAATAGATTCACTAATCCTAATCCTACTGTAATTGCTATTACAGTTGTAGCGATATAAATTACAATGGTGCGTATTCCCATATTTCGGAATTTTGCAATGTCCTTTAAATCAGAAATTCCTTTAATTAAAGAAGCAAGTATCAACGGTACCGCAATCAATTTCAATAAGTTGACAAAAATGGTCCCAAAAGGTTCAATCCATCGACTTATAAAATGCTTAGCTCGAGTGATGTAAACTTTCTTTTCTTGAGTTATATCATTAACAGCAACTAACTCTCCATTCACTTCTTTATGAATAACTTGAGAAGTTTCCTTTATCGTTTTAAGTAGAACCTCTTCTTGTCCCCATTCGATTTGAGTCATTAAAACTCCAAAACCGATTCCCAGAACCATTCCAATTAATATTTGCCAGTGTAATGCTAGTTTTTTCATGTAATATTTTAAATATGCTGTAATATAATATTTATAATCTTGTCGTTCTTGCTCTTAAAAAATGATCTGCCATAACGAGTGCCGCCATTGCTTCTACAATAGGCACTGCGCGTGGCACCACACACGGATCATGTCTTCCTTTACCTTGCATAATGACTTTCTCTCCAGCGCTATTAATGGTTTCTTGATCTTGAATTAAGGTCGCCACTGGTTTGAAGGCTACTCTAAAGTAAATATCCATTCCGTTTGAAATTCCACCTTGAATACCACCACTCAAGTTAGTGTGCGTGCTGCCATCTTCATTATATAGATCGTTGTGCTCACTACCTTTCATCTTTGCACCGCAAAAACCACTACCATATTCAAATCCTTTTACAGCGTTAATAGATAGCATCGCTTTAGCAAGATCTGCATGGAGTTTATCAAATACCGGTTCTCCCAGACCGCTTGGAACATTCTGGATCACGCAGGTAATCGTGCCGCCTATGGTATCTCCTGCTTTTCTTACTTGCATTATTTTTTCTTCACACGCTTTCGCGAAAGCGGAATCAGCACATCTTACAGGATTATTTTCAATCTCGTTAAAATCAAGATCCTGGTAGGGTTTATGTAGAAATAAATCACCAACACTACTGGTAAAAGCCGTGATTTTAAAAGAAGACAACAATTGTTTTGCAATGGCTCCAGCCAATACTCTACAAGCGGTTTCTCGAGCACTGCTGCGTCCACCACCGCGGTAATCACGTATGCCGTACTTGTCATCATACACTTTGTCTGCGTGACTAGGTCTATAGGTATCCTTAATGTGTGAATAATCTTTTGATTTCTGATTCTCGTTGATGATTTGAAAACCTATAGGAGTACCAGTAGTTACACCTTCAAAGATTCCAGATAGAAATTGAACCGTATCTGATTCTTTGCGTTGTGTAACTATTTTGCTCTGTCCAGGTTTGCGCCTGTCGAGCTCTTTTTGAATCGCATCCATATCCAGCTGCAATCCTGCTGGACAACCATCTATAACGCCACCTATTGCAATGCCGTGAGATTCACCATAAGTAGTGAGTCTAAATAAAGTCCCAAATGTATTTCCTGCCATATCCACAAATATAGTTAGACATATTCATAACTTTGACTTCAAATTAGAACAATGAAAAAAACGATACTCTTTACATTCTTAGTTTGCCTTTTTATATCCTGTGGCACTCAAAAATCTACGATTTCTAAACGCGCTAAAAAATCAGAACCTACTGAATATGAGCAAAAAGCATCTCTTCTAGAAGATGTACATCAACTCCTAGGGAATAGAAATTACCCAAGTGCACTTCTCAATCTAGATAGAATGATTGCACTTAATGTAAACGACGGCGACTATACTGCTCAACGTTATAGAGGAATGGTTCTTCAAGTCATGGGCGAAAAAGACGAAGCAAATGAGATGTACCAATCCATTATTAATGCAACCAATTCCAGTGCTAAGGAAAAACGTCGCGCTGAGCAATTAATGACCATTAATAATGAAATCAAAAAACCTATCAATAGAGAAACAGAAATAGTAAAAGATTCTGTTGAGTTTAAAGACGCTATTAAAGTCATAGAAAACGTGCCTGTATTTCCTGGATGTGAGTCCATAGCAAAAGAAGCTCAGACTAAATGTATGTCTCAAGGTGTTGCTCGTCATATTATGAGGACCATAGATGTTGAAATTGCCAAAGTCACTAATTACACAGGATTTATAAGATCTTATGTAAACTATAAAATAGATGAAGACGGAAATATCAGCGAGATCAATGCTACTGGTAAAAACAAATTTCTAAATTTAGAAGCACATCGCGTGATGGCACAATTACCTAAGGTTATACCAGGAAGTCAAGATGGAAAAAATGTGAGTGTTCCTTACACTGTTCCTATCAGATTTGCAGTGAATTAAATAAGAGTCAAAATATGCATTTATAAAGCTCATTACATAATTACTATAAAGCTATAAATGATTCCATTTTCATTAATAGATTTGATGGTATGATTTATGCTCCATGTGACTTGAATTTAAAAACTCAATCCACCTGAACATAAACGTTTACCGATTATTTCAAGCTGTTAATCTTAAAAATAATCACAGTATTGTATTTATAAATGAATGCTTTAAAAAAAACTTACCTTTATACTTTAAATAAAACCCATGAAAAATATATTTTTATTAAGTGCTTTATTTGTTGCAACATTTGCAATGGCACAGAACAATCCCGCTATGGTAGATCAAGAAATTGGATTTACTCAAGTTGATAACGCACCTACTTACCCAGGATGTGATAATCATGATAAGGATTGCTTTACTCAAAGTGTTTCTAAAGCTGTTACTGACAATTTAAAAACGAGTAGCCTAGGAAACATAACTACGCGTCAAAAAGTAGTTGTAACTTTCACAATTAGTGCTGACGGTAACATAGAAAATGTAATTGCAAATAGCACAAATAAAATGTTAGAAGCTGAGGCAACTAGATTAATATCTGAATTACCTCAAATGTCTCCTGGAACTCTTAAAGATGGAAAAAAAGTTGCCGTGACTTACACGCTACCTATTGTTTATGCTCCAACTGTTAAGAAAAGTGCAATAGGGATCATTCAACCTTCATCTTCTCAAAATAATTAATATGTTCAAGAAAATATCTCTAGCCTTTATTGCTATAATTGCCTTAACAGCTTGTAGTACTGACACTGATGATGGCGGTAATGGTGGAGGCAACAACTTCAGCTATCTTCCATTAACTACAAATAATTCTTGGGATTATGATGTGGTAACAGGAACAACAGTGACAAACGATAACTTAACGGTAAGTTCTGTATCTGGTTCAAATTATACTCTTACAGCAAATCCTGCAGTGCCTAATGGATTAATGACAGGCGTACTATCTAGTGGTGAATTAACTGCTGCAAACGGTCAACTTATAGGAAATGGTACTTTAGGATTTGATTTTCAAGGTGTAGGTGACTTTTCCATAGATATCGTTGATGGTGTATTATATGATCAAAATGCAAGTAATGGTAGTGAATTATATTCCACATCAGGAACGTTCACAGAAACTATAGACAGCTATGATTTAGATATTAATTATGTAGCAACTACTGTTCAAAAGGCAAACGTTGCGACCATGACTGTTCCTTCTGGCACCTATTCAAATGTGTTGCACTCGCAATTGATAATTAATGTAAGCATAAGCACTGAAATTTCTATAGGTCCTATCACACAAACAATTAATCTTTTACAACCACAGAATCAAGACGTTATCGTAGTAGATAATTACTGGGCACAGGACGTAGGATTGATTAAGTCTGACAATCAATTAGATTATTCACTAGCAGATTTCTCTGCACTAGGTGTTAACTTACCAGTACCGCAAAGCGCAAGTGTTTTAACAACTCAAGAACTAACTGCTTTTACGATTAATTAATCGCAAAGTGTTCTTTATAAAAAAGCCCTTTTCTGTTATAGAAAAGGGCTTTTTTATATGCTTTCGCGAAAGCTGCCTGAATACAAAGGCATTGCTAAAAACATTTTATACAATTCTCACCAGTCCATCTTCATCGATCGACTCCAGAGTGACTTGTTGCAATTCATTCACTAATTCTGGATTCCAGTAGGTTTTTACTTTTACGTAATTCTCAGTAAAGCCATGAATAAAACCTTCTCGGTTTTCTGCTTCCCATAGAACGGTTTTAGTTTTCCCTAATTGGCTTTCATAAAACGCACGTCGTTTTTTAACAGACAGACCGCGTAGCATTTTGGAACGTTTAGCGCGTACTTTTTTGGGTACCACGCCTTCCATAGTTGCTGCCTCAGTATTATCACGTTCTGAATAAGTAAACACGTGCAAATAAGAAATATCAAGACTGCTCAAGAAATTATAAGTGTCTAGAAAATGATCATCAGTCTCTCCTGGAAAACCTACAATCACGTCCACACCTATACAACAGTCGGGCATTACTTCTTTTATTTTAGAAACACGGTCTGAGTACAACTCACGATTATAACGTCGTTTCATTTTACCGAGCAACTCATTATTACCAGCTTGCAACGGAATATGAAAATGAGGCACAAAAGCATTTGCTCCTGAAACAAATTCAATAGTTTCGTTCTTTAATAAGTTAGGCTCAATAGAAGAAATGCGAAGTCGCTCGATTCCTTTAACCGTATCCAGTGCATGAACTAAATCTAAAAAGGTATGCTCGTGACGTTTGTTACCAAATTCGCCCTTACCGTAATCTCCTATATTCACACCAGTAAGCACAATCTCCTTAATTCCTTGCTCTGATATCAATCGAGCATTTTCCATCACATTTTCTAGCGTATCACTACGTGAAATACCTCTTGCTAATGGAATCGTGCAATAGGTACATTTATAATCGCAGCCGTCTTGAACTTTTAGAAAAGCACGAGTACGATCTCCTATGGAATAGGAACCTACATAAAAATCGGCTTCATCGATTTCACAGGAATGAATTTGAGTAGGTGCTTCTTTACTCAGCTGATTGAGATAATCGGTGATTTTAAACTTTTCTGTTGCTCCTAGAACTAGGTCTACTCCATCAACAGCAGCCAGTTCTTCGGGCTTTAATTGTGCATAACAACCTACGGCTATGGTAAACGCATCTTCATTCACTTGTTGCGCTTTCTTAACGATGGATTTAAAACGCTTGTCAGCATTTTCAGTAACACTGCAAGTATTAATCACATAGATGTCTGCACGTTTTTCAAAATCTACACGTTCAAAACCTTCTTGCTCAAAATTACGAGCAATAGTACTGGTTTCACTAAAGTTGAGTTTACAACCTAGTGTATAAAATGCAACCGATTTTGTAGCCGTTTCTGTAGACATTTATCTCTTTAAAAATAGTTTGCAAAGATAATAACTATATGTGAGTCGTTGAGTCTTTGAGCTATGAGTTTGTGAGTCGGTGAGTTTGTGAGCTATGAGTTGGTGAGCGGTGAATTTGTAAGTTGTCAAATAATTTAATGGCTTATGCGGAATTCATTCCGCATAAAGAAACAACGCTACAGGCGACAAACGACATTCCAAGCGGCGGAATTCATTCCGCCAGAAAAGATCGACAAATGGATCTACAGTAAATTAAAACACCGAAACCATTTCCCTAACCCTAAAGGGTAGGTTTCTTCATTAGAATAAAATATATTTTATAATTATTACTTTGGTAAAGGACTAAGAATAAGGATAGGTTTCCACGACTGGCAGATGCTGAAACGTCGTTCAGCATGACAAGTAAAATAATCATACGTTTACATGAATTGAAGATTTCGCTTCAAGTGCCTAATTAAGGATTACTTTATATTTACATCATGATAAAATACGGTTACCTTATTATCTTAATTCTACTCGCATCTAGTTGCCGTAATGATGATTTGGTCATCGACGATAGTACCGTTTTTAGATATAACGAGCATGCAAATATTACCACACTAGATCCTGCATTTGCAAAAGATCAGCGTAATATCTGGGCTTGTAATTTGATTTATAATGGGTTGGTCAAGCTGGATAAAAATCTTGAAGTAGTTCCTGATTTGGCAAGTTCTTGGAACGTTTCTGAAGATGCTCTGATTTATACTTTTAAGCTTAAAGAAGATGTTTATTTTCATGAGAACAACTCTATTGCAAAAGCGAGAAAAGTAACCGCAACAGATTTTAAATATTCCTTAGAACGTTTAAGTGATCCTTCCGTAGCCTCAAATGGCGCTTGGGTCATGACGCATGTGAAAGAAATACAGGCAACAGATGCTGAAACTCTTATCATACATTTAAAACAACCTTTCCCAGCATTTCTTGGATTGCTCACGATGAAATATTGTAGTGTAGTGATGCCTGAAGCTGTGGAACATTTTGGAAATGAATTCCGTTCTAATCCTGTGGGAACTGGTCCTTTTTATCTCAAACGCTGGGAAGAAAATGTAAAAATGGTATTGCGTAGAAATGCTAACTATCACGAAAAAGATGATGCTGGAAACGCCTTACCTTATCTGGAAGCGGTTGCCATTACTTTTAAAAGTGATAAGCAAAGTGAATTCCTAGAATATGCTCAAGGAAATTTAGATTTTATAAATGCCATCGATCCCAGTTATAAAGACGAGTTACTGACTACAACTGGCGAACTCAAGCCTAAATATGAATCCACTACCAACCTCATTAAAGCACCGTTTCTCAATACGGAATACTTAGGATTATACCTCGATAGCAACACACCAGAATTACAAAGTAAATTACTGAGACAAGCTATAAACAAAGGTTTTGACCGAGTAAAAATGATCAAATACCTACGCAACAACATAGGAATCCCTGCCACCAGCGGACTCATTCCGGCAGGATTACCAGCAGGTGGCGTGGTAAAAGGTTATGAATATAACATTAATGAAGCGCAACGATTAGTAAAACAATACATCACAGAAACTGGAGATACCAATCCTGAAATTACGATCACCACAGGTGCCAACTATCTCGATTTGTGTGAATTCATCCAGAAAGAACTTGAGAAAATAGGAATCACCACGAGTGTAGAAGTCATGCCACCTTCTACCCTACGCCAAAACCGTAGTGAAGGAAAACTCGATATCTTCCGCTCCAGCTGGATCGCCGATTATCCCGATGCGGAGAATTATTTATCGCTAGGATATTCTAAGAACTTCTCACCTAACGGTCCTAACTACACACATTTTAAAAACGAAACCTACGACCAGCTTTATGAACAAGCTTTAAGTTTACCCAACGCCGAAGATCGCAAAGCACTCTATATTCAAATGGACTCCATCATCATTAATGAAGCGCCTATCGTACCGCTTTACTATGATGAAAGCGTGCGTTTTATAAGTAAGAAAGTCACCGGACTAGAAACTAATGCAGTGAATATGTTGGATTTGGCTAGAGTTAGGAAGAGTGAGTGATTTCAATCAGCTTTACTTTTACTGCGAATTATATTGCTCAAATTAAAACAATGAATCGATTCCAAGATAAAAATTTTAGACTTAATCATTTTGAAAATGAAATTCTAGTCGAATGCCCTAAATGTCAAAATAGAGCATTTGTTTCTAAAGATATTCATGTGAGTAGTTACTCTCAGAGAACTTTAAAATGCCCAAGTTGTTTTCATTCACAAAAAGGTAGAAAAGAATCTTACGAAGTCCTCATAAATCAAAATTGTCCAAATTGCGCGTTTGAACTGAACGTATTTATACCTAATGTGAATAGGAAAAAGGAATCCATGTCAATTAAATGTACCAATTGTGGTGCAACTGAGAATTATTCACCACGAAATGTAAGTCTTGAATGGATATTTGAAAGCAATGGTAAACCTTCAGATAATTATTTTGGTTTGCCATTATGGCTAGCTGCTAATTTTAAAGGAAATAAGTTTTGGGCATATAATTATGACCATTTAGAATACTTAAAGCAATATATTTCTGCAGATATAAGAGAAAAAAATGGTAGAACAGGATGGACAATGATTGAAAAATTACCACACTGGATGAAATCTGGAAAAAATAGAGTTAAACTTATAAAATTGATTTACGAATTAGAACGTAAATAACTTCCTATTCACCACAACCAATAGGACTTCCATCGGGTAAACTAGGTAAGGTCACTACTTTAAAATCTTTAGGATTCTCAAAATAATTTTCAATTTGAGCACGCAATTCAGCCGCTTGTGGTGTTTTTAATTTCTTAAGCTTTTTATCAATAGTGATAAGTTGTGTTCTTATAATTCCTTTGGCAGCCATATTAGTGCTTGAACTCACATGAGCGTTTATTAATTGCATGACTAATCGTTCTTGTACGCGTTGCTCAATGGCTGTTGCATAACTAGATGTCCCAACAGATTTAAATACTCGATTTGTAACTGAATTCAATACTTCTTCTAAACCTAAATTTTCAGGTTGCAAAGCTTTAATTTGCACTAATCGATTCACACGCTGCGGATGTAATAAGAAACTCAAAGTCATATCGGCACTACTGGCAGCAGCATGTAACGGATCAAAAGCTACTCCTACCTCGCTTTTAAAGCTTTCTCTGCCTCTACCATATCCATAAGCTCTAGGTGGAAATGTTTCTAACAATGATTGAGGTATTGCAAGATGTTGAGCTTCTAGTGTTTTTAAAAGACTTTGTAGTGCACGATTTTGTTCTTGTTTAGATAAATACCTCATCTCAACAGGATCACCTTTTGTGGCATAATTGTATTCCATTCCAGCAATCCACTTTACTGTTGCTTCTACTTGATAGCGATGTCCGTAATAAACCGGTACAAACACATCTTCCAGAACACTTAATGGCTCGTCAGTTTTTATATTATGAATACTAAATTGTTTCATAGCTACTTGACGCATTTCCAGCATGCGATCGAGTTCTACTCCAGGTTCCCTACCATTATCCCATAAATGAGCTTGCGCATGAGCACCACCAGCTGCTCGAGAATCACTATCTGATATGAATCTTAAATTTTGAGAACTTGCTTTATCAATAATACTTTCTAAATATTGGGATTCGGTTTGCGTTGTGGTTGGGTTTCCATAAGAATACTGCACCGTTAAATCATCCCAAGCGCCCATTCCTACAGCATAAGCATTTTCAAAAGAGATATTACCATCTACCATCTCAAACTGTGGATGTGGATAATCCATTACGCTAGCTCTATTTGAAGTACTTGCTGCAAAGTTGTGGGCAAACCCTAGAGTATGACCAACTTCATGTGCACCTAACTGTCTGATGCGTGCGAGCGCCATTTCCATCATTAATTGATGGTTTTGATCGTCATTCTTAAAGGGTTCTTTCATCATGCCTTGAGCAATCATAAAATCCTGACGTATTCTCAAACTTCCTAAACTCACGTGTCCTTTAATAATCTCTCCAGTACGAGGATCTGTAATGCTCGCACCATAACTCCAGCCACGAGTACTGCGGTGTACCCATTGAATCACGTTATATCTCAAATCCATAGGATCTGCTCCATCGGGTAACATTTTTACTTGAAACGCATTTTTATATCCTGCACTTTCAAATGCCGTGTTCCACCAGCTGGCTCCATCGAGTAACGCACTGCGCACTGGCTCTGGCGTTCCAGGATCTAAGTAATAAATAATAGGCTCTACTGGTTCACTTAAGGCAGCGTCAGGATTCTTTTTCTCTAGTCTGTGTCTGGTAATAAATCGTTTTTGTATAGGTTCATAAACTGGTGTGCTGTAATCCATATAACTTACATAAAACGAACCGCTACGAGGATGAAATGGTCTTGGTTCATAACCAGCATCTGGCAACTCTAAAAAACTGTGATGTTGTATAACGGTTATAGAACTGGCGTCTGGTGCGACGCTTCTTAGGTTACGTCCTGTAGGTGTTCCTTTAAAAGTAAGCATGGCTTCAAACTCACTGTTCTTAGGAAAAGATTTTGTGTTTTCCATCCACAAGGCACTGCGAGATTTATCTAGTTTATAAGTACCTTCTTTTTTACGTTTGAGCGTTTGCGCAACGCCATGTGCATCTTCCATTAAAAATGAGGTGATATCTATGATGTAGGCATCATTTTTCTTTTCCTTAATCTCAAAACCATACAACACAGACTTTGCAAATGCCTGATTGATAGAAGCGCGTTCCTTCTCATTATCACTACTTGCTCGGTATTTTAAGTTGGGCTGCAGGAGCAATAATTTATTACCGCTTTTCACCCATTTTACGACAACTCCATCGCCTAATTGTCCACGATCTAATCCTATATCGTTGGATCCCAATCCTGTAGTTAATGAGTGAACGTAGAGGAATTCTTTATCTAACTCTTTAACTTCTAGCAGTATACTGGCTTTATCCTCGCTGTATGTGAAATTATAGTAGCCTTTAAATTCTTGTTGAGATGGTGTGGATTGCGCTTTCGCGAAAGCGGAATGAAACAACACCAATGCACATATATAAATAATTCTTTTCATGATCTTCTATTGAAGCCACAAGTTAAGAAACTGAACGAAGTTTGTTACTAGTTGAAAAGCAACTATTTTTGAAGTCGTGCATCTATTAGAAAAACAGCTATGAAATATTTTATCTTTTTTGTCTTTACGTCGCTATTAATAAGTTGTAACACGAGTGATGATCCTGGGAATATTCTCGATTATGATCTGGAAGGAACCTGGAAACTTACCGAAGTTCTAGCAGATCCTGGTGATGGTAGCGGTACGTTTCAAACAGTAACTAGTAGTAAAACCATTACATTTGACGCTAACGGTGGATTTACTTCAAACGGTACTGTTTGTGATTTATCCATTACATCTACATCCAACACAAGTGGCACCTATAATGCTGTAGACCAAACTATTAATGGTAATTGTGGAACAACTAATTTACCTATAACTTATGATATTATAGGCAGTGCTCTAGAAATAACTTATCCTTGTTTTGAGCCTTGTATGACTCGATATAGAAAAATCAACTAGTCCTTTCTGTAAGCAGCTGTCTTTTCAAAAACCGCATCAAGAATATCGATATCTATTTGTTCCAGAGATAAACCACGTCGTTTCATAACCACATCTGCTACTTCATAAGCCTTATTAGTCTTATAAGTCATGTTTCCTTGTGGTCCGCCCCAATTGAAGGAAGGAAGGAAATTACGAGGATATCCAGCACCATAAATATTTGCACTTACACCTACTACTGTTCCTGTATTGAACATGGTGTTAATTCCACATTTAGAATGATCGCCTAGCATGAGACCGCAAAACTGTAAACCTGTTTTTGCAAATCGGCCAGTTTCATAGTTCCATAGTTTTACCTCAGCATAATTGTTTTTGAGGTTACTGGTATTAGAATCTGCTCCTATGTTGCACCACTCGCCTAGCACGCTGTTTCCTAAGAAACCTTCGTGACCTTTATTTGAATATCCAAAAATCACTGAGTTATTCAACTCACCACCTACTTTAGAATGTGGTCCTACCGTTGTCGGTCCATAAATTTTAGTTCCTAACTTAGTTGCACTGTGTTCTAGCAAAGCAAATCCACCACGGATAATACTGCCTTCCATGACCTCAGCATCTTTACCTATATAGATAGAACCGCTACTCGCGTTAAGAATCGCAAAGTTTAAAACGGCGCCTTCTTCAATAAAAATACGTTCCGGATTTATAGTTTGAACATTATCTGGAATAGGCTGGCTTGTTCTTCCTTTAGTAACAAGTTCAAAATCTGCTTCTAGAGCTTTTCCATTTTTTGAAAATATATCCCAAGTGTTATCAATTCCATCACAATCACCTTCAAAAAGAACTTGTTCTAATTCAATAGTTGGTGTATGAACTGCAGCAGCGCGATAAGCGATGATCTGATCGTTATAAACCAACTTCTGGCCTAGATTTAAAGCGTTAATTGCTTGACAAAGTTCATCTGTAGCAAAAAGATGACCTGCGATAACTACATTATCATCAGTCTCTTGCAAAGGATATTTGGTTTGTAAATAGTCCTCAGTCAAGAAACTCACTTTGGAATCCAGTCGTTGTTCCCATTTCTCTTTTAATGTCAGTATTCCACAGCGTATAAGACTTGTTGGTCTAGTATAAGTAAAAGGTAACAGCGCTTTGTGTTTATTAAAGTCGGCTAGAATGTAGTTCATGGGACGTAATGTTTTGCGGTTGCAAAGGTAGAGATTTTGGATTGTTTAGGTAGTTTAGGTTGTTGGGTTTTTGGGTTGTTAGGTTTTGGGTTGTTGGGTTTTTGGGTTGTTAGGTTTTGGGTTGCTGGGTTGGTGAGTTGGTGAGTTGGTGAGTTGGTGAGTTGGTGAGTTGGTGAGTTGGTGAGTTGGTGAGTTGGTGAGTTGG
>NZ_JBPOGG010000007.1:0-153793 GCF_051251825.1 Nonlabens sp. | reverse complement strand
ATGTGATATCTAACTCCTGGCAAATCTTTTACCCTTCCACCTCTAACCAATACTATCGAGTGCTCTTGTAGATTGTGTCCTTCTCCTGGGATGTATGCGTTTACTTCCTTACCGTTAGTAAGTCTAACCCTTGCAACCTTTCTCATTGCTGAGTTAGGTTTCTTAGGTGTAGTAGTGTAAACACGTGTACATACTCCACGACGTTGAGGACAAGAATCTAAAGCAGCCGATTTACTCTTCTTGGTTATTTTGGTTCTTCCTTTACGTACTAATTGTGAAATCGTTGGCATATTGTTTTACGCTAATAAATTAATCCCCTATTTTAGGGTCGGCAAAGGTATAAATAAAATCTACTTATTCAAACCTCATTTTCAAGTTTTTACCAATTCTTTTTAAATAAGGCAAGATTTAACACCTTCAAGCCGTTTAAACACAAGCGACCGACCTAAAAAAAATATTAAAATTGAGAATCTTAATCGTCCTTATTATTTATCTACTAGCAAACAGCCTAGGACAAGCACAATCTTTAAATTTAGTATACAAAGGCAACATCAACAATAATTCTCAGAAAATAGACAGCATTAAAACAAATGGCCCATTTTCAAATTTCAAGGAATTAAAATCTTCTAAGGACAGCCTAGTTGAACAACTTCAAAAAACCGGTTACCTCAACATACTAACCTCTCCTATCACCAAAGTTAACGACAGCTCTTATCAAGTGGTGATAAATTTAGGCAGGAAATATAAATGGATAGAACTTATTGCCACTCCAGTAAATAGAGAAATAGATAGCTTAATAGAGATTACGCTTTCGCGAAAGCGTAAAAAAAATTACATAGAAGTTCAAAACCTAAATACAAAACTCGAAGAACTACAATCATATATAAGCAACAAAGGATATCCATTTCTCACAATCAATACAAAAACTATACTGGCAGAACAAGACACCATAAACATGTTGCTGCAAGTTAAAACTAATGAAATACGTTACGTAGACAATATAGTAGTTAAAGGATATGATGAATTTCCTCAAAAATTTATAGAATCAATAATCAAAAAAAAGTATGTTCTGAACGATAAGAATATTGAAAAAATCAAAGAAAAGTTCAAGCAAATGGCATTTATTGAAATAGTTAAAGAACCAGAGATATTATTCAAGAAAGAATCTACCACTTTATATGTATATGCTAAGAAGAAATCAACAAACCTAGTAGACGGACTTATAGGTTTTAATAATACAGATGCCAGCAAACTAGAGATAAATGGATCTATAGACTTAAGACTTATTAATAATTTAAATAATGGTGAACATCTTAAACTACTTTACCGTGGAGATCACAAAGATCAAACTCAACTAGACCTAAATGTCCAGTTACCTTATCTATTCAAGAGTAAAATAGGAACTAGCGCTGGCATTAATATCACTCGCAGAGATAGCACCTATCAAAACTCCACGCTTGAAGGTGGCCTATTCTACTCTTTTCAACCACAAACAACTGGCGGTATTAACTACATTAACACGTCCTCTACAGTAAATGACAACACAGATTCAACCGCTAGTTTCAAAACTACCGGAGTGAGTCTGACACTAAACCATACCTTAAATTCAACTGACCAATTATTTATTAATGATGAATACGCCACCATTGAAATAGGTAGTGGTGTACGAACATTTAATAAAACAAGAGTAAATCAGATTAAGATAAAAGCTTTACTAGAAAAGAATATTTATTTCAACCACAAACACAGCTTCCATCTTGAAGGAAAACTATTATTACTCAACAGTAAGAATCTACTTTTTAATGAGCTATTTCAAGTAGGCGGGATTAACAGTATAAGAGGTTTTAATCAAAACAGCATAGACACATCATTCTTCACATCAATAAACTCTGAATATAGATATAGAATAAGCAGAGGAATTTACCTACATTCTATAGTGGATTATGGAATATTTGAGGATTTTAACAGCTCAAAAACAGAAAATCTTTATGGATTAGGTGTAGGTACAGCAATTTTAACACAATCTGGAATCCTGAGGATAAGTATCGCAAATGGCACATTTTCTCGAGCTAACTTCGACTTTTCCAGCACAGTAGCTCATATAAACCTTAAAATAAAATTTTAAAATGTTACGGAAATGTTAACTAACACTTAACTAATTGCATAAATTGATTCAATAAAAGTTGTTTTATTAACTATTATTTGTGACTTTTGGCGTTGGCTAATTCAAATAAATCAAAAATGAAAACAAAATTAAATGGAATCTTGACGCTATTTTTAGCGTTAATTGTGCAAGTTGCTATTGCGCAAACAGTAACTGGTAAAGTTACTGACGTGACAGGCGAACCAGTACTTGGTGCGACTGTATTAGTAAAAGGTAGTTCAAATGCTACCACAACTGATTTTGATGGTATGTACTCGATCAACGCTGCTTCTAGCGATGTTTTAGTAGTATCTTTTGCAGGTTACACTGCTCAAGAAGTGCCAGTAGGATCACAATCTGTAATTAACGTTACATTAAAAGAGTCTTTGGATTCAATAACCATTATAGGTTATAAGAATACTCCACCGGCTACTTCAAGTGTTTCTGCAGTTACAATAAGTTCTGAGTCTATTGAAAATAGACCAAATGCATCTTTTGTACAGACATTAACTGGACAAGTTGCTGGACTTAACATCTTTACAAACTCAGGTCAACCTGGAGCAAATTCTACGATTAACATTCGTGGTATCAACTCTATCGGTGGTAACTCTGAGCCATTATTTGTAATTGATGGTGCTGTTGTAGATGAGGACAACTTCCGTAGTTTGAATCCACAAGACATCGCAAGTGTATCTATCCTAAAAGATGCTGGTGCAACTGCTATCTATGGTAACAGAGGTGCAAATGGTGTTATACTTATAACAACTAGAAGAGGTAAATTTAACCAACCATTAAAGGTGAGCGTTAATTCTATTCTTTCTTACACAACATTACAAGATAATGACTACAATGTAATGAACTCTCAAGAGCTTCTTACAATTGAAAGAGACAGAGGTGTAGGTGTAGGTGCAAGAGGTTTCCAAAGAACTCCTCCATTCTCTCCATTAACTGATGCTGAAATTGCAGCGGCTCCTAACACGGACTGGACTGATGTATTTTTCAGAACTGGATTAACTAAAAACCAAACGGTAAGTTTATCAAGTGGTGGTGATAAGGTGAGACAATTTACTTCTTTAGGTTATTTTGATCAAGAAGGTATTCTTGTACAATCTGATCTTAAACGTTTCAACTTAAGAAACAACATAAGTGGTAATAGTGAAAACAAAAAATTCCGTTACAACACTAACGTGAATTTAAACTATTCTAAGTCAAACGAACCTAACAGTATTGGTTCTGGAGCGATTAACCGTAACTATGTACTTGCTGCATATCAATCAGTTCCTTATTTAACTGTTGATGATTACAACAACACTCCTACTGAAGACCTTGTTTCTTCTGTTCTTTTTAGAGACACTCCTTTGTTCCTATTAAACCGTCTAGATACTTACGACCGTTTTGAAGAAGAAATTAAATTCGTAGGAAGTTTAGATTTATCTTATGACATTACAGATGATATTACTTTAAGATCTGTATCAGGTGCTGATTATCAAAACATTCTTTTGACACGTGCTGAGCAATCTCAAAGTTTTAACGCTTTATTATTTGGTGGTGGAAGAACTGACGCAGGATTTGCTCAATTTAGTACTGCACGTCAATTAGCGTTTAACCAAACTACATCTTTAAGCTGGTCTAAAACTTTCAATAGCAAGCACAACGTTAACGTTGGACTTTATACTGAATACTTCAAGGCTCACTTAAGATCATTTGGTTTCTTTGAAGAAGGTCTAGACCCTAGAACTTTTGCATTAGGTGATGGCGCATCATTTATTAGTGATAGTGCGGCCAATGACTTCTACGTAGATACAGTAAATGCAACTAAAAGAAATGCAGGTCTTTTCTCTTACTTCACATCAGCAGATTATGATTATGATGGAAGATTTGGTTTCTCTGGAACATTTAGAAGAGATGCTTCATACAGATTCTCAGGATCTAATAGATGGGCAAATTTCTGGGCAGTTTCAGGTCGTTGGAATTTAGAGAAAGAAGAATTCTTACAGGATAGTGAATTTATTCAAGGTCTTAAAATTAGAGCTTCTTATGGTACTGCAGGTAACCAAAGAATTGTAGATGGTGGTTTCTTTACAGCACCAGATTTATATAGAGATTTATTTGCTACAGGTAGTGGATATACAGGTGCTAACTCATTAGGATTAGCTCAACAAGGTAACAGTAGTTTACGTTGGGAAACTGTAGGTCAAGCAAACATAGGTGTTGACTTTGAATTATTAAAAGGTGGACGTTTAAGAGGTGCTCTTGATGTATACCAAAAGAAAACTGAAGATTTATTCCAATTAGGTCGTACGTCTGGTATCTTAGGTAGTTATACTTTTAACACTAACGTAGGTAACCTTTACAACCGTGGTATTGATTTTGACGTGAAGTATGACGTATTCCAAAATCAAGGTAACAGAGATAAAGTAAATCTTGAAGTAGGACTTAACTTTAACTACAACCGTAGTGAATTAGAGAACTTACCAAACGATGACGGTGAGATTCCTGGAATAGGTCGTAATGGTGGTCAATTAGGTGAATATTTCGTAGTTGAACAAGTAGGTGTTAACCCAGCAAATGGTAACTTACTTTTCAGAGCTGCAGACGGAAGTCTAACTGAAAACCCTAGCCAAGATGCTGATGCTCAATGGAACGGTAAGAACATTTCACCTGAATTCCAAGGAGGATTTAACCTTAATGCTGATTACAAAGGTTTCTATGTATCTGCATTATTTAACTTTGCAACTGGAATCGATCGTTTTGACAATGATTTAAGTGGTTTCCAAGATCCAACAGACATTGGTCAGTTCAACGTTTCTAGAGATTTATTCAGAGCATGGACTCCAACTAATAGAGTTACTGACATTCCTTCTTTAGATGCAACTAACTTAACTGTAGCTTCAGACAGATACATGAGAGAATCTGATTACTTAAGACTTCGTTTTATCAATGTTGGATACAACTTTGATCAAAAAGTATTGGAGAAATTCAATGTTGAAAGATTAAGATTATTTGTGAACGCTGAGAACCTTGTAACTTTCTCTAAGTGGAGAGGATTTGATGCAGCAGTATTAAGTAACACATCAAGATTATACCCTACTCCACGTATTATTTCTGTAGGTATAGAATTAGGAATTTAAAAAAAACAATAGCAATGAAAAAATATAATTTAATAGCACTATTCGCATTTACGGCCCTTTTATGGAGTTGTAATGACGCAATAGACATCGACCAACCAGGAAGGTTGGATTCAGCGGCAGCTTTTCAAACTACTGAAGATCTAGAGCTAGGTATACTTAACGTATATAACGGATTAGATACTACTAACGAAATAGGTTTTACAAGCCGTTTCACTGATGAAATCCGTTTAGGATTTGACAACGGTGGACAAGCAGTAGGTCTTTTCTCATGGCAGTTAGATGAATCAAATGGAAACGCTTCTTCTATGTGGGTAAGTTCTTATGCAAACATCTTAAGAGCTAACCTTTTAATTGAAGGATCTGCAAACGTTACTGCGGCTGATGCTGCTGAGCAAGCAGAAATTGATAATATCGTAGGTCAAGCCTATGCAATTAGAGCTTATAACCACTTTAGATTATTATCTTACTTCTCTACAGATTTAACTGATGATAACGCAGCTGGTGTTCCTGCAGTGGATTATATCCCTGCTTTTGACGCTGCTCCGGATCGTGATACTAATGGAGATGTATTTACTTTAATTGATGCAGATTTAGCTTTTGCTACTGCTTCTATTACTGAATCTTCAAACATCTTCTTTACTCAAGATGCTATTACCGCTTTGAAAGCAAGAATGGCAGCTTACAGAGGACAATATACTGTTGCAGCTCCTTTAGCTCAACAATTGTTAACTGCTTACCCTATCGCAAACCGTGCTGATTATGAAAACATGTTCCTTGATCAAGGTAATGCTGAAATCATCATGAAGTTAGAAAGAACTATTGCTGATAGTTATGACAACCAAGGTACTGGTGATACTGGTGGCGGATGGGCTGGATCTCTATTTGCTTTTATTGGTCCTGATTTAGGTGGTTCTCCTTATCTTGAAATGGGTAAATCTCTTGCAGATGAATTTGTAGTAGGTGATATCCGTAGAGATGTGAACCTAATTGAATATGCAGTTGGAGCTGTATTACCGGACCGCGAAGTACATGTAGTTGATAAGTACGAAGGTTCTGAAGGTGTTCCTCTTATGAATGACCTTAAAGTATTCCGTTCTTCTGAGATGTTATTCATTCTTGCTGAAGGTCGTGTAAGCCAAGGTTTATTAAATGGACCTGGATCTGCAGGTGAGTTATTAGATGATTTGAGAGCACAACGTTTTGGTGCTGCTCAACCTACAGTAACTTATGCAAACGCTACTGAAGCTTATGGAGATATTCTTGATGAAAGAAGAATCGAACTTGCTTTTGAAGGTCACAGATACCAAGATTTAAGAAGATTAGGTGCTCTAGGAAATAGAGAAATCACTCGTGATCCTATCGACTGTGCTATCAACGGAGCTTGTGTATTACCTGTATCTGATTTCAGATACACATTCCCTATTCCACTTGCAGAAATTCAAGGTAACCAAGGAATGAGAGCACAACAAAACCCAGGTTATTCAAACTAAAAAAAAATAGAAAAATGAAAAAATTATTAATTTTAGGATTACTAGCGGCAACGACATTAGTATCCTGTGATAGAGATACAGAATTGCGCGTAGCTTCTACGAGTGCTTCTGGAATATCAACACTTTCTTTTGATAGCAATATTGTTAATTTCCCAGTTGAAATTAACTCTACTAACTTCTCTGAAAGCGTAGATGTTCAAGTAAATGTTACTAACTCATCTAGTTCAGATAGAGTTTTTAACGTTGCTGTAACTGCAGACAGTACTGCTGACCCAGTAAACTACATGGTTCCAGGAACTGTAACTGTTCCTGCTGGAATGTTTAATGGTACATTGACTCTTACGGGTCAAGACACTAACCTAACTACTGTAGCTACTGACATAGTATTAGAACTAACTACTTCTGATCCTAACATGACTGTAGCTGGAACTACAACGGTTCGTATTTTCCAAAGTTGTCCAGTTGATGAAACACTATTCGTTGGTACTTATCAAATGAGCCACCTGATCTTTAATGGATTTGGTGTACCTACATTTGGATTTGGTAAAATGGTAGATGTTTCTAATCCTGCAAATGACTTAGTACGTGAGTTCTCTGCGCCATACGCGCCAGATTTGGGTTCTTTCAGTACTCAGACTTATGAATTTAGTCTTGCTTGTAATCAAATCGTTTGGGGTGCAAACCAAGACACAGCTGTAGGTTGTGGTGGTGCTGCTCCAAATATTGAATTAAATACAGCAGATGCTGCATTTGGTAATGGAACATATAATCCAACTGATGATTCTAGTTTTACAATGAACTTTGTAGATGATGATCTAGACGATTGTGGTGCTAGAACTAACGTTACAATTCAAATGACAAAGCAGTAAAATATCTGTTTTAAATATATTAGAAACGCCTTCATCTTTTGATGAAGGCGTTTTTTTATTACATACATTTGCAATATGGAGAAGACAACATATATCTACGGACTAAGAGCCATTATTGAAGCCATAGAAAGTGGACAGAACTTAGGGAAAGTATATTTACTTAGAGAGGCAGAAGGTGTCCTAATGAATCAATTAAAGACCCTTGTTAACTCTAAGAAAATTACAAGCTCTTTTGTTCCTGCTGAGAAGCTTGACAAAATATCTTCTTATGGAAATCATCAAGGTGCAGTAGCGTCCATGTCACCCGTTGATTTTGCATCTTTAGAGGAAATACTCGAACAGCGTAATGTTGAAGAAAAAGAAATTTACCTTTTACTTGATGGAGTAACTGATGTTAGAAACTTCGGAGCGATTATAAGAACTGCTGAGTGTACTGGAGTAAGTGCAATTGTAATAAGTGAAAGTGGATCTGCTCCTATTAACCCAGCAACTATTAAAACAAGTGCTGGTGCCGTATTCAATATTCCTATTTGTAAAGTGTCGCACATTAAAGATGCCGTTTTTCTAATGAAAGCCTACGGAATTACAACAATAGGCGCTACTGAGAAATCTTCAAATTTAGTATATGATGTGGACCTCAATCGATCTGTAGCTCTTATCATGGGTAGTGAAGACAGAGGAATAAACCCATCAACTTTAAAAGTGATAGACGAGCCTATAAAATTACCTATGAAAGGTGAAATAGCTTCTCTTAACGTGTCAGTAGCATGTGGTGCTATACTCTACGAGATCGTAAGGCAGCAAAAATAATCCAATTCCTACGCAACCATTTATACATTTATGCATCTATTCTAAGAATTAAAAACTTAGCATGATGAAAAAAATTAAACAAACTATTATTCTATTTGCCTCGATTGCAACTTTAATTAGTTGCCAAGACGCGATAGAAATCGACCAACCAGGAAGGTTGGATTCAGCGGCAGCTTTTCAAACTACTGAAGATCTAGAGCTAGGTATACTTAACGTATATAACGGATTAGATACTACTAACGAAATAGGTTTTACAAGCCGTTTCACTGATGAAATCCGTTTAGGATTTGACAACGGTGGACAAGCAGTAGGTCTTTTCTCATGGCAGTTAGATGAATCAAATGGAAACGCTTCTTCTATGTGGGTAAGTTCTTATGCAAACATCTTAAGAGCTAACCTTTTAATTGAAGGATCTGCAAACGTTACTGCGGCTGATGCTGCTGAGCAAGCAGAAATTGATAATATCGTAGGTCAAGCCTATGCAATTAGAGCTTATAACCACTTTAGATTATTATCTTACTTCTCTACAGATTTAACTGATGATAACGCAGCTGGTGTTCCTGCAGTGGATTATATCCCTGCTTTTGACGCTGCTCCGGATCGTGATACTAATGGAGATGTATTTACTTTAATTGATGCAGATTTAGCTTTTGCTACTGCTTCTATTACTGAATCTTCAAACATCTTCTTTACTCAAGATGCTATTACCGCTTTGAAAGCAAGAATGGCAGCTTACAGAGGACAATATACTGTTGCAGCTCCTTTAGCTCAACAATTGTTAACTGCTTACCCTATCGCAAACCGTGCTGATTATGAAAACATGTTCCTTGATCAAGGTAATGCTGAAATCATCATGAAGTTAGAAAGAACTATTGCTGATAGTTATGACAACCAAGGTACTGGTGATACTGGTGGCGGATGGGCTGGATCTCTATTTGCTTTTATTGGTCCTGATTTAGGTGGTTCTCCTTATCTTGAAATGGGTAAATCTCTTGCAGATGAATTTGTAGTAGGTGATATCCGTAGAGATGTGAACCTAATTGAATATGCAGTTGGAGCTGTATTACCGGACCGCGAAGTACATGTAGTTGATAAGTACGAAGGTTCTGAAGGTGTTCCTCTTATGAATGACCTTAAAGTATTCCGTTCTTCTGAGATGTTATTCATTCTTGCTGAAGGTCGTGTAAGCCAAGGTTTATTAAATGGACCTGGATCTGCAGGTGAGTTATTAGATGATTTGAGAGCACAACGTTTTGGTGCTGCTCAACCTACAGTAACTTATGCAAACGCTACTGAAGCTTATGGAGATATTCTTGATGAAAGAAGAATCGAACTTGCTTTTGAAGGTCACAGATACCAAGATTTAAGAAGATTAGGTGCTCTAGGAAATAGAGAAATCACTCGTGATCCTATCGACTGTGCTATCAACGGAGCTTGTGTATTACCTGTATCTGATTTCAGATACACATTCCCTATTCCACTTGCAGAAATTCAAGGTAACCAAGGAATGAGAGCACAACAAAACCCAGGTTATTCTATTAATTAAGATTTAGAATTAAATAATTTTATAAAGCCTCTGTTGTTATAGACAGAGGCTTTATTAATTTCTTCAGCTTTGATAAATTTTAATCTTTATTCTTCTTCCTCAAACTCAATAAAGTTCCCATCTTCATCAAAGTGACGCATAAAGGCATCATCCTCAGGATCAAAATTTGGGTTTTCCCAAAGGTATTTTTTCTTCTCAGGTAATTTGTTAGCTGTAAAAACAGCAAGCAACAGACCTACTACTCCACCACTCAAATGACCTTCCCAAGAGATTCCATCTTTGATAGGTAATACATACCATACCATACTACCATAGAAAAATGCGACTATAAAACTGAGTGCTAGCATTCTATAATATTTTGTAAAAACTCCTTTAAAGAATAGGAAACTAGCTAGCATATAAATTAAACCACTTGCCCCTATGTGGTATGATGGTCGTCCTATTATCCAAGTCATTAAACCAGTTCCTATAATCCCTAATACAAGAACCTTGAAACTGATACTTCTATAAAAGTAACTCAAACCGCTCATGAGCACTAAGGATGGTAAGGTGTTACTCCATAAGTGTCCTAAATCTGCATGAATAAAAGGACTGAACAAGATTCCTTTAAGTCCACTCAACTTTTCTGGACGTACTCCATAATGTGTGAAGTTGAAATGATATTTTACTTCAATTGTATAGATCAACCAAATTAATAAAGTAAATACCAAGGCTGGCAATACCGTTATAGCGTCAAATTTAAAATAGTCTGATTCTTTCACATCTTAAAGAATCAATAACACCGCCAAAACCAAAAATGGCAAAAATGTCATGACAACATGATTAATTCCCAAATACATATTATAAAATCATCGCTCTCCTTATCTTAGCCACATGCTTAACTCACCACTTGCAGAACGTATAAGACCACAAAATCTCGACGATTATTTAAGTCAGAGTCATCTCGTGGGAAAAAAAGGAACATTAAGACAGCATATTCTTAATGGCACCATTCCTTCCCTGATTTTATGGGGTCCACCGGGCACCGGAAAAACTACACTTGCAAATATTATCGCTCAGGAAAGTAAACGGCCGTTTTATTCTCTAAGCGCTATAAATAGTGGTGTAAAGGATGTGAGAGAAATTCTTGAAAAAGCAAAAAGCTCTGGTGGTCTGTTCACCGCAAAAAACCCTATCCTATTCATAGATGAGATTCATAGGTTCAGTAAATCTCAACAAGACTCCTTACTTGCAGCTGTTGAGAAAGGTTGGGTAACCTTGATAGGCGCTACTACAGAGAACCCGAGTTTTGAGGTAATTCCAGCACTTTTATCTAGATGTCAGGTTTATGTTTTAGACGCTTTCGCGAAAGCGGACCTAGAACAACTTCTAGACAGAGCATTAAAAACAGATGAACTATTAAGCAAACGAGACATCACCATAAAAGAAACCACGGCTCTATTGCGCATAAGTGGTGGAGATGCTAGAAAGCTGCTCAACATATTTGAATTAGTAGTAAACAGCCAGCCGCAAGGTGCAGTTGTAATAACTAATGAGCTCGTTTTTGAACAAGTACAATCTAATCCTGCTCGATACGATAAAACAGGTGAACAGCACTATGACATCATAAGTGCGTTTATAAAATCTATAAGAGGCAGCGACCCTAATGGTTCTGTATACTGGCTTGCAAGAATGATTGAAGGTGGAGAAGACCTCAAATTTATTGCACGACGCATGCTTATCCTTGCGAGTGAAGACATAGGGAATGCAAACCCTACAGCCCTGATTATGGCAAATAATACATTCCAAGCAGTTTCAACAATAGGTTATCCAGAATCGCGTATTATTTTGAGTCAGTGTGCCATTTACCTTGCCACATCCATTAAGAGCAATGCTTCCTATCTTGCCATAGGTCAAGCACAGCAAATCGTGAAACAAACTGGAGATTTACCAGTGCCTTTAGGATTGCGCAATGCTCCTACTAAATTGATGAAAGACCTAGGTTATGGTGAGGAATATAAATATGCGCATGATCATCCTGGTAATTTTGCTCAATTTGATTTCCTTCCACAAGAAATAAGCGGTACTAAAATATTTGAACCTGGCAATAATCCACGCGAGCAGTCACAGCGAGAGTTTCTAGAAAAAAGATGGAAAGATCATTATGATTATAAACCTAATAAAGGTTGAATATCTAACAAATTGTGAACCACTACTTCTCCATCGGGAATTTCCTGATCTGTGATATGGAACCATATGGTTTTCAATCCTACATTCTTTGCGCCCAAAATATCGGCAGCATAGCTATCTCCTATCATAACACTATTTTCTACAGTTGCACCAGCCATTTTTAGGGCTTGATGAAAAATTTGAGGAGCTGGTTTTTTAACTCCAGCGGCTTCGGCAGTGAGGACTATATTGAAATACTTAGTTAATCCAGCCTTTTCAATTTTGTTTTGCTGCACGCCATTGAATCCGTTTGTAATTAAGTGCATTTCAAAATGCTCGTTCAATGAGTCTAATAATTCAATACAGCCATCAAAAAGATGATTATTATTAGGCAAATACTCGATGTACAGGTCTGCATAGAGATCAATTTGCTCATCTGTCACGCGATAATCACAAGCTGTAAATGCTGTTTTTAATCGCTGGTAACGCAGTTCTTCTTTAGTGATTTCATTCTCTCTAAATTTTCTCCAGAACTCTAGATTGAGTGGCTCATAAACTTCTATAAACTGATCTAGTGATAAATCCAGTTCATGCTCCTCAAAGATTTGCTTATAGGCAAGTTTACTATTTAAGTCAAAATCCCAAAGGGTATGATCTAAATCAAAGAAAAGGTGCTTTACTTCATTAAACATGATAAGTCAGTATTTTTTTAAGAATGGTGTAAATATGCGATCGTTTTTTAAGATCTAATTGAGCGTTATCAAACACTACTATAAAATTACCAGTAACTTGGTCTGCATATCGTAATAATTTATCTACTATGGCCTGCTGTCCATTGAGCATAAAGTGCTCGATACTTCTATAATGCAACGCATAAGGATAAACACGCAATGGTGTTTGCACCTCATAATCTAAGTCGTAGAAATAAAAACTATGACTGGTACTGGCTCGATAACCTGGCACATTTGTGTATCCCATGCTATAGTCCTCTATAAAATCCATGTCCACCAATTTCTTGTAATGTCCAGGCATAGAAATTTTTGAAAATGCAGTCATTGTCTTAGATAGTGGTCGGTTAGTAATAGATTCAAATCGTAAAGCTTCTTTATCAATCTTATCAATACCGTTTGCATAAGAAAATCGCAACCCTATTTCTACATAGTCGGCCATATGTTTAATGAGTTCTTGATAGCTGCGCGAGCGATAAGAAACACCATCATCGATATAATTATAATCTCCTAAATGAAAGAAATAAAGGATTCTACGATGATATTTCAAACTTTTAGGCAGTTGTTCAAGACATTCTTTGTAAACACGCAAAACAATATCATATACATCATAAGGATCTTTCGTTAAGCGTAAATGAACACCTATTTGCCTGAAAAGCTTTCTTACTCGTAATTTCCTTAAGTTTTGATAAAATATTTTTACAGACGGTACTACAGCTCTATGCTTGTATTCAAAGACAGTAGCCGTTTCAATTGTGGCTATGATGTTTGTAGTACGCTTCCGCGAAAGCGAGATTTCAAAATACCGTTCTAACTCTTCTCCAAATTTTTGCACCCATAAATCAACCACCGGCATCTCAAGAAAATGATGTTGTGCTGCTATACTTGCAGTTGCTGAGAAACGTCCCATATCATCTTTTACCTGAGGTAAATATTCTTCATATCGAGTCAGCAAATAAAAACAAGCTGAAAAAATATCAAATGGTAAATTACCGCGATCTGGTGATTTGAAAAACACTGGTAAATCTTCCCATTTATAAACTTCAATATCGTGATCATCTATTCCTACCTCATCGAGTAATCCATAAGACCAAATATGAAATTCATCACCTAGTGGTTTATTTCCATAAGAAAATTTAGGACCTTCATGAGCTATAAAAACACTCAAGTCTGACGTGAATTGAAAAGGAACCTCTAACAATCTCTTGAAAATATGCCTAAAGATATATTGCTTGCGTGCGGTTAATTTGTGAATATATATAAGTACCATTACATCAAGTTATGGTCTGCAAAACTGTAGAAACTATCACTGGTCACGATAAGGTGATCTAGGATTTTTATGTCCATGACTTTGCCGGCTTCTATCAATTTTTGGGTAAGGCGCTTGTCATCCATACTAGGCATTAATTTTCCACTAGGATGATTATGCGCGAGAATCATGGCGACAGCACTTTCTTCTACTGCTTTTTGAAATACAATTCTAGTATCTACCATCGTCCCTGTAAATCCTCCTTTACTGATTTGATGTTTTGCGAGTACTTTATGACTATTGTTCACATAAAGAATCCAGAATTCCTCATGTGGTAAATCACCTATAATGGGTTGCAAGAGTTGGAACGCGTCATCGCTACAAGTTATGACAGGTCTGGTAGTTGGTAATTCACTGGCACGTCTTTTCCCTAGCTCCATAGCTGCGGTGATGGAAATAGCCTTTGCCTCACCTATTCCTTTAAACTTCATGAGCTCCTTAATACTCAACCTACCTAGTTTATCAAGAGAATTTCCCGCGTGATTAAGAATGACTCTACTCAATTCCACAGCACTCATTTCTCTATTACCACTACCTATCAGTATGGCAATCAGTTCAGCATCAGACAACGATGAACTACCGTTGAGAGATAACTTCTCTCGTGGTCTATCATTTTCTGACCAGTCTTTTATGGAAAAATTATTAGGTTCTTGAGCCATGCACTAAAGATAAACTTTACCTTATAAATACGGGCTCGTTTTCGTTTTCAGTATCAGCAGAAGAAAAGCGATAATCATCTTCTTGAAATGCGATAAGATCTTGAAGATTTGAAGCATTATTTTCTACTAGAAATCTTGCCATAGTACCGCGTGCCTTTTTTGCAAAAAACGATATCACTTTAAGCTTGCCATTTTTATAGTCCTTAAAAACAGGTGTAATTAGTTCACCTTTCAATTTCTTTTTATCAATAACTTTAAAGTATTCATTACTTGCTAGATTCACGACCAGTTCATCAACTTCAATTTCTTTATTGAGTGAAGGAGTCACTTTATCTTTCCAGAATTCATATAGGTTTTTATGATTTCCTACTGGCAGCTTAGTTCCCATTTCAAGACGATAAGGCTGTAATAAATCAAGCGGTCTTAAATAACCATACATTCCTGAAAGTATGCGCACTTTATCTTGTAATGCTTGTTCGTGTTTATTTGAAATCGTGTAGGCATCGAGTCCTGTATATACATCACCGGCAAAGGCATAAACTGCTGGACGACTATTCTCTGGATTGAAATCTTTTTGAAATTCTTTATAACGCTGGTAGTTCAGACCTGCAAGCGCATCTGAGATATGCATCAACTCGCCTACACTTTTCTTAGACATTTTTTTAAGAACGCCATTCAGCTTTTTAGCTTCTTTAGGAAATAAAGGTTGGGTATGAGTTGCGGTAGGTAGTTCCGTTTCATAATCCAGCGTTTTGGCAGGAGATAATAGAATTTTCATAAGGCACTAAATATGAATCAAAAATAAGTGTCCTTTAAGCAATTCCAGCTTAAAGGCTAGTTAAGTTTTTGATATAGTAATTAGTTTAATTTATTCTATGGTAGTAACAAAAGATAATAACGACCGATAACTAGATATCTTTAGAATTCACAGCATAAGCACGCCATTTATCAATACAATCTGTCATATCTTGAGGAATATCACAATTAAAACTCATCCACTTTTTAGTAACTGGATGTTCAAAACCTAGAGTTTTAGCATGCAACGCTTGACGTGGTAAGATTTTCATGCAATTATCTACAAACTGCTTGTACTTAGTAAACGTAGTTCCTTTAAGTATTTTATCACCGCCATATCGCTCATCATTAAATAATGTATGACCTATATGCTTCATGTGCACACGGATCTGGTGTGTTCTACCAGTTTCTAGTTTACATGAAATCATCGTTACATAACCTAGATTTTCTATAACGCTCCAGTGAGTAACCGCTGGTTTTCCTTTATAAGCTTCTTCACCTGACCACACATAATTTTGCAGTCTATTTTTAGGATGTCTTCCTATATTTCCTTCTACGGTACCGCTTTCCTCATTAAAACTACCCCATGCGATAGCTATGTATTCTCGTTCACTGGTTTTTGCAGCAAATTGAGCACTCAGATAAGACATAGCTTGCTCCGTTTTTGCAACTACTAGTAAGCCACTGGTATCTTTATCTATACGATGTACGAGTCCTGGTCTATTACTACTATTATTAGGTAAATTTTCAAAATGATGAATAAGCGCATTTATCAATGTTCCTGAATAGTTCCCATGTCCTGGATGAACGACCATTCCAGCAGGTTTATTCACTACTACGAGTGCATCATCTTCATAGATAATATCTAATGGGATATCCTCTGCGACAAGCAAATTCTCATGCGGTGGATGCTTGAAAAGCACACGTATGGCGTCACCAGCTTTAACCTTATAATTTGATTTTACAATCTCATCATTCACTCTTACAGCACCATCTTTAATGCTTTGCTGTATTTTACTACGCGTCGCATTTTCAATGAAATTCATTAAGTATTTATCAACTCTTAGAGGCTCTTGACCTTCACTAGCTGTAAATTGATGGTGTTCATAAAGATCATCATCGTGAGCATCATCGAGCTCATCGGGATTAGTTACCTGTGGCATCTTCTGGAGTATCTTGAGCCGCTGGCTCTTGAGTATATAATAATGATTTATCACCTAGGACTAAATCAATAACAGAGGTTTTCATTAAAGAATTCCCTGCCTCAACTTTTTCTCCATTATGGCGCAATTCTAGCACCATATCAGTTGCAATATGTGGTCTATAAGTTACTTCACCTATTTTAAAACCTAATGCTTTTAAAGTAGGCTCAGCTTGTCTTCTAGTTCTATTAATCAAATTTGGGATTTGAATCTCTCCATAACCAGATGGATTCAACTTAATATAAATCTGTCTATTTTCCTTTACAAATTTCCCTGCAGCTGGATCTTGTTCAATCACGCTACGTGGCGGAAACTCTGGATTATAACTGGAGCTATCGATGAGCTTTCTTCTCAAATCTAGTTCTTCTAATTTTTCATCCACTTCTACAAGAGATAACTTAGCTAGGTTAGGAACCTCAATTTTCTGTCCATGGTTAGTGTAATAACTCAACCAAAATAAATAAAGAAAACACAACGCCACAATCAATCCTGCAGCTAGCAAGAGATGTTTAAGAAATGTTTTAGTAAATAAGAATTTTATAAAACTCATATCTTAATTTAATTCATTTAAAAATGCAGTGAAATTGATACTCAACCTTCCCGCACCAGTAGTTTGTAGATAGTAACGATCTCTAGGTGCATTCATATTACCGATCTCGAGCATAAACGCTGGAGCATTTACTTTTTCTAATAACGACATATTTTCAACTTCAGTACGTACAGTTGAAAAATAAACATCATTCACAAGGTTGTTAATCAATTGATTTGCAAAGCCTTTACTTTTCTCAAATCCCGTATTATTTTCATTTAAAATAATCGCTGCTTGTCTAGGACCATTTTTTGAATTGCCCATGTGAATAGAAATTACTAAATCTGGATTTAAGGCATTTATGCGAGTAGCTCGCTCATCTATAGTTAGATGCTCTCCACTAGCATTATAATATATAACCTCTATTGACTCCTTAACCTCACCAGTAAGTTGAGCAACTAGGGAAGATAAAATTCCATATTCTGTATCCTCGCCTACTTGAGCACCTTGATCAACAGTACTGTGTCCACGATCTATTACTACCACAAAACGATCGTTACATAATTCACTTGCCTGAGCAGTGAAAGCCACTGTACACACTATAAGAAAAATCAGGAATTTTTTCATCTTAAAAATTTGTTCAAATATAATCATTGAAAACATACTTAGAAGCAGTTCTTTTTTAACTTTGTTGTTCACGCTTTTGCGAAAAGTTAACACATGAAAAACATTGCGGTATTAATGGGCGGCTATTCTCACGAGTGGCAAATTTCTTTAAAAAGTGGCGCTGTCATTTCTGAAAACATAGACCGCAGTAAGTATAATGTGTTTGAAATCGCTATACTAGAAGAAGGATGGTATTACACAGATGCAAAAGAGGAAAAGCACTTCATAGATAAAAACGACTTTAGCATTACTGTAAACGGTGAGCACATCACTTTTGATTGTGCTTATAACACGATACATGGAACTCCTGGAGAAGATGGAATCTTTCAAAGCTATCTAGAACTGCTAGGTATCCCACAAACCTCTTGTGATTCATACCAAAGTGCTATAACCTTTAATAAAAGAGATTGTATAGCTGTTTTAAAACCATGGAACATTACCACAGGTAAACATATTTATCTTAATAAAGATGATGCTTATGATTCTAAAGATGTTGCAATTCGTCTAGGACTTCCCTATTTTGTGAAGGCAAATCGTAGCGGTAGCAGCTTTGGAGTTTCTAAAGTCTATAAAACCGAAGAACTAGATGCAGCACTTCAGTTAGCATTTGAAGTAGATACTGAAGCAATAATTGAATCTTTCCTAGACGGAATAGAAGTGTCAGTAGGAATTTATAAAATTGATGAAAACCTAATTGTACTACCACCTACTGAGATTATAAGTGAAAATGATTTCTTTGATTATGAAGCAAAATACAGTGGAAGATCTCAAGAAATCACTCCTGCAAGGATATCACCTGAATTAACTCAAGCAGTTCAAGTACAGACTAAAAGAATTTATGAAGTCTTAAATTGCAAAGGAATTGCGCGCGCAGATTTTATATTCCATAATGGCATACCGCACTTTATAGAGATTAATACAAATCCAGGAATGAGCAAAGAAAGTATCATTCCACAACAAATAAGAGCCACGGGAAGAACTTTAAAAGAGGTTTTTACCGCGATTATCGAAAACACTATAAAATATCACTCATGAAAAGAGCCGTATTCCCAGGAAGTTTTGATCCCATAACTTTAGGACACGTAGATATTATAGACCGTGGACTTGAATTGTTTGATGAAATCATTATTGCCATAGGTATTAATGCCGATAAGAAATACATGTTCACACTAGAGCAACGTAAAGAGTTTATCGAGAAAACTTTCATTAATGAACCTAGAGTTAAAGTAATGACTTATTCTGGGCTTACCATTGATTTTTGTAAAGAGCAAAAAGCTCCATTTATTCTTAGAGGCCTACGTAATCCTGCCGATTTTGAATTTGAAAAAGCAATCGCTCATACTAATAGTAAACTATCAACCATAGAAACCATTTTTCTACTTACCAGTCCTGATACATCATACATTTCATCCTCCATAGTGCGAGACGTAATCAGAAATAATGGAGACTATACTATCTTAGTGCCAGACACCGTAAAATCATGAGATTATTAAGTATTTTATTTTTAGTTTTTGCCGCCATTTCTTGTCAGCAATCTATAGAGGAAAAGGAAGAAGAAATTAAAGACTGGCAAACTCCTTTTGAAAAAGGTAATGGAAATCAAACTGCGACGTATCAAGAAGTCATTTCATTTTATGAAGATCTTGCTAGTTCCTACTCTACCATAAGTATTGAAGAAGTAGGGTTAACTGACAGTGGCTTGCCTTTACATTTAGTAAGCTTTTCTAAAAACAACATAGATTGGAACTCTGCAAATGAGAATTCTATAAAAATCCTCATTAACAACGGTATCCATCCTGGAGAAAGTGATGGTATAGATGCCACCATGATGTTAATGCGAGATCTAGCTACGGGCAAACTAGAAACAGAAGATAATTTAATCTTCAGTGCAATTGCAGTGTATAATGTAGGTGGATCTTTAAATCGTAACAGCCATACAAGAACTAACCAGAATGGACCTGAGTCATACGGTTTTAGAGGAAATGCTCGTAATTATGACCTCAATAGAGATTTCATAAAGGCAGATTCTCGCAACGCACAAGCTTTCTATAATATCTATCATAAAGTAAACCCAGATATCTTTATAGATAATCACGTAAGTAATGGAGCAGACTATCAGTACACACTTACTCATTTGTTTACGCAACATAATAAATTAGGCGGCGCTGCAGGAACATTTTTAAAGAACACTTTACAACCACAGCTTGAAGAACAAATGAAATCTCGCGGTCACGACATGACTCCATATGTAAATGTTTATGGTGCACCGCCAGAAACAGGTTTTGCTCAATTCATGGATCATCCTCGCTACAGCACAGGTTACACGACACTTTGGAACACTATGGGAATGATGATAGAAACTCACATGCTCAAACCATATAAAGATCGTGTTTTAGGAACACAAGCAATCATGGAAGAGATGATTGTTCTAGGAACTCAAAATTTATCTGCTATTAAGAAAGCACGAACTGATTCCTTTGAACACTTTTCCAATGCTCAATTCTACCCATTAAATCATCAAACTAATCGTGAAAAAGCCGACACCTTATTATTCAAAGGCTATCAAGCTGTTAATTCTGTAAGTGGACTTACCGGCCAGGAATTATTGACTTATGATCGCAGCAAACCTTTTGAAAAGAAAACACCTTATTATAATCATTTTACATCTAGTGATTCTATTACCATACCGCAGTATTATGTAGTACCACAAGGTCAGTGGGAAATCATAGAATTGTTGCGCATGAATAATATTCAAATGGAAGTATTGCCTCATGACAGCACCATGACTGTTTCTCGATACCGCATTGAGGATTATAAAACGTCTACAAGCGCTTATGAAGGTCATTATCCACATTCTAATGTGGTGGTGAGTGAGAAAGATGTAGAGTTACGCTTTCGCGAAAGCGATATCATCATCCCAACTGCGCAACCAGGAATAAGGTATATTCTAGAAACACTTGAGCCTCAAGGTCAAGACTCCTTTTTCAAATGGAACTTCTTTGACACAATTCTACAGCAAAAAGAAGGATTCTCATCCTATGTTTTTGAAGCTACTGCGATGGAATTACTAAATTCAAATCCTGAGTTGAAAAAAACATTTGATTCCATTAAGCAATCTGATTCAAAATTTGCAAAGAGCAATTATGCGCAATTGAAATGGATCCACGATCGATCTCCTAATTATGAGAAAGCACATTTAACTTACCCAATTTATAAAGTTTACAGCAATGATTAAAAAAGCAATAATTCTATTTATGGCATGTGCTATAATTTCTTGTAAAAAAGAAATTAATGACACGCCACTAGACGTAAAAGGAGCGATTGACAGTAGCAGGCTCGTGAAGGATTTTACATGTGGCAGCACTACTTATGTTTTTCAAATACCATTTTACAAAGGTGATAGTGATGTTCAAGATAGACTCAATAATGATGTTAAAAATCTAATTACTCAAGATTTTGTAGATGTGACTTATAATAAAGACGCTGGGCTAGAAGAAATATGGGGCATTTTTATAAATGATCGAGAACGCAAAATTTGCAATGGCGACATGAGTGGCGTTAATAATATTCACTTAGAGCACTTAAGTCAGAATGAAGGTATGATAAGCTATGAGTTAGTCTATTCTAAAAATGGCAAGAAAAGCCGAATGATTAAAACTTATAAGAAACCTGATTTAACAGAGTTAAAAATAATAGAACTCGCTCAGCCTGCCAAAGAAGATGATGTAAGACGCATATTTGACATTAATTTACAACAGGCTGTCGCTAACCTTTCTCTTGACATTAAACCTGAGGATTATGATGGTTTTAGAGAATTTATTACGAGTAAACCATATGCTTTCAGTAAAGAAGAATTTGAAAATGCCACTCTAGGTGTCAACAAACTATCTGCAGACTCATTAATTCTGCAGGTAAATAAAAGAATTGAGTTACCTAAAGCTTATTCTTATTTAAATGAAGATGTGAAAGTAGAAATAAGAGCGCAAGACATGGAATATTATCTAGATCTCTCGTCGCTTAAAATGTAGCATTTGGTCTGGAAATAGTTCTTTAATGTTGCTGTATGAGGATTGCAATGCCACTTCTGCAACATCTTTATTGAGCCACACAGCCTTTTCTATTCCTTCATTAAGTTGCGGTGAGAGTGGTCCCATGTAATCAGTTTCCATAAGATACCAATGCGTGAGCTTTAATTTAAGTCCATTTTTTCTATTGAAGACATGATAGGTGCGTCCTAGTTTTTCAATAATGTTCAAGTTTTTTACACCTGTCTCTTCTTTAATTTCTCGTTTTGCGGTTTTCTTCATCCTTTCAAAACGATTTGCCTTTCCTTTAGGTAAATCCCATTTACCATTGCGATGAATAAATAAAAAATTGTTCTCGCTATTAATTACAAGACCACCACCAGCTTTTACTAGAGGTAATTTCTTGTGTAATCTCTTGAGTAATTTTTTCTCACTTTTAGAATAAAGCAATACTTTTTTAAGCTTTCCTTTCTCAATCTTTTTAATGATTTTGAGCAGGTCTACATCTTTTAAAGAGAATACTTCATAGTCGGGATAAGCATCCCTATTTGATGTCACTAAAATTGCAACGTCTTTCACAAAAACTTTATACATTTGCGCCATGGTTATAAATAAGGATATCGCAATTAAAACGGCCGAATTACTATTGCAAATTAAAGCAATAAAATTGCAACCGCAAGAACCTTTTACATGGGCAAGTGGATGGAAATCTCCAATCTATTGCGACAACCGTGTAACTCTTTCATACCCAACGATTCGCAATTTTTTGCGAGAACAACTAGCAAACCAAGTTGAAGAACTTTATGGTAAGCCAGATGTAATTGCTGGAGTAGCGACTGGAGCAATAGGTATAGGAATGCTGGTGGCAGACTACTTGAAATTACCTTTCATTTATGTACGTCCAGAGGCTAAGAAGCATGGTCGTCAAAACCAAATAGAAGGACATTTTGAGAAAGGTCAAACTGTTGTCGTTATTGAAGATTTAATAAGTACAGGAAAAAGTAGCTTGAACGCAGTGGACGCTTTAAAAGAAGGCGGCGCACAGGTTAAAGGAATGCTGGCACTGTTTTCGTATGGTTTTGAATTTGCACAGGAGAACTTTAAAAAGTATGACTTGAATTTACATACTTTAAGCGATTATGATCACTTGATTTTACAAGCTCAAAATGCTGGTCACTTCTCTGACCTTGAAATAGAATTATTAAAAAGCTGGAGAAAAGATCCTAGCGCCTGGACTGGAAAATAAAACATTATGAATTTAGAAAGCCGTACGGTACAAACTAAAAAAACACCTCAAGAATTATATGAATTCTTGACTCAGGTAGAAAACTATAAACAATTGATGCCAGAGGATACAAAATTTGAAACTCATGGTGATGACAAGTTTCTTTTTGGACTTAAAGGAATGCCTGAGATTAAACTAGGCTTGCAAGAATCTACTCCTTTTACTCAAGTAGTACTAGGCTCCACTAGCGATAAACTAGCATTTACATTAAGTTGTGATATCGAGCAAGTTGCAAACGGTGCACAAGCTCAACTTAAATTTAACGGAGACTTTAATGCTATGATGGCGATGATGATAAAAGGTCCTATCAATAAATTCCTAGAACAACTAGCTAACGGACTGGAGAAACTCTAGTAAATCCAGCGTACTTGTTTTAAATCATAAGCGGTGAGTTGCCCTTCTTTTTCAAGAAGCAGCTCACCGTTTTGTGTTATACCACTTACCGTAGCGTCAACAATCTGATGGTTAATTTCAAACCTAGTTTGCTGCTTATATCTAAAAAGATGTGATAGATATTTAGACACAGCTACTGCCCTATTCTTTAAAGCGTGATCTAAATGTGTTAAAAACTGAAGTAACAATTGTTCTAAAAGAAAAGTTTTACCGGTTAAGTTTTTTAATGAGATCGCTTGAGGTAAGTCTTGAAAAACCTCTTGATTTACATTTAATCCTATTCCAACGATGGAATGAGTCCACTTTCCATTTGAAAATGTATTTTCTATAAGTATGCCAGCCAGTTTTTTTTGAACTGACAGGATGTCGTTAGGCCATTTTATTTTGGCTTGGATACTTAAATCAGTTTGAAGCCATTCCACCATCGCCACAGATACGATTTGATTTAATTCAAAAGGAGTCATTTCAAAAAGACCATCCTTTATTAAAACACTGAATGTCAAATTCTTACCGTCATCTGATTGCCATTGGGTACCACGATTACCACGACCTTGAGATTGAGATAAACTATATAAGGCAGTAAGGTGTTGTGTATCGCTTTCGCGAAAGCGTGCTCTCAATTCATCATTAGTAGATGTAGTGGCATGTAATTTGACTATTTGCAAGTGACTATTTATCTAGAGATTAAGTTTTATTTTGTAAAACCACTGGTAAAAAAAGAATAAATTTGTCGTAACAAAAAATATTTGATGACTAAAGAAAAAGTTTCTACTGATGCGATCATCGCTCAAATAATTGCAGGAATAGAAGATGTAAAGGGTAATGACATCATTATCATGGACTTAAGAGAGATTGAAAACACTGTAACTAGTTATTTTATCATATGTAATGGTAATTCAAACACTCAAGTTAACGCTATCGTAAATTCTGTACAAAGGAAAGTAAGCAAGGAATTGCAAGAAAACCCATGGCATGTAGAAGGATCTTCACAAGCAGAATGGGTTCTCATGGATTATGTAAATGTAGTGGTTCATGTTTTCCAAAAACACGTAAGAGATTATTATGATCTTGAAAGTTTATGGGGTGACGCAAAAACTACAGTGATTGAAAGTGCTTACTAATTAAGATTATACAAACTAATGTCTGAAGAAAATAAATCAAAACAGAAGTCAGGTAATAACAAACCAATTTTACCAGGAAGCGGTAAACCTAAATTCAGCATGTGGTGGATAGCAGTACCTATCGTACTTGCTTTTTTTGCCTATTCTTTAATAAATGATGCTGTTAATTCACCTAAAGAGACCAATAAATCTCAATTCTTTGAATATCTAGAGGATGGTGATGTGAAAGAGGTAATCGTATGGAATGGAAGATTTGCAGAGGTATTCTTAACTAAAGAAGCTCTTGCAAATGAGACAAAGCATAAAGATGCGCTCAAGCCTAGTGCGATGAACCAGAATAAGGTGGCGCAATATAAGTTTGAGTTTGGTGATCTTGAGATTTTCCAACCGCAACTAGAAGATGCAGTGCAAACTGGAAACTTAGAAACTGAAGTTTTATATAAAACTCAAGACACTACGTTCACAAACATGATATGGAATTTCCTTCCTTTTATATTACTTATAGGAATATGGATTTTCATAATGCGACGCATGAGCGGCGGTGGTGGCGGTGGTGCTGGTGGACAAATCTTCAACATAGGCAAGTCTAAGGCAAAACTTTTTGACCAGAAAACAGATATTAAAACTACTTTTAAAGATGTAGCTGGACTTGAAGGTGCCAAAGAAGAAATTCAAGAAATCGTAGATTTCTTAAAAAACCCTGAGAAATATACTTCCTTAGGTGGTAAAATTCCTAAAGGTGCCTTATTGATAGGTTCTCCAGGTACTGGTAAAACTTTACTTGCAAAAGCTGTTGCTGGAGAGGCAAAAGTGCCGTTCTTCTCATTAAGTGGATCTGATTTTGTAGAAATGTTTGTAGGTGTAGGTGCTAGTCGTGTGCGTGACTTATTTAAACAGGCCAAAGAAAAATCTCCTGCTATCATATTCATTGATGAAATAGACGCTATAGGTCGCGCCAGAGGTAAATCAAATTTCTCTGGTTCTAATGATGAACGTGAGAACACATTGAATCAACTCCTTACAGAGATGGATGGTTTTGGTACTAATACAAATGTGATAGTAATTGCAGCCACTAACCGTGCTGACATACTTGATAAAGCATTAATGCGTGCTGGTCGTTTTGATCGTCAAATTTATGTGGATTTACCAGATGTGAATGAGCGCGAAGAAATTTTTGAAGTTCACTTGAGACCACTTAAAAAGGTAGCAAATGAATTAGACACTTCATTCCTAGCAAAACAAACTCCTGGATTCTCAGGTGCAGATATTGCAAATGTGTGTAACGAGGCTGCACTGATTGCAGCACGTAAAGGAAAAAAAGCTGTAGATAAGCAAGATTTCCTTGATGCAGTAGACCGTATAGTAGGTGGACTTGAAAAGAAAAACAAACTGATCACTCCATCAGAGAAGAAAACTATAGCGTACCATGAAGCTGGACATGCAACCGTAAGTTGGATGACTGAGCATGCTGCGCCTTTAGTAAAAGTAACCATTGTTCCACGTGGTCAATCATTAGGTGCCGCATGGTATTTACCTGAAGAAAGACAAATCGTGCGTCCTGAGCAAATGCTAGATGAGATGTGTGCTACTATGGGTGGTCGTGCTGCAGAGAAAGTTATATTCAATAATATTTCAACTGGTGCACTTAGTGATCTTGAGAAAGTAACTAAGCAAGCTCGTGCAATGGTAACGATTTATGGACTTAATGATAAAGTAGGTAATATCACTTATTACGATTCTAGTGGACAGCAAGAGTATAGCATGTCTAAACCTTATAGTGAAGAAACTGCTGTAATTATAGATCAAGAGATTTCTAAAATCATAGAAGCACAATATCAAAGAGCTATTGCGATACTTGAGGAAAACAAAGATAAGTTGACACAACTTGCTGAAGTTTTACTTGAAAAAGAGGTGATTTTCAAAGATGATTTGGAGAATATTTTTGGCAAACGTCCCTTTATTAAGGAAGAAGCTATAGCATTAAAAGCATCTACTAGAAAAATTCCAGCTAAGACAATTTCTGCAGAGGAAGAAGAATAGTTTGCTACTACTATAATTAGTAGTTATATTTACCTTGTCCCTAACATTAATGAGTCTATCCTAGATGAGTATTTTTAAAAAACTCTTCAAAAAATCATCAAATACTGAGTCTTCTCAGCATGATGATATGGAGCGCTCTAAATATATGCCCGAAGAGAAGTTACCGCTAGACGAGCGATTCATTCACAATTTTACTCGGCAAGGTGGACGTTTTCTTTATTCTTTAGATGAAAATGAAGTTCAAGCAAATTTTGAAGATGTACTTGTAGAGCACGACTTTTATGAAACGAGCGTGCTATGCAATGATCATAATTTAAGAGGGCGATTTGATGGATTCAACCTTCAATTCTCTGACGTTCATGATGATTGTAGTTTTTTCTTAACTACATGTGAATACGTCATCGCAGATAATGGCGCGATTTTATTTTCTTCAAACCAACTTAAAGAAAAGAAACCAGCAGATTTTCCGGGAACTATGGTTGTTCTTGCTACTGCCAGCCAGATAGTAGAGTCTATAGGTGAAGGATTACGTGGAATTAAACACCGCAGCGGATCTAACATACCTACGAATATCACTACCCTAAAGAACTTTCAAGAACCTAAAGTCCAGGAGAAAAAAGACCTTATGAATTATGGTGTTCCTACTAAGAGAGTTTACCTCATTTTATTAGAAGACTTATAGAATGAGGGAATTATTAGTACGTTCCATATCTGGAATAATCTATGTTGCGCTAGTCGTACTTAGCGCTCTATATGCACCGCCAGAAGTATTCATTATTCTATTCTGCATATTTGCTTTTATCTGTTTAGTAGAACTCATGCCTATGATAAGGCTGAAGCAATGGCTTATTTATCCTGTTTTACCACTTTCTTACTTTTTCCTGGTATGGTTAGAATGGCCAGCAGAGTATAAAACGATTTACAATTATATTATATACTCATTGCTCGCAGGTACCTTATTAGTTAATGTTTATCTCATAAGAGATTTGGTTTTATTAAACCGAATACCATTATTCAATACTAAAAAGCACATTATAGCTTTGCTCTATCTCATAGGCAGCAGTCTTTTTTTGGCTCTTATTCCTATGCAAATCGATCAAAACGATAACATATACTATAAGCCAGAGCTACTGGTAGGTATGTTTCTAATTATATGGGTAAATGATAGTTTTGCCTATCTTACTGGGAAGAACTTTGGTAAGCACAAATTACTTGAACGCATTTCGCCTAAGAAAACTATTGAAGGGTTTCTAGGTGGCTTATTCATGGCGCTTCTCGCTGGTGTAGGTCTTTATTACTTTGTAGGTGGATATGAATTATGGCAGTGGGTTCTACTAGCATTTATAGTAGCCTTTTTTGGCACAATAGGAGATTTAATACAGTCTAAAATTAAAAGACAAGCTGAAGTCAAAGACAGCGGTAGCATTATGCCTGGGCATGGTGGTATTTTTGATAGAATGGACAGTATTATCTTTGCAGCACCATTTGCTTATTTATTTTTTACAATTATCAATTATGTTTCATAAAGAAGGTACAATTTCAATTATTATAGGATTTGTTGTCGCAGGAGCTCTTGCCGCACTGGCAACGCAAATTGAGATGCCTAGTTGGCTATCTTATATCCTAATTGCTCTAGGGCTAGTCTTCCTTATCATCATACTTCAATTTTTTAGAAACCCTACTAGAACTACCATTTTTGATGACGCAACTATAGTCTCACCAGTAGATGGTAAAGTTGTTGTTATTGAAAAAGTTCAAGAAAATGAATATTTTAAAGGTGAACGCTTGATGATTTCAGTATTTATGTCACCTATTAATGTTCATGTTACTCGTTATCCTGTAGGTGGAAAAGTAAGTTATAGCAAATATCACCCAGGAAAATACCTAGTAGCTTGGCATCCTAAAGCCAGCGAAGAGAACGAAAGAACAACAGTAGTTGTCGATCATAAAAATGGACAGCAAGTCATGCACAGACAAATTGCCGGCGCACTTGCTAAACGCATAGTGAACTACGCTGTAGAAAATGATAACGTTGATCAAGGAAGTGAAAGTGGATTTATTAAATTTGGTTCTAGAGTAGATGTTTATCTTCCAGTGGACACTCCAGTTAGTGTCGCTCTTAATCAAAAGGTAAAAGGTGGTGTTACCGTATTAGCACAGTTTTAATGACAGATAAGGACCTCGATATCGCTTTTAACGATGCATTTGCAAAGGCAAGCTCTGAAGAACAATCTTTAGTGCCACCAGATTTGCAACTACAACTATATGCATATTATAAGAGAGCCATAGACGAACCTTATGTAAGCAATCGCAGTTTCCAATCTAATGATTTGAGAAGCGCCTTTAAAATGAATGCGCTCATTCAAGTTCAAGCTATTTCCAAAAAAGAAGCTAAAGAAAGGTATATTAAAATAATAGAAAAGCTTTACCCTAAACCTTGGTAGTATTATTTTAAATCTCGCGGCTTTTCATTTGTAGAATTTAAGAGATACTTAGTAAGCCATATTACGCCTTTAACGAGAACCACTAGCAATACAATAGAAGTTAATAGTATCACGATAGGATTTTCCATAAACGTAGGTTCTTCTACTTTATTAATAACCTCATTCATTTCTATTATTTTCTAATTGATTAATTCTTAGTTTAAGATACTTGATGAGGAGCATGTATAATTTCACTAACGCTATAATTACAGCAATCCAAAAAACCGCCATAACTAGTTGCCATACTATTAAAGCGTAACTAAAGTCATTAATATATTGATTCATCTTAATTTGTTTAAGAAACGAATTTAAACAAAAAACGACCTCAATTGAGGTCGTTTAAATTTATCACTTTTTTAGACTAGCCTTTTAAAGCTTTCATACTTGCTTCTATCGTTTCGATTTTTGCAAGAGCATCTGCCTCCTTTTTCTTTTCTATGGCTACTACTTGCTCTGGAGCACTACTCACAAAACGTTCATTACCCAACTTTTTTTGAACTCCTACAAGGAAACCTTGAGCCCTTTTAAGTTCGCCAGCTAGCTTTTCAAGCTCTGCTGCTACATCTATATTTCCTTCAAGTGGTATGAAATACTCATTTGATTTTACACGATAACTAGCAGCTCCACTTACTTGTTCAGTAACCGTATCAATTTGAGAAACGTTCCCCATTTTCATAATGAGACCATTATAATCGTTAGACAACTTCTCATTATTTATGGCGCTTAACGTAATCTTATTTTTAAAGCTTATTTGCTTTTCCTTACGTACCGTTCTTATTCCAGATATGATATCTTGAACTAATTCAAAATCATTCAATAATGACTGATCTATTGCTCCAGCAACTGGCCACGTATTGATACAAAGTGCATCTTTAACATCACGATCAGCAATGGATTGCCATAACTCCTCACTAATAAAAGGAGTAAATGGATGAATTAATCTCAAATTATCTTCAAACAACTCAATAACCTCAGCGAGTGTTTTAGGATCGATAGGTTGTTGATATTCTGGTTTAATGATTTCTAGCAACCATCCACAAAAATCATCATAAATTAACTTATAACTAGACATCAACACATCACTCAATCTATATTTTGAATAGTGATCTTCCACCTCTGCAAGGACTTGATTAAAACGACTTCTATACCAGGCAATTGCTTTAACGCTATGCGCTGGTTGCTTTAGAGAAGCGTCCACTTCCCAGTTATTAATTAACCCAAAGTATGCCTGAAACATTTTATTTACAAAGCCTTTACCTTGCTGGCATAGATCTTCATCAAACATGATGTCATTACCTGCTGCTGCACTTAATAAAAGGCCTACTCGTACACCATCAGCTCCGTATTCTTCTATGAGCTTTAAAGCATCTGGAGAATTCCCTAATGATTTAGACATTTTGCGACGTTGCTTATCTCGTACTAAACCTGTTAAATAAACTTTATCAAATGGTTTTTCATCTCTTAACTCATAACCAGCAACGATCATACGCGCTACCCAAAAGAATAAAATATCTGGACCGGTCACTAAATCTCTTGTAGGATAATAGTAATTAATCTCTTCATTTTCAGGTTCAAGCACTCCATTAAAAACACTGATAGGCCATAACCAACTAGAGAACCAGGTATCTAGAACGTCATTTTCTTGACGCAAATCTGTAGCTTGTAGACTGTCGTTATTAGTTCGCTTTCGCGAAAGCGTAACCGCATCTTCAATACAAGTTGCAACAACAAAATCATTCTTACCATCACCATAGAAATAAGCTGGAATGCGCTGTCCCCACATTAACTGACGAGAAATATTCCAATCGCGTACGTTTTCCATCCAGTGGAAATAAGTATTCTTAAACTTAGGCGGTAATAACTCTACGATATCTTCTTTTACCGCTTTAATAGCTGGTTGCGCAAGTTCTTCCATTTTTAAAAACCACTGATCACTCAATCGTGGCTCAATTACAGCTCCTGTACGCTCACTTGTTCCTACTTTATGAACGTGGTTTTCTTTCTTTATTAAAAGACCTTTTTCTTCAAGTTCTTTAGAAATTTCCTTACGTACTACAAAACGGTCTTTACCTTCATAATGAAGTCCAAAGCTGTTCAAGCTCGCATCTTCATTGAAGATATCAATCACTTCTAAATTGTGCGTCTCTCCTATTTTCTTATCGTTTTCATCATGCGCAGGAGTTATTTTTAAAGCTCCTGTACCAAATTCCATGTCCACGTATTCATCTGCAATCACAGGAATCTCACGATTTACAATAGGAACGATTACGGTTTTACCTATAAGATCAGTGTAACGTTTATCGTCTGGATGTACGCAAATAGCGGTATCTCCTAGAATAGTTTCAGGTCGAGTGGTTGCGATCGAGATAAAATCGTTGCTTCCTTTTATTTGATATTTTAAGTGGTATAAATGACCATTGCGCTCTTCATAAATAACTTCTTCATCACTAAGTGTAGTCTTAGCCTCTGGATCCCAGTTCACCATACGGAAACCACGATAGATCATATCCTTGTTATAAAGATCTACAAAAACCTTAATTACAGATGCAGACATATCGTCATCTAGAGTGAACTTAGTACGCGACCAGTCACAACTTGCTCCTAGTTTTTTTAATTGTTCTAGAATTATACCACCATACTCGTCAGTCCAGTCCCAAGCGTGTTTTAAAAATTCTTCACGAGTTAAATCGTTTTTATCTATGCCTTGCTCTTTTAATTTCTTCACAACCTTTGCCTCTGTAGCAATTGAAGCATGGTCAGTTCCTGGAACCCAACAAGCGTTATAACCTTTCAATCTCGCTCTTCTTATAAGAACATCTTGAATAGTATTATTAAGCATGTGTCCCATGTGCAATACTCCTGTCACATTAGGTGGCGGAATTACAATCGTATAACTTTCTCTTTCATCTGGTACAGACGAGAAGAAATCATTCTTCATCCAGTAGTCATACCACTTATTTTCTATGGTTTGAGAGTCGTATTTTGGTGCAATGGACATTTTTGGCTCAGTTTTTGAAATTTCATCGACAAAAGTACTATTTACTTAAATTATACACATCATTAACACAACCTTTAAGTAGTAATAATTACTTTTAATCCCGATAAAGAAAATGATCATGAAAAATTTATTCCTTTTATTTATAGCATTCGGTTTTACGCAATTAAGTTTTGCGCAAAATGAATCTACTCTCGATAAGACTACAACTGTTGAATTTGAAAAAACTACAATTGATTATGGTAAAATCAAAAAAGGTAGTGATGGAGTACGCACATTTACTTTTACTAATACTGGTGAACATCCTTTAAAAATATACAACATCTACTCTGCTTGTAACTGTGATATCGTTTATAAACCTGAAGGCGCAATTGCTCCTGGTGAAAAAGGTGAGATTAAAGTGAAGTATGACACTAAAAAAGTAGGCCCAATTGTAAAAACGATTACTGCCAACACGAATACTACAGAAAAATTAATTCCTCTTAACCTAATAGGTGAAGTTTTACCTGCTGCAGATGATAGTAAGGAAGACGAGGAAATGAAAATGTAGATTATTCTATTATGGGTTTAAGGTAGAGCAAGACATCATATTCCTCTTCTAGTCTTTTGTAGGTGATCTTTAGATTTGAATAAGGATTTTTATAAAAAAAACTGCTTGCTTTTGTTATGGTTAAGTTTTCTCCTAACCTTCCATTCATTTTCATAATTTGATCTCCTTCTCTTATTCCGGCCAGATAAGCTACAGAATTCTCAGTAACACTTGCGACAATAATTTTAGGAATCATCTTATAAGTAATATAAGATTTTTGAAGTGTGACTTGTCCTTCACTCTTTTTATAAAGACCTTGAGTTCCATCCCATTTCCCATCTTCAACAGTTACGTCTAGGTCTGCGCCTTCTAACTTCAAACTTAATCCTGCCATATTATAATAATAGCCTTCTTCAAATGCTTCATTAGGATACAGAGATAATCTGGAATTTTTATAATCTAATATTACATCAAATCTCCTTAAGGTTTCTCCACCTATGGAACCGTTAGCATTATCATTAAAACTTGAAGAATGCTTCTCGCTATCATCTGGAAAAGAAACTGTAGATCTCTTCAGGTCAAAATCTAAAATTGATAATCTATCCACTTTAGACCTACGACCAAATAATTCTCCTGCAAGACCGTAACCGAGATAATCCCTAAAACCTTTTTTAGGAAAATTAAATAGAGTAGAATCTATACTGCGTAATAGTAAAGCATCACTACTACCAGAATCTACTAACAATGAGGTTTCTATTTGCGAACCATCATTTCCAACAATAGCCTTTATGTATGGTTTGTTATTTATTTTTTCAAAATTTTGAAAATTTGCATTACGCAATCTGCGAGGCAATTTTTTAGTATGCCTATAGAAGTGCATCTTCTCAGAGATATAATCTATTTCTACAATGAGGTTTTTAAATAAATCAGCTCCTATTACTCCATTAATTTCAATTCCTAATCGGTTAGTATCACTGAAGTTCTCATTTACCATAATTAAGATCTCCGCATTATCACTTACTAAATGTTCACCTATTCTCAATTGATTACTAGGACTGTAATAAGCTTCAAAATAATTATCAGAACCTAAACCACCATAAGTTAAAACTCTACCTTTTTTAATGGTTAAAGAATCTATTCCTTTGATATCATAAATTAACGATCTCGCAGAGCCTGTGTCTACTATAAAGTTGAGTTGCGTCCCATTAACAAAGGCAGGAATTATAATTAAGTTAGCACTGGATTGAAATGAAACAGTCTCTTTATTCCCTTTAACAAGCTCAAAATTAGACTGCGCAACCATAGATATAGAAGCAAACAGGAAGAGTTTTAATAGTATGATTCTTTTCATTGATTATAAATATAAGGATTTCCTAAACTCTTTAATTTATTTAAGTAGTCGTATTACCTTTGCACCACAAAATAAATTAAATGCCAGCAATTTCTCATAAAGGCGCTATTATGCCTTCTTCACCTGTTAGAAAACTCGTACCATTTGCAGAAGCTGCAAAAAAACGTGGTGTTCATATATATCCATTAAACATAGGTCAACCAGACATCAAGACGCCTAGCCAAGCTATCCAAGCAGTGAAGGATACAAATATGGAAATCCTCGCTTATAGTCATAGTGCAGGAAACGAATCTTATCGCATTAAACTAGCCGCTCATTATAATAAAATTGATATGGGCTTAACTGTAGATGACATCATCGTTTCTACAGGTGGTAGTGAAGCACTACTTTTTGCTATGGGAAGTATTTGTGATTATGGAGACGAAGTAATTATCCCTGAACCTTTTTATGCAAACTATAATGGTTTTGCAACAGCCAGTGGTGTTACTGTAAGACCTATCCCTACTACTATTGAGAATAACTTTGCATTACCTTCCATAAGTGCATTTGAAGAGCTGATTACTGAGAAGACTAAAGCTATATTAATCTGTAATCCAGGAAACCCTACAGGTTATTTATATACCCAAGAAGAAATGAATCAACTGGCAGCGCTTGTTAAGAAACATGATTTATTCTTAGTGTCTGACGAGGTTTATCGTGAATTTGCTTATGATGGTCGCACGCACCTATCTGTAATGAACATGCCTGGACTCGAGGAACACGCTATCATGATTGATTCTGTTTCTAAAAGATACAGCATGTGTGGTGCACGTATAGGTTGCATGGTTTCTAAGAATAAAGAAGTCATGGCAACAGCTATGAAATTTGCCCAAGCAAGATTAAGTCCACCTACGTTTGCACAAATCGCTGCTGAGGCTGCACTTGATACTTCTCAAGCTTATTTTGATGAAGTAATCGGTGAATATATAGAGAGACGTGACATTTTAATAAATGGACTTAAAAATATCCCTGGTGTTAAGGTTGCAAATCCAGGTGGCGCATTTTACTGCGTGGCTCAACTTCCAGTAGAAGATACAGATGCTTTTGCACAATGGATGCTCGAGTCTTTCCATCTCAACAATGAAACTATTATGGTAGCTCCTGCTGCTGGATTTTACAGTACTCCTGGAGTAGGTAAAAACCAAATAAGAATTGCATACGTACTGGAAAAGGAATCGCTTATAAAAGCAGTGAGAATTCTTGAAGAAGCGCTTAAAGTATATAACGCGTGATAGAAATTAAATCACATGTTTCTCTTAAGGAATTCAACACTTTTGGTATAAACGCTTTCGCAAAAGCGTATTCAAACATATCCACACTACAGCAATTAAGTGAGGTTCTCTCCTATTATCATAACGAGGAAATTTTCCTTCTAGGTGGCGGCAGCAATATGTTGCTCTTGAATGATGTAGACCGACCTGTTATACATGTGAATTTAAAAGGAAAAGAAATTCAAGAACAAGGAAATCATGAAGTTCACATTACCGCAATGGCTGGTGAGAACTGGCATGATTTTGTAATGTACTGTATCGATAATCACTGGGCTGGAATTGAAAACATGGCACTTATTCCTGGTAATATAGGTACTGCTCCTATTCAAAACATAGGTGCTTATGGTGTGGAATTGAAGGATACTTTTGTTTCCTGCACAGTCATGGATATTAAAACTCGAGAGGTTAAAACTTTGACTCTTGAGGAATGTCAATTTGGTTATCGTGATTCTATTTTTAAAAATGAAGCACTGGGGAAATATGTCATTACATCAGTTACTTTTAAACTAACAGATGTTTCTACGACTGATAATTACCAGCTCAAAACCAGTTATGGAGCAATCCAAGAAGAATTAGAGAACCTCAACCTGGAATTGAGTATAAAAACGGTGGCACAAGCAGTTATCAATATAAGAAGCAGTAAACTTCCAGATCCAAAAGTTTTAGGAAACAGCGGTAGTTTTTTCAAGAACCCTATTATTGAAAAAGGCTACTATGAAGACCTCATAAGAATGCATCCAGACGTTCCTCATTATCCAGTAAACGACTTGCAAGTAAAAGTACCTGCTGGCTGGTTGATAGATCAGTGCGGTTTTAAGGGGACGCGTCGTGGAGATGCTGGAGTACATGATAAACAAGCTCTAGTATTAGTCAATCATGGAAACGCAACCGGTCAAGACCTCATAGCACTGGCTCAAGAGATTCAATCTACAGTAAAAAACCGCTACGGAATCAACATTGAAACCGAAGTGAATTTAATTCAGAATTAAGATTACATCACTTATTATTCTTAAATTTGCAGCATGGAATTAATCTTAATTACTATCGGTTTATTAGCACTCGCTTTTGGCGGTATTGCTATAAAAATTTGGGCAAAGAAAGACGGGAAATTTGCAGGAACTTGTGCAAGTCAGAATCCATTTCTCAACAAAGATGGAGAAGCTTGTGGAATGTGCGGTAAATTACCTGACGAGCAAGAATGTAAGAATCCTTCTTTAGAATCTTAGTCAGTAGATGGAAATAGGCATAGCGTTTATAGTCCTTGCTGGATTTGTGCTCCTCAATATTATATATTATTTCTTTTTAGCCCGAGTAGGTTTTTATAAGCCAGCTCAAAATGGTGTCATAAACGAACCTGTTTCTGTGATCGTTTGTTCTAAAAACGAACAAGAAAATCTCGCCACTCTAGTTCCATTATTACTGGAACAAAATTATCCCAACTTTGAAATTATTCTTATCAATGACGCTTCTATAGATGATACGCTAGAAGTTATTGAACGATTTGAAAACCTGGATAGTCGCGTTAAAAAAGTGGACGTGGTTAACAATGAGAGTTTCTGGGGTAATAAAAAATATGCTCTGACCTTAGGGATTAAAAAAGCGGTTAACGATAAGTTGATATTCATAGACGCAGACTGTAAACCAGCAAGTACCGACTGGTTACAACAAATGGCGAGCGGTTTTACAGCAAATAAAAGTATAGTTCTGGGCTATGGAGCTTACGAGAAAAAGAAATATTCGCTACTCAACGCACTTATAAGATACGAGACTGGAATTACCGCAATTCAATATATGAGCTATGCGTTGCATGGAAATCCTTATATGGGCGTAGGTCGCAACTTAGGTTATACCGCAAAACAGTTTTATGATGTGAGCGGTTTTATAGACCACATGAAAATCATGGGTGGAGATGATGATTTATTTGTCAATCAAGCAGCTACTAAAACTAATACCGCAGTCGTTATAGAACCAGATGGTTTCACCATAAGCGCTCCTAAAAATACTTGGAAAACCTGGTGGACTCAAAAACGCCGTCACATTAACACAGCTTCTCATTATAAATCGGGCCATAAATTTCTTTTAGGACTTTATTATTTCTCGCAATTAGGCTTTTTTATTGCCGCTGCAGTAGGTTTTATTTTAGGCATCAACTGGATGTATATTCTAGCACTCGTTTTATTGAGATATCTTGTGGTATGGATAGTTGTAGGGAAAGGATTATCACGCTTTCGCGAAAGCGACATCATACCATTCCTACCATTCTTGGAAATCTTGCTTGTTTTTACTCAATTAGGTCTTTTCTTTACTAATGCTAGGAAACAACCCAAACAGTGGAAATAGTCAGTTTATACCTTTTTTAACGACTACTTGACCGCTTACCAAAGCTTTATAACTAACTTTGTAGTATGAATACAGTAAAAGAATCGATTGCGCCACCTAAACAAGGGAAACCTAAATGGTTGCGAGTGAAACTTCCTGTAGGGAAGAAATATAAAGAATTACGTGGACTGGTTGATAAATATGACCTGCATACCATCTGCACATCAGGTAGTTGTCCTAATATGGGAGAATGCTGGACAGAAGGAACAGCTACGTTTATGATTCTAGGAAATACCTGCACACGTTCCTGCGGCTTTTGCGGTGTAAAAACCGGTCGTCCAGATGACATAGATTGGGCAGAACCTGAAAAGGTGGCTCGTTCTATCAAATTAATGGGAATTAAACATGCAGTAGTCACAAGTGTGGATCGCGATGATTTAAAAGACATGGGATCTATCATATGGAAAGAAACCGTTGCTGCCATACGTCGCATGAATCCAGAAACAACCCTTGAAACACTTATTCCAGATTTTCAAGGAAACACACGTAATATAGATCGTATCGTTGAGGCAAATCCCGAAGTTGTTTCTCATAACATGGAAACCGTAAGGCGTTTAACTCGTGAGGTACGTATCCAGGCAAAATATGATACAAGTCTTGAAGTTTTAAGATACTTAAAGCAACAAGGAATTAAAAGAACTAAATCTGGGATCATGCTAGGTTTAGGTGAACGTGAAGAAGAGGTGATTCAAGTAATGAAAGACTTGAGAGCAAATGATGTGGATGTTGTAACAATAGGTCAGTATCTACAACCTTCAAAAAAACATTTACCTGTAAAAGAATTTATCACACCAGAGCAGTTTAAGAAATATGAAACAATAGGTCTTGAAATGGGTTTCCGTCATGTGGAGAGTGGTGCTTTAGTGCGTAGTTCTTATAAGGCTCATAAGCACATATTATAGGCGTGAAGTTTTCCAAAAGAACTTTAAAAATACTACTGATTTTTACAGTCATTATTACTGTAATTCAAATAGCAATGGCAATTGATAGAAGTAAGTTTGACCTAGATTTCTATTTAATTAGTTTAAGTGGGATTTGCACTAGTTTAGTCTTTTATTTAGCTCTAAGACGAAAAAATGATTAAAGTCGCCATAAATGGATTCGGTCGTATAGGACGTACTTTTCTAAGAACAGTTCTTGATAATAAAGACATTGAAGTTGTCGCTATTAACGATCTTGCTCCTACTCATGTCATGGCGCATTTATTAAAGTATGATTCCATTCATGGGACTCTTATGCATGATGTTACTCATACTGACCATTCCATTATTGTAAACGATAAATCGATACAATTTACACATCATAAAAACTTAGACGATTTAAATTGGCATGATGTGGATGTAGTCATTGAATCTACTGGTAAATTTAAGACTCGTGAAGACCTAGACAAACACTTAAAAGCTGGTGCTAAAAAAGTGATTCTAAGCGCGCCACCAATAGATGACGATATAAAAACCGTGGTTCTCGGAGTTAATGATCACATTATCAATGATGATGACACTATTCTTTCAAACGCTAGTTGCACTACTAATAATGCGGCTCCATTTATAAAAGTCCTCGATGAACTATGTGGTGTGGAACAAGCCTACATTACAACGGTTCATAGTTATACTACAGATCAAAGTTTGCACGACCAGCCTCACAATGATTTGCGACGAGCTCGTGCTGCAGGACAATCCATCGTTCCTACTACCACAGGTGCTGCCAAAGCTCTTACCAAGATTTTTCCTCACTTAAGCAATGTCATCGGTGGTTGCGGAATACGTGTTCCAGTGCCTAACGGTAGTCTTACAGACATGACCATTAATGTAAAACGTGACACCAGTATAGAAGAAGTTAATGCTGCTTTTTTAGCTTTCGCGAAAGCGAATCCTAATACATTCTCTTACACAGACGTACCTCTTGTTTCTATAGACATATCTGGCAGTCCTTACTCCTGTATATTTGACTCACAAATGACATCTGTCATCGGGAAATTAATTAAAGTTATAGGCTGGTACGACAATGAAAGTGGTTACAGCAATAGGCTCAAAGACCTCACTTTGTTGATAAGAAACTCATAACTACAGAGCAAAATTCACGCACTTGGCAATCCATTATTACCCACAAGAATTTTAAAACAATCTTTTACTCTGAGAGAAAGACTGGTATTTTCCTATCTAAAACATCGATGAAATACACTCTATACTAGGTAAATCACCATGTTTTAAGGCTATTGAGCTACGGAATTCTATATTTGCTTTAAAGCAAAACAGGCAGTTATTAGTACTTTAAAACAAATATCATTTATTCTAATCCTTTTCATAGGTGGATTGTGTCTCGCCCAGAGCGATGATGACTCAAGTTTATCTATAGATAGTCAAGAGATTGCTGTAGACGCTATGCAGGATAAAGCTCGTATGGCTTTACAGAAAACTGATTATTTAAAAGCACAAAAAATCATCAATGGTGCAGTAGAAATAGCAAAAGATTCTGTTTTATATGCACACACACAGCTGTTACAGGCTGAGTATCACTTAATAAATAATCAAACAGATATTGCAAATTCTAAGATCGCTAAAATTGAGCATCTTATACCTGCAAAATCCATAGACCAAACCAGGTTATTTCTTTTACAAGCAACTATATTCCTGAAGAATAAGAATTATGTAGAAACTGATCAAACTCTTAATAGTGCAAAAATCAGTGCATCACAATCTTCAAATTCAATTACAAATGCTCAAATAGCTTTTTTAAGAGCTCAACTTCAACTAGAGACAAACAATCTGACTGAGGCTGTGAATGGTCTTAGAGCTGTGATTCCTCAGCTAGAAGATCAAAATTTACACTACTATAAAGCTCAGGCAACTTTATACCTTGCTCAAGCATATTACAAGAAACAAGAGTTTGACGAAGCAAATGCTGCCACAAATGAGGTTCTTAAAACGAGCAAGCAGTATGGATTTACATTTACAGAACTAGAAACTTACAATCTTAAATCTGCTATAGCTAGAGATCAAGGAGATTATAAGAAAGGTCTAGAATATATGGATCGTTTTCTTGAGCTTAAAAAATCCAGTGAATTTAAAAGTGAAGGTAGCAACGCAACGTCAATTAATAATCAAGAAATTGATTCCTTAAAAAAACAACTTGCCAAAAAACAAAAAGATTTAGATAGACATGATTATACTAATATCATGTTCTTCGTTTTATTGACACTATTGTCATTATTAACGATGTCATTATTTAAAAATAATAAGTTTAGACTACGAGCAAATAAAACACTTGTCGTTAAAAATAAATCCCTAATTGAAGAAAGAGATCGTGCTCAAGATGCTGCAAAAATAAAAGCCGATTTCCTTTCTACAATCACGCATGAATTAAGAACACCTATGTATGCTGTGACTGGATTAACTCATTTATTGCTTGAGAATACTCCTAGAAAAGACCAAAAGGAACATCTAGAGACTCTACAATCCTCAGGAGAATATTTACTATCCTTAATAGACAACATACTTAATTTCAACAAACTTGAAGCAAATAAAGTAGAACTGGAATCTATACCGTTTGGTCTCAAAAAACGTATTACAGATCTTACTAATTCACTTTCTAGTCAAGCTACAGATCGTAACAATAAACTACAACTAGAGTTTGATAGCGCTATTCCTAGTCGTATTAATGGTGATCCTGTAAAAGTCTCTCAAATTCTTATAAACCTTATAGGAAACGCTATTAAGTTTACTCAGAATGGTAATATATGGATAAGAGCAAATCGTGTAAAGCAACTTGATGATCGCTGTTTAATAAGATTTGAAGTAGAAGATAACGGTAAAGGAATATCCCAAGAAAAGCAAGAAGCTATTTTTGAAAACTTTGCTCAAGAAGAATCGAGCACCACTCGTGAATATGGAGGAACTGGTCTAGGACTTGCGATTGTTAAAAACCTAGTAGAATTAATGGGTAGTGATGTAAAGCTAGATAGTAAATTAGGTCGTGGTAGTATTTTCTCATTTGACATTTGGTTTGAATTACCAGATTCAAATAAATTCTATGATGAGTATCAATCGAATGCCGCAGAAATACCTGAAACTACTAATACAGCATTACCTGTTGAAGAAGAAATTACCGATAATATCCCTGCAGAGAAGACTATTCAACAAGATGTTATTGCAGAAAAACCACTTGCTCCTGGCGAACTGCTAGAAAAAAAGATTCTCGTAGTTGAGGACAATAAAATTAACCAAATGATTACTCGTAAAATTCTTGAAGGCAAGAACTTTACATGTGACGTGGCAAACCATGGCGCACAGGCCTTGAGAATGGTTCAAGATAAAGAGTATGATTTAATTCTTATGGACATTCACATGCCTGTTATGGATGGGAAACAAGCCACTAGAGAAATACGTAAAATAAACAGAGAAATTCCTATAATCGCACTTACCGCTGTAACTCTTAATGATTCTGAAAAGGAGCTTTATGAGATAGGATTTGATGATATTATTCCTAAACCATTTAAGATAGAAGAATTTTTTGGCAAGATTCAAAAAGCTTTTACTAACTATCAGGTTTTATAAAACGGGTTTCTTCCCTAGAAACTGCATTTTCATTCTTACATAATACACATTAGATAGTTCGTGAGAACTTAGTCTTGTATAATCCTTCTCGGTCGTGATGACCATTTTTTTCTTTTTGATGTCATTTATTTCGCTTTCGCGGAAGCGGTGATGGTCTCCATACTCTATATGTTCCACATCAAATCGTTTCTCCAGAAAATCTATAAAAGGTGCTGGCTTTGCGATTCCAGTAACTGCAGTAATCGAGTTAAAAGTGACATCATTCCATTCAATTTGAGAATCTTTACTAATCAAAACCTCATCATAAGCTATGGTTGAAAAACATACTTGTTGAGATGGTTGAGGCTTTATCTTTTTAATAATCGCCGCCTTTTCATCATCAGATATATCAACAGGACATTTAGTAACAATAATGGTATGAGCACGATTTGCTCCTTCTCTAGACTCTCTTAAATCGCCCGTAGGAAGTAAATAATCATTGTAATACGGTTTATCGAAACTGGTAAGTAAAATGTAATGACTGGCTTTTACATGTCTATGTTGATAAGCGTCATCAAGTAAAATGAGGTCAAGTGAATGATCAGAAAGCAGTTTTTGAATACCGTCCACTCTTTTCTCACAAACTGCACTTACTATAGAATCGCCAAATTTATTTTTTATTTGCAATGGCTCATCTCCTACTTCAAGTGCTGTGTGGGAATCATTAATCTCTATAAAACCGCTCGTTTTACGACCATAACCTCTGCTTAAAACTGCTATTTTTTTTCCTTGATGATGATTTACAAGCCACTCAATCATAGGAGTTTTTCCAGTACCACCAGTTGATAAATTACCAACTACAATAACAGGAACATCAAATGATTCTTGTTTTAAATAACCTTTTTCAAATGCCCAATTACGTGCAGTTGTGATGCCGTCATAAAGCACAGAAAACGGAAACAATAAATTTCTTAGCAATTGCATGATTCAAAAGTAGGTTAAATTTTATCTTTAGCTTTTTAAATACAGCTATGAAGATTCAAGAAGTACTTTCCTATATCGAGAAACTCGCACCTAGATACTATGCCGAAGATTTTGACAACACAGGTTTATTAACGGGTGATGCTAGTGATGAGATAAAAGGAGTTTTAGTAACACTCGACTGCCTTGAAAATGTAGTTGATGAAGCGATTGAAAAAAATTGTAATCTCATCGTTGCCTTCCATCCTATTATTTTTAGTGGATTGAAAAACTTGCGACCAGACGATTATGTAAAAAAAGCAGTTGTAAAAGCAATCAAAAATAATATTGCTATTTATGCAACACATACCGCACTTGATAATGCAAAGTATGGTGTGAGCTATAGAATGGCGCAAGAATTAAATCTTGAAAACATCAGCACTTTAATTCCTCAAAAAGGAATAATTAGAAAGCTACAGACTTATGTTCCTAAGGATGCATTTGAGGCTGTAAGAGAAGCGTTATTTCAAGTCGGTGCTGGACACTTAGGTAATTACTCAGAATGTAGTTTTACCATCGACGGATTAGGAACATTTAAAGGAAATGAAAACAGCAATCCAGTTATCGGTAATTCAGGTGTGCGATCTACGGTAGATGAAAAATTACTATCAATGACGTTTCTGCCGCATTTAGAGAATCAGGTACTCAAAACACTTCTTAAAAGTCATCCTTATGAAGAGGTAGCTTACGAGTTAACGACATTAAATAACAATTATGAGCATATAGGAATGGGAGCGATAGGTGATTTAAAAAAACCTATGAACATCAATGATTTTCTTAAACTCACAAAATCGACCTTTAAAACTGGAGTAGTTAGACATTCTCAACCTGATATAAAGGAAATCAAAACAGTAGCATTACTAGGTGGTTCAGGAGCTTTTGGGATAAAAAATGCTTTACAATCAGGCGCAGATGCTTACTTAACTGCTGACCTGAAATACCACGATTTCTTTCAAGGTGAGAACATCCTTTTATGTGATGTGGGACATTATGAAAGTGAACAGTTTACAAAAAACCTTTTACACGAATATCTTAGCAAAAAATTTAGTAATTTTGCAATCCTTTGTGCAGATGCGCAAACAAATCCAGTAAACTATTATTAAACAGATGGCAAAAAAGACTGAAGCTACTGTAGAAGACAAGCTTAGAGAGCTTTACAATCTACAAATAATCGATTCCAGAATAGATGAGATTCGCAATGTGCGCGGTGAATTACCTCTTGAGGTAAAAGATCTAGAAGATGAAGTGGAAGGATTAAACACACGTGTGGTTAAGCTGAGCGCTAAACTTGAAGAACTTACAGATTCTATCAAGGATAAGAAAAATAGAATTGAAGAATCTAAAGGTCTTATCAAAAAATATACAGAGCAACAAAAGAATGTGCGTAACAATCGTGAATTCAACTCTCTTTCTAAAGAAATAGAATTTCAAGAACTTGAAATGGAACTTGCTGAAAAGCACATCCGTGAATTTAAGGCTCAAATAGAGCAACAAAACGAAGTTGTTGATGCAAGTAAAGAACGTATGTCTCAACGTGCTGAGCACTTGAAACATAAAAAAGCTGAACTTGAAGAGATTCTTAAAGAAACAGAAAAGGAAGAGCAAGCTCTTTTGAAAATGTCTCAAGATCACGCAACATCAGTAGAACCTCGATTGATTAAAGCTTATACTCGCATCAGAACTAGTGTACGTAACGGTCTTGCAGTTGTGCCTATTGAGCGTGGAGCATCAGGAGGATCGTACTTCACTATACCGCCACAAGTACAGGTGGAAATTGCAAGTCGCAAAAAAATCATCACAGATGAGCACTCAGGACGTATCCTAGTAGATGCTGCTCTTGCAGATGAACAAGTTACAGCAATGGAAAAAGTTTTTGCTAAGTTGTAAAAACTAATTAGTTATATAGAGATCCCTTATTTAGTAATAGATAAGGGATTTTTTATTTAACGATGTTTTAATAGATGTACCTACATCAATTTATAACTTTACCTTTCTAAAAGTTGAAAGCTATGAAATTATTAAGCACATTACTATTTGTCATCCTCGCATCCACATGCAATGAAAAAGCAAACACTGAAATTGCTGAAGTAACATCCTCACCTGTAGAAGTCCCATCTCAAGACGGAATGGAACGCGCTTATTTTGCGAGCGGTTGTTTCTGGTGTGTTGAAGAAATTTATGAAAGCGTAGAAGGTGTAAGTGAAGCTATTTCTGGATACAGTGGTGGAAATACTGAAAACCCATCATATCGCAACCATGCAGATCATGCAGAAGCAAATGAAGTGATATACGACCCAAACAAAGTAAGCTTTAAAACACTAGTAGATGTATACTTTGCTTCTCAAAACATAGAGCAAGTAAACGGCCAAGGACCAGATAACGGAAAATCCTACCGCAGTATCATATTTTATCAGAATGATGAACAAAAGAAAATTATAGATGATAAAATCGCAGATTTAACCAAAGAAGGATATGATGTTGCAGCCGAAGTAAAAGCTTTTCAAAAATTTTGGGTAGGTGAAGATTATCATCAAGATTATGCAAAACTCCATCCTAACCAAGGTTATATCCAAGGTGTATCCATACCTCGATGGAGAAAATTTGCAGCAAAAATGCCTGAAGTAATTAAGAAATCTGTCAGCCATTAACATAATTAATACAGAGAATCATTCATTTATTCTTAATTAGAATTTGTTTCTCTCAATAATTTCTTTACATTTACCATGTTATGTTAAACAATAATAATTTCAGAACTAATAATAATCCTTCACAAACGTAGGGTAGTCTCTGATATTTAAAATATTTATAAGGTCTACTTCACAGTAGGCCTTTTTTCATTTAAAAACTAAAATTATGTGCGGAATTGTAGGGATGTTCCAGCTGAAGAAAGACAGCCAGGACTTAAGAGAAACAGTACTAGAACTGTCAAAAAAACTTAGACATCGAGGACCAGACTGGTCAGGAATCTATTGTGGTGATAATGCCATTCTAGCTCACGAGAGACTTACCATAGTTGATCCACAATCTGGTGGTCAACCATTATATAGTCCTGACGGGAAAATAGTTCTTGCAGTAAATGGAGAGATTTATAACCATCAAAACATCAGAGAGCAATACAGCGATTATGATTTTAAAACAAAATCTGATTGTGAAGTTATTCTTGCACTCTATCAAGATAAAGGTGTCAACTTTATGGATGAGCTTACTGGCATGTATGGTTTTGCGCTATATGATAGTGAGAAAGATGTTTTCCTTTGTGCTAGAGATCATCAAGGAATCATTCCATTGTATTATGGAACTGACGAGTTGGGACAATTTTATGTGGCTAGCGAACTCAAAGCTCTTGAAGGAACTTGTAACGAAATAAGCCCATTTCCACCTGGACATTATTATTATAGTGAAGATGGAGATTTCACAAAATGGTATGATCGTGAATGGAAAGACTATGATGCGGTAAAAGATAACACGAGCTCTGTCGCTGAACTTAAAAAAGCAATGGAAGATTCTGTTCACAGACACTTAATGAGCGATGTACCTTATGGCGTGCTACTTTCTGGTGGACTTGACAGCTCTATAGTTAGCGCTGTGGCAAAAAAATATGCAGCAAAACGTATTGAATCTGGAGATAGTAGTGACGCATGGTGGCCTCAACTCCACTCTTTTGCAATAGGTCTTGAAGGTAGTCCTGATCTTGCTGCGGCACAAACCGTAGCAGATCACATAGGCACCGTACACCACAGTGTGAACTTCACTATTCAAGAAGGACTAGATGCTATTAGAGATGTAGTATATTACTTAGAAACCTATGATGTAACTACCATAAGAGCTTCCACACCTATGTATTTGCTCGCTCGAGTCATAAAATCCATGGGAATAAAAATGGTATTATCTGGTGAAGGAAGTGATGAGATTTTTGGAGGTTATTTGTATTTCCACAAAGCTCCTAATGCCGAAGAATTCCATAAAGAAACAGTTAGAAAACTGGACACGCTCCATCTATACGATAACTTGCGAGCAAATAAATCTCTTGCTGCATGGGGAATTGAAGGTCGTGTACCGTTTTTAGATAAAGAATTTATGGATGTGGCGATGCGTTTAAATCCACAAGATAAAATGTGTGGTGGTGGTAAAATGGAAAAACATATTTTACGTGAAGCATTTGAAGATTATCTACCGCATAGTGTTGCATGGAGGCAAAAAGAACAATTTAGCGATGGTGTAGGTTATAGTTGGATCGACACTTTAAAAGAAGTCGTTAATGAAGTGGTTAGCGATGATATGATGGAAGCAGCTCCATTTAAATTCAAAATTAATCCACCACAGAACAAAGAAGAATATTACTACCGCAGTATTTTCAGTGAACACTTCCCTAGTGATGCTGCCGCAAATTGTGTTCCTTCTTTGAAATCAGTAGCATGTTCTACGCCAGTTGCTCTAGAATGGGATGAGGCATTTAAAAACATGAATGATCCATCTGGTCGTGCAGTGAGCGGTGTACATGATGAAGGTTATTAAAATTAGGTTAAGGACTTGTATGTTCTTTAAAGCCTACTTACTTTTACATTTATAATGAAGAATACAAATCATACTTGGTGGTGGAATCATACAGCTCAACAGCCGTAAAGTTACCCGTATGTTTATATAACAAAAGGTCTGCTTAACGGCAGACCTTTTTTATTTTATCAAGATTAAATTGAATTAATGCAAAAATTTACCGCTCAGACCACTCATCAATCCCTACTAGCAGACATGCTCACGCCTGTCGCTATTTACATGCGATTGCGCGATAAATATCCAGGCAGCATTTTACTTGAAAGTAATGAATATGGAGAGCGCAGTAACAGCTATTCCTTTATTTGCTGTAATCCAGTAGCGCAATTTTCAGTGAGCGATAAAAGTATTGATAGTGAATTTCCCGATGGAACACATGAGCAAATACCATTTAGCACAAACTATGACCTAGCAGCTGGACTTACAGAATTTAAAGATTCATTTGAGCATTCATCCGGCAGTTTTCCTTTTCCTGATCATGGCCTTTTCGGCTATTTAGGGTATGATGCTGTTCAATTGTTTGAGTCGTTGGAATTCCGCTTTCGCGAAAGCGAGAACAACATACCTCTAGCTCATTATCAAGTATTTCAAAATGTAATGGTTTTTGATCATTATCATAATCAATTACATGTGTTTGAGCATCTTTATGATGGTAAAGAACCTAAACTTGATGAACTGCTGAGTGTTATAAAACATAAAGATGTGGCGCAATACGGTTTCAACACTACACATCAGGAAACCTCAGAAATGACCGATGAGGATTTCAAAAGTCTAGTAGAAAAAGGCAAAGAGCATTGCCGCCGTGGAGACGTATTTCAAATCGTTTTGTCACGTAAATTTTCGCAGGAGTTTCAAGGAGACGACTTTAATGTGTACAGGGAATTAAGAGCTATTAATCCGAGTCCATATTTGTTCTACTTTGACTACGGTAATTATAGAATCTTTGGTTCATCGCCTGAAGCGCAATTAATCATCAAAGGTAATCACGCCAGTATACAACCTATCGCTGGAACTTATAAAAGAACTGGAAACGACACCGCAGATTTAAAGGCAGCCGAAGAACTTAAAAAAGACCCTAAAGAAACTGCAGAGCATGTCATGCTCGTAGATCTTGCGCGTAATGATTTGAGTAGGCATGCTCGTAAAGTTACGGTCACTGATTATCAAAACATTCATTTCTACTCTCACGTCATCCACATGGTAAGTAAAGTTACCGGTGTTATAGATGAAAACGACAAAATTGAATTAATAGGAGATACATTTCCCGCAGGAACATTGAGCGGTGCACCTAAATATAATGCCATGCAACTTATAGATAGATACGAGAAATCTAATCGTAGTTTTTATGGTGGTGCTATAGGATATCTAGGATTCAATGGGGATTTTAATCATGCTATAATTATACGTAGTATTCTATCTCAAGGTAAAACACTTAATTTTAGAGCTGGAGCTGGTGTAGTAGTACATAGCGACATTAATGATGAGACTCAAGAAGTATATAATAAGACCAATGCCCTAAGAAAAGCAATTAATCAAGCAACTCAAAACCATTCATAACATGAACACTATTTTTAAGACAGCTGCCATTTTATTAATCCTAGCACTAGGTTCTTGCTCGCAAGAAAAGAAGATTTTTAAAACAGACGTCATAACTGAAAACGAAAAAAACTCAATAACCTTTACTCCAAATATGGATTTTAAAAAATCTGTAGACAGTGCCTTTTATTATTTCAATCAGGACGATTATAAAAAAACACTTTCTGGTGAAGTGAAATTAGGAGAAGACATTTATAGCAATAATAACTTCAAGGTTAAAGTAATTCTAAGAGAATTCCCTAAACCAGATAGGATTGACTACGAGATCTTATTACGCACTTATGGGAAAGACCTTAGAATCATAGACAGTTTTGTGATAGGAAGCACGGTTAAAGGAGAATTATGTCATGGGTATTTAACAAATGACTTAAACGTAATCCGCTATCGCAAAAATGGAACCATGCTTGCAGGTCACATCAATGAGTTAGGTAAATTTTTAATTCCTAAAGAATGAAAAACATACTCATCATCGATAACTACGACTCATTCACCTTTAATCTTGTTCATTATTTAGAAGATTTAAACGTGCGAGTTACGGTCATACGCAATGATAAAATCACGCCTCAAGAATGTGAGAAATATGACGCAGTGGTACTTTCTCCAGGACCAGGAATCCCAAGCGAAGCTGGAAACCTCATTCCTATCATTGATTATATGAAAGATAAAAAACCACTATTAGGAATTTGTTTAGGACATCAAGCGATTACTGAGGTTTTTGGCGGTAAAATCATCAATCTAGAAAAAGTGTATCATGGTATTTCTACCCAAATGACTCATAATGGTAACACTATTTTTAAGGATATCGATTCAAATTTTGAAGCTGGTAGATATCATTCCTGGGCTGCCGAAAACAGTAGCTTTCCAGATAGTCTAGAAATCACTGCAACCGATGAAAACGGTCAGATTATGGCTTTAAAACATAAAACATTACCTCTCTACGGTTTACAATTCCATCCAGAAAGTATCATGACGCCTCAAGGAAAAACGATGTTGAAGAATTTTATAGATACCTTATAGGATGAAAGATATTTTAAACGAACTCTTTAATCACGGTACGCTTTCGCGAAAAGCGGCATACGACATTCTCACTGCTATAACTAGCGGTACTATTAATGATGCACAAATCGCTGCATTTCTTACCGTTTATGGTATGCGTAGTATTACGGTTGAAGAGTTAGCTGGTTTTAGAGATGCCATGTTAGAACAAGCTAACCTGATAGACCTATCTGAATTTAATCCAATAGATCTATGTGGTACTGGTGGCGATGGAAAAGACACTTTTAACATTAGCACGCTGGCTAGTTTTGTTACTGCTGGCGCTGGAATTCCTGTGGCAAAACACGGTAACTATGGAGTAAGTTCTGTAAGTGGTTCAAGTAACGTTATGGAACATCTAGGATTTGTATTTACAAATGACCATGAGGTTCTTAGAAAACAAATTACAGAGGCAAACATTTGCTTCCTGCACGCACCATTATTTCATCCAGCGATGAAAGCCGTTGCGCCTATTAGAAAACAATTAGGTGTAAAAACCTTTTTCAATATGTTAGGTCCATTAGTAAATCCAGCAAGACCTAAATTACAAAGTGTAGGTGTTTTTAATTTACAGCTCGCACGTAATTATGAATATCTTTTTCAATCAGAAGCCGATAAGAAATACGCAATTCTTCATGCTCACGCAGGCTATGACGAAGTGAGTCTTACTGGTAAAGTACGCATGGCTAGAAATAATGGAGTAAGCGATTTATCTGCTGCAGACTTTGGTATGAAAGCTTTAAAACAATCTGACATTTATGGAGGAGATACAGTAGAAGATGCCGCACAAATTTTCATAGCTGTTTTAAATAACGCGGCGACAGATGCTCAAAAAAACGTAGTCATCGCAAATGCTGCAACCGCAATTTCAGTGGCAAAAGATATAGACATTTTAAATGCGGTGGAAACAGCAAAAGCATCTCTAGAATCTGGAAATGCCTTAACAAGCTTTCAAAAACTCATGGAAGTGAAGCCTTAACGATTCCATTCATTCAATTTTCAAATTCGATTTCAAGTTCAAGTGCTCATGGAAGACATACTAAAAAAAATAACCACTCAAACCGCTCAAGACTTAAAAGCTAGAAAGACTAAAACTTCACTTGCTGACTTGAGAGCGATGTCAGGTTATAGTCGCAAAACTATTTCCCTACATGCTAGTTTAAAAAACGGCAGTGGTATTATTGCCGAGCATAAAAGGCAAAGTCCAAGCAAAGGTTCATTTAGCTGCCCAGCGAGCTTGCAGGATGTAGTTACAGGATATGAGAAAGCTGGTGCGAGCGCCATAAGTTGTTTGACAGACCAACCGTTTTTCGGTGGTACGTTAGAAGATTTATTAGAAGCTAGAGCACAAGTTAACATTCCTATTCTACGCAAAGATTTCATGATCGATTTGTATCAAATTCATGAAGCCAAAGCCTATGGAGCAGATGCTATTTTATTGATTGCAGCATGTTTAACTAATGAAGAGATTAAAACCATGTCGCTAGAAGCCATGAATCTAGGTTTAGAAATTCTTTATGAAGTTCATGATCTGGAAGAGCTTAACCACATAAAAGAAATTACATCTTCATTCAACACTGAAAAGTTTGTCATAGGCGTGAACAATCGTGATTTAAAACGTTTTAAAACAGATATCCAAAACAGCAAAAACCTCTTACCTCATTTTCCTAAAGGCGTTCTCGCCATAAGTGAAAGTGGTATTTCAAATCCTGAAGTGGTAAAAGAGCTGAAATCTTTAGGCTTTCAAGGCTTTCTCATTGGTGAAAACTTCATGAAAACAGATCATCCTGGAAAAAGCTGCGGTAAATTTATAAAAGCTATAAACTCATGATGATTAAAGTATGCGGCATGCGCGACATAGAAAACATCAACCAGCTACAAGAACTGGATATTGATTTTATGGGCATCATTAGGTATCCTAAATCGAAGCGTTTTGTTAGCGATTCTCAAAAAGAACTTGTCTCTCAACAGACCATGAATAAAGGAACTGTAGGCGTTTATGTAAATGAAACTCTCGAGAACATCTTGCAGGATTTCATACCATTGCAACTAGACGTTATTCAATTACATGGTGATGAGAATCCCGCTTTCGCGAAAGCGTTACTAGAAATAGATATCAAAGTTTTTAAAGCGTTTCAGATTACAGAAACATTTGATTTTGACAGCTTAAAGGAATGGGAAAAACTTGCAAAACAACACGTTGGAAAACTATTCTTCCTATTTGACACCGCAACTCCAGATTATGGTGGCAGTGGCAAGAAATTTAATTGGGAAATTCTCGACTCTTACAACGGCGAAGTTCCGTTTTTATTAAGCGGCGGTATCTCAAAAGAAGATGTGAAAGCCATAAAAGAAATCAAACACAAGATGTTTCTAGGTGTGGATTTGAATTCAAAATTTGAGTCAGAACCTGGCGTTAAAAACATATTAGAAATTAAGAATTTCATAGAAAAATTAAGATAATGAGCTATCAAGTAGATGAAAAAGGGTTTTATGGTGATTTTGGCGGTGCGTTCATTCCAGAATTGCTCTACCCTAATATTGAAGAACTTCAAGAAAATTATCTAGCGATTGAAAAATCTGCAGAATTTCAAGAAGAGTTTCATCAGTTACTTAAGGATTATGTAGGTAGGCCTACTCCACTGTTTCATGCAAAAAGATTATCAGCAAAATACGGTGCAGAGATCTGGTTAAAGCGTGAAGATTTGTGCCACACAGGTGCTCATAAAGTGAATAATACCATAGGTCAAATTCTACTTGCTGAGAAATTAGGCAAAAAAAGAATCATTGCCGAGACTGGCGCAGGACAACATGGCGTTGCTACCGCTACAGTTTGTGCCCTAAAAGGATTGGAATGCATCGTCTATATGGGCGAGAAAGACATAGAACGTCAAGCTCCTAATGTGGCTAGAATGAAAATGCTAGGCGCAACGGTAAAACCAGCAACGAGTGGTTCTAAAACCTTAAAAGATGCTACTAACGAAGCGATGCGTGACTGGATCAATAATCCTGAAGATACACATTACATTATAGGTTCTGTCGTAGGACCACATCCTTATCCAGATATGGTGGCGCGTTACCAGTCAGTAATTTCAGAAGAAATTAAAAAACAAATGGATGGATTACCAGATTATGTGATAGCTTGTGTAGGTGGTGGCTCAAATGCTATGGGCGCCTTTTATCATTTTTTAGATGATCAAAGTGTGAAACTTATAGGAGTTGAAGCTGCTGGATTAGGTGTTGATACTGATAAAACAGCAGCAACATTAACCTTAGGAACACCAGGTGTTTTACACGCCAGCCGTTCTTTTATGATGCAAGATAAAGATGGACAGGTCATAGAGCCGCACAGTATAAGCGCAGGACTGGACTATCCAGGAATAGGGCCAGCACACGCATGGTTAAAGGTTTCAAATCGTGCTCAATACATGGCAGTGACTGATGCTGATGCATTAAAAGCCGCAGTTGAAGTTAGCCGTCTAGAAGGAATCATTCCAGCTCTAGAAACCGCACATGCATTTTCAGTATTAAAAAACCTTGACTTAAAATCTACCGATCGAGTGATTATCAACTTATCTGGTCGTGGTGACAAGGATATGAACACTTATATGGAAGAGCTAGATCTGTAGACTGAGCTCTGCAAGGGCGGATTGCATCCGCCAGTAACCGCAATGAACGCAATGCATCGAAAACAAGTCGCAGGTGATGATCTCCAAGAGATTCCTGCCTACGCAGGAATAATATGAAAAACAAACTCACACAACTACTTCAATCTAAGCCTCAAAACTTATTGAATATATTCTTCACAGCTGGTTATCCTAAATTGGATGACACCACTACTCTACTTGCTGCACTTGAAAATGCAAACGTAGATTTAGTAGAAATCGGTATTCCATTTAGTGATCCACTAGCAGATGGACCTACGATTCAAGAAAGCAGTAAAATCGCCCTTGAAAACGGAATGTCTATCGAGAAACTATTTTCTCAATTAGAGCATCATTCTCCTAAAGTTCCCGTTTTATTGATGGGCTATTTAAATCCTGTGACGCAATACGGTCTGGAGGCATTTTGTAAAAAGTGTCAAGAAGTAGGCGTCGACGGCCTTATCGTTCCAGACTTACCCATGGCTATTTATCAAACTGAGTTTAAGGAAGTATTTGAGAAGTACAACATCAGCAATATATTTCTGGTAACGCCGCACACCTCAGAAAAACGGATTAGAGAGATTGACGAGAACTCAAACGGATTCATATATGCAGTAAGTTCTGCAAGCACGACAGGTTCTAAAACAGACTTCTCTGCTGCGGCAGATTACCTAGGCAAACTCAAAGAAATGAACTTAAAAACTCCTATTCTTACTGGTTTCAACATAAAAAATCAACGAAACTTTCAGGATGCTTGTGAGTATGTAAACGGTGCTATTATTGGCAGTGAATTCATTAGACAGATTACCGATGTGGAAGACATAAGTACGGCAGCAACTCGTTATGTAAAATCGATTAAAAGTTAATTTAATGTGATTTTTTAAGAAATCGCTTTCGCGGAAGCGTTACACAACTTACATTTGTATCCACAATGAAAACAATTAACCTACATCATCATCTTTTCACTTACCGACAGGCGAGCTAAAAGTGTATGGATGTAATTCAAACATATTTTAAAAACCGTCTGTTTCAGGCGGTTTTTTTGTTTTTAATTCCCACGAAAGTAGGAATCTCTGACTCAAAAAGCGCAAGCAAATGGAATCAGACATAACTAACAACAATGAACAACGACATAAATTCAAAAGATTTGGACAACAATAAAAAGACATCTACCGGCTCAGGTATTCGCATAGCAGTACAAAAATCAGGAAGACTCTCAGATAAATCTTTGCAACTCTTAAAAGATTGCGGGATCAAATTTGACAATGGTGGTCGTAAATTATCAACTCAAGCAAAAAACTTTCCCATGGAAATACTTTTCTTGAGAGATGATGATATTCCACAATATGTTGCAAATGGTGTTGCTGACCTTGGAATTCTAGGTCTTAATGAAGTTGAAGAAAAAGATCAAAACGTAGATGTGATTAAACAACTAGGTTTTGCAGGTTGTCGTTTAAGTCTTGCCGTTCAAAAAGATGTTGATTATACAGGACTAGAATGGTTTAATGGTAAAAAAGTAGCGAGTAGTTACACGACTATCGTAAAAAAATTCTTTACAGACAAAGGGATCAACGCCACTACTGAAGAAATAGGTGGATCTGTAGAGATTGCTCCAGGAATAGGTCTTGCAGAAGGGATTTGCGACATCGTTTCAACAGGATCAACTCTTATAATGAATGGTCTTAAAGAAGTAGAAACAGTGATGTATAGTGAAGCTGTTTTAATTTCAAATCCTGGTTTAAATGCAGAGAAAAAGCAAATACTAGATAAGCTGACCTTTAGAATAGAAGCTGTTCAAAACGCGCAAAAAAGTAAGTACATATTACTTAATGCGCCTAATGATAAGATTGCTGAAATATCAGCACTATTGCCAGGCATGAAAAGCCCAACGGTGCTACCTCTTGCAGAAGAAGGCTGGTCTAGTTTACACTCTGTAATTGAAGAAAATGATTTTTGGAACGTGATCGATCAATTAAAAGAAGCTGGAGCACAAGGTATTTTAGTGAGCCCTATTGAAAAATTAATTGCATAATGAAAATCATTTCAAATCCAGATATCTCAAAACAGCAAGAGCTTTTGCAGCGTCCACAGCAGGAACGAGCAAATGTAGATGCAGCAGTGAAAGATATTATTAAACTAGTGCAAGAAAGTGGTGATCAAGCCTTATTTGCTTTTGCAGAGAAATTTGACAACGCAAAGCTGACCACTCTTAGAGTTACAGAAGCAGAAATTGAAAAGGCTAAAAGTCAAATCGCTACAGAGTTAAAAGCTGCTATTCAAACAGCTTATCAAAACATTTATAAGTTTCACGAGGCTTGTTTTACTAGAGAATATCCAGTCGTAGAAACTATGCCTGGAATGACCTGCTGGAGAAAGTCATTACCTATTCAAAAAGTAGGACTATACATTCCTGGTGGCTCTGCTCCTCTTTTTTCTACCGTTTTAATGCTTGCCATTCCCGCAAAAATAGCCGGAAATAAACGAGTAATATTATGCAGTCCTACTGACGCAAATGGAAACATTAATCCAGCGGTTTTATATACAGCAAACCTATGTGGCGTTACTGAAATATATAAAGCTGGTGGCGCACAAGCGATTGCTGCCATGACTTATGGTACAGAAAGTATTCCAGCAGTCGATAAAATTTTCGGTCCTGGAAATGCCTTTGTAACTCGAGCTAAAGAACTAGCACAACAACAAGGTGTTGCCATTGATATGCCTGCTGGTCCATCAGAAGTTTTGGTGATTGCAGACGAGGATGCAAATCCAGCTTTTGTGGCAGCAGATCTTCTCGCTCAAGCAGAACATGGTCCCGATTCTCAGGTAATATTACTCACAGATTCCATCTCGTTAGCCGAAGCTGTAAATGAGCAATTAAGCATTCAATTGAGTACGCTTTCGCGAAAGCAAACAGCAGAAAAAGCAATTGATAACAGTAAAACGATCGTTCTAGATAACATGTCAGCATGTATCAAATGGTCTGACGCTTATGCACCAGAACACTTAATCATTAATACAACAAATGCTGAAGAAGTTGCTGAGCAAATTCAGGTTGCTGGATCAATTTTTATAGGTTCTTACACTTGCGAAAGTTTAGGCGATTATGCCAGCGGTACTAATCATACTTTACCAACTTATGGTTATGCTCGCAATTACAGCGGTGTTTCTGTTGATAGTTTTGTAAACAAAGTAACCTATCAAAAAGCAACCGCTCAGGGAATAAAAAACTTAGGACCTGCCGTTGAAATAATGGCAACAGCTGAAGGTCTTGATGCGCACAAAAATGCGGTTACTTTAAGGTTAAACACATTGAAGAATGAGTAATTTTAATTTAAAAAACATAGTGCGCAAAAACATCTGGGAATTAAAGCCCTACTCCAGCGCGCGTAGTGAGTTTGACCTTTACGGTAGTGATAAGAATGATTTGACTTTACTGGATGCAAATGAAAATCCTAAAGGAGATTTGAACCGCTATCCAGATCCATTGCAGACTTCCATAAAGAAAGAACTTGCAAAACAAAAAGGCATTTCTGCCAATCAAATTTTTGTAGGTAATGGAAGTGATGAAGCTATTGATTTACTATACCGCATTTTCTGTGAACCTGGAAAAGATCAAGTAATTACTTGTCCGCCTACTTACGGAATGTATGAAGTAAGTGCTGGGATTAATGATGTAGAAGTTTTGAAAGTTCCGTTGAATGAGCGTTTTGAATTAAATGTAGATGAGATCTTGAAACAAGTTCAGGATGACAGTTCCATAAAAATGATTTGGATTTGTTCACCTAATAATCCTACAGGAAATGTATTACTTAAAGCCGACTTAAAACACGACTGGCAAGCACAAAATTACACGCGTGGTGGCATGATGGATATACCATTTGCACCAGAGTTTGAAGCAGAAATGCTAGAAAATCAACGACAGCTAGATCGTTTATTCGGTAATTTCAACGGAATTATTGTGGTAGATGAAGCTTATCAAGATTTTACTGAGAACATGAGTTTTATAAAAAGACTGGAAGACTATCCTAACCTTGTAGTATTACAAACCATGTCTAAAGCTCATGGACTAGCCGGCGCACGTTGCGGATTTGCATTTGCATCACCAGAAATAATTGAATTATTCAATCGCACAAAACCACCTTACAATGTAAATGAATTGACACAACAAGCTGTTCTTAAATCATTACAAAACGAAGAAAAAACAAAAACTGAAATACAAGAAATTATCCATAACAGAGACTTTTTGGTAGAACACTTAAATAGTTTTGACTTTATAAAAGAAGTATATCCTAGTGAAGCAAATTTCGTTTTGGCAAAAGTAGAAAACGCCACACAAGTTTATAATTACCTACGTGATAAAGGTATTATTATACGTAATCGCAGTAGTCAGATTGAAGATACGTTGCGATTTACCGTTGGGACAATGATGGAATGTAAAGCGGTTGTTACTGCATTGCGAGAAATTAAAAAGATTTAGATTAATAAAAACCGAAGCCGTTATGCAACGGCTTGACCTATGAAAAAAGTATTATTTATAGATCGTGATGGAACGATAGTGAAAGAACCACCAGTGGACTATCAGCTGGATAGTTATGAAAAATTAGAGTTCTTGCCTATGGCTATTACACAATTGCACCGTATTGCTCGTGAGTTGGATTATGAACTTGTGATGGTGACTAATCAAGATGGATTAGGAACGGACAGTTTTCCTGAAAATACCTTCTGGCCAGTTCATAATTTAATGATGAACGTGCTCGAAAACGAAGGTGTTACTTTTAGCGAGGTTTTAATAGACCGTTCTTTTCCTGAGCAAAATGCTCCTACTCGCAAACCACAAACTGGTCTAATAACTCATTACATTAAAGGTAATTACGACCTAGAAAATAGTTTTGTCATAGGTGATCGCAATAGCGATATGCAACTGGCAAAAAACTTAGGCTGTAAAGGAATTCAGTTGCCATCGATTACTGATGATAGCGAATTTGAAGACGAGTTAGTAGTTCTTAAAACCGACAGCTGGAAAGAGATTTTTCAATTCCTTCGTGGGCAACCACGTAAAGTATCGGTAAGTCGTAAAACGAATGAAACCGATATTAACATCACTTTAAACCTAGATGGTTCTGGTAATGGAACGATTGATACAGGTCTTAAGTTCTACGACCACATGCTGGAGCAGTTACAACGTCACGGCTCTTTGGATCTGGACATTAAGGTAAACGGCGATTTAGAAATAGACGAGCACCACACTATTGAAGATACGGCGATCGCTTTGGGTGACGCTTTCGCGAAAGCGTTATCCTCAAAAAAAGGAATCAATAGATATGGCTTTTTGCTACCTATGGATGACTCATTAGCCCAAGTAGGAATCGACTTCGGTGGAAGACCATGGATCGTTTGGGAAGCCGAATTTAAACGTGAATATGTAGGTGACATGCCTACAGAATTGTTCTTTCACTTCTTCAAATCTTTCAGCGATGCGGCAAAATGCAACCTGAATATAAAAGTAGAAGGCGATAATGAGCACCATAAAATAGAGTCACTTTTCAAAGCGTTTGCCAAAGCCATAAAAATGGCCGTAAAACAAACGGGCGACGGAAAATTACCGAGCACAAAAGGTACGTTATGATTGCAATCGTAAAATATAACGCGGGAAATATAGGTAGTGTCACAAATGCACTTAATAGACTAGAAATAGACAATAAAGTGACCGATGATCCTGCTGAATTAAAAGCGGCGGACAAAGTGATTTTCCCTGGTGTAGGAGAAGCTGGAACGGCTATGAAATATTTGCGAGAACGTGGACTGGACAAAATTATTAAGGAACTTAAGCAACCGGTTTTAGGAATCTGTTTAGGGATGCAATTGATGTGTAATCATAGTGAAGAAGGTGATACAAATTGTCTTGGGATTTTTGATACTGATGTGAAGAGATTCCCGATCAAGTCGGGAACTAAGGTACCGCATATGGGATGGAATAGTTTGAGTTATGAGTTAGGAGTTCAGAGTTCAGAGTCACTCATAACTCCTAACTCTGAACTCTTAACTTCTCTGCACAACAGTGATGATGTTTATTATGTTCATTCTTATTATGCCGAAGTTTGTAAATCCACAGTTGCGGCTTGTGATTACATTTTACCTTTTAGTAGTGTGTTACAAAAAGACAATTTTTATGCGACACAATTTCATCCAGAGAAGAGTGCTGATGTTGGAGAACAGATATTGAAAAATTTTATCGCAATTCCTGCGTAGGCAGGAATCTAGCTGGTTGAAAAAAGCCGTTTCAATAGGCGATGAGAATAATATAAAGCGAAGCCATCCTGTGACGGCTTGACATAAGTAATTAACTAAATAAAAAGTAGGTGATGAATCGAAGAGATTCCCACCTACGTGGGAATTCATGAGAATAATACCAGCAATAGATATTATAGACGGTAAATGTGTACGTCTATCACAAGGTGATTATAACCAGAAAACGATTTATAATGAAGATCCGCTTGAGGTCGCAAAAGAGTTTGAGGCAAATGGAATCAAGCACCTACATTTAGTAGATCTCGATGGCGCAAAAAGTAGTCACGTAGTGAACTGGAAAGTACTAGAGCGCATTGCTGTACAGACTGGATTGCAAGTCGATTTTGGCGGTGGCGTGAAAACTGATGAAGATATTAAAGTGGTTTTTGAAAGTGGTGCGAAACAGGTTACTGGCGGAAGTATTGCAGTTAAAGATGCAGCAATATTTGAAGGTTGGATTTCAAAATATGGCAACGATAAAATCATCCTCGGAGCAGATGCTAAAGATGGTAGGATCGCCACACACGGCTGGCTAGAAAGCAGTGAGCTAGAAGTGGTAGAGTTCATTAAGGAATGGAACAAAAAAGGAATCGAATACGTGATTTGTACTGATATTGCAAAGGATGGAATGCTTGCTGGGACTAGTAATGAGTTGTATGAGGAGATACTTGGTCTTAACAAACTTCGCGACAATAATATAGCGAAGCCGTCCTTCGACGGCTTGACAAGTAAGGATGAGATTCCTGCCTTCGCAGGAATTAAACTTATAGCTAGTGGTGGTGTTGCGGTAGTGGATGACTTATATCGCTTGCGCGAAATGGATTGTGAAGGAGCCATAGTAGGAAAAGCATTCTATGAAGGAAGAATTACATTTAAGCAATTGAGAGAATTTGTATAGTGAACGATTGACATACCAGCTTTTAGAATCAAGTGATTTAGAGGATTTGCATGAATTGAATTTAATACCTGAGGTAGATAGATTTAATACGATGGGAATCCCTGATAGTATCGAAGTGACTAAAGATTTATTAGATGACAAAATCAAAGATCACCTAGAAGAAACGATTAGTAAACTCACCTACCCGATCCGTTTGAAAGATAGAAATGACTTTATTGGGATCTGCGGAATACTATTCGGTCAACCCAAGTATAAGAAAGCAGAGCTTTGGATGAAGTTCAATCCTAAGTTTTGGAATCAAGGTTATGCGACTGAAACCATAACTCGATTATTGAAGTCTTGTTTTGAAGAACACCAACTTCATAGAATAGAAGCTGGTTGTGCTATTGAAAATCACGCATCGAAAAAAGTACTAGAAAAATGTGGTTTTGTAGTTGAAGGAATTCAAAGAAAGAACTTGCCTTTAAAATCTGGATGGAGTGATAACTATGAGTTTGGGATATTAGAAGATGAGTGGAATAATAAGAATAGAGATTAATTTATAGCGAAGCCGTCCTGCGACGGCTTGACAATATGAGTTTAAAGAAAAGAATCATACCATGCTTAGACATCAAGGATGGACGTACCGTAAAAGGAATCAACTTTGTAGGATTGCGTGATGCTGGTGATCCGGTAGAACTGGCAAAGCAATATGCTGCTCAAGGTGCTGACGAGTTGTGCTTTCTAGACATCACCGCAACTATAGAAAAACGAGATACGCTCGTACCATTAGTTCGTGAGATTGCGGCAGTTTTGAACATTCCGTTTACCGTAGGTGGTGGCATCAACGATGTAGCGCTTGCAAAAGAAATCATCAAAGCTGGAGCTGATAAAATTGCGATTAATAGTGCTGCCGTAAAAAGACCAGAATTAATTAGTGAACTTGCTGCTGAGTTAGGCAGTCAGTGTGTTGTGGTTGCAGTGGACACGAAGAAAGTTCAGAGTTCAGAGTTAGGAGTTCAGAGTAATCGCAAATCAAACACTGAGATAACAGAAGAGCAGATTCCGCATCAAGTGCGGAATAAGGTGTTTGTCGCTGGTGGAAGTGTGGAGACAGAGCTTGAAACTATTGCTTGGTGTGAAGAGATTGAGCGACTTGGAGCTGGAGAAATCTTGCTAACCAGTATGGATCATGATGGTACTAAGAATGGGTTTGCTCTTGAGATCACAGATTTGATTTCTAGAAAATTGAGTATTCCTATCATCGCTTCTGGTGGCGGCGGAACAAGTGCTCACTTTGAAGAATTATTTAAAGACACTGAAGCCAGTGCTGGACTTGCTGCAAGTATTTTCCATTTTGGAGAATTGCCAGTTCCAGAATTGAAGAGGCAATTGGTTGCGGCTGGAGTTGCTATCAGAATTCCTGCGCATGCAGGAATCTAGTTGGTTAGTAACTTGCTTTACGATTGAAATTAAAGATTTCCGCCTTCGCGGAAAATAAAACTGATTCCGCTATGCAGCGGAATGACAAATTAAATGTCGCCCAACGACGGCTTGACAAAATGAATTAAAAACATTGCAGTGGAAACCAAAGATTTCTGCTTGCTTAAATAAAATCGGAAGTGCTGAATCGAAGAGATTGACACTTTCGTGGGAACTTATATGAAAATAGACTGGAACAAAGGAGAAAACGGATTATTACCTGTAATCGTACAAGATGCTACAAGTAAACAAGTGCTCATGTTAGGTTACATGAATGAAGAGGCATTTGATAAAACCAAAGTTGAGAAAAGAGTTATTTTTTACTCGCGTAGTAAACAACGACTTTGGACTAAAGGAGAATCTTCAAATAACTTTCTAGATGTAGTTTCCATACAAGTGGATTGTGATGCAGATACTATTTTAATTCAGGCAAATGCTCATGGACCGACTTGTCATACAGGAACAGCTTCTTGTTTTGATAATAAGGTGAGTGAAGGAAATTTAGGTGATGAAGCCACAGAGATTTCGCATCAAGTGCGGAATGATCATGACAATTCTAAAAATTTCACTATAAATGATTTAGAAAAGACGATTCACCAGCGTATTGATGATAAAGTAGAAGAATCTTATACCTATTCTTTAATTCAAAAAGGAATTAATAAAGTTGCTCAAAAGGTAGGTGAAGAAGCTGTAGAAACAGTAATTGATGCTATTAATGGCAATGACGAAGACTTCTTATATGAAGCTGGAGATTTAATGTATCATTACCTCGTTTTATTAAAAGCAAAAGGATATTCTCTTGCCGATATTGAGAAAGAATTGGCTAAAAGGCATTAAAATAAATACCGCAAGCTCCCTACAACTTGCAGTATTAGAACTAGGTAATTGTTACCAAGTTTTAATCGCTTCTATTTTCCACCGTTAGCGTTCCATACAAAAGCATTTACGTGAAATTTCATAAACTTTTTCATGGCCATTTTAGCACCTTGAGCATATTGTGATGGATCTACTTTAACAGTTTGATAACTACGTTTTGTAGTTTCCATGTCTGGTGTAGCGTAACTGAAGCTAGTAGTGCCTTTGTATATACCGTTAGACTGCGACACTTTAATTGTTTCTTTTTCTAATACACCATTTACCTCCAGTGGCTTTTTGAGAGTTCCTTCAAAATAATTTCCTTTTTGATCTATAAAGCTGATGCTACTTTTAATAGGATGAGAAGTGTAAGCACCTTTAAATCTGAGTCCTTTTTTCTTTTCTGCAGTTACTGTGGTGGCGCCTACCATTCTGAGATTAGTTTTAATCTTAACCTTTGCACCACCTGGACTCCAACCTTGTTTTTGATCTGAGAACATAAGGAATAAATCAACTTTTGCAACTATTATATTTCCAAGATCTTTGGCTACCTTTTTATTCATTTTAAGATCTGGATCTCCTACTAGACTGTATTTCTTTTTTTCAACACCATTTTTATCAAGCCCTTTAACAAAATAAGAATGACCTACCGGAGTCACTGACACAAAGCCTGGAACGTCAGTAGGAATTAATTCTCCACCTTCCATACGTTGATAATCAGCATAAGAATCCGCTTTACTTGCGGCATCGGCTGTAACGATTTCAAATCCTTGAGCTATCAATTGGTCTTTAAAATCAATAAAGAGCTCATTAGTCATATTCTGAAGATCTAATGGATTTATGCTATCCAGTGCTAGTGCTAGTTTTGCTTTAGCATTTCCACCGCCGAACATTCCTTTTGCCTTGTAGCTAGATGCATCCTTATAGACTTCATAATTAGTCTTGAATTGTGCTATGTAGATTTTCTTTTGTGAATCTTTGAGCTTTTTGGAACGCTGTCCTGCATATTGCTCTTTAAATTCTCCTAACGATTGAGCATTCACCGTAATAAATAATGTGGAAAAAAGTAAGCTTAAAAATAACGATCTAGTTTTCATAATTCTGTTTTTAAATATGTTCCAAAGATGCGGGCACTTCTTAATTTGAGCAATACGGCAATTGTCGTATTATAAAAAAACTCTAATTAACGCAGCCTTAACCCTATTTCCTTGTACCTACAATATCTTTATAAAAAAGATATTATGAACGATAGGCAACCTTTACTTCAACCTATACAATTAGGAGCAATCCAATTAAAAAACAGAGTCATTATGGCTCCACTAACTCGATGCCGAGCGACTAATGAGCACCAAGCTCCAGACGAAAAACATATAGATTATTATACCCAAAGAGCTGGTGCTGGATTAATTATCACAGAAGGAAGCGAGGTCTCAGAAAAAGCGAGAGGTTATCCTTTTGTAGCTGGAATCTTTAACGATGCACAAGTTGAAGGATGGAAAAAAGTAACAGAAAGCGTACATAAAGCAGACGGAAAGATATTCTGTCAGCTATGGCATGTAGGTCGTACTTAACTTCCAGATTATCACAATGGACAGTTGCCATGGGCTCCAAGTGCCGTTAATCCAGAAACGGAATTAAGAAACGATAAAGGCGAAAAGAAAAAAACAGCAACGCCACACGCCATGAGCGTAGAAGAAATTAAGCAGACTGTTAAAGAATTTGGTCAGGCCGCAGCAAATGCCAAAAAAGCTGGATTTGATGGTGTAGAAATTCACAGTTCTAACGGTTATTTAATCCACCAGTTTTTTAATAATAAGTCCAATTTACGTACCGATGAATACGGCGGTAGTAATGAAAATAAAGCTCGTTTTTTCTTTGAAGTCTTAGAAGCGGTAAAAGAATCTTTCCCAGAAAACAGAATAGGTTGTAGAATGAATCCATCGCTTAATGGCGTTTTTGGAATAGAAGGAACACCAGATACGATCCCGTTTTTTGAATATATTATTGATCGATTGAACAATCATGATTTAGTTTATCTACATTTATCTGAGCCGTTTACTGATGTGAGCGAGATACAATTTTTAGAAAGTGATATTGCAAAGCATTTCCGTCCTATTTACAAAGGTAATTTGATGATCAACAATGAATTTGATCAAGAATCTGGAAATAAAGTTATTGAAGAAGATCATGCAGATTTGGTTGCATTTGGAAAATTATTTATTTCAAATCCAGATTTGCCGCATCGTTTTGAGTTAAAAGCTGAAACGGCAGATTGGAATCAAGATACTTTTTATACTCAAGGACGTGAAGGTTATACAGATTATCCTAGACTGGAAGAGTCTAAGAACTAATTCCTGTAAGTAATATTTGAGGCAACTCTTTTTTAAGGTCGGCTACTTCGGTGGCCGACTTTTTTGGTATCCATAAATAGATGGATCTCAATGTGCTTAGTAAATTGAATAGCATCGTTTCTATATTCATCGATTTGAATTCGCCAGATTCCACACCACATTGCAAGATGTTTTTAAAATCTAGCTCGTAGGTTTTTCGCAACGATATATATTCTTGATATTTTGCACCTTCTAAATGCATCCAGTCGGTATTCATGACTGCGAGTGCGTTTGTGTATTCCAGAGCTATTTTTATGTGGAGTAATATTAACTGTTCCGCTTTCGCGAAAGCGGACTTATCATCCAACTCTACGGCATCCATACCAGCCGTAAATTCATGAGCCACCTCGAGAATAAGCGTAGCGAGAATCTCCTGTTTTCCCGAAATATGATTGTACAAACTCGCAGCTTTCATGTCCATAGCCGCAGCGAGATCGCGCATGGTAACAGCGCTGTAGCCACGTTCTTTAAAAAGTTGAGCAGCGGTTTTGAGAATTTGTTTTTTACGAGACATGTGATGCAAATATAATAGATGCTGACTATCTTAAAATTGGTTAAAAGTCAATTAATGCAATTAAGAATAATTGATTTTAGAGTAGCTTTGACCTTTATCCTATGAGAATGCTAGAGAAAATAGAAACAAATCCGCTTATTGAGCGATTGCCACCGCACTTGAAACAGTTTATAAAGCCTCAAAATTATGAGCTTTATACGTATCAAGACCAAGCGGTATGGCGTCATGTAATGCGCAAGAATGTAGAATTCTTGAGCAAAGTGGCACATGGTTCTTATCTCGCTGGATTGAAAAAAACTGGTATTTCTATAGATAACATTCCGTCTATGTATGGAATGAATCGCATTCTTAAAGAGATAGGTTGGGCAGCTGTTGCTGTTGACGGATTTATACCACCAGCGGCATTTATGGAGTTTCAGGCTTATAAAATTCTTGTGATTGCAGCCGATATTAGAAAACTAGATAACATAGAATACACGCCAGCACCAGATATAATTCATGAAGCTGCTGGGCACGCACCTATTATAGCAAGTCCTGATTATGCTGAGTATTTGAGACGATTTGGCGAGATAGGAAGCAAAGCAATTTCTAGCGCGCACGACCATGAAATGTATGAAGCAGTGCGTAAGATCTCTATACTTAAAGAAGTACGTAGCGAGAAAAAAGATGCTGCACTAGATAAAGAAATAGAAGCCGCCGAAGCTGAAATAACTCGCCTCCAAAACAAAAAAGTAGAACCTAGTGAAATGTCTCTCATAAGAAACTTACACTGGTGGACAGTGGAATATGGACTCGTAGGAACTTTAGAAAACCCTAAACTATATGGCGCCGGATTGCTTTCAAGCTTAGGAGAAAGTAAAAGCTGTCTAGAATCAGAAGTTGAGAAAAGACCTTACACGATTGAAGCGGCTTATCAGGATTTTGATATCACGAGAAAGCAACCTCATCTTTATGTAACACCTAATTTTGCCACTTTAAGCGAAGTGCTAGAAGAGTTTGCCAATACCATGGCTGTGCGTAAAGGTGGTCATCGAGGATTGCAAAAACTGATTAATTCTAAATCCTTAGGAACTATAGAGATAAGTACTGGCTTACAAGTAAGCGGCATGTTTACTCGCATGATTAAAAATGATGATAATGATGTCGTGTATTTTGAAACTACAGGACCTAGCGCTCTGGCATATCGAGAAAAAGAATTGATAGGTCATGGAACAGCAACTCATAAACAAGGCTTTTTATCGCCACTAGGGAAATTAAAAGGAATTAATCTTGCCATAGAAGATATGGGTCCTCGTGATTTACAGGCTTATAATTTCTATGATAACGAGCGTATCGAGTTTACTTATGAAAGCGGTATTAAAGTGGAAGGATTGAACGTTACTGGTCAACGTAATGTGAACGGTAAATTAATGTTGATTCAATTTATAGATTGTACCGTTACTTACAAAGATGAAGTTCTCTTCACTCCAGAAGATGGAATGCTCAATCTTGCGGTAGGTAAAGAAATCATAAGTGCATATGCCGGCCCAGCAGACTATCATAGTTTTGACTTGGTATATCATGAAAGCGATACCAAAACTGAAAAACGTCATATTTCTAAAAGAGAAATTGCAATTCAAGCGCTTTATGAAAAAGTACGCCATTACAGAGAAGAGGATAAAATCAATAAACCGCTTTTGGAAAAATTAAAAACTCAGGTGGAAACCGAATATCCTGAGCAGTGGTTGCTTATTGAAGAGATAGAGGAATTGCTGTAGTTAATGGTTAATGGTTAATGGAATTTAGAAAAAATTAAACAGTTTTCTCAAAATTCACAATAGTTCCATTTCCTATTGTACTTGTCAATTTCAAATCGCCATTTAATTTTTCTGTGGCTTCCCGAATTTTTTGAATTCCATTTCCATCATCTATTTCCTTTCTATTGTAACCTATTCCGTTATCATGGGTAATGATATTTAATCGGTTATTTTCTACGGAGGCGATGCTAAAAATGAAATTGGCTTGGGAATGAATTGCAGCATTATGCAATCCTTCGTTGATGATGTTGAGTATATGTAAAGTTTCTAATGGGAAGAACTTTAGCATTTCTTTTTCTGGAAAATTGAATCTATAAATAGAATCTCCATCGAGACTACGTTTATACCAATCTTGTAATTCTATTGTAGCTTTTTCTATGTCTTTGAGCGCAAATCTATTTTGAGACAGGCAGAATTCGTAGCACTTTTCAATCGCTGTATATTTGACAGGATCAGGATGTTTCTGAAGACGTTGAAGTTCTTCTTTTATGGTAAGATGTTCCTGTTTTGAGCGGTTCCACAATTCGCTTTTTTGTAAAGATGTCCTTGAACGTTCCAACTCATCCCATAAAAATGCAATGACGCTTCCTAGAATTAAACCTAAAACGACATATAGTAAGCAGTTTTCCATACCTCTAAATTTAAGTATTTATACTGGAATGAATAGTTGAATTGATGTTCCTTCATCTGAACTATCAAACACTACTTTAGAATTAATTAATCTCGCTCTTTCTTTAATATTTTTAATTCCGTTACCAGGTTCATAATTATTTAGGTCAAATCCTTTTCCATTATCTGTTATGGTAATGATCAAATGACTATTCTGGCTTTCAATCTTCAAAATAATCAGTGATGCCCCTGAGTATTTAATGGCATTGTTAACAGATTCCTGGATGATTCTAAATATATGCATACCATATACTGTAGAAAAAATATATTCATTTCTAATATCAAAATCTACTTCTATACTTTGATTAAGAGATAATACAGTGTTAAGTCTAGAAATCATGGAAGTGGATCGCTCTTCAATATCCTTGAGACTGATTTCTTTTTTATTCATTGCCCAGATGGTATCTCTCAACTCGCCCATAGTGTTTCTCGTAAAATCACTTAAGTTTTCGAGACTATTATTTGCAGTAACTTGATCTACATTTTTTGCATATTTCAAATTGTCAAGAGACGAAATTAAAAATGTAAGTTGACTACCTATGTTATCATGTAAATCTCTAGAAATGCGCAATCGCTGTTCTTGTAATTTGTTTTGAGTTTCTATTTTGGCTATTGCTAGTTGGAGCTCTGATTCTTTTGCTTTCTGCTTATTCTTTAATTGTTGATGTCTATATAAAAGAATTCCTAACATTAAAATTAAGATAGCGATACCCATAAGTATGGCAATGGTTTTGTTTCTTTTTTCAATGTCAAGGTCACGTTCTGCAATTCTAGCACGTTGTTCTGCTATTTCCTGCTCTTTCTGCGCCGCTTGGTACTTTTCATAGTATTCCTGAGCCTGTGCCGTGCGCTGTGTTTCTTCATAGGAATCTCTGTATTCTATTGCTCGAGCATAGGCCTTGGCACTTTCTTTATGATTGTTTTTATAAGCTAAAAGTTTGGCGCTAATGACTTCCATCTCTGCCAGGCGCTTGTACTCGTTATTATCTATTAGATTAATTCCAGATTGAATACTGGCTAAACCATCATCATACTTTCCTGAAAGCATATACATTTCTGCTATTGTTACAAGGTTATTGGCAAGCAATCTTTTATTACCTATTTCTTCATAAAGCAGTTTTGCTTTTTTAGTATAAAACAACGCACTATCTAGTTCTCGGCTTTCTCTGAAGTCTACTCCTAAATTTTGATATGCAATGGCAAGTCCTCTCTTATCATTTGATTCTCTTTTTGTCTCTATAGCTTTTTTCATATAGAACATGGAGCTGTCTAATTTCTGTTCTCTCTTTAAAGAATTTGATAGATTAGAGTAGCTAGCGCCAAGACCATAGGTGTCTTTTATTTTAAGTCTAATTTTGAGTGCTTTATGGTGTGAAGCCGTGGATTCTTCATACCTGCCTAAATCATATAAGATTAAGCCTATATTATTGTAAATACTAGCGAGTCCATTTTCATTTTTGACCTGTTCAAATGCATTAGCTCCTTTTATGAATTGTTGCATAGCGCGCTCCAGCTCATCTCTGTTCCAATAAACCAATCCTTTATCATTGTAGACATTCCCCATGGAAATGAAATCCTTGCGTGGTGCAGCAATCGCATAAGCTTGATCATAAAGAAGTAACGCACTATCCTTTTTAGACGTAACATCATAATATATCCCTTTTCTAATCAATGCTTGAGTATGTAAAAAGGCTGATTTTTCTTCACTAGTTTGATTTACGGTAAAGTCTGAAATTGTACGAGCTACATCAGGTCGTGAATACACATACTTGAAAAAATCTTTGTGTAATTGATCTATTTTTAAAGAATCTGAAGACAATTGCGAGGCATGATTCACTAAGGAATCCAATACCTCATTTTGAGAAAAAGATATAAAGCAGAAAAAGAAAATGAGCAGGGATAGTCTTTTGTACATCTAAAAATGTTTTACTATAGTTTATTAAATAAGGTTGTTCTTTTTTGCCTTTTCTACCGCTTCTAGTTTTGAATGGACTTGCAGCTTTTTGTAAATGTTCTCAATGTGTTTGCGCACCGTACTGGGTGATAAAAAGAGGTTGTCAGCAATTTTAGTATAGCTCAATCCTTTACCTAGTTGCTCCAGCACTTCCGTTTCCCGATCGCTTAATTTAAAATCTTCCTTGACATCTGTTTGAAACTGTGTTGGGTTGCGGAGCAGTTTCAATGTTTTTAAAGCGATTGAAGGTGTCATGGCTGCGCCACCATCTATGGTTTCTAGTATTCCATTTTTAAGTGATTCTGGATCTACATCTTTGAGTAAATAGCCATCTGCTCCTGCTTGTATGGCGTTAAAAATAAGCTCGTCATTATCAAAAACCGTTAACATAATCACCTTTATCTGAGGATATTTTTTCTTTACCAGCGCTGTTGCCGCTACACCATCCATGACTGGCATTTCAATATCCATTAAGAGAAGATCGATATGATTATTTTTATCTAATTGTTCTAGACAGTCTTTTCCATGAATGGCCGTAAACCGCAAATCAAAATCTTCAAAGAAGGACAATTTCTCTTTTGTAGAATGAATCAAAAAAGAATTATCGTCGATAATGGCATATCTTATTTTCATGGTTGGGTATTATATTTTATTCCAGATGCGATGGTAAACACCTATAATTATTGAACAAGTTCTGGCATTTTCAAATAGCTGCATTTGTTTAAGTTTTGGCTCGTTGGTCTCTATAAATTTACTAAAAGATTTATTTAGTATTGCTAACTCATTGTTCATCAATAACTTTTGTGATGACTCTTTGAGTTGTTGTTCATAAATATCCTTATTAAGGATCTCTTTTTCAAGATTCAGCTCAGTAAACATTCTAAGTGCATTGATTTCTTGTCTTAACATCAGAAAAACAATGGTGCCAAATAAAATTACATTCAATAGAACAAATTCTAAGGAAAGACTTTTATATACAGAACTAGCTATGTAGGCAACATTTCCCAAAACATTATCTTCTTCTCATGCGCATTTCAAAAAAGGTATCATATTTAGTAGATCCTGCTTTGGTTCCATCTGTATAGACGACCTCTCTAAATAGGAATCGAGTCATGCTACCTTCTTTTACATATCGTTTCTCCCAATCTGGAAAATTGACATTCTTGGACTCTGCAATAGAAAGAAGAACATCATGTTTAGTGAATTTTTTCCTCATAAAAGTTCCAAATCCATCAGGATTACGATCATATTCTTCTAGTAAATTGCGTATTTCCTTAGTAGTATCATCGCTGTCTAATTCAATACCCATAGTGTAAGCAGGTCGCAAGAAATACATTGCTCTATTCTCACCATCTACTGCTTTAAAAATCGGTCTGCCATTTCGATAATAAATGTAGGATGTGGTCAGGTCATCTTCTTCTGGATAACCACTCGATTCTGCTACATATTTTAAGTCTCCATCCTTGTAAAAATAATCGGTCATAGTCTGTAAACCGTTTTTATGTTTGTAATGAATACGGCTTATGTTTCCATCTCGCAGATAGGTATAAGTGGTTTCATGGTTAGCATATTTACCAGTGGCAATAGATTTAGTTAGTTGACCTTTTTCATTATTAATATAATTGACGGCTGTGTTGAAAGCCGCTGAACTCGCAGTGGTATTCAAACTATCCAACTTTTTCCCGTCATATGTAAAATTATGAGCCGTCTCGCTACCGTATTCACCTACTATTCTTATATATCTCGTTTCAAGCATCTGATGGTCATTAAACACTAAAGCTTCTACCATTTTAGCTTCATAACCGGTGCTATCTGATTTATAATAAACTGTGGCTGTTTTTTGCACTGGTTTGGAAAACCCATAATCTGCCTGATGTATCAAAGGCAACATCTGGTGCAAGTTACGGTCTTTTTCATAAGGTGTTTGTTGTGATTCCGCTTTCGCGAAAGCGAAACATAAAAAAATTAAAGTGACTATATATTTCATATGGAGTTGCATTAAAAGTGTGAAAATTGGATTGTAGAAAAATTATTTTTTTGTGGCATTAGAATGAGCACCACTGTATTTTTGAAGTTCTTTTTTTGCCCGAGCCCTGATAAAAGTTCTTTTTTCTTGGGTTAAAAAACTCTGTGTTTTTTGAACATAGGTATTATTCATATTCATCATTAATTCAAAGGCATATTCTTTATCTATCAGGTATAATGCGTTAAATAAATCTGCGTATTTCTGCGATTTTTGAGTAAAATCAAGACCTTTTTGTGTCATTGTAGATTCCATTTCTGCGAGCATTTTTTTAGTGGCTTTTGCAGGCCAACTTTCTTTTTGTGCTGCAAGAAACTGATTTGTAAATTCTGATTTAATAGCATTAGAACTTGACATTTTTTCAATAGACTGTCCTGAATGAGGTTCTAACTTATAGACCTGATTTACAGGTTTATCGTTATAACCAGACAGAAAATAGGCAGGTTGATTATTCATGTAAATGTGTGCGTTACCATCGTTGTCCCTTTTCCATTTATAATCTGCACCTTTAACTAATGTGCCATTGTTGTAGAAATAAATCCCATTCTCTCCTTTTTCTAACCAAGCGTTATTGATATAAGTATAAGCGCCTTTGTAAACCACATCATCAGGTTGAGTTACTTTCACTAGAGCAGATTTCTTGATGTTTGTTAAATAAATTAAATATTGATCATCTGCCACTGTTGACAGCACATAATCCTCTGCTCCTAGAGCTTTACCGTTGTTATACAAATAGGTAAGTTTACCATTGATGTACTGTGTGATAATTTCATTCTCTCTTGCGATTTGTCTAGCTCTAACTCTTTTATTTAACGGTAAACCTGCATTATCAGCAATCATGAAATCTGCCAGACCGTAACCGAAAATCACATCCTTTTTACTAGCGTCGATAATTACATAACTAGGTAGTTTGATTTGGTTTCCATTCTGAAAAAAGGTGTAGGTGTTATCTTTTATTTTTTGCACATCGATGCTCAATTGTGGATTATATTCTGCAAGAATGGCGTTTTCTGATGAAGGTTGTTTGTTACTAATAGCCCTTAAAGCCTCACCTTTATAGGGAACAGCAGGCATAAGTCTTTTCTCTTCCATTTCAAAGTAGCCCTTGAGAATTAAAATAGGTTTACCATCATAAAAGACAACTGGATCGCCATTTTCTGTGTATTTGTCTTTTTTGATACGTGAGTAGTCTGGTGTTTTACCATTAATGAATAAAATATAATTCCCACCTTTTTTATCATGACCGAAAAATGAAGCATCCATCACATATTTCTTTGCTGGATTCACATAATTGGATGCGTCCACATTTTTAACTAGGTACTGCTTTTGATCTACGGTATCTATGACGAGGTAATCTTTTCCGTAGCTCTTGTATTTAAGTTCCTTTTTCGACTTTCCTTCGTCAAAAAGTCTTGCATATCTACCGTCATATAACATAATAATCTTATCGCCTCTGTGGAGAAATAATGCCTCGCCAGTAGAAGTTTTGTCAAATTTATCTGCATAGGCATTTTTACCAGAGTAGTATGATTGATCTATATCGAGATAAAAGATGACCTCGCCTCCTATTCCTCTACCAGGCGCAATGTTTCTTATTGTTTTATTGTATACATAGATATAAGGTGCGGCGATTTTGCTGCCAGGAACAATTTCTTCCTTCTTCCAAGGAATTTTACCTTTTTTATTAAAACGATCTAGATCTTCATAATACATAACAGATATAGGTCTAGGATCTGCATAGCTACCAGTATAATCTTTGGATATGTAGTTGCCTTTATGGTCAAATTCATAAGTCCATTTAATGACACCCATTCCAGAAAGATTTTCTACCAGCAATCCGTTTTTGAAGATTTTATAATAATCGTATTCTTTTTCTTCTTGGTCAGTCGTACTAATGTCAACTCTAAGCAGGTCGCCTACAGTGGAGTACTTGTATTTGGTAACTTTATCATAGCGATCTTCTTTGTTAAAAGCTGTTTCTTTAATCACTCTACTTTTAGAATCATACTCGTATTTATATTTCCAAAACTCGTTCTCATAATAGGTGATTCTATCCTTATCATCATAAGCAAATAAATCAATATCAGTAGCATAATAAATCTTACGCTCTGTAATCAATCCATTTTCAATTTTGAAATACGTTTTGTTTTCTTTTTTAGCTCGTTCTAGGTCTGCTAATACTTCCTTTTCATGTATGTAATTACCGTTTCTATCATAGTTTCTGAATCCTGCTTGGAACACATCACCTTTAAAATTATTGGCCTCTTTTGTAAATGAGTAAGGCCCGACTTGGTTCAAGGGCGCATTTACCATATCTATAAATGGCTTCTTGATTTTGGCAAGTTCTTCTTGAGGGATTTGTGCTGGTAACGCTTTTGCAAAAGCGAGACATAAACAAACTAACACTAATTTTTTCATGGTCTTGAGTTATATATCAAAAATGCCCTATTCCATTAGTAATTGAAATAAGGCAATTGCCTTAACCTGTCATCTGTTATTTGATCAGGGATTTTTTGAGTTCGTTATTTTCAAAAACTCCTGCTTTATACTGCTTTCCTTGAGAAAAATACCCAAGCCCATTCATTGCGTTATCTTTATAGCTAGCTAGCACGCGTATTTTGTTAATCTCACCGTTGAAAAGCAGCAGTCCGTTTTCATCGCTGTAGGCATGTGCATTTATAGAGCGGTTGGTCATAAAAGATGGCCCAATAGGTTTCCCGTTCTTGAAAAAACTATAACTATAGGTATTATAACCTTGCTCCTTTTTGCGCTGGAATCCATCGGGACAGGTTTCTTTTTCTTTGCAAGTGGTCTCATCTGATAACGCGGCAGTTATATCATTTGATTCTATAAGTTTTCCTTTCTTATAAATACCTGCTTCCACTGGACTTCCATTCTCAAACGTCATCCCACGACCATCGAGAAGTCCATCTTTAAACGTCCCAGATATAAAAGTTTCAAATTTTGAAAGGTCTTGAATCATTCCATAACCATTTAATTTTCCATCTTTAAAATTTCCTTCCCATCGTGTTCCATAATCTACCAGCCAGCCTAAACCGTTAAGCTTGCCTTTTTCATAAAAACCTTGGGAAATAGAAACCTCATTTTTGAATCCGTTCCAGTATAAACCGTTATCCTTGATGACTAATCCATCGGTTATATCATCGTGTGGATATGTACTTACAGTTCCATCTTTATAATAAAACTTCTTGACATCAGATATTTTTTGATCTACATCTGAAAAGTTATAAATAACGTTTCCTTTTTTATCTCGTACGTAAGTGAAGTTAGTCACCTTAGGAGTTTGTGTCCAGTAACTGGTAGTAGAGATCAAGTCGCCATATCGATCATATACATATTGAAAAGACTGTTTATCGCCTTCCATGACATCTATAGTCAGCTTTTTGCCTTCTACGGTATATTTGAAAACATAATCATCTTCTTTAATCAACCTGCCTACCTCATCATATTCATAGGTTCTGGTATCATCTTCTACCATTCTATAAACTCCTTTTCTCACTTGCTTACGTTTCCATTTGGTATAGGTTTTAAGCAATCCACTTGCGTAATAGGAATAGGTTCTTTTACTTTCGTCTCCATCTGATTCTGACCTGGATTCTTCGATAATAAGCCCTTGTTCATTCTTAGATGGAGTGTACTTATCAAAACTGTATTCGTTTATTTTATCATTGGTAGATATTGAATCCAAAACTCCATCACGATTATAATGACTGGAAGTCAGCACTTTTCCAGATTGCCATATTTTATCTACTCTGACCACATCGCCTACATAATTATGAGCAACTGGTGCCATGAGCATATAAGGTTGCGGATTTTTAGGCGCATAGGTATCCAGATCTACCTTTTTCTGGGCGTGTGATAAGTTCGCTTTCGCGAAAGCGAAACATAAACAAACTAAAATTATATTTTTCATGATTGAATTATTTAAAACAAAATTGCCCTATTCCATAACGAAATGAAATAAGGCAATTGACCTAAAACTAACCCCAATTTATATGTTGTTGACACTCAAAATCACCTGGCTTCTGGGCGCCATAACCAATCTTACTACGGCATGAAGCTCACATTTTTTGATCTGTTTGGACGACAGGTGAAATATCTTATCAGAAATAATAATGTATCGTGTTTGGTTATTTCTATTCCGCTTTCGCGAAAGCGAACTACTTTTAAAATGTACCAGTTTATTAATCCTGCCGGTATATTCAATGACTTCATTTGCCGTGATATCCTGTATTTTCTTAAAATGATGCTGTGTAAAAATAAACGTCGCTGCTGTAGGGATGATAACTGCTGCGGCACGCATGACCACCGGCAATGAATCAAAATAATAAGCAACCGTTAGAAACAGAATCAATTCTGAAATAATCAAGAAAATAATCCAGCTGGACTTTTTGAGTTGAAGCGCTTCCTGTGGCAGCATGGTCCTGGTTTTCTTTTTAAGTTCCATTATTAGATGACCCTAAAAAATAAAGCGCCCAACAATCCTATGAAAATAGCTGCCATCTGGACGATAAGGAGTGGTCTTATCACACGCCAATTCCTACTAATCCTGAATGCTAGAAATCCCAACAAAAGAGAAACTATTAATGCTGGCAAACTACTGTACAAACTAAAATAGTACAGCCAGATCCAACTGGTCATCAAAGAGAAAATAGCTAATAATAGAGCTGGAACATAAAACCAGTTAAATAGCTTTTTCTCATTTTTACGAGTCAAGAAATAGCCAGCCGAAGCCAGAATTATAAGTCCTAAGGTTACTAATATAATGCTGCCTACAGACCCCATTTTACTCTACTACATCTAGAGAACGTTTTTTATTGAATACCTCATCACAAACATGCAGTTGAACTTTTTCACCTTTAAAAATTTCTAATGCAGACAGCATAGAAACCGCATTGAGCGCATAATCCATGGAAGTGTCAGTGTAGTATTTTTCTTGAGTCACCATATTAATATTGATGATGCTGTCCTTTACTATTTGAAAGCTCACATCGCCGTCCTTTCCATATCCGTTTTCAGAGAGCATTTCAGATAATTCTTGAGCTTTTTCTTTTAAGGTATCTGGTTTATAGTAAACCTCTACTCCATTAGTTTTTACCTTAGGTCCATATCCATCGATGTCACAGGAAACAAGTGTGCACAATAAAATGGTAAGTACAATTAATTTTTTCATTTCAGTATGTTTAAGTTGACTTCACTGAACTCTATCAGTGATTACAGGTACAAAACTGAAGTTTTATAGGTTTTACATCAATAGGGCAATTGTCTTAGTTTATTTTGGGCAATACGATCTTGATATAGCAAAATTGCAATCACAACTACATTTTCACTACATTGCTGTTAAGAAATGAAAAAAGTATCGTCTCAAGAAAGAAATCATGTTCGGATTATTTAAAAACAAAAAGAAGGAAATTATTCAAAAATATTTGGCAGAAAATGCCCAATTGCTAGATGTACGCACCGCATCAGAATTTAACGGCAATCACATAGAAGGTTCAAAAAACATTCCTGTACAAGTTATTGATCAAAAAATGAACAGTCTCGATAAAAATAGACCTGTGATTGTATATTGTGCTATGGGTGGTCGTAGTAGCGTAGCTGCAAACAAATTAAAAGCAAATGGATTTAAAGTAGTAAACGCTGGTGGAATAGGTTCTATGAGAAAACATTTATAAGCGTGAACTTTTTATGATATATTCTTCCTAGTTTTATCACATGAAATTAGACTATCATAGTATAAAAGAAGAAGGCAGATTTACTATTACCAGTTTCCAGTGTGGTCCATCACTACAATTGTTACAAGAGAAAGGACTTTATAAAATTGTATGGTGTACTGAAGGTGAAGAAAAACTAGTCGTAGATGGTTATGATGTGGTTCTTAAAAAGAATCAGGTTCTTTTTTGTACACCAGTAAACGTAGTGGACATCCCTAAGGATAATTATGGCTTAATTGCTTTTGTGTTTAACCGTGAATTCTATTGTATCCAGCACAGTGACTCTGAGGTATCTTGTATGGGACTTTTATTCTACGGTTCATCAAGTGCTCCTATCATTAATTTATTTCCAAAGGAGCAAGCCAGCTTTAATGCCATGCTTGTTATTTTTCAAGAAGAGTTTGAAACTAGAGACCACATTCAAGGTGAAATGTTGCGCACTCTACTTAAAAGAATGCTTATCACTTCTACACGATTGATTAAACAAGAGACTCATAAAGCTGATTTATCAATTAAACAAGTTGATTTAATTAGAAAGTATAATATTCTTGTAGAACAACATTTTAAAGAAAAACATCAAGTGGCTGACTATGCTGACTTGCTTTTCAAATCTCCTAAAACATTATCTAATTTCTTTAAAAAGCATAATGCAAGGTCACCGCTTAAAATCATTAACGACCGCATAGCCTCTGAAGCTAAAAGACTACTGAGATACTCTGATAAAAGTGCAGAGCAAATTGCCTATGAACTAGGCTATAACGAACCTAGTCATTTTTCAAAGTTCTTTAAAACTCAAGTGGGCAAATCACCATTGAGTTATAGAAAAGAGGCTTAAAACAAGCAATTGTCACATTTGTCATTATTACTTATCCTAGGTCAGGTTTTCTATTATTCCCTTTCCTTGATTTATGCACGCTGTGTATTATCTTTAAATCAAATTATCATTTCCATGAATAAACTTCACTACCTCTTATTTGTTTTTACTGTTCTCGCTTTCGCGAAAGCGGACTCACAACAATTACCAGAACCACCAGAAGAACAAAAATTCTATGAATCTCAAGAATTCAGACTGCTAGGACCATTCCGTGGTGGACGAAGTGCTGCGGTTACAGGAGTTCCTGGGAAACCTAACTTGTTCTATTTTGGTAGTACCGGTGGTGGCGTATGGAAAACAATGGATGGTGGACGCACGTGGAGCAATATCTCTGATGGATTTTTCGGTGGCTCAATAGGAGCAGTAAGCGTGGCACCTAGCGATCATAATGTAATTTATGTAGGTGGTGGCGAGAAAACTTTACGTGGTAACGTATCGAGCGGTTACGGAATATGGAAAACAGAAAATGCAGGTAAAACTTGGACACAAGCTGGATTACCTAAAAGTAGACACGTACCTCGAATTGCCATCGACCCTAACGATCATAACACCATTTATGCAGCGGTTCTCGGTGATATTTATAAGCCAACTGCAGAACGTGGCGTTTACAAATCTACCGATGGTGGTAAAACATGGAACAAAAAATTATATGCAAATGATCTTGCTGGAGCTGTAGATTTAATAATCGACCCTAGTAATCCGCGTAATTTATATGCTACAACATGGCGCGTGCAACGTACACCTTATAGTTTATCAAGTGGTGGCGATGGTAGCGCTATCTGGAAAAGTACCGACTATGGAGAAACCTGGAAGGAAATTTCAAAGAATGAAGGTTTTGCAAAAGGAACACTTGGAATTATGGGAATTACGGTTTCACCAGTTAGCTCTGACCGATTATATGCCATCGTAGAAAACAAAGATCAAGGTGGATTGTACCGCAGTAACGATGCAGGATTAACCTGGAAAAAGACCAACGATGATCGTAGTTTAAGGCAAAGAGCTTGGTATTATTCTCGTATTTATGCCGATACGGAAGATGTCGATAAACTATACGTAGTGAATGTATCCTATCATAAAAGTACTGATGGTGGAAAAACATTCTCTAGCGCAAGAGCACCACATGGCGATCACCATGATTTATGGATTGCTCCAGAAGATCCTAATCGCATGATTATGGGAGATGATGGTGGCGCACAAGTCACATATGATGGTGGCGAGACCTGGAGCACCTATCACAACCAGCCAACGGCGCAATATTACCGTGTTACTACAGATGACTCATTTCCTTATAGAATATATGTAGCACAACAAGATAACGGAACGATAAGAATACCTCATCGCACAACAGGTCGCAGTATTACAGAAGATGATTGGGAAGGAACTGCTGGTGGCGAGAGTGCACATATCGCTGTGGACCCTAAGGATAACGACATCGTTTATGGTGGTAGCTATGGTGGTTACTTAACACGCTACAATCACAAAACAAAATCCCAACGTGCCATAAACGTATGGCCAGACAACCCAATGGGACATGGCGCCGAAGGAATGAAATACCGTTTTCAATGGAATTTCCCAATTCTATTTTCAAAACACGAACCTAACAAACTTTATGCGTTTTCTAACAACGTACACGTAACCACAAATGAAGGTCAAAGTTGGGAAACCATCTCACCAGACCTCACTAGAAATGATCCTACAAAATTAGTTTCTAGTGGTGGACCGATTACACAAGATAACACCAGTGTAGAATATTACTGTACCATTTTCGCGGCTGCAGAATCGCCATTAAATGCTGGTGAGCTATGGATAGGTAGTGATGACGGTCTTGTGCATCTTTCTAAAGATGGTGGTAAAAACTGGAATAACATTACTCCAAAAGGATTGCCAGAATGGGCACAAATTAACAGTATAGAACCTAGTCGTTATGATGCTTCGACTTGTTATCTAGCCGCTACTCGATATAAACTAGGTGATTTTACTCCTTATTTATATAAAACTACTGACTATGGTAAAAGTTGGAAAAAGATTACGGACGGTATTCCTTCAGAACATTTTAGTCGTGTGATACGAGAAGATGATCAAGTAGAAGGAATGTTGTACGCAGGTACTGAAACTGGATTGTATATCTCCACAAACGATGGGAAATCGTGGAAATCCTTCCAGATGAATTTACCTATTGTTCCTATAACAGATTTGGCTGTAAAAGACAACAATCTAGTTATTGCCACTCAAGGAAGAAGTTTATGGATTCACGATAATTTAGGATTAGTGAGACAATCTTTTACTGCCAGTTCAAGTAAAGCGCAACTTTTTAAACCTAAAACAGCTTACCGAATGAGTGGAAGCGGTAGAGCTGGATCGCTTACTGCTGGAGCAAATCATCCATCTGGAGTTCAAGTGCATTACTTTCTTCCAGAGATGAAAGAAAAAGACAGTGTTTCTTTGAGTTTTTACGATTCTAAAAACGAGTTGATAAAAACATACTCAACTTATGACAAGAAGAACAAATTGGACACTAAAAAAGGAGCCAACTTATTCAACTGGAATACACAATACGATGGTGCAGAAAAGTTGCCAGGCATGATCTTATGGTGGGCAAACCTTTCTGGACCTCAAGCAACACCAGGTAATTACAAAGTAGAACTCACAGTAAATGGAGCAAAGCAATCACAACCTATTACTATAGTTCCAGCTCCAAATGCTGAGGCTAGTGTGGCCGATATGCAAGCGCAATTTGACTTTGTAAAAGAAGTCAACGCTACCGTAGATAAAGCTCATAAATCCATTAAAAACATACGTGCTTTCAATAAAAAACTAAGTGCGTTTGAATCGCTTTATGGTGATCGAGAAGAACAAGGCATCAAAGACATGATAACTATGTCCAAAGAGATGAAAGAGAAATTCAGCGCCGTAGAAAAAGCTTTATATCAAACTAAAAACCGCAGTGGTCAGGATCCATTGAATTTCCCTATTAGATTAACTAATAAACTAGCTCATTTAAATAGTCTGGCTCAAATAGGTGACTTTGCTCCTACTTCTCAAAGTATTCAAGTTAAAGATGAACTTACTGTGGAAATTGAAAAGCAATTATCTGTTTTTGACGAAGTATTGAACTCTGATATCAAGAAATTCAATACAGCGTTTAATAAGTTGCAATTGGATTATTTAATGATCGATCGAGAATAGTTTAGAGTAAATAAAATAACAATCATGAGTGATTTCACAAGCATTTCTTCAAAGGAACACAGCAAGCGTTTTGCACATTTCTCATCACTAGTTTACATGGCACAATCTGATGGTGTCATAGACGAAAATGAAAAAGCATTTTTAAAACCTATCGCCGTCAAGCTAGGTATTACTGAAGAAGAGTATAATCAACTCATTCAGGAACCTAAAAAGTATCCTGTTGAAAAAACATCTGACATCAATAAACGACTACGTAGATTATTTGAAATGTTTCAGGTCATTTATGCAAACGGTATTCAGGATGACTTGCAAAGAGGCATTGTTTATGAATATGCGCTAGAGCTAGGTTTCTCTAAACAATACGCAGAAAAAGTGGTGGACAAATCCATTTCTCTTTTCTCTGGACAGTTTACTTTCCATGATTATCATTCGGTGATTTCAAAGGAATAGTTTTATTTATGAGTTTACTGATTAATCATACTAAAATTTAAAAATATTGGAAGAACTAAACGGCTACTGGGAAGGATATTACATCTATGGATTAGGGTATGACCTGCCGTTCTTTGGCGAGAAAGTCATTCTATTTGCAGAGCTTGAATTTAAGAATGGCATTATCACAGGCTATCATACAGAAAAAAAAGGTCCGTTTTCTACCGGTAAAACAAGCACTTTCAATGGATACTGGGAAGATGATTTTGTTTCTTTTACAGCACAACATTCCAGCAATCCGGTCATTTTAGATGATGGTGTTTCTACTCAAGAACTACAACACGATTTTGAAATAACATATAACGGTTCACTCAACTTGCAAAAGAAAACCATCAATGGGTTATGGTACATGGAGAATGACCTTAATCCAGCATTAGAATTAGAAATTCCAATAGCCGAAGGATTATGGATGCTCAAAAAAATGAAGAAAAAACCAGTAACTGATTTTGACTACTCACTTCTAGGATAATAGAAGAAAACTGAGTCGTGATTTACTTTCAAAAGCTGATTTTTATCATGTTTTACGGTAAGGATGGAGTGTAAATTTGTACTTATTAATACAAATGATAACAACATGAAAAACATTCTTATCCCTATAGATTTTTCCAGCACATCTCATAAAGCCCTTGAGGTAGGAGCTAGTATTGCAAAACGTATCAATGCAAAACTAGTTTTAATCCACATGACTGGACTAGAAGAAGGTTTGAATGGTAAAAACAACAGCTTTGAACAAGCCATTTATTACAGCAAGGTCGTAGGTAAAAAGTTTGAAGAGTTGAATGAGTTACCTTTTCTAGATGGAGTTGTTGTTGAACCTTTAATGCAAAAGCACCTAGATTTTGAAGGAATAAATGATCTTGCAAAAGATATAGATGCTGCACTCATAGTGATGGCTTCAAACGGATCAAGTGGTATTACTGAAATTATTAAAGGAAGTAATGCAGAGAAGGTCGTGCGCCATTCAGAAGTTCCAGTACTGGTTGTAAAAGATAACGACATCAATTTTGCACCAGAACGTCTTCTTTTTGCAAGCGATTTTAACATAGAAGCTATTAAGGCTTATCATAGAATGGTTGAAGTGGCGACTATTTTAAAAGCACGCATCGATTTCCTTTACGTGAATTTACCTGGTAAAAATTTTAAAAGTACTAGTGAGCTCGATGAAACCCTACTTCAATTCTTTAAAGAAGTAAATCATCCAGATCCTGTAAAAGCGATAAATACCGTAAATCGCTATGCAGACTATACGGTAGAGCAAGGCGTTATGAATTATGCAGCCATATCTGGTGCAGACATCATCGCCATTCCTACACATGGTCGCACTGGTATCTCACATCTTTTACAAGGTAGTATAAGCGAGGACATTGCAAATCATGCCTTGATGCCTGTGCTTACTGTTAAGATGTAGTTGTTAAAAGCGCCTCACTACATTTTTGACATAGGAAAAATTTAATTAATGTTCATCAATATTGATTATAGAGAAGCTCTAAAGCGAGAAGCTTTTGAACGATTTGGAACGATGTCACTAACAGAAAGATTAAAGTTAGATAAACTAAACTGTGTAACTTAGGTTACATAGACGTAAGGCTTGTGTATGTAGTTTTGAAATAAAAAGATGTTTAAGAAATCTATTATACACAGTATCCTTTTTCTGAAGTGTCCACAATGTAGACAAGGAGAGTTTCTTGAAGCGAGTCCTTATAATTTTTCTAAAATGAATAAGGTAAAAGAACACTGTCCTAAATGTGAATTAAAATACAGTATAGAACCCAGTTTTTATACCGGTTCTATGTATGTTTCTTATGCAGTAGGAATAGCATTTGCCGTAGCGACTTATGTTTTATTACTTATTTTTGGTTACGCAAGTAACCCAATGACTATATTTATCTCAATAGTTGCTGTACTAGCAGTTAGCTTTCCTTATATAGGCGCTGTTTCTAAGTCTATATGGGCACACTTGTTTTTCAAGTACCAGCCACAGATTGCAAAACAGGTTAAAGATGATTCAAGAGCTTAAAGAATATTACGGTTCACAATTCGAACTAGCACTTATAAAAGAAATAAACGAGGTTGCCACTTTTAAAGAAGTTGCAGCTGGCCATGAATTAATGAAACCTGGACAGTATATTAAATCCATGCCTCTATTACTCTCTGGTAGTATAAAGATATTGCGACCTGATACTGAAGGTAATGAGCTCCTACTCTATCATCTAGAACGTGGAAACACATGTGCGATGACCATGACCTGTTGTGTGGGAAATTCTAAAAGTGAGATCCGTGCGGTTACAGAAACACCAGTAAAACTACTGATGATTCCCGTGGCCAAAATGGAAGAATGGTCCAGTAAGTATAAAACCTGGCGCAACTTTGTATTTTCTAGTTACCACACGCGCATGATGGAATTGCTGGAAAGTGTAGATAATATTGCTTTTAATAACATGGACGAGCGCTTAGAAAATTACCTCAACGATAAGATTAAGATTCTCAACAGTAAGCATATATACACCACACATAAAGAAATCGCCGCAGACCTCAATACCAGTCGTGTGGTGATTTCGAGATTACTTAAAAAAATGGAAAATTTAGGTAAAATAGAACTACATCGCAGTTTTATAGCAGTGCTGTAGTTGTTGTTACGCTTTCGCGAAAGCGCACTCAATACCACCTAAACTCCTTTAAAATGATGGTTGTGTAACTTAGGTCACAAATACTATAGACACAATTGATTAACTTACTCTTTAAATCAAACTCCTATGAAAACGACCATCATTGTACAAAATTTAAAATGTGGCGGTTGCGCAAATACGATCATCACAAAAATAGGCGCACTGCCCAATATTACTGACGTAACAGTAGATAATAAAAATGCTGCTGTGAGTTTTGAAAGTGTCCAGACTGAAGATGTGCTCCTGGTAAAAGAGAAGCTTAAATCACTAGGTTATCCATCTATTGAAGAAAATAATAATGTAGTTTCAAAAGCAAAATCGTTTGTGAGTTGTGCTACTGGTAAACTATCTAACTAATGAAAAATATCCTTCTCACATTAAGCGCGGTTGCGCTTCTAACAAGTTGTAATCCAGCACCAAAAACCGTAATAAAAAGTGACATGAATCTCGCTTCACAAATTGAATATGGTGATAAAACAGCAAATAAAGTCGTGTTTGAAAGTAATGCTTATAAAATGATCCTGTTTGCCATGAAAAGCGATCAGGTTTTAAAGCCACACTCTGCACCTATGGACGCGCCGCTTTATATGATTGAAGGTAGCGCAAAAATTACCATAGGAAAAAAAGAACACACCGTAGTAGCTGGAGATTTGATAAATCTACCTAAAGATATAGATCATGGAGTTTATCCCATTACAGATTGTAAATTTTTATTAGCAAAATAATTACTAGATGAAACACTACAGCTCTTTACTATTAACTGCATTAATGCTCCTTTTATTCACGAGCTGTAATGATTCAAAAAAAACTACCTATACAGATAATACAGCCGTTAAGGAATCTTTACCAGCAACAAACCATCCAGGTAAAAAACTAATGGAAACACAGTGCTATGTGTGTCATAATCCATCTACACATGAGAAAGGACGCATCGCTCCACCCATGGTAGCAATAAAATCTCATTACATGACAGACGATATTACTCAACAAGAATTTGCTGACGCTATGTGGCGATTTGTAGAAAAACCAAGTGGGAATAAGTCCAAAATGCGCGGTGCTGTTAATCGTTTTGGCGTTATGCCTTATCAGCCTTTTGTAGAAGAAGAAATAAGACAAATCGCAGACTACATTTATAACTATAAAATAGATGAACCAGACTGGTTCAAACAGCATGTAGAAGAAGAAAGCCAAGGGAAAATGCAATATCGTAATGAAGGTAAAGTAGTAGATAAAACTACCGCAAAAAATAATTCTCCGGTAGATCGTGGTCTGGAATATGCCATGAGTACTAAAAAGGAGCTAGGTAAAAACCTGATGGGCACCATACAGAAAAAAGGAACTAAAGAAGCAGTCCTATTCTGTAATAAGCAAGCTTATCCTATTACAGACAGTATGGCTATAGCACAAAACGCAACTATTAAAAGGGTAAGTGATAAACCTAGAAACCAACAGAACCAAGCAAATCAAAAAGAACTCAAAATCATTGATCAGTTTAAAAAAGCAATAGCAAGTAAAGAAGATTATCAACCCATAACTGAGCTCGTGAATGGAAAAAATCATTTTTATTATCCCATAACTACAAACTCGATGTGTTTACAGTGCCACGGTACCACAGATAAAGATATTAACCCAACGGTTCTCACTGCAATCTCAAAATTATATCCCGAGGATAAAGCGACAGGATATGATGTTAACGAAGTGCGCGGTATATGGAGCATTACTTATGAATAGACTTTTTTTAACGTCTTCATTCATTTGGTTCTTAGTCTATAATATTTTGAAACTAAACCTTATTTAGTGTTAAAAGGCAACATTTATTAGTGTCTTTGAATCGCTTAAACTCCACCTATTTGCTTAGGCTGCGCTGGAGAGGACTGAGGTGAGGTTTCTATAATCAATTTCCTTTTACACGAGTCCATAATTCACTCAGCAGCTTTTTTGCATCTCTGGTATCTTTAGGAGCTTCTATAAAATGAACTTCTCCTGCATCATCTACGGTAATTTCATATTGAAACACAAAATTCTGAGCTTGCGGTGCGGTGCTCATTAAACCAAATCGCAAATCATTAAAGTAAAGCTTCTCGTCTTTTTTAGTTATGGTGAACCAGTTTTCGGAATTATGAATCATGCGCTGGACTTTTTCATTTTCAATGAGGTTACCGAGTAATTCATGATTTTTAGGATAGCGTTCAAAACTGATGGGTTGAGAATCAAAAAAAGAATAATTACCTAGTAGATAAGCATTATCAGTTTCCACGTTGGCACTCCATAAAATCGTGTTGAGTGGCGCTGGTCTAGTGTCTATTTGTAGATAACTGATATTTTGGTTTTCTAGTGCGGTTTCAAATTGGTGAAACGCGGCCCATTTCAATAATAATGTAATTACTAAATAAGAGGAACTCACGATCAATCCCATGTTGTTATAAAAAGCTCTTTTAGGCGAGGTGCGTTTTTGACGCATCGCAAAAATTAAGAATACTAAAAACGGAATTGTATATAAAGGATCGATTACAAAGATGTTTTTAAAAGCCAGTCTCAAATCAAACGGCCAAAACAACTGTGTTCCCCAAGTCGTACAAGAGTCTAACATAGGATGTGTCACAAATGCCGCAAAGAATAGCCACACCCAATCTTTTAAATCTTTGTGACTTTCATAACGTGAAACAATCCAACCAAACAAAAGCCCAAAAACTACTGAAAACAGAACAGAATGTGTAAAACCTCTATGCATAGAAAGAGCAGTAACAGTATCTGTGACTTGTGAAGCGAGGACATCTAGATCTGGAATAGTACCAGCAATTGCACCATAAAGCATTGCTTTATTTCCTACTTTCTTTCCTAACACAGCTTCTCCTACCGCTGCACCTAGAACTATTTGCGTTAATGAATCCATATTGTGGCAAAATTAAGCCTTGCAGATTAAAAAGTCTCAAGTTTTACAGGAACTTATACTTAGGTAACCTATGTTACCAACCTGCACTTTTAATAGAATTAACTTTGTTTTTATCAAAACATGAACATGAAGAAAAATCTAGTTTTATTATTATGTATGCTGGTATTCGTGACTCAAGGACTTGCACAAAACATCGTGCTCATTTCTAAAGACGATGTCGCACTCAAGGTTACTGAAAACAACAACTCCATTAAGATTTCTGAGCAAGAATTTCTAGAAGCAAAAGCAGATTTTGATCAGACTAAAGCTGTTTTCTTGCCTAATATAACGGCAAGTCACACAGGTATTATTACCACTAATCCATTAATGGCTTTTGGTTCTAAATTGAATCAAGGTATTTTAACTCAAAGCGACTTCAATCCAGACCTACTCAATAATCCAGATCAAGTTCAAAACTTTGCAACGGTCATAGAAGTACAACAACCACTCTTAAACCTGGACGGAATTTACCAGCGCAAAGCAGCTCGTGCGTCTATGGAAGCCATGTCATTAAAAAGCCAGCGCACGGCAGAGTACCTCACCTTTGAGGTAGAAAAAGCTTACATGCAATTACAACTCGCTTATAAAGGTGTAGTCGTTCTAGAAAAAGCTCTTGAAGCTGCAAATGCTAACCTAAAACTTGCGCAAAATAGATTCAAGCAAGGTTACCTACAACGTGCAGATGTGCTGAATGTAGAAGTACGTGTAACTGATTTAAAAAATCAATTACAAACCGCGCAAAGTAATGTAGAAAACGCATCTAACTATCTTTCTTTTTTAATGGATGATGAAGATGATGTCATTTATCAACCTAGCGATAGCCTTCTAGTATCATCACTGGTTGTAAAAGAGGCACAACTATCAAAAAACAGATCAGACATAAAAGCGATGGAACTAGCAACAAGCGCTTATGAAGCCGCAAATAAGGCAGATAAGATGGCCTTTCTTCCACGTCTCAACGCATTCGGTAGTTATGAGATGTTTGACGATAATTTATTTCAAGCCAGTGCAAATGGTTACGTGGTAGGCGCACAATTGAGTTGGGATCTTTTTAAAGGTTCACAACTTATAGGAAAAGCTCAAAAAAGTAAAGCATCACTTGAAAAGTCTAAATTAGAATACAACCAGTACGTTTCTCAAAGCAAACTAGAAATCAACAAGACGCAGCGATTAATTAAAGATGCTGCAAACCGCTTAAAACTATCTGAACTAGCTCTGGAGCAATCTCAAGAATCTTTACGCATACGTACTAATAGATTTAAAGAAGGACTAGAAAAAATATCAGATCTACTAAGCGCCGAAACACAATTTGCTCAAAAACAATTAGAGTATTATCAAACTATTTATGAGTTCAATTATGCTCAAGCTTACCTTACTTTTTTAACAGCATCAAACTAAGAAATTTCCCATTCAATACTATTTCAAATGAAAAAACATATATACCTCTATATCGCAATTACAGCAGCCATAGTGTTAACGAGTTGTGGTGAGAAAGAAATGCAACCTGTTGTAGATAACTCACCAGCAATACCAGTAACGGTAGAGGCTGTAGCTAGTAACGGTAATAGCCCATTCCTAGCGGTGAGCGGTAAAGTTCAAGCTGCAAACAGCGCGCAGCTTAGTACTCGCATGATGGGCTTTGTGAATAATGTACCCGTTAATGTAGGTGATCAAGTACGTAAAGGACAGTTACTTGTTGCTATTAATAACACAGACTTACAAGCAAAAAAAGCTCAAGTAAATGCTAGTATCACAGAGATTACTGCTGCATTTAAAAATGCTCAAAAAGATTACAATCGTTTTAAAAACCTGTTTGAAGATAACAGCGCTTCACAAAAAGAGCTAGATGATATCACCGCAAACTATGACATGGCCAAAGCTCGTCTAGAAGGCGCTCAACAAATGAAAAATGAAATCAATGCTCAATTTGCCTACACAAACATCACAGCACCGTTTAGCGGTGTCATCACCAGTAAAAATGTGAAAAAAGGAGATATGGCAAATCCTGGACAACCACTAGTTTCTCTAGAATCTCCTAGAGAATATGACGTGATCGCTATGGTTCCAGAGACTGAAATCTCCCAAATCAAGACAGGTACTCAAGTAACAATCACCATTTCATCTATGAATGAAACACTTACTGGAAATGTAAAAGAAATCAGCCCGTCTGCACAATATACTGGTGGACAGTATTTAGTAAAAATTGCGCTTGATGAAACGGCAGTTTCTGTACGTTCTGGAATGTTTGCTACGGTAGCTTTTCCCGTTGAAAAGAAATCTACAGTGGAGCAAATAGTAATTCCTAACACAGCACTAGTTACTCAAGGTCAACTCTCTGGAGTTTATACAGTTAGTGAGAGTAATACAGCTATTTTACGCTGGTTGAGATTAGGTAGAATTACTGGAGATCAGGTAGAAGTACTCTCTGGTCTTAGTGCAAATGAACGCTATATAACTACCGCAAACGGTAAGCTTTATAATGGTGCAAAAGTGTCTATTCAATAACTACATTCTGCGTTAAGGATAGCAGTGGAAATCCTTTTTGAGATGGTTTTCGTTTATGCGAAAAGTGCCTCAAAAAGATTGAAACGGATAGCCTGTTAAAACGCCCAAAACAATACAGATAATCTCGTTTGAGATACTAAAAATATAATGAAATGAAAGAAGGAATAGCAGGTAAGGTTGCCAAGGTCTTTATGAATTCAAAGCTTACGGTACTTTTGATGATCGTTTTTATGGTCATAGGAGTTTATGCTTCATTTTTAATACCTCGTGAAGAAGAGCCTCAAATAGATGTGCCTATGGCAGACATATTTGTGGGATATCCTGGCGCAAGCCCTACTGAGGTTGAGTCTCGTGTGATAAAACCACTAGAGCAACTTATCTCAAATATAAAAGGAGTAGAATATGTTTATTCTACGTCCATGAAAGAACAAGGAATGGTGATTGTCCAGTTTTATGTAGGCGAGGATATTGAGCGCAGTTTTGTAAAACTATATAATGAAATTAACAAGCACATGGACCAAATGCCTGAAGGTGTAACCATGCCGCTAGTTAAAACTCGTGCGATTGATGATGTTCCCATGCTGGGTTTAACTTTATGGAGCGAAAATTATGACGATTACCAGTTAAGCCAAATAGCACAAGAACTGGAAGCCGAAATCAAAAAAGTAAACGATGTAGCCATCACTCATAAAATAGGTGGAAGAGAACGTCAACTGCGTGTGGTGCTCGACAAAGAAAAACTTGCTGGTAGCGGTCTGGACTTCATGCAGGTTTCTAAAATGATAAAGGCAAATAATGCCCAACTGAGCGCTGGAACATTTGATAAAAATGATACTGAATTCATAGTAAACACGGGCAGTTTCCTAGCCAGTGTGAGAGATGTAGAAAATCTCGTGGTAGGTGTGCAACAAAATCAGCCCATATATTTAAAACAAGTCGCTCAAATTATAGACGGACCTGAGGTTCCACAAAGTTATGTGAGTCTAGGATTCGGTCAAGGAAGCGATAAGAAAGCAACTTTCTTATCAGAATATCCTGCGGTGACACTATCTGTAGCAAAAAGAAAAGGCGCCGATGCTATGAAAATAGCTGATGTTATTATTGCCAAAGTAGAACACCTGCGCAAAACTCTAATTCCAGATGATGTTCATGTAGAAATTACCCGAAATTATGGTGAAACAGCTTCTCAAAAAGTGTCTGAATTATTATTGCACCTCATAGGTTCTATTATTGCTGTGACTTTTGTAGTAATGCTTGCCATGGGATGGCGTGGTGGACTGGTGGTGTTTTTATCAGTTCCTATTACGTTTGCATTAACCTTGCTGAGCTATTACATGCTCGACTACACCTTGAATAGAATCACACTATTTGCACTCGTGTTTGTTACTGGAATAGTCGTGGATGATTCCATAATTATAGCAGAGAATATGCACCGGCATTTCAAGATGAAACGGCTGCCTTTTAAAGACGCCGCACTTTATGCTATTAATGAAGTAGGAAACCCTACCATTCTTGCTACGTTTACCGTAATTGCATCGGTATTACCTATGGCATTTGTATCTGGTTTAATGGGTCCATATATGGCACCTATGCCTATAGGTGCTTCTATCGCAATGATTCTATCACTCTTTGTAGCGTTGACGATTACACCTTATTTAGGGTTGATCTTTTTGAGAGAAAAAGAGAAAAGGAGTAGTAAAAATGGTGAGGATAACGCTTTCGCGAAAGCAGAGAAACCACTAGAAGAAACTCTTATCTATAGAGTTTATAACAAACTAGAACGTCCTCTTATAGAAAGTAGCGCAAAACGCTGGTTATTTTTAATCGGAACTTTTGTGGTGTTACTAGCTACCATGGGATTGTTTTTCACAAACTCAGTTGCTGTAAAAATGCTTCCATTTGATAATAAAAATGAGTTCCAAGTAGTCATAGACATGCCTGAAGGAACGACTCTGGAACGTACTGGTGTAGTTGCTCAAGAAATTGCGCAATACCTAGCCACGCGACCAGAGGTTGTGAATTATCAAAACTATGTAGGAACGTCTGCTCCTATTACTTTTAACGGCTTAGTACGCCACTACGACTTACGTGGTGGAAGTAACATGGCAGACATTCAAGTGAACCTGATCGATAAAGGGCAACGTACCGCTCAAAGTCACGATATAGCCAGTTTGCTGCGACCAGATATTCAAAAAATAGCCGCAAAATATAACGCAAACGTAAAACTGGTAGAAGTTCCACCAGGACCACCAGTACTATCCACCATAGTTGCAGAAATCTATGGACCAGATTATGAACAGCAAATTATTCTTGCATATGAGGTTCAAAACATCTTAAAAAACACAGATGATGTCGTGGATATAGACTGGATGGTAGAACACGACCAGACTGAATATCAATTTACGATTAATAAAGAAAAAGCAATGCTCTACGGAGTTGCACCACAGCAAATTGCATATACTATGCACTTAGCATTATCTAACAGACCTGTAACATACCTCTATGATGAAGATGCCGTGCAGCAAGTAGGACTGGTTCTCGCACTGGATGAAAAAGAAAAATCTACCGTACAGGATATTTCCCAATTGCGCGTAGCCTCAAATCAAGGCACGATGATTCCTATTGCAGATTTAGTAGATATAAGTGAGAGAACAAGCCCTAAAAGTATTTACCGTAAAAACCAAAAACGTGTGGTATATGTTATGGCAGACATGGCTGGAGAACTAGAAAGTCCTGCTTATGCGATTCTAGGAATGGAAGAAAAGTTAAAAGATATTTCTATGCCAGCAGGTTACACGGTAAATGAAATGTATCTAGGTCAACCCGATTTTGAAGATGATTATACCGTGAAATGGGATGGAGAATGGCAAATCACACTTGAGGTGTTTAGAGATTTGGGAATTGCTTTTGGCGGTGCACTTATCTTAATCTACATTCTTATTGTAGGATGGTTCCAAAATTTTAAAGCACCTATTGTCATGATGGTGGCGATACCGCTATCCCTAATAGGTATCATTTTAGGTCACTGGATGATGGGCGCATTTTTTACAGCAACTTCTTTTATAGGTATGATTGCCCTAGCTGGTATCATGGTACGGAACTCTGTACTCCTCATAGACTTTATCAATCTAAGAACTGAAGAAGGTGTTCCTCTCAAGCAAGCAGCCATAGAGGCTGGAGCAGTGCGTACTACTCCTATCCTACTTACCGCTGGAACAGTAGTGATAGGTGCATTTGTGATATTATTTGATCCTATTTTCCAAGGTCTCGCGATATCTCTTATGGGTGGAACAATCGTTTCTACGGTACTGACTTTACTAGTGGTCCCACTAGTATATTACATGATAGAAAAGAAAAATTATAAATAAAAAAGAATATTATGCTTAATACATATTTCAGAATTATCGTGGGGTTTATGGTGCTACTTAGTGTGGTGCTTACCGTTTATGTAAGTCCACACTGGATGTGGTTTACAGTCTTTATAGGAGTTAATTTAATCCAGTCTGCATTTACCAAGTGGTGTTTACTGGAGACTATTTTACAAAAACTAGGCATCAAGAAAGAAGGATCTTCTAGCTGTTCTGTAAAATAATTCAGTTAGCAAATTAGTAATTCTAGTGACTAGGATTCACCGTTTTTTTAACATAATCCTTTAGCTAGAATTACATTATGTATTTAAGCCAAGTTCACACCAAACAAATATCCTATCAACGCAGTTGCTCCCATGGCGAGAGTTCCCCATAAGGTAATTCTTAGAACGGCTTTGAGTATATTAGAACCACCAGCACGAGCGGCAACTATTCCTAAAACAACTAGAAACAATATCGCAAACACATACTGCGTATATTCCATAGTTTTCAATGGTGCTAGATAAGCCACTAATACAGGTAAAAACCCACCAATCGTAAACGCAATTGCCGATGAGAATGCCGCTTGCAACGGTTTTGCCTCAGTCATTTCATGGATTCCTAATTCATCTCTAGCATGAGCTCCAAGAGCGTCATGAGCAGTTAATTGTTTTGCTACTTCCAGAGCTGTTTCTGGTGTTAATCCTCGTTCTTCATAAATCTTTGCCAGCTCGATAAGTTCTTCCTCTGGCATATCAATGAGTTCTTGCCGTTCTCTTTCTAGATCTGATTTCTCAATATCTGTTTGTGAACTTACAGAAACATACTCACCAGCTGCCATGGATAATGCTCCTGCGACTAAACCAGCCACTCCAGCAAGTAAAATAGGTTCTCTAGTACTACTAGCAGCGGCAACTCCTATGATAATACTGGCTGTTGAAAGTATTCCATCATTTGCGCCCAGTACGGCAGCTCTTAACCATCCACTGCGATTGATATAATGTCTTTCTTGATCTTGCATAATTAAAGTAGATGATTATTTGATCCTGCGTTCAATGATATTAGTTCCATTCTTACAGGCATTGTACTTTAGTGACCTCGAAGAGACAGAGTTCAAACTTTTTGAATGATGATATTAACTTAATTCTCTCAAAATCAATGATTATGAATAATGCTTCCTCGCAAAGATTTAACCCCACTTCATCTTCTGTAATCTAACAGCATTTAAAATTGCAAGCAAGGCAACACCTACATCTGCAAAAACGGCTTCCCACATTGTGGCTAGTCCACCAGCTCCTAAAATGAGAACTATAATTTTTACGCCAAAGGCTAGAACAATATTTTGCCAAACAATACTTCTGGTAGAACGTCCTATTTTTATGGAGCGCGCAATCTTTGAAGGTTGGTCATTTTGAATAATAACATCTGCAGTTTCTATAGCGACGTCACTTCCTAGACCACCCATTGCCATACCAACATCACTTGCTGCCAAAACTGGTGCATCGTTGATACCATCTCCTATAAAAGCGACTTTTGTATCCGGTTGTGCTTTAAGCTTTTCTACTTCGTTAAGCTTATCTTCTGGCAACAAACCACCTTTTGCCCAATCAATGCCTAATTCTTTAGCAACCTGTTGGGTAATTGAATCCTTATCGCCAGAGAGCATTATAATTTTTGAAATTCCAGATTCCCTGATCTGTTTAATCGCTTGATGGGCATCTTCCTTCAGTTCATCGGCAATGGTAACATAGCCAGCAAATTTGCCATCGATACCCACCATCACGATGGACTCAATAATGCTATCGGTTTCAGCAGGAACATCTATGCTATTTGAAGTCATCAATGCTTTATTTCCTACCAAAACGGTTTTCCCATTTACACTTCCTTTTAATCCCTTACCAGCAATTTCAGATACTTCTGTAGCTTCATAGTCGGCACCTTCGGCTTTGTATTCCATTATGGCTTTGGCGATGGGATGTGTGGATTGCTCTTCCATTGCCATTAGGTATTTCATAAAGTCCGCTTTCGCGAAAGCGGAATCATTTACAACTTCCTTAATTTTAAAAACACCTTTTGTAACTGTACCTGTTTTGTCCATTACTACGGTATTTACCTTGGTCATCGCATCCAAAAATGATGCACCTTTAAACAGGATTCCGTTGCGAGATGCAGCACCCAATCCACCGAAATATCCCAGCGGAATAGAGATTACCAATGCACAAGGACAAGAGATTACAAGAAAGATTAAAGCTCGATATAACCAATCTCTAAAAACGTAATCATCTACAAAAAAGTAAGGAAGTAATGTGAGACCTACCGCTAAGAAAACTACAATAGGCGTATAAACGCGAGCAAATTTTCTAATAAATAATTCAGTTTTAGATTTACGAGCTGTGGCATTCTGTACCATATCTAGAATACGCGCAATAGAACTGTCCTTAAATTCTTTAGTGGTTTCCATCTCAATGACACCGTCCAGATTGATACTTCCAGCATATACAGACGCACCTTTTTGAACGGTATCTGGTTTGCTTTCGCCGGTAAGCGCAGCGGTATTAAAGGAACCTTTATCTGAAAGTAATATTCCGTCAAGAGGTACTTTTTCACCTACACGCACCTGGATTTTTTCACCTATTTCTACCGTTTCAGGATCTACAGAAATAAAATTGCCATTGCGATGGACCAGTGCTTCATTAGGTCGCACATCTAGCAGTGCTTTTATATTTCCTTTGGCACGATTTACCGCGGCTGCCTGAAATAATTCACCTACAGCGTAAAAAAGCATCACTGCCACACCTTCTGGATATTCACCTATGGCAAATGCGCCCAAAGTTGCGATGGACATTAATAAAAATTCTGTAAAAAAGTCTCCATTTTTGATACTGTTCCATCCTTCTTTAATTACTGGAAAGCCAACAGGGATATACGCCACTGTATACCATACAATTCTCACCCATCCTTTGAAAAATGGTAAAGCGTCAAAATAATCAACTCCAATACCTATCATAAGCATTACAAAGCTGAATATCGCAGGTACATAGGTCTTGAATTTTGAAACACTTTCTGGACTACTATGATTGTGACCATCATCGTGGCTGTGCTCTCCTGAATGTTTCTGCGCGTCTATATCTCTTAAGTTTAATTTTTTCTTTTTCATTTAATATTGAATAAGTTAATTATGTCATTTGGTATAGGCATACGTTTTAATGGTGGCACATTTGAACCTCCTGTATTTCCTAGTGGCACGTGATTAATAAACGACTTCCAACCACCAACGATTAATCTAATTATTTGACCAAATACTTCTTTAGTATTTTTCTGCATAAACCCAAATTTCAACATTAACAAATGTGAATAGGTATGCTCAATTGGATACGATTGACCTATAATATGACTCCTTTCTAAATGATACCAAGCAATTGCAAATTGTTCCATTACCAAATTATTGCGGTACAACTCTAATTCTTTACTATATGCCTGTTTTAGATGTTTTGGTATTTTAATATTAAACCTCATATCCATTGATTTTGGATAAAAGTAGTTTAATAACTAGTGCAATGGAAGTGCATTTATTGACCACTGCATTTGTCGCATATACCTTTTACGACTAGGTTTACATTTTCTGAAACAAACCCATCAGGCACTTTTATTTGAGGGATTTTATGTTCCGTAAGACACACCGTTTCGTTGCAATTGTTACAATGAAAATGCAAGTGTAAATCTTGTTCAATCTCACAGTTGCAGCCACTTTCGCATAGAGCATATTTTGAAATGCCTGTACCATCATCTATTTGATGCACAATTTTCTTTTCTTCAAAGGTTTTGAGTGTGCGATATAGTGTGGTGCGTTCTGCTTTCGCGAAAGCGGACTCAATATCTGTTAACGCTACTGCGATTTCCTTTTCTGCCAAGTACTTATAAATCAAAATGCGCATCGCCGTAGGACGGACTTGATGATTTTCTAATGTTTTTTCTATTTCTGTCATTTGATAGTTTTTAATGGCTATGTTCTGCTTCTCCTTTTTTCATTTCGGCCATTATGTAATAGGCATTATTCATAGCATATTGCTCGTCTTTTTTATTGGTTTTCAGAAAGCTAACTGCTATCCAATCTCCATCTTTAGCTCCTGTTATAATCTCTACAGGGACAAAGCTCCAGTCATCACCTTCTTTTATAGCTTTGAAAACAAAAGCTTTTTCTCCTTCAATAGATATCGCACTTTCTGGAAATGCCATAGTAGTTGAATTATCCGTTTGAATACGTCCTTGAATATACATTCCAGGAATAAGGTTTCCAGCCTTGTTTTCTATTTCTGCGTGCACGTGCAGTGCTTTTGGGTTTTCCTCAAAAGTTTTGCTTATCGAGTAAATTTCTGCTGTTAGTTGCTTTCCAGGGATGGATTGAACGTTGAACGTTACTTTTTGTCCTTTCTCAATTTTATAGACATCTTTTTCAAAAACCATCAGATCTGCGTGAACGTGATGCGTGTTTACTATGTCCATTAAGTCTGTTTGTGGTTCTACATACTGACCAGTTTTGATTTCTACTTTTTGCACAAATCCTTCAATGGGACTGCGTAGCGCTACACGCTGATAAATCGTTCCATTTCTGACACCAGAAGCGTTAATATTAAGTTGCTTTAATTGCGCTTCAAGTCCATTTACCATCGCAAGCGAGGCTTTATATTCAGCTTCTGCGCTTTGAAAGTTAGCACCGCTACCTACACCAGCATCATAAAGGGTTTTCTGTCTATCGAATGATTTTTTTAGAAACTGACTATTGCTATATGCGTTAAGATACATCGTTTGTTTCTCAATAATAGTAGGATGCGATATGTAAGCAACAGCTTGCCCTTTCTTAACTTCATCTCCTTCTATAACTTCGATAGAAACAACATTTGCTCCTATTACAGTTGTAATGGTTGCCTCATTTTGTGGTGGCACTTCTAGCCGTCCATTAGCCTCTACATAACCACTCATACTGCGCGTTTGTAATGTATCTATAGACATTTGCAAGGCTTCGTACTGTCTTGCAGTTAACATTACTTCTTCGCCTTCAGCGTGATTTTCTTCATTATGTTCACCATCGCTATGTTTAGATTCAGATTCCGAATGCTCATCACCCTTTTTAGACGTTTCATTTTTTGTGTCTCCACAAGCTGTCATTGTTATAACGAGCAATAACAGCCCAATCCATTTATTTGTTTTTAAGTTTTTCATTTTTATAGGGTATAATATTCAAGTTTGAATAATGCGGTTAAATACTGGTCTAATGCTTCTAGCGCGTCCATTTCTGTTTGGATAGCATCACGAATAATCTGAGTAAATGCAGCATAATCTACCGCGCCTTCCCGATAGGCTAGTAATGCTCCTTTACGTTGCTCTTGTGCAAGTGGTAAGGATTCATTTTTGTAAAATTGCCACGCTTCTTCCCACTTTTGATAGGCCTGTACCGCTTGTTGATATTCCGATTCAATCTGCCGCTCTTTAAAATCAGCATTAGCGGTAACGATTTGGCTTTCAATTTTTACAGCATTAGCTCGACTTTTATCAGAACCTGAAAAAAGAGGTATTGAAATACCTGCTTGATAGGTGTAAAATCCACTATTTCCATTTACTTGCTGTATGCCACCTTGTAAATTAAATGTAGGTAACAAGTTTGCTCGTGCTACATCATAATTAGCTTCGGCTTCTTCTACACGCTTCCGCGAAAGCAATAGTTCTGGATGCTGACTTACATTCTTATTTAAATAGGAACCAAGGACATTAGATTGATAGTCATCGGGCACTGTATAAATAATCTCTGAACCTAACCAGAGATTTAATTTCTGTAATGCTATGGTATAATCTCGTTGCGCTTGTTGATACTTATTTTTAATTTGCAATGCCTGATTTTTTGCAGAGGCAAATTCTAATCGTGAGATGGCCTCTACTTCCAGATTAAGTTGGACTGCTTTTGAAAACTGACTATAAATAGAGTCTAGTTCCTTATAGAGTTTCATCTTACGTTTTTGCTGAAAAGCTTCTGACCACGCATTTTTTACTTCTTGAGTAACCTGAAGCTCTGTAAGATTATAAGCGGCTTCAGCGAGTGCAATACGTTGTTTTTGCAATCGCTTTTTTGCACCAATACCAAGTAAGTCAATATTCTGCTGTCCGATTCCTATTAAGGTATAAATTCCCTGACCATTTGCTATTTCTTCTCCACCAGTGAAAAATTGCGTGTTTCCCAAATCATATGCACTAGCTTTGAGTACATTTTGGCGTTCTATTTCTAGTTTACCAGTTTGCAATGAAGGGTAGTTCTGTTTTGCCAATGTTACTGCGCTATCTAAAACAATCTCTGGATAGTTTTCTCGCTGTATAATAGTTGTATCCGTTCTACTCGTCACTTCTTGCGCTTTTGCACTTGGTATGATAAACAATAAACAGACAACTGCTGTGGCAGTTACATAGTGTGGATTAAGCTTCAATTTGCGTTCCGAACGCTTTTCTACCCATTGATAGAAAATAGGAAGAATAAACAGTGTAAGTAAGGTAGAGGTTAATAATCCACCTATAACTACGGTTGCTAGTGGTCGCTGCACTTCTGCACCAGCAGATGATGATATGGCCATAGGCAAAAACCCAAGGATGTCTGTCAATGCGGTAAGCATAATAGGTCGTATTCTACGCTTTGTACCTTCTACAATCCTGTCTCTTAAATTAGTGATGCCTTCTTCTTTAAGCTCATTAAGACCGCTTATCATAACAAGTCCATTAAGAACCGCAACTCCAAAGAGCACAATAAAACCAACACCTGCAGATATACTAAATGGCATATCACGTAACCATAGGGCAAACACACCACCAATAGTTGCCATAGGAATTGCGAGATAAATCATTAAAGTCTGTGGAAATGATTTTAATGCAAAATAGATAAGAATAAAAATGAGTAAGAGTGCAATAGGCACAACAGTTTGTAAGCGATTGCTAGCGCGTTCTAAATTTTCAAATGCACCGCCATAGCGCAAGAAATAGCCAGGAGGCAATTCAAATTGCTCATCCAGTCTTACTTGTATATCCTCTACAACAGATTTTACATCGCGACCTCTAATATTTATACCTACATACGTTCTTCTATTTGTATTATCACGACTTATTTGCATAGGTCCAGGTTCATAAGAAACGTTTGCCACTTCCTTTAAGGGGATTTGAACTCCTGAAGGCAAATTGATAAATAGGTTTTGAATGTCATTGATGCTTGTCCTGTTTTCTGCTTTTAACCGCACAACAAGGTCAAATCTTTTCTCTCCTTCAAATATTACACCAGCTTTGCCACCAGCAAATGAGGCTTGAACCACACTATTAAGCTGATTGATGTCAAGCCCATATTGTGCCAGTTTATTGCGATTGTAGTTTACAGTGATTTGAGGCAAACCGTCTATCGCTTCCACCTTCATATCTGCCACACCAGGAACGCTTGCAATAATTTTGCCCATCTCTTCAGCTTTGCTTGCTAATATATCTAGGTCTTCACCAAAAAGCTTTATTGCAACATCTTCACGCACTCCTGTGAGCAGTTCATTAAATCGCATTTCTATAGGTTGAGTGAATTCAAAATTCACACCAGGCACAATGCTTACAGCTTCCTTCATTTTGTCCAGCAATTCTTCTTTTGAACTAGCAGATGTCCACTCATCACTAGGTTTTAAAATCACAAATACGTCTGCAATGTCCATAGGCATTGGGTCTGTAGGCACATCTGCAACACCTATACGACTTATAATGGTTTTTACCTCTGGAAACTCAGATTTTACAATACGTTCAATCTTTGTTGTGGTTTCGATAGTTTCAGTAAGTGAACTTCCCGGTTTTAAAATAGCGTGAAATGCTAAATCACCTTCATCTAATTGTGGTATAAATTCTCCACCCATTCTTGTAAAGGCAAAAATGGCAACCGCAAAAAGTGCAACAGCAACACTTACAATTATCTTTCCTTTGCTAAGGGATTTAGTGAGAAGCGGTTCGTACTTACGTTCTACCCAATGGACTAATTTATCTCCGTATGATTTTTTATCGTTCTTAGGCACTCGTAAGAATAATGCCGAAACCATTGGGACATAAGTAAGACACAATATCATTGCACCGATCATTGCAAAAATGAATGTGAGCGCCATAGGTTGAAACATTTTACCTTCAACTCCTTCTAGAGCTAGAATAGGAAGAAATACAATAAGTATAATGAGCTGACCAAAAAAGGCCGCATTCATCATTTTTTTGGATGCCTTTGCAGCTATTTCGTCATTAAGTGATTTTCTGTTTTCCGCTTTCGCGAAAGCGTTACTCTTATCAACTTCTTGTTTTTTAACGATGTAGGAATACATCAAGAAAACTGTGGCTTCTACAATAATTACAGAGCCATCTACAATGATTCCAAAATCGATAGCACCTAAGCTCATTAAGTTTGCCCATACATCAAAAACGTTCATCAAAATGAATGCAAAAAGAAGAGATAGCGGAATGGTAGAGGCTACAATAAGACCACCACGCCAGTTTCCTAGTAAGAGAACTAAAACAAAAATGACTATTAAACCACCTTCCAGTAAATTACCAGTTACCGTTCCAGTAGTCTCTGCAATTAACTCACTTCGGTCTAGAAAGGGAACAATGCTCACGCCTTCTGGTAGAGATTTTTGAATTTGCTCCATTCGAGTCTTCACATTCTCAATAACCTCGTTAGAATTTGCTCCTTTAAGCATTAGAATCATTCCACCTACGGCTTCGCCTTTACCGTCCTTAGTTAGTGCACCATAACGTACAGCGCTTCCTATATTTACAGTCCCAACATCCTTAACTTTAATTGGAATACCGTTTATGGTTTTTACAACCATATTCTCGATGTCAGAAGTAGTTCTTGCTAGACCTTCGCCACGTATAAAGTTTGCTTGATGATTACGCTCTATATAAGCGCCACCAGTATTTTGATTGTTGTTTTCTAAGGCAGAAAAGACGTCAGAAATTGTGATACCTATGGCACGGAGCTCATTAGGATCTACAGCCACCTCATATTGCTTTTGATTACCACCAAAGGCATTGACTTCTACCACACCTGGCACCATAGACATCTGGCGACGTACAATCCAGTCTTGCATCGTACGCAGTTCTGTTGCGGTATATGTATCACGCATTTTATCATCTACCTCAAGGGTATATTGATAAATCTCTCCTAATCCAGTAGATATAGGCCCCATAGCTGGTTCTCCAAATCCTGCTGGTATTTGTTCTTGTACTTCGGGCAGTTTTTCGGCAACTAACTGTCGTGGTAAATAGGTGCCAATATCGTCATCGAATACGATAGTAACTACTGATAGCCCAAAACGAGACACAGAGCGTATCTCTTGAACGTTAGGCAAATTACTCATCGCAATTTCGACAGGATAGGTTACAAATTGCTCTATATCTTCTGTCCCTAGATTAGGTGATTGAGTGATTACCTGTACTTGGTTATTTGTAATATCGGGCACAGCATCAATAGGTACTTGTGTCATACTCCATATACCTGCACCGATAAGTGCAAATGTGAGTAACCCAATAATAAATTTATTATTGATTGAAAAATCAATGATTTTATTAATCATTTAATTGTGGTATTAATTCAGTTAATAAATGGGTGTACGCTTTCGCGAAAGCGAAAACAAATAATATCTCCCAAAGGGAAACATTACAACAGGATATAGCTATCCTATAAAAACTGAATTATGCCCGTGGTGGTTGGAATAGGGAAAGGGAAATATCCTTGCCTATACTGTCAAAATAAACCGTAGAAAGTTTATAGTCTGCTGGATGGTAAAGGTCTAAGACATTTAACCCAAAATCCAACGTGTGAACGTGACAGCAGTGACAATGACAAAAAGGGGAACACATATCAAGTAGATTGTGGTCGTGATCGCCTGTATCACTTTGTGAAAATTCTATTTGCGTGCTATCCTCAGAAGAGTCAACATTTGCATCACTGCAAGGCGCAAAATTGAGCGCGAGCAGATAAAATGAGAATATGAGAGTAAAAATTTTCACAATACAAATATAACAGAATTATAATGCAACTGGATTGCATTTTAGCATACTTAGATTTCTGTGAATCTGCATTTAGTTTTCAAATTGAATTTAGTGCTCAAAAAAAGTGACAATTGATTATTTAATTTACAGTAAGTTCAAACTTTTAAAACGTTAAATATCAAATAAATATGCATTTATTATAAATCGAGGTAGAATAAAAAAACGCTTTAAACATTTAGTTTAAAGCGTTTTAAATAAAATTGTGACTACGACAGGATTCAAACCTGTGACCGCTGGAGCCGAAATCCAGTGCTCTATTCAGCTGAGCTACGTAGCCATTATTTCTGTAAAGACAGAAATCTTTATTGGTATTACTTAACCTAGCTGTGCTTTAACAATTGTACTGATTGTTCTACCATCTGCTTTACCAGCGAGTTGCTGGTTTGCCATTCCCATGACTTTACCCATATCTTTCATTCCTGCAGCACCTGTTTGTGCAATTATAGCAGTGATTACTTTGGTGATTTCTTCTTCACTTAATTGTTCAGGTAAGAACTGTTCTAGAACAGCTGCTTGTGCAAGTTCTGGCTCAGAAAGGTCTTCTCTATTTTGTTCTGTAAAAATGCGAGCGCTATCCTTGCGTTGTTTTACTAATTTTTGAACTAGTTTAATTTCATCTTCACTAGATAACTCGCCACTATCACCCGATGTTTTAGCGAGTAAAATTTCGCTTTTAACGGCACGTAACGCGGCAAGTGCAGTTTGATCTTTAGCTTTCATGGCTTCTTTCATAGCCGTCATGATATCTTTTTCTAAACTCATAGCTTTTCTTCTTTAGGAGGATAAAAATAGACAAAAGACTGCTGCGCTCAAAGATTAAAGACAAAAGACCATTTTAAAACATAGAGACTGCCAGCATCCACTTCTTTAAACCTAAAATGCCATGTATGGCACAACTAACTAGCCATAAAATTATGCATAAAAAAACCCGAATTCTATTTAAAGAAAATCGGGTTTATCACTCTTAGGGGAAAGCAATACTTTAATCTACATTATCATGTAAAAATGAGTTGTTTTTAGTACGTAGCTGTATTTCATCATTCTCGTCTGTAGAAAGAGTTGTTCTTGAACGGTCAGACTCGCTAGGCAAGTCGTCTAGTTGTACTCCATGACGTTCAAAGGCTGGTTTTCTTTCAATCTCTTCCATGCGATGAGAATTCTTGAATTTGAAATTGTAAGCGTGTAATTTACGCTTGCGTTCCTCAGCATTTTTGATAAGAACTTCATTAATAGGTAAATCTGTTAAATCTACGTTTTCAGAAATATCTTCGGCTACCTCTACTTGTAGTAATGGCTCTGTAGGCTCTGTTTTTGTGATGAGTTGTATTTCATCTTCGGCCACTTGAATAGGTTGTTGACTCATAGGTTTTGCCTGGTTCATCGTTTCTTCCACTTCCATGTAATCATCAAGTGAGTATTTAGTCACACCTTCTGGAGAAACATCAGTTACAGGAATTACGTTAATAGGATCATGCACCTCGATATCTTCTAGATTATGTACAACAGGAGCAGTTTCTTCTTCAGTTGTTTGTGAAATAGGCATATCAAAGTCCAATAAAAATTGGTCTTCTTCCTCTTCTTCTACCACTTCGATTTCCATGATGGAAACTTCAGGTTGTTCATCTCTTATAACAAATGCTTCAGGTTGTACTTTATCTAGCACTTCTTCATACACTACGTTCAAGTTTGTTATAAACTCTGTTGTAGGAATTAACATGTTTTCTTCTTTCACAGCTGGCATCATTGGTTCTGGCTCTTCTTCACCTAAACTGTGTATGATTTTTAAAGGTTCTGCTGGCTCTGTTGCCTCGATTTGTTGTGGTGAATCCGCTTTCGCGAAAGCGTTATCAACACCATTATCTCCTTCTTCCTCATCTCCTAGATCCATGATAATCTTACCTGGAATAGCTTGAGCAGATTCTTCCAAAACTGCGCTAGCACGTTGCTCATCTTCCAGCGTGTGGATGATGCGCTTAGCCTCAGTGTTTGAAATATCGTTTTGCTGCTCTTTATTAAATCCCGTAGCAATTACCGTTACAGCGATAGCATCACCTAGTGACTCGTCCTCACCTACACCCATAATGATGTTTGCGCCACCACCAGCTTCTACCTGAATCAAGTCGTTTATTTCACCTATTTCATCAATAGTAATTTCCTCTGATCCTGAAACGATGAGTAGCAATACATTCTTTGCTCCTGTGATCTTATTATCATTCAATAAAGGTGAATCAAGTGCCTTAATAATACCTTCCTGCGCACGATTTGCACCGGTAGCTTGAGCACTTCCCATAATGGCAGTACCTGAATTAGAAAGCACCGTTTTTGCATCACGTAAGTCAATGTTTTGTGTGTAGTGATGTGTGATCACCTCAGCAATACCACGTGAGGCCGTAGCAAGAACCTCATCAGCTTTTGAGAATCCAGCTTTGAAACCTAAGTTTCCATACACTTCTCTAAGCTTGTTATTATTTATGATAATTAATGAGTCCACTTGTGAACGGAATTTCTCAATTCCCAGCTGTGCTTGCTCGTTACGTACTTTACCTTCAAAGTTAAATGGAGTGGTCACGATTCCCACGGTTAGAATATCTAAGTCACGAGAAACTTGGGCAATCACTGGCGCAGCACCAGTTCCTGTTCCTCCACCCATTCCAGCGGTGATAAAAACCATTTTAGTATTAGTATCCAGCATAGCGCGTATTTCCTCGATACTTTCTTTGGCAGCAAGCTCACCTACATCTGGATTTGCTCCAGCTCCTAATCCTTCAGTAAGAGATACTCCTAGCTGAATTTTATTAGGTACCGGACTGTTATCTAGCGCTTGTGAGTCTGTATTACATATCACAAAATCTACTCCTTTAATTCCTTGCTGGAACATGTGTTTAATGGCATTGCTACCACCACCACCTACACCAATTACTTTTATCACGTTTGACTTATTTAATGGTAAATCAAATGCTATATCGTTAAAATCTTCATTACTCATATCGCTGCTACTTTATATGGTTTAAGTACTCTTTTATTCTTTTATATCTTAAATCATTTACTAAACTTCTATATTTTAAGTTTCGATTTAGATTTATTTTTATTTTTATTTTTACTCTGCCTGGTCTAAAAAGTCTTTTAGTTTAGTAGTCCAGTTTTCAAAAAAGCCTCTTTTCTTCTCTTCTTCGGCGGCTTTTTCTTCTTGTTCTTGAGCAGTTTCAGGCTCAGCTGCTGATTCTTCAACAACTTCTTCTACAGGTTGCTCTTCTAATTGTTCATCTAGATAGCTATCTTCTAATCCTTTCATTACTAATCCTACTGCGGTTGCAAATACTGGACTTGTACTCTCAGCATCACTATCTCCTGCAAGATGCTCATTAGGATAGCCTATACGACTAGGCATTCCAGTTACATATTCAGCTAGTTGCTTGATATGCTTTAACTGGCTACCACCGCCTGTAAGCACTACTCCAGCAATTAATTGCTTTTTAGGATCTTCATGTCCGTAATTTTTAATCTCTACAAAAACAGTTTCTAGGATTTCAATAACACGAGCATGTATAATCTTACTTAGATTCTTTAAGGTAATTTCCTTAGGCTCACGACCACGCAATCCTGGTATGGAAACAATCTCATTCTCTTTATTTTCACCTGGCCATGCGCTACCAAATTTTGTTTTCAATAACTCGGCTTGCTTTTCAATAATTGAGCAACCAGCTTTAATATCATCAGTAATGATATTTCCACCTTGAGCAATTACTGCTGTATGACGTATGATTCCATCTTTAAAAATGGCCAAATCTGTTGTTCCACCACCTATATCGATAAGTGCAACACCAGCTTCTTTTTCCTCTTGACTCAATACAGCGTCTGCACTGGCAAGTGGTTCAAGAGTTATTTTCTTTAAATCAAGATCAGCACTTTTTACACAACGGTAAATATTTTTAATGGATGCTACTTGACCTACTACTACATGGAAGTTTGCCTCAAGACGACCACCATACATTCCTATGGGTTCTGTAATCTCAATCTGTCCATCAATTTTATACTCTTGTGGTAATACATGAATAATTTCCTCACCTGGAAGCATTACTAACTTGTGAACTTGTCCACAAAGAAGATCGATATCCTTTTGATTGATAACTTCTTCAGAATTTCCTCTCGTGATGTAATCGCTATGTTGTAAACTACGTATGTGTTGCCCTGCAATACCTACGGTAACCTCTTTTATTTTTATACCACTGACAGCCTCAGCCTGATCAACGGCTTGTTGAATAGACTGAATAGTTTGAGTGATGTTATTTACTACACCTCTATGAACACCAAGGCTCTTAGATCTTCCTACTCCTAGGATTTCAAGTTTGCCGTATTCATTTTTACGACCTATCATAGCCACGATCTTTGTGGTTCCTATGTCTAGTCCAACTGCATATTCTTGTAGATCCATTTCCTTACTTTTTAATAGTCACGACCTGATTTTTATACCTCAAGTCGATCGTTTTAACTTGATTTAAGCGATTGTCCTTTTCCATTTTTGCAATGAAACCTTTATAGTTCATTGCTTTATGATCTAAATCCTCTACTGTGCCTAATAAGACCTCATAGTCATGAGCTCTCATTAACAATGTGACTTCTCCTTTTGTATCAAAAGAAACTTGTGTCACTGCTGGCTTTAAAAACTGATCGTCGTTAATAAAATTAACTAGTTTATAAAGCGACTCTTTTAATGATTCTTTATAACCATAAACCAGTGGCACAAAAGCAGTGTGTTCTCTAGACAATGGCATGAGCTCATTGTCTTGATCTAGATACATTTGAGATGGCAACATCAATCTAGCAATAGGCAATCGCTGCTCTACTACAATATTAACTTTACCATCCAGAGAAACAGAAACCTCTGCCGCTCTGACCATTGCGTTTTCAACGATGCGCAATTCACCTTTATTCAAATCTAAATTTTCTACCGCTACCGATTGGATGCTATCGATATTTTGTATCAACAATTTATTAACGTTTTTCTCAGATATAAAAAGCGCGCTATCATCTGTAAATGAAATAGTTACATCTTTTACTTTTCTTTTCTCAAAACGATGTCCCGCAAAAGCATAAGCACTGAAAATCAATACCATACAAAAAACAACTTTTAAGACGCTTTTAATTCCCATGACTCAAAGTTTTTGCGGTTAACTTTTGAATCTCCACTCCTATATCTCCAGCTCCTATCATGACCACAACTCGTGTATTCATCTCTTCCACAAATTCTGCTATATCGTCTTTATCTAAAACTGTTGCAATCGCAGGTTTGTTATCTAAGTTTAAAATTTTACTACACAGTGCTTTAGAATTAATTCCTTCTATGGGCAATTCTCTAGCTGGATAAATTTCAAGTATGGCAAGCTTATCAAACTGCGCTAAGCTTGTTGCAAATTCATCCATAAAATCTCTAGTACGAGAGAATAAATGTGGCTGAAAAATAGCCAAGACTTCTTCATCTGGATACATTTCTCTTACCGCTTGATGTACCGCATTAATCTCTGTAGGATGATGTGCATAATCATCGATAAGAACTCGATTCTCTGTATTTACTCTATAAGTGAATCTACGTTCAACACCTTGAAAAGTTACAAGTGCCAATTTTAATTTTTCAATATCCACTCCATATTCTATGGCCATAGCTAGTGCTAAAACAGCATTAGATAAATTATGTTTTCCAGGCAACTGCATGCAAAAACCAGAATGAATTACAGCACCTATTTGTAAATCAAAATGATATGCTCCTCCAGCAATAACAACGTTAATCGCTTTATAATCTCCTTTTTCAAGCCCTACTTTAATTCCGTTGATGGCCACTTGCTCATTAACTATGAGCTTTTTACCATCAAGCAATTGAGCAAAATCATGAAAAGTTTGTTCAAAGGTTGCAACGTCTCCATAAATATCGAGATGGTCTGCGTCCATAGCGGTGATTCCAGCAATATCTGGCGATAATTGCATGAATGATCTATCAAACTCGTCTGCCTCTACAACCATCACGTCAGTTCCTGAGCACAAATAATTTGTCTTAAACTCTTCTAGAATCCCGCCACAGAATGCGGTCATCTTCACACCACTTTTATAAAGCAAATGAGTAAGTATCGCACTCGTAGTTGTTTTACCATGTGTTCCCGCAACAGCAAGACAAGTCATCGTTCTTGAAATTTGACCTAATAGTTGTGCACGTTTGATGGTGGGAATTCCGCTTTCGCGAAAGCGTATTAACTCATCCATTCCTGCTGGAATAGCTGGTGTAAATATGACCTGCGACGTTGCTGGATTCTTAAATTCTTGTGGAATCGAATTATAATTATCATCGTAATGAATATCGATTCCTTCATCTTCTAGTTGCTTGGTAAGCGCGGTAATCACCTTATCATAACCTGCTACAACTTTTCCTTGCTCATGCAAATAACGAGCGAGCGCACTCATCCCTATTCCACCTATCCCGATGAAATAAACATGTGTTATGTGTTGCAGACTAGTCATTTATAATGGATTCTAACTGATTAACAATTTGTGTGGTTGCGTCTGGTAACGCCAGTTGCTTGATTTGTGAAGAAAGGTCGTTTTGTAATTTCTCGTTTTCAATCAATCCTTTCCAGATGGTCGTGAAATTTTGATCTAAATCTGCTTCTTTTACTAACAATCCGGCTCCTTTTTCCACTACTGCCATGGCGTTTTTAGTCTGGTGATCTTCTGCCACGTTAGGTGATGGAATGAATATCACTGGTTTGCCTACAATACATAGTTCTGAGATTGTTCCTGCTCCAGCTCTAGAGATTATGAAATCTGCTGCGCTGTAAACGAAGTCCATTTTACTTATAAATGCATGAACCTGAACATTTGAGTTTGCTCGATCTTTATATTGCTCATAATAGAACTTTCCACATTGCCAGATCACTTGAACGTCTTGTGATATGTTTTCTAGCTGTGCAGCTATCAGTTGATTGATTCTGCGAGCACCTAAACTTCCTCCTAAGACCAGTAATGTTTTCTTAGCTTTATCTAGCTTGAAATACTCTAGTGCTTCATCTCTTTTAGAATCTATATCGAGTAAATCTTGACGTACAGGATTGCCAGTTAGGACTATTTTTTCTTTAGGGAAGAAACGTTCTAGCCCAGTACTGGCAACGCATATTTTCTGTACTTTTTTTGATAGTAATTTATTAGTAATTCCAGGATAGGAATTTTGCTCTTGAATTAAACACGGTATTTTTCTCATACTTGCCATTTGCAATAAGGGACCACTGGCATATCCACCAGTTCCTATTGCTGCAGTAGGTTTGAAATTTTTTAAAATGCGTCTTGCATCCCACAAACTTTTAGTCACTTTTAACGGAAAAGCAAAGTTGTCTAAAGTCAGCTTGCGCTGTAATCCACTAATCCACAACCCTTTTATTTCATAACCAGCTGCTGGAACTTTTTCCATTTCCATACGGTTGCTCGCTCCTACAAAAAGGATTTCACAATCGGGCCAGCGGCGCTTGCACTCGTTTGCAATAGCAATCGCTGGATAAATGTGGCCACCGGTGCCACCACCTGATATGATAAATTTATAAGGCTTCACTGAGTACATCTAAAGGGTTCAACTCTTCTTCGTTATTAGTTTCTTTATTGCGCAGTGTCTGTTTCTTAGTACTTACACTTAATATAATCCCTACTGCTAGACAAGTCATCCATATAGAGGTTCCACCACTACTTAAAAGTGGTAAGGTCTGTCCAGTTACTGGAAATAAATTTACTGCTACGCCCATATTTATCAAGGCTTGAAAAACGATAGGTAGTCCGACTCCTATGACGAGCAAGCTTCCGAAAATCGTTTCGGCTTTATTTGCGATGACGACAATCCTAAATAGAAATAAAAGATAGACTGCTAGAACAGTCAAACCACCTAATAAACCAAATTCCTCTATGATAATGGCATAAATAAAATCACTAGAGGATTGAGGTAAAAAATACTTAGTAGTACTTTTTCCAGGCCCAACTCCTAACGGGTAACCGTTTGCAATTGCTGTTTTTGCCTTCTCTACTTGATATACAGAATCATTATCTCCTTCACCAGCAAAACTTGCGATACGTGAAACCCAGGTATCCACACGATTAGGAAGTAATCCGGGAAAGGCTTTGGCTGTGAGCACAAAAAGTCCTAAGGCTACAATTCCAACTCCAATTATTCCTAATAAATATTTCCAAGGATAGCCACCTATAAAACATAAAATCAATACCATTAAAAAAATAAGTGCTGTGGTGGAAAAGTTAGATGGTAAAATAAATATTAAGGTCAAGCCTACAGGAAGCCATAACGGCAACAGAGACTGTTTAAATGTGACCACTTTATCTTTTATACTGCTCAAATATTTTGCTACATAAGCCATTAAGACCACACTAGCCAGTGTACTGGTTTGAAAACCTACGCCTATCACTGGAATACGTATCCATCTACTGGCATTTGCACCGTTCATGGTTGTGCCTTGAAAAGCGGTGTACACCAACATCAAAATCACACAGGGCAATAACAACAAACTCAATCCCTTGAACCAATTGTATGGTGTTTTATGAACCGCATAAGCGATACTTAACCCGAGAACTAAATGGACGAAATGTTTGATAATATATTTAGCCGTATCTCCTTCTCCACCGCTTAAGTAGGCAAGGTTACTGCTAGCACTGTAAACTGGTAAAAATGAAAATATAGCAAGCGCTAGGACGAGTGCCCATAGAAATAAATCACCTGATATGTATTTCTTAATCCACATTATTATAGTGCTCTTACGGCATTTTTAAATTGACGCCCACGATCTTCATAATTCTCAAAAAGATCAAAACTTGCACAAGCTGGAGATAACAATACATTATCACCAGGACTCGCAAGTTTATAAGCAACTCTTACAGCATCTTCCATAGAAGATGTTTCTACCATTTGTTCCACACAACCACCAAAGGCATCCACAATTTTTGAATTATCAGCTCCTAGACAAACGATAGCTTTTACATTTTTATTAACCAGTGCAAACAACTCACTGTAATCATTTCCTTTATCGACACCACCTACAATCCATACCGTAGGTTTTTCCATACTATCAAGCGCATAATAAGTTGCGTTCACATTAGTTGCCTTGGAGTCGTTGATATACTGCACCTTATTAATTTTCAAAACCTGTTCTAAACGATGTTCCACACCTTGGAAAGATGCTAGACTTTGACGTATGGTTTCCTTACGGATTTGTAAAAGCTTTGCAGTCGTTGCAGCTGCCATAGCATTTGCAGTGTTGTGTTGACCTTTAATAGATAGATTTTGAATAGGCATAGTAAATGTGTTTGAGTCTAGGTTAATATTAATATTGTTGTCTTGTATGTAAGCTCCGTATTCCAGTTTTCTAGTCATAGAAAAAGGAACTAATCGAGATTTAATCGTATTGTCTTTAAGTGCGTTTTGAATGGCAGAATCATCTGCATTATAGATGAAGAAATCGTTTTCATCTTGATTCATGGCGATGCGCATTTTACTCGCCACATAATTATCAAAATTATAATCGTATCGATCCAGATGGTCTGGAGTGATATTGAGTAATACCGCAATCTTAGGCTTGAACTTGTTGATTCCGTCAAGCTGGAAACTACTTACTTCAAGCACACGATATTCTGCTGGACCAGCTGCAATCTGGGCTGCATAACTTTGCCCTATATTTCCTCCTATAGTTACGTCAAAATCTGCATACTCAAGCATGTGACCTATAAGGCTAGTAACCGTTGTTTTACCATTACTTCCAGTTATTGCAATCTCTACCTCATCTGTAAATCTTGAAGCAAACTCAATTTCAGAGATTACAGGTATTCCTGCACTGAGAATCTTTTGAACAATGTTTGCCGTATCCGGAATCCCAGGACTTTTCACGACCACGTCTGCATTGAGAATTTGTTCCATATCGTGACCGCCAGTTTCATGCGGGATATGTTGGTCTTGTAACGCTTTCGCGAAAGCGTCTTTCAAAACACCACCATCACTTAAAAACACATCATGACCACGCTGAGTTGCCAGCATAGCAGCACCAACACCGCTCATGCCGCCACCCAATATGACGATCCTTAATTTATGTTCTGCTTGCATCCAAGTCATTACCTAAGTTTAAGTGTTACGACGCTTATAATTGCGAGTAAAATCCCGATGATCCAGAATCTTACTACAATTTTGCTTTCGTGAATTCCTTTTTTCTGATAGTGGTGATGTAGTGGTGACATCAAGAATATGCGCCTTCCTTCTCCATATTTATTCTTTGTGTATTTGAACCAGCTTACCTGCATCATTACTGATAAATTCTCCATCAAGAAAACTCCACATAAAATTGGAATCAATAATTCTTTACGTGTTGCAATAGCCAGTACAGCAATAATTCCACCTATAGTTAAACTACCTGTGTCTCCCATAAACACCTGTGCTGGGAATGTATTATACCATAAAAATCCAACTAGTGCTCCAGTAAACGCGGTGATGAATACCACCATTTCTCCAGAGTTAGGGATATACATAACGTTGAGATAGTCTGCAAAAATGATGTTACCAGAAATCCAAGCAAATAGTGCTAGCGTTATAACGGCTATCGCACTTGTTCCAGCAGCGAGCCCATCAATTCCATCAGTAAGATTTGCTCCATTTGAAACTGCTGTTACTATAATAATCACGATAGGAATGAAAATTAACCATGCCCATGAAGCAAGACTAGGATCAATCCAATCGATTAAAGATGTGTATTCAAACTCATTATTTTTAAGAAAAGGTATAGTAGTTTTAGTAGATTGATGAGCTTTACCAAATGCCACAGGAAGATCTGACGTTTCCATGATTTGTTGAGCAAGAACTGGATCTTTTACTTCTTCCTTAATTGTAATTCCAGGATGGAAAAACATAGTAGCTCCTACTATCGCTCCTAAACCTACCTGACCTAATACTTTAAACTTCCCTTTTAGACCACCTTTATCCTTCTTAAATATTTTTATATAATCATCAGTAAAACCGATTAATCCCATCCAAATAGTAGTTACTATCAAGAGTACCACATATATATTATCTAGTTGAGCAAATAACAATACTGGAATTAAGGTTGCCATTATAATGATTAATCCACCCATAGTAGGTGTTCCAGCTTTTTCTGCCTGTCCATCAAGTCCTAAATCTCTCACTGTTTCACCTACTTGCTGACGCTGTAAAAATGCGATAATGCGTTTTCCATAAATGGTTGATATCCCTAACGATAACAAGAAAGCAACGGCTGCTCTAAAGGTGATAAAACCAAACAACGAGGCTCCAGGAAACTGGAACTGTTCTTCTAGATATTGAAATAAGTAGTATAACATTTGTTGAGTGGTTATTTATTAAGTTGGTTAAGTAAATCAGCAACAATCCTACGATCATCAAAATCTGATCGCACGCCGTTAATTTCTTGATAGGTCTCATGGCCTTTTCCTGCTATGAGGATGATGTCATTTTCTTGTGCCATTTGCACGGCAGTTTTAATCGCGTTCTTACGATCTGTAACAGTGAGTGTCTTTTTAAAATCGATAGGCTCTACTCCAGCTTCCATGTCTTCTAGAATAGCGTCTGGATTTTCAGTACGTGGATTATCGCTGGTAAAAATGACTTGATCACTAAGAGCCGCTGCGATGTTTGCCATTACAGGTCTCTTGGTTTTATCTCTATCACCACCACAGCCTACCACAGTAATTAATTTTTCATTACGAGTACGAATTGCGTTTATGGTTTCCAGTACGTTTTTCAACGCATCTGGTGTATGAGCATAATCTACTATTGCAGTGATGCGCTGTGCTGCTGTTGTGAAATATTGAAATCTTCCAGAAACACCATCTAATTGAGAAATAGCTTCCATCACTTCCAATGAATCTAGCCCTAATTCCATCGCACAACCATAAATAGCGAGGACGTTATAAGCATTAAATTCACCTATCATCTTAGTCCACAGTTCCTGATTATTCACCTTTAACTGCAAACCGCCAAATTGGTTTTCTATGATTTGAGCTCTGTAATCTGTATATGTTTTAAGTGCGTAACCTAATTTACGAGCACGCGTGTTTTGCAGCATGAACTCACCATTCTTATCATCACGATTAGTAAGTGCAAATGCCTGCGACGGCAACATATCAAAGAATCTTTTCTTTACATCTCTGTACTCTGCAAATGAATTATGATAATCTAAATGATCGTGAGTAAGGTTTGTGAAAATTCCGCCTTTAAAATGCAATCCAGTAACTCGTTCTTGATCTATTCCATGACTACTTACTTCCATAAAACAATAATCTACTCCAGCATCTCTCATAGAAGCTAAGTGGTTATTTATAGTAATGGGATCTGGTGTAGTATGTTTAGTAGGTATTACTTTTCCATCTATTAATATTTCAACGGTAGAAATCAATCCGGTTTTGTAACCTAGTTTTTTGAATAATTGATACAGCAAACTAGTGGTTGTCGTTTTACCGTTTGTACCAGTAACTCCTATCAATTTTAAATCTTTAGAAGGATTTTCATAGAAATTTGCAGCGATAAGTGCAAGTGCTTCATGAGCATTTACGACTTGTACATAGGTCACCTCTTCTGACTGATAATCTGGTAATTCTTCAAGAATCACCACTCTAGCTCCAGATGCTACAGCTTTCTCTATGAACTGGTGCCCATCTGTTGCAGTGCCTTTTAAAGCGATAAACACATCACCAGACTGTATAGCTCTGGAATCAAAGTGTACTTGATTTACATCTACATCAGTTGAACCTATCACTAATTCAAGGCTGACCTTATACAATAAGTCTTTTAAATTTTTCATGATAAGGTTAATGTGATTTTATCGTTAGTTTTCACTCTAGTTCCAGCAGTGATACTTTGAGCTTTTACTTTTCCTTTTCCTTTTAAAATCACTTGTGCCCCTAGATTCTCTAATAAAGTAACGGCATCCATCGCGTCCATTCCTTTTAAATTAGGAATCTTGTTTGAGGTGGATTGTGCTTGAGCATAAAATGCTTCTTGCGATTTCACTACTTCTTGAGGAGCCGTTTGCGGCATAGGAACCTCATCGAGCATAGGATTATTTGCATATATTTTTTGAGCAATTTTTTTAAAAACTGGTCCTGCAACTATATTTCCATAGTAACCTTTTGAAACGTTAGGCTTATGGATTACAACTATGCAACTATACTTTGGCTCATCAGCGGGAAAGTAACCTGCAAAAGAAGCTATATAATTACCTGGGCTCTTCCAGTATTCTGCCTGACAAGTACCTGTTTTACCAGCCATAGAAAAGCTTTCAGAGTAGAGATTATCTGCCGTCCCACGTTTTACCACATTCTCCATCATCACTTTTACCTTATCTATGGTTTCCTGAGAACAAATCGATGGATTTAAAATACTGCGCTCATATTTTTCTAAGAGTTTATCCTTGGCACGTACTTCTCTAATCAAGCGTGGTTTTACCATCACTCCATTATTTGCTACCGCATTATAAAAAGTCAAGGTTTGTAAAGGTGTTAATTGAACTCCATAACCAAATCCCATCCACGGTAAAGAAAGTCCACTCCAGTTTTTATCATCAGGATGCGGAATCATAGGTGCGCCTTCTCCAGCGATAGGCAATTCAAGCTTTTTATTCAAGCCCATACTGTATAATCTATCAACGTATTTACTGGCGTCATCTTTATAGTTATCGTGAATCATCTGCACCAATGCAGTATTGGAAGAAACCTCAAAAGCTTTGGCAACACTTATTTTACCATATCCACCATATTTAGAATCTCTCACGTTACGACCGTAGAAAGATATTTTCCCGCCTTTAGTATCAAAAACAGTACTGGTGTCTACCACTTTATCTTCAAGTGCTGCAATCACGCTCATCAGTTTAAAGGTGGAACCTGGTTCATGAGATTCCCAAACAGCATAATTGCGCTTTTCAAAATACTTACCACTTTTTCCACGACCTAGATTAGACAATGCTTTAATCTCACCTGTCGCTACTTCCATAACTACGGCCGTTCCGTGATCTGCTTCAAAATACTCCAGCTGTTCTAACAAAGCGTGATGAGCAACATCCTGCATGTTAACATCAATCGTGGTGTACACATCATAACCATCTTTAGGCTCAATCTCGTTTGCACTACTAATAGGTTTCCATTGATTTTGAGAAATCTTTTGCTTTTGACGCACGCCATTACTACCTCTTAAAAAAGGCGCAAATGCTCCTTCTAATCCAACTGGAGCGCTGCCTGGACGATCGTATCCTACAATACGTTCTGCCATTTTACCTAATGGATGCTCGCGTACCATGCGTTGCTCCACGATAATTCCACCACGATAAGGACCTTTTTCAAATAATGGAAAAGACTTTACAGCTATATAATCTGCATAATCAAGATTAGTAGCTATTAGTAAATAACGGTTTCTATTGCTTCTTGCCGCACGTAGTTTTTTAGTATAATAAGCTTTAGGACGATTGAATTTTTTCCCCAGCGCTTCACATAGAGGACTTATAAACTCTGTAAAATCTTTATCGTTAGGCGCTACTGCATCAAAACGGATATCATATTTAGAAATAGAAGCCGCTAGCAATTGCCCATTTGCATCATATAAGTTTCCACGATTTGCGGGAATGGTATCGTTTTTAAAAATGCGTTGCTCAGCCTTTGCACGATATTTTTCACCATCCACAAACTGAATATTTATAATGCTATAAATAATACCACAAGCAATCAGTAACAAAAGACCGACTACTATATAAACCCTACTCAATATACTTTTCTCAGTTGTTGCCATCTGGTGTAGTGGATTTAATGATTATTTTTTGTGGCGGATTTTGCGGTGGAGCAATCCCTCTACTCTTTAATTTATTGGCAACAGTTGACTCCATTTGTAAAAACATCAGCTCTTTCTGTCCACCCATGTACTGACTGCGCAATTCATTTTCATGCTCTGCCAGCTGTCCTATATAATGTACTTTCTTCTCAAATCTATGACCTGTATATATCATTCCTATGGATAACACGACCGCAAAAATGATAAAGCGCCAGTTTTTAAAAGCGTCATCACTTGTCAGGAAAGTACCTTTTAATATGTCTATTACTTTAGACGCCATATTAATCCTCTATACGTTCTGCGATGCGCAGTTTTGCACTACGCGCTCTGTTATTCTCTTTTATCTGTGCAGCACTAGGAACGATTAATTTTCCGGCTTTTTTAAACGGCACACTTACTCTACCGAATACGTCTTTCTCTGGTTGCCCTACAAACATTCCATCTCGCATGAAACGCTTCACAGGACGATCCTCAAGTGAGTGATAAGAAATCACACTCAGTCTACCACCTATCTTAAGAAGTTCTTTGGACTGAATTAAAAACTCTTCAAGAACTTCCATCTCTTGGTTCACTTCTATACGTATCGCTTGAAAAACCTGAGCATGTATTTTATGCTGGATACGTTCTGGAACAAATGGTGCGCATATCTCTTTCAATTGAGCAACCGTTTCTATAAGTCCTTCTTCCCTTTTTTGTAAAATCGCACGAGTTAACTTGGGCGCGATACGCAATTCTCCATATTCTTTAAAAATGCGATTGAGTTCATCTTCATCATAATCATTTACAACTTTAATCGCATCGAGATCACCTTCTTGATTCATGCGCATATCAAGTTTTGCATCAAATCGAGTAGAAAAACCACGCTCAGCCTCATCAAACTGGTGAGAACTTACACCTAGATCTGCAAGAATTCCATCCACCTCTTTCACACCATACATGCGTAAAAAACGCTTCATGAATCTGAAATTTTGATTAATTAAAGTAAATCGAGGATCGTCGATCTCGTTTTCTAACGCGTCTAGATCTTGATCAAAGGCAAACAATCTTCCATTCTCATCAAGTCTAGAAAGAATTTCACGCGAGTGACCACCACCACCATAGGTAACATCTACATAAGTACCTGATGGGTTGATAGCGAGTCCATCTACAGACTCTTCCAGTAGAACTGGTTTATGATATGAGGTCGGTTGTGTCATCTCCCATTACTTCTTCTGCGAGATCAGCAAAATCCACGGCAGCCTCATCAATAGCCTGCTCATAGCTTTCCTTATCCCATATTTCTATAATATTAATCGCACTCGATACGGTGAGATTTTTAGTAATGCTAGCGATCTGAACTAAGTCTTTTGGGATTAGTAATCTACCGTTTGCATCTATTTCTACAGTTTTTACACCAGCAGTAAAACGACGTATGAAGTCGTTGTTTTTCTTTTTAAAACGATTGAGCTTATTCATGCGCGCCATCATCTCATTCCACTCTTTCATGGGATACAACTCTAAGCAAGGCTGGAATACAGAGCGCTTGAGCACAAAGCCTTCTTGTAAGACTGGTGCTAGCTGTTTTTTCAATGAAACAGGCATCATAAAACGCCCTTTTGCATCGATTTTACACTCGTATGTTCCTATGAAATTGATCAAGCTTAATGAGTTATGAATTCAAATATAAAATTATTACTCCACAATTTACCACTTTTTACCACATTGTTAATAAATGCCCTGTATTCTGAATAACTATGGCACTTATGAACAATTTAAAACTTAATGAACAGTGGGAAGAGAATGTTGTTTTAGTCTCGCTTTCGCGAAAGCGGAACCCAAAAAACCACTCATGTTTCACAAAGTAGGAAGTCTTAAAAAAATCCTACACGCACAATTACAATGCATGCATTATATCATCAAATAAGCTATATTTGCTTACTGTGCTAAATACAGTATATGACGCAAGAGCTGATTACCGAAGGAAAATTTGAATACTTTACCACAGGTGAAGGAACACCTATAATCATCTTACATGGTTTAATGGGTGGATTGAGTAATTTTCAAGGTGTTATCGACTATTTTCCTGCAAAAGGTTATCAAGTTGTTGTTCCTACTCTACCGCTTTACAGCATGCCTTTACTGAAAACAAGTGTAGGCACATTTGCAAAGCATATCAATAAATTTATAGACCACATGGGTTGGGATGAAGTTATTCTCCTGGGTAACTCTTTAGGCGGTCATATAGGTCTAGTTACCACAAAGCTATTTCCAGAAAAAATTAAAGCACTTATCATTACCGGAAGCTCTGGTCTATATGAAAGCGCTATGGGAGAAAGCTACCCTAAACGAGGTGACTATGAGTACATTAAGAAAAAAGCTGAAGGTGTTTTCTATGATCCATCAGTAGCGACTAAGGAGATTGTTGATGAAGTTTTTGGCGTGGTAAATGACCGTAATAAGTTGATCAAAACTCTTGCTATCGCAAAAAGTGCGATACGTCACAATATGGCCAAAGACCTTCCTAAAATGAACACGCCTGTATGTATCATTTGGGGAAAGCAAGATGGCGTTACACCACCAGATGTTGCTATTGAATTTGATGAGAAATTACCTAACAGTGATTTATACTGGATTGATAAATGTGGCCATGCTGCCATGATGGAACATCCAGATGAGTTCAATGAAATTCTAGACGCTTGGCTTGAAAAGCGTGAGCTTTAATACAGCTCTCAGTCAGAGTTTTCAATTATAATTACCTTATGATATTATAGCTTGATATTTGAAGTATAAAACTTTGAATCACAGCTCATGACTATTCCTTAATCATTCTTTTATCTATCAATCTTTTAAACCTATTAAGTCTTGTTATGGCTTTAAAAGGGATGACTAACTTATCTTTGCAGCATGAAAATAACCAGTTCAGAATTTGTCATTTCAAATCAAGACGTTAAAAGATGTCCAGATAGTAAGCTACCAGAATATGCTTTTATAGGTCGATCTAACGTAGGTAAGTCTTCATTAATTAACATGCTCGTTAATAAAAAGAGTCTTGCCAAAACATCTGGAAGACCAGGAAAAACACAGCTCATTAATCATTTCTTGATTAATAAGAGTTGGCATCTCGTGGATTTACCTGGTTATGGTTATGCTCGAGTTTCTAAGACGAGTAAAGCAAAGTTCCAGAAATTCATTACTAATTATTTTCAACAGCGTGAGCAACTTATTTGTGCATTTGTACTGGTAGATGTGCGTCATGATCCACAACCCATTGATACAGAATTCATGGAATGGTTAGGTGAGAATGATATTCCTTTTGGGATTGTATTTACTAAGGCAGACAAGTTAAAACCCAACGCACTATCACGCAACGTAGAAAAATACAAACAAAAATTACTAGATGGCGTTTGGGCAGAAGTGCCTCCATACTTCATTACCAGTTCTACAAATGGTGAAGGACAAGAGGAATTATTGAACTATATAGGTTCCATTAATGATAATATGGAGTAGTTATTAGCTGTTAGCTGTTAGCAAAAATAGAAATTCGCCCTCAAGATATTTTAAATAAATTATTTGATTGAGAAATTGTGTTATTAGATCTAATCATAAAATGCTATAATAATTGAGCTGTATCAGAATGCACAAGCACTAAAAAACCGGTCTGTCATTAACGGTTTTACGTCTTATTTCTCTTAAAATATCCTCGATGCCGTTGACTTTCATATCATAAACGGTGGTCATATAACGACCTAGTTTACCATCTGGAAATCCTTTTCTTCTAAACCAGACATAGTAAGGCTCTGGTAACTCACTTAAGAAACGACCTTTGTGCTGACCAAACGGCATTTTATACCAAGCCAGTTCTATTAATTGTTTATGGTCGAAGAAAGGTTCCAAATTAGGTATTAAGTATTAAGTATTAAGTTAAAAAACAAAATGTCAGTTCGAGCGCAGCCTGCCTGGCGGCAAAGGCAGGTCGAGAACAGATTTAATTCTACCATATTCACCACAATTAACTACTGAAAACTGCAAACTAAGACTAAGACTAAGAGTGTAAACTAAATTACTTCTTCTTCAAGTCCAGTTTCTCTGCAAAGTACTCGCAAAAATCAAGCATAGTATCTCTCATCTTGTCGTCATTTGTAGCGCGATGATAAGAGTCTGCCATGGAGACTAGAGTTTGATGGAAGAATACTCTCATTTCATCTACCGGCATGTCCTTAGTCCATAAATCAATACGGAAACTTTCTTTTTCTACAGAATCCCACATGGATACCATCATAGCTTTAGCCTCAGCACTTGTAACGCCACCATCTGGTGCGCTCCATCTAATTTGTTCTGGAACACGATTTTCATCAAGTTCAATTCCTATTTTAATTTCTGACCTATGTGTTTGTGCCATTACTGTTTTGGTTTATAACCTGATTTATTAAAAATAACATCGGCAGGAAGTGATAACATCGTGTCGAGATCTTTATCATTATTTTCCATGTATGCCTTAACGATGCGATATCCTATATATTTACCTACTCCACCAGGCGTTTCTTGATCTACCTCTAGATAGAATTTTGAAAAAGGCGCTGGTAATATGAAACGTGATTGTAACTTAGGATTAGTACTATAAAGTAAACTTTCATCTACAAAAACACGCCACATTTGAGACTCGTTTGCCACAGTAAAATCATATTCAGCATTTGTATATGAAAAGCGTTCTGCTCCAGTTGCAACTGGTACAAAGAGCTCTTGTAGATAATGTAATTTACCAAAATAGACCATACTACCTATAAAAGAACGATCCACGGACGGCTCGACAAATAAATGCGCATAAGCCAGAGCAACGTCTGCAGGGAGATTTTCAACGTTGAGATGTTTTCTCCTATAATCACTTATCCCATCATATAGTTCATTCTCTTCTCCTAGATAAGTATCTATTGCTATTAAAAGCTGATCATTTGTAGGCGTCACTTTACGTCTATAATCTACCTGAGACAGAACTGTAACAATATCTGTGAACTCAAATTCTGGAAAATAATACTCCACATGACGCATGACATCATTCACTTGAGTATGAATTTCTTCATAATCAAATTTGCGATCGCGCACTGCGTTTTCTAATATGTTTTGTATGGTGTCTGTTCCCGTGATTTTTGCAATCCACACGCTGTCTGGGAATTGTTGTGGAAATAACATGGGATAATTTTCTTTCAGACCTTGTAAATCAGCTGGTGTTGCTGCTGCAAACTCTTCATGAAACAATTTCATTTCTGTTTGAACAGGTATTGCCGCTATTTCTTGAGCTACTTGAGAGCTGTCGTTGCAGGATGTTGTGAGTAATAACGCTTTCGCGAAAGCGAGATAAATCAAACCTCTGTGAATCTTATACTTCATAGACCTATAACGACACTTTTTTTAATTAATTTTAAGGCTGTAAAAATACGGCTAATCTGAATCAAAATAAAGAGAATGAAAGTAGATAAAGTAACTCAACATATTGTAAAATGGCTCAAAGACTATGCCGATAATGCTGGAATTAAAGGATACGTTATAGGTGTAAGCGGCGGAATAGACAGCGCTGTGACCTCAACTCTTTGCGCGATGACTGGACTGGAATTACTGTGCGTAGAAATGCCTATCCACCAGCATCAAGATCATGTGAGTCGTGCACAAGAGCATATTGCACAATTGAAAAAGAGATTCCCTAATGTGAGTGAGGTGCGCAGTGATCTTACTCCAGTTTTTGACACTTTTATAAATGCTATGCCAGCTACAGCTGACAGTGCACTCGTGGAATTAACGAGAGGAAATACTCGAGCTCGACTAAGAATGACGACACTGTATTATCATGGTGGAGTGAATGGGTTGCTAGTTGCCGGGACTGGAAATAAAGTAGAAGATTTTGGCGTAGGGTTCTATACTAAATATGGTGATGGAGGCGTAGACGTGAGTCCTATTGCAGACCTTATGAAAAGCGAAGTTTATGCTATAGGTGAACACGTAAATGTTCCAGCTAGCATTATGAAAGCAGCTCCTAGCGATGGACTTTATGGTGCTGAGCGTACTGATGAGGACCAAATAGGTGCAAGTTATGACGAGCTAGAATGGGCAATGCATCAAAATGACGCTGGAAAAACTTCAAAAGATTTTACAGATAGAGAACTCGAAGTGTTTAACATTTATAACGATTTCAATAGAAAGAATCAACATAAAATGAACCCAATTCCAGTGTGTATTATTCCTACAAACCTGCGTTAGTGTAAGATAAACAGCTCATAAGCAAGGAAATACTCACAAATTTATGGATTGTAAAGCATAATTAATCGTTGTACATTTGTAACTACAAATACCCCTTAAAAATGAACGTTTTATTAGCAGACCATCATCCAGTGTTCCGTAGAGGAATAAAAACTTTGATGAAGGATAGTAAGCGTTTACGCTTCACAGGAAAGGTAGAAAATGGAGAGGTGCTCTTATCAAGCATCAAGGAGCATAAACCAGATTTACTTATTCTAGAAATAGATTTACCCAACTCAAATGGAGCTGGCGCAGTGAGAGAAATACGCTCTCAATTCCCAGATCTAAAAGTCCTAATCGTAAGTTGTCATCCCGAAGAGATTTATGCAATCAGCGCTATCAAGGCTGGAGCAAACGGATACATCGCAAAAACACGATCTTCTAAAGAAGTAAAAAGAGCCATTCTAGAAGTTATGAAAGGTGAAACATTCTTATCTGATGATATCAGGGAAGTAATGAACACTAAGAATAAAAATGGCAAGCCATCTGTAACATTACGTTATAAGAAGCTATCTGCCAGAGAAATAGAAGTGCTTAATTTGCTATCTAGAGGAAAAAGGAATAAAGAGATCTCTCAAATTTTAAGTATCAACGAGAAAACAGTTAGTACTTATAAAACTCGATTACTTAAGAAATTGAATGTAGATAATATCGCAGATTTAATACACCAGTCGCGACTTCTTCAAATTACTTCTTAGATCACGCGATTCAATCGTTTAGCGAGATAATTTTTCAACTTATCATAAGACTTTATGGTAGATAATATTTCCATATTATCTACCATAACATCTTGTGACATACTTTCAGATAGGGATTTAATCTTATCCTCAATCATCAATCTACGGAAATTGAGAATAGTAGTCATCGTATGTAAAGCGACTGACTCGTGTTTCAACTTCACAAAGATCATTTTCTCATCCCATTTGTGGAGTTCATATTTATCTTCTTGCATTACGAGATCTGCAACAAGTTGCGCCTCGTGTTCATTAAGCGTGGACATGACTTGATTTAAATCTACTCTACCTTCCATGAGCAATAGATCTATCAACTTAGGATACAAGCTTTTAAACACCTCATTTGAAAACTCAATTTCATCACTTTGAAGGTCTAAAAATATCTTTTCATAAACCGGCAAAGTGTCTTTCTTAGGCTCTGCAACCAGCTCACCATCTTCAGACTCTTGCAGGTATTCTTCTTGAAAATCTTCTACTTTGTCTCCATACAACAATAGTATTTTAATAATACTATGCTCTAGAACAGATCGTCTATCTACTTTAAGTTCTGGTTCTTTATTTTCTACTTTCTTTAAGCCTTGAGCCTGTTGATCTCTACGTTCCTTTTTACGCTGCTCATTGATTCCTGCGTTGCGCGTTTGTGCAAGTGATGAGAACAGTACATCTTCACCTATATCAAGAATGGAAGCACTTTCTCTTACATAGATTTCTCTTGAGATATCGTCAGGCACCTTTGCAATGCTCTGTACTATATCGCGGATCATCTCTGCCTTTTTAATAGGATCGCCAGCAGCTTCTTCTTTTAATAAATTAGATTTGAAACTTATAAAATCAACCGAATTTGATTTTAAAAAGGCCTCTATTTCAGTTTGTGTATGCGCTTTGGCATAACTGTCTGGATCTTCACCTTCAGGAAAGGTGCAAATGCGCACATTCATTCCAGCTTCCAGAATAAGATCTATTCCACGTATAGCGGCACGCATACCAGCAGCATCACCGTCATAGAGTACTGTAATGTTTTTAGTAAGCCTTTGTATTAATCGTATTTGCTCTTTAGTAAGTGCTGTTCCAGAACTGGAAACAACATTCTTGACACCAGCTTGATGCATTTGAATCACATCAGTATATCCTTCAACCAGGTAACATAAATCTTCTTTGGCAATGGATTGTTTTGCCTCATAGATTCCATATAGCACCTTAGACTTATCATAGATATCACTTTGCGGTGAGTTGAGATACTTTGCGGCTTTCTTATCATTAGTAAGAATCCTACCACCGAAGCCTAGAACCCTACCAGAAAGACTACGTATAGGAAACATCACTCGACCTTTAAAACGGTCAAACTGTTTTTCTTCTTTAACTATAGTGAGTCCCGTTTTATCTAGAAACTCTAACTGGTAACCTGCTTTAATTGCCGCATCTGTAAATGCGCTCCACTGGTCTGGAGAATATCCTAGCTGGAAATACTTAATGGTCTCATCTGTAAAGCCACGTTCTTTAAAATAGCTGTAACCTATCGCCTTACCCATTTCAGTTTTGAGCTGTGACTCAAACCACTCTGCAGCAAATTTAGAAACGAGAAACATAGACTCTTTTAGGTCCTGAGATTGTTTTTCTTCGTTAGTTTGTTGGGTTTCTATAATCTCAATGCCGTACTTATTTGCAAGCCATTTAATCGCTTCAGGGAACGTAAAATGCTCGTGTTCCATTAAGAATGTAACGGCATTTCCACCTTTTCCAGAACTAAAGTCTTTCCAGATTTGCTTCACAGGAGACACCATAAAACTAGGCGATCGCTCATCTGAGAATGGACTGAGTCCTTTAAAATTTGAACCTGATTTTTTCAATTGCACAAAATCGCCTATCACCTCTTCTACTCGAGCGGTTTCAAAAACGTTGTCAACTGTGGTACGTGAAATCAATGGTTACAATTAAAATTAAGTAGTCTGTAAAAATAAGGATTTGAAATGATTGAGCTTTGTTTTATTTCGCTTTCGCGAAAGCGGAATTACCAGAACTTATTACCCCACAAAAACCTATAAAAAAAGCCCTTATTTACATAAGAGCTTATAATTATTTACATCAATTATTTTATCTAAATCTTATTCCTAAGGTAACATACTGTTGTTGCACTGGCGAGTTTTTAAAAATATCATTAAGCCCATAGGTGGCAAACAACTGCATGTCATTCCATCCAGCGTATGCACTTAATCCGTATTGAAAATTATTAACTTCAAAATCATTTGTAAGTGTTGAGGTCACATCTCTTCCTTCTCTTTCATATTTAACCTCTTGAGAAGATGTAGAAACAAGTCCTACATAGCCACCTACTCCTACTACAAAAGGTTTATCACCACCGTAACGTTTAATTCCATCTTCATAATTCTTCAATTCACGACTCCCAAATTCAAGGTGTAATGGAGCTAGAATACTCACTTGAGTAAATCGAGAACGATCTATGTCAAATCCAGCATCTTGAAGATCTGTCACATTATTGAATGTAGAGAACACCTTATTATCATTTATTCTCAAACTTTGCACACGCATGGTTAATCCATAGTTGAATCTTAAACAATCATCTTCTTTTTTAAGTCTTGTAGAAAACTCTAGACCTAAATCAAACACTCCAGAACCCCAGAAACGGTAGTCATCACCTATTCCGTTTCCATCTCCAAGCGCTTGATTAAAGCCAAAGCCGACAATGAATTTAGTATTTGTCATCACCATTTCTTGATCTCTTCTAGAATCATCAAATGCATCTAGAAAATCGTATGGAGCTTCATCAAGTTCTTTTTCATCTTGTGCATGCCCCAAATTAAATACCGCAACCATAGCGATTGCAAAGAGTAGTTTCTTTTTCATAATTATTTTTTTTTTGATTTAATTAAAATTAATCTTCAATCGTGTATCCAAAGTTGTCTTTAACTGATTTTTAACCAAAGAAAAACTCTTGTTTCTCAAGAGTTTTTCTTTCATCAAATAGGTGACTGAAGGCTAATTCAAACCTAGTTCTTTAGTTCTGTAATCTTATACCTAATGAAACATACTGTCCATCTATCGCGTTGCTTTTAAATACATTATTTAAATTCATACGACCAAATAAAACCACATTATCGTATCCTACATAAGCATCTAATCCATACAAGAAAACATTATTATCAAAATTATTTACTGTAATATCCTTAACGGTACGACCATCTAATTCATACTTAAGTTTAGTGCGTGAATCCATGTTGAAACCTACAAATCCACCGATACCAAACTTCCATTTATTATATTCTTGATACCTTACTCTTCCATCTTCAAAATCTTTGCGATCACTACCACCTATTTCTAAGTGTAGAGGAAATACTAATTGATTTTGTCGGAACACGGCATACTTTACATCAAATCCTATGTCTATGGTTTGAGTATTATCGCCTTGAGTAAAAACTCGATTCCCATTAAGCTCTGTTTGCTGCGTTTGAAACTCAACACCGTACATCAATCTAAAATGATTTTTATCATCTAGTCTAGTTTTAAATTGATATCCTATTGAAGAGTAACCGTTTTTAGCATAACTAAAATCATTTATTCCCAGATTATCTCCATTTATAAAATTATATCCAAAACCAAGTGTAAGTCCAGAACTTGTTCTTAATTCCTTTTTATACTTACGCTTTTCTGTCTCAACTCCTATTATACTATTATTATTTAATATTAATAGAACATTTCCTTCATCAGAAAACTTTTTATGTTTTCTGATATAATCTGCTTCTAAGTCAGCATTTTGAGTGAAATACTTAATATCTAGGGCAGCTTTTGCAGCAGCAGCTTCTTTAAGCTCATCAGCTTTTTCTTGTGTGATCTCGTTATTTTTAAGTTGATTATTAATCACTTTAATAGTATACTTCAAATTTCTTTTTACTGATTTGATGTCACGAGTCTTTTTATTTTCTAACTCTGCGAGTCTTGCATTTATAGATACAGAATCTTGTGAAATTTCATTTTGTGCTTGAGCAATTTGCCCTATTAAAAGGCTTAAAAAAAAGCTTGCGATAAGTAGGTTAATTTTCATGATAATTGATTTTTAGATATAATTATGGCTGTCCGTTTGTAATAAACAGCTGTATTTAATATTGATTTATATTTGATTATTTATGTGGAACGACCATGGTCACAGCCTCAGATTTGATAAAATCCCATCCGTCTTGAAGCTTATTTTGAATGCGACTTCTTCTGTCTGATTCTACATCCCATTCTGCTTCTCTTAATAATTTATTGGGATCAATGGATTTCGCAGCTATTTCTGTTGGTTGAGTTTTTTGAAGTGCCTCGTTCAGCAATAACTCCATTTCTTCCTCTGCCGTAAGCGTTTTTTCTACGATTACATTAGTCTCCATATGAGCGATTGTCGTTTCTTCTTGACTATCAATTAATAACTCTTTGTTACCCGATAAAGGAACCTGAGCGATTTCAACTTCTTGTGGACTAGATATACTTGAAGGTTTAGATTTTTTTGTACCCTTAACAGATGACTTATTTTTTGATTGAACTTTAACTTCAAGTTCTTTTTTAACAGCAGTATTTGCGATAGAGACAACTTCTGTGACTTGCTCATTTACTAATTCATTTTCAATAACTTCTGGATTGAGTTTACCCGATTCTTCTTTAACAGCGTCTTCAGTAATAACTATTTGATGAGTACTCTCATCGTTAATATTTAAATCATCACTTAAAGATGGATATAATAAAACCGCAGCGATTAGCACAGCAGCAATTGCACCTAACCAATAAATCACCACTGGTTTCTTGCTTTTCTTCTCTTCTTGATCAAGTCTAGAAGAAAGCGCGTCCCAAGAGCTAGCACTAGGCTTGATCTCACGATTATCAAAAGTTTCTTTTATATTTTTAAGCTTCATAACTATGCTTTCTTGTCGTTTTTAGTTTTTCTTGTAATAGCAATCGGGCTTTGCGGTATTGTGTCTTAGAAGTATTTTCACTTATGTTGAGTGCCTGTGCAATCTCTGCATGTTTAAATCCGTCTACTACATACATTATGAATACAGCTTTGTAACCTGCTGGCAATTCATCTATTAATTGCTGTATTAAATTGACATCTATAAGGTCTTCTTCCTCATCCTCAATTTGAGCTGGTTCTTTTTCTTCATCGATACTGGATGAATATTTAAATGGATCTTTCTTGCGCAGGAAATCGATACATTCTCTTACCATAATGCGACGCACCCAACCTTCAAAACTTCCTTCATGTGAAAAACTATCCAGTTTTGTAAAAACCTTAAAAAAACCATTGAGCATTAACTCCTCTGCAGTTTCTACTGGTGATATATACTGTCTACACACGCTCAACATTCTAGCCGAGTGCTTATCATAAAGATGCTTCTGCGCTTTTCTATCGCCAGTCGCAGCTTTTTCAATAAGCTTTTTTTCGTTTGTATATAGTTGTATCACTTTCACAATTTACAGCCTTTCTACTTACATAGACGAGTACTTTTTTAAAAGGTTGTCTGAAACATAAAAAAAGTTTAAATTTTATAGTTCAACGCTTAAAATTTCACTAATCAATATACTTAAATCAGGATTAGATATTTAATAGCACTGCGACTGTGACTGGAAACCGCGATTATTAAGGACACGCTTTCGCGAAAGCGTATAAAAAAAAACCTCTCCTAATCATAATGATTAAAAGAGGTTCAAAGAGTAATTCTAGGGAAAATTAAACTTTACTACTACTATATTTACTTACAGAATCATACCGATACTCGTTCTACAACTGTCACGCATAACAGACTTAACAATAATCTAATGATCCATTTGTGCAATCACACTATTTATAATTCTAAAATGCGATACTGATGCAATTTTTGTTCAATTTTCAATGTCGTACTTTTAAATCACCAAAGTGTTACTCGCAACTATAGCTTATACGCTGGCAAATGAGAATTGGATTTATGACGAATCTTAAATAAATGTTAAAAAAGAATTGACACCTATATTAGAACAACATATTATAGAATTATTACAGCAAGGTGACCAGCGTGGTATGAGTTTACTCTATGACCACTATGGACCAGCATTATATGGTTGTGCCCTAAAATTAACTCGCGATAAAGATGCGTCTAGTGACATACTACAGGACGCATTACTTAAAATATGGAAAAAAGCAAATACGTATCAATCAGAGAAATCTAAATTTTTCACTTGGTGTTATGGAATTACTCGCAACACAGCGATTGATTATCTAAGAAAAGTGCAAAAAAAACAGCTCAAAGAAATCCAATTGCAAGATTGGGACGTATACCCTATAGAGGACTCTATAAATCAAGAAGATAGAGATGAAGTTAAAAATCAATTAGGCAAGCTGGATTCTAAATATCAAGTAGTTCTAGATGCTGTATTTTATAAAGGAATGACACATATGGAGGCTGCAGACTATTTGAAAATGCCTCTAGGCACTTTTAAGACTAGAGTGCGCAGTGCTTTAAAAGAATTAAGAAATATCAATAAAGGAATCATTTTAATTATATGGAGCCTGATCACATCATGAGAAACGAAGAAAAAAATATAAAGGACTTTTTAGAATCTGGATTACTGGATCAATATGTTATAGGTGCTACTAATGAGAAAGATACTCTGGCTGTGGAATACATGATATCAAGATATCCAGAGATTAAAACAGCTTTTCAAGAGCTAGAAGAAGAATTACGCTTATATGCTACCATGAATGCCGAGCCATTACCAAACAGCCTTAAAGAACGTGTATTACAAGAACTAGCACCTAGCTCATTACCTACTAAGGTGAATGAACCTAACTGGTTAAGTGTGGCTGCTGCTATTGTTGCTCTCGTTGCTCTTGCTGGTTTAGGCTATTTATATAATCAGAATAGTGCTTTAAAAGAGGAAATTGTAGAAAGCACGTTTGAATATGAAAAACTAGAAAAGGATTATGAGCTCAATGATTCTCAAAAACGCATTCTAGAAATGCGACTAGCTTTCATAGAGTCTGCAGACACTGATAAATATCTCATGCGAGGTTTTATTAATGAAGAACCATTAAGAGTCATCGCTTATTACAATCAACCAGCTGGAATGGCTCAAATAGAAATTGCAGCTTTACCAGATTTAAAAGATTCTCAAGATTACCAATTATGGGCAGATGTGAATGGCGAAATGAAATCTCTAGCTATCATAAATGATTTAAAGCCTAAAACCATAAGCGCAGAGCTTCTCAAAAACGCTAGTGATTTAAACATCACCATCGAGAAAGCTGGCGGCACTAAAACGGCAAGCGTAGAAAACCTGGTTGCCACTATACCGTTGAATAAAAGACCTTAAAGCGATTCACTTACAGTTGATTAAAATCACAAATTCAAAAATTGCCGATTTGCTTTTCACACAGTGAAAATTTGATTGCCGATTAAAGATTCTCTTTTTATTTTCTGAAAACTTAATTTTAATTAACGTTTTTATACTTCTAATGTAGCTCCTTCCTTCAGAAGGAAGGCTGGGATGGATGTTGGCACGAATGCTAGGTAAAAACCAAAATTGCCGATTTGCTTTTCACTTCGTGAAAATTTGATTGCCTATTGCTGTTTCTAATCGCAAAAGATGCTATAATAAAGCAGCATCACAAGAAATGTACAGGACTGCTTACTATGGACTTAAATACTGTCTACTATTTATTCACTCCTTTATACCCAAAACGTTTTAACTGCTGTTCACTACTACGCCAATTTTTATTCACTTTTACGTAAAGCTCGATGTGAACTTGCTTACCAAAGAATTTTTGCAAATCCTTACGTGCCTCAGTTCCTACTCGTTTAATAGCACTTCCTTTGTGACCTATTATAATCCCTTTTTGGGTTTCACGTTCTACCATAATCACCGAGCGGATTCTTATGATATCTTCATCTTCAAAGAATTCCTCTGTATCAATCTCCACAGAATAAGGAATTTCTTTTTTGTAATGGATTAAGATTTTCTCGCGGATGCTCTCATTCACAAAGAAACGTTCTGGCTTATCAGTAAGTGTATCTTTAGGATAGAATGCTGGTGAAACTGGAAGTATTTCAACAATACGTTGTAGCAGTTGTGGCACACCAAAATTCTCTAGTGCGCTAATTGCAAAGATCTCTGCACCTGGCAATCTTTCTTTCCAGTGTGCTACGGCTTCTTCCAGCTGGTGAGGTTGACCTTGATCGATTTTATTGATAAGGACAATTACAGGCACCTCAGCAAAGGTTAATCTTTTTTCAAAAGCTTCATTCTTGAGTTCTTTCTCACCTAGCTCTACCATATATAGAATACAGTCTGCATCTTCAAAGGCATTTTTCACAAATTCCATCATGCTTTCTTGAAGCTTGTATGCAGGTTTGATAATACCAGGTGTGTCACTTATAACCGCTTGAAAATCTTCTCCATTTACAATTCCTAGAATACGGTGACGTGTCGTTTGCGCCTTTGAGGTAATAATAGATAAACGCTCACCTACAAGCGCATTCATTAAGGTAGATTTCCCTACATTAGGATTACCTACTATGTTTACAAAACCTGCTTTGTGTTCTACTGGTTGCTCCACTTTTTCTTCCATGTTGCAAAGGTAGCCGTTTTAAAATTGTGGCTTTTCAATTAAGGCTTTTAAAAAGGTAGTTTCAACTTTTTTAACCTCATTTTCTAATTGTGCAATTTTAGTCTTTGAAGCAATAGCCGGGAAACCTTTAAAATTATAAGACAACCAGTCTACGGTATCTCCATCTCTATTTAAAACATCATCTATTTTAAAAGATTTCTGGGCTAGTTTTTCTGCCTCGGGAAAGAAGAATAGTTGATCACTTGACGTTATATTGTAATTCTTTATGGCTTGCACAAATCGAGTTCCAACTTGAGAGTATTCATCACCGTTAAAAAAAATAGCATCAGTAGAGGTGTCCCATTTTTCATAATCACCTGTTTCACCTACTTTTTCATTTATGAGCTCGCGAGCGTGTTGTAACTCTGTAAGTAATAGCGATGTTTTATTATGAAACTCATTACTGTGATTAAACGCACTAGCATATACCGCTGGATTTGCCATCGCACTATCTTTAATTGTTTCCATTAAAGATTCAATTTCAATAGTTTGCTCTTTATTAGATGCTGTAACGCTAGACTCTATAGCTTCAAAGGACTCTATGGTTTCATTTGCAAAATATTTGCAAGATGTAATTGCAAGCATGATTACTATACAGCTTATAACAAATAATCTCTTTTTCATATGTTGATTTATTAAGTTTCGCTTTCGCGGAAGCGTGATTAAAATCACCTTGTTTAAAATAAAATAGATGCATTTTCCATTATTAAAGGTACGTTATGTTTTTACAATTTGAACTAAACAACGCTAAGCACTGCTGTAAATGTTAACAAAACATATTTTAAATACAAAAAAAGCCACAATTATAAAGCATATTAGTTAAAGCTTGTTAAATACAACACGATATCACAATCAGATTATTAAATTTGATTCTATGAATTTTTTACAACAAGCTGACCAAGCTGCTAAGAAAGCAGAAGAATTACCAGAATTAAAAGATAGCGGTGTCCTAATATGGGAACAATTAGCTGGCTGGTATAATTCATTCATCACATTACTTCCTAATCTGGGAATTGCAATTATAGTGCTTATTGCCGCATATTTTATCTCAAAATATGTAGATAAAGGCGTGCGCAAATTGATGGGTAATAAAACTCAAGCAAGTGTTAAACGACTAGCAGGTAAGGCAATTGCCATAATTGTGGTGCTGGGTGGTATTTTCATCGCCATGAGTGTTTTGAACCTTAATAATGCGGTTCAAGGTATAATTGCTGGTGCTGGTATTTCTGGTTTAGTAATAGGTCTTGCCTTGCAAGGTTCTTTATCTAATATAATAAGTGGTATTGTACTATCATTCCGTAAACAAGTTAAAGTGGGCGATTGGGTAGAAACAACAGACTACTCTGGAGAAGTTATGGAAATCCAATTGGATAAATTCATAATGAAACAAGCAGATAATAACATGGTGATTATCCCTAATAAAACCATCATCGATAATCCGTTAAAAAACTGGACACTTACACCTCGCATGAGAATTACACTAAACTGTGGTGTGGGATATGAAAGCGACCTTGAGGCTGTGAAAAGTCTAGCTGTGAAAACTATTGACGGAATGTTCAAGCAACAAGGTAATGAAGAGGTTGAATTCTATTATAACGAGTTTGGTGATAGTAGTATTAATTTCATGTTGCGTTTTTGGGTCAATGCAAAAAAAGCCAAAGAAAAACACATCGCACTTAGTGATGCCGTGATAGGTCTTAAAAAAGCATTTGATCAAGAAGGAATCAATATACCGTTCCCTATAAGAACCTTACAGTTTGATAATCAATTGCAACTTCAAAAAGAAGGCCCTACAGATAAGGCTGAATAAACTTAAAAGTTTTATATAATATAAATGCCCTTAAAATATTTAAGGGCATTTTTTTTACTAATCCTAAAATACTAATGTTCTCTAGCATTAATCTGACTCCATTGTTGATAAAAGAGAATGATTAATAAAATCTCAAAGGCTGCATAAGATATCACTCCAGGCACTACCAGTATAATGGTAACAAGACATATTCCGCCTATCAGACCAGTAATTCCTGCCCATTTCCCTAAATTCCCTAACTCATTTCTTTTTAAAAAGAAACCAGCACCTAAAAAGGAATACAGCAAACCAAAAATCACAATCCTAGAGATATGATATCCCATATGACTATGGAATTCATGCACATAGATAAACCCGTCTACCGTTCCTATTATCAAACAAACGATTATAAAACAGAGCGCCGTAATCTTAATCATCGCACTATCATATGCCTTACCTATCATAAAAACGCCATACATAAAAATGGAACTCGCTATTAACGAAGTTAACTTGAAAGAGATGTAAATAGGGTTGGTAAATATTTTTCCTCCATCTGCGGAATATGTGGTATCTGCAATTACCTCAAAAGTACTGGCTATGAAATAAATGATTCCAGCAATCATCGCATAAATCAAAAACGTTTTACTCTTCTCTAATCTATGGGAAACTTTTTTCTTCTCTTGATCTACCTTAAACACTTCATCAAATGAGGTTCCTAGAGCTTCTAAAATATTTTTAACGGTATAGGATCGAGGTGTTACTTCACCAGCCTCTATACGCTGGATGGTTCTCACATTAATATTGCATTTTTCTACAAGTTCTTCCTGAGTAAGACCTTGCTCTTTTCTAAGGTTGGAAATGTAATTCCCTAAGTCTGGCTGGTTCATGAAATAGATTTTAAATTCATAGGGCAATGTTAGGCACAGAACTCAATTGTTTCAAAATTTTTAAATGCTTTTCTACCCGACTTTTACACGACAAGCGCTTGTAAAGGCTGTAAATACTGAAAAGTTCAGTTTACCTAAAAAAGGGATTCATTGAAAATATAATTACTTTAAAATACTTTGAGGAACTAATTTAAGTTTAAATCTATCAAGTGAAGGATAGTTGTAAATTTGCAACTCTTAAAATAGGCTATTGAAATACTACATCCTACTTCTTTTTATTGCTCTGGGAACTCTTTGTGATGCTCAAACTGAGCCTGAAGACAACTCTACAAATCGCAAAGGTGATTTCTATGTGTATTGGGGCTGGAACTTGTCTGCCTATGGCAAGTCTGACATTACGTTTACAGGAGATGATTATGATTTCACATTAAATGACGTGGTTGCATATGACAGACAATCTGATTTTGACCCTAAGAAATACTTAAATCCTGCGAGTATTACTATCCCGCAGTATAACTTTAGAATAGGTTATTTTATTAATAATAAATATAACATTTCCATAGGAGCAGATCACATGAAATATGTCATGCTGCGTGATCAAACCGTGCGTATAAATGGACACATAGATGACACTTCAACGTTATATAATGGTGTCTATAATAATGAAGACATCGTCCTGGAGCGTGCTTTTCTTCAGTTTGAACATACTGATGGGCTTAATTATCTCAACCTGAGCTTGCGCCGCATGGATCACATATGGGATTATAAATTTTTCAGTTTGCAAGTCGTTACAGGTCTAGAAGGTGGAATTCTTATTCCTAAAACAAATACTAAACTATTGGGTCGCCAGCGATATGATCAATTCCACGTTTCTGGATATGGAGCAAGCGCAGTTTTAGGTCTTAATTTTGAATTTTTTGAGCATTTCTTTGTTCAAACTGAGTTAAAAGGTGGCTACATTAATATGAATAAAGTGAGAACTACTGCAGACCCGTCTGACTCTGCACATCACGATTTTTTATTCCGCCAGGTGAATATGGTATTTGGAGCTCGTTTTAAATTGTGGGATTAGTTTCTTTACGCTTTCGCGAAAGCGTGCATACTTTACTTCACCCATTATTACTAACAAATTATTTAACTACTGATATTCATTTAGTTGAATTATTTGAAAGTATAAATTATTCTTAAAACTGGCATTTCCCAGAAAAACAAACATCCATAGAATTGATTTGGTCGTATAACGATTGAGGGCACTTGTGATATCACATTTCCCTCAATAATTAAATAAATCAAAATTCTTAACTATGAAAAAATCACATTTAATCATTGCCTTATTTACAACAGTAGTTTTAGCTAGTTGTGTATCCAAAAAGAAATATGTTGAATTAGAAAACAACTACAATAACACACGATCTGAACTTCAAAAAACTCAAATTGAAAAAGAAGATCTCGAAAATAAAATGAATCAAATTGAAATGCGTGTCGAGCGATACAATGCAAAAATTGCCTCACTCAATACAAAACAAGATGGCATGATGGTGAGCACAAATGATGGAGATCTAGTGCTGTCTGAAAATAATAGAAGAGCTATGCGTAGAACTTTAAAAGAAGTTCCAGCTGCAAAACTTGCAAATGCGACTACCTTAAAAGATTCCTTAAACATCGCGATTGCACACAACATGGCAAAGAAAATGGGCTCCACAGCCGATGGTAAAAACCTTAATCTGTCTATAGAAGAAACGGTGATCAAAATCAACATCGATGACGATCTATTATTTAAAGACAGTAGCTTTAAGGTAGGAAATGATGCAGACCATATCCTCGCAAAAATTGCCGAAATAGCCATTTCAGAGCCTTCACTAGAGATTCTCGTAGAAGGTCATACAGATAATCGCACGGTAAAGAAAGGAAGTTACATTAAAGACAACTGGGATTTAAGTACGGAGCGCAGCGCAGCCATTGCTAGAAGATTAGAAGAAAAATTTGGCGTATCACCACAACAGCTTATAGTTGCTGGAAGATCTAGTTTTGATCCTATAGTTGCCAATGATAGTAAAGAAAACATGGCAAGAAACCGACGTACTCAAATCATTATAATGCCTAATCTAGATAAATTCTTTGCCATGTTAGGCCAAGATGCAGATGAACTAAGCGAGAATGATAAATAAAATTTAGATTTAATTAGCTTAGAGATTGGATTTCACCACTTACATTTAATTAAAAATAAACTTTATGAAAACTGTAAAACTTGTAGTAATTAGCGCAGTAACAGCTAGCATCATCCTTGCTTCGTGTAAAAAAGACGTTGATAAAACAAACGCTGATTCAACTTCAACTGAGGTTGAAATGGAGCAAGACATGAGAGATGTAAAGGAAGATGCTCAGATGATAGAAAGAGAGTCTACAGAATTAGTAGATGAGCTTCAAAAGGACACTAATAAAGTCATAAATCCATCTGATAGAACCATTGTACAAAATGTGAATATGAATAAAGACTTTTCAACTCTTGCCGCAGCCATTAAAGCAGCAGAACTAGAAGAGATATTAAATGGAGATGGACCGTTTACAGTATTTGCACCTAACGATACGGCCTTCAATAAGCTGCATGATGATTCTATAACATCTTTACTAAAAATGGAGAATAAGGAAAAGCTAGCAGGAATACTTACCTATCATACGGTTTCTGGCGACGCGATGGCCTCTGATTTAATGAAAATGATTAAAGATGGTAAAGGGAAAGCTACTATCTCAACAGTTCAAGGTAAAGAATTAACTGCAACTCTCAAGGATGGTAAAATAATTCTTAAAGATGCTAACGGTGGTACCGCAACTGTTACAACCGCTGACCTGAAACAATCAAATGGTGTAGTTCATGTGATTGATAACGTCTTAATGCCTAAGTAAAATCAATAAATTTTTAAATTAAAAAGGCTCTCTGTAACCAGAGAGCCTTTTTGTATTTATACAATACTGAAATGTTTACTTTTTCAAATTATCAGTTTCTGCATTCAATAAGATAGGAGCTCCATACCCTAATTCTTTCATACGATTCATTTGTGTTGCAGCATCACCTACAATGAGATAAATCATTTGATCTGGATTCAAGTATTCATCACTTAACTTCTTGACATCTTCTATAGTCATATTTTCTACTTCCTGCTCACGTTTCTTCAAGTAATCTGCTGTGAAACCATAACTTGCCATATCGTCTAGCATTCCTAGTTTAGCTCCAGCAGTTTCTAGTTTACGTGCATTACTTTTAATCATGTAACTTTTTGTCACATTAAGATCCTCTTGACTGAAGTTTGTTCCATAATTAGAAACGATATCCTTAACTAAATCTGCAGACTCGTAAGTTACATTAGTACGTACACTACTAGAGATTCTAAAAGAACCTGACAGATCTGTTCCACTAAATCCAGAACCTATTCCATAAGTATATCCTTTACCTTCACGCAGTTGTTGCGTTAATAAAGAAGCAAAACCACCACCACCTAAACGATAATTCATTACTTGAGCTGCATAAAAGTCTTTATCTGTAGACTTTAAAGCTGGATACCCAAAGTTAATTACAGATTGCTTTGCTCCAGGAACATCATAGAAATATACAGCCGCTTTTTCTGGTCTATTGACCACGGGAAGTTCTGGGAAAGTAACTTCCTTAACAGCCCATGATTGATTTAAGGTCTTCAAACTAGAAGCTACTTTAGACTCATCAATGGCACCTACTACTTTAAAGGTGGCAAGATTTGCACCTATATTCTTATGGTAATAATCCTTTAAATCTTGAATTGAAATCGCGTTTACACTTTGCTCATTTCCAGAATTGTTTTTAGAAAGAAGATTATCCTCACCATAGAGTAATTTAGAAAACTCATTTGAAGCGATTGCATTAGGGTTTGCTTTTCTTTGCTCGATTTGACTTAACACATTTTGCTTGAGTAACTCAAACTCAGTCTCATCAAATCGTGGTTCCAATAACATTTCTTGGACTAATGCCATCGTTTTATCATAGTTACGAGCTAGTGTGGTTCCTCCTACTGTGATGGATTGATCTCCAGCATAGAAGTAAATACTAGCGCCTAGAGACTCGATAGCATTTTCTAATTCCTCAGTAGTTTTAGTCGCTGTTCCTCGCATCATTAAATCTGCTAGTAAATTAGACACACCTATTTTATTAATATCTTCGAGAAGCATTCCTCCTTTTATGTCCATGCTAAACTCTACTAAAGGAACTTCATTACTTGTGATTCCATAATACTTCATTCCAGTAGATAATTCATCCTTCCACACATCAGGAGTTTTTAAACTAGGTGTATCACCATAAGCTGGCTCTACCGATCTATCAAAAGTAGATGATGTTTTTTCATAGGTTGCAACCGCGCTAGCATCAAAAGAGTCTTCAGCACCTGGAACGATTTGCTCTTCTACAACCTCAGCAAGTGTCGAACCTGCAAGCATTAAGTCTTTTTGTCCTTGTGGAACGAAGCTAGTTGCTACAAAAGGTTTTCCTTTCACATAGGTATTATAAACTCGCATTACATCATCTTGAGAAACGGCAAGAATATTTTTAACGTCTTGAGTTACAAAACCAGCATCACCTGCAAACATTTCATATTGCGCCAGCTGGAATCCTTTTCCAAGCGCACTACTTAAACCTCTATAAAAATTAGTCTCTTGACCAGCTTTGATACGATCAAGATCTGCTTGAGAGATTCCTTCTTTTTCAAATAATGCAAATCCCTTTTCTATTGCCATTGCAACGCTATCAAGCGAGGTTCCATTAAAAGCATTTATAGAAATGGTGGTTTCTCCAGCAAGTTCAGATCCATAATTATACATCGTTACGTTACTGGTTAATTGTTCTTGATCTACAAGCACTTTATTTAAAGGTGCTTTCTTTCCAGATGATAGATATTGTGTTAATATATCAAGTGCATAAGAATCTTTATCATACTCAGCAACCGTAGGCCACGTATAAGTTAATTGAGGAACACGCGCAAAATTATCTTCATAGTATAGTTTCTTTGTAGAAGATAGTGTTACTGGTTGTTTCTCTAAAGGAGCAACTACAGTTCCAGCAGGAATCTCATCAAAATATTTATGGACCCAAGCCTTTGTTTCTTCCATGTCAAAATCTCCAGCTATGGTAAGCACTGTATTATTAGGTGTGTACCAGCGTCTATAAAATTCTTTCACATCATCTAGAGTAGCATTTTGCAAATCTTCTAGTGAGCCTATCACTTGCCAATTATAAGGATGATCTTTAGGATACAAATTCTTCCCTACTACGTAGCGCACATGACCATAAGGTCTGTTATCTACACTTTGTCTTTTTTCATTTTTAACCACTTGCTTTTCTTTAGCAAGCACAGGATCTGTTACTGTGTTTACAAACCATCCTAATTTATCAGCCTCAGCCCAGATCATTTTTTCAAGCGCATCTTTAGGAACGGTTTGATAATAATTAGTACGATCACGATTTGTAGAACCATTTGCACCTGATCCACCTATGCGAGCACTCATAGCATCGAGTCCGCCTTTTCCTAGGTTCTCAGATTCTAAAAATAATAAGTGTTCAAAGAGGTGTGCAAAACCGGTACGACCTTCTTTCTCACGAGCGCTTCCTACATGAACAGTAAGTGCCACAGCGGCAACCGGATCTGAATGATCCTGATGTAGAATGACTGTCATTCCATTATCGAGTGTCATTTTTTCAAACGCGACATCGAGATTGACTTCACTAGAATCGGTAGCAGGTTTGGTATCGTTTTTACAGGATAGTAAAAAAGCGACCATACATAAAGCCGCAAATAATCTGATTTTCATGGTAGATGATTTAAGGCCATGAAGTTAATCAAATCTTAAATTAGCTAGTGTTAATTATAGTTAATGAAAAATGTGTTGTTGGATACGCTTCCGCGAAAGCGTAGACCATGAAATCGTGCTATGAACCTATATCATCACTTGAAGAATCCTCAGTGACTTTAAAGAACAGATAATAAGCATTAATAGCAATAATGGCCAAATTAGTGATGACAACCGGCATACTGTCCAGCATGAATCCATAAACCACAAAAAGGAGACAACCTAGTGAATTGAACCAGCGTAATTTTTTTAAATCTTTGCGAGTAAATGATAATAATAATACAGCACTGGCCGCATAACCTATCAACTCTGTAGTTGTGATATCCATGATTTTATTTTAAATTCAAAGGTAGCTCTAAAGGAAATAAAAAAAGCCGATTCAAAATGAATCGGCTTTTACTTAGTAGCGGGAACTGGACTCGAACCAGTGACCTTCGGGTTATGAGCCCGACGAGCTACCTACTGCTCTATCCCGCGATGTAACGTTTTGTTTTTCTTGGCTCTCAACCTTCAAGTAATAAACTTGATAAAACTCTCCGTTTTTATGGATGGCAAATATACAACTACTTTAAACATCTCACAAGTACAAATCTTAAGATAAATATAAAAGCTGTTAAGCTTCTACCAATTGAGTTCATATTAAGAATTAAAACAGCGCTCCAGAGTTATCTTTAAGATAATCAAACTAATTAAAATCAATACTATGGACGCTAAAGTAAAAACAGAACAATACCTTAATGACTTACTAGAAAAAACTTATGATGCCCAACGTGGTTATGCAAACGCCGCAGAAATAACTAATCATGTAGAACTCAAAAGATGGTTTGCAGAGCAAGGTGCTAAAAGAACCGTTTACGCTGCATCACTTACTAAGGAATTAAAAGATATGAATCAAGATCCTGAACTAGATGGAAGTTTTAAAGGTGATATGCACCGTGGATGGATGAATCTTAAAGCAGCTCTAAGTTTAAATAAAGATGAATCTATTCTTGAAGAGTGCATCACAGGTGAGAAAAAAGCGATTGAAGAATATACTCAAGTACTTGAGCATAAATCTCAATTACCACCAACTGTAGTCTCTATACTTGAAGCTCAAAAAGATGAAATTCAAGCTACAGTAAATACTATTAAAAGACTAGAAGACGTTGCAGAAAACAATAATCTGTAATAGTTTCAAAACATTACATCTAAAAGGTCAGTGTCAACGCTGGCCTTTTTTTATTGACCTATTTCTTTAGCTTCAAATGAAGCCAACTCGCCTTCTTCAAATGACACTTGCAATTCTATAGGATTACAGCAAACCTCACAATCCTCAACATAAGTCTGCGAGTATGCCGGATCTAATAACATTGAAATTTCTTGCCAGCAATGTGGACACATAAAAAAGTGTTCTATCATAGCGGCACATTTAGTATTTGCCCAGCCAGCTGTAGTAATTGATACTCTGCAAGCTTAGCATCATATTTTGCAAGATTTTTAACAGTAACGGCATTAATTAGATTCACTTGCGCTTGTCTAAACTCGATACTACTCACTTGACCTAACTTGAAACGTTCTTGTGTACGGTTGAAGTTATCTTCATTAGTAGTAACATTTTGTTCTTGCATTCTATAAATTGCGAGTGCGTTTTTATAATTCCCTTTGGCGTTTTCAATATCACGTAACACTTCTTGTTCTAGTTGACTTTTGAAAAGAGCTTCGTTTTCATAAGAGATTTTTGCATTGCGCAAACTGGTGATGGAACGTCCACCATCAAATATATCCCAAGTTAAATTTGCTCCTATTGCAATACTCGAACCTGTTCTAGTAGTCGCTGGAAAAAACGCACTCGGCGGATTTTGAGATTGATTCCAACCATAAGATCCTGATAATCCTACACGCGGTAATAATAATGCTTTGGTAGTTTTAATGTCATACTCACTTATCTGTAACGTACTTTCAGACTGTAATAATCGCACATTATTTTCGGCAACCTTTTCTAGAAAACTATCTATGACAAGCATATTTTGTAATGTCACTATAGTATCTACCGCAAATTGAGCATCTAGCTCTCTATTTAATAAAAGGTTTAGATCACGCTTAGTGTTGCGCAATTGCTGTTGTGCATTCATGATATTGATACTATCTGTATTAATATCTACACGAGCATTAAGAACTTCTAATTTGTTCACTTGCCCGTAGTCAAACTGATATTGGGCACGCACTTCACGCTTTGTTGAAATTTCTAGATTTTGTTCAAACACTTTTACGTTTTCTGTTAACCTGGCAATTTCTAGATACACACTCATTAATTGCACTGTTGTGTTTTCAATTGTGGAGCGCGCCTGCAACTGGCTTAGTTGATATTGTTCCTGGAGCCTTTTAAAATTGTACAACCTTCCTAATCCATCAAACAAGGTATAGTTTAAAGACACACCAGCATTATACTGCGTGGTTTGCGCATTATTTATTTCTATATCACCTCTAGGCATTCCGTTTTGATCTAGCGCACCATTAAAATCAGTTCGTGAGTCACTTTCGTCGATGGATCCTCCAGCTGTTCCTTGTATGGAAGGTAAGTAGCCTGAGTTTAGAATACTCGTATTATTCTCGGCTATCAGTTCTGAATTCTTAGCTATTTTGATACCGTAATTATTTTCCAGCATCAACTCAACGGCTTGCTCACGTGTTAATAGAGACTCCATAGATTGTTGTGCGTCCGCTTTCGCGAAAGCGAGATACAACAAAGCAATAATCCCATATAATAATCTATGCATCATCATATTCCTTTAATTCTTCTTGTTCTTTTGCAATACTCGTCACTTGAGTTTTATCAACGGTTTCTCCAGTACGCAACCAATGAATCCAGACTTTTACATTATTCCCAAAACTTAAGAAAAGTGGTAATAATAATAGCGTTAAGATGGTAGCCATACCTATTCCATAGGAAATGGAAATTGCCATAGGTTTCAAGAATTGAGCCTGTCGACTTTTTTCTAGTAATAATGGTGCAAGTCCTGCAATAGTAGTTATAGATGTTAAGAAAATCGCACGGAAACGGCTTTTCCCTGCTTCATACAGCGCCTCGTTAAATCCTAATCCTTCTTTAATCAAGGAATTAAATTTACCTATTAGAACTAATCCATCATTAACCATAATTCCTATTAAAGCGATAATTCCTAGCATGGATAAAATATTTACTGGAAAACCATGAATCCAGTGTCCCCAAGCAACTGCGGTAAAACTCAACGGTATTAATAGTATGAGCATGATAGGCTGCGTTCCACTTCTAAAGGTAAAGGCGATGGTAAAATATATAAGCAGTAATATGGTCAAACCTGGAATAGTGGCGCTGCTGCTAATCTTTTCGGCCTCGCGAGCTTGACCACTCAAATAATTTGGAGAAATGGTAGGATATTTTTCTTGTAATCCTGGAATGACGTTAGCCTTGATATTATCTATAATATCTGTGTTACTATCATCAGGATTTTTTAAATCTGCGGTTAGGAGTATTTCTCTTCTACCTTCTAAGTGGTTAATCACTACATCACCACGAGCTATGGTATAACTAGCAATATCTCTTAATGGAACGCGCTCACCTGATGGTGTGGTTATTCTCAACTCGTCTAGATCTTTAATACTATTACGATTATCTAAATCATATCGTACCCAAACTCTTATCTCATCCTGTCCACGCTGGAAACGTTGTGCTTCTCTACCAAAAAACGCTGCTCGCACTTGAGTCATCACCAGTCTAGAATTTAATCCTAGCGCATACGCATTATCATTAAGATCAAGCTGAATTTCCTTAATACCAGCTGGGTCGTTATCTTCAATATCTTTCAATTGAGGATTTTGCTGCATGATTTCTTTGAGCTCAGCAGTGGCAGCTTTCAACTCTGTGATGTCATTACTTAATAGCGATATGGAGATAGGACTACCACCAAAGTTTCCTCCAGACCCGAAAGTCAAACTCTCAGCACTAGGAACCTCACCTACTAATTCTCTTAATCGGTTTGCAACGATAGCTGTGTTTAATTCATCGGGCCTGTTTTCTCCAGGAAGTAAATTAATCGATAAACTTGCCGATGATGATGAGGTTTGCGACTTGATTATATTCTCAAACAATTTAGTGGTGTCACCATAAATCGCTGCAGATAAGTACTCCTCAGTCAATTCCTCATTAACGACGAGAGCTTTGTCTTCAATCGAGGAAATAATCGAATCTGTAATATGCTGCGCAGTTCCATTAGGCATAGATAGATTTACTGAAACCTGATCACTCGAGATTCGTGGAAAAAGTGATTTCCCTATAACTCCACCACCCATCGCACCTAAGGTTAAAATAAAAGCCGCTATAAAAAATGAAAACACTAATAGTTTATATTCAAGCGTAAATCGCAATGCTGGCGCATACATTTTATCACGCATCCAGTTCATGAATTTATCACCATATTCATTAATCACACGCATTTTTTGAAATAGTGCGGCAATACCCGTTTTGGGCTTGTTGTCTTGTTTTTGAAGCGCTTTGGAATGTGCTAAGTGAGCTGGTAAAATGATTAAAGCTTCTACTAATGAAACAACCAGTGTGAGTATTACAATTACAGAAACCTCACTAAAGAAATTCCCTATTCTACCATCTAAAAATAAAAATGTAGAAAAAGCTAGTATGGTGGTAATTATAGCACTTAATATAGGCGGAATCACTTCCATAGTTCCATCAACCGCAGCGGTAATAGGATCTTTTCCTTTCTCATAATGCTGATAAATATTTTCTGCGATAACAATACCATCATCTACCAATATTCCTATCACGATAATCATCCCAAAAAGCGATAGCACATTTATAGTCACATCAAAGTGACCTGCAAATATGAACATTCCTAAAAACGCGATAGGCAACCCAAACGCAACCCAAAAGGCTAAACGTGTATTTAAGAACACGGACAAGAATAGCAACACGAGAAGCATTCCTATAATTGCATTTTCTGTAAGTAAAGCAGTTCTTTGATTTAATGTTGTAGAACGATCACTCACTATATAAAGCTGCGCATTTGTAAATCGCTGATTATATTCTTCGATATATTCCTTTACAGAATCTGCGCTTGAAATAAGATCTTCAGAGTTTGTACTCGTAACTGTAATACTGACAGATAAATTCCCATTGAAATATGATGCATTAGGAGTTTCTGCAAAGCGATCTCTTACTATTGCTACGTCTTTAAGAAATACCGTTGTCCCATCAGCACTGGTTCTTACCGGTATGTAATTAAGTTCATCTCCATAGTAAGAACGATTATTTGCTCTTATGAGATATTCTTCAACATCGGTTTTTATATTTCCACCAGTGGTAATGATGTTTGAATTTGAAACAGCATCTGCTACTTCTTGAAAAGTTAAGTTGTAACCTAATAAACTATTTTCATTTACTGCAATTTCAATTTCCTCAGCAGGATATCCTGAGATTGATATTTGAGAAATTCCATCAATCGCTCTTAAATCATTTTCAACATCGCGAGCAAGTTGTTTTAAAGTTGCTAGAGGAATGTTGTTCCCGCTTAAAGCAAAAGTTATCGTAGGACGTGAATTTTCTTGTTTTGCCACCACCAGCGGTTCCATACCTACAGGAAATGAGGAAACACGATCTACAGCGTTCTTCACCTCTAGCAGCATAAAATCTATATCATAACCTTTAAGAATCTCGACTACAATAGAACCAGCATTCTCACGAGAAGCTGATGTCACTCTATCTACACCTTCAAGACCTTTTAAATTATCTTCCACCTTGAGCACTACTCCTTCTTCTATTTCTTGTGGTGAAGCTCCTGGATAGACTACGTTTATAGTAATAATTTGTGAGTCAACTAATGGAAAAAAGGAAGACTTCAATGAAAGCATTCCCATGATACCAAAAATCGCAAACGCCGCAATAACAACGTTTACCGCAACATGATGCTTTATAAAATAAGTTATAATTTTCCTCATCGCTTAGTTAGAATCTGAGGTTGAAGGTTCTTTTTTCTTATCAGCGCTAGCTTGAGCCTCGGTTTTTACGATCATTCCTTCATAAGCTCCAGGAACCATTTTAGAAATAATCACCGTGCCATTTTCTAGCCCTTTTACCACAACGGTTTTATCTGAGAAATGAACCGGCTGGACATCTACTAGTTTTAACAAACCATCAGTTACGGTGAATAATTGATTCCCATTTTGCAGCAAGCTACGATCTAACTCGATAGCATTTTCTATTTTTTGGGCTTCAAGATTTGCCGTTAAGTACATACCATCTTTTAAATCGGGATGACTTACTTCTATTACTGTCGTGATGGTTTGTGATGCTTGATCGATTTTACCATTAATACGAGTTACTTTACCCGTATATGTTTTTGTACCTGTTATATTTTGCAAGGCAACTTGTTTCCCAACTTTCAATAAGTCTGCAAACTCACCACTTATAGCTACTTCTAACTCATAAGTTCCCGATTGAATAAACTCACCTAATTGCTGTCCGTTTCTAACTAGTGTTCCTTCAGTAACTAATGCTTCAGTAAGAACACCTGTAAACGGAGCTCGTATTCTATATTTCCCGAGTCTGCTTTCTAGGTTTTTAATGTTGTAATAAGTCGTGTAGATGTTACGACCTGTAATGAAGTACTTTTCTTTATCATTTTGTGCCTCTGGCAAGGCCGGAACACTAGAATTCATATCCCAATTATCGAGATAAGATTGCCATTGTTTAAATGACTCCGGATAGTCCAATCGCAAATCGGGCATGATTGCGGTAATTTGATTATTAAGATTACTGCGAGCACTTTGCACTTGAGCATAGAACTCTGTATTCTCGATAATAATCATGGTCTGTCCTGCTTTATATTCTTGACCTGTTTTAAAAAGAGTTCCAGTAGGTTTGAAAACACCTGTAACTTCAGAGAATAGTTCAACACGACGCTTAGCTTGTAAATTACCGTTTGCAGGAATAACAATAGCTACAGTTGTGTTAACAATAGTATCTGTTGTAATGATTTTCACCTCTTTTTTAACTCGAGGTTTTGGTGCTTTCTTATTATCAATAAGCGTTTTTGCGCCGAATAATGCACCACCAATAATGAGTAGCGCCAAAATGGCAATAATAATCTTACGCATGAAATAGTTTTAGTTGGTCCTTAGACTTGTAAAACTACTCAAGGTCTAACCTTAAGAGGTTAAAATTTCCTTAAAGGTATTTAGAATTTATCCAACTGCTCAGAGATTTCTTCCCATTTAGTCATCCATTCCTCAAGGGATTTCTTTTTGGCTTGATAGCCATCAAAGAAACCTGGCTGTACCGAAAGTTCATCATAGTTTGCAGCTAGCTCATTATCTAATTTTTTAATATCACGCTCGAGTTGATTGATTTCTGACTCTGCTTTTGAGAGGCGATTATTTAAAGATTTTTGCTTCTTCTGATCATCGTAGGAGAGCTGTTTCTTTTCTGTTTCCTGCTTTCGCGAAACCGGATCCACCTTAACCTCAGTAGCTTTTTCTATCTCACGCATATCACGAGCCTTGCGTTGCTTGAGATAATAGTCGATATCACCCAAGTGTAGATTTAACTTATGATCGCGGAATTCATAAACAACCTCAGTTAACCCTTGTAAAAACTCTCTGTCATGCGATACAACGATGAGTGTTCCATCAAATTTTACTAATGCAGCCTTCAAAACATTCTTAGATTGAATATCTAAGTGGTTAGTAGGCTCATCCATGATCAAAACGTTGAACGGCTGTAATAAAAGTTTACATAGAGCTAGTCGATTACGTTCTCCACCACTCAATACTTTTACTTTTTTCTCAGCCTCATCTCCACGGAAAAGAAACGAACCTAACATGTCACGCACTTTCACACGGTTACTATCGTCGGCAGCGTCTATCATGGTGTCAAGAACGGTTTTCTCGCCATCGAGGTACTCTGCCTGGTTTTGTGCAAAATATCCCAGTTTTACATTATGACCTAAATTGACTTTACCATTTGCATCTTTAATCTCACCTACGATGATTTTTGCAAGTGTAGATTTCCCCATTCCGTTCTGTCCTACAAAAGCTACTCGAGCTCCACGTTCTATCATCAAGTCCACACTGCTTAGGACTTTTTTCTCACCATAGGATTTACTAACTTTTTCAATTTCTAGTACTACTTTACCAGGCTGTATAGACTTAGCAAAGTTGATGTTCATGGCCGCATTATCAGTTTGCTCAATTTCTACCACGTCCATGCGGTTTAATTTCTTAACCAGTGATTGTGCCATGGTGGCTTTACTAGCTTTGGCCTTAAATTTTTGAATTAACTTCTCAGTACGTTCAATCTCCTTTTGCTGGTTCTTGAAAGTCGCTTCTTGCTGCTCACGCATCTCTGCTCTTAATGTAAGAAACTGAGTATAAGGTTTAGGATAATCATAGATACGTCCTAAACTGATTTCAATCGTACGATTAGTCACATTATCGAGAAACATCTTATCGTGACTTACAATCACTACGGCACCAGGATAGGTTTGTAGAAACTGCTCTAACCACAGAATTGAATCTATATCCAAGTGGTTAGTAGGTTCATCGAGTAATAAAATATCATGATTCTCGAGAAGTAACTTTGCAAGCTCAATTCTCATGCGCCATCCACCAGAGAGCTCATCAGTAAGCATATCAAATTGCTGTGGTTTAAATGCAAGTCCTTTTAAAATTTTCTCGGTTTCACCTTTGTATTGATAACCACCTATAATTTCATATTCATGAGTTAAAGTACTCATGTCTTCAATGAGTTGTGAATAAGAATCGGTCTCGTAGTCGGTTCTTTCTGCTAACTGGATGTTTATGGCGTCGAGTTGAGCTTCTATTTCTCTCGCTTTCGCGAAAGCGGTATAAGCCTCTTCCAGCACCGTACGACCTTTTTCAAAATCAATATCCTGACGTAAGAACCCAATACTAGTTCCTTTTTCCATAGCTAGCTGACCTTGATCATACTCCAAGTCTCCTGCAATCACCTTTAATAAAGTGGATTTTCCAGCTCCATTTTTACCAATCAAGCCCACACGATTCCCACCGTTAAGCCGGAACGTAATTTCTTCAAAAAGCGGCTCACCGCCGAAACTAACATGTAAATCGTGAATATTGAGCATAGTGGTTTTTGTATCTTTGCAAAGATGCGTAACTGCGCGTAAACACTAAAGCTTTCTCATGCTAAAAGGAACAAAATTATACAGTATTTTCACAGGAACTTGCCCAGTCTGTCAAAATGAGTCCATGTACACGAGCTCTAACATGTATAATCCCAAAAAGACGCAAGAAATGCACGAAAGATGCTCTCACTGCAATACTAAATATAAAATTGAACCTAGTTTTTTTTACGGTTCGATGTATGTAAGTTATGGAGTAGGAATTGCGATTGCGATGGCAATTTTTGTGATTGCCTATTTCGTGCTCGATATGTCTCGATGGAATATCTTCTGGTTCATTACATTAGTATCTGTTGTATCTCTACCTGTAGTCATACGTATTTCAAGAAATATATGGATTAATATATTTATGGATTACGATAAAGAAAAGGCTCGTAAGTCCTGAGTTTTTTTTAGTCCTCAGTCATTTAGTATTAAATCGGCAGCCTTATTTTCTTTAGAGAGATTCTCGTTGATTATGGGTGAGTTTCCCAATAGTCATTGGGAGAGTTTGTGAGTTTGTGAGTTTGTGAGTTTGTGAGTTTGTGAGTTTGTGAGTTTGTGAGTTTGTGAGTTTGTGAGTTTGTGAGTT
>NZ_JBPOGG010000006.1:0-209692 GCF_051251825.1 Nonlabens sp. | reverse complement strand
GCTTTTTGTCGGGGTGGCAGGATTCGAACCTGCGACCTCCTCGTCCCAAACGAGGCGCGATGACCGGGCTACGCTACACCCCGAAAAGATCATCTTTAATTTAGAAAATAGCGGAGAGACAGGGACTCGAACCCTGGCGACGGTTGCCCGTCGACAGATTAGCAATCTGCTCCATTACCACTCTGGCACCTCTCCTAAATTTTTAAGAACTTGCCGTTGTTTCCAAAAGCGGATGCAAATGTAATTCTTCTTTTAATTACCGCAAACATTATTTAATGTTTTTTCTATCTTTTATTCAGGATACTCAATTCTTAAATGATAGATATTAGCTAACTTCTTTTTAATCACAGACTTGATGGTTTCAATTTGTTTAAAAGTTATATCAGCATTTATAAATTGATTTTGCTCTACTTGCTTCGTAATGATTTTATCTACTAAATTATCGATAGCTATTGATGTTGGATTTTTTAAACTTTTAGAAGCTGCCTCTACGCTATCTGCTATCATTAATATAGCTGTTTCTGGACTAAATGGTTTAGGGCCAGGATATTGATAATCTTTAACATCTAGATCAGGATTGTTTTCCATCGCTTTTTTATAAAAATAGTACACAGTTGAGTCACCATGATGAGTTCTTATAAAATCTATGATACGATCTGGTATATTATTCTTTTTTGCTATCTCAATTCCATTTATCGTATGATTGATTATAATTGCGGCACTTTCTTCTGGATCAAGATCATCATGAGGATTAATTCCGCTTCCTTGATTTTCTGTGAAGTATGTAGGATTTGCCATTTTACCAATGTCATGATATAAAGCTCCTACTCTTACGAGCATAGCGTTTGCATGAATAGCATTTGCAGCAGATTCTGCTATGTTTGCAACATTTAGTGAATGATGAAAAGTACCTGGAGCTTTGTTAGAAAGCTCTTTTAATAGCTTTGAATTAGTATCTGAAAGTTCTAATAATGAAACATCACTAACTAAACTAAATGTTTTTTCATAAATATAAATGATAGGCCATACAAATAACATTGCTAGTCCACAAATAACAAAATAACCAATTTTATTCCATTCCCAACCTACTACTCCACCTTGGTTCACTGCATAAAAAGCAAAATAACCACCAATATAGATGAGCAATATTTGTCCAATAGTAATAAAGAGATTTGCTCTTTTATAAATTTCAGAACTACTTAATATCGTTACTATTCCTGCGGTAATTTGCAAAAAAAGATATTCCTCTCCATTGGGAACAATGAAACTGAGTATTAATATAGTAATTACATGAACAAATAAACCTACTCTAGCGTCAAAAAAGGCCTTGAGTATGAGAGGTAATAAACAAACTGGTACTAAATAAACATAAGTAGCCTCTAATTTGATTACAAGTGAAGTTAATACAACTATCGATAAAACATTAAAAAATATAAAAATCAACTTACGTGTATTATTATATATTTCGGGTCTATACCTTATCAAAAATAGAATCAACATCGTGTATGTTAGACCAACTAGAATAAGATATCCTAGCAATTTCCATAAGTATTGAGATTCTGACCAGGTTTGAGATTGGTACGTCTCGTTGAGTGTATTAAGGATCTGATATTTCTCTCCTTCCACTATTTCGCCTTGAGCGATAATTCTGGAATTCATAGGAACCATTCCTCTAGTAGGTAGTACTTGTCTTATCTGATCTTCAATGATTTTTGTAGTAAGGTTTGAATCGAATGCCAAATTTGGTTTCAAGTTTTTGAAAATTACATTTCTAGCCCATTCCTTGTCCTTAAATTCAGACTCATCTACTGAATTACTAATAACTTGATTGAGTTTTTGTGGTGTTAAAACATCTTCATAATTCTTTTCTACAAACCGATTATCCACTTTTAAGATGATTATTTCTTGCGAACCTAGATCATAATTTTCTTCCAAATATGGTGAAAGATATATGTCATCTAAGATTTGATTAAGGAGTCTGATTTGACTTTCAGAATCAAATTTTAAAGAATCTGGGTAATTTTGATCAAAATCATTTTTAACTTCTGATTTTACTTGAGTAATCACCTCATTATTGAGGTTAAAGTACTTAGGACTGCTCGATCTGATTTCATTAATTTCCTCATCAATTGCATCCTTGCTCTTGTTAATAGGAAAGGAAAATGGCGCATAAAGAGTTTCATATTGCCATGGCTCTCCTTTACTGAAATCATATTTAAATCGATCGCTTTTAGGAAAGAAATATACGGTTAATAACGTGGCTGTAATAACAAGAATACTTCTTAAAACTATGTCTTGATATTTATAATAATTGGTTTTTTTTTCTTCCATTACATACAAATAAACGATTAACTAATCAGTTCTGATAATTTGTCTATATAAAAATAGGTATTAAGTTTTGAACTGTGGGTTTATATGGCAAAAGCTAATTCTTATAATGTGGGAATTGCTTATTTTCGCATGAAAATATCTAATCATGAATAAAGTCGTTATTGTATCATATGCTAGAACACCTATAGGAAGTTTTATGGGTAAATTATCTAGCGTTCCTGCAACTCAATTGGGTAGTATCGCAATCAAAGGTGCTCTAGATAAAATTGATTTAGATCCGTCTTTAGTCGAAGAAGTATTGATGGGAAATGTGGTTCAAGCTGGTACAGGTCAAGCTCCTGCTAGGCAAGCTGCATTAGGCGCTGGTTTATCTGATAATGTTCCATGTACGACGGTAAATAAAGTTTGTGCTAGTGGGATGAAAACAATCATGATGGCTGCGCAAGCAATCGCGACAGGAGATAAGGATATCGTAGTTGCTGGTGGAATGGAAAACATGAGTATGATTCCACATTATGTGCACATGCGTACTGGTCAAAAATTTGGTCCAGCTACACTTATTGATGGAATGCAAAAAGATGGCTTAGTAGACGCTTACGATCAAAACGCTATGGGAGTTTGTGCTGATATGTGCGCAACAGAACACAAATTTAGTAGAGAAGATCAAGATTCGTTTGCAGTTCAATCATACAACAGATCAGCCGAAGCATGGAAAAACGGAAAGTTTAATAATGAAGTAGTTCCAGTTGCTGTACCTCAAAGAAGAGGAGATGATGTAATTGTAGATCATGATGAAGAATATTCGAATGTAAGAATGGAGAAGATTCCATCTCTAAGACCTGCATTTACAAAAGATGGAACCGTAACTGCTGCAAATGCTTCTACAATAAATGATGGAGCCGCAGCAATAGTTTTGATGAGTGAAGATAAAGCTAAAGAATTAGGACTTAATCCTATTGCAACTATAATAGGTTATGCAGATGCTGCTCAAGAACCTAAATGGTTTACAACTGCTCCTGCAAAAGCCCTACCTCTTGCGTTAAGCAAAGCTGGAATTTCTCAAGATGATGTTGATTATTTTGAATTTAATGAAGCCTTTTCAATTGTAGGCTTAGCAAATATGAAAATATTAGGTCTTAATGACTCTAACGTTAATATCTACGGTGGTGCAGTTTCTCTAGGACATCCACTTGGATGTAGTGGTGCTCGCATTGTTACTACGCTCTTAAGTGTATTAACACAAGAAAATGGATCCATAGGAGCAGCCGCTATATGTAATGGTGGTGGTGGTGCGAGTGCAATTGTAATTAAAAAAGCCTAATCTTAATTAAATGAAGTACGGGATTTGCCCTATTTCGGTAGCACCGCTACGCCTTGAAACTAAGGATTCCAGTGAAATGGTATCACAAGTTCTCTATGGTGAACATTTTAAAATTATTGAAGAACGAAAAAAATGGGTTAAAATAAGGCTCGCTCATGATTCTTATGAAGGTTGGATTGATATCAAGCAAATTATTGAAATTGAAGCTGAGTTATACCATCAAATCGATAATACAGAGCGCAGATTTGCTAAAGATCTAATTAGTCATATCACTCACCACAATGAATCTTTAAGTACAATAACTATTGGCGCTCAGGTTTCTACTGCTCCTTTTCTAGCAGATTCTTATCAATTAGAAAGTACTGCCGGTAGTTCCAAAAATGATTTAATAAATAATGCTCTACTATTACTTAACACGCCATACTTATGGGGTGGACGCACACCGCTAGGCATAGACTGTAGTGGTTTTACACAATTGATTTACAGACTTAGCGGATTCAATTTATTAAGAGACGCAAGTCAACAAGCAACCCAAGGTGAAGTCTTAAGCTTTATTGAAGAAGCTGAAGAAGGTGATTTAGCTTTTTTTGATAACAATGAAGGTAACATTACTCATGTAGGTTTAATTATGAGAGATAATTATATCGTTCATGCGCATGGTAAAGTACGCATTGATAGATTAGATCAAAGTGGAATCTTTAATGTGGAACGACATCTTCATACTCATAAACTGAGAGTTATTAAAAAAATTATATAAAAAAGACCTGCTATTTGCAGGTCTTTTTATAAATGATTTTAAAGAATAATTATAGTCTAGCCTTGAGAGCCGCCGCTTTATCATCCATTTTGAAATAGCCATATAATGCTATTAAATTCTGAGCAACACTTTTATTCTTTGGCTCAATTTTTAAAGCTTTCTCTAGATAATCTACAGCTTTCTGATAGGTTCCATTTTTGGCCTCATTGAATTTTTTAACCGCTTCACTTCTACTGCCAGTTACTTTTGATTCATCATAAACCATTTCATTTGCAACTTGAATAAAGGCATTTGCTGCATTGTTAAGTGCTACCACGTTATCTTCTTGTAATTCTAAACTCTTATCATAAAAAAGAATAGCCTCATCATAATTTCCAGCTTTCAGCGCAGCATTAGCAAGGTTTTCGAAAAGTACTGGATCTTTCTTTCCATTTAGCAATTTTTCCATCGCTGCTTTATATTCATCCATCATGCCCAATTGCAAGTATATATTTGAAGATACGTTTTCAAGTGACTTATCATTAGGATACTTCTTCAAAGAATCTAAAAACAAAGTCTTAGCTTTAGCCTGATTCCCATCTACAACATATAGATAAACTAAACTATTCACTATAGGACCTAATTTAGATTCAGAAGTAGTGGAAGTTGCGTTTTTAAACTCGCCCGTCTTTACACCTATATCAATAGCTGTCTTACTCAACACGATTTTTTTTCCTGATTTAGCATCAATTGCAGAATATTCAGTTATTTTTCCTGTGTAACCTAAATCTACTAATTTTTGAAATCTAGTTTTAGCTTCATCATAAAGCTCTGACTGATAAGCTAAGCTTGCCGCTTGATACAACTGTAAAGTATCAGTAGGATTTTGCTTGTATAAATCATCAACAATAGTCATTGCTTCAGCATACTTTTTATTTTCTACTAAACCTTTTGCAAACTCATACATCTTGTTTTGAGCTGCAACTTTATACATTACTAAACTAGAATTTGAATCTTTATAGCCCAAAGTTTTAGCTTTATCAAAAGCTAAAACAGCCTTTTTAGCATCTTCTAAAGAAGCATCGCTTGATAAGGTGTTACCAATTAAAGTAGCTCCTTTTAAATATTCATATTCTGCTACCTGATCACCTTCGAGAGCAGATTCGTCTATGGTTTTAAAAAGATCTCGTGCAACATCAAATTTCTTTTTTTCTAATGCTGATTTAGTTTTTCTTATCTCTTTCTTCTGAGCAAAACCTATTGCTGCAATGGCAAGAAATAAAATTGTTAATTTAATTTTCATCTTATAATGGTTTAAAATTTATTCTTCGCTATCATCATTTGCAACAGTCGTGCCAGCGTCATCAACGCTAGTGTTTTCAGCACCTTCAAGTTCTTCATCATCATCTTCTTGAGCAACTTTTGCAACAGCAGCAATAGAATCATTTCCTTTAAGATTTATTAAACGCACACCTTGTGTAGCACGTCCCATAACTCTCAAATTTTTCACATCTATACGTATAGCAACACCAGATTTATTGATAATCATCAATCCATCTTCATCTGTCACGTTCTTAAGAGCTACTAAACCACCAGTCTTATCTGTAACAGATATGGTTTTAACTCCTTTTCCACCACGGTTAGTTTCTCTATAATCTTCAAGACTAGAACGCTTACCGTATCCTTTTTCAGAAACTACAAGAATGTTTGATTCCATGTCATTAACAGCAACCATTCCTATTACCTCATCATCATCATTTGCAAGTCTTATTCCTCTAACTCCACTGGCATTTCTACCCATAGAACGAGTCTTAGCTTCATCAAACCTTATGGCTTTACCACTCTTTAAACCTAACATTACATGACTGTCTCCAGTAGTTAATTTGGCTTCAAGCAAGGTATCACCTTCACGTATAGTAATTGCATTAATACCATTAGTACGTGGTCTAGAGTACTGTTCTAGAGATGTTTTCTTAACAACTCCTTTCTTAGTACACATAATCACATAGTGACTATTAATATATTCTTCATCTTTAATATCTTGAGTACAGATAACAGCCTTCACACTATCGTCTGGCTCAATGTTAATTAAGTTTTGAATAGCACGACCTTTAGAAGTACGACTACCTTCTGGTATTTCATAAACTCTCATCCAGAAACATTTTCCTTTCTCTGTAAAGAATAACATGTACTGGTGATTAGTTCCCACAAAAATATCTTGAAGGAAATCTTCATCTCTAGTAGTACTTGCTTTCTGTCCTACTCCACCACGTCGCTGAGTTTTATATTCAGTAATCGCAGTCCTTTTAATATAACCAGCATGAGAAATTGTAATTACAACTTGCTCATCTGGAATCATGTCTTCTATGGAAAGATCTCCACCAGCATATTCAATTTGAGAACGACGCTCATCACCATACTTTTCTTGAACCTCAAGTAATTCTTCTTTGATGATCTCCATACGACGTTCCTTTTTTGCAAGAATGTCTTTCAAGTCTGTGATAGTAGCAACTAAGTCGTTATACTCATTACGTAATTTATCTTGCTCTAGACCAGTAAGCTGTCTCAATCGCATTTCTACGATGGCACGTGCTTGAATCTCAGATAATTCAAAACGCTTGATTAACTTCTCACGAGCTTCTTCACCATTACTACTGCTTCTTATAAGTGCAATTACCTCATCTATATTATCTGATGCGATTATTAATCCTTCAAGAATGTGTGCTCTTTCCTCTGCTTTGCGCAATTCAAACTCAGTACGTCTTACAACAACATCATGTCTATGTTCTACAAAGTAGTGAATCATCTCCTTAACATTAAGGAGTTGAGGACGACCTTTTACTAGAGCAATATTGTTAACACTAAAAGATGATTGTAGTGCTGTGTGCTTGTATAATTTATTAATAACGATATTAGGAATCGCATCACGTTTCAAAATGTAAACGATACGCATTCCATTACGGTCAGATTCATCTCTAATCATCGAGATACCTTCTAACTTTTTCTCGTTAATAAGGTCTGCCGTTTTCTTAATCATATCGGCTTTATTCACCTGATATGGTAATTCATCAACGATGATACATTCACGACCTTTGACTTCTTCTAATCGTACACGACCACGTATTTTCACACGACCGCGACCTGTATGCATGGCATCTTTAACACCATCATAACCATAAATGATTCCACCGGTAGGGAAATCTGGAGCTTTTACATGAGTGATAAGTTCATCGATCTCGATGTCATTATTATCTATGTAAGCGATAGTTCCATCGATAACTTCAGTTAAGTTATGTGGTGGCATGTTAGTCGCCATTCCTACTGCAATTCCAGACGCTCCATTCACTAACAAGTTAGGAATACGAGTAGGCATTACGGTAGGCTCATTTAACGTATCGTCAAAGTTGAGCTGCGTGTCCACAGTTTCTTTATCTATATCTGCAAGAATTTCTTCAGATATTTTGCGCATTCTCGCCTCGGTATAACGCATGGCAGCTGGTGGATCACCATCTACGCTACCAAAGTTTCCTTGACCATCCACAAGCATATAACGCAATGACCATTCTTGAGCCATACGCACCATAGTATCATATACAGATGTATCACCATGTGGATGATACTTTCCTAATACTTCACCTACTATTCTTGCACTCTTTTTATATCCTCTATTAGACAGTACACCTAGCTCATACATTCCGTAGAGCACACGTCTGTGTACTGGTTTTAGTCCATCTCGCACATCTGGCAGTGCTCGTGACACTATGACTGACATCGAGTAATCGATGTATGCTGATTTCATCTCATCCTCGATATTGATCGGGATTAACTTTTCTCCATCTGCCATTTAAAAAACCGTTTTATTAATACTTTTGTTATTAAGCTAGCAATTTAATGAAAAAGCTAGTCCTTATAAGGCTTTAGAACAGTTTAAGAGCTGTTTTTATTAACAGATTATCGACTTTAATGTGGATAAGTTTAACATGTAGGCAAGTACCGCTCTAAGTGGCTGTTTTTATGACGCTTTCGCGAAAGCGTGAACACCAAAACAATCTTTTAACAAAATGGTACACATATTGAACAACTAGAATTCATTACATTTAACTCAAAGTAGTAACATGGACGATAATTTTTCACCAAGAGTCAAAGACGTGATAGCTTACAGCAAGGAAGAAGCGCTGAGGCTAGGTCACGATTTTATAGGAACAGAACACTTAATGCTAGGTTTATTGAGAGATGGCGACGGTAAAGCAATCGATATCTTGAATAACTTAACTGTGGATTTAGATCATTTGCGCCGCAAAGTAGAAATACTTAGCCCAGCAAATCCTAGTACACAAATTGCCGCAAACGAGAAGAAAAACTTGCACCTCACACGACAAGCGGAGCGTGCACTTAAAACTACTTTTCTAGAAGCAAAATTATTTCAAAGTTCTTCTATCAACACTGCCCATCTTTTATTGTGCATTTTACGCAATGAAAATGACCCTACTACTAAGCTTTTAAACAAGCTTAAAGTGGATTATGATGGTGTGAAAGAAGAATTTAAAAGCTTACTGTCCCAAGAAGATGGCTATACTGAAGATCCTATAGAAGGTGCATTCAATGAAAATGCAGACTCTGGAGATGATCTAGGTGGCGACGAGAAAGAAAATCTATTCACGCCTAGTGGCAACAGCCCTAAAGGTGGTAAGAAGAGTAAAACTCCTGTTCTAGACAACTTTGGTAGAGATTTAACTAAAGCTGCCGAAGACGGAAAACTCGATCCTGTAGTAGGTCGTGTGGAAGAAATACAACGTGTTTCTCAAATCTTGAGCCGTCGTAAAAAGAACAACCCTTTACTTATAGGTGAAGCTGGTGTAGGTAAAAGTGCTATTGCCGAAGGTCTTGCATTGCGTATCGTAGAACGTAAAGTGTCTCGCATTCTTTATGACAAACGAGTGATTACTCTAGATCTAGCCAGTTTAGTTGCTGGTACTAAATATAGAGGTCAGTTTGAAGAACGCATGAAAGCTGTAATGAATGAGCTAGAGAAGAATGATGACATTATTCTTTTTATAGATGAGATTCATACTATAGTAGGTGCTGGTGGAGCCGCTGGTTCTCTAGATGCATCTAACATGTTTAAGCCTGCTCTCGCTCGAGGCGAAATTCAATGTATAGGAGCTACTACCCTAGACGAATATCGTAACAGCATAGAAAAAGATGGAGCGCTAGAAAGACGTTTCCAAAAGGTAATGGTTGAACCTACAAGCGTAGAGGAAACTATTATTATACTTAATAACATTAAGGAGAAGTATGAAGAACACCACAACGTGTCTTATACTGATGCTGCTATTGAAGCTTGTGTAAAGCTTACTAATAGATACATGACAGACCGTTTCCTTCCAGACAAAGCAATTGACGCACTGGATGAGGCTGGTTCTCGCATACATATCACAAACATAGAAGTGCCACAACAAATTCTAGATCTTGAAAAACAATTAGAAGATGTTAAGGAAGAGAAAACTGCTGTTGTTAAAAAACAGAAGTATGAACAAGCTGCAAAGCTGCGTGATGATGAGAAGAAGTTAGAAAAAGCACTTGCTGAGGCTCAAGAGACTTGGGAAGAAACTTCTAAACTTCACAAAGACACGGTAACTGAAGAAAACGTAGCCGAAGTAGTAAGTATGATGACCGGAATTCCAGTTAATCGTATCGCTACTAAGGAAATGAAGAAGTTATTTAACCTGGGCGATTCTATTAAAGGAAAAGTGATAGGTCAAGATAATGCAGTTAAGAAAGTCGTTAAGGCAATACAGCGTAACCGCGCAGGATTGAAAGATCCTAATAAGCCTATCGGTTCCTTTATTTTCTTAGGACAGACTGGTGTAGGTAAAACGCAACTGGCCAAAGTTATTGCTAGCGAACTATTTGATTCAGCAAACTCGCTGATACGTATAGACATGAGTGAATATATGGAGAAGTTTGCTATATCTCGTTTGATAGGTGCTCCTCCAGGATATGTAGGTTATGAAGAAGGTGGACAACTTACTGAGAAAGTAAGACGCAAACCTTATGCTGTAATCTTGCTAGATGAGATTGAAAAAGCGCATCCAGATGTGTTTAATATGTTACTTCAAGTTCTAGATGATGGTTATTTAACAGATAGTCTAGGTCGTAAGATTGATTTTAGAAATACAATAATCATTATGACATCTAACGTAGGAGCTCGTAAGTTGAAAGACTTTGGATCTGGAGTTGGATTTGGTACAGCTGCTCGTAAAAGTGCCGAAGATGATAACACACGTAGTGTTATAGAAGGAGCCTTAAAGAAAACATTTGCACCTGAATTCTTAAACAGAATAGATGATGTGATTGTTTTTAACGCACTAGAAAGAGATGACATTCATAAGATTATTGATATAGAGCTTACTAAGTTGTTTGCTCGTATTAAAGGTTTAGGATATGACTTAACACTAAGTGAAGCTGCCAAAGACTATATCGCAGATAAAGGATTTGATAAGCAATATGGTGCACGTCCACTAAACCGTGCTATTCAAAAATACATAGAAGACGCACTCGCTGAGGCTATAGTTAATAGTGAACTGACAGAAGGTGATTCTATATTTATGGACTTAGATAAAAAGTCTGAAGAGCTTAAAATTAAAATTGAAAAGCCTAAAACTCCTAAGAAATCAGAAGTTGATATAGAATCTGAAACATCTACCGAGTCTCAATCCACAACAGATACTGATACAAACACAGAGTCTGAGTCGGAATAGTTAGTATTTTTATGATATGATATAAGCGTCTTAATTCATTTTAAGGCGCTTTTTTTATTTGGCAATTCTATCTGCATTTAAAATACGTTAACGCTGGTTAATTTATCGTGACCATTATTTTACAATTGGCTCTAACTCATGCCATACGAAAACGTTTGAACAACGTTAAAACAACCCTTTTATCGAGATATCTTACTAGACCTGATTTATTATGCAATGCATAACAAGCGCGCAGTAAATTTGTACTCGTTAAAACAAACAAAATGAAGACATTACAATTACCATTTGGAAAATTTGAATTCTACCCAGAACTTATTATCGGTAAATTGAAAGCTGGAATTCATTATGATTTAGAGATGAATGAACAATTAGTTCAACAGGTGACCGATTTTTATGGCTACGACTTACCTATTTCTTATATAGGTTTAAGAGAAAACGATTACAGTATCGATCCTATGGTACATAAGCACAATTCACAATTTGAGAACTTGTGCAGTGTTGCTATCGTAGATCAAAAGAAAAACTCACTAAATAGTTTAGAATTAGAAAGTAAATTCTTTAAAACAGGTAAACTTCAAGCCTTTGAAAATGTAGAAGAAGCTCTAGTATGGTCTAACAGAGAAGTAACTTCTCAACTAGCAAATATGGAAATAGCGTTTTCGCTTAATTAAAAATAATATCGGCTTCAAGCCTGGTATCTGTTATAATTTGAGAAGCTTTTATAATATCATCGTGTAACACGCGATCATTTGTTAATACTGGTACTTCTGTTCTTAAAGCATCTATAAGTCCGTTTAAGAATGAAGATGTATTTTTAGGTTTACGTTCTTCTATTCCTTGTGCAGCGGCAAGTAATTCTATTGCTAGCACATTCTGTACATTATTTATAATGCGATAAGTTTTAGTCGCTGCATTTGCTCCCATACTCACATGGTCTTCCTGACCATTTGAAGAAACTATACTATCTACACTCGCTGGTGTTGCGAGTTGTTTGTTTTGGCTTACTATACTGGCCGCAGTGTATTGTAAAATCATCATACCACTATTTAATCCTGGATTATTCACTAGAAATGCTGGTAATCCACGAGTTCCACTCATTAATTGGAATGTTCTACGCTCACTTATACTCGCAATCTCTGCCATAGCGATTCCTAGAAAATCTAGAGCTAGAGCAAGTGGTTGTCCATGAAAGTTCCCGCCAGATATAATAGCATCAGACTCTGGGAAAATATTAGGATTATCAGTTACTGAATTTACTTCTGTAAGAATTGTCTTTTTTATAAATTTTAATGTGTCCCATGTTGCTCCATGAACCTGTGGAATACATCTAAAACTATAAGGATCTTGAACGTTTACTTTTTCGCCTTGAGCGATAACACTATCATCTAAGAGAGATAACATCAAGTCTGCACTACGCAGTTGCCCAGCATGTGGACGTATCAAATGAATACGTGCGTCAAACGGCGATAAATTACAGTCAAATGCATCTACTGACATCGCGCCAGTCAAATGAGCCCAGTACCATAATTTGTGAGATTTCACAACGGTATGAACTCCATATGCCAGCATGAACTGAGTTCCATTAATAAGTGCCAGTCCTTCCTTAGACTTTAATTTAAGTGGTTCCCAACCCATTTGTGTATGAAGCTGCTCTGCTCCTATTTTTTTACCTTTATAATGAACTTCGCCTTTTCCTATAAGTGGTAACGCTAGATGCGCAAGCGGTGCAAGATCACCACTAGCTCCTAGCGAGCCTTGTTCATAGACCACAGGATAAACTTCGTTATTAAAAAATGCTATTAAACGTTCCACCACTTCTCTACTTATACCACTATGACCGTAACTCAAACTCTGAATTTTGAGAAACAACATCATGCGTATAATTTCTTGAGGAACTTCATCTCCAGTACCACAGGCATGTGACATTAACAAGTTATGTTGTAATTGCTGCAATTCACTAGAACTTATATGCGTGTTGCATAATGAACCGAAACCTGTATTAATTCCATAAGTAGCTGCAGCATCTTTATGATCAAAACGCTCATCTAAGTAAGAACGACATTTCTCGATGCGTTCAACGGCATCTTGAGAAAGAGATAATGTAACCGGTTGCTCGAGAATTACCTGTAACTGTTCAATGCTTAACAACTTAGAAGAGATAACGTGTTCCATGGATGGTGTTTTAAATAGTAATACAATGATAAGTAAACTACCACCTATCCCAAAACCATAAAGCAAATAGACTTGAGAAGTTATTTACGGAAAATATATAGTTCAAAGTAGATCATTTATGGTTTAAAACTTCTACTGCTCGTATAGCTTAAGAACTATAAAAAAATTATTTTTGCAACATGATTAAAAATGAAGAAATCTTGAAACAACCTAAAGGAACATTGATCCCTATAGGCGGTAATGAAGATAAAGGAATAGAAGAAAGTGAGCAATACACGCTGGAATTTGTAACAGACGGTATTTTGTACCATGTAGTAAAAGAGTCTGGTGGCTCAAATGCTAACATTGTAGTTATTCCAACCGCTTCAAGTATTCCTGTAGAAGTTGGAGAAAATTATTTAGAAGCATTCCATACGCTAGGTTGCAAGAATGTGACGGTTCTTGATATCAGATCTAAAGAGGATTCAGAAAAACAAACTTCTATCGATTTGATAAAAAACGCCGATGGAATTATGTTTTCAGGCGGTGACCAATCTAAAATCACAGATAAAATAGGCGGAACGACCATACATCAAATACTACTCGATCGTTATCTAAACGAAGAAGGATTTGTAATAGCAGGAACTAGCGCTGGAGCAATGGTAATGGCAAACGAGATGATTGCTGGTGGAAGTGCCACCGAGTCTTTTATTAAAGGTGCCGTGAACATGTATAAAGGATTGAGTCTTATTCCAGAATTAATTATTGACACACATTTTATAAGAAGAGGTCGTTTTGGTCGTCAGTCTGAGGCGATTGCAAAATTCCCTAGCCTAGTGGGAATAGGTCTTGCTGAAGATACTGGTATGATCATTAAAAACGGTAGAGATTGTACTGTAATAGGATCAGGAATGGTGATCGTTTTTGATGGAAGTACTTTCCAGCACAATAACGAAAAAATCCTTGATGAAGGAACTCCTATGACCATTGCAAACATGACTGTTCATGTATTATCTAATAGTGATCAATATAATATCAAAACTAGAAAAGTAAATGTATTGCCTATCGAGGCTCCATTTATCTAGAAAATTAATTTAACTCATTGTAAAAACCGTGGGCGTTACTTGATGAAACGTAGGTTTCATCAAGTCGGGCTTTCCGTTAAATCTTTTTATTTTATTGTATCTATTACTTTCAGTGATAAATAAAAAGGATACCACTGCAATCCCTAACGCAGGAATAAAAGTTGCTCTGTAAACTCAATTTTGATCAGTGATATTTAAAAGAAATTCTATCTAGGTCAAAAGAATTTAAAAAAAAACTAAGCAGTTAAAGTGTTTAAAAACGATATGGTCTTGATATTAAAATCATCTGGCTGTTCTACGTTTACTACGTGACCACAATTCTCCACTACATATAGTGATGATTGCTCATGAGCCTTTACAACTCTCTTTATAGAAGGCAAGAATAAATGATCTTGAGCTCCCATGACATATAAGGTAGGGATTTCAATATCCTTTGCTCTAAAGAATCGAAGCAAAGGATTAATTTGAGCCGTTAACTTATACCATCTTATGAATTCCTTATGGCATAGCTTTTTGGCCTCATTTGCAAAGAGAAGTCTGGACTCTTTGTGGTTTTTTCTAGGCATGATGATAAAAGCAAACAGCTTATAGAGAATCATATAAGGCACTACAGACTTAAAAACATTTCCTACTCGCATTAACACCTGTGAGCGGAAATTCAATTTCAAAATAGCTCCACCCATCACCATACTTTCAACTAAGTCTGGTCTTTTCTCAGCTAGATTACGGATCAATATGGTGCCTAAGGAAATTCCAACAAAATGAGATTTTTTAATCTCCAAAAACTCAAGAACTTCTATGATATCATTAGTAATAGCATCAAAAGTATAATCATCACTCCAAGCGTCTTTTAAAGCAGGTTTGCTATTTCCATGACCTCTTAAATCCAGCACTAAAACATTAAACTCTTTTCTAAAAGCACGTATCTGGCGGAACCATATAGAACTACTACCACCAGCTCCATGGATAAAGGTTACCCATTTGGTCGTGTTCTCATTTAAGTATTTGTAGTGATTCAGCATATTATAGGTGACAAATATACTTTTAAAATACAGTAAGAAGGTAGGTTTTATAATTGCTATAACATCTTGATAGAAGATATGAAGGATCGATTATTTACCCATAAATACTCACCTCAACTTCACCATTAGAATTCTTACTCGCGCGATACATACCTTCAGTATTAAATGGCATAGAAATATTTCCTTTTGAATCAACAGCTATGAGTCCGCCGTCGCCGCCTATTTCTAGAATCCGTTTGTGGATGACTTCGTTTGCAGCCTCATCGAGTGACATTCCTTTGTGCTCCATTAAACAAGCCACATCATAAGCTACTACTCCACGTATAAAGAACTCGCCGCTTCCCGTACAGCTTATCGCACAGGTTTTATTATTTGCATAATTTCCTGCACCTACCATAGGGCTATCTCCTACTCGTCCCCATTTTTTATTGGTCATGCCGCCAGTAGATGTTGCGGCAGCGATGTTTCCATCCTTATCACAAGCTACTGCTCCTACCGTTCCAAACTTTGAATCTTTCTTTGTAGAATGATCCAATTGAAAACTATCTGTATCCCTTATTTCTAACCACTGATTGTGTCTAAACTCATCATAGAAATAAGATGCATCTTCAAACTTATAATTCAAGCCTTTTGCAAATTCGTGGGCTCCATCGCCAGCAAGAAATACATGCTCGCTTTTTTCCATTACATCTCTTGCCAAGCTTACAGGATTTTTAATTCCAGTAATTAAAGAAACTGCTCCTGCATTAAGCGATTTACCATCCATAATACTAGCGTCCATTTCATGAGTTCCAGTGGCTGTAAAAACAGCTCCTTTTCCAGCGTTAAATAACGGAGAGTTTTCTAAAACAACTACAGCAGCCTCAACAGCCTCAACAGCAGATTGTCCTTGTTCCAGCACTGCATAACCAGCATTCATAGCGGTTTGAAGATCATTTTTATAACGTGCTTCTAACTCTGGAGTCATCATCCCTTTAACCAATGTTCCTGCTCCACCGTGGATAGCGATTGAAAATTTATTATTCATTTAATTTTTTAAGTTTGATTGTTAGAATCAAGGTTTCCTGCAAAAATTACCGATTGATTATTATTTTTCACTTCGTAAAAATTTATTACCGATTACTTTTTAAAATATTTAATCTCAAATCATTAACCGTTAATCGTTAATCAACTTACAACCGAAACCTTTTCCCCAACCCTAAAGGGTGAGGTTTCTTGAAAACTATAGTTCAAGATTCTTTAGCCGTTCTTGATCTAACTTAGTAGATAAGCTAGCTAAGCTTCAACTGACATAGCAAATTTTCACAACATCAAATTATTACATCATCAAATTAAATCTAATCCAATAAATGCAACTCACCACGATTATCCATTTCTTTCAATTCCTTTACGAGATCCAATGCATCTGGGATCACGTCGCTTGATAAAACTATTAGAGAACCTTCAACGGCATTTTTAACGGCATATTTGATAGCCTCATTTTCTGATGGGATGATAGTTGTTTTTTTATTAGGATCTTTCTTTTGGATACCGTCGTTAAGCATTTTGATTAACTCTTCTTCGGTTTTACCTCGTAAGCGTTTGTCTTGTCTTATGATGATTTCGTCAAACATCTCTGCGGCTATAGAACCTATTTCATTGTTATCTTCTACTCTTCGATCACCAAGCCCTGCAATGATTCCTACTTTAACAGTCGCATCAAGCTCGTCTGTGAAATTTTGTAACGCTCGCATTCCTGCTGCATTATGAGCATAATCTAAAAGAATACTGAAGTTTTTAAACTTAAACATATTTAATCGTCCAGGAGTTTGCGCTGCAGATGGTACAAAGGTTTCAAGTGCTGCCTTGATATCTTCATTACTTATTCCTTGAACGTGTGCTGCAAGTATAGCTGCCAGCACATTCTGAATCATGAACTTTGCTTTTCCTCCATAAGTCAGCGGAATATGCTCTGCTTTCATCAAGCGCATTTTCCATTCTCCTCTGCATATGGTCACAAAACCATTTTCATAAACAGCCGTGATTCCATTAAGCCTCTGTAATGCTTTAATTCTAGGATTGTTTTCATCCATAGAGAATAAAGCGACATTACAATCCACTGTGCGACGCATGTCATATACTAAGTCATCATCTGCATTTAGGATGGCATGACCATCTGGTAATACTGTTTCTGGGATTACTCCTTTAACTTTAGCAAGTTGTTCTACCGTATGAATTCCTTTTAATCCTAAATGATCTGCAGCTACGTTTGTAACGATTCCTACATCACATCTTTTAAATCCTAATCCTGCACGAAGTAATCCACCACGAGCACATTCTAGAACTGCCATATTTACCGTAGGATCTTTAAGTACAAATTCTGCACTTGCAGGACCTGTGCAATCTCCTGTCATTAATAACCTGTTCTGGATATAAACTCCATCACTAGTGGTGTAACCTACACGGTAACCGTTCATTTTTGCGATGTGCGCGATTAATCGTGAAGTTGTGGTTTTACCATTAGTTCCAGTTATTGCTATAATAGGAATACGACCGGTTTCTCCTTTAATAGGAAACAATTTATCAATTACTGGAGACGCTACGTTTCTAGGTAATCCAGTAGTAGGCGCTAAGTGCATTCTAAATCCTGGACCAGCATTTACTTCCAGCACAGCTCCACCAGTCTCAGATAATGGCTGTGAGATATCAGTAGTCATGATATCTATTCCACAAATATCAAGATCGATAATTTTTGAAATACGCTCAGCCATACTTACGTTTGCTGGGTGAATAATATCAGTGATATCTTCGGCAGTTCCGCCGGTACTTAGATTTGCAGTGTCTTTAAGGATTAACTTTTCGCCGTGAGCGATAACAGAATCCACCGTATAACCGGCATCTTTTATAATGGTCTCTGTGAGCTCATTTATGGTGATTTTTGTGAGTACATTTTCATGACCGAAACCACGTCTAGGATCGCTATTCACTCGATCCACAAGTTCTTTAACTGTTGATTTCCCGTCACCTATGACGTGAGCTGGAGTTCTTATCGCTCCTGCAACAAGCTTATTATTAATCACGAGCAGTCTATAATCCTGACCAGTAATGAATTTTTCTACGATGATTGCTCCGCTACGTGAGCTGTCTTTTGCATGATTAAATGCCACAAGTGCGTCCTCATAATTTTGAATATCAACCGTGATTCCTCGACCATGATTTCCATCTACTGGTTTGATTACTAGCGGATAGCCTACATAACGACAGGCTTCTTCAAGACTGCGCTCTCTACGTATAATGTCTCCACGTGGCACTTCAACTTCGGCTTGTTCTAGTAAATACTTAGTATCTTCTTTATCACAGGCAAGTTCTACACCTATACTACTCGTTTCACTAGTTACTGTGGCTTGAATACGTTTTTGATTTGCACCATAACCTAGCTGTACTAGCGAGTATTTATTAAGTCTGATCCATGGAATACCGCGAGATTGTGCTTCTTCTACTATAGAACCTGTACTAGGACCTAAACGAGAGCTTTCACGCAGTTCACGCATTTCTTGAATATCTTCTTCAAGATTGTATTGCGCTCCACTTATTAATGCCTCACAGATACGTACTGCGGCTTTGGCAGCATAACGACCTACATTTTCCTCCATATAAGAGAACACCACATTATAAACGCCTTCTTCTCCATAACCACGAGTTCTACCAAAACCAGTATCCATTCCTGCTAGCGTTTGGATTTCTAACGCAATATGTTCAATCACGTGACCCATCCAGGTTCCTTGATCTACACGCATGAAAAATCCACCTTCACAACCTTCAGAACAGCGGTGAGAATACATAGAAGGAAACATCGCTTTTAACCGATCTCCAAAACCATCTACTTTATCAGTTGGTTTTTCCTCCATGTCTTCCAGGTCCAACACCATCACGATTAATTTATGTCTTCTAACCGACCAGTAATTAGGTCCTCTCATGGCATTTATCTCGCGTATATTCATTGGGTAGTTGGTTTTAAGTTATGGTTCTTGTGTAATTCCTAAATATATAATTTTAATACCGAATTGAAGTACTTATTAAAGTCCTTATTGCTGCGGTGCTTGTTGTGGTTGCTGTTGCGGTTCAGGTCTGAATAGCTCTAATATAGCGGCACCTACAAAGTTTGAAATAATACTCGCTTTTAAACCTTCGTGAGCATAAGTTTGGCTAGCAATATCTCCTGACGTTCCATGAATAAAAACACCAAAAACTGCTGCCGTTAAAGGATCATAACTTTGAGCAAGTAATCCTGCAATCACTCCTGCGAGCACATCTCCACTACCAGCCGTAGCCATTCCTGGATTTCCCGTATCATTAATATACATGCTTTTACCAGAAACGATAATTGTGTGCGCTCCTTTTAAAACTAAAATAACGTCCTTATCAGTAGATAATTTTTTAGCTTTTTCTAATCGGTCATAATCGTCAGTCCATTCACCTACTAATCTCTGTAACTCGCCATCATGCGGCGTGAGAATAGAATTGTTAGGCACCATTTTCCAGTATTCTGGTTTCTCTGATAAGATGTTTAATCCATCTGCATCTATGACTAGCGGTTTAGATTGTTGAGATAACGCTTTCGCCAAAGCGTGTTTCACATCATCTCCTGTGCTCAATCCTGGTCCTACACATAAAGTAATATCTTTCAAGTCGTGTTCAAAATCGGTAATGAAATGCTCACCTTTTCCTGTAATGGTCATCACCTCAGGTAAAGAAGATTGTAACAGGTCACTTGCCTCTTCAGGAAGATAGGCAGTCACTTTTCCTGCGCCCATATTCATTGCAGCTCCTGCAGCAAGAATAGCTGCGCCTACTTTTCCTTTGCTTCCTGCCATGGTAAGTACGTGACCGTAGTCACCTTTATGGCTAAATTTCTCACGTGGTTTATACATACTACGAGCAGCGTCAGGCGTGATGATTTGCGCAAGTGGCGTGGCTTTCATTAAGTACTCAGGATCTAGCCCTATTTTAATCACTTCAAAAGTGCCAGCGTATTTACCGGTTTGAGGCAAGTAAAAACTAAGTTTAGGTGTTTCAAAAGAAAAGGTGTGCTGCGCTTGAATGATAGGCGCATCTATAACTTGTGGTGTGTTTGCATATAAACCGCTAGGTACATCTATCGCTAGTTTAAATGCTGGTGATTTATTAATGTAATGTACTAAATCGATCATCCAGCCTTCAATAGGTCTATTAATTCCAGTTCCAAAAATGGCGTCCACGATAATATCTTGCTGGTTGATCTCTGGGAAATCTTCTTTGCTAGACAGTAAAACAGGCCAGTCCTTAGTGACTTCTTTTATTTTATCATAGTGAAACAAAAATTCTGGAGCTCGTTTTTTACTAAAATTAGTCACGTAAACTTTAACATGATAACCATGCTGGATCATGTGACGCGCTAGTGCTAGTCCATCACCACCATTTTTACCTATTCCACAAAATATCTTGATAGGAACCGGTGAACCTTGTAATCGCTGATGGATGCGCTCAAAAATGAGCTGCGCAATGCGCTCCATGAGGTCATTACTTGTAATTTGGTTTTTATTAATGGTCGATAAATCAGCTTCGGCGAGCTGTTGTGCACTTAGTATTTTCAATGTGTATGTTTTTGCTGTCTGCAATTTAAGGAATGAGACGGAATACTTTGAAATCCTAATAACAAATCTTAAAATTCAAAGTTTAAGATTTCTAACATCACCGAAACCTTTCCCTAACCCTAAAGGGTAGGTTTCTAAATTAAGTTATTAATATTCTGATTTCCGCAGCCTTTAGGGTTAGGGAACGGAAACCAAATAGAATTTCACAATTTTCTATGAGTATGTTTTTAAAGAATAATAGGTTAAATCCATACATTTGCTAGACTGATAAAAAACATTTCATGAAAAACACAGCTCTTACAGCAATACACGAGGCGCTAGGCGCAAAAATGGTTCCTTTTGCAGGTTTTAATATGCCTGTTCAATATGAAGGTGTCAACATAGAACACCAGAATGTACGTGAGCATGTAGGTGTATTTGATGTTTCTCACATGGGTGAATTTTTAATTTCAGGTCCTGAAGCACTGAACTTAGTACAAAAAGTATCTTCAAATGATGCTTCAAAACTGACTGTAGGTCGTGCACAGTATTCTTATCTACCTAATGAAACTGGTGGAATTGTAGATGATATGATTACTTATCGTGTAAAAGAAGACACCTATTTACTGGTAGTAAATGCTTCAAACATAGATAAAGATTGGGCACATATTACTAAGCACAATACTATGGGCGCAGACATGAAAGATCTGTCTGATGATTATTCTCTACTTGCCATTCAAGGTCCCAAAGCTGTTGAAGCGATGCAGTCACTTACCTCTGTAGATTTAAGTGCTATCAAATTTTATCATTTTGAGGTAGCAGATTTTGCAGGAATTGAGCATGTTATTATTAGTGCTACAGGTTACACAGGTTCTGGAGGTTTTGAGATTTACTGTAAGAATAGTGAAGTGGAACAAATCTGGAATAAAGTATTTGAAGCTGGAGCAGATTTTAATATCAAGCCTATAGGTCTTGCAGCGCGTGATACCTTACGATTAGAAATGGGATATTGCCTTTATGGAAATGACATCGATGAGACCACTTCTCCATATGAAGCTGGACTAGGTTGGGTGACTAAATTCACTAAAGAGTTTGTGAACCACGAGCAACTTCTTGATCATAAAGAAAAAGGTGTAGATAGAAAGTTAGTAGCATTTGAAATGGATGATCGCGCGATTCCTCGTGGTGGTTATGAAATTAAAGATAGTAGCCAGAAAGATTTAGGAATAGTAACCAGCGGAACCATGTCTCCATCTATGGGAATAGGAATAGGAATGGGATATGTTCCACCTATTTTTGCAACTCCTGGCAGTAAAATTCACATTCAAATACGCAAGAAACTAGTTCCAGCAACCGTTATCAAGTTACCATTTTATAAAAAGTAAGAGCTCATCCCAATGGGAAGGGAATTTATTTCACACTTTTTCTATTAGAAATAGTATGGAATTAAGATCTCAATTAAAGTTACTTCATAGTACTTCAAAATCAATAAACTAAACAATTTTTGAATCGTATTTTAATTTTAGGCGGTAGTGGCTTTATAGGTAATGCGCTCTACAAGGAGCTTGCGCCCTATTATGATGTGCATGCTACTTATAAAACAGATCATAAAGAATTTGATAACAACCAGCATTTCCACCAGCTGGATATGGAACTTGAAGATATTCAAGGACTACTAGATTCTCTCAAGCCTAAATTTATAGTCAGCGCTGTGCGTGGTAATGTAAATTCCCAAGTTCATCTACACGAGCGACTCATAGATTGGGTAGTAAGAAATGAGTCTCGCATTATTTTTATGTCTAGTGCAAACGTCTTTGATCGTTTTACCAACTTCCCTAGTTACGAGCATGACAAGACTTTTTCTGAAAGTATTTATGGGCGATTTAAGATTAAAATTGAAAACGCTTTATTGAGATTGCATCCTTCTAAATACGTGATCTGTAGAATCCCGATGATCTTTGGGAATAACACGCCACGAGTGGAAGAAATAAAAAAGCAACTTCATAACAAAGAAGCTATTGAAGTTTTTCCAAATGTGGTCATTAACGCTACGCACATTAATAAACTGACACAACAAATCCATTACCTCATCAATAAACGCCGCCGTGGTGTGTTTCACTTAGGCAGTGTAGATTTGATTCATCATGTTGATTTGATACGTGAAATTTGTCAAGTGCTGGGTTATCCGCATCCATTGTTGAAGCAGGTTTTTGATAGCAATGAAGACCGTCAATTGTCTGTATTGCCCAAGGATAATTTGTTACCTAAACATTTACAACTCACTATTGAAGACGTTGTAGAGAGTTGTGTGGTGATGTAGGTGTACGCTTTCGCGAAAGCGTAATTCTCACAATCATTCCACTCCTCTACTTTTTAAGAATCTGTATTTTTCAACATCTTAAAAGTAAAACCGCCAAGTACGAGAATGATAATTCCCATAATCGCCCACAACCAGAATTCATTTTCAAATAAAGCAGATATTCCAGCGACTTCTTTCTTCTTTACTTTTTGAACTGGTCCTAAGGTTAAGGCTTTGAGATTTTGAGGTATATTCTTTTTTACTTTTAAAATATCATAATTAGGCTTGTGTGCCTTTTTATTTCCATAAACTAATTGATAACTCGCAGGTTCTGAGAAACGAGCAACAAGTTCATAGCTGAAACCTTTAAGACTTACAGAAGTAATATCCAGCGGCTGATTGTCAGCATTATGAACCACTACTCTAAATTTACGCGCAATGACGTCGTTGAATTCAAATTCGTTTGCTTCAAGGGAATTTAGCGTTCCCGTTTTAATGGTTTTATAATCATATTTCCAGCCTTTCTCGGTCTCCACACTATCTGCTAGATAAGTAAGACTTGCAGATCTGAAATAATCATAATCGTTCTTCACATTAACCATAAGGCGACTTACAGGAACTGAATGTTCTAGCTCGACATCTATGATCGTTGATTTTCTTTTCTTGTCCTCAGTGATAGAGAAGTTCTTGAGATGATGATCTACAAAGACTCCATCGGTTTTTTGTTGTTTGAAAATTTTTGAAGCGAGTAATTCCGGTTGATTTTCACTTTTTACTAAAACTCTGAAATATCGATAACTCGCTGGTGGAAAAACGAGATCTGTAAATTGATAGTCGGTTGAAGAGTTTTTAATAGATAAAATTCTATAATCTTCCAGTATGGTGAACCATTGCTTTTGGTGCTGGCTGCCTTCTAGAGTTACTTTCCAGTCATAATTATCTTCCTTGAACTTCAAGTTGATATTACTGATGCTGGTTTCCTCATCCAATTTAAAAGTGTAATAGAATCCATTTTTTGTTTTAGTCTGATTGATGATTTCAAAGGAGTGCTGTTTGCTCTTAAATTGCTCAGAATTTATCTTTAAAAAGTAAGGCGCTTCTATCGTGTCGTTATCTTTTGAAATTCCGTAAATCCTGACATCTTTTAAAGAAGCTTTTACTTTATCAAACATCTCATCGGGAATTGGGATGCTGTGCCAGTCAGCTGTTACTTCATTAATGGATCGTTCATAATTGTAATCACTCCATTGTGCATGAGCATTAAATCCTATTACAAATAATATAAAAGCGCAAAAATATAATTTCATAGTTCTCATTTTAAGAGTCATTACGTGCATCAAATTCGTCAGTATAGGATTGCTTTTCTTCTCTTGAAGGTTGATCCAGATTCTGTTGGGTTGGTAATTCCTTCTCTTCTGTGATATAGTTGATCTTGTTTTTGTATTTATTATATAGGAACGAGATTATTAATAATAGAATTCCTAAGGATACAAATACAATCGTTTTGGATATCGTAGGTAAACTGGTGAGATCATAGAAAAAGAGTTTGATTAAGGTAATCCCAAATAAGATCATTCCTCCTATTCTCAAATAAGGCTTGTTTTTCCAAATTCCAAAACCAATTAATAAGAACGAATAAACACCCCATAGAATACTCAGGCCGAGTTTATAAGAATCTCTTGCTCCACCTATGTCTAGCCAGTGAATCAATTCACTACTTACTACCCAAACAATGGTCACATGTAGAATAATATCATAAGCTATTTTAAAACCACGACTTATACCTGGCTTTTTAATAAAACGATACAATGCGATCATAGCAAATGCTAAAAATACAAATGATACATAACGAATCAATAGATAAAAAATCCCACTATTGTAATATTCTGATGGCTCTAAATAGGATTCTCTCAATTCACTCATAGAATATAAACCTTGTACTAAGAACACAAAAATGGTAGCTAGTGTAAGAACTAACGTAGCATTCTCAATAATTACATTTTTGATTTTCTTGAAATTCAAGTAAGAAAGCAACCCAACAAAGAATAAAGTATAGTTTATCAACCATATCGATTTGAAATCATGCAAACTATAATCACCACTTCCTAAGTAGGTAGTACTTGAGCTCAAATTAAGATTTGAGTTAAAGAATAATTGATCCCAGTACAGTTCAATTTCTAACCTAAATGCATAGTACAAACTACCTATGAATAATATAGGCACCGCGTAACTAGAGATTTGAAACCAAATATTATCGTTCTTAAAGGCAGATTCAAATCCATCTCTGCGTTGCAAGTAAAGAATAATACCAAATCCTGCCACAAATAACATAGAAGTCAAGAAACTCATATTCCACAGCGGCAACAGCTGATTATCTGCGGTAATGAAATAGCTGCTATAATTTTCTATCCAGTCATGCACCATACTTAAAAATGCCAATAGCATCAACGGATAAGAAAGCTTCTCATAAATAGATATGTTCTTAGTAGTTCCAAACCAGAATAGCAATACTGCAAGTGCCGTCCACATTAAGGTTACCCAATTACCATCTAATTGCACGGGCACAGCTATAGTGATAAATGTAAGTACCAGCGCTGTTGCATAATAGAATAGCTTTTTATCGCTCAAACTTTGTTTGTAAATCACCACTGCTACTGTAAAGTGTAAGAGTGCATTTACTAAGGTGAACAAGCCTAATAAATGTTCTCCAGTATCATTCCCATTTAATATAGCATATCCTATTCCATAGAATATAAAGGAATTTGCAAATAACAATATGATATCAACCATATTGAAGGCTTCTTTTTTTACCAATTTGTAAGCTAGAAACGTTAAATAAAAGATGATATAAAACACAAATAAGAAACCTAAGGCTAGTGAAAAGTGTTTTTCATCACTATAGTCCATGATGAACCAAGAAAAATATATCAACCAAGTCATTCCAAATGCAGAATAATACAATGGTTTCCAATACTTTTTAAAAGCTATAATCAAGATTCCTATATTGATAATAGCGATATAACTAAATAGAACTTCAACCCTACCAGAGTCATTACTTAATAAAAAAGGAACCGCATAAGCACCTACTAATCCTAAGTGCGCTATGATTTGTCTATTATAATTAAGCGATGCAACTACCGTAAAACAGGTAAAGAGCACCATGAGTATAAACGCAACTGTTTGAGGTATGAGATCATAAAAGCTGTAGGCAAAAAATGTAATAAAATATAAAGTTACAATAGCGCCGCTGACTAATACTGCACTATAAGCTTCATATTTTTTCTTCAATTTAATTCCAAAACCCAGCAACCCTATAGCAGATACATATCCAAGTATGATACGAGTTAACGGACTGATAAGCTCGTTTTCAATAGAATATTTTGCACCTATACCTATTCCTATCACCAGAATTAAAATCCCGATTTTGTTCAATAGGTTTTCCCCTATGAATTTTTCCAGATTAGATTTTCTTAAAGGAGAAAGTTTTTTAGGTTTTGGAGCTTGGTGTTGATAAGCAGCTCTTTGTTGTTGATGCTGTTCTTGTTGAAATTGTGGATTGGTAGTTCGCTGTTGTAAAGATTGATCTACCCATTGTCTGTTAGACGTTTCTTCAGTTTTAGGCTGTTCAGGTGCTATAGGTTTTTGCACAGGAGCAGCATCAAAAGTATTCTCATTTTTTAAAGAAGCTTGCAATTGATCCAGTTGATTTTTTAAATCAAAGATTTCATACTTAAAGGATTCCTGTTTTCTAGACAGCAGCGCTAGCCGTTCCATTAATTGTTTGATAATTTCTTGCTGGTCTGCCATAAGGGATAATTCAATGAAGTACTTAACTACTGATACCTTTTGCTAATTTAGGGAAAAAGAGGCATTCAATGAATGTTTGAGAAAATTAGTCAGTTTCCGCAACAAGTGCGGAAATTCAAATTATTAAAGCACTGTCATTAATGTTAATTTATAACCAAAATTTACTACAATCACTTCGACAAGCTCAGTACAACGCCCAAAGTGTGAGTTTTGTGTACAGTAAGTTACATTATGTGTAAACACCCATCCCAACCTTCCCTCAAGGGAAGGAGTTTTTATTGTAGTTATGGAAAATTGAAAATCTTTTTGAAAACCGATAACTTTTCCCCAACCAACTCGACAAGCTCAATACAACACCTAAAGGATGAGTTTTCTACTCAAAAACAAAGAACTGAAAACAGAAACCAAAAACCCAGCAACCCAAAAACCTAACAACCCAAAATCTAATCTTAAGGTATATAACGATCTGTTCCCCAATCTGGAGCGCGTTTTTCTAGGAATGCTTCTCTACCTTCTCGAGCCTCGTCAGTCATGTAGATCAATCGCGTCATTTCTCCTGCAAACACTTGCTGACCTACCATGCCATCATCAGTAGCGTTCATGGCAAACTTTGCCATTTTAATAGCAATAGGAGATTTTTTAAGAATTTCTTGTCCCCAATCATAAGCTGTCTGATCGAGTTCATTGTGTGGAACAACGGCATTTACCATTCCCATATCCATGGCTTCTTGAGCGCTGTAAGTTCTTCCTAGGAAGAAAATCTCACGAGCTTTTTTCTGTCCCACCATTTTTGCGAGGTACGCACTTCCATAACCAGCATCTACACTGGCTACGTCAGTATCAGTTTGTTTAAAAACTCCATGTTCTTTGCTGGCTATGGTCATATCACACACTACGTGCAGACTGTGTCCGCCGCCTACTGCCCATCCTGGCACTGCACAAATCACAACTTTGGGCATGAAACGGATCATGCGCTGCACTTCTAGAATATTTAATCTTCCAGTACCTGAATCATCTTTATAACCATCGTGTCCACGAGCATTTTGATCGCCACCACTGCAAAAAGCCCAACCACCATCTTTTTTTGATGGACCTTCACCAGTTAAAATGACTACGCCTATAGAAAGATCTTCTTGCGCATCATAAAAAGCTTTAATGAGCTCGCTCACTGTTTTAGGACGGAACGCATTACGCACCTCTGGCCTATTAAAAGCGATACGGGCAATCCCATCACATTTTTTATAAGTGATATCTTCAAATTCTATGGCAGTTTTCCAGTTGATGGACATAAGTATTATTTTTACACAAATATAAGTCCTATCCTATTGATACCATACTCTCACGACTTCAATCATATAAACGTATCCACCACCCATGTTCAATTTTTTAGCGTTGGTTTTCTTTTTTGTGTAATTCATGGTAGGAACAAGTAAGGTTTCCACATTGATGATCTTCATGTTGTAATTTTTACGTATCCATTCATTGACACGTTCTAGCACCATTTGCGTGGATTCGTAACTACTACCTGACCAGAATTTTTTTTCTAGTACCTGCGGCTCAAAGTCTTTATAGTTGATTTCGTTTGTCATGCCTTATTAGTAGCAATTGGATTGTAATTGTTACGCTTTCGCGAAAGCAGCATTAAAAAAATCAAGTGTTCCATACCGTTTATCCATCCAAAACAACCGTTGCAGTATTTACACTTGAACTGTTATGACTTTACAAGCACATTTGTATCAAATATTTAAATCATGAAAACCAAGTTTCTACTTTTATTACTTATTGCAATTTCATTTTCTTGTACTGAAGATGATGGTACCGCTTCAACGATTACATGTATTGATAATACTTACTTTGCTCTGAGTACTAGCGATATGCAAAACACAAATAATGTCATAGACGTTTTACAAAATACTACGGCCAATATTACTACCAGTTCATTTACTATAAATGGAGGAATAGGAACAGGAATAACGCCTCTTAACCATCCTAGCGCTTGGGATAAAGTAAATAGACAATTTATATGGTTTGATCAAGAAGAAGCTGCAGATGCTCTTGTGTATGATGAAGCCACTAATTTTACTACAAACCTTACATTACCTAATAGTTCTTGGGGATTTTTAGGAAGAATAAGTGCTCCAGTATATTTAAACGGCACCTTATATGTTCTAGACCAAGATGTTAATCCTGCTTCACCTAGATTTAATATTCACACTATGAATCCATCTACTGGAACTCTAGGTCCTATACTCGCTACAGGTGGACTTATTCCTGGTACTGCTCCATTTGATTTGACTAACACATATGCAACAGCCACAAGCAATAATGTTGATAAATTATACTTTAGAGTAGGAACAGAAATGTTCTCATATGATGTTAATACCGCTGTGCTAAATATTTTTAACTCCTTACCATTGAACGGTACCTATCATTCAGGATTAGAATACAATCAAACTAAGGATGTGTTTTATGTGTTGACAGGAGACAACTTAAATGTGGATCTTGTGGAACTAGAATTCACCTTACCAAATAATTTTACCGCTACAACTTTATATAGTGGAGTTAATGTAAATGTAGAGTCCATGCAGCTGGAGTGGAAAGAATGTGGAAAAAGACTTCATGCGATTTCACATTTTAACTTTGGGAATCCATCCACTCAAGCTCAAACTGAGATTATAGAATTTAATCTAGACGCCAGTCCATCATTTGTGACTCAATCCTTTAATGGGTTCATCTTCGGTTTTGTACATAAAGAACTTTAAAAAATAACAGCTAGTTCTGTACTGGCTGTTTTAATACTTGATATTATGAGAAAAATTACTCTTTTATTTGTTTTATGGGTTTGCTCACTCCATCTACAAGCACAATCTATTAGTGCCAGCAGTCAAACTGGCGAAGCCACCATTCAAAAATCTACACCGCAAGTAACGAGCATCGCTACTGGTGAACCGTTTGCTTATACTATAGATTTTCAAAATCTGAATCCAGCAAATACTTTGACTATAACAGATCTATTACCTGCTGGATTATGCTACACAGCTAGCGACATTACTGCCGACAATACTTTTATAGATTTTAATGGTAATCCAGTATCAAGTTCTATTACTGGATTGATAGACACCAGTTCTTTACCAGCGGTAGTTTTTAGTATTACTAATAATATACAACGTGGTTCATTTACCATTAATGTCACGTTTTGCGCTGGTATCACAGCAGATGGTTTTACAGCCACAAATAATATCACAGCAGATTATACAACCTCATCTGGAACGGAGAACTTTGGACCTGCAACTGGTTTAGTAAGTACTGCAAGTGCTGTGAGCCCATGGGGAAAGATTTCAAAAACACCACTATTTCCTGCAGTGACTGATCAAAATGGTAATTTCTTTATTCCGACTACAGGTGGTACTGCACAATTCAACATTATCGTAGAGAAAGATCCTGCGTATCAAGGAATATCTTTTGGTATGCTGAATCTTCAAAACCCAACCATTTCAGAGATTGTATCACCGCCATGTGCTACTGCTACTTTAATTAGTGGTCCAGGAACTTTAGATCCTGTAACAAACATAATCACATTAAATAATGATTTGATAGGTTCAAATCCTTTTGAAAACGTTCAATTTATCGTTGAAGTAGATTACAGCAATTGTCCAGCTTTTACAAATGGTCAGGTTATTCCTAATACTGTAGAATTAAATGGTACGCCAGTAGGTGAAAGTCCTGCAACCGCTATTGCAACAGATACGGCAACTGTTACCGCAGTAGACAACTTGCCGCCTCCTACTTTAGGTAGCGCAATGATCAAAAGTGTATTTATTACTAATCCAGTTGCCGGTTGTCAAGGTGCATATGACATATTATATTCCAATAGTGATAATAGACCTGTTGCTCTAGTTGATATAATTGACAATTTACCTAATGATATTATACCTCAATCCATACGAATTAGCGGATTGATTAACAGTGCTTCTTCAAATACAAATTTTGATCTTATTATTAATGGGAATCCTTCTATTCCTGTAGATTTGAGTATAGGTTATAATGGTACGTTTACTCCTGCACCAGCTGGAAATAGTTTACAACTCGGCGCTCAAAACAATACACTTCTCTTTCCAGGAGATCAATTGAATATCACTATCATCTTTACCGTTGATCCAGCCTTAACCATAGGAACTTCCATTACTAATTGTTCAGATTTTCAAGGCGAGATTTTACTGGAATCTCCTGCTGCAAATGTGGCCATTAGTAACAATAGCTGCGCATCATTTACCATCGCTGCCGAAGAAGTCAAACTATGTGCTGTTAAAAAAGTACGTAAATCAAATACGGGCGATCCCTATCAAACTGCGATAACAAACATAGTTCCTACAGATGAGCTTGATTTTGAAATCTGTATTCAAAATAATGGTAGTCTTGATTTCAACGGCGTTCTCACTGATGTATTAGATCCTAAATATGAATTTATATCTGTAGATAATACAAACATGCCAGCGGGAACCACATTCACACAAAACGGACAAAACCTTACTTGGAGCGCTGTCAACCTAGTTGAGAACTGTTCAGCTTTCTTTGCGGCAAACACTTGCTTGAACACTGTTAATCAATCATTTTGTGCAGTAGTTAAAGTTAGAGTAAAACCATATACTGTTCCTGGTAACATAGATAATGTAGCGACAATTACGGATAGTGCTAATAATTTATCAGTGACCACAGATTTTGCTAAGGTAAATGTCATAGAATCTGTTGTGATTTCTTTGAAAAAACAAATATCAGATGATGATATTACTTATCAAGATGCTCCACTAATTTATGACCCAACTTGTAACCTCGATGTTTATTATAGACTTATTGTAGAGAACTTTGGGAATAAGGCGCTCAATCAATTTCAGATTATTGATGAATTACCAGCCGCAGGAGATGTGTATTACCCAACCGTTTTAACCAGGAACAGCTCTTTTTCATTAGTTAATTATGCCGCTACGGCACCCGATTTTACAGTTTCCTATTTAAATAGTACACCGTCAACGACTGTTGCACCTAATAATTTTGATTGTAATACTGTTGCGACAGGAACTACATCACCTAGTCCTACTACCCAAACCGTTTTATTTGAAAACAGCAGCATTCTTAATCCAGCAGATAGTTTTACAATAGACCTGAGTGCTAGCTTACCATCTGTTGCTGTTGGTACGAATTCTATGGTGTCAAACAGTGCTTATCTTGTGAATTGTGATGCAGGAACAGGAATTATTATTCCTAGTAATCGAGTTGAACTAACTATAGATTCACCTATCGATCAATGTGAACCGCTTGACTTTTTACCTTATCAAGCAGCCGTAGGAAATCTGTTCCCACTAGCAATTGAACACGAACTCGATACAGACCGATTCGGCACGCTGGATAAAGAATATGGAGATATGGATAATGATGGCGATACAGATATACTTTATACTAAAATAGATGCCAGCTCAGGTTTTCCTGTACTGCACTGGTTAGAAAATACCGCTGGTAGAAATACAACTCCTATTTTTAACCTACCACCAGTTAATATGAATATTCAAAATGCGTTATCCTATAGACTATACGACTGGAATAATAATGGATGTTTAGATCTAGTAGTATATGGAGTGAATACAGAAACCAGAGTATATTATAATGATTGTGCCGGGAATTTTAGTTATGGAGCTTACCTATTGCTTGAGAACATAGACTATCCTTTTGGACCGGCATTAATGGAAGTAGGTGATTTGAATAATGATGGATTACCCGATATTATTTTATCATCTCAAAACACCATGTTTCCAGGAACAGCTTACTTTGAAAATAATGGTTCTGCCACGTATCCATATTTTGATTTGGTCGCTCCACAAGGTTATACAAGTTTTGGAACTATGATTACAAATATTTACATGCCAGAAAATGGAGATAGTTACCCTACACCTGAATTATATGATACGGACTGTGATGGAGATTTAGACCTATTAATCAGCGATCCGTTACTTCCTGGATCCGTAGGTGGTAGAATGTATTTTCATGAAAATACTGGTGGAACAACATCTTCAATTTATCCTAATATAAATACTACAGGCGTTTCAAATCAATTTGGTCTTAACGATACTGCATCAGGAATAAGTGATTTAAGATGTGATTGGGTTGTCACAAGAATTGTAGATTATTATAGTAATGGTTGTCCTATAGCGATAAGCTATAATCCATGTGAACGTAAGTTCTTTTATTATGATCAAGACGATTGTGGCTGTGCTACACTTTCAAATACGCAGGTAATTATTCAAGATAGACCGTTGAAATTATATCCTAATCCTACTACTGATCAATTCTTTATCAATGGTGAAACGTTAGAGGACAATCGATATATCATTTATGACCTCAACGGTAGAAAATTGAGTGAAGGGAAATATCGCGCAAACCAAGGAATCAATTGCAGCAATTTTAAAGCTGGTCTCTACTTTATAGCTATTGAAAATAATAATCAGTGGCAATCTTTAAAATTTGTGAAGAAGTAGAGCTGTAATAAATACGCTTTCGCGAAAGCGTGTTTCATAAAGTCAAAGTGACATTTCATAGTACAAGAACAGAGATTGAGCAAGTTATATCAAGTAATGAATTTGAAAATCAGTATATTAGTAATATAGTTCAGAGATTTTAGGGGATCCATGAGTTATTTAAATCGAGACAGACGCATCTGTCTCGATTTTTTGTTTAACAAAGTCATGTTAATCTTCTACAAAACAAAATTGCAATTTGTAAATTTGCAGTATGAGCGAGGACAAGAAACCAGATTATGTAGTTTACGACGAAGAAACAGGTACTTATAATGCCGCACTTCTTCCCTATTCTAGTGGTGTTGCCGCTCCTAAAATCACTACTCCAGACATTACCTCGTGGAAACAGACCAATATCAATAAGGTCAACCACGAGATCAAGTCCCAATTTGACCAACTCAAAGCTGAGTATGATGCTATGGTTAAAAAATTTGAGGATAATCAACTGGTCTATGGTGCAAAATTCTCATTTGAACCTATCGTGGGAGAAACCTATCATTTATATCTAGGAAAAGATGGTATTCACTTTCTATCAGTCATCGCGCCTGCTGAGTGTAATTGGGATTTTGTGGGAACTTATCGTTTATCGAGTGAAAAACTATGGGAGCAGATTTAAGTCTGTGATTTTCTATAATCCATACGTTCTTTAAATGTAGAACGACTTCTCCAGTGATACATAGTTCCTATTCCAGGAATAAAAACCATTACCCAGAAGGCGATCAATTCTTTTCTTCTTTTATATGGCCGTGTCTTATGATAGAGCCATATACAGCTACCCCAAAATAATAGTATGATTATAATCATGGGGCAATTTATATAATTTCTAACTAAAACACAGTTGAAAACTATGTCCAAGATAGTTGAAAACCACGTACTCAAAATTTAATGCTAAAATAATTAGCATTATAAATACTTCATTATCAACATAATGAATAATTTTAACTACTATGTTTTACAAAGTAGTGTAACAATTAAATAAATGCTGCGTCATATATGCATAACCACTTAAAACAATTATTATGAAAGCGAGCAACACAACTACAACAGTATTAGAACCTACAGTAAAGAGATTCCGTCCAGATAGAACTTTTAGTGATAACTGGAATAGTAAAAGAAGATATAGATAATTAAGTCATTTTACTTAATCTATACAAACCAAGTGCCAACATTTATAACCACAAAAACAAACATCATGCGTATCACAAATAGATTTTTAGACTCAGATTCAGACTTTCCACTATTGTCACGTAATAGAATCACACCTAGAACAGGAAGTTCTAACGAAGATTGGGGAATCGCACACATAACTGCATAATTCTCTAAATAAGATTTATCATATAGATGATTTTGAATTAGCCTTCTACTCGCCTATCTCATAAATTATTGCTAACCAAAAGCTGAAAAATCTCTTTTCAATTTGAAAAGAGATTTTTTTATGCTTTTAACTTTAATAAAATTTAGCTGTAGTACATTTATAGAAATATTACGGTTATGAAAATCTATCTTCTTCTATGTACTCTCGTTTTAATTTTAACCTCTTGTAAAGAACAAGTAAAGGAAAACGAACTCGTTGAAGTTACTGTTACTTCAGAGTTATCTACTAACAGTAAAGCACCACAAGTCGATAACATTCCTTTAATAGACGATCAAAAAGATTACACTATTACCTCTGTTGTAGAAGATCTCGATATTCCATGGGGAATGACCTGGTTGCCTAACGGTGATTTAATTTATACTGAGAAAGAAGGCAAACTATATCGATTTGATGGAACTGAAAGTATAGAAATTAAAAACGTACCTGAAGTTTATGTGCGCGGTCAAGGAGGATTACTAGATGTTACGGTACATCCACAATTTGATGAAAACAACTTCATTTACATCTCTTATGCATCAAAAATGGGTGGCGGCGATGGTGGTAATACTGCAATTGCAAGAGCTGTTCTCAAAAATGATCAACTAGAAAATCTCGAAGTTCTTTATAAAGCAATGCCCAATTCTAAAAAAGGGCAACATTTCGGTAGTAGATTTACTTGGGATCGAGAAGGCCATTTATATTTTTCCATAGGTGATCGTGGCAATCGAGATGTGAATCCGCAAGATGTGACTCGAGACTGTGGAAAAATTTACCGTATTAATGATGACGGTAGTATTCCTAGTGATAATCCATTTATTGATACCGCTGGCGCGAAAACTGCTATCTACAGCTATGGGAATAGAAATCCGCAGGGAATGACTACACATCCTGTAACTGGAAAAGTAATTGCTCATGAGCACGGTCCACAAGGCGGCGACGAAATCAACATTATAGAATCTGGCAATAACTACGGCTGGCCTGTCATAAGCTACGGTATTAATTACAGCGGTACGACGTTTACCGAGATCACCGAAAAAGAAGGCATGGAACAACCTATCTATTATTGGGTTCCTAGTATTGCACCGAGTGGTTTTGCCATTATTAATAATGACGCTTATAAAGACTGGAATGGTAATTTCTTAGTCGGTTCCTTAAAGTTTCAGTACCTAGAAATGCTGCACATGGACGGCAATCGAGTAACTAAAAGAGAAAAAATAGCCGACAAACTCGGCCGTATGCGTAACGTAAAGATAGGACCAGATGGAATGATTTACGTGGCTGTGGAAGGTGAAGGGATTTTTAAAATTAGCAGGTAGCTGTTTGCTGAATTAAAAAATCTATGGTAATATCGAGCGAAAGTCGTGATATGTTTATGAGTTTGTGAGAATTTCATTAGTTGAAATTTAAAAGAAAGCCGACTTCAGTCGGCGCAATAAAAAGAACGCCGCAGGCGACAAAACAAATTCATAGCGGCAGACTTTAGTCTGCCATAACGATATTAAAATTATGGAAAATCAGCTCGCATAAAGTTTAAGTTTATGAATAAAGAGATGCTGAAATAAATTCAGCATGACAAGTGGTAAAACATTCTAATTTCCATCGTATTTTTAAAAGAATAAAATTAAATAATGAAACATCTTCTCATAGTACTCCTTGCCATTGCTCTTACTAGTTGTGGCAATTCCAAAAAAGAAACAGCCACAACACCTGTTAAGGAAATAGAACAAAGTCCGCTAGAGGCTAGTGTCGCTCGTGGTAAAGAAATATACAGTGATAACTGTGTAAGTTGTCACATGACCAGCGGTAAAGGAGTTGCAGGCGCTTTTCCTCCACTCAATCCATCCAACTGGTTGACAGAGAAACGTACAGAAAGTATACATGCATTAAAATATGGACTTAAAGGACCTATTGAAGTTAACGGTCAAGAATATAACAACATCATGCTCTCACTAGGCTTAGAAGATCAAGAAATAGCAGACGTGATGAACTATACCATTCAAACTTGGAACAGTGGTGATATGGTTACCGAGGAAGAAGTTAAAGTTGTGGAGAAGTAATATTAATCATGGAGTTACTTACATTAAGGGAATTAGCAAAATGGATGAAAGCCAATAATTACGCATTCGATAACTATAGTATTAATGGTAATTTCATTCATGAAGGTTATGGAATTGAAAAAAATGGAGAACTTTTTCAATGGTATTACACAGAACGTGGAGAGAAGCAAACTTTAGAATATTTTAGAACTGAATTTGAAGCTGTTCAATACGCTTTAAGTAAAATAATTGGTGACTAGATATAAGAATCATGTGTTCGTTGAAATATGAAGATTATGAAATAACCTACGTTAGATGAAATCTTAAAAGTAATCGCTAATAGTAATTCTCAAACCAAATCAGAAAGAGAGCTATCATTTAAAAATGGATTAGGTAAAGAAAAATTACATATGAGAAGTTTAGATTTCTCAGTTTAAAAATGAACATCCACAGATTATAGTGATTTACTAAACAAAAAACCCCAATGCTCTCGCATTGGGATTTTTAATATATATAAAAGAATCCTAGTTATAAACCGACTCTTTTCCGTGATGTACACATAGCATGTAATAGATACAAGCGCGATACTTAGCGCGTTCACTCTTACCATACTTTTCCATAACAGCCTCTACTGACGCCATTAGGTTGTCTCCAGACATTCCTAACTTTTTCTTTAGGTAGTTATCTACCACACGTTGCATTTCTGAAGCTTCAGCACTTACAGTTTCTGCGTCCTTATTATAAATTGATGGTCCTAGACCTTTTGTTACTTTTCTCAATAACTCTTCGTCAAGCTTTCCACCTACTTTGTCTTTGTAAGCTGCAACGTACTTTTCTACTCTTTCGTCAAATTTACTCATTGGATATATAGTTTTATAGTTAAGACTTTAAATGTAAGAATTAATAGGATATGATAAAACTCTATTTTAAAAATTTAAAATAGTCTAGAAGAACGGTATCATTTTCTAGTCTAGGTGTAAATATTTCTAATAATTGTGGTTTAGTATTGTCTTCTAGGAATGATTTGTACGCTTTCGCGAAAGCGTTTTCATCATCAACTCTACTATAATTAATGTCAAACATCTTGCATAAATGACTTGCGTCTAGCTCATGTGTAGTTTCAAAATAAGTATGAAACGTATCATTATCCTTATCGCCTGGTAAGATTCTGAAAATCCCGCCACCACTATTATTGATCACGATTATCTTAAAATGTGCTGGTATATAGTTATTCCACAACGCATTGCTATCGTAGAAAAAACTCAAATCACCCGTGATAAAAACTGTAGGTTGTTGAGATACTACCGCTGCGCCTATTGCCGTACTCGTGCTACCATCGATACCGCTGGTTCCACGATTTGAAAAGACTTGATGAGTAGCATTCATAGGAAATAGCTGTGCATATCTAATCGTGCTGCTATTTCCTAGTTGTAAAGTTATTCTAGATGGTAAATCGTTGAAAATCAATTCAAATGCCTTAAAATCGCTCCATGGCATCATTTGAAGATAATCTTTTCTCTTTATGAGGTAATCTTTAAAGAATGACAACCAGTAAGAACTATAATCGCTATGGGCTTGTGAAGGTTCTAAAGATTCTACCCAAGCGGCTGGTGTAACTTTAATATGTCCAGCAAGTTTAAAAAAGGTATCGTATGCCTTGCGGTTCCCTACGTGATAATGGGTTTTAGTTTCAAATTTGCGCAAGTATTGTTTTATTTTCTTTGAAACTATCATGCCGCCTATGGTCACGACCATATCTGGTTGCAAGTGTGCAATAGCCTCATCATCCTTTTCAATAGGCGCAATTAAGGTATCTATTCCCCATATCACTTTTTCATGAACTAGATTACTACTTACTTCACTCATCACAAGAACTGTAGAATCACTTGTTAATTTATCAAGTTGTTCTTGAGTAAGAACGCCTGGATTGAGTGTGGAGAGAATCACAAGCTTGCGCTGTGCACTACTCCATTGTTTATGAAAACTATCTGGGATACTACTAGAGTTATTTTTAAGTAAATCCATTACTTTAGGATCTACAATAGTTTCAACTACAGTATTATAAAGCGGTTCCTCAAAAGGCACATTAATATGTACTGGACCATTTTGAGAAACACTAATGTTGATAGCTTTGTTGATTAAGCGTTCATTTGTTGCGATAGCTTCCGCATTACTAGAATCATTAATCATCTCTAGTTGTGTATCATATAAAATATGATTTGCATAAACCTGTTGCTGTCTTATAGTCTGTCCATCACCTATGTCAATTTTATGTGGTGGACGATCTGCGCTGAGTACTATTAAAGGTATTTCACTATAAAAAGCCTCTGTTACTGCTGGGTAATAATTTAACAATGCACTACCGCTAGTACAAACTAATGCTACTGGTTCCTTCAATTGCTGAGCAATTCCCATCCCGAAATGAGATGCACATCGCTCATCTACAATACTATAACATTTAAAAAATGAGTCGTTTGTAAATCCTATGGTAAGTGGCGCGTTCCTAGAGCCTGGTGAGATGACTATGTGCCTGATTCCTCTTTTCTTAAAAAGTAGGATGACTTGTTGAGCGTGAATTATTTCTGGTAGCATTACCACAAAGGTAACTTAGGCTATTCCATTCATCAAATAAGAATGGATAAAATGAATATAAATTAAGGTGGTTTTCACTTTTCAGCCGTTTATATGATCCGTTCAACAATTGAAAAAGTAATTTCAAAAAAAATGGCTTTGCTAATTAAAATAAATTCATCATCTTTAGTATTCTTAAACTAGCCAACCTATGAAATTATTCAAATTTGTAATTTTCTACACCTTTATAGGTATTTATGAAACTGGTCTATTTGTGAAGTCAAACTTTACAAAGATTAAGAGTATTACAAAATTAAGCTTGCAACAAGAGAAATCGAGTCATACTGCACCACAACGTATGAAAGGTGCATTGCTCAAAACAGCTTTTAGAAGTATTTTATAACAATCTAAACATGGTTTGTAGTTTTGCCATGGTCTCCTGATATTCTAGTTGAACATCACTCTTAACTGTGACGCCACCACCTACATATATAATCACCTTTTTATCAAATAGTTGCATACATCTCAAGTTGACAAAATAGTCGCTTGAATCTTCTTTTACTATTCCTAAATAGCCTGTATAATAGCTGCGATCATAATTCTCGTTTGCCATAATAAACTCCTTGCTTTTATCACGTGGCAATCCACAAACAGCTGGTGTAGGATGTAATGAGTTAATCAATTCCTCGATATTACCAGAATGAGTAGTTCCAGCTAGTAAAGTGCATAGATGAAGTAAATGACCAGCTTCTATGGTTTCTAACGCACTTTCTTTAATATTAGTAATTCCTGTTTTTACAAATTGAGATTTTATAAAATCAGTGACTAGTCGTTGTTCTTCAAGTTCTTTATCACCCCAAATGTGAGTATCCTTACCAACATTTAACGCTGTCCCAGCAAGAGACATAGTGGAAACTGCATCTCCTTTTACATTTAATAACAACTCAGGAGTTGCACCCATCCATTTTCCAACTTGTGGATGGTAGAAAAAATAACCATTTGCAGTTGGATAAGTATCGAGTAGTCTTTCAAAAATTTCAATGTCTGTATCACGTTTAGGAAATTCTTGCTTTCTTGATAAGACCACCTTTTTAAGATTGGATTTTTTGAGCTCGCTCATCGCTTTTTCAAAGAGTTCTAGGTACTCTTTTTTACCATCCTCAGCAATGATTCCTGTAGTATGTAGTGAATTTACAGCTGCACTACTCCACTTAAAGTTTAACTCTTCTTCATTTATTATATAAACCTGACTATCAATATTATCAAATTTTGAAAAAACACCATAAGACAGGTTGTCATGTACCGATTTATGTAGAATTTGATTGTTTTGGGAGATGATTTTTACCTCATTTTCATTTGCTTTTTTAAGAGCAAGAAACGGTAACTTTTTATCTAACAACGATTGTAGGTATGGAAATATCTTTTCGCGCAAGCGGTGAAAATTTAAGAGATTTAAACGTCTTTTTTAAGAGCTATAGTGGTGAGCTTGCAAATGGAAATTAATCGTTCTTGCTCGTCTGTGATTTTAATTTCCCAGAGCTGTGTCGTTCTTCCTTCGTGAAGAAAACGAGCTGTTGCAAAGACGTGACCGTCTTTTTTAGATCGAGTGTGATTTGCACTGATTTCTATGCCACGTATGGCAAACTCGTCTGTGTTGAGAAACATATAACTTGCAGCACTTCCTACAGACTCTGCGAGCGCAACGCTTGCGCCACCGTGCAGCACACCATCTGGTTGATGAACTCTTGGTGTTACCGGCATGCGAGCCGTGAGGAAATCTTCTCCTACGTCTATGAAATCGATCTCAAGTGTCTCCATGAGCGTGTTGCGACATATCTGGTTGCAACGCAATAGTATCTGTTCTTTGTCCATATCTTTACCAAAAATAAGCTACAGACTCCATATTATGATAAAAACAGTCTCTTATCAGCATACTAATTCTTATGAAATTCTAAATCCTATTCAGGATAGCACAGAGAATATTTGGGTTTGCTTTCATGGTTTAGGCTACCTAGCGACTTATTTCAAGCGCTACTTTACAGGAATGGATGCTACAAAAAATGCTGTTATTGTCTTACAAGCACCTTCAAAATTCTATCAAGGAACTAACTTTAAACATGTAGGTGCAAGCTGGCTCACTCGAGTAGATACTGCTCAAGAAATGCTAAATAACCTTAATTATATAGATGCAGTTTTTAAAAATGAAAGCTTAATAAACGATCCTAGAATAGTTTTAATGGGATATTCTCAAGGTGTTTCTATCACTATGAGATACTTAATCCACTACAATAAATCAGTTAAAGCTTTGATTATGCATAGCGGCTCTATTCCTCATGAATTCAATGAAATAGACGGAAATACATTTAGAGATTTAGCCTCTAGATCTATTCACATTTCTGGAAAACGTGATGAGTACGTAACTGCAGATTTAATCCTAAGAGAGAATCTTAAAATCAAAGAACTTTTCGGCACGGAATGTGAATTACACAGACCAGACATCAAACACGAAGTCGATACACAATTACTCGTAGAAATTTCAAAAACACTTTAATATGGAAATCATATTTGCTACTCATAATTTAAACAAACTGAAGGAAGTTCAAATCTTGATGCCTTCACATATAAAATTATTAAGTCTAGGAGACATAGGTATGCATGAAGACATTCCTGAAACCTCAGCTACAATCTCTGGTAATGCGGCACAGAAAGTCAGGTTTATAAGAGATCGATATGATTTACCCGTTTTTGCTGACGATACAGGATTGGAAGTTCTTGCACTTAACAATGAGCCAGGAGTTTACAGCGCGAGATATGCTGGCGAACAAAAAAGCAGTGAAGATAATATGGACTTGCTTTTAAAGAATCTTGAGGGAAAAAGAGATCGCAGTGCAAGATTTGTTACTGTGATAGCGTTAGATATGGAACACTGTCAGACTATGTTTGAAGGAGTTTGTGAAGGAGAAATTATAGAAGAACGAGTTGGGACAGAAGGTTTTGGGTACGATCCCATCTTTAAACCTAATGGATTTGATAAAACCTTTGCTCAAATGAATTTGGTTGAAAAAGGCGCCATAAGCCACCGAGGTATCGCACTTAAAAAATTAATCGCTTATCTATCATAGTTAATTTATTAATAAACTCGTTTAAAAACCATTACGTTAGATTATTTTAGCCCACAGAATGAAAGTATTAAAACAAATTACCATTGCATTACTTCTTTTGATCACGGCAACAGCTGGTGCTCAAAACAACCCATCCACTACTTCTACAGAAAAATCATCTTCTGTTTTTGGGAAAGTGTTGAATGCAAAAAATGACAGCATTTTAAGTAACGTTAACATCGTCAACCTGAACCAAGTAAAAGGAACTATCTCAACTAAAACTGGAGCATTTAAAATTCCAGCAAAAGTGAATGACACTTTGTTCTTTTCTTATATTGGATTTGAAACTATTACTATAAAAGTGACTGAGGACTGGCTCAAATTTGGTGATGTAACTATTTCAATGACTGAAAAAGGAATCGCACTAGAACAAATTGATATTAAAGCAAACACACTTACCGGTTTTTTAGAAATAGATGCTCGCAAAGCTCCTATTTATAATAATAGACGTTACAGTATAAGCGGTTTACCTAAAGCATATGAAGCCGGAAATGATAAACCTGGCGCTATTACTACTGCCTTAAATTCTATTTTTAATCCTGCAGACTTCTTGTATAACGTCTTTGGTAAAAAAGGTAGTTCTATGCGTAAACTGCGACAAATCAAGGAACAAGACGAAATACGTAACTTGCTACAAAGTAAATATGATCGTGAAACACTCATGAATCTACTACAAATGGATAAAGTGAGTATTGATGCAGTATTGCGCAATTGCCAGTACTCTAAATCATTTATAGAAACGGCAAATGATCTTCAAATCCTAGACGCCATAAGCGAGTGTTATGAAGAATACAAGATCTTAAAACGAAAATAAACTTAACCAATAATCTACTAAACTTCAACATCTTGAATATTAAATATATGATCCTCACGTTGTGTGCTGTTGCGCTCACAACTTCTTGTTCTAGCAAGAAAAAATCAAATGAGGAAAACGGAAAGGATAAAAAAGAAACCATTCTCTCAAACGAATACAATGATGTAGATGCAATGAAATATGCAAATACCATCACTCTTGAGGAACTTAAAGAACAACTGTACTTCTATGCGAGTGATGAAATGGAAGGACGCTACACAGGTTCTCCTGGTCAGAAAAAGGCTGTTGAATATTTAAAGTCTAAATACCAAGAAATGAATGTTCCTGGAGGAAATCTAGATGGCACTTATTTTCAAACCGTACCTGGCTCCTATTTTAATAAACCAGACGTGACTTCAGAGAATGTACTTGCATTCATCAAAGGAACTGAAAAACCTGATGAAGTTCTTGTAATCTCTGCGCATCTAGATCATATAGGTATGAAAGATGGTGTAGTTTTTAATGGTGCAGACGATGATGGTAGTGGTACGATTGCTCTTATAGAAATCGCCGAAGCATTTAAAAAGGCCGCAGACGATGGTTATGGACCTAAACGTTCTATCCTTTTCCTGCACGTTACTGGAGAAGAAATAGGTCTTTATGGTAGTAAGTATTATTCTGAGAATCCGGTTTATGCTATGGACAAGACCATTACTAATCTTAATATCGATATGATAGGTCGTATCGATCCTAAACGAGAGGAAAAGTCAGATTACATTTATTTGATAGGTAGCGATATGCTAAGTCAGGATTTACATGACATGTCTGAGGCTGCAAATGATAAATACATGCAACTAGACCTAGATTATAAATACAACGGTAAAAATGACCCTAATCGTTTCTATTACCGTTCTGACCATTACAATTTTGCAAAAAACGACGTTCCTGTAATATTCTATTTCAACGGGACACATGAGGATTACCATAAAGCTGGTGATACTCCAGATAAAATTGAATATGAAATGTATCAAAAAAGAGCTCAGCTGGTATTTGTAACAGCATGGGAACTTGCAAACGGAACTGAAAGACCTACTTTGAAGTAAATGAACCTTTCAAGAAATTAAAAAAGCAGCTTTTGAGAAAAAGCTGCTTTTTTAATGGGTTGTTATTTCGCTTTCGCGAAAGCGAGATTATTCTGATTCAACTCCAGCAAATTCTTGTTGAATTGCCATACGCAGTCTGCGGTAGTAATCTTCTTCTAACCAGTCTTTATAGTTGTTTGTATTATTGATGATACAATAAGAATAACGACGTATTCTATCTTTAATATCGTCTTTAAGTAGTTTTGCTAAAATACGTGCGTCAAAAACGTCTTCACTATTCTCCACACACCATTGAACGTGCTGCTCGATAGATTCGTCTAGTACATACTTAGATTTACGGTTTTCTTTAGTAATGCGCTTGTAAGCACCTTTAATGTCAAATGAGAATTCTTTTGTATTAGGGAATTCGGCTTTTACGTGTGCTGGAAGTCGGTACACAAAATTGCGTTCTATTTCCTCATCAGTAACGATGTTCTCTACATAGAAATCTGGTGATCTAAAGACCTGTTGCCAGTCCACTGGTTCATTCCACAATCCAAAACGAGCCACGTTATTACCTAAATCAATAATATTAAACTCGGTTTTGTTCTTATAAATACGAGATCCACGACCTATCATTTGATAATATAAGGTCAGTGACTTAGTCGCTCGGTTCAAAATGATACAATCTACACTAGGCTCATCAAAACCTGTGGTAAGAATACTCACAGAAGTAAGAATAGCATCGGGTTTATTTTTAAACCACTTGAGGATTTCTTTACGTTCCTCTTTAGAATTAGTATTATCAAGGTGTCTTATCTCTAAGCCAGCTCTTTTAAACGTCTCCTCTACTTCTATCGAGGTACGGATACCGTTATTAAAAATAAGTGTCTTTTTACCTTTACAAACATCATTATAAGATTGCAGTAATTTCTCCTGCATGTTTGTATCGATGTATAATTTCTCACTGGATTTTACCGTATAATCTCCATTCATACCTATGGTAAGACCACTCAGTCCTACATCATACGTATGTGTAACCGCTTGAGCAAGAAATCCTTGTTCTACCAGTGAAGTAATACTATCACCTACGATGAGTTCTTTATAGTTATCCTTCATAGGTAACTTAAAGTTTGAACTCAACGGCGTAGCGGTAACTCCTAGAATAAAGCAGTGTTCAAAATACTTGAAGAGTTTTCTAAAACTGTTATAATGCGCCTCATCTATAATAACTAGTCCTATATCCTGTAACTCAAGCTTATCTTCTTGTAACCTGTTATTAAGTGTTTCCACCATGGCTACAAAACACTGGTACTCATTCTGATCGTTGAGCTCTTTAACCTTAGAATTAATTACTTTATTATTCACATCAAAACCGTGAAGCATTTTTGAGGTTTGCTTACATAATTCAATACGGTGCGTGAGAATAACAACTTTCTTTTGCTTCTCCTTAATATACTTTCTTACAATTTCAGAAAAGATTACTGTTTTACCACCACCAGTAGGTAGTTGATACAACAGGTTGTAATCATCATCCTCATTGTTAATACGGTCAAAAATTTCAGCCAGATCACGTTTTTGATATTCGTAGAGTGACTTAACTTTATTTTCAGGATTTATTGTCTTCAAGGGTCGTCTTTAATTTTTAAGGTTTGCAAAAATAGGGCTTTTAAATACTTTTATAAGCGCATTTTCCTAGCTTTAACTAATATATTTTTCTTGCCATATTATTAACAGATATCATGACAAGAAAAGATTATTTTTGTAGTCTTATCAACGTCCCAGTGCCAGATACTTCAAATAGACATAAAAGCAAATTTCAATTCAATAGAGCACACCGTTACTATAAACTAACTGGGTTCTATTCCTTTGTAGTTGAGAGCATTAAAAAGTCCATGCCACCAGTTCTCGTTGTGGTAGGAATTCTTGCTGCAATTCATTTTTTCTATATGGACATTCCTACTTTACTAGAAATGGCTGTTGAGAAATTACCTGATTATGGTGTTTTGGCTTTTTTCTACGTATCTGAAACTGTTCTAGGTTTGATTCCGCCAGAGTTGTTTATTGCTTGGGCTGGTAAAACCGCTACGCCTGTATTTAACTTGTTTCTCATTGCATTACTTTCTTATCTAGGCGGAATGACTGCTTATTTCATAGGCCGTCGAGCTCTTAAGATTCCTAGTATCCATTACTATCTAGAAGTAAGAATGGCAAAACAATTAGTGATGGCAAGAAAATGGGGCGGCATTCTTATCGCCGTAGGTGCTTTATTACCACTACCCTTTTCTATTTCTAGTCTAGTCGCTGGAATGCTTAAGTACGATTTTAAGTGGTGGCTTATTATTGGGCTGTTACGCTTTGTAAGGTTTGCACTCTATGGTGCCGCAATATTCCAAGTGGTGTAAGTAGCTGTTAGCTGTTAGCTGTTAGCTGTTAGCTGTTAGCTGTTAGCTGTTAGCTGTTAGCTGTTAGCTGTTAGCTGTTAGCTAAAAAACGGAATCCAAAGTGCTTTTCATTCCTTCCACAATATTTCTTATTCACAATCCTTTTAATATTACTTATCTAACTAAGCTACTTTGAGCTGATAGCGATGAGGAAATATTCTGAGTTTATGGATATGAGAGGTGATTTAGATGCGTCTCCTCAACAGCAGATTGCCACGCTGCGCTTGCAATGACGATGAGAAACGTCATTACGAGGAGTACAACGACGAAGTAATCTGACTTTGTGGATATGAGAGGTAATTTACATGCGTCTTCATCACCAGCAGATGCTGAATCAAGTCTGCCTGCCGGCAGGCTGGCAGGCAGGCAGGTTTAGCATGACAATTTTATAATCAAATTCAAAAACATTTCCCTTTGTGAAGGGAAAACAGGTGGACGACGAGCTTAGTGCAACTAAGCGAGCCACCAAAAGGGTTTGGCACAATAAAACGAAACCTATTCCCTAACCCTAAAGGGTAAGGTTTCTGCCTTTCAATTGTGAAGGGAATTTGTTGAAATGCACTCCTGCAGTTTCCGCACCCTTTAGGGATGGGGAACGGAAACTGAACCGACAAGCTTTTCCATCACTAACAGATGCTGAATTAAGCCTGCCTGCCGGCAGGCAGGTTCAGCATGACAGGTTTAAAATGAGACATAAAAAAACGCCTCAATTACTTGAGGCGTTTAGTATTAAAAAGCTATTGAAAATTACTCTTTCTTCTTAGCGTCTATTTTTGCTTGTTCCATTCCTGACTCAATCATGTCAAAGAATTGGTCGAGTTTAGGAAGAATGATAATTCTAGTTCTACGATTCTTTGCCCTACCTTCAGCAGTGTCGTTGCTGGCGATAGGCACGTAGTAAGAACGTCCAGCTGCTGTCATTCTAGCTGGATTGATGTTTTGATTCTCTTGTAAATAACGAGTGATTGATGCTGCACGAGCAGTACTTAAATCCCAGTTATCTTTGAACTTACCAGAAGCGATAGGCTGACTGTCTGTGTGACCTTCAATCATCACTTCCATGTTTGCTTTATCCTTAAGAATAGTTCCCACTTTTCCTAAAATAGGAAATGCACTGCTGTTGATTTGTTCACTACCACTGGCAAATAATAATTTATCGCTTATGGAAATAAACACCACTCCTTTTTCTACGTTCACATTAATATCTTCATCGTTTACGTTTCCTAGTGAACTTTTAATTGAAGTCACTAAAGCAATAGTTACACTGTCTTTTTTAGTTAATGCATCATTAAGTGAACGGATTTGAAGATCCTTTTCTCTAATGCGTTCTAGCGAAGTCTCTAGAATCTCTGCATCTTTTTTAGAAAGCGTTGCTAGATCTCCTACATTGTTAAGTAAAGAAGCATTGTTCTCTCTTAAATTTTGGATTTCGCTCATTAAAGCACTTAGTTTTGCTTGAGCAGCTTTCTCGTCAGATAAACATGCGTTTAACTTGACTGTTGCAGTGTCTAACAATTCTTGAGTAGATTGTTGTTTAGCAAGTGCTGCTTCTAGATCTTTTTTTGAAGCACAAGAAAACAATGTTCCTGCGCATAACATTATTAAGATTATTTTTTTCATTGTTTGTTTAGTTTAGACTAGTTTAATTTTAATATCACAAAATGCTTCTTTTTACAAAACTTGTAATTCAAATTACATTTTATCACAATCAAAAATAAGAAATTGACAACCCTATTGTTAATACTTAACAGATATTTATCAATTATTATTTTAACTCTTGAAAATACTGACGTTTTTTAACAAAATACTGATAAACAATCGAGTAGATTCTAGATTTAGATAAACTAACGGTAGCAAACTGCTTGACTTCTTGACGTTTTTTCAATACCGTAGGAAGTTGCACATAAAAAGATCCGTGAGCTTTCAACACAGCCATAAAGTGAGCTGCTTTTCCTGTGAGAAGAAATTGCATAGCCGCTACTCCATCGAGTACCATGCGTATCCACAAGGTCAACAACCACGTGGTTCTATGATTATTTTTCACAATGTTGAAAAGACTATTTCTAAAATTATAAAAAGTCTTTCTAGGATTTAAAGTTTCTAGCGTTCCACCACCTAAATGATATACAACAGCGTCTGTAGCAATAGCGATATTAAATCCTGCGTGACGTAATCTCCAGCATACATCTATTTCTTCTTGATGCGCAAAATAACTCTCATCAAAAGCTCCTACTTCTAGAAATGCATTTTTCCTCACAAAAAATGCTGCTCCACTCGCCCAATCTAGATCTGTAACATTTTTAAACTGACTAGTGTTTGCTTCTATATTATTAAAGACACGACCACGACAGTAAGGATAAGCCAGCTCATCGAGATAGCCACCAGCAGCTCCTGCATATTCAAAGTGTGTGCGCTTTTTATCATCTATTAAAAGTGGTTGTGCCGCTGCAACATCTGGATGATTTTCAAACAGTGTAACTAGTGGTTGTAACCAGTTTGCTGTTACTTCTATATCATTGTTCAATAAGCATAGAATTTCCTCTTCTACTTCTGGAATGGCGACGTTATAACCACCGGCATAACCTCTGTTTTCACTCATGGTGATGATGCGCACGGTTGGGAAATGCTCGCGCGTCCAGGCGATGGACTGATCTGTTGAAGCATTATCTGCCACGTAAATAGTATGGTTACCGCTATGCTGTACCACGCTAGGCAAATAACGTTTCAATAACGCCAGCCCATTCCAGTTCAATATAACGATGCCTATTTTCATGCCCATTCTGGTAAATCTTCTATGAATTGATAGCGTTGCTGCTCATAATCCATGGTGCAAAAGTAATGTTCCAATCCATTAGTAACCATTAAATACTGAGATTCTAGAGCAAGATTATAACGCGCGATTTGGTCAAAAACGGTCTGATCGACTTTTATTTGCGGTGCTTTACATTCTATAAGTCCATAAATAGTACCATCTGTGTTAAAAATGATGATGTCATACCGCTTCTTAGTTCCTGCGATAACGAGCTGTTTTTCAACGTTGATGAGACTGTGTGGGATACGCTTTCGCGAAAGCAGCCAAAACACCACATGTTGCCTTACCCATTCCTCTGGAGTGAGATGGACAAATTTTTTACGTATCGGGTCAAAAATCAACCGACCTTTTTCAGTACTTTTAACCCTGAATTTTCCGGCCGGTAGTCGTAATGGCGTCATACCGCAATATTACAAAAACCACCACGGCTCTCTATGAGTGATACCAGAAAGATTATAGAAGATATTAAGAATAGGAAACTTGCTCCTATCTACTTTTTATATGGCAATGAGCCTTATTTCATAGATGAGATAAGTGATTACATTGCTGATCATGTGCTGGATGAAGGCGAGAAAGGTTTTAACCAGATGGTGCTCTACGGTCGCGATATAGACATGGGCGAGCTGGTTGAAAATGCTAAGCGTTTCCCTATGATGGCAGAGTACCAAGTCATTATAGTAAAAGAGGCACAAGATCTAGCGCGCCACTGGGATAAGTTTGAGTCTTATGCAAAGCAACCACAACCTACTACGATTTTGGTTTTTAATTATAAATACAAATCTCCCGATAAGCGTAAAAAAGTTTTTAAGGAAATGGCAAAAAATGCCGTTTTCTTTGAAAGTAAACCGCTGTATGAGAATAAAGTCCTGCCATGGATTAATGGACATTTAAAAGGTCGCGGCTATAATATTGAGCCTAAGGCTGGCCAAATGCTCATAGAATTTCTAGGAACTGAGATTGCCAAAATTAAAAACGAACTCGATAAACTGATGATTATAGTTCCTGCAGGAACGATGATCACGCCTCAACTCATTGAGGAAAACATAGGGATCTCAAAAGATTACAACAACTTTGAATTGCGCAAAGCGCTAGGTGCAAAAGATGCGGTGAAAGTGAACCGTATTATCAATTATTTTGCAGAGAATCCTAAGGATAATCCGCTAGTGGTGACGGTAGGTCAACTGCATAGTTTCTTTATTCAATTATTGAAACTTCATGCCATGACAGATCGTAATCCACAGAATGTAGCCCGGCAAATAGGTGTGAGTCCATTTTTTGTCCAGGAATATTTTACTGCGGCCAAGCATTATCCTATGAAACACTGCAGTCATGCGATTAAAGTGATACGTGATATAGACATGAAGTCTAAAGGTGTAGGAACTAACAAAGCGCAACAACACGATTTGCTTCAAGAACTTACCGTTAATATCATGTATCCCTAATGAGTAACAAATTTAAAGCCTGGATCAGTGCCGCAAGATTAAGAACTTTACCGTTGAGTATTAGTGGGATTCTTGTGGGAAGTGCCTATGGCTATAGTTATGTTCTATCGACGAGAGATTTTCTTGAACATTCAATAAAAACATTAAGTCTAACATCGGAAGAGTTGTTTCCTTTCAATATTTGGATACCTATTCTCGCACTCATCACTACTCTAGGATTCCAAATACTCTCTAATTTTGCCAACGATTATGGCGATGGCGTTAAAGGTACTGATAATGAAGACCGAGTAGGTCCTATGCGTGCGTTGCAAAGCGGTATCATCAAACCAAAGGAGATGAAACGTGCTATGATCATTACTGCGGTTCTCACGTTGATTAGTGCTGTGGCCTTAATCTATGTAAGTCTAGGCCTAGAACGCTTGTTGATTTCGCTCTTCTTTCTCGTACTGGGAATTGCAGCGATATGGGCAGCGATTAAATACACCGTAGGTGATAATGCTTATGGTTATCGCGGACTAGGCGATGTGTTTGTTTTTGTATTCTTTGGACCAGTGAGTGTGATGGGAATCTTTTACTTGATTACAAAAACGCTGGACTGGACCATGGTTTTGCCTTCATTCACGATAGGTTTATTAAGCGTAGCCGTGTTGAATCTTAATAACATGCGTGATATTGAAAGTGATAAAAAAGCAGGGAAAAATACCATTGTAGTAAAAATGGGATTGCCTGAAGCCAAGTTGTTCCATTATACACTGGTCACACTAGCTTTTGTAGCAGCTTCTTTATTCTTCATTATCAAATGGTATGCTCAGTATTTAAATGTGGACTTTGGTGATCCATCTATCTTTTACTTCTTACCTATCCTGGCCTTTATTCCTTTATTCATTCATCTTAAAATAGTGGAACTGCGCAAAGAACCAGCCCTACTCGATCCAGAGTTAAAAAAAGTAGCGCTATCTACATTTGCATTTGCGCTCTTGTGCGTTCTTTCTGTATGGCTGGTAAGTTCTTAACAATTTCAAATTGCTAACTTTTTGATTTTCATTTGTTTAATAAAAAGATAGATTCATATAACTTTTGATTAACACAATCCATTAACAAATGTTACGTTATAAATGAAATGAATCTCCTAACTTAGTGGAGTAATTAAAACCTGTTTGCCTCTGACGCTATTCTACTTTTAACTAATCCCTGAATTATTATGGCTAGAGCTATGTTTGAGTACACTAAAACTGTGCTAGAGAAAGTTAGTTTTGATCCTACCCTATTTTGTAAAGAATTACAAAAGGCTGTAGAACGTTTATTACCCTTTGAAATTGAAGAATTGAAAATATGGATGAAACCCATGTTATTGCAGCACCCAGAATTGGCTACCTGCATTCCATTGTTTCCTCGATAACGATTTGAAATTTCGAAGAAAAAATCCCCTTCAAGCTTTGCTTGAAGGGGATTTTTTTTTGTGTGAGGCTATAAAGTAAAGTCCTGTAGGGAAAATCAGTAATTAATAGTTAATTTGCCTATGTCTAAAAAAGACAATAATAATGAACCAAAAAATTGCTTTTCTATTCTCCATTTTTTTCATCATAAGTTCATGTAAAGAGCTTTCTCCGGAAAAAGTAAATAGTGACCAATTTGAATTTTATGCTGATAACGATAATCTAATTTTCAAAAAAAGAATTATTCATAAAGATTATGACAGCCTGTACTACTTTTATAGAAATAGAGAATTATTTAAAAAAGGTAAAATTCATAAGAACGGAAGGCCTCACGGAATTTGGAACTTATATTCAAATAGTGGACAATTAAGAGAGATAAGAGAATGGTTTTATTTAGAAGGACATTCAAGGCTAAACAGAGCTTGGTTTCTTAATAAAAAAGGTGACACTATTGAATATAGGATTCAAGATTCAATTTTTGATCAAAAAGAGTATGTTAATGACACTCTAGGGACAAGAGAAACAGATTATAACCATTTTCAATTCAACAAAGACACAATTTATTTGAATGAACCTTTTCGAGCAATTGCGGTTTGTAATTCGCCTCGACTAAGCAATTATAATTCACAGACTAGACTTTTTCTTCATACAGAAAGTGAGGAATTCAATATATACTTTCCAAATGATAGTATAATCAGAAAAATGGAATTTAAAAATTTAGAAACTGACACTATAAATCAAAAATGGTTCCCCAACGTAAAAACTGATAGATATAAATACGTTACAACTTTTGGTTGTTACTTCAAGAATCCTGGAAATAAATTATTGAGAGGTTACATGGAAGAGTACGCTATCGGTCCTTTTAAAGATTTCAGCAGTGATAGTATTACAGCAAGGACATATTTTGAGAAGAGGATTTACGTTAAAGATACAATTAACTAATTTCGATGAATCTAAGACTTTAGGATTCGATTATTGATTCTAGATTCTTATTTAATTTATGTTTTAAAAGAAGTAAATTAAAAAATTCGGCTCGTGCTTGACTGAAAAACAATCGCTAATTTGCACGCTACGAGCGATATACAAGACCTTTGTGGTTAATTTGAGAAAAACAGAATGTTAATCGAAAAATATAAATCAAATTGGACTAAAAATTTTGCGGATTTAAAACGCGAAATTGGAAATGGATTAAAAGGACTTGAATATAGTATTGAACACATTGGAAGCACTTCTGTCCCATATTTGGATTCCAAACCAATTATTGACATTGATATTATTTATGATAATAATTCACAATTTGAAAAAATCAAATCTGAATTAATTGAACTCGGATATTATCATAACGGAAATCAAGGAATTGAAAAACGAGAAGTTTTTAAACGAAACGGAAATTCACCGAATGGAATTTTAGATTCAATTCCTCACCACTTGTACGTTTGCATAAAGGGTAGCGAACCTTTAGAAAGACACATTCTGATGCGGAATTTTTTAAGAAAAAATGATCTGGCTAGAATAAAATATCAGGAAATGAAATATGAATTAGCTAAAAGAGCAAATCAGAATAAAAGAGTATACGCAGAATTGAAAGAATTAAATGTAAATGATTTTATTGACGAAATAATTAAAAAAGAAAAAACGAACGCTCAAAAATGGCTATAAGTAATTGCTTGTTTTCGCAGACTTTCTATCTATTATTTATTTGCTAAATTTAGTACTCAAACACGCTACGAGCCATATACAAAACCGCTACCTGCGAGATTTAAAAACTTATGAGAATAACATTAACCTTTTTATTTATAATTATAATCAATGCTGCAAATGCTCAGCTCAAATTTGAGGAGTTAAAGCAAAAAATATCTACCTACGAAACAGTTCAAGAATTTGACAGTCTGATAACGTCAAAATATATGAAGGATATGAATGCGCTTCTAGTATACTATGAATTCAAAAGACCAGTAGATAGCGGATATCAACAAAATCGAATTACTATAGATGATTATATTAAAATAAATTTCATTAGTAAAAACGGAAAACTAATGTTTGGTTGGATTTCGAAATTTGACTCTAATAACAAAAAGATAAAACACACAGAAGAAATTAAACCTGCGGAAAATAAGATTAAAGCATACATCAAAATACATAATTCACTATATAACTCTGAACTGACTGAAAAGGATTTAAAAACTCAAATATTAGCGGAATATGTAGTTGGTTTTGGCTGCGGTTATAGTGGAAATTATATTTCAGAAGAATCTTCAAAAATGATGAAATATGTTAAGCGAAAAGACATTAGTAATTTACATGATTGGTTAACCGCATTTTCACCAGAACTTCAAACTTTGGGAGCAATTGGACTTATGCAACTTGGAGAAATAAATGAAACGCAAAGTCAAATAATTAAGGGATTGAAAACAAGAAACACAACGATTTCAAATTGTATGGGATGCACATATTCTAATGACACTGAATTCAAAAAATTGATTAAAATATATAGCGAATAAGCCATCAGGTAGCTAAGAACTAAGATAAAAATCAACACTTTTCTTCGTTAAGAAGAAACATTATCATTCTAGGCTCATAGATTCAATGGTTTGATTTTAGAGCCTATTTTTATTTTAGTATTTTTAAAAAACTAAAATCCATAACATTTTAAAGTACCGTAATGAAGGATTTGAATTCTTATGTATCAATCTATAAAAAGCAATTACAGCAAGGTGATGTACTCATAGCTTATAACGGTTTAGTAAAGTTTGTTATGGAACTAAGAACTGAGTTTATTAAAAATCATTCTGATGAGTATTCTTTTGGTGGAATCCTTAACGGTTATATGGATTACACGTATTTTTATTATTCAAACGATTTTTTAAAAAGTAATAAGTTGAAATTTGGACTTGTTTTAAATCATTTAGATATGAGATTTGAGTTATGGCTTTTAGGAAATACTAAACCTATTCAAAAGAAATACTGGGAACTCATGAAATCGACTCAATGGAACACAAATAGAAAACAAATGCCACAATATGCAATTCTAGAAACTATACTGATCCAAAACTGTGACTTTAACAACCTGGGATTTTTAAGTGACCAAATAGAATCCAAGCTCTTCAAGAGTTCAACTGAGATCATCCATTACCTCAAAAAACTGAATTAATTACTCTCGTGACATCTATTTAAATATTGAAAGAAATAATGAAACAACTACTCCTACTATCAATCTTACTTATATACAGTTCTATAACATCGCCACTATTTGCACAAGATGAAGCTTTTGTGGAAGATTATCTAGAGCGATTAGAAAACTCACGCAAATATCTAATTCTCGTGGCTGAGAAGATGCCAGAGGATAACTATGATTTTAAAGCATCTCCAGAATCTTTGAGTTTTGCTCAAAATCTGCTACACATAGGTTATGCCATGGACTGGCATAGCGAGTCACTTCTAGGTGATCGAGCACCGCGAGAATGGAGTACAGATACCGTTTTTAAAGTAGCCGACAAATCTAAAGAAGAAATGATCGCATTAATTAATTCAACATTTGATAAAGCTATATTGCTCATTAAAAACTTTAATGTTAATGAACTTAATGATGAGTTGGATTATTTTGGTTTAAAACGATCTAAACGCCAAATTTTCATGCTGCTATCAGATCACATCACTCATCATAGAGGACAAATGCTGGTGTACATGAGACTTAACGGAATCGTGCCACCTAGATATGTTCTATTTCAATAAATAGGGATGAATAGAACTCAATTAAAAATTTTCACATCACTCCTATTATTATTCATACTTACCAGCTGTAAACCAAGCAACAACAGCGTAGCGATTGATGAAAATCAAAAGCCATTAATTGAACTAGTTGCAGCGCAGCAACTTAAAAAAGAAGACCTTCATATTCTTATTGATAAAAGCGATTATACTTTATCGGTTCTTGCAGGGAATGATATTGTAAAAGTATATCCGGTAGTTCTAGGAACTAATCCAGTAGATGATAAACTCATGGAAGGCGATCGATCTACGCCCGAAGGTGTTTTTGGCGTGCGAGATTATTATCCACATAGAAAATGGTCTAAATTTATATGGATCGACTACCCTACTGAAGATTCCTGGAAAAAACATAATGCTGCCAAAGCCGATGGTAGCATCCCACAAAGTGCAACCATAGGTGGCGAAGTGGGAATTCACGGTGTGCCACAAGGAAGCGATAATTTAATCGCTCAAAAAGTGAACTGGACTTGGGGTTGTATTTCTCTTACTAATACTGACGTGAATGACTTGTATCCTATCATTCACAAAAACATGAAAATTGAAATTGTTAAATAATTATGACTCCTTAGTCTTTATGGACATGCTCATAATTACGTTTTACAAAATCCAGCACGTTTGCTAGTACTGATCCCATGTTACGAGATCTTTTAAACTTCACGTCTTTGGTAAATTCATGTAATTCGCCACCTAGTTGTTTTGTTTTTTCGGGTGTGCTTACTTTATCTGCTCGCATACATTTCATAAGACTGCGATAACGGCTTTGTGTGTTAATAAGTCGTTTTGAGATTAAGGCACGTTCCTCTTTTTTATACTGAACGATACTTTGATCCTTCAAGCGATCGGTCACATTATTTACCATGGGCAAGTTTTCCTTAAAAAACTGAGGCCGATAGACTTTCAATCTTCCTTCATAACATTGCTGGTCAAAGTCGATGGCGCGTATCGCATAACTCACACGATCAAAATCGTGCGTAGGTATCACCACATAGTTATAAGCACGCATATCACCTAACAATCTTATAAAACAACGCTCGTTAAATTTCACAAATTCTTTGGCAATTTGTGTGCGCTCAGATTCTGTACAATCTTTTAAATAATCAGCAATAAACTCATCTCCAGGGATACCAGCGATATGTTCTTCAATAAGCGAGTTTCCATAAACGAGGAAATTGATACGGTGCGGTGAAAGTAAGTGTTCTAGCTCCAGTCCATAGACTCGAGAGGCATCGGCTTTTTTAACGTAGAAATATGTAAAACCATCATTTAAGATGTTTCTAATCTTAATACGGAATGGTTTTGTGTTCCCAAAGGTGCAGTAATCTACCGCATCTACACTTAAATAATCGAGAGTTTCATCACTTCCATCACTGTGTAGAATATCATAGACTTTTTTAAGTGCGGCATCTATAACGTCGCGCTCAGAATCTGAATAATAACAGCGCACCCATAATGAATCTTCCTCATTTTTATCATAAACCGTTATACAGCCTTGAAAACGCAAGAGATCATCATAAGACACTTCTATATTAGTCTGTCGATTATATCTTTTTAAATACGCGTTAAGCGACTGACTTACAGGATAAGTAGGTTTTTTACGGGAAAGTAATTTTTCTTCTATCATGGATTTGTGCCCTATTCTGGTAACAATTTTATTATTTAATAGTCTTACATTATAACCAAAATATATCGCTTGTGAAAACAATTCTAGAAATAAAACACCTCTCCAAACACTATAGTGGTCTTAAAGCTGTAGATAATGTGAGTTTTAAAATAGAAAAAGGCCATGTTTATGGTATTCTAGGGCCTAACGGTAGTGGTAAATCCACGACACTAGGAATGGTTCTTAATGTGGTGAATCCTACATCGGGTTCTTATCAATGGTTTGATGGTGCTACTTCAAATCACGACGCATTAAAACAGATAGGAGCTATTATCGAGCATCCTAATTTTTATCCTAGCATGAGCGCTGTCCAGAATTTGGAACTGGTCTGTAAGATTAAAAATATCTCAAAGGATAAGATTGAAGAAAAGTTGGCTGTTGTGGACTTGCTTTCGCGAAAGCATAGCCCGTTCAACACATTTTCACTAGGAATGAAACAGCGCCTCGCAATAGCTAGTGCTCTTTTAAATGATCCTGAAATACTCATTCTAGATGAACCTACTAATGGTCTGGATCCTCAAGGAATACGTAAAATTAGAGATATCATAAAACATATTGCAAAGTCTGGAACTACCATTCTACTTGCTTCTCACTTACTAGATGAGGTAGAAAAAGTATGTACTCATGTGATTGTTTTGAGACAAGGAAAAACGCTGTATTGTGGTCCTGTAGATGAGATGAATCATAATCATGGCGTGGTACATCTAGATGCAACAAATCGTGACGGTCTTTTTGAATTCTTAAAAGGTCAACCTTATGCGGTGTCTGTAAATGAAGAGTTTGAAGGTTTTAAAGTGGTTTTAAACCAGCCGGTAGATTTAGGGAAAATTAATGAAGATGCATTTAAAAATAACATCTCATTGAACAAGCTTTTCCTTAAAAAGCAAAGCCTAGAAGATCAATTTATCAACCTTACTAACAACAACTAGCCATGAAAAGATTACTTGATATAGAATTTCACAAATTTAAATACAGTAAGAGTTCTAAGGTTCTTACTATTATTTATCTAATCATAGTTTTCCTTTCCATGTTTGTGGGAATGAAAGAGGTAAGTTTTAATGATTTTAAAGGTAGTTTGAGCGACTTAGGAATATTTAATTTTCCATACGTGTGGCACTTGAGCACTTATGTTATCAGTTTTTTAAAGATTTTTATAGCTATAGTGTTGGTATCACTTACAGCAAGTGAATACAGCAATAGGACTCTTAAACAAAACCTGATAGATGGATTGAGTAAAAAGGAGTTAATCCTATCTAAATTCTATCTAGCTACTACCCTAGCAATTTTGACAACTTTAATTGTGTTTATCGCTTCAATGGTTCTCGGTCTCATATATTCTGACTATTTAGAAATGGGCATTATTTTTTCTAAAATGGAGTACATATTTGCCTTTTTCTTAAGCCATTTAATGTTCTTTTGCTTTTGTCTATTCTCTGGTGTGTTAGTGAAGCGCAGTGCGTTTGCTTTAGGTTTATTAGGAGTCTGGTGGATATTTGAACAAATTTTATGGATAGCTAGTACAGGTTTGGACATGAGGTATGATTTAAAAATATGGTCGGTACTACAGCATATTCTTCCATTAGAATCTGCAGCACTATTAATCAAAGAACCTTTTACTAAAATATCTCTAGTTCAAGGTGGAATTGAACAATTGACTCAAGGTGCTTATGTTAAGGACTATGGTGTGAGCTGGATTAACGTTGTAGTATGTTTGGTATGGAGCTTTTTGTTCATCTATTGGTCCTATTTAGTTCTTAAAAAACGTGACCTATAATTAATATAAATTTGTGATATGTAATTATTAATTTCGCAACTATGATTCTAATAAAAAAGAAAGTAGTTGCGATTTTAATTTTTGTGGTAATTGCAGCGTCCCAGTTGACGACTGCACAATTACAAGCCTCAAATTGGTATTTTGGATTTAACGCAGGTATTTCTTTTGATCCTGTAACCGGTGCTGTTACTCCTTTAACAAATGGGCAGTTAAATACTAATGAAGGTTGCGCCTCCATATCTGATGAGAATGGTAATCTTTTATTTTATACTGACGGAATTACCGTTTTTGATAGAAATCATTTGATCATGCAAAATGGTCAAGGTTTATTAGGAAACCCATCCAGTACACAAAGTGCTATTATTATTCCTAAGCCTCAAGATCCAGACATATATTACATTTTTACCGTTGATACCGCAGCGACTGGTGGACAGGACTCTGGATTACACTGGTATGAAGTAGATATGACTGCAAATCTAGGACAAGGTGCTGTAATGTCTAGTATCGCAAATCCTAACAATTTAATAAGAACTTGTTCTGAAAAAATTACTGCCATTAATCATGGAGTTAATGATGAAATCCTAGTTACTGCACTGGCAGAATTTAATGGTGTAGGAACTGCGTTTGATACGTTCTACACATTTACAGTAGGCCCAACTGGAGTAGATCCTGTTCCTGTAAAATCTCAAGTTTCTACAACTATCACAGGTGGTGGACGTCGTGGAAACCTTAAAATATCTCCTGATGGACAATACATGGTATCATGTAACATGGGAAGCGGATCTTATTTATACGATTATGATCAACTAACCGGAGTTGTAGCAAATGAGCGACCTCTTATATTTAGTGGTACAAATCAAAGCGGTTATGGAGTAGAATTCTCTCCAGACAGTAGTATTTTATATGTAACTGCATCCAATGACGGAAATGGTAATAATCCAGCAGATCAAACCTCTACATTGTTTCAGTTTGACATGACGAGTGCTAGTCCTGCAACAAGCGCTGTTATCATTGATACACGACAGGGATTTCGCGGATCTCTACAACTAGGAATTGATAAAAAAATATACCGAGCATTATCAGATACTTATGATACTGGACGCGGATTCCTCGGTGTAATAAATAATCCTAATACTCTAGGTGCTGGATGTAATTATGTTCATGATGCTATTCCACTTGCTGGTAGGTTATCTACACAAGGATTGCCTCCTTTTATACAGAGTTTCTTTGCGCTTATAGATGTTGAGTTTACTTGTTTAGGAGATAATACCGCCTTTGAATTTGATTCTGACATTCCACCTACTTTAGTTGATTGGGATTTTGGTGATGGAACCAACTCTTCTGTTGAAAGTCCTACACATGTGTATGCAGCACCCGGCATTTATAATGTAGTACTTACATTAACTATTAATGGTTCTGTAAGAACTTATCGTAAAAGTGTCCAGATCTTTGACACACCATTTGTAAATCCTGTAACCAGTGTAGCTGTTTGTGATTTAAATAATGATGGAACAGAAACTTTTGATTTAGGAAATACAGCCACTCCACAAATCTTAGGTTCGCAAGACCCGACTACTTTTAACGTTGAATATTACAACTCTCAATCAGATGCTGATGCTGGTGACAATCCGCTAACGTTACCTTATAGCACGAGCCTTGCAACTCAAACGGTATATGCCCGTATCGCAAACAACAATAACGAGGATTGTTATGATACCACAAGTTTTGATTTGGAAATATTTGCTCAACCTGTTGCAAATGCAGTAGGTGACTTAGAAGTATGTGATGATGACTTTGATGGATTCCAGACCTTTGATTTAAGTCAGCAAACAGCTGGTGTATATGGAACACAATCTACAACAGACTTTGCGATAAGCTACCACGCATCACAGCTAGATGCAGATTCTGGGAATGGACCATTACCTACTAATTACACAAACACCACTGCTTTCAACCAAACCATCTTTGTAAGAGTTGTAAATAATGCTGAAGCAAGTTGTGTAGATACGACCAGTTTTGGATTAATCGTTAATCCTAAACCTGTTGCCAACGATACTAATGCATTTCAATGTGATGAAGATGGTACTTTAGATAGTAGAACTATATTCAATCTATCTCAATTTGATGGTACCATAAGTGCTGCTGCCACTGGCGTAACGGTTACCTATCACATAGATCAAAATGACGCAGATAACAATGTTTCTCCACTAGATAACATGAATTATACAAATGTTACTCCACTGCAAGTTGTAATTGCAAGAGTTACAGATGATACAACAGGCTGTTACACGACCTCACAAGTAACTTTATCTGTAAGTGCTAGTGATGCTCAAGACACTTCACTCATAGGATGTGATGATGATGGAACACTCGATGGAATCACTACTTTTAATTTGGGCGACGCAAGCAGTTCTGTGCTTATTGCAGCACCGGCAAACGTAACTGTAAATTACTACGTGAGTTTAAATGATGCGCTCACTGAGCAAAACCCTTTACCAGCTAGTTATGACAACACAACTCCTAATAACCAAGTGATTTTTGCAAGAGCAGAATCTCCAGATGGGAATTGCTTTGGAATCAGTGAAGTTGAATTAATAGTTAATGATTTACCAGATGTTGAACCAGTTGAACTAGTGGACTATTGTGGAAATAATCCACAACCACTTACCATAGACGCTGGAATACTTTCTGGCACACCAGCAGACTATACTTATTTATGGAACACGAGTGAAAATACATTCAGTATTCAAGTAACAACCGGTGGAGATTACACAGTTGCTGTAACTGATTCAAACGGTTGTACTAGCAATAGAGTTGTCACTGTAATAATTAGTGACTTAGCGACTATTAACAGCATTGACATCATTCATGCAGGAAGTTCTAGCAACGGAACTGCAACCGCAAACGTGAGTGGTCTAGGTGATTATGAATTCCGCGTGAGTCTAGAAGAACCATTTCAGGATAGTCCTGTATTTGAAGATTTAGCTCCTGGATTTTACACCTTATATGTACGCGATAAAAATGGTTGTGGAACAGTAGCTCAGGATTTCAGTATTATAGGATACCCTAGATATTTCACTCCTAATAATGATAATTATCACGATTACTGGCAGTTAATAGGTGTTTCATTTACTATGGAGCCCAATGCTCAGATTTTCATATTTGATCGCTACGGAAAACTACTGAAGCAAATCGCAGCAGATGGTATAGGTTGGGATGGAACTTTTAACGGTAATCCTATGCCTAGCAGTGACTACTGGTTTAAGGCGACGTTAATGGATGGTACTACTTTTTCTTCACATTTTACTTTGAAGAGATAAATTCAAAATGCCTATTTTTACTTTTAGGCAATGAGATACATTTTATATAGCATTATTTTTTTATGTTCCGCTTTCGCGAAAGCGCAACTAGAATCATCCCAGTGGTACTTTGGTGTCAATGCTGGAATCGACTTCTCGTCTGGTAGTGCTATGGCGACAAACGTAGGACAACTAATTACAGGTGAAGGTTGTACAACGATTTCTGACGATATGGGAAATCTGTTATTTTATACAGACGGTTCTCTAGTTTATGACACAACTCATACATTAATGCCTAATGGAACTGGATTATTAGGAGATTCCTCAAGTACTTCTAGCGCCATCATAGTACCACAGCCAGGAAATAGTGACCTTTTCTATATTTTTACTGTGGATACAGACGATCAACAATATCGCCAAAATGTGGGATTCCACTACTCTATCGTAGATATGTCACTGAATGGAGGAACTGGTGATGTGGTTCCTAGCCAAAAAAACATCAACCTCTTACCGCTAACCTCGGAAAAACTAACAGCCATTTCAAATGCGACTGGAGATGGATTTTGGGTGCTTACTCAGTTTGAAGGAACTTATTATGCTTATGAACTCAGTGCTGCAGGATTAAATGTAACACCAGTAACGAGTACCGTAGGTCCATTTATAGAATTGATCACTTCTACAATCACAAACGTAGATGTTGCAGCCATGAGAGGCTACATTAAATTGAATGCTCGTGGAGACAAACTAGCTGCCGCGCATTTTTCAAATAACACCACAGCAGATTTTGCAGGAATCACCAGTACGCTAGAAGCTCGTAGTCTTGCTTATGCTCAAGGTGGCGAACTTTACTTGTATGATTTTGATAATGCAACAGGTGTAGTTTCAAATCCGCAACCATTAATGACTCGAGCAGATGGTGCAAGTTTCTATGGTGTAGAGTTCTCTGGAAATGGAAAATATCTATATGCCGAAGCAGATTTTATGTTACCATCGACTTCCATCATTTTTGAATTCTTAAGAGGTGAGATATTACAATATGATCTAACCGCTACAAATGTTGCTGCTAGCAAAACAGTAGTGCATACTGATATGATTGCACCATTTAGAGGCGCGTTACAACTAGGACTGGATAATAAGATATATCATTCTAGAACTAATCAAACAGCGCTAAGTGTCATTAATAATCCTGATGACGCTGGTACAGCATCTAACTATCTATTTAACGATTTTCCACTTACTACAGGTGCTCAAGCAATTTATGGACTTCCCATTTTTGTTCAGTCATTTTTATTAAATGGTGATATTATGGGAGATAACCATTGTTATGGTGAGAATCAATCATTTTCATTCAGTACAAGTGCACAAGTAGTAAGTATTTTATGGGACTTTGGTGATCCATCCAGTTTAGACAATAGTTCCATAGAATTAAATCCCAGCCATATTTTCAGTGCACCAGGGAATTATACAATTACGGCAACTATTGAAACCTTAGTTTCAAACTTTACAGAAACTCTAGATATCACAGTTTATGAAGCTGTAAGTGTAGATGGAATTCCTCAAGATATATTACTATGTGATGAAGGATTTGATACAGCGAGCTTTGATTTATCAGTAATTGATGCTCAAATAAACTCTACAGCAGGTCAAATAGTAACTATTCATGAATCTCTAGAAGATGCCGATCAAAATAGTAATGCCGTGAACACAAACTTGCCTTATCAAAATACAAGTAATCCTCAAACATTATTTGTAAGAGTAACAAATGATAACTGTTTTGACATCCTTTCCTTCCAAATTAGCGTTGAAAATTGCCCAATCGAGATTTATAATGTGCTCACACCTGACGGTGATGGATTAAATGATACGTTCATCGTTTCTGGATTACAAGATGTGTATGATAAACATAAAATTTTTATATTTACGAGGTATGGTCAGAAAATCTGGGAAGGAGATAATAATTCTCCTGCCTGGGATGGAACTAGTAATAGAGGATTATTATATAATTCTAGCAATAAATTGCCCACTGGAACCTATTTCTATATCATAGAACTTAACGAGCCTGGAGTAAAACCCATTGCTGGTTATGTTTATTTAAATTAAGAACTAAACCAAATATTTCAAATAAATAAATTATGAAAAAAGCAATACTCTTTATACTAGCGATAGTTGTATCGTTCTCAACCGTAGCCCAAGAAGAATCCTCTTGGTGGGTTTTTGGTAATGGTGCAGCGGTAGAGTTCACACCTAATCCACAGAATAGATCACAAGATCCTTTCATGTTAAATGCAAATTACACACAAGAAGAAGGTGTGGCATCGATTTCAGATGATCAGGGAAATCTATTATTTTTCACTAACGGTCGTGATGTTTGGAATAAAGATGGAAATATCATGCCTAACGGTACTGGTCTTTTAGGTAGTGCATCTTCTACACAAGCAGCGATTATAGTAAAAGCTCCAGAAACACCAGACGTATATTTTATATTCACAGTAGGAACTAATCGCGTTTTAGCATACTCTAGAGTTGAAATGACTTTAAACGGTGGACTTGGAGATGTAGTTCCAGGAATTAAGAATATTGTTTTGAATTCTGGTTGTACTGAAAAAGTAGCAGCTACTATTAAAACTGGTTCTAACAACGCTTACGTAATGACTTTTGCAAGAAGTAATTCAACGGCAACTAACCAAGGTTCTGGAAGTTACAACGCTTTATTCACTTGGGAAGTTAGAGGAATAGCTTCGGCAGGAGTGTCATTTGTATTTCCTGTTCCGATTCCTCAAGCTGGTAACGGTAATTTACCTTATTACAATGCGACAACCGCAACTGCAACTTCTGTAAATGGAATGTTGAGAATCTCGCCAGATGGAACTAAACTAGCTATCGGTAACAATAACTTTGGTACTGTAGGTGGTGGATCTGGATGTTACCTTTATGATTTTAATCCTGGAACTGGACAATTTGGTGGTGCTGGTTTACAATTAAACGGTGGAGCTGTTTATGGAGTAGAATTCTCTAAAACATCCCAATACTTATACTGTGAAACTGGATCAAGATTTGGTGTAACAACTAGAGATGTTTTTCAATATGACATGTGTGACCCTAATAATATAGTCGCGACTCAAAACATATTAGCCACTGCAGTTCCTGATGGAAGAGGAACTTTACAATTAGGAAAAGATGGTATTATATATGCTGCAAGAGCCGATACAAGTTTCTTAGGTGCTATTGTAGATGCAGACACACCTACCGCTTCTTACGTTTCTGATTATTTTGATATCAGCCCAGCAGTTTGTAGAGAAGGTTTACCAGTATTTATACAATCTACATTTGCCAGCTCATTTGTAGTTAATGATCAATGTCAAGGTGATGCCACAGAGTTCATTCTTTCTTGTTTGCCACAAGTTTCGGCTTCAAACTGGGATTTTGGAGATGGAAACACACTTGCCGTTACTGGTCCTGGTGTTGTTACAAATACTTATGCAAACGCAGGAACTTACACAGTTTCAGTAAACGTGACTAACGTTTCTGGTGATGTAAGAGATTTTACTCAAGAAATTACAATTTATGAAAATGGAATTGTTGATCCTGTAGACGTAACTTTATTAGACTATTGTGATGACGATAACTCTGGTATGGAAATCGTTGATTTAACACAGTTCACTGCAGATGTTCTTGGAACTCAAGATGCTGCTACATTTGATATATCATATCACGCAAACGCAACTGATGCTGATTTAGATCAAAATCCATTACCAGATAACTATAACGCAACTTTAGGTTCTAATGAGATTTGGGTTCGTATTGCAAACAATACTTCTCCTATTAATGATGGATGTTCTGCAATAGGTTCATTTATTCTTACGATTAGTTCTGTACCATCAGTAAGTAATATTCCAGACTTTGAAATTTGTGATGATGCTAGTCAGGATGGAATTGAAGATTTTGATTTAGCAAGTTTCTTACCTACTATTGCGACACAAGCTGGTAATCCAGTGGACGTTGATTATACGATTCATGCTTCTCAAACAGATGCTGATATGAATATGGGTGCCATTGATACATCAGTATTGTACACTAATACAATGAATCCACAAATACTATATGTAAGATTACAAAACACAAATGATGTGGATTGTTATGGTACTGCTCCTTTTAATTTAGTGGTAACTAATGCTCCTACTCTAGGTGCTGTTGCAGATATCGAAGTTTGTGATGATGCACCACTTGATGGTAGTTCAGACTTTATACTTACAGATCAAGATAGCGCAGTATTGAATGGAGGAACAGGAACAGTGACTTATCACGCATCACAAGCCGACGCTGATAGTGGAAATGCTCCTTTATCTTCTCCATACACAGTATCTGGAACTGAAACTATTTATGTGAGATTATTAAGTACAGCTGGTTGTGCTGGAACTTCAAGTTTTGATATAACTGTGCAACAAGCTCCGGCAATAGGAAACGCTCCTGACCTAACTAACATTTGTGATGATAATGTTGATCTCAATCAAAATTTATTTGACTTATCAGTTCAAGACGCTGCGGTATTAGCTGGATTAAATCCTAATGATTATACCATCAGTTACTACACAACTGATGTTGATGCTCAAAACGGAGTTAATTCTTTACCATTAAATTATACGGTACCATTCCAAGCAGGAATCTCAACTGATTTATTATATGCTCGTTTAGAAAACAATAGTACTGGATGTTTTAATACTTCTCAATTCACATTGATATTTGATCGTTGTGAAATTATATTCCCAGAAGGGTTCTCACCTAACAGTGATGGAGTAAACGACACATTCTCTATTCCAGGTTTAGCAGAGCAATACAACAACTTTAATCTACAGATTTTCAACCGTAACGGTTCAGTTGTTTATGAAACATCAGCAAACAATTATGAAGAATTTGCAGGAATACCTAACAAAGGTGCAATGGCTGGAGATGGCTTGTTACCTGTAGGAACATATTTCTATGTGATTCAATATAATGATGCAGACACTGAGGATACTGCTAGTTGGGTTTATATCAACTACTAGATAATTAGTTAATAATTTTAAAAGTCCTAGCATTAATTTGTTAGGACTTTTTTTATTCGCTTTCGCGAAAGCGTTACCAACAAAATCACATTCTACGAAAACGTTATAATTTTTATGATTTTATTATGCGTGCATAGTAAAATTTTCCTATCTTTGATTCTTCAACACGAGTACATGAGAGATAAAACCATAGATTATACATTGCGAGCTACGTGGATGTCCATTTCAAAAATGTACAATGAACAAGCTGCTGTTAAAGGAAGCACCATGGCTACAGGATTTGCTTTAATTAGCATTGATCCTATAGATGGCACTCCTAGCACTGCACTAGGACCTAAAATGGGAATGGAGGCTACTTCCCTATCTCGTACTTTAAAAACAATGGAAGAAAAAGGGCTTATTTCCAGAAAGAAAAACCCTGAAGATGGACGAAGTGTTCTTATTCATTTAACAGAATTTGGATTAGAAATGCGTAACTTTTCTAAAAGCGTCGTGAAATCATTTGACACCGCAGTAAAGGAAAACATAGAACAAGAAAAACTTAATACATTTCTAGAAGTTGCACATAAAATCAATGATCTAGTAAGTCAAAAAAATATTTTTAAACATAAAACCATAGTCAACAAATAATATGGGAAAACGTAGAATTAAACATGTAACCGTAATCGGTTCTGGAATTATGGGAAGCGGTATCGCTTGTCATTTTGCAAACATAGGTTGCGAGGTTCTTCTTCTGGACATAGTCCCTAGAGAACTTACTGATAAAGAAAAGGCAAAAGACCTTACTCTAGAAGACAAAGTAGTCCGCAACCGTATGGTGAACGATAATCTTGCCGCTTCAATCAAGAGTAAGCCTGCTCCATTATATAACAACTCTTTTGCTAGTAGAATTACTACTGGAAATCTTACAGATGATCTATCTAAGATTAAAGATACCGACTGGGTAATGGAAGTTGTTGTCGAAAGATTGGATATTAAAAAATCTGTTTTTGAGCAAATTGAGAAACACCGCAAACCTGGAACATTAATCACTTCTAACACTTCAGGAATCCCTATTTCCTTTATGAATGAAGGAAGAAGTGAAGATTTCCAGAAACACTTTGCAGTAACTCACTTTTTCAATCCGCCACGATACTTGAAATTATTTGAAGTCGTTCCTGGTCCTAATTGTGATCCAGCAGTGACGGACTTCTTAATGGAGTATGGAGAGAAGTTTTTAGGTAAGACATCAGTTCTTGCAAAAGATACTCCAGCATTTATAGGTAACCGTATCGGTATATTCTCTATCCAGAGTTTGTTCCATACCGTTAAAGAAATGGGACTTACAGTTTCTGAAGTTGATAAACTAACAGGTCCAGTTATAGGTCGTGCAAAGTCAGCTACTTTTAGAACGGTAGACGTAGTAGGATTAGACACTTTAGTCCATGTGGCAAATGGTGTTTATGAAAACTGTCCTGATGATGAGCATAAAGACACTTTTAAACTTCCAGATTTCATCAATACGATGATGGAAAACAAATGGTTAGGTTCTAAAACTGGTCAAGGTTTTTACAAAAAGAACGTTACTAAGGAAGGAAAGAAAGAAATTCTTGCTTTAGACTTAGACTCTATGGAGTATGTTGCACAGCCACGTGCTAAGTTTGCAACTCTTGAGTTAACAAAAACAATTGATAACGTTGCAGATCGTTTTCCGGTTCTTATAAAAGGAAAAGACAAAGCTGGTGATTTCTATAGAAAATCATTTGCTTCACTATTTGCATACGTACAACATCGTATTCCAGAAATATCTGACGAGCTCTACCGCATTGATGATGCGATGAGTGCAGGATTTGGCTGGGAACATGGACCGTACCAAGTTTGGGATGCTGTAGGTGTTGCAAAAGGTGTGGAACTCATGGAAGCGATTGGTAAAAAACCAGCTGCTTGGGTAACTGAAATGCTAGAAAAAGGATTTGATTCTTTCTATACTGTTAAAGATGGAGCAACTTACTACTACTCTATCCCAGATAAAGATTATGTAAAGAAACCAGGTCAGGACGGATTTATCATCCTAGACAACTTGCGTGCAAATGCACCAGTATTTAAAAACTCAGGTGTAACAGTTCACGATATAGGTGACGGAATCCTAAATGTAGAATTTACCTCTAAGATGAATTCTATAGGTGGAGACGTTCTTGCAGGTATGAATAAAGCCATAGACATTGCCGAAGATCGTTTTGACGGACTTGTTGTTGCAAACAATGGTGCTAACTTCTCTGTAGGTGCAAACATTGGGATGATATTCATGATGGCTGTGGAGCAAGAGTATGATGAGCTTAATATGGCCATCAAACAATTCCAAAACACCGTAATGAGATTGCGTTACAGCAGTATTCCTACTATCGTAGCGCCACATCAAATGGCCTTAGGTGGTGGATGTGAAATGACCATGCACTCAGACGTTGCTGTTGCAAGCGCAGAGACTTATATCGGTCTTGTTGAATTTGGTGTAGGTGTAATTCCTGGTGGTGGTGGTTCTAAAGAGATGGCACTTAGAGCTAGTGACACTTTTGAGAAAAACGACGTTGAGTTAAACAGACTTCAAGAATACTTCTTAACTGTAGGAATGGCAAAGGTTGCAACGAGTGCTTATGAAGCATTTGACCTAGGAATTCTTAGAAAAGGAGTAGACCATGTAGTTGTAAATGATAATAGACGTATCGCTTTCGCGAAAGCGCAGGCAAGATTACTAGCTGATAAAGGTTATACACAACCTGCGATGCGCAAAGACATTAAGGTATTAGGAAAGCAAGCTTTAGGAATGTTCTTAGTAGGAACAGAGGCTATGAAATCTGGTAAGTACATCAGTGATCATGACTTGAAAATCGCTAACAAATTAGCTTATGTAATGGCTGGTGGGGACTTAAGTTCACCTACTCTAGTATCTGAACAATATTTACTAGATCTAGAACGTGAAGCATTCTTAAGTCTTACAGGAGAAAGAAGGACTTTGGAAAGACTTCAACACATGATCCAGAAAGGTAAACCTTTAAGAAACTAAGAAAATGACAAACGCATATATAGTTGCCGCAAAAAGAACGGCAGTAGGAAAATCAGGTCGTGGTGTTTTTAGATTTAAAAGACCAGACGAACTAGCGGCCGAAACTATTCAAGGAATGTTGAAAGACCTTCCTGATTTTGATAAAGGACTTATTGATGACATGATCATAGGTAATGCAATGCCTGAGGCAGAACAAGGATTGAACATGGCTCGTCAGATATCACTTCTAGCACTTGATAGAGTTGATGTTCCTGGAATTACCATAAACAGATGGTGTGCTTCTGGACTTGATGCAATAGGTGCAGCAGTTGCAAGAGTACAATCTGGAATGGCACAATGTATCGTCGCCGGTGGAGTTGAAAGTATGAGTTATGTTCCTATGGGTGGTTATAAACCTGCTCCAGCTTATAGCCTAGCTAAGCAAGGTCATGAAGATTACTATTGGGGAATGGGACTCACTGCCGAGGAAGTTGCAAATGAATACAATGTATCTAGAGAAGAGCAAGACCAATTTGCTTATGATTCTCACATGAAAGCTTTAAAAGCTCAAGCTGAGAATCGTTTCCAAGATCAAATCGTTCCTATCGATGTAGAAGAAACGTATCTAGACGAAGACGGAAAGAAAAAGACAAGAACTTATACAGTTACTAAAGACGAAGGTCCTAGACAAGGCACAAGCATGGAAGCACTTGCTAGATTGCGTCCTGTATTTGCTGCTGGTGGTAGTGTAACTGCTGGTAACTCATCTCAAACTAGTGATGGCGCAGCTTTTACACTTGTAATGAGTGAAGAAATGGTTAATGAATTAGGCATCAAACCTATTGCAAAATTAGTAAGTTTTGCTGTAGCTGCTGTCGAACCTAGAATCATGGGAATAGCACCAATAGTTGCTATACCAAAAGCTCTTAAACAAGCTGGTCTTAAAAAAGAAGACATGGCTCTTATTGAGTTAAATGAAGCCTTTGCAAGTCAATCTGTAGCAGTAGTAAGGGATTTAGGTCTTAATAAAGATGTTGTGAATGTTAATGGTGGAGCAATCGCTTTAGGGCATCCACTGGGATGTTCAGGTGCAAAACTATCTGTACAAATCTTTGATGAAATGAGAAAACGTGGAAATCAAGGAAAGCATTGTATGGTAACTATGTGCGTAGGAACAGGTCAAGGTGCGGCTGGAATTTTTGAGTTTTTAAATTAGATAGGTAGTAATCAGTAGTTAGACCGCTATGCTGTTAGTAGTTAGACTGTTAAGTATATGCTATAGTGTTAGAAGGATAAATTATTGTAACAGTATAAAATATCTTAAGTATTTCGCTTTCGCGAAAGCAGAGTCTTAACATAAAACTAAAAATATGCATCAATTTGAGAAACTAAAAATCTGGCAAAAAGCTATGGATTTAGTTGTTGACGTTTATAAAGCTACTGAGGAGTATCCTAATGAAGAAAAGTATGGATTAACCTCTCAAATGAGAAGAAGCGCTGTGTCCATTCCTTCAAATATAGCTGAAGGTTCTGGAAGGAATTCAAATCAGCAATTCAACTACTTTCTAGGCGTTGCATCTGGAAGTACATCAGAGCTAATAACTCAAACTTTCCTTTCAGAAAGATTAGATCTAATAAACGCTTCAACAATGAGAAATATAGTTGATCAATGTGTAGAGGTAAGTAAGATGAATGTTGCATTACAACGAACTCTGAACAAGTCAAAGAATAAAGAACTATAGTTATTTTTTTTAAATGTCTAAATACTAACAGCTAGCGCAGCTAAGCGATCTAAATACTAAGTACTAAGAGAAAGAATATAAAATTATGGAAAGTAATAAAGAAAAAAGCATGATCCGCGGTGGACAATTCATCGTGACTGAAACAAATCCACAAGATGTTTTTACTCCAGAGGACTTCTCTGATGAGCAAAAGATGATGCGTGAAAGCGTACAAGAATTTGTAGATAAAGAAATCGTTCCTCATAAAGAACGTTTTGAAAAGAAAGACTACGCACTTACTGAAGAGGTAATGCGCAAGGCAGGAGAAATGGGATTCTTAGGTGTCGCTGTTCCAGAGGAATATGATGGTCTAGGAATGGGATTCGTCTCTACCATGTTAGTTTGTGATTACATATCTGGTGCTACTGGATCTATTGCAACTGCATTTGGTGCGCATACAGGAATAGGAACTATGCCTATTACTTTGTACGGAACTGAAGAGCAAAAGAAAAAATACGTTCCTAAACTCGCTACTGGTGAGTGGTTTGGAGCTTATTGTTTAACAGAGCCAGGTGCAGGATCTGACGCTAACTCTGGTAAAACTAAAGCCGAATTAACGGCAGACGGAAAACATTACAAAATCAACGGTCAGAAAATGTGGATCTCAAACGCAGGTTTCTGTAGTGTGTTTGTAGTATTTGCAAGACTAGAAGATGATAAAAACATTACGGGATTCATCGTTGAAAATGATCCTAGTAATGGAATTTCAATGGGTGAAGAAGAGCATAAATTAGGTATTCACGCCTCTTCTACTCGTCAGGTATTCTTTAACGACTGTATGGTTCCTGTGGAAAACATGCTTGCTGGTCGTGGTGAAGGATTTAAAATTGCCATGAATGCATTAAATGTAGGTCGTATCAAACTTGCAGCTGCTTGTCTAGACGCACAACGTCGTGTGATCACATTGGCTACACAATATGCTAACGATCGTGAGCAGTTCAATACTCCTATTGCAAAATTTGGCGCTATAAGAAAGAAACTAGCTGAAATGGCTACTAATGCTTACGTAGGTGAAAGTGCTTCTTATCGTGCTGCAAAAGATATTGAAAACAGAATCCACAAACGTCAGGAAGATGGAGCAACATTTGCTGAGTCTGAATTGAAAGGTGTAGAAGAATTTGCTATAGAATGTTCGATTCTTAAAGTAGCCGTGTCTGAAGATATACAATCTTGTAGTGATGAAGGAATCCAGATTTATGGAGGAATGGGCTTCAGTGCAGACGCTCCTATGGAAGCAGCCTGGAGAGATGCTCGTATCTCACGTATTTATGAAGGTACTAACGAGATCAACCGCATGCTAGCGGTAGGAATGCTTGTTAAAAAAGCGATGAAAGGTCATGTGAATCTTCTAGAGCCAGCAATGGCAGTAGGAAATGAACTTACTTCTATCCCATCTTTTGATACTCCAGATTTCTCAGAGCCATTAAGCGAGGAAATGGATATGATAAAGAAATTGAAAAAAGTATTCTTGATGGTTGCAGGTAGTGCGGTACAAAAATTTGGCCCAGCACTTGAAGAGCACCAGCAATTATTACTTGCAGCATCTGATATTCTTATCGAGATCTATATGGCAGAAAGTGCGATACTAAGAACTCAAAAGAACATCGCTCGCACTAGTGTGGAAGCTCAAAAAGAGCAAATCGCAATGAGTAAATTCTATTTATACAATGCTGTAAAAATCATTCAAAATAGAGCCGAAGAAGGAATCTCAGGATTTGCAGAAGGTGATGAACAACGCATGATGTTAATGGGATTAAAGCGATTCACTAAATACGTGAACCTGCCTAATATCATCGAGCTACGTAATATAATAGCTGACAAAGTAACGGGAGAAAATAAGTATCCATTTACGATGTCATAACTCTTAGTTAAGTTAGATTAAGTTAAGTTGAAACCGCTATCAATGCCAAATGATAGCGGTTTATTTGTGTTTAAGAAATACATATCATGCCTATTTCACAATCAACTTCTCCAACTTCTTCCCTACCTCACTTTGAATCGTTACAAAGTAGATTCCGCTAGTGAGATGTTCGAGTAACAGTGTTTGTTGAATTCCGCTTTCGCGAAAGCGTTCTTGAGATACCATTCTACCATTTAAGTCCACTATGGTAGCACTTACTAAGTGGCTCGTAGCTGATAGATGAATCAAGTTAGTCGCTGGATTAGGATAAAGGCTTATAGAAGAATCTGTGGTTTCTACTGTGGATGCGGTGCTCATAACCGTTACAGTTTCTGTATTTGTAATAATTGGGAAATTGAAATCAAAGTAAATCTCGGCCGTATTATCAAAGCTGTCTCCGTCTACTAAGGAATTCAAGGTTTTAATTTTGAATAAGATATGACCGTCATTAGTAGCATCATTAAAATCTAGATTGATATCATCAAAATGGAATTCTACTTCGTTACCATTAGTTACACTCATGTAATAATCATGGCTGGCATCTACTGGTACGATGCTATTGACATCAAATTTAGAAGTATCAATCACGTCTTTGATACGCACATTTATAGCGCTAGCCGTTCCAGTATTTTCAAAACGGATTAAATAATCCAGATACTCACCTATCATTACAGGATCAATGGTTTCTCCTTGTAAGCAAGTCTTATCATTAGGATCGTAACTATTTACAACTACTTGGTCCAGATTGAAGGTATTATTCGTTACATCAACATCTGCTCCTGTGAGATAAGTTGACGCACTCAAGTTTAGAATATCATTTGCATTTAAAGGAAAAGTAGGATGTGTAGGTGGATTTAAGTTAAAATCTATTTCATAGGTCAAACTATCAAACGGATTCAACGTATAATTCCACGATAAGGAATTTGCAGTAGAAGCATTTGCAGCAGGAACAGCCATTAAAAAAGTCATGTAATCATCTTCATAGGTAAAAATTATCGTATCAGTTACCGGCAAAGTACTTTGATTTGTGAGTAGAATACGATAACTAGAATCAAATCCTGGTCGTGCTTGACTTATAGGAATTATTGTTACAGTAACGTCTTCTTGTAATACGATAGGTGTTAGACAAAAGTCTTGTACAGCACTATTGGTAGCATTTGGAAAAGTTAAAGTAGGTGATGAAGGAGAAACCGAAACGCTAGGATTTGAAAAGTTATTACTGATAGTGAAGGTTCCATCAAGAACATTTAGAGTATAGTTACCATTTGCATCAGTAAGAGCAAAATATTGATTTGAAGTAGTTGTTTCCACAGCTTGCACTAAAACTCCAGCTGCTATTGGATCTGTAACTGAACAGCCATTATTATCCTGATCGTAAGTAATAGTTCCAGTTATTGTGTTATAATTCCCAGGAACGAGTAAAGGTCCAGTCCAAGTTGAAAAACTATTCTGTCCACAAACAGATCTCACATAAAAATCATATAAAGTTCCTGGAACTAAGCCTGATACAGAATAAGGATTTGAGCCTACTACAGAGATTATTGTTCCACCAGAACCTTGAATGTATGGAGAAACTCCATATTCTATTTCCCAAAAAGTCGCAGTACCATTAATTGTCCATTCAATATCCACGGAAGTTCCTGTATAATTATTATAACCAATTTGCGTTACTGGCGGACACTGAGCACTGGATAAGTAAAAACTAAAAAGAAGTAGAAGGCTGAGTAGAAATGTTTTCATGATGCAAACTTTATTACTTAAAAGTAGGAATAATATATGACATCTTTATTTCTAGTACGTTAAGCCCATAAAAAAAGCGCAAACCTCACGATTTGCGCTTTTTGAAAATTGTAATCTTAACTATTTATTGGTTTCCTAAAATGATAGGTAATCCTCCACCATTTCCACCACCTACTACAACTACTTTAGAATTTTCAGATTCTGCTAATTTTAAGGTAGCCTCGATTCCTTTTTCCATTAGAATTTTATCTGTTAGGGATGCACTTAAAATCTTGTTGGCCACTGCTTTACCTTCGGCATCAATTTTTTGTCTTTGCGCCTCTTTAGTTGCTCTTGCGAGACGGAATTCATATTCTAGGGCTTCTTGTTCCTGCTCCAGTTTACGCTCAATAGCCGATTTAATTTTAGGCGGTAAAGTCACGTCTTCTACAAGAACTCTATTCACCTGAATATACTGACTAGATAATTCACGTTGAACTTCATCTAGGATCTCGTTTTGAATCACATCTCTTTTACTTGAGTATAATTGCTCTGGTGTATAACGACCTACTACACTTCTCGCTGCTGCACTGATCGCCGGCGCCAGAATTTGAGATTCATATTCACGACCTTTTTCTTGGTGTAAATAAGGCAACTTGTTATACTCAGGTTGATACCATACAGTTCCATCTACAGTCACCTCTAGACCATTAACTGAGAGTACTCTCATTTTATCACTCACAGAAAGCTGTCTTACTGGATAAATAATCATATCATTCCATGGAGCGATGATATGAAAACCTTCACCATAAGTATTCTCTCTATCTACACCATTATCCAGTGTCTTAAATAAAACTCCTGCCTGTCCAGACTCTATAACTACTGAGCTTTTAAGAACAATAATTACTAAAAGTACTACTGCTATAATGGCAAATAATCCTGCCTTTGGTAATTTTTCCATTACTATATTTATTTTAAGTTTAAAGTGTCAAGTTACAACACAAACGTTTGTTAGGTAACAAACAATAGTTAAAAGATTTCTTGAGCCTAATTGATACTGCTGATGCTAAAGACTTAGATAAGTCCGCTATATTTTCTCAAGAACCATTCAATTCCCAATAGTAATAATATCAATCCTAATAAATATTCCCAATCTATTAAACTCGCATAACTTACACTTGCTCGTTCTACTGGTTTCATTAAAGGATTTTCTAAAAGCTGTTGAACCACTTCATCTACTTGACCTTCATAGTAAACTTGATCAGCACCTACGAGCTGTTTCATACCTTTATCTTGAGCACTAATGAACTGTTTCTCTACGTCAAATTCAAGAATACTCAACGCACCACTCTTAGAAAGTTGATCATTTTCTACCTTAACAGTAAAACGATAATCGCCTGCATCAAATCCACTCAAGTCAACCGTGTAACTATTTCCTTCCAGTATAAATGGTCGCACCACACGTTTATTATCTGACTTGCGTATGAGAGTCATGTTAATGATTCCATTATCCTCAAACTCATAATTCTTATCTAGGTATTGAGCGTTGATGACAATTTTACGGTTTTGGTAATAGAAGGTTTCATAGTCCAGTTCCAGTCGGTTGCGCTTTTTATTTGACGCTAGATATTGCACCTGGCTGCCTACTAGATCATCCCAATTCTTAAACTCTTTTTCATCGAGATAACTTTGTGCTCTCCATCTCCAGAAACCATCTGCAAGGAGAACGGCATGTCTAGAATCATTTTCTTCATAGGTAAACCATAAAGGCTGTAAAGTCTCCACATCACCTATCATTTTATACATGAGCACATCTGGCGCTGTATTCATCTTAACTCCTCCAAAAGGGACTTTCACAGGTGGATAATCATCATAGTTGTAATCCTCCAGATTAAACGTGGAATACGCGGTATTTAAAATCGGTTGAACTTCATCAAATTCCTCGTCCAGTTCTACCTCATAAGCTGTTACCTGACTGTTTAAGAATTTAAAATCAGTACTTGGGCCAGTAGCTGTCCAGGTGTTTTTGTTGAGCTGTTTGGCTTGATTATACGCTTTCGCGAAAGCGTTTCCAGGACTATAAAATATCACCAAGTTATAATCATTCAAGTCTGGATTATCACTCGTGCTTTTAATTTCTACATCACGCTGCTGGTTTGTAGCAATTGCTTTTTTAAGCGCAGCAAGATCTGGATGCATGACGTCACTTAGAATCAACACCTTGGTTTGTTGATCGATGACTTCTACAGCAAAGTTGCGGTAGTTGTTTGATGTGTTTTTTTCGGCAGTAAGCGGTGTGAGAATCGCTCTCATGGACTGCGTTCCTACACGTTTACTAGTCAAATTTACATTCACTACGCGTGAAGGATTTTCCTTAGAAAAACTCAACTGTTCTTGATGTAAAGTCGTGTTGCCACTCATTATTTTAAATGAGGTTTTCACAGCTGCATCACCGCTGTAAGAAGTAAAAACTTCTATGGGAAATTCATTATTCAAGTAAGAATAACGATTCACGTTAAGTTGGCTGATTTTCAAATCTGGGTACTGAGTGGTGTCACCGTAGATGATGGGATAGACACCAGTTTTTGCATCTATTTTTGCATATGGATAGCTGTTACCGCTAGTTTGGTTTCCATCAGTTAGCAGTACAATCGCTTTATTGCGTTCTTTAAATAACTTTTGAGGTTGAGCAATAGCTTGATAAATATCTGTATCGCTACCTTTAAAATTTAGACTATCCAGTGGTGAAATCTCATTAGAGAAACCGAAAGATTGTATTTCAAAATTATCAACCAGATCTGGATGATTTAAGATACTGTTGTAATCAGTTTCTAAAGATATAGCCGCTTCTAGCTGCTCGATAGAACTAGAATTATCAACCTCTAGCAGTAGTAAGGGTTTTATGGTTTGATAAGTGGTTTTATCAAACTTAAGGTCTAAGAAAAGTATCAAAATAGCAAAAACCGTGAAGAACCTCAATAAGGCAAACCACGGTTTTCTTTTATTCTTTTTATGACCATAAAATATATAACCGTACTGGAATAGGGCTACGAGCGCTGCAACGATAGCCGCAAGAATGATCCATAATACAGTCATAGAAATTTACTAAGTAATAATATTAAGTAAGCATACCACCGTCCACGTTAAGTGTCTGGCCAGTTACATAAGTTGATAAATCACTTCCTAAAAACACACAAGCATTTGCAACATCTTCAGGAGAACCACCACGTTTTAATGGAATAGCATCTCTCCAACCTTGCACTACTTCTTCATTTAATTTACCAGTCATTTCAGTCTCGATAAATCCAGGAGCAATAGAGTTACATCTTATGTTTCTAGAACCTAACTCGAGAGCTACGGATTTAGAAAAACCTATGATTCCTGCTTTACTAGCAGCATAGTTAGTCTGTCCAGCATTTCCTTTAACACCTACCACACTACTCATGTTGATTATACTACCAGAACGTTGTTTCAACATAGTACGTTGAACAGCCTTAGTCATGTTAAATACTGACTTAAGATTCACCTCAATCACTTGATCAAAATCCTCCTCGCTGATGCGCATCAACAAATTATCTTTTGTAATTCCGGCGTTATTAATCAATATATCAACAGTTCCAAAATCTTCAACAACTTGTACCACAAGATCTTGAGATTCTTGAAAACTCGCTGCGTTACTTTTATAAGCTTTGGCTTTTACACCTAGAGCTGTTAATTCTTTTTCTAGTTCCAGCGCTGGCGCTTCAGAACTACTGTACGTAAAAGCAACGTTTGCTCCATGATTTGCATACACTTGAGCAATTCCTTTTCCTATACCTCTACTCGCTCCAGTAATAAGAGCTGTTTTACCTTCAAGTAATTTCATAGTTAGTTGAATTAAAAAAGCCTAGACTTCTCTTAAATTAAAAGAAGTCTAGACATTATAAATTAAAATTAGCCTAATACCTCAGCTACTTTTTTACCTATTTCTGCTGGAGAATCCACAACATGAATTCCACAATCTCTCATGATAGCCTTTTTTGCCTGAGCAGTGTCTTCATCTCCACCTACGATTGCACCAGCGTGTCCCATAGTACGACCAGCAGGAGCAGTTTCACCTGCGATAAATCCTATAACTGGTTTTTTATTACCAGTTGCTTTGATCCATTTTGCAGCGTCTGCTTCTAGTTGTCCACCTATCTCACCTATCATAACGATAGCTTCAGTTTCTGGGTCGTTCATGAAAAGCTCTACAGCTTCTTTAGTAGTAGTTCCTATAATAGGATCTCCACCTATTCCTATTGCTGTAGAAATACCATAACCTTGTTTTACCACCTGGTCAGATGCCTCATAAGTAAGAGTTCCAGATTTTGAAACGATACCTACTTTTCCTTTTTTGAATACAAAACCAGGCATGATACCTACTTTTGCCTCACCTGGAGTAATAACTCCTGGACAGTTAGGACCTACTAGTCGACAGTTTTTATCTTGAATATAGTCTGCAGCTTTTACCATATCTGCAACTGGAATACCTTCAGTAATCGTGATGATTACTTCTATTCCTGCGTCTGCAGCTTCCATAATCGCGTCTGCGGCAAATGCTGGTGGAACGAATATGATTGTTACGTTTGCTCCTACTTTCTCAACAGCTTCAGAAACAGTGTTGAAAACTGGCTTGTCTAAATGTGTCTGGCCACCTTTACCTGGTGTTACTCCACCGACTACATTTGTACCATATTCTATCATCTGGCCAGCGTGGAATGTTCCTTCACTACCAGTGAATCCTTGTACTATAATTTTAGAATCTTTGTTTACTAAAACGCTCATTTATATATATTTAAGTTGAGTTTTTCTTATTTATTGTTCGCTTGGGTGACTCGTTTGATGCACCTCAATTATCTTATTTTCTGAGACTTTAAAGATAGAGATAAAATAACCTACTGGCACTTCTTCTCTATTATTTTCTACCGTTCTTACGAACACTGTAAAACGAGCAGCAACCTCATCCTTATCGCTGATCATATGTGTTACTTCAGAACGCATACTTTCATAAGCTACAGATATCGCTTGAGTAAATCTTTTATAATCCTCATAATTGAATTCTCTGTAACCTGAACTGGCGTGCCAGTGCATTTTAAAATCTTTATGAAAATGGCTATCAAATTCTTCAGGTTTAACAAACACATCTGAATCTAAAAAGCTTCTTACAATTTTCTTTGCGGCTGCTGACATTAGTTATTTTTAATAAAGTTAGGTAACATTCTTATAGCTGCCAGCTCTCTAAACTTTTCTTTAGCATTTGAAGCTGGTGAACCGAACAGTACATCACCTGGTTTAACATCTTTTGAGACACCACTTTGTGCCATTATTTCACATCCTTTTCCTAGTCTTATATCACTACGTATTCCTACTTGTCCCCAGATTTTCACCTCATCTTCAATCACCACACAACCAGAAATACCAGTTTGACTAGCGATAAGCACATGTTTCCCTAAAACGGTATCATGTCCTATATGTACTTGATTATCAAGCTTACTTCCATAACCTATGGTTGTATCTCCACTAACTCCACGATCTATAGTACATAAACTGCCTATTTCAACATGGTCCTCTACAACTACGCGACCATTACTTAAAAGTTTATCATAACCTTCAGGTCTGCGTTTGTAATAGAAAGCATCGGCTCCTAGGACAGTTCCAGAATGAATGGTTACGTTATTACCTATAATACAACGATCGTTAATGGATACATTACTATGGATCACGCAATTCTCTCCTACGACTACATCGTTTCCTAGAAAGACATTGGGTTGCAAGATTGTTCCTTCTCCTACTTTTGGTGGGTTAGTATTCGCTTCCGCGAAAGCGTGAAAAGGAGCAAAATGCTGCGTTAATTTATTAAAGTCTCTAAAAGGATCATCTGAAATAAGGAGCGCTTTTCCTGCTGGGCAGTCTACTTTCTTATTAATAAGCACGATGGTCGCGTCGCTTTGCAATGCTTTATCGTAGTATTTAGGATGATCTACAAACACAATATCTCCTGGTGTCACAACATGAATCTCGTTCATACCGGTCACAGGAAATTCATCATCGCCCACGTACTCACAATTAATGAGCGCAGCGATATTTTTTAATCTATGTGTTTGAGAAAACTTCATTTACTCTTTCATGCGCTCGTGATAAGCACCTTTTTCAGTATCGATACGTATTTTATCACCTTCATTAATGAATAAAGGTACGTTTACTTGTGCTCCAGTCTCCACGGTTGCAGGTTTAGAAGCATTAGTCGCTGTGTTTCCTTTTAATCCAGGCTCAGTTGCTGTAACTTCTAGAACTACATATTGAGGCATATCCACAGAAAGCGGTGAATCGTCCTCAGTATTAATCTGAATTTTTACGATTTCTCCTTCTTTTAATAAATCTGGAGCATCAAGTACAGATTCCTGTAAACGAATTTGCTCATAATTCTCAGTATTCATAAAATGATAACCTTCCGGATCTTGATAAAGAAATTGAAATGCATGCGTTTCTACACGTATATCATCAATTTTGTGACCTGCAGAAAAGGTGTTATCGATCACCTTACCGTTTGTTACACTTTTTAATTTAGTTCTTACAAATGCTGGACCTTTACCAGGTTTAACGTGTAAGAATTCAACAATTTTATAAATGTCGTGATTGTATCTAATACACAATCCTTTTCTAATGTCGCTTGTACTTGCCATAATATCTTAGTTACTAGTGACGTATCCTCTCATGATACCTCTCTTTGAGTTTTTAATAAATTCTATAATTTCATCACGCTCATTTGTAGCGCTCATCTCTGCTTCTATGATTTGAACGGCTTGTGAAACGTTATAATTTTTTTGGTAAAGGATTCTGTAAATATCCTGAATCTCTCTGATTTTCTCTAATTCAAAACCACGTCTTCTCAATCCTACAGAATTAATCCCAACATAACTAAGTGGTTCACGACCTGCTTTTACAAATGGTGGCACATCTTTTCTTACTAGAGATCCACCAGTTACAAAGGCGTGACTTCCTATTTGACAAAATTGTTGAACGGCAGCCATACCAGCAAGAACAACGTGATCACCTACTGTGATGTGTCCAGCAAGTGTACTATTATTTGAAAAAATACAGTTATCACCTACCACACAATCATGTGCAATGTGACAATAAGCCATGATCCAACAGTTCTTACCTATTACGGTTTTCATACGGTCAGATGTCCCACGATTAATGGTAACACATTCTCTAATGGTCGTGTTATCTCCTATTACCGTAGTTGTGTCTTCATCTTCAAATTTCTTATCCTGAGGAATCGCACTAATTACTGCGCCTGGAAAAATACTTACATTTTTACCTATGCGAGCACCTTCCATAATGGTAACGTTTGATCCTATCCATGTTCCTTCACCTATCACTACATCATTATGAATAGTTGTGAAAGGCTCTATGACTACATTCTTTGCAATTTTTGCTCCTGGATGTACGTATGCTAGTGGTTGATTCATTACTTAACTTTTGAGATTTGTGCCATTAACTCAGCCTCGGCACAAAGGATACCATTTGCATAAGCATAAGCTTGCATGTGACAAATTCCTCTTCTTATAGGAGTAATTAAATCACATTTAAATATAAGCGTATCTCCTGGTGAGACTTTGCGCTTGAACTTTACATTATCCATTTTCATAAAAAATGTAAGGTAGTTTTCTGGATCTGGAACAGTACTTAACACTAAAATACCACCTGTTTGTGCCATTGCTTCAACGATAAGTACTCCTGGCATTACTGGAGCTCCTGGAAAGTGACCGTTAAAGAATTGCTCATTCATAGTCACATTCTTTAAACCGATTACATGAGAGTCTGATAGTTCAAAGATCTTATCGATTAAAAGGAATGGTGGTCTGTGTGGTAATACTTCCATGATTTTCACCACATCCATTAAAGGCTCCTGGTTCAAATCTATTTTAGGCACATTATTACGAGCTTCTAATTTTATAAGCTTAGATAACTTCTTTGCAAATTGAGTGTTCACAAAGTGACCTGGCTTGTTTGCTATGACTTTACCTCTTATTCTTGTTCCTACTAGAGCAAGATCTCCTATCACATCTAGTAACTTGTGACGTGCTGCCTCATTAGGATGATGCAATGTCAAGTTATCAAGAATACCGTTAGGTTTTACGGAGATATTTTCTTTATTAAATGCCTTCTTAAGGTTCTCCATGGTTTTAGGAGATAGTTCTTTATCTACATAAACAATGGCATTATTTAAATCTCCACCTTTTATTAATCCATGTTCCAATAACATTTCAATTTCATGTAAGAAACTAAAGGTTCTAGAGTCTGAAATATGGTCTTTAAAATCTGAGATTTTATCTAAAGTGGCATTTTGTGTTCCTAACACTTTAGTCCCAAAATCAACCATTGTGGTAATTTGGTAACTATCAGCAGGCATGAGGATTATTTCACTTCCTGTTTCTTCATCTCTATATGAGATGATGTCTTTAACCACGTATTCTTTGCGATCTTTATCTAAAGTAACAGTTCCTGCATTTTCAAGAGCTTCAATGAAAAATTTAGATGATCCATCCATTATAGGTGGCTCACTATTGTTAATTTCAATCAAGCAGTTATCAATCTCTAGACCTACTAAGGCAGCAAGAACGTGCTCACATGTATTAATATGAACACCATTTTTATCTAGTGTTGTTCCTCTTTTAGTGTCTGTAACGTAGTTAGCGTCTGCTTCAATGATAGGTTGTCCTTCTAAATCAACTCGCTGGAATTTATATCCATGGTCTGCAGCAGCAGGCTTAAAAACTAAAGTCACATTATTTCCTGTATGAAGTCCTACACCTGATAAGGAGACTTCTTTTGAAATAGTGGTTTGTTTAAAATCTGTTGTAGTCATCTATAATTTCTTTTTTTCTAAATCGGCAACTCTACCATTTAGCTTTTTTAAATTTTTAAAATATACATATGATCGGCTCCATTCAGCATAATTGAACGCTGGAGAACCTTGAATCGTTTCTCCATCATTTATATTTTTACCTACGCCACTTTGCGCCTGGATACCTACATTATCTCCTATATTAATATGTCCTGCAATACCTACTTGTCCACCTATACGGCAGTTCTTACCTATTTTTGCAGATCCAGCTACACCTGTTTGCGCAGCTATTACCGTATTTTCTCCTACCTCAGCATTATGACCTATCTGGATTTGATTATCCAGCTTAGCTCCTTTTTTAATAATTGTAGCTCCTAATGTGGCACGATCAATCGTGGTAAGTGCACCTATATCTACATTATCTTCTATGATCACAATTCCAGTTTGTGGAATCTTACTATAAGTTCCGTCAGCATTAGGCGAGAAACCGAATCCGTCTGCTCCTACTACTGCTCCTGCATGAATCGTGACGTTATTACCTATTACAGAATCTGACATGATTTTTGCTCCGGTATGAATCACACAATTATCTCCTATAGTCACATTATCTGCTATGTGAACTTGAGAAAATATTTTCACATTATCTCCTAACTTTACATTTGCCGAAATATAACCAAAAGCTGCGAGATAAAAGCCTTCTCCTACTGTTGCAGATTCGTGAATAAAACTAGGTTGTTCTATTCCGTTTTTATTGAGTTTCACCATTTGGTAATACTCGAGTAATTTTGTAAAAGCTCCATATGAGTCCTCTACCCTAATCAAGGTTGTAGTGACTTCTTGCTCGGGAATAAAATCTGAATTTACGATTACAGCACTAGCTTTAGTAGTATAAACAAAAGGTGTGTATTTCACATTTGACAAAAAGCTGATGCTTCCAGTCTCGCCTTCTTCAATTTTAGACAATTTAGAAACCTCTACCTGAGAGTCACCTTCAATGGTTCCGTCTAGGATATCGGCAATTTGTTGGATTGTAAATTTCATTGTAGCAAAAATACTAATTTTAGTTAATCCTGAATCTTTGGGTAGCAATAGTAATATTTAGTCACTCGTTTTGTGAGTGCTTTAAAACTTGCTTCCTCGCCAGCCTTGATGAGTTCTACAAGTTTGCCATTTTTGAAGAGAATTTTTATGGGTTTCGCTTTCGCGTAAGCGAGATTATGAACAGCACCAGAGAACACAAAATATTGCGCCTCGTGGTCAGATAAGTCGTGTACCGCTTTTAGTTTATCTTTCTTCTTTTGAAGTTTTTTATCGCTAATAGGTTCTTTTGAAAATTTGATTCTGAGTAATTGTCTATTTAGAATCATAAGACACAGTTCTTGCAACACAAAATCTTCATGCTGTGCTCCCAACTTGAGTGTGGTGATTAAATCTGTATCATCTAATCGAGCAAATCGTTTTAAATTATCATCATTAAAATCCTTAATGCTGATATCGTTTGTTAAAAAGTAATATAGATCTTTAGGTAACTCAACCGTTACACCTTGTTTAAGGAGTTCTTTAATACGTACAAAAACAGATTGTAATAAGTGCTCTGCGCCTATTCCAGTTTTGTGCAGGTAGACTTGCCAGTACATCAACCTGCGGCTGCTTAAAAAGTGTTCTACTGAATAGATTCCCTTTTGCTCAACCACGAGTTCATCATCTTTTACATTAAGCATGGCGATCAATCGCTGGCTATTTATGTTTCCCTCGGCAACACCTGTGTAGAAACTATCTCGTTTTAAATAATCGAGTCGATCCATATCCAGTTGACTTGAGATCAGCTGCATCATAAATGGTCTGTGATATTCTCCTTTGAAAATCTGAATAGCAAGAGTTAAACTACCGTTAAACTCTTTATTCAACGACTCCATAAAAAGGATAGAAATATCCTCATGACTCACGTTATTTATGATGCTGTGCTCCATTGCATGAGAGAACGGCCCATGACCTATATCGTGCAATAAAATTGCTTTATAGAGCGCGTCTTCTTCTTCATTTGATATTTCAACATGCTTAGAGCGAAGCACTTGAACTGCCTTTTGCATTAAGTGCAAGCAACCTAGCGCATGATGAAAACGAGTATGATGAGCACCTGGATACACCAGGTAACTCAATCCCATTTGCGTGATACGACGCAGCCTTTGGAAGAAAGGATGTTCTATGATTGTAAATAAGTCCTCATTAGGAATGGTAATAAAACCATAAATGGGATCGTTTAATATTTTAAGTTTGTTCTGTTGATTCAAATGAACAGCGATTTAATTACAAAGATACTGATATGACCGACATAAAAATCCTTTGGGTAGATGATGAAGTAGATTTATTAAAGCCACACATTATATTTTTAGAGAATAAAGGATATAGCGTCGACACGAGAGTGAGCGGTACTGAAGCGCTGGAAGCGATTGAAGAAGTGCGCTATGACATTGTTTTATTAGATGAAAACATGCCTGGACTAACTGGTCTTGAAACACTTCATGAAATTAAAGAAAAACAATCGCAACTGCCTGTGATTATGATTACTAAAAGTGAAGAGGAATATATCATGGAAGAAGCGATAGGTTCCAAAATCGCTGATTACCTTATCAAACCTGTGAATCCTAATCAGATTTTGTTATCTCTTAAAAAGAATCTAGATCATACCAGATTAGTCTCAAATAAAACCACGTCTGATTATCAACGTGAGTTCAGAAAAATCACGATGGATCTTTCTATGATCAATTCTTACGAGGAATGGGTTCAATTGTATCAAAAACTAATTTACTGGGAACTGGAGCTGGAAGATATTGATGATAGCGGTATGCTTGAAATACTTACCACTCAAAAGAATGAAGCAAATAATCAGTTTTGCAAATTCATAGATCGTAATTATCCAGAATGGTTTCAAGATGAAGATGATGCACCTGTAATGTCACACAACCTTTTCAGAAAAAAGATTGCACCACATTTAAAGAAAGACAAACCTGTACTGCTTGTAGTAGTAGATAACTTGCGCTATGATCAGTTTAAAGTTTTTGAAAACATTATTAATGGTCATTATAAAAAAGAGGTAGAAGAAACGTATTGTTCCATTTTACCTACTGCTACTCAATATGCACGTAATGCATTATTCTCAGGTTTAATGCCAGATGATATGGAGAAAAGACATCCAGATTTGTGGTTGAATGATACTCAAGAAGGTGGTAAAAACATGCATGAAGATGCTTTTCTAACTGCTCAATTAAAACGTTTAGGTCTAGGCTTAACGCATCAATACCATAAAATCACTAGTGAACAACAAGGAAGAAGACTAGCAGATAACTTTAAATCTCAAAAAGATAATGACTTGACAGTTGTGGTATATAATTTTGTAGATATGCTTTCACATTCTAAAACAGAGATGAAAGTAATAAAAGATCTAGCTAGTAATGATAAGTCCTATAGATCACTCACATTAAGCTGGTTTAAAAACTCACCGTTACTTGAGATGATACAACGTGCTCAAGATTTAGGCATGAAATTGATATTAACCACAGACCACGGGACTATTAATGTGACTAACCCTAGTAAGGTTGTCGGAGATAGAGACACAAGTTTAAACTTAAGATATAAAACAGGACGAAGTCTTACTTATGAAGAGAAAGATGTTCTTGCTGCTACAGACCCAAGTACTATCAAGTTGCCTAAAATAAATATGAGCAGTAGTTTCATATTTGCTAAAGGCGATTTATTCTTTGCCTATCCTAATAATTACAATCATTATGTGAGTTATTATAGAAACACTTACCAGCATGGTGGAGTTTCACTAGAAGAAATGCTTATTCCATTTGCTGTTTTTAATCCTCGATAAATGACTATTACTTATCATATAGATGATATAAATCAAGTTGCTAGACAAATTCTAGATCATTCCACTGTAAACACATTTATATTCAATGCTCCAATGGGCGCGGGAAAAACCACGCTCATTACGGCTATGTGCAAACAGTTAGGAGTCACAGATGAAATATCTTCACCTACTTTTTCATTAGTAAATGAATATCAAGGATCTCAAAGAGATATTTTTCATTTTGATTTATACCGATTAGAAGATGAAGAAGAACTTTTTAACATAGGTATAGAAGATTACTTAAGTAAAAATGCAGCAATCTTCATAGAGTGGCCTGAGCTTGTTATGCCTTACCTAGAGAAGTACGTAGAGTTAAATATTGAAATTCTGGACCCTTTTACTAGAAAGGCAACATTAATACTTTCATAATTTTACATTTATTTAACATACGTTAAGCAATAAATAGAGATAAGGTTTCATCTTGGTATTTTAACCGATTATCGAAAGTCTCAACAATTATCTATATTTTTTTGTTGGTTTATACAATTAAACTCTATACATTAGTACCACTTATTTACTTAAACCAAACTATTATGAACAACAAGTCCCTCAAAGCGCTAGCATTGCTAGCAGTCTTTAGCGTTTCAATCGCTGGAGCCGCAGTACAATTTGCGCCACAAGCGCCAACTACGAAGAAAGTTGAAAAGAAAACACTTGCTATTAAATTAGCACATGCAAAAAAGAAAGGTTTACTATAAATCATTCTTTTTGATATCTTTTAAAATCTTCGCTAACGCGAAGATTTTTTTTTGTTATCATTGTAATTAAAGGTTAATAAAGTTTATGTCAAAAAGTAATAGTAGCGCTTTAATTTACGGAACTGTAATAGCAGTTGTGTTAGCTATAATGCCATACTTCTTTTATAGTTACGAAGCAGCGCCTGATAGTTTATATGAATTAAGTTTCTTAAAAACTGTAAATGAAAGCTTGGGTGGTGACGCCTATATTACTACTTGGCTTATTACACTTAAACTAGTTCCCGCGATTTTGTTTTTGGTTTGGTTTCTTACTTGTAAACACTGGTGGTATCATGTGATTATCATCCCATTCTCAATGTATGTTTTTCAACTCATCACTATTTTCATAACTGATGTTGAATATGTAGATCATCATGAGATTTATTTTATTATTCCTGTAGTCATCGCATCGCTTTCTGCAAGCTACTTGGCACGTATTAAGGTTTTTGATAGAATCCATGGAATAGATATTTCTGAAATTGAGGATGACATTAAAAAACCAAGTGATCGTTTCTTCAATTAAAATGACTAATTTTAGAACTAGAAATAGTTTCAATGAGTCTACACTTATCTCCTTTTACTAAAGATCAATTACTACCGCAAGAAGAGCGTTTAGAAATACAACGTTCTAAACAAGAGCTTCTTATAGGTATTCCTAAAGAAAATCAACATCAGGAAAAACGTATCGTTCTTACACCAGATGCTGTTGCAGCATTAACTGCTCATGGACATCGTATTATAATGGAAAAAGGAGCTGGTAACGGTTCAAATTTTACAGATTCTCAGTACAATGAGGCTGGTGCTGAACTTACTACTGATAGAAACAAGGTGTTCTCCTGCCCTACTATTTTAAAAGTAGCACCACCATCCATTGAAGAAATAGACCTGATCAAACCGCAAACCGTTCTCATTTCGGCTTTGCAAATTAAAACACGTAACAAATCTTATTTTGAAAAGCTTGCTGTAAAGAAAATAACAGCTCTAGCCTATGAATTCATACAAGATGATAGTGGCAATTATCCTGCAGTAAGTGCTTTAAGTGAAATTTCTGGGATAGCGTCTATTCTTATTGCAAGCGAGCTATTAAGTAGTGGTGAAAACCGTACCGGACAGTTGTTTGGTAACATTACAGGTGTTCCACCAGTAGATGTAGTAATTATGGGTGCTGGAGTTGTAGGCGAGTTTGCTGCTCGTACAGCACTAGGCTTAGGTGCAAACGTAAAAGTATTTGATAATTCCATAACTAAACTACGTAATCTTCAAGATAAAGTAAGCCAGCAACTATACACTTCAACCTTACAACCTAAATACTTATTAAAAGCTTTAAGACGCTGTGATGTAGTCGTAGGTGCCTTATCCGGCACTAATAGAGCTCCTGTGGTTGTGACCCAAACTATGGTGGAGAACATGAAACAAGGATCTGTAAGTATGGATGTAAGTATAGATATGGGTGGCTGTTTTGAAACGAGCGAAGTCACTACTCACGATAAACCTACGTTTGTAAAATATGGAGTAACACACTATTGCGTTCCTAATATTCCTTCACGTTATTCAAAAACTGCATCAATATCCCTGAGCAACATTTTCACGCCTTATTTATTAAATATTGCTGAAGATGGCGGCATTGAACATGCCATAAGAATGGATAAAGGATTGAAATGCGGTATTTACATGTACCATGGGATTATCACTAATAAATCTGTAGGTTCATGGTATAACTTACCTTATAGCGATGTAAATTTGCTCATCTTTTAAAGAGCGATAATGAAATTTATACAGCGATTAAGTTTTTACCTAGGTGGAGTTTCTATAGGTTTAATTTTTTTAGTTTTTTTCTTAACCGGTAAACGTACTCAATGCACTTGGTTTCCAGAATCAAGAGTACTTGCAGATATAGGTAAGAAATCCATACGATTATCTCCAGAGTTAAGAGAAAATCTTACTCAAGAAGAAATAGACACGCTTAGCATCCAACTTATTTTAAAATATGGTGATGTAGATTTTTCCAAATCAGAGACAGACACTATGCCTTGTAAATTCTACTATATCTCAGGTCGTGAAGAACTTGCAAACACTACACTTTGGGTTAAAAACTGTGAGCGATATGCAACGGTTGAAAAAGTAATTTATACTGAAGAAGATTAAATTCCTCTACGTTTCATTTCTTGTTTAATTAAAATTAGTTCTCGACCTGTTTGCCCAGCTACAGAAGTATTTTCTTGCGCTCTACGTATTAAGTAAGGCATCACGTCTTGTATAGGACCAAAAGGTAATATCTTAAACGTGTTATAATTCAACTGCGCTAGATTAAAGGTCAAGTTATCACTCATCCCGTATAACTGACCAAACCATACATCTTTATGATTTGCTGGAATTCCTTTCTTATCAAGGATTTCCATAGCTTGTAAAGTGCTAGATTCATTATGAGTTCCTATACATAGTTTAATGACATCCAGTCGATCAAGAATAAAAAGCATCACGCTATTAAACATTTCGTCGGTTGCCATTTTGTTAACACAAATGGGTGATTCATAATTCAATTCTTCAGCACGATCGCGCTCTTTTTCCATGTAAGCACCACGTACTATTTTTGCTCCTACTATAAAATTATTTGCTTGAGCGTCTTCATAAAGAGACTTTATATAATCGAGTCGATCGTGGCGATAGCACTGGATCGTATTATAGATGATCGCTTTTTCTTTATTGAATTGCAACATCATATCACGTATCAACTCGTCTGCAGCATCCTGCATCCAGGATTCTTCACCATCAAATAGTAATCCTATATCATGATCATAAGCCGTTTGTGATAATAACAGCACACGATCCTTAATACGTTGCCATTCTTCCTGCTCTGACTCAGATAATACTTTTTTCTCGGTCACCTTTTGCCATATATAAAAACGCCCTATACCTGTAGGCTTTACAACCTCAAATGGAAGTGCATCTACTCCAGCCGCATGTTTAATAAGGTGCAATTTCTTTTCAACGACTGCATTAAAATCTGACTCGTCTTCCTTTCCTTCCACAGAATAATCTAGAATACTACAAACTCCTTTACTACATAATTTATCAACGACTTCTTTGCACTCGTCCTCAGTAGTTCCACCACAGAACTGCTCAAATACGGTATGCTTAATTAAACCTTTCACAGGTAATCTCCATTGCAAAGATTTCATCATCACACTAGACCCAAAATTTACTAACGACGGATAGCCCATCATCTTAAAAATGAAGTGAGATTTACGAAGTTCCCTATTACTTTTAAGTGAAAAAGCAACTTCTGTATTATTGAAAGGATTTTTCATATTCATGTCACAAATATAATAGCAAGCGGTTAATTAATAGCGGTAGAGATTGTACTTTTAACGCTTTCGCGAAAGCTACTATACCATGAACCCAATTTCTATAAAAGACTTTACCATTTACTTTGAAAATCAAGGTTTTGAAGCATTGAATCAATGGATCGATGAACATCAACCTTCCACCATTTTTATACTCGTGGATGATAAGACGATGGAAAATTGTTATCCTTACTTAATCCCAAAGATTGAAACAACCGCAACTATTGAGGTAATTGAAATCGATCATGGTGAGGAATATAAAAATATAGACACCTGTGCAGGTGTGTGGAGTGCGCTGGTGGAACTAGGTTGTGATCGCAATAGTTTGATGATCAATTTAGGCGGTGGCGTGATTACAGATTTAGGAGGTTTTGTTGCATCTACAATTAAACGTGGTATTCCTTTTATACACGTACCTACTAGCCTTCTAGGAATGGTAGATGCCGCTATAGGAGGAAAAAATGGTGTAGATCTAGGACATCTTAAAAACCAAATAGGTGTGATTAATGCGCCAGTGATGACTATAGTTGACCCAACTTTTTTACAGACCTTACCCATTCAACATCTTATAAATGGAAGTATAGAAATGTTTAAGCATGGATTAATAAGCGATCGTGTGTACTGGAATGATATGAAGAATTCTACAGATTTTCATTCAGATACTTTTAATTCACTCATTTATCAAAGTGCCATTATTAAAAGCGATATCGTTTCTATGGATCCTCTTGAGCAAGGTGCTCGCAAAGCACTTAATTATGGACATACGGCCGGTCATGCCATTGAATCCTATTTGATGGAGCATGATACTAAAGATGCCGTTTTACACGGCGAAGCTGTGGCCGCTGGAATTTTAATAGAATCTTTTTTAAGTATTAAATATGCCCATTTATCTCAAACGGCATATGATGATATTAAAGAATGGTATCATGGATTGCAATTATCTTTCTCATTTGACGAGGATGAAGTAAAAGAGATGATTGAACTGATGAAATATGACAAAAAGAATAGTAACGGGCAGATAAAGTTTGTTCTACTGACTCAAATAGGAGATTTTATAACTGATCAAGTTGTTGACAAACAAGATATTATAAATGCTTTTCAAGAACTCAAAAAATAATATACCAACTTTCCTTTTGAATTTGTTTAATAGTATTTTTTATATAATTTAGTTTAACCTAAATGTTATTATGAAAAATGTAATTGTAGATTATAAAAAACTTACTCCAGACGTTCTTACTCTTCTGGTGGAACGCTATCCTGATGGTTATGGAGATGATGACATCATTTCTTTCCGCAATCATAAGAATGAACTTATAGAAGCCGTAGAAGTAAAAACTGAGGATACTAAATATCTCGTTAAGATTTCTAAACGTCTTTCTATGCAAATGGAAGCATTTGATGAAGACGACTATGATGAAAAAGACATGCACGATCCAGATGCTTTACCTGAGATGGATCCTAATCAACAAGCACCTGAAGATTCTAAGGAAGATTAAAAACTGATAGTTCTACGATATAAAAAATGCCTCTAATTTCTTAGAGGCATTTTTATTAATGACTAGTTCTAGTTACTTAATAAACTTAATGGTTTGAACCTGATCATCAATAATTACTTGTGCTAAGTACATTCCACTAGATAATTCAGATACGTTCACTTCATAATCATTTGAGTCTGCTATTAAAGTTTGAATTAACTGACCGTTCATATTCATTATCTCTATTTGAGCACTTTCTAACTGACTGTGTGATAGGAACAAATTCTTTACACTATTCTGATAATAATTCACCTGTTCCAGCGCTACATCTTCATTTGACAACAAAGAAACTGGTCTGATGCGCAGATTATTTAAGTAAGTTTCCATAGTTGAAAAAAATGTCAATCCAGCTACTAGACAAGATGATACATTAAGTGCATTTGCAGCGGTTCCAGAGTCTGGGATAAAAGTTCCTCCATTACCTGGCGGAATATTAGTTTGTCCCATGATCAAGTTATTATTATCGTCGGCAATTACAAATGTGTGTACGGAACTAGTTCCATTATTTAAATAGTCCACACTTATAAAATCAAAATTCTCTGAAGATCCAGCCTTTATAAGTGAAAAAGTCCAGTTCTGTTCTGGTCTTCCTCCACCGGTTGCTTGAAGAAATAAATCACCAGTTCCATTATCAAATAATGTTCCCGGACTGGTTGATCCATGCACCGCTGTTAAACGGTAACCTATTCCATTTAAGAATACGTCTTGTGTTACGGTATTCCCTGAAACTGTAGCATTATCAAAATCAAACTCGATAAATTGAGCCTGAGCTGTATATGAAAATAAAGATGCGATGAGCAATAAGTATAAGTGTTTCATAGTCGGTAGGTTAAATTCAAAGTTAATAAAGTAAAACTAAATAAGAAACACAAAAAAACCACCTTGAAAATTCAAAGTGGTTTTGATATAATTTAAGTTGAGTATTAACTCAAGTTTTATTTATTGAATTACAGCTTGTACTTTATCTGCAGCTTCTTGGAATTCTGTAGCACTTTGTACATCCATTCCAGAGTTGTCTATAAGTTCTTTTGCTATCTCAGCATTAGTTCCTTGTAGTCTTACGATAAGTGGAACATTCATAGCGTCACCCATGCTTTTCTTTGCGTCTATAATACCTTGTGCCACACGGTCACAACGTACGATTCCACCAAAGATGTTTACAAGAATAGCCTTCACACCTTTATCCTTAAGAATAATTTTGAATGCTTCTTCTACACGTTTAGCATCGGCAGTACCACCTACGTCTAGGAAGTTTGCAGGTTCTCCACCAGCTTGTTTAATAAGATCCATTGTTGCCATAGCAAGTCCAGCTCCATTTACCATACAACCTACGTTACCATCTAGATCTACGTAGTTCAATCCTACAGCTTTTGCTTCAACCTCAGTTGCGTTTTCTTCACGTGTATCTCTCATTGCTTCAAGATCTTTGTGACGGAATAATGCGTTTTCATCAAGTGTGATTTTACAATCTACTGCGATGATCGTGTTATTACTTGCTTTTAATACTGGATTGATTTCAAATAATGCCGAATCAGACCCTACGTATGCGTTATATAATGCGCTTACAAACTTAGTCATCTCTTTAAATGCTTTACCACTTAATCCTAAGTTAAAGGCGATGCGTCTTGCCTGGAATGCTTGTAATCCATGTGCAGGATCAACAGTTTCTGTAAAGATTAAATGCGGCGTCTCCTCTGCAACAGTCTCGATATCCATTCCACCTTCAGTAGAATACATGATCATGTTTCTTCCTTGTGCGCGATCTAGAAGTACAGACATGTAGAATTCCTCTACCTCTACTTCTCCTGGTTCATAAACGTCCTCAGCGATAAGAACTTGGTGTACACGTTTCCCTTCAGCACTAGTCTGTGGAGTTACGAGATCCATTCCTATGATTTGACCAGCGATTTCTTCAACTTGTTCAAGATTTTTGGCAAGTTTAACTCCACCACCTTTACCACGTCCACCAGCATGTACTTGCGCCTTTATAACGTGCCATCCAGTACCAGTTTCTTCAGTTAATTCTTTTGCAGCTTTTACAGCCTCGGCAGCAGTAGTTGCTACTTTACCACGTTGAATGGTTACACCATAACTAGCTAGTATTTCTTTTCCTTGATATTCGTGAAGATTCATAAATGTTCTTTAAGGTTCTATTTTTAAGTGTAGCAAAAATAAGAAAGTGAATCTTCAATTTGAAATAAATAAACTTTTTTTAAGAACAGGTTGTTAGTATTTCAATTTGGTAATTTGATAATGTGCTAATTAGTTAATTATCAATGGTTGAAAAAGGATTGGATTTTTAAATATAAGATTGAGTTTGAGAAAAGTTATCGTTTTTCAACCTTTCCGACCAATAGTCGCGTTGCTCTTATTGCCCACCTTTCCTTTTCTAAGGAAAGGAGCTTTTACATTTTAGAATTCCAGAAACCCAGCAACCCAGAAACCCAACAACCTAATCACCCAAAAACCCAGAAACCTAATCACCCAACAACTTAGAAACTCATAAATCTTCCGTGAATATCCATCCCATGAGCTCCGCTCCGTATTTTCAATTGAATTATCATTTAATTGTGATAGCCTTCAAAGGAAGGAGCTTTTACATTCTAGAATTCCAAAAACCCAGCAACCCAACAACCCAACAACCCAAAAACCTAATCACCCAACAACCTAGAAACTCATAAATCTTTCGTGAACATCCATCCCATGAGCTACGCTCGGTATCTTCAATTAAATTATCATTTAATTTCGATAGCCTTCAAAGGAAAGGAGCTTGTACATTCTAGAATTCCAAAAACCCAGCCACCCATAAACCCAACAACCCAAAAACCCAACAACCCAACAACCTAATCACCCAACAACCCAGAAACAAAAAAACTTTACCATTTCCTTCACAATTATTCCTATTAGTCTATTAATTTTGTAGGCTTAATTTTTTAAGCATGCAATCACAAGATTTAATGAACATTGCACAGGAACACGGTAGTCCTGTCTATGTGTATGACGCGCATCGTATCGTGTCGCAGTATGAACGTTTGACGTCCGCTTTCGCGCAAGCGAAATCACTACGTATTCACTACGCAGTAAAAGCACTGTCTAACTTATCTATCTTGAAGCTGTTTAAACAGTTAGGCGCTGGACTCGATACCGTGAGTCTACAGGAAGTACAGTTAGGACTAGCTGCTGGCGTGGAGCCGCACAAGATCATTTACACGCCTAATGGTGTGTCGCTGGAAGAGATTGAAAAGGTCGCCGCTATGGGCGTGCAAATCAATATAGACAACCTGTCTATTCTCGAGCAATTTGGTTCCAAGCATCCTACCATTCCTGTATGTGTACGTATTAATCCGCATGTGATGGCTGGTGGAAATGCAAATATTTCTGTAGGTCACATAGATTCTAAATTTGGTATTTCTATTCATCAAATACCGCACTTATTGCGCATAGTGGAGAACACTAACATGACCGTTAACGGTGTGCACATGCATACTGGTAGCGACATACTTGACATAGGCGTGTTTCTTTATGCGACTGAGATCCTTTTTGAAACGGCAGCAAAGTTTAAGGACCTGGAGTTCATCGATTTTGGGAGTGGTTTTAAAGTACCTTATAAAGAAGGCGACGTTTCTACAGACATAGAAGATCTAGGCGAGCAACTGAGCGAGCGATTCAATGAGTTCTGTAAGGAATATGGTCGTGATATCACGCTAGCATTTGAACCAGGGAAATTCCTAGTGAGCGAAGCTGGATATTTCCTTGCCAAAGTCAACGTGGTGAAACAAACCACGTCAACCGTTTTTGCAGGAATAGATAGCGGCTTCAATCACCTGATACGACCTATGTTATATGGTTCCTACCATGGGATTAAAAACATCTCAAATGAGACTGGCCGCAATCGTTTTTACAGCGTGGTAGGTTATATATGTGAGACTGACACCTTTGCCCAGAACCGTCAAATAAGCGAAATCACAGAAGGCGACATTCTCGCTTTCTCAAATGCTGGAGCATACTGCTTCTCTATGGCGAGTAATTATAACTCACGCTATCGCCCTGCCGAAGTGCTGTGGCATAACGGAACAGCACACCTTATAAGAGAACGCGAGACCATGAAAGATATCTTAAAACATCAGGTTCCTGTAGAACTGGAACTCGTGTAATTAGTTTCTTAACTGAATTTCCGCACTTGCTTGTGCTGAGTTTATCGAAGTGATGCGGAATCTGATATTATAATGACAAAGATTTTAAAAAGCTCAACCGTAGGTTGGGCTTTTTTTTTGCCCCATAGTCCTGCAGCCATTACTCCAACTGGGAAAATAACAGCGGCATGATTTTAAAAAACTTGTATTGCCGCACATGCTGCATAATCTCTTCTCCTTACCACTACTCCATTTTATACCGCTTACGCGAAAAGATAATTCTAAAACCTCATTGCGAGGAGCAATAGCTGCGTAGCAAACTGTTTTGTTACAAACGACAAGTACTTTGCCCTAATTTATTACCAACATTTATCGAATGGAGAAACTAACAGCGATGTGTTTCATGAATAGTTCTTCTCATCGCAAAGGATCAACCAGCTATAGCAATTATAAATTACAAGTCTCCCAACCTACTCAATTGGCTGGAACGGCAAAGGTGTAAAACCTCTTGATCTTTAGTCTTCTTGTACTTGTTCAAGTAACGCCAGCCGCTAGGAAACTTGCAAGAACATCGCATAAAGCGAATAAGACGTTTTAAAGGCTTAATGCGAGGCTGTGATTTATCCAAAATTTCATAACTTCACTACATCTATTTATAAACCAAAAGGACACAGCGTACCGGCTAAAACGCCTCACTCGCCTTATACCTTTGCCGTTAGGCAACATTAGATGAAACAGTATATCGACAAAATATCAGAATTAATTAAACCAAAAGGAATTCGATACGAAATTCATTCTTTTGATTCTGGTGCATTTATGGTTGATATTTGGATAAATAATGATTTTTACTGTATTCAACTTTTCGAAAACGAATTTGGAATTAGTCAAGTAACTGAAGAAATTGATTTTAGCACAATTCCTGACAAAACATATACTGAATGGGAAAGCTTCAAAACAGAATTAGAAAAAGTGATTAATGAATAAACCTGATTTCCTATTCTTACTACTTGGAGCAAGTTACGCTTCTTTCAAATTTGCTAAAGAATTTGTGAAAAATGACTTAAAATCTGAATTCAAATATGATTTAGAATTAAATATTTCTCACGACAATCCTGAATTAAAACAATTTGACATTTATCCAGAGGATAACGGTAAAAAATACTTTGACTTAACTGACAAAGAAGTAGTCGAAATTCTATGTAGAAATGATAAAGTTCCTGTTTGGATTGATATTGCAGTTTCTAAATCTGACAGAAAGAAAACAACATTTAAACTTTTATGTGCAGGTAGATATTCTAATGATAAAAATGAATTTTATTATGCAGATGGAGGCTCAGGACCTTTTGGAATTAAAAGTCCAAACCATCCTATTGGATATAAAGAAGGAACAAAATTTAAACTGAAAAAGAAATAACGATTGCCTAACAACGTATAAAATTAATTGCTAGTTCAAGCCTACTTACGAAAATCCTAGCGGATTTTCTATTCGGTTTGTATTTGCTAAATTCGTTGCTTAACCACGCAACTAATCTTATACAAAACCGTTGTACAACATTTGACCAAAAATGCCGATTAGACGAAATACAGACCAAAAAAGTAAGACTCTGACTGAATTTTACACCGAAGTAAAAAATGAATCTAATGTCGTTTCAAAAGGTATTGGAACATTAATGCTGAATTGGATTGAAAGAATTAACTCGGAATTTATAGAAACGGAAATTTGGGGATTAACTTCTCATTACCATCTGATTTTACAAACCGAAAATGATTACACGTCTAAAACTTATGTGATTCTGACAACTGGAATGGACGAATATCATATTGAATATCTGATTCCAAAAGAATCGGAACCTTGGGAAAACGCATATGTGAAAGGAGCAACTAAATCTTTAGAAACCGCAATGAAAATGTTAAAATCTGCAATGTTGAATTCTAAAGGTTGGAGTGAATCGTCTGAATTAAAAATTGATTAAAAACTGGTGGTAACAACGTGTATAATTAATGGCTAGTACTCGCCTACTTACGAAAATCCTCGCGGATTTTCTATTCGGTTTTTATTTGCTAAATTAGGTGCTTAAACACCCCACTAATCATACACAAGACCGTTGCCCACAATTATGAAAAAGAGCAGTTTAATAATTTTTACCGTAGTTTTTTACCTCATTAGTTGTGGAACAAAACCACTATCGGAAAAGTTTGTAGAAATTGAAAAAACTGACTTAATGTATGGCGGAATGATAAAATCCGCAAATCCATTCCAAATTGAAGGCGACAATGGGAAAAGATATATTCGAGAAAAAGGTGGTGTTGGCGGAATAAACCTAAAAACGCCTGAATTAGAAAAACTATATGGAGCGGAACAAATGGTAACCGACAGCACAAAAGCCAAACTGATAATCGATTTTCCTTTAGATAGAATAATAGGTTACGAAATTGAAAATGAAAATGGATTTAAAAGGAAAGACTTGGTGTTGGAATTGAGCAAAGCCTATTCTGCGATTTACGCTGATAAAGAAAAGTACGGAATTTGTTGTGACGAACTTGAAGATTTAGAATTAAAAATGGTAGTTGTTTACGAAGTAAATGGGAAAATTTATTTAGAATCAAAAGTAGAATCGAAAAAATAACTGTGGGCAACAATGTATATAAAAAATAGCGAAAGTCATTGCTAATACAAAGGTTCGGGCATTTTTTCGAGGTCGCCAAATTTTTAAATTTGACGATTCCCAATAAAAAAATAAATAGTAAAATTTAAAAATTCGGCTTGTGTTCAACCGAATGGTTCGTGCGTTTTTTTCGCCCTACTATTCTTATACAATTCCGTTGTAAGCAATTTGAGAAATGGGAATACTATCAAGCCTTTTTAGAAAAAAATCAAGCAAAGTGAGTTTAATACTTGATGAGAAAGGACTAAACTCAATAGGTGGAAAGGCAAAATCTGAAATTGAGATGCCTGAATTAGAAACAAGTCCAATAGTTTATTTTGGGTTTATTTCTAAAAATGAAAGTTACATGCCATCAATTGATTTCGATTTACATTTAATTTGCCCAATATTTATTGACCTTCAATCACCTGTCTTTTTTGACTACTCTGACCCCAAAAAACCAAAACTAATAAGAGAAAATGTTTCTTCAAACTTCAATCAAATATTTGAAGACATTCCTTATGATGCTTATATTGAATTTAAACAAATGAATTTCAGTTTTGATAACATTTCACCTGTCAAAATAAAGGTTGGAAATCAAGAAATTGAAATGGTTCCAGGAGAATTTGGTCATACTGGAATACCGAATTGGATTCACAAAGAAGAATGGCTGAATTGTCCAATTACTGGAAATAAAATGGAGTTTCTATTTCAATTAGGAGATATTGATGATTGCGAAACTGTAAAAGGAAAAGAAATTTTGGATAAAGAATCATTTGACCAATACTTACATTTTGGACACGGATACTTATATGTGTTTTATGAACCAAAATCTAAAGTTATTGGATATTTGAATCAGCTATAAAAACTACTCATAACAAAGAACCGTGGTTAAAAACAACGCTGCCTCTTCATTAATTTGAGACATTATTATTCTAGGCTCATAGATTTATTTGATTGATGCTGGAGCTTTTTTAAAATCATAAAAATCTACAAATAACCACTTACACCCTATTAAAATTAGGGTACAAACCTATTTATAAATACTTTTATGTAAAACTACCCTATAAATTATAGCCTTTACCCTTCAATAAGTCAATAAAAAATCACAACTTCGGTTTTTATTTAAAATATCGTAAAAATGATTGTAGGGATTCCAAAAGAAATTAAGAATAATGAAAGCAGAGTGAGCATGACACCTGCTGGGGTTTATGAAATGGTGAAGAACAACCATACCGTTTACGTGCAATCCATGGCTGGAGAAGGAAGTGGTTTCTTTGATAATGATTACGTGAGCGCTGGAGCTACCATTTTAAATACCATTGAAGAAGTTTATGCAACGAGCGAAATGATCGTTAAGGTAAAGGAACCCATTGCATCAGAATATGATCTAGTAAAAGAAGGACAAATACTTTTTACTTATTTCCATTTTGCTTCTAGCGAGCCACTAACTAAGGCTATGATTAAGGCTAAAGCTATATGTATTGCTTATGAAACCGTAGAAGATGCCGAAGGTACGTTGCCACTACTTACACCTATGTCTGAAGTTGCAGGAAGACTGGCCATACAGCAAGGTGCTAAATATTTAGAAAAACCTGTAAAAGGTAGAGGTGTTTTACTAGGTGGTGTTCCTGGCGTTGCTCCAGGAAAAGTATTGGTTTTAGGTGCTGGCGTAGTAGGAATTCAAGCAGCCAAAATGGCGGCAGGACTTGGTGCTCACGTCACCATTATGGATATTAACATGAAACGCCTGCGTTATGTAAATGACGTCATGCCACCACATGTAGTTACAGAATTCTCTAACGAGTTCAACATTAGAAAGCACATTAAAACACACGATCTCATCATAGGTGGCGTATTGCTTAAAGGTGCCAAAGCTCCAAATTTAATAACGCGCGATATGCTCAAAGAAATGCGTCCAGGAACAGTAATTGTAGATGTAGCCGTAGATCAAGGTGGTTGTGTAGAAACTACCCGACCTACTACTCATGAAGATCCTATCTATATCATTGATGACGTAGTGCATTATACAGTAGCAAATATGCCTGGTGCGGTTCCTTACACTTCTACAGTAGCACTAACTAATGTAACTTTGCCTTATGCGCTGCAACTAGCTAATCAAGGCTGGAAAAAAGCAACTGAAAATAATGCTAGCCTACATACAGGACTTAACATCATATCTGGTAAAGTAGTTTATGAGGAAATAAATGAAGCCTTTGGCTGGTAAAACAAGGTGTTAACTTATTAAAATGGTAGGTTTCATGTTTATATAAATTAAAAACCTTATAATTCCTGGCTCATAGATTCAATAGTTCGATTATTGAATCCATTAGAAAACATAAAACATATTGCAACTAGCTTCACATCATCCAAGAACCCAATGTTACAAATGCATGCGACCAGTAAGCACTTGTATTTGTGAGCACATCGCTCCTATCCAGACTAGGACTCATTTTGTTATCCTTATGCATCCTAAGGAGTATAAAAAACAAAAGAATGGTACGGGACACATGACGCAATTGCAACTTGAAAATTCAGAGATTATCGTAGGTGTAGATTTTACGCATAACGATCGAGTGAATGAAATCCTGAATCAAGAAAACAGTTCTTCTTTCTTATTGTATCCAGGAAAAGGAAGCTTCAACCTGTCGGTGCGTAGTAGCTCAGAGAAGAACTCATTTATGGGGAATGCCCCAAACCTATTTATACTAGACGGAACCTGGCCATGCGCTCGTAAAATGCTTAAGCTGAGTCTTAACTTGCAACAACTTCAACGGGTGAGCTTTGATAACACGATTAAGTCAAAGTTCATCATTAAGCAACAACCAGAAGCACTCTGCTTGAGTACCATTGAATCTGTCCATACGGTCCTAAATTTGCTTCAAGATGGTAATTTTGAGGACTGTGAGAATACAAAATTTCTTGTTCCTTTTGAAAAAATGATTGAATATCAACTGGAATATATGAGCAACCCAAATAGTGATAAGTTTTGTTCCTCTATAAATGACTCAATTACTCCTAAGGATAGATATAAAAAGAATTCACAGCGAAGTACTATTCTTGAGAAATAATAGATACAATACTGAATTGATATTTGAGCCATTTATAAAATAGAAGAACGGTTTTATAATAGACTACAGTTTATGGGATCGCAGGATGATGATTAATTACGCTTTCGCGAAAGCGATAAATGACTAACATACAGGTAATTGAACTATACAACTCTTATCTTAAACTTTAAAAATATAATATAGTTGTATCTTTTTTTCACAATTTAAAAATCTTGAATAATGAAAAGATATTTGCTCTCAATCCTACTTTTAGGATCTTTATTATTTACCTCTTGTGGTTCTGGAATTCCTATTGAATACCTAGAGATAGAACCAGCTCAAAACACCTATACCAAGACCATTCTAGAAAATGAAATTAACGGTGTAGAAGTGGAACACGTAGCACTTAATGGAGCACATGCACTTGAGAACAAGGCTGTAGATGGTTATAAATTTATTTATCTTTTTGTAAAGGGAAATGGAACGGTAAATGCCGCTGGTAAGGATTATGAGATCGTCCCAGAGACCATATTGTTACCTAACGCTATTCCTACTATTACAGTGAATACAACAGTAAATGATACCTTACATTACCTTAAAATATCGAGTAAATTAACTACTCAAGATCTTAAGGATCTAGAAACCTTTCCAGCAGAAAACACGCAGCAGGTTTATTATGCAAAGTTTACCGATTGTAAATCTTACACAGAACCTATTAAAAGTCCTAATACGGTAAGTCGCACGATATTGCCTAATCAATATATTCCTAGAATAGCAATGGGAACCGTACAAACCACAGGTCCTGATGCGGTAGGTGCTCATGAACACCCTATGCTAGAACAACTCTTTCTAGGCTTAACTAATAATAATTGCACTGTCTATGCAGACGATGCTCAGGTGGATTTCCCAGAGTACTCTGTACTTCATATTCCGCTAGGATCGAGTCATTCAGTGTCTGTAGAAAAAGATGAAGTGATGTATTATGTATGGATGGATTTTTTCAAGGATAAAAAGGGAGAAGAATGGTTAAAAACTCATAATCAAGATGAAGATCATGATGATGATGAAGATGAGGATCATAAAGAAGCAGAATAGAAAACTAAATCATTTTATAGAATTCTTTAAATGCTCCTATCATCTCAAAGAAGATTATAGGAGCATTTTTTTAATTGTAATTATAAGGCACAGATGAATTCCTTAAAACAGCTTAAAAGTCGGCAATTTTAAATAATTTCACGGCTCAATAAAAACGCAACGCAATGGATTTTAATGTAGGAGATCAAGTGGACTTAATTATAGTCAATGAAACACCTCTAGGTTACACAGTAATGATAGATGGAGTTCATGAAGGACTGCTTTATAGAAATGAAGTTTACGTAGAACTAGAAGATAATTCAAAGCACACTGGCTATATTAAAAACATAAGAGAAGATGGAAAAATAGATGTTTCTCTGAGACCTCAAGGTTTTCTCAATGTAATCGATAGTGACGTGGATAAAGTGATGTCTTTATTAAATGAGAGTCCTTATGGTTACTTGCTCTTAACAGATAAAAGTCCACCAGATCATATACGCTATCACCTCAACATGAGTAAAAAGGCTTATAAGAAAGCCCTAGGAAGTCTCTACAAGCAAAAACTCATTACCATTTCTGAAGATAAGGTGGAGCTTGTGGATAAAAAATAATTCAATTTATAGTTTGTTGAAAGCTTAGAACTACTGTAAATTTTCTTTCAATTCTACTTAAATGGGAATTCAGAAATTCTTTTATCAAATTACTACAAAGCCTAAAGATATGTTTCTGTTAGATGCGGCAGGAGCATTATTAACGGCTATTTTATTATCACTTGTTATTGCACCGTTAGAATCTACTTTTGGAATGCCAAAAAACGTTTTGTACATCTTGTCTGGTTTGGCATTTGCTCTATTCAGTTATTCAATAAGTTGTTACTTATTGAATAAACAGAACTACAAGTCTTTGTTACTTATATTGATAATAAGCAACTCAATGTATATTATTCTTTCAGCAGGAATGATAATTCTATATTCAACTCAACTTACGTTACTGGGGCTTTTCTATTTTATAACAGAAATTTTAGTAATTGCTGCAGTAATATTATTTGAGTTCAAAATATTTAAATTTTTAAGCAAGGATTTAAAATAGTGACAACTCTAGCCAAAAAGCCATTTTCAAAGTGGTTTTGAACACTACTTCTTAGCCACAGGACTTATAATCTGCACGTTTGAGAAGGCGATGGCTCCTTTAATGACTCCAGCGATGACTTCTTGCAATGCTTCAATAATTTGTAGTTTCAACTCACTGCGGTGATAAATTAAGCTCACCTCGCGCGCTGGTGATGGATCTTCAAAGAATCGTAAATTTTCTTTTTTACGGTCGCTTAAATCCATGGTGTTTAAATAAGGTAATAGCGTCATGCCCAAACCTTCATCGGCCAGTTTTATTAATGTTTCAAAACTACCGCTTTCAAGCATAAAGTGTTCATCTTTAGTATCGCGCGTACCACGACATAAATTAAGCACACTATCTTTAAAGCAATGTCCATCCTCGAGTAATAGTAACTCGTCTGAATTAATATCGGCTATTTTAATTTTGGATTTTTCTTTACCACCATTTCTAGGATCATAAGCTACAAATGGCTCATAATAAAGAATGCGTTCTTTAATGGTCTCATTATTTAAAGGCGTTGCGGCAATTGCGGCATCTATACTTCCATCCTGCAACGCATCTATAATATTATCAGTCGTGAGTTCTTCTATGCGCAATTTTACCTTAGGATATTTATTCACAAAGTTGCGCAGGAACATAGGTAATAACGTAGGCATAACTGTAGGGATCACTCCTATTTTAAACTCGCCACCTATAAATCCTTTTTCTTGATCTACTATATCTTGAATGCGCTCACTTTCGTTCACAATATTACGAGCTTGATTCACGATTTTCTTACCGGTTTCAGTGAGCTCGATCGGCTTTTTAGACCGATCAAAAATCTGAATATCTAACTCATCCTCAAGCTTTTGAATCTGCATACTTAACGTAGGTTGGGTTACAAAAACTTTGTCGGCTGCTTTGGTAAAATTTTGATATTGGGCAACCGCAAGAACATATTTAAGTTGAGTTATTGTCATGATAGATATTTTCTACAAAAATAACAAACTCTATGTGATTTCTCTATTGTAAAAACTTCCTTTTTTCTAGTCTATTTGTCACCTAGGTTGTAAATTTATTGTGGCATAAATTGATGAGTATACGCTTCCGCGAAAGCGTATAAATAACACTGAACTACCTTAATAATAGCGCTATGCTCGAACCACTTACTAAAGTCATTGCTTATACTTTCACATTCATGATTACCGCAGTCGCGATTTGTGTAGCACTTGTTCTGTATATAGGCAGCGTGCCTGGTCAAACGAGTACCGCTCAAGTTGCTATCATAGATGGCGGCGCGGCAAAACCTGAGTTTACAGACCTACAACAGCAAGGTGAAAAGTTATTTAAAGCAAACTGTGCTGCCTGCCACAAACTTTTTAAGCGCGCTATTGGACCTGGATTGTTAGGAGTTACGGAAAGATACGAAAGAGAATGGTTGTATTCTTGGATTAAAAATTCTCAAGCGCTCATCGCAAGTGGCGATGCAGACGCTGTAAAAATCTACAACGAGTACAATCAATCTAACATGAATTCCTTCCCACAATTGTCTAATGAAGATATAGATGCTATACTTGCATATACAGACGCTTATAAATAGATGAAACACGGAATTACCGCCTGCGAATGGTGCCTCACAGAATGTGTAAACGATCTACTGCAATGTAATAAATGTGGTGGACCGATTGCGGTTCTTGAACCATGGGTATTGCAATGTGGATGGTGTACGGCATCTAACCGTCGCGATCTTACTACAAATTGTAAAAGTTGTGGTGGCGAGTTGCCTCACATTCCTGGAACACCACGTTTGCCAGAACCACCAGTGGCGCCTCGATTTCTAGCGCCTGGTTATGAGAATAAAGTACGCTATTGGAAAAATGCCTCTTTTCTAGTAGGTGCTGGGTTTTGTATTTTTTTGATTCCTGGGATATGCCTTTGGCCTATGTTGCTTTTTCCGCTTATTGGGTTTTTTATTTTAAGATGGAGCCTCAAAAACTCAAAGCAAAAATTAAACGCACTCAAATCTGGAATTCCTACACGTGGAACTATTCTTAATGTATTTATAGATACCAGCCAGCATATCAATAATAGGAATCCGGTCCGTATCGATTATGAATTTGACACACCACAAGGAAAACATACCGATTTTGTAAACGTATGGGATGAGACTAACTTGCGCAGGCCTGAAGGTGAACATCTATGGATCGTCTTTAATCCTCAAAATCCCGATGAAAATAACATATGGCCGCCTTTGAGTTAGTATTCAGTTCCTAGTAGGCAGTCGGCACTAAATGTTTAAAAAAAAGAATCTTATAAAAACATTATCGGTTTGTTTATTCACATTTCTCTATGTGACTTAATTAATCGCCCACTAAAACTGATAACTGATAAATTAACATTTCCACAACTCATGATTAATGTAGGTACATCTATTTTTAACATTCCAAATAAAATTTATGAAAATCACCGCATTTGCAGGAAGCAATAGTTCTACATCCATTAATAAGCAACTGGTAAGTTATACGGCGAGTCTTTTTAATGAGCTCGATACTCAAGTGCTAGATCTTAATGATTTTGAATTACCTCTTTACAGTGTTGATATTGAAAATAAAAATGGCGTACCGCAAACTGCCGTAGACTTTTCAAATATTTTAAAAGAAAGTGATTTATTAATCATTTCACTTGCAGAGCATAATGGAGCTTATGCTGCTGTGTTCAAAAATCTCTTTGACTGGTTATCTCGAGTTGAAGGAACTAAAGGTTTTCATAACAAGCCTATCTTCCTTATGGCAACTTCACCAGGTGCCCGTGGTGGCTCAAGTGTACTAGAAATTGCAAACAACAGACTCCAATTTAACGATGGAAACATTCTAGACAGCTACAGTTTACCTAGCTTTTCAACTAATTTTAATAAAGAATCTGGAATAACTGATGTAGCTTTAAAAGCCGAATTAGCTTCCAAAATTCAAAACATAAAATCACAACTTAAATATTAATATTATGGCAACAATAACAATAGGCGGAAACGAAATCACGACTAATGGTTCACTTCCAGAAGTAGGATCTCAAGCTCCAGACTTTAAACTTAAAAAAGCAGACCTTTCTGAGGCTTCTTTAAATGATTATAAAGGGAAAAGAGTCATTCTTAACATCTTCCCTAGTATAGACACAGACGTTTGTGCAACATCAGTAAAGAATTTTAATAAAAGAGCGACTGAGCTTAATAATACTGCTGTACTTTGTATTTCTAGAGATACACCATTTGCTCAAAAACGTTTTGTAAGCGATGAAGGACTTGATAACGTTGAGAACTTAAGTGATGTGATTGACGGAACTTTTGGAAACGATTATGGATTAACCATGACTTCAGGACCATTAGCTGGTTTTCATTCAAGAGCAGTTGTCGTACTTAATGAAGAAGGAAAGGTAATTTATAATGAACAAGTTCCAGAGATTGCACAAGAACCTAACTATCTTGCAGCTCTTAAAACGCTACTATAATTGGCACTAGGAACATTTCTATATAAAAGATTAAAAGGTTGCGGCTATGCTTTTAAAGGCGCCGTGACCTTATTAAAGACTGAAGCTAGTATACAAGTACAAGCTTTTATAGCCGTAGTTATGACTATTGCTGGTTTTTACTTTGATATAACCGCTACAGAATGGATCATTCAAACCATTACTATAGGTCTCATTATGAGTCTAGAAGGAATGAATACCGCAGCTGAGGCTATTGCAGATTTTATTCATCCTGAGTTCCATGAGAAAATAGGACACATTAAAGATATTGCTGCTGGTGCAGTATTTATCACAGCCATAACCGCTGTTATCGTGGGATGCATTATTTACATTCCATATATCCAAGCGCTTTTCTAAGCTTAAACATTGAAAATCAAAAACTTAATCAATACATCTTCAAATATTGATTATTGTTAAATTCTTAGTTGACTATTAACTTAACACAATCTATTGTTAAGAGTACAATATTGTTATTTTTGTACGTTCACATTAGTGTATGGCCAAAAAGAAAACCACACCAAAATCACCTCGCAAGAAATTGACATTACCGACCGGTAAGCTCAGTCGCGTGCAGGAAGTCATTATAGGAAGCGTCCTCATGGGATTAGGAGCTATAATGATGTCTTCATTTATATCCTTTTTCTTTACATGGCGACAAGATCAGAGTATTCTTAACGATTTATCGCAACGTGATTTACCAGCTCAAAACTGGATCAGTAAAATAGGTGCTGGATTAGGAGATTTCTTTATCTATGATGGTTTCGGTATCGCCGCATTATCCATTCCTGTGTTGATAATTATCACGGGAATCTATTTATTTGCAGTAAAGAAGAATTTATTTACGCTTTCGCGAAAGCGTATCCTCAACCTATGGTTCTGGGGACTTTTACTCATGTTATGGATCTCCATGACTTTAGGGTTTTTCCATGAATCCAGTCCATTACTAGGTGGAAAAGTAGGAATGGAACTCAACGATTTCCTGCAAGATTATATAGGATTACTAGGAACAATAGTAGTAATGATAGTTCTAGCCATAGTGTACATGGTATTGCGTTTAAATATTACTCCAGAAAAAGTAAGCGCATACTTCTCTAAAAAAGCAACTGAGGTTAAAGATAGTTTTGAACCAGATCTCGTACCATCAGACGAGGAGAAAGATTGGGAAACGGCAACAATAGAAGGAAAAGCTGTGGTTGAAGAAATTCCAGTAACGCCCACTCCACTGCAAAAAGAAGAACTAGAAATCACTGTTCCAGAACCAGAGCCTATTCCAGAACCAGTTTTAAAGACCATTCCTAAAACTACCGAAGACGACGTAGATGTAGAAATAAACGCCGTCATAGATGAAGATGCCGATATTAATAGCAAGGCAGAAAAAATAGTTGAGGATTTTGGAGAGTTTGACCCTACACTGGAGTTAAGCAATTTTAAATTTCCGCCACTGGAGTTATTGAAGGATTACTCTGCTGGAAAAACGATTACGATTAACGAAGAAGAATTACAAGCTAACAAATTAAAGATTGTTGAAACGCTTAGTAATTATAAAATTGGAATTGCAAAGATTACAGCAACTATAGGACCTACAGTTACTTTATATGAAATCGTTCCTGAGGCTGGTGTGCGTATCTCCAAAATTAAAAACCTAGAAGATGATATCGCGCTTTCTCTTGCCGCACTAGGAATACGTATTATCGCTCCTATTCCAGGAAAAGGTACCATAGGAATTGAAGTGCCTAATCAGAATCCGTCTATAGTTTCTATGCGATCTGTGATTGCTTCTCCTAAGTTTCAAAAGGCCGAAATGGAATTGCCTATCGCATTTGGAAAAACGATTAGTAATGAAACGTTTGTAGTAGATCTTGCAAAAATGCCGCACCTTTTAATGGCTGGTGCCACTGGACAGGGAAAATCTGTAGGACTTAATGCGGTGCTTACTTCTCTACTCTATTCTAAGCATCCGGCTGAGGTGAAGTTTGTACTTGTGGATCCTAAGAAAGTAGAACTGACTTTATTCAATAAAATAGAACGTCATTACCTCGCAAAACTTCCTGATAGCGGCGAGGCAATTATTACTGATAATTCGTTAGTAATAAACACATTAAACAGTCTTTGTATAGAAATGGATCAGCGTTATGACATCCTTAAAGAAGCGATGTGTCGTAACATTAAAGAGTATAATGCAAAGTTTAAGGCACGTAAATTAAATCCAGCAAACGGTCATAAATTCCTGCCTTACATTGTTTTGGTCGTTGATGAATTTGCAGATTTAATCATGACGGCTGGTAAAGAAGTAGAAACTCCTATTGCAAGACTAGCACAACTTGCTCGTGCGATAGGAATTCATTTAATCATCGCTACGCAGCGTCCATCGGTAAATGTAATTACAGGTATGATTAAAGCAAATTTCCCAGCTCGTGTTTCTTTTAGAGTTCAACAAAAAGTTGATTCTCGTACTATTCTAGACAGCGGTGGAGCAGATCAGTTGATAGGTCGTGGAGATATGCTATACACCTCTGGAAATGAGATTATAAGAATTCAATGTGCCTTTGTAGACACTCCAGAAGTCGAGAAAATCACAGACTTTATTGGGTCACAAAAAGCTTATCCAGACGCTTATTTACTTCCTGAGTATGTAGGTGAAGAAGGTGGCACAAGTATTGATAATAACATAGACGAAAGAGATAGTAAGTTCAGAGAAGCTGCCGAAGTGCTCGTTATTGCACAACAAGGTAGTGCCTCATTATTGCAACGTAAACTGAAATTAGGTTACAATAGAGCTGGTCGTATCATTGATCAACTTGAAGCCGCTGGAATAGTAGGTGGTTTTGAAGGTAGCAAAGCACGACAAGTTTTAATTCCAGATCTTGCTTCTCTAGAGGTATTTTTAAACGAAGAAAAAAACAAAGGTTAAGACCATGAAGAATATTTTCCTAATAGTACTATTAAGCATCGCATCCATAGGTTATGCACAAGATGTTAAAGCAGATAAATTGCTTAAAGAAGTTGCTTCAAAATTTAAGAGCTACGATAATGTCATTTTTAATTATAAAGGAAACTTACAGAATGCTAAGTCTCAATTAAACATGGACGTACAAGGTGAAGCTACTTTAAGTGGTGAAAACTATAACGTAGAATTTATGGGAAGTACTTACATCTATAATGGTTCTAAACTCTATGTGGTGAATCGTGAAGATGAACAAGTTACCATTTCCACACAAACAGACTCTGATGAAGGACTTATTTCTCCTACTAACATTTTAACCTTTTATGAAAAAGGATATCGTGCAGAATGGGATATAGAGCAAAATGTACGTGGACGTAAAATCCAGTATATTAAGTTGACTCCTATCAAATCAAACTCAGAATACAAACAAGTTCTCTTAGGCATAGATATCAATACTAAGCATATCTATAATGCTATAGTCACTGAGAATAGTGGTACAAAAGCTACTTTCACTTTATTATCATTGAAGACAAATCAGCCTTTGGCAAAAAAGTGTTTCAACTTTGACCCTAAGGATTATGATGGTTGGGATATCGAGAACTTAGACTAGTTTGAAAATACTGGATAGATACATATTGACATCATTTATAAAGACGTTTTTAAGCGTCTTTATTGTTCTTATGTTTATACTTATCCTACAAGCCATCTGGCTTTACATTAAAGATCTTGCTGGAAAAGATTTAGATATGATTACCATAGCTAAATTTATGATGTACACCATTCCAGTAATTGTACCGCTTGCATTACCATTGAGTATTATTCTAGCATCTATTATGGTTTTCGGTAACATGGCCGAGAATTATGAATTTGCTGCTATGAAGTCTAACGGGATTTCCCTACAACGATCTATGCGTACTTTGATAGTAGTGGTTTGCGGTTTAGGTATTACATCTTTCTTTTTTGCAAATACTGTAATTCCTTGGGGACATTTTAAACAAGGTAATTTGCGGCGCAATATTGTAAATAGTAAACCTGCCATGGCGATAGGTGTAGGTACTTTTAACCAGATAGGTGATATCAATATTAAGGTAGGTCAAAAAACTGGTGATCGTGGTCAATTTTTACATGATGTGATCATTCATAAAAAAAACGTAAAACGTAATGGTAACTATACCGTTATAAAATCAGAAAAAGGAGAACTCAAAAGTTCCCTTAAATCAAATATCATTCAGCTCGTACTAAGCAATGGAAATTATTACGATGATTTATTTCCTGAAGACGCTCAAAAAAGAAGAAGTTCACCGTTTGCTCGTAGCTATTTTAAAACCTATACTCTTAATGTAGATGTTTCGGGAATTAATAATGTAAATCTAGATGAAGCTAGTGTTACTGATAATCACCGCATGCTTAAAATACATGAGCTACAAACAAGTATTGATTCATTTGCTACAAAGTTCAACAGTAATTTAAAGCTATATCACGAGACTCAATATAAAAGATGGGCACCAGAGGTTCTTAAAGAAAGAATTACTGATACAATTGTTAAAAGCGAAATTGCAGGAAACTTTATAAGTGAACTCAAGATTTATGACCAGCGACGTACCATTGAATCGACATTAACTAAAGTGAAACAGCAACGTGCGGCACTTGAAAATCGTGTATTTCAATTAAGCGAAGATTTAAAACGTATTGCCAAACACGAGATAGAAGTTCAAAAGAAGTTTGTTCTAGGAGCAGCATGTATTATACTCTTCTTTATAGGTGCACCGCTTGGCGCAATTATAAGAAAAGGTGGAATGGGATTACCACTTGTTATTGCTACGCTCTTTTTCTTAACCTTTCACTTTATCAATATTTTTGCTGAGAAAGCTGCGGTAGAAGGTGCTTTCCCAACTTGGTTAGGTGCATGGATGGGAACACTTATTATTTTTCCTATCGGCATCCTACTCACCTATCGCGCAACCACAGATCAAGGATTTTTTGATTTAGGTGGAGCTTTAGAATCAATAACTTCTAAGTTTAAAAAAAAGCCAAAGCATCCTAGCTCAGCGGCTTAATTCTTATCTTTGTGCAAAAGATAAAGACCATGACTACCGCTACTGAAAGAACTACTTCTATAAAACTAGACTCTATTGAAGATGCTATTGAAGACATCAAAAATGGAAAAGTAATTATAGTAGTAGATGATGAGAATCGTGAGAACGAAGGTGATTTCTTAGCATCGGCGCAATCAGTAACTCCAGAAATGATCAACTTCATGGCAACACATGGACGTGGATTGATTTGTATGCCTATCACAGAATCTCGTTGTAAAGAGCTTGAACTCGATATGATGGTAGTAAATAATTCTGATCCTATGGAAACTGCTTTTACCGTTTCTGTGGATTTAAGAGGTCATGGAGTTACTACAGGAATAAGTGCCGCAGATCGTTCTAAGACTATTCAAGCAATGATAAATAAAGAAACTCGTGGTCATGACTTGAGCAAACCTGGACACATTTTTCCATTAAGAGCTCGTGATGGTGGTGTTTTGAGAAGAACCGGTCATACAGAGGCTGCGATAGATTTTGCACGACTTGCAGGACATGAACCTGCTGGTGTTATCGTTGAAATCATGAATGGTGATGGAACCATGGCTAGACTTCCACAATTAGTAGATGTGGCAAAACGATTTGACTTAAAATTAGTTTCTATAGAAGATTTAGTCGCTTATCGCATGAAAAACGATAGCCTTATTGAAAAAAAGGAAGACTTTACATTGCAGACACGTTTTGGTGAATATAGATTAAGAGCGTATCAACAAACCACAAATCAGCAAATACATCTAGCGTTAACTCTAGGTGACTGGCAAGATGGCGATGAAATTTTAACACGCATGAATTCTACGCAAGTTAATAACGACTTGTTCAGCACGCTCACCTCTGAGGCTGATAGAAAAATAGACGCAATGTTTGAGCGATTAAATCAAGAAGGAAAAGGTGCTATCGTTTTTATCAATCAGCAATTCCAACCTGAGAATATGTTGAGTCGCTTAGAACAACTTAAAAATTTACAAGAAAATGGCGAAATCAAAGCGCCACGTAAGAATCTTGATAATAGAGATTATGGTATAGGAGCTCAAATACTTCATGACTTAAAAATCTCAAAACTTAAATTACTTACTAATAGCGAACAAAGCAAACGTATAGGAATGATAGGCTATGGTCTTGAAATTACTGAAACAATCAGCTACTAGATATGTTTACTAAAACCACAGAACAAGATTCCTTATATGATGGATTAGAACACATGTCCTCTACGGAGTTATTATCTTCTATAAATAAGGAAGATCAAAAAGTTGCTACAGCGGTGGAAAAGGTGATACCGCAAATTGAGTCACTTGTTCATGTGATTGTAGAAAAAATGAAATCTGGTGGTCGTCTATTTTACATAGGAGCTGGAACTAGTGGTCGATTGGGAATACTAGATGCCAGTGAATGTCCACCTACTTTTGGTGTTCCCCATGATAAAATCATAGGATTAATTGCTGGTGGAGACACCGCGATACGCATGGCCGTTGAAAATGCTGAGGATGATAAGAACCAAGCCATCGTTGATTTAAATAAATATAACATCACTCATAACGATGTAGTCATAGGTATAGCTGCAAGTGGCACTACACCTTATGTACTAGGTGGATTAAAAGCGTGTAATGCTAAAAAGATTGTTACGGGTTCTATAACTTGTAATGCCGGCAATCCCATAGCTCTTGAGGCTAATTATCCTATCACTCCTATAGTAGGACCAGAATTTGTGACTGGAAGCAGTCGTATGAAAGCTGGTACTGCCCAAAAAATGATCCTTAACATGATAAGCACCACCGTCATGATTCAATTAGGTCATGTAAAAGGTAATAAAATGGTGGATATGCAATTGAGCAATGACAAACTAGTAGATCGCGGCACTCGCATGATCATGCAGCAAACCGGACTTAATTATGAAAATGCTAACCGCGCATTGAAAGAATATGGAAGTGTGCGTGACGCAGTTAACCACATTGGAAATTGTTAATGGAACAGCAACAACCATCTACAGATAAAGACGTATTACGCAAAGGAATCACCAGACTTATGATGGCTATTCCTTTTCTCTTTGCAGGACCAGTTTTAATTTATTTAGGAGCTGGAAGTGATCACCCCATTATTTTCTTAATGCCTGGAATCGCTTTCTGCGGTCTTGCCATTCTATTTATTTTTCAAGGAATCAATACCATATTAGATTCTATGTTTAAAACTGACAAGAGAAGATAATAAGAACATTGAATCTTTCGTTAGATTAATGATAATTAAAATACGCTTTCGCGAAAGCGTGACACCAACCGTCTACCATGAAAAAAAGCACTCTACTCCTAGCGTTTATCGCGGTCTATGCATTATTAAATTCGTGTAAAGAAACTACCTCAAAAACTTCTGCTACAGCAATAGAACAAGTAACTGGTCAAGTTGAAGAATACAATGGCGATGCTGGACAATTGAATATCATGGGGTATTTTGTCGAACCTGAACTCGATGGAACAATAGATAATGATGGTAACATAGAACTAAATTTACCTACTGATTTTGACAAAATTTCTCAAAAAGCATTTGAAGAATACAATGCGCTTGCTGAGTCTGGCTATGAATTAAGCCCGATAGGAATTGAGGATGTATTCCTATCCCTAGAAAATGTAGAAATTAAAGGAGATGATGTAAAAGTGGCTCTTGCTGGTAAGTACTATGGATTTGAAATTTTTAATAATAATAGTGAAAAAGTAGGTCGTGTTTTCCCTGCATCATCTCGTGAGTTTATTATGAACATTATGAATGGAGATAAAAATCCACCGGTAGAAGGATACTATTACATGATACTATATAGTAATGGAAATACTACCATTACAGGAATCAACAAAGAACCACTAACTATTGATGAGAATGGTGAAGTAAATCTCTATACACAAACTTCATATGATGTCAACATATCTAAAGGTTGGAATATCATCAAGTACGCAGTAAGTGATACTATTGAAGATGATAATATGGAAATTCAAATAAAAGAATCTGCGTTTACGAGTGTAAAAAGAGATGATTTTAACTCAAATTGGTTGTATTTCCCGCTGTAAAAGGCCTAACATCGATAAAGTACATTAATAAATGTTAAAATCATTTTTATAACTTACTGTAAAACAGATCGTTGAAAATTCTTACGCAAATAAACGTTATTAAACACTTTATGGCGAAAATAAATTTATTATGCGAGTTTTTCATGGTGTAATTCCTAGTTTTACAATCTAAAGATATTGACATGAAAAAAATAATTACTTTATTTGCTATTATGATAGCTTTTGCAGCTTGTACTACAGAGGATGCAAACGTTGCTGATTATGAGGCACAGGTTATAGACAGAATGACTGACACTGATTTTATCAAGTTTATGGAAACTATCGCTATTGATAGAGGTGCACTTCCATACGAGTTAAGTCCTGATGATTCAGTTTATCCTTTTCCTATCGAGTCTATAATCGCTGTAGGTGAAGAAAAAAATCTTATAGTAAACCCTTCTAACGGAGTATGTGTTGAAAAATCATTAAGAGTAGGTGATGAACTGGTTGCAGAATTTGAAATTGAAAAATTTGCTGACAACAATGGCGTTGGTAACGGAGCTGGTAATGGTAATCAAAAATTAAGTTTTAAATACACTGCTCAACCAGGTTGGTACATATATTCTATTTCAATGAACATTGAAGAAAATTGTGATTCTACTCCATTATATAATGGTGAGCCAGATATTTGCGCATTCAACATTAGAAATTGCTTCTCTGGAAGACGTACTGGTGTAACTTATACATTTGCTGATAATTGTATACCTGAGTGTTCTTGTACTGCTGCTTATGTGGTAGTGTACAACCTAGATGCAAATGGATGTGTTGATCAGTGTGTAGGTGTATGGGTAGATGGAGACCAACTTGCTGGTAGTGCCACTGCAACTTCTAACAGTTTTTGTAAAAGTGATTGTGGAGACGCTCAAGATAACTAGAGTTTTTACTTAATATATTTAAAAGCGCTCTTTTAAGAGCGCTTTTTTTATGCTTCATAATTAAACAATTCTTCGCATCTAACGTTAGGATAAAGATGGCATCATTTTAGTAACTTTGTTTCCCTAATATTCCTTTATTGAAAAATCTTTTTTTTATAGTTTTAATTACTTTTATCTCGAGTTTTTCTATGGCACAAAATGAGCCAGTAGTAAACGATTCTATCATATATGTGAAAGGTGGTTATCAACTCACAGGATTAGATAAGTATCCCGATGCAGTTGTATATTCAAAATCTGATGCGCAGCTGGTTTACATTGAACATCAAGGTATTAAGATGTGGTGTGATCAAGCTATTTTCTACAAAGAAAAAAACTTTCTTAAAGCTTTAGGAAATGTAAGAATGAATCAAGGTGATACCGTAACCATGAATTCTAAGTATGCTGAGTATAATGGGAACACACAATTAGCATTTGCAGCTGGAAAAGTTAACATGCGCAGTCCTAACACAACTCTGGTTACAGATACACTTTACTTTGACCGCAATAAACAAGAAGCTTATTATCGCAGTGGAGGAACTGTAAGAGACACGGCGAGTGTTTTAAAGAGTCGTGTAGGTCGATTTTTTATGCAAGAAAAGAAATATCAATTTATTGATGATGTGGTCATTACAAATCCTGATTATACCATCGATTCTGAGCAAGTAAATTTCTATACAGAAACTGGTCATGCTTACCTCTATGGACCATCTACTATAACAGGAACCACTAGTACCGTATATTGTGAACGTGGATTCTATGATACTCGTAATGACTACGGGCATTTTGTGAAAAAATCACGAATAGATTATAACAATCGTACTGTCACAGGTGATAGTTTATATTTTGATAGAAATACAAATTTTGCAAGTGCTACAAACAATATTATAGTCACTGACACGATTAATAAATCCATCATTAAAGGACACTATGCAGAGGTGTATCGTGATAAAGACTCTGTATTTATTACTAAACGAGCTGTTGCTATCTCACTTCAAGAAGCTGACTCTGTTTACATACATGCAGATACACTCATGATAACTGGTCCCGAAGATAATCGAGTAATAAGAGGCTTTAGAGACGTGCGATTATTTAAAAGTGATTTAAGTGGTCGTTGCGATTCTATTCACACGAGGCAATCTACAGGATTAACTAAAATGATTAAAAATCCAGTGTTGTGGAGTGGTAAAAGCCAAATCACAGGAGATTCTATTCACCTACAAAGCAATGTAAAAACAGAACAGCTGGATTCCCTAAGAGTATTTTATAACGCGTTTATAGTTGATAAGGACACCATTAATGATGGTTACAATCAGATTAAAGGAAAGGAATTGATTGGTTTATTTAAAGAAAATGCACTACATAAAGTGAAAATCAATAAAAATGTTGAGAATCTACTTTATGTTAAAAATGATGATAACGAATTAATCGGAATCAATAAAGGAACCAGTAGTAAATTAAATATTACATTTAGTAATGGTGATGTTTCAATAATAACTCCTATAGGCAATCCTAAAGATGAAACTATCCCAACAGATGAGCTCCCAGCAAACGCAAGAACTCTAAGAGGATTTCAATGGCGTGGCGATGAACAGATAAATAGTGTGGATCAATTATTTATGGGTAAAAAGCCACCAGTTTTGACTAAAATCAAGGGATTGCCACTTCCTAAAATAGAAGAACCCTTTTTTGATGAAAACAACTCGGGAGAATTAAACGAAAATTCTAAGTTGAAACAAGAGAATTTGATTAATAGAAAAAATGATCAAGCTCCTCAATCTACAAAAAATTAAGATTGAAAAAAGATTTCTTTACATACCAGGCTCCTACTACTCCATTCTCACCAGCACTTGAGATTTCTCATGCTCGTGGGAATTACATATATGATATTAATGATAATGAATACCTAGATTGTGTTGCTGGAGTAAGTGCGCTGCCTCTAGGACATTGTCATCCTACAATAACTCAAGCTATAAAAGATCAGGTAGATTTATACATGCACGTGATGGTGTATGGAGAATATGCTCAAAAACCGGCCATAGAACTCTGTAAGAAGATAGCTAGTCACATGCCAGCGCCTCTAGAAATGACTTATCTAGTAAATAGCGGTACTGAGGCTATGGAAGCTGCACTTAAACTTGCCCGAAGAGTCACTGGAAAAAGCGAAATCATTTCCATGAAAAATGCTTATCATGGTAATACGATGGGATCACTCAGCTTAATGGACTATGAGGAACGTAAGGCACCATTCAGACCACTCTTACCTGACATTAAGCATATCAAATTTAATTGCATGGCTCAATTGAATTTAATCACCACTAATACTGCTGGGGTAGTTATAGAGAGTATTCAAGGTGGCGCTGGGTTTATCTTACCCAGTAATCGATGGATGAAAGCCTTGCGCAAAAAATGTGATGAAGTAAACGCATTACTCATCGTAGATGAAATCCAGCCAGGTATGGGACGTACGGGAACGATGTTCTATTTCACACAGCACGACATCATTCCAGACGTTGTAGTGACAGGAAAAGGACTTGCAGGTGGTTTGCCTATAGGTGCACTCACGGCAAGAGCAGTACATCTCAAGCAGTTTCAAGAATCACCTATGTTAGGCCACATCACCACATTTGGTGGAAATCCTGTGATTGCTGCTGCGGCACTAGCTACCTTGACTGAATTGGAGAATAATAATTTGATAGGAGCCGTTAAGGTTAAGGAATTACGCTTTCGCGAAAGCTTACTCCACAAAAACATTACAGAAATAAGAGGCACTGGATTAATGCTAGCTGCTTTACTACCCGACGATCGCTATACGGCTCAAATCGTAGATCGCTGTCGTGAAAAAGGAGTTATATTCTTCTTATTATTATATGAGAAAAGAGCTATAAGAATAACTCCACCGCTAACAATAACTCTTGAAGAAATACAAAAAGCTTGCGAAATTTTAAAAGAAGTTATTGAAGAATTTTATGACTAAAATGCAGGTATTACAGCTGTTTATAAAATGTTTATAATAGAATGAGAAGGATAATGAAAAGAATGGCAAATATTTTGAACTTAGTAAGTGAAGAATTTCTAAAGACTACCTATGCACTTTGAACTTAATAACGACGACTCTATGAGTATTAAAAAGTTTGAATCTATGTTGAAGTCAAACGAAGTTGGTTTTTTTGACAGTGAAGAATTTGAACAAATAATTGAACATTATCTAGAAGAAGGAAAGATGATCATGGCTCGTAAAGCCATACGATTAGGGCTATCACAACATCCAGCTTCAATCGAAATACGATTATTACAGGCAGAGGTTTTTGTGTTTGATAATGATTTTGATAAAGCTCATGAAATTCTTAATGATCTTTATGAATTACAACCTCATAATGCCGAGATCTATATTCAGAAAGCAAATATCTATTCTAAAACTGACGAGCATATCAAGGCTGTAGACCTTTTACAACAAGCGCTCGACCTCACACCAGACCAAGCAGATGTTTATAATCTTATAGGAATGGAATATCTTTTCATTGAAGATTATAGTAAGGCAAAGTTGAATTTCATCAAGTGTCTTGAACTTGACGACACAGATTACTCTGCACTTTATAATATTATATATTGTTTTGACTTTTTAAAAGAACATAAAGGAGCTATTGATTTTTTAAATCATTTTTTAAATAGCAATCCTTATAGTGAAGTCGCTTGGCATCAAGTTGGGAAACAATACTTTGATCTTAAAATGTACGAGAAGGCGCTCGCAGCCTTTGAGTTTGCAATCATATCTGACGAGCTATTTGTAGGTGCATACCTGGAGAAAGGTAAAGTACTTGAGAAATTAGGTAAGTATAATGAAGCCATTGAAAATTATCAAATTACATTAGAACTAGATGACCCTACCTCTTTTGCATATTTAAGATTAGGGAAATGCTACCAAAAACTAGGTGCAAATGATCTTGCTATCAAGTATTTTAAAAAGACCGTTAAAGAAGATCCACTACTAGATAAAGGTTGGATTGCAATTGTGGATTTTTATTTGAAGCAACTTAATTATCAAAAAGCATTAAAATATATTGAAAAAGCTACTGAAATAGATAGTGAAAATGCACTGTACTGGATCAAGTATGCAAATCTTAACAAGCGTTTAAACTTCTTTGAAGAAGCTGAGCATGGTTACCGTAGAGCAATTGAGTTAGGCAATTATGAACTTGAAACCTGGTTACAACGTTCTGACATTCTACTACTATTAGGAGAAACAGAAGCGGTTATTTCAAATTTACAGCATGGTCTAGAATTCTATCCAGAAGATCCTGAAATGGAGTATCGCCTTGCTGGAGCATTTTATAAAACTGGCCAAACTACTAAAGGACGTTTTCATTTACAGAACGCATTTAGAAATGATCCAGAATTTGTAATCATTCTAGAGGAGCTCTTTGAAGATGTACTTATTTTAGAGGAAGTACAATCCATTATATCTTAATATATCATGTTATTCTTCTCTAAAAAGTACTACCTAACTGATTATTTAGAAGGGTTCATAGATATTCACAATCATATATTACCTGCAATAGATGATGGAGCAAAGGATCTTGAGACGTCTCTACATATGATTGATTTGTACAAAGAACTAGGCTTTAAAAGTTGCATAGCCACTCCTCATACCATGGAAGACTATTATGGTAACGATGTGGATAAAATCAGAAATTGCTATCAAAATTTCAAAAATGAGAAAACATCATTTGTTACAGGCGCTGCCTCTGAATATATGATGGATGGTAATTTTGAAAACCTAATAGATACGGATCATTTACTATTTTTAAAAGAACGAATACTGTTAACAGAGTTCTCCTATTTTCAAAGGCCTCATTATGTAGAAGAAGTTGTTTTTAAAATGCTTCAAAAAGACATCTCTCCTATCCTGGCTCATCCCGAGCGATATAGATATATAAAATCTATAGAAGAGTTTCAAGATCTAAAAGATCGAGGATTTACCTTTCAATTAAACATGCTTTCCTTATCTGGTCGTTATGGTAAAGATGCTTTAAACAAAGCAAAGCTACTGCTACAGAACAATCTCTACGACTTTATAGCTACAGATGCTCATAAACCAGAGCACCTGAGTAAAATTAAAGAGATCAAGCTAGATAAGAAAATAACAGAATCAATTCAACCAGTTATTTTAAATACGATTGCTACTTTTTCCTAAAGCCCCATTTTCTCTTTGAACTTACCAAATAGTGTTTGTTTCTTATCGGCTGCATAGGTATAACCATATTTGTTCCCATAACCAAAGTTGGTAAGTTTTACGCTGTTAATGACCATAGCCACATTGTTAAGTTTTCCTTCTTCAACAGTATCAGCGACGAAGTCTAAAAGCGCTGTATCAGTATAATTTGCACGAGATACATAAACTGTAACGTCTGCATATTTATTAATAAGGAATGTATCAGTTACAACGATAGTAGGAGCTGAATCTACAATTACCAGATCATACTGCTCTTTAGCTTCCTCAAAAAGATTTTGGGTCCTATCTTGCATCCACAACTCGGCTGGATTAGGTGGAATCGCTCCAGACAAAATCATAGATAAATTATTATTGTCACCTACGGTCACGACTAAATCCTTCAGCTGTAATGAGCCATTGGTCAAGAATTCGGTGACTCCTTTAGTTTTTTTAGAGTGCGATTTAAAAAATCTATGTAATTGTGGGTTTCGTATATCACCACCTATAAGCAACACCTTCTTACCACTATAAGCAAATGTGTTTGCTAAGTTAAAAGCTATCATGGTTTTACCTTCACCTTTTACAGTTGAACTCACAAGAACCACAGGAGTTTTATTATGTGAAATCGTAGATATCTTGTATTGTAAATTAGTTCTGATGATTCTAAAAGATTCAGCAAGCACACTTCTATCATTAGACTCAATCATGCCATTATCATCGCTATCGAGTCTAGGTATTTCACCTAGAATAGATAATTGAGGTAATTTTTTCTCTAAATCTTTGCGTGATTCGATTTTGTTATAGAATAATTGTTTTAGATAAACCAGCCCTAAAGGAATTGCAATAGCTAGGATAAGAGCTGCTAAATAAATAAGCTTAGGTTTAGGTGAAACTGGTGTTTTGGAAAAATAAGCGGAGTCTACAATCTTTGCTTTTGGAGCAGTTACAGCTAACGAAATTGCAGTAGTCTCTTGTTTCTGACGAAGTAATAAATAAATCGCTTCATAAATCTCTCTATTTCTTTGAACGGTTCTATTCGTCTTTTCATTAATAGGCACTCTCGAAATGGAGGAATTGATGTTACCTAACTTTAATTGAATACTACTTTTCTCAAACTTCAAATTTGTCAAATAATTATTAAGTGTATTATTGATACCTTTTTTTAAAGCAGCTAATTCGACAGTGAGATCTTTAATCACTGGATTATCACTTGTTGAAGTTTTACTTAATTTTTGGAATCTTATAAGTTGTTTATTGTATTCTTCAATTTGGCTATTTACCTGAACATCTTTTAATCCCAACCCAGAGGTAGTAACGCTGTTTCTTAAATCATTAGACATAAAGTCCTTTAACGAACTTGCAATAGCTAACTGCGTTTCAACATTTAATAATGCAGTTTCTAATTGATTAATTTTAGTTAAATCAATAGATGTTTCAAGGTTAATATCAGTAACATTATTCTTATTCTTAAAGGACTGAATGTTTATTTCTGCAGTATCTAAATCTTTAGAAATATCACTCAAACGTTCTTGAATGAATTTTGCTGTATTTAAAGCTACAATATTCTTATCGTTAATGGCATCCATATTATACTCAACAATCAAGCGGTTAAGTAAGTCAACCGCTCGATCACCTACTTCGTCAGTAATAGTTAGATTAACTACACTACCTCTTCTTCCAGCTGTTTCAACAGTTAGTTTTGAATGATAGTTTTGTAATACAATTTCCTTAGGTCGGACTGTAACTTTTAAAATAGCGTCTTCAGAGTTAGATGACTTACTTATAACACCTTCATTTAACGTTGGTAGAAATGGGAAAAAGTTATTATTGACAGTTAGTAATTCATTGTATTTTCTTTGCACCCATTTTTCTTCTTCGTTCAATCTAAACTCAAAAACAGAGTCGTTTTTACTTTTAACAAAAAAATGCAGTGTCTGCATTGGTTCTTCTAAAGAATCATTGTAGACTGGAATGAGATTAATGAAACCTTGATCATAAATATCACTTTCCTTGACATTACCTTTACGTGAATAATTAACCGTCAAATTGTAGTGGTCAATTACATTATTTAAAAGCCTCTTAGATTTAAGGATTTCAATTTCATTTTCAACACTATTAAAGTTATTTCCAATTCCTATATCTCCTAGAACCCCAGTTTCTGACAATCCGCCACCATATGGAGTATCTTTAATAATAATAGATGCTGTAGATTGATATTGCTTTGTTGCGTATCTTAAGAAGACATACGCAGAACCCAAACAAATCAAAGCCGATAGAAAGAGCCAAGGCCAAGCTTTAAGATATGGTTTTACTTGTTCCCTTAGCGATTCTTCCTGAATGTTGGAATTAGTATTATTCATCTGTTATTATATCGAGTTAAATTCTCAGAAAAGATTTAATTAAAAAAAGAGTCCACATTAAGAATAAAATCCTATTTAAAAATAGTAAATCCATAAAATCTCTACATATCAATGACTTAGTTTCTAGTCAATAATATGGCAATGGATATAAGGAATGAAGCAATGGAAATAACTGTTCCTGCATAACGATTATATCCACTGGATTGAATCTGAGGACCATTAGGCTCTACAATTACGGTGTCATTTTGTTTCAAATAATAGTAAGGAGAATATATAAAATTTGCGTTAGTTATATCCACCCTAGTTGATTTTTGAATTCCATCATAATCTCTTAAAACGATTATATTTTCCCTCTTACCATAAATTGTTAAATCTCCTGCTAAACCTATTGCTTGTAATAGTGTAATTCTATTGTCATTTATTTTATAAGTGCCAGGTCTATTAACTTCTCCAATAATGGTAACTTTATAATTCATTATACGAACATCTACCTGAGCATCAGTAACGTATTTAAATATTTGAGTTTGTAATTTTTTTTGAAATTCAATTCTTGTTAATCCGGATGTATTTACCACACCTAACAAAGGGAAATTGATATTACCTTCACTATCGACCAAATAAGTTTGTAATGCTCCTTGACCTGCCACATTAACACCATTATTAGTTGCTTGGCTTATAACTTGATTAAATGATTGCACACTTTCCATGTCTGCACTTGTGACAAATATTCTAAGAATATCATCTTTAACAATATAATTCTCAAAATCACTTGATGTATTTGCTGATAAATTGGAATCTACATCTTGTAAATAAATAATCTTCTTTTTAGATACACAAGAGGTAGTTGTAAGAATAGTTAAAACAAGCAGTATAATTATGCTTAAAATGCGATTATTTTTCATTTTGCAAATATAGTATTTTACGTACTTACTTCAACATCTTTATCTAAGACTTCATAAACACTATTTTGACTAATAAATTCTGGCATTAACTTCTTTAAATGTGCAACAACATTAGTATTATTCTGTTGTTCAGCAGCGGCAGCTATTTCAATAATAAAATTATTAACATCCTCTAATTCCATAGCTTTATCCCGAGCAACCATAATCTTTTTATGATGTGTAGGTAAAGTAGTCGACTTATCATTTAATAACTCTTCAAATAGCTTCTCACCAGGTCTTAGACCTATAACCTTAATGTCTATTTGTTTGTAAGGTTCTAGACCAGATAATTTAATCATTTTCTCTGCTAAATCCATGATTCTCACAGGCTTACCCATATCAAAAACGAAAACTTCACCACCTTGCCCCATTGTTCCTGCTTGCAAAACTAGCTGACAAGCTTCAGGAATAGTCATAAAATACCTAATAATGTCTTGATGAGTAACCGTCACAGGACCACCAGCTGCTATTTGTTTCTTAAAGTGAGGTATAACAGATCCGTTAGAACCTAAAACGTTACCAAATCTTGTTGTTATAAAACATGTATTCGTTTCCTTAGCTTGTAAGGCTTGAACATAAATTTCAGCAGCACGTTTAGAAGCACCCATTACGTTAGTAGGATTTACTGCTTTATCAGTTGAAACCATCACAAATCGATCTATACCGTACTCTGCACTTAAATTTGCGAGATTCATAGTTCCTATGATATTTACAAAGACAGCTTCAGATGGATTATTCTCAATAAGAGGTACATGTTTGTAAGCAGCAGCGTGAAACACCATTGAAATTTTTTCACTTTCAAAAAGCTTTCTCATTCTTTTCAAATTCCGAACATCTCCTAAAACAAATTCAAAATCGATTTGATTAAACTCACCACGCAACTCTAATTCTAATTCATGTAATGGAGACTCTGCTTGATCAAGTACTAATAGTTTGGTTGGTTTATATTGAGCTACTTGCCTTACTATCTCACTACCTATAGAACCTGCTCCACCTGTGACTAAGATTACTCTATCATTAATATATTTGTTAATTAAAGAATCATCAAGAACAATAGGATTTCGTTCCAACAAATCTTCAATTTGAATTTCTTTGATATTACCTTGGATACTTTGAGAATCGTTCCATTCTTTAATAACGGGCGCATTAAATATTTGAATACCATGATTCAGACATTCATCTACGACATTATTTTTTTGCTTTTGGCTAATCGTATTTCCTACTATAACAACTCCATCAATATCATAAGGTTTGAGAGTTCCATAAACATTACTGGAATATTTAAAAATGGGCTTCCCTAATATTTTAATCTTGGAATGAGCCTTAGTGAAAGAAATAAAACCAGCTAATATAAAGTCTTGATTTCTAGAAATTGTCATTGCCTCAGCTACAGATATTGTATCATCATTAACTCCTAATAGTAATACTCTTTTCTTCTCTTTTGTATTAAGGTTGATAAAAAGGTAGTAAACAGATTTAACTGAAACTCTGAACAATAGCATCAATCCAAATGTTATAGCTGAAAATATTGCCAAGAAAGGCATTAAAAATAATTTTTGCCCAATAAGGAAATAGCTCGTATAATTTATGATCACCAAAGTTAATCCCGATGTAAAGCAGGCCAGTGCTATTTTTAAAATATCCACCGTAGTACTATGCCTTATTAATCCCGCATAAGTACTAAATATAAAGAAGAATGAAAATTGAACAAGAAATATAACACCACCTTGCTGAGTAATTGATAGTGATGGATATAATGAAACCATCAAATCTTTAATTAAAAAATAAGTAATTAGAAAAGAAATAATTACTAGGAATGAGTCTATAGCAACTACGGCCCATCTAGGTAGATAAGATATATTTCTAAATTTTAAATCATTATCTCCGTTTAACAGAACATGTGACAATCTTTTTTTAAAATAATCCCAGGTCATTTGTAGCTTATGAATTAGTTAAAAAAGGGTAATGCCACCATTACCCTTTTTTTTATTATCAATTTACGTGTGAATTCAAAATATAATTCTGAAAGGATTCCACCAACTAATTTAATATTATTTTTTCAACTGAAACTTTCTCTACTTGTTGAACTCTCAACAAATATACACCCATATTTAATTTATCTAGACCTGTTAAAATTACATCTCTTGCATTAGAATCATAATATCGACGTAATAATAATTGTCCTGATAAATTACGTAATTCTACGGTCGTTGGCAGATTTGCTTCTAAACCTTCTATTCTCACATGACCACTATTTGAAGGGTTAGGGTAAATTGAAATATTATTTTCAAATAACTCAGTTTCATTACTCAAGGTAGTTTGTGAAAAGATTATTGAAAGTCTGTCGCCTGCAATACTACTTGTCATAGAATCATCAAATGAAAGGCTAACAGTAGTTTGACTGTTGTTATTAATCAGATGATATTGACCTGTAAATGCATCATATAAATATGAGTTAAGACTGTTTAAACCCGATAAAGCAACAACAAAATCATATTGACCAGTTTTCATGTTACTAATATTCATTGGTATTATAGTACCATCACTTGGCAATAAACGATTTTCAATTACCAATTTATCGCTTCCATTGAGGATCGAAATACTCTCATCTAAATTATCGAGCTTAATAAGATCAAACCCATCAATAGCATCGTTTGCATTTGAATCAAAATTCACTTTAAAACCGTCAAGTGCTATTGATCCAGTATTGAATAAATCAAGGGACAAGGTAGCTTGAGGTAAACTATAAGTAGCTGTAACATTAGATCCGGTTACTTTGAAAGACTCTTTAAAAGTTACACTAGGAGCATCCATGTCTGCATCATCAGCTATTTGAAGAAACATAGACTGTCCTGGTTGTAAATTACCTGTCACCTCTGTGTCTGTTGGCGTACTTGAAGATGTAGCAAAATCATAGGCTCTATATGCTCCACGAGTTCCTGCTTGAGGATTCCAAACATACATAAAATTAGGATTGATATCCTCTGTTCCAGGATTCATCAAGTCCGTGTCATCCATCATAGCCTGAATACTTACTTTAGATTGGTAAGGATTACCTACAAACACAAATTCACCTGTCGATAAAGAACTATCAAACGTCTGTGTAGCATCGGTTAATCTTAATGTTCCTTTAGTGACTAACTTAGTATCATTAGGCGTATCTACAATCGTCATATCGATAGAACGATCTCCTCTTATGAAGAGTCTATAAGGTTCTCCTGCTTGTAAACTAGCTACTGGATCATTAGTAGCTGACAATGTAGTCCAAGCTTGAGCGTCATCATTACTAAAACCAAAAATGGACGGATTATTAGTTATCGTTGTGTCGAATCCTCCAGATGTCCCACCCGTAATGTGAGTTCCTTCTCCAGCTTCATAACCAGCATCCCCTGGATTCAAACCACCTTGTTGCCAGTTATCAAAAATAGTTCCAGCCATATCAACTGATGAACTCACAAATCTAAAGGCTCTTTGCGCAGGATAGAATTGCTCTATAGTGACGTTACCTACTAGATCTCCATTAACTACTGGTCCTACAACCGCAGTTTTTCCATTTGAACTTTTAAATGTGATATTTTCATTGGTTGTAAAGTCTCCAGTATTAAGTGTTAAAATACCTTCCAAATTTAACAATGCTTGTAAATCAATCCCATTTGTGTTATCAACTAATATATTTTCTAAATCAAACTCATTACCAGCAATCACTTGCTCTGAGTTCCCAATGAAGCTTATCGTTGCATCACCTCCTATCAATACTCCATCATTTACAATATTCTTAGTAATGCTTAAAGTATTCATTCCTAAATTTAAACTTGCGCCTAATGCTATTGTTACATTTCTAGCAGATAAAGATCCTGTTATGGCAATTGAACCATTATTAATGAAGATATCATCAGTAACAAATGAATTACCTACTGGATCACTTGGTGACCATGTGCCATTTTCATATACATAATTAACAGGTTCTGGGTTCCCAGGTGTCATATCAGCCACGTCTGCTTGAGAAATAGACCAATTAACTGCTACCCAAGTATCAGAAGGAACATCAAATGTTGTATTCCTAACGGCTCTACTATCTTCATATTCCCATGCTTCTCCACTACCATCTGTCCCTATTTCACCATAAATATCAAAAAGAGTTCCAGATCCTGGAGTACCTGCGTATAATGCATAGGTATCATCTCCATTCCCACTTACTGCTCCACTAATTGCGTCTGGAGCAAATCCATAAGCATTAGTAAAGTTAGTTCCATTTCCAGCAATAACGTAATAAGAACCAGGATTCAAAACACCAGCAAGTTGCTCGTTCTGAGAAGTAGTATTTGAATTTGCAAATCGAGCTAGAAAAACTTGGGTAGTAGAAAAGTCAATTGCTGTTGTTCCATTATTATAAATTTCTACAAACCTAGCATTGGCGTTATCACTTGGGTCAGCAACTTCCGTAATGATTAAGGTAGGCGCAGGAATAGGATCCATAACAGTATAGGAAAATTCTGCCGTAGTTGCAGCAGCTGGCATAGCATTACTATCTGTAGCAACTATTTGATAATATACGGTTGTACCATCACTTTGCGCAGGAATTGTAGCACTATAATCATTACCTGAATTTGACATCGTTATAGGTGTCTCAGTTAATACGCCAGAAGAAAAACCATATTGTAAGATAACGCTCGCAATTCCATCACTATCAGTTATAGTCGCTATTACATCAACAGTGTCTGTTGATAGTACTGTTTGGTCTGGACTTTGGATAATAGCCGAAATTGTAGGTGCAGGATTACCACCAGTCGACACTACAAAAGTTGTCAAATCAAGAGGTGTTATTCCCGAACCATTAGTTGTCCAGTTTGACACATTAGATATGGCTGTAAATAAATTAGATTTATTATCCATCCTAGTTCCGGAATATTCTCCATCATCATTTCCGAAAAGAACAATCGCCGTAAAGCCTCCAGGAATAGTACCAATATCGCCACTATCCTCTCCTACCGCAAACAGATATCGATCAACCTGACCAACTGAAGGTCCTTGATATGCAATTAATCCATCTCCAGCATTACCAGGAGCAAAAGATGCACTAGCAACAGAAAAGTCACTACCATTATCATTATAAGATATTACAGTCCCAGCAGTTACTGCAGTAGACGCAGTATATAAGATATGACCTTCGTTTAAGGAAATTGTAAAATCGTTATCAGCTTCTTCATCTGTAAAATATATTTCAGTTCCTGAATCTATATCAACTAAAGTCACAAATGAGAAACCATCAGATGGAGTGTCATAAGCCGTTATAGCAATATCTCCAACATTTAAAACTGTTTGAGCATTTGCCGTAAATGCTGCAAAACTTAATAAAACTAGTAATATTTTTTTCATTTCTTATTTTTTAGAATTACAAAAATAGTCCTTTTAAATAGTTAAAATTGTTATAGTTATATTAAGCTAGTATTAAATATAAAATCCAGTACTCTTGAGTAGAATACTGGATTAAAAAAGTACTTAACTTTAAAACTATTATTTAACTAACAGTTTTTTAGTAATCGATTCTTTTCCGTTTGAAATACTTACCAGGTAAGAGCCTGAATTCAATTTTGGCATATCAATTTCTATTTCGCTACTGGTTATACGTGAAGCAATTTCCTGCCCTAACATATTATAAATAGCGATTTCAAAAGTTTCTCCCAAAGGATTATAAACATTCCAATTTTCATTAAGGACTGGATTAGGGTATATGGAAATCGCTTTCGCGAAAGCGGTATCATCAACACCTAAGGTAGTATTATCAAACATAATCATAAAACGATCTGCACTCATGCTTACTGGGATTGAAGCATCTACAGTGAATGCGTATGATCCGAGATTAGTGTCATGCTCTATATTCAGATAGTTATCAATCAATTTAATATGATATAAAGCAAGTCCATTTTTAATAAAATCAAAGCTGTAGTTAGTCTGTCTGTATGTGGTAAGATGCACTGGCAGTAGCATGCCGTTTGAAGGCATAGCATTACGCAACAGGCTGTATTGAGCTCCTGCTGTAGTGAAAGAAAGGCTTTCATCCAGATTAGAAAGTTTTATAGCGTCCATAGAGTCAATGCTATCTGCATAAGCTGCGTCAAAATCAACTCGAGTACCGTCGATCACGTTACCTGAATTATCTTTAAGTGTTAAATTAAGGCGATCTATATTGTTAGGGTGATGGAATACATTTGTTCTAGTAGTCTCGAGTGTTTTAGTATTTTCTGTAAAAAACACTGAGGCACCAGTGGTTACTGTTGAATTGTTTTGTACAAATGAGCTTTGCCAAGGCTCCATAAATTGGTCTGCATCACTTCCTGTTACGTTATTCTCACCATTCATTACTGGATCGCTACTTAAGGTTACGGTTACATATGCTCCACGAGAGTTTACCGTCGGATCCCAAACATAGTAGAAATTAGGATTCACGTCAGTACTTTGAGCAAGTACTTGAGACATGTCTACATAAGCAGCATATGGATTTGCTATCATGTTAAAAGCATTTGCCGCATCGTTGAGTTTATTAACTGTTGAGCTAGAATCATAAGTTACATCTCCTGTTACCACACTTCCTGTAGCAGACAGTGTTGTATTATTTGCTGCTTGAGTGTTAGAAAACAAGTCTCTAGAGCGATCTCCTCTTATAAATGTTCTTAAAGGAAGTCCTATTTCAAAGTTAGTTGCATTTGTATTTGCAACTGCTTCCCATCTAGGGCTTCCAGTTACTGGATTGTTTAAATATTTAAACATACTAGGATTATTTGAACCTGATTGATCAAAACCTAATGAAGCATCACCACCAGTTATTTGAGTTCCTTGCGCGAGAAATGTTGAACCATTAGATTGCAATGATTCATAAATGGTTTGTCCATTTACTGGACTAGCTAGAAATCTAAATGCTCTATTTCCATCATTACGTGCAGGAATCAATTTATTTGAAACAACTGTATTACCGGTGATGGAAGCTGTAGGACCTAATGGTCCTATTACAGCAGAACGTGAAGTATTTGATCTTAATTTTAAGTCATAACCGTTGAGATTTAAATTACCGCTGTCTATTTTTAAATAACCGCTAAGAAATTTATCACTGTTTAATGCTAGTACTGGTTGATCTATGACAACATGGTCTGGTGTTCCAGGTAAAGAAACTATAGAATCAGTGCCCCATTCTGGACCTGTAGTAGTCATGGCATTACTGTTATATATTAAAACTGAATTTGCTAAAAAACGAAGAGGTAATTTATTAAAACCATTTCCTGAAAACTTAATAGAACTCGTTATCAATGGTCTATTTGCGTAAAAATCACCTGTGACTTCCACATTTGGATTAATAGTAAGTGAAGCTCCACTTGTCGCATTATTAGTTCTGGAGATTCCTCCATTTTCAAACAGTAATTTTCCAGAAGTGTTTATAGTGGTAGGTGCGTTAACATCTACGCTTATTCCTGCCCAATTCCCAAAGGTCAAATCATTTGAGCCAAAGTTTGAAATAGATATTCCAGTAATGGCAAGAGTACCTCCAGGGGCAATAACTATAGGTCCTGTGGTAGTAGGGAATCCTGTAACTTCCAGTCTCGAATAGGTACCTGCAGGAATAGTTCCTGAGCTATAGGTGGCATAAGTAGCATTTGTATTAGTAACTTTAGAAGGATTAGATCCTGCACGATTGATATCTACAGACCCAAAATATTCTGTGAAAACAGGATTGTTATCGTTATTAGGCGATCGGTCTGCAGGAACCTCAGCAAAGGTTCCTCCATTGTAACCCATCCACATCGTAAAACGTATCATTTCTGGATTTCCTATATCTGCTTTGGCAAGAACAAATTGTCTATGATTTGAACCCGTTTGTGCAGTAAAAAATTGTGTAATTGTGTTCCAATCTGTTCCATTCCACTCACGTCGTTCATTATAATTCTCTTCCAGTCTTATGGCATAATTTGCATTAAACGGTAATGTAGGAGTTACGTTTGCAAAATTAGTCCCTACATTACTACCAGTGGAATCACCATCAGGATCTGTGTCTATGAAAATATTAAAACTATCGCTAGTGCCAAAATTACCAGCCGTATTCACGACACTCAAATATAGATTTGTCTCATCATAAGCTACACTATAAGTAATAGTAGGTAATTCAGATGAGTTATAACTTTCCTTATTTGTAAAATCAGTAGTATTTCCTGTTAGTGTAACAGTTCTAAAAGATTGAGATAAAGCAATTGCTGGTATGAATAGCAGCAAAAAAAAGTATATTCTTTTCATAATCCTAGTATTAATAAAATTAGGACTACAAAGATAAGATAGTCTTAAGAAAATAAAGAAGCGATAGAATCTTTAATTCGCTCGCGGTCAGCATCTGTGAGGTTTGAACCTGATGGTAAGCAAAGTCCTTTTTCAAATAATTCTTCACATACTCCATTTCCATAATATGGGAAATCTTTGTAAAGCGGCTGCATGTGCATAGGTTTCCATAATGGTCTGGATTCTATGTTATCTTTTTCAAGAGCTAACCTAATGTCTTCTCTAGTAATTCCTCCAGTTTGAGATGGTTCAACTAGAATAGCACTGAGCCAGTGATTAGAATAATAGTCATCAGTTTTTTCTACCTGTACTTCTACTCCATCTATATCTTTAAAAAGATTTTGATAAAAGGCGTTCATTCCTCTTCTTAGAGCGATATGCTTGTCGAGTACCTGCATTTGACCACGGCCTATTCCTGCACTTATATTACTCATGCGGTAATTATAACCTACTTCACTATGTTGATAATGTGGAGCATTATCTCTGGCTTGAGTTGCAAGGAATACCGTTTTATTTTTAATCTCTTGGCTAGGACATACCATAGCACCACCACCACTAGTAGTAATAATTTTGTTACCGTTAAAACTTAAGATTCCGTAATCTCCAAAGTTTCCGCATTTCACTCCTTTGTACGTGCTACCTAGCGCCTCGGCACTGTCTTCTATGACAGGTATGTTTTTCGCTTTCGCGAAAGCGTGAATCTCATCCACCTTATAAGGCATACCATAAAGATGCACGGCAAGAATAGCTTTGGGCTTTTTACCCTTTGCCATACGATCTTCTACAGCTTCCATCAAAGCCTTAGGACACATGTTCCAGGTTTGTGTTTCACTATCCACAAGAATAGGCGTCGCTCCTAAATATAAAATAGGATTTGCACTACCACAAAAGGTAAAACTCTGACATATCACCTCATCGCCTGGACCTACGCCTGCTTGAATAAGAGCTAGGTGAATAGCTGCTGTTCCACTTGAAAGTACTGCCACTTCTTTATTCTCACCTTGATAAGACTTTAAATCTGCTTCAAAACCATTAACGTTAGGTCCTAATGGAGCCACCCAGTTTGTTGCAAAGGCTTCATTTACAAAGTCCTGTTCTGTTCCACCCATGTGAGGTGATGATAGCCAAATTTTATCTTGTGACATGCGATTGATTTAAGTTGCAAATATACTTACTTCCATAAGGATGTAACGGTTTGAAATATGATTTTGAGATCATAAAAAAAGCTACGCTTTTCTAAATACTCAAGATTCATTTTTACTTTATCTGGGAATAATACTTGATCATTATAGGCTTGAGCATCTTCCTGTTGAGCAAGCAAATATTCTTCATTTCTATATTTAATGGCCGCAAGACTGGTAAGTCCAGGTTTTAACTGGAGTACTTTGCGCTTTTCGCCAGAAAGTAAGTCATAGTATCCTGGTACATCTGGACGTGGACCTACAAAGGACATATCACCTTTAATGATGTTTATTAGTTGAGGTAACTCATCGATTTTAAATTTGCGCAACCATTTACCTATTGCTGTTACTTTACCATTGTTCATGGTGCGTAATTTTAATATTTGAAAAGGATTACCGTTTTGACCTATGCGAGTTTGAACAAAAATCCCAGAAGATTGTGTAGAAATAGCTGCAAATAATGTAGCGATTATCAGGAATGGAAGAATTACTAACAAAATTAATAATCCCATAATAAAATCAAAGGTGATTTTAATCATGAAATTTTATAGGTTTTGCAGGAATACCTACAGCAGTACATTTAGCAGGCAAGCTTTTAGAAACAACAGCTCCAGCACCTACAATAGTGCTTTCGCCTATTTCTAATTGGTTAATGATTTTTGCCCCAGTTCCAACATAAACGGCTTTATGTATTACAACTTCTCCTGAAATATTTACACTAGGCATAAATGAAGCATAAGAATTGATCAGAGTATCGTGGCCTACTGTACAGGATAGGTTTAAAGTAACAAAATCCTTAAGTACAATATCACAAGTAATTATCACTCCTGCGCATATTACACAACCATTACCTATCACAACATTATCGTTGCCTATAATAGCAAGAGGATCTATAATACTAGGGAATTTAAGGTTAGGATTACTTTTTAATTTAGTATTTAATAATTCCTTTATTGCTGGAATACCTATTCCCATTACTACATTCATAGGATTATTTACTGCAAATAAATCATCAACGGTTCCTAAAAATGGCACCCCATTAATTAATCCAGAAAGCTCAGGATTATCATCATAAAAACCTAATAACTCGTAACTAGGTTTTATCTGATTCAAACGATCAATTATAAATTTAACTTCTCTACCGAAGCCACCAGCTCCAACAATTACTATTTGTTCCATAATTAATTTCCTTTAAATCTAGTCATAGTAGCCTGACCTGCAGCGCTAATTCCCTCTGACACAAATACTTTTTTAATAGTTTTAAAAATAATCTTCAAATCCAGTATAACTGATTGATGATCTACATACCAAACATCAAGTTTAAACTTCTCTTCCCAGCTTATCGCATTACGTCCATTTACCTGTGCCCATCCTGTTATACCAGGAATTACCTCGTGACGTCGTGCTTGTTCCTTTGAATATAATTCCAAATATGCTGGTAGTAATGGTCTAGGCCCTACTATACTCATATCTCCTTTAATAACATTCAGTAATTGTGGCAGTTCATCAAGTGATGTTTTACGCACTATACTACCTATTCTAGTAAGTCTCTTTTCATCACTAAGCAATTTACCTTGAGCATCTTTCTTATCGTTCATGGTTTTAAACTTGATGATTTTAAAAAGTTGACCAGATTTTCCTGGTCGTATTTGAAAAAAGAATGGTGATCCAGAATTTGCGATTGCAAGAAAAAGAAGAACTATTATAAAAACAGGGAACAAGATCATAAATGCTATTAAAGCAGTTATTCTATCTAGTAATGGTTTTAATAAATTTCTATACATTATTTTAACACCGTTTTCATGTAATCTAAATAGCGTGAAGCAAGTACTGATCTATCAAAGTTTGCTATAGCATGATCGTAACCATTTTGTCCCATTTTTAAGAGCATTTCTGGATTCCCTAATGCTTGTCTTATTCCCGCAGCAATAGCCTCTGGATTTTCTGGTTCCACATAAATCCCACAATTTGCTTGTTCCACTAACTCTCTACTTACACCATCTATAGCAAGCAATGTAGGTTTTTTACAGGACATGTAATCAAATGTTTTATTTGAATAAATTGTTTTAAAAGTATCTACCTTTTTAAGTACCGAAGCACCCATATTTGAAGCGAGAATATATTTAAATACTTCAGCTTTGGCCACTGGATCTCTAAAAATAACATTATCTAATCCACGTTTATTTTTCTCCTCAATAAGAGATTCTTTGCGCATACCAGATCCTATTAATTGAAAAACCACATTTGTATCTTTAAGCAACTCTGCAGCATCCAGCAATTGAATCAAATGGTTTGCTACTCCATGGGCACCTACATAAGTTATCACAAATTTATTCTCTAGTCCTATAGACTTTTTAAAATCAAGTGCATTAAAATCTTTTTCTACAGCTGCGGCTAAAGAGAAGTCTGCAGCGTTAGGTATAAATAGAATTTTCTTCTCTGGAACTCCTTTTTCAATAAGCTTAGTTCGGAATGCTGGAGTAAGCACATTTATCAATTTTGCTTTTTTATACATAAAAGCTTCAAACCAATATGCAAATTTGATAATAGGTTTACTTTTTAAAACTCCAGTATCTATAGCACTTTCTGGCCATAAATCTCTTACCTCAAACACAAAAGGCAATCTCTTAAAAACAGATAAAATATAAGCAGTAATTCCCACAAATAAAGGTGGCGATGTTACTAATATCACATCATGTTTACCATTTACTTTAAAAAGACCTGCATATACACTGCTAAATACAAAAGAAAAGTAAGCCCATAATCTACCTAAAAAACTAGAGTTATAACTTTCAGACACGTGGCAGCGCACTACATCTACTTTATTATAGAAGTTTTCATCTTTTAAAGTGAATTTACCCTTATATCTTTCTTCTTTTTTTCCCGTTGCATAGTGAACCATTCCTGCTAGGACAGTTACTTCATGTCCTTGAGCTGTCCAAGCTTTAGTCATTTCATTAAAACGAGAACCACCGCCGTCGTTTTTCTCTAGAAAATATTGATGAATAAGTAAAATTCTCATTTATGGTTTGATGCTTATTTGTGTATGTATAACACTATTTTTAGTTGTAAAAGACACGGCGATAGATTCTTCTTTAATTCCATAATAGCTAGAATACCACTTTTTTTCTATGACAGGAGTCAACACATTATCCTTCTCGTCTCTAGCTACAAAAGTAACTTTTTCTATAAGGAGCGGATTAACATTCCAGTGCTGCGTCATTTTTTTATTTGATTTGCTTGTAACTGAATCATCAACTGTCCATTCATGAACTCCTGGTTTCTTAAGAACTTTTCTAACGTGCTCTATCGTTCCTATATGTCTAAAGGCATTTATTTTACCTTCAAAATTGTAGTAATCTGGTTTACCTAAGAGGGCACTTGCCCTTTTTACCCAATAGTACCATATGAAACGACCACCTTTTTTCATTTGATCTTTCCCGTCTATGGTTACCGTGTTGTGACCTTTAGTTCCCATGAAGTGATCGAGATATTTTTGCTCAGTATTATACTTATAGCTACCGCAATCCCACAAATAATTTTCTCCATCGATCCACAAATCTAAATGTAAATTATCTGCCTGTGCAGGTCTGTCTTGATACGCACCGCAGCGTATAAAAGTTTTTGAACGCTGTTCATTAATGATATAATAGCCACCAGTTTTAAATTGGGCCATTTCTGGCTGGTTGCGAGTTACTAATTCAGGATCTTCCATTCCATACCAGGCAAAACTCTCAGATGGTAAAACTGCGGTACCACTAAGCGCCATTCTAAGATCATCTAGCTGGCTCGTGTAATCACGATAATCTAGATCTGTGAATTTGAAAAACAGAGCGCCATCATTACTACCATAATTGGGTAACGTACCAGATTTCTCATCCAGACAAGCATCTAAAAAGTCTAATGATACTTGTGCTTTTTTATAAATACTATCACTGAATCGCAAACCATTTAATTCATTAAGTCTTATTCCCCAAGTAAGCAATTGTACTACTACTCTATGGTAATTCATGGAATACTGTAGAAAGGTTCCATCTTCATAGATTTGATAATCGACCTCTTGCTCAAACCATTTAAGACCATCCTTACTCCAACTTTTAGTTTCGGGAATAAATGGAAACAATAGACCTGATAAGTATAGCATTAACGACTCCGTAATCGCATGATTATTGCGCACGGCGATTCTCGAGAAATGGATATTATTTCTTACATGATGTAACTGCCAGTAAATGGAATTCATTATTTTTTCAAATAGCGACTCAGTTAAAGCTGGACTGTTTTTATAAAAGTGAATGGCATACGTCCAGTTCAATATTCTCAAACTTATCTCCTGACTGCACTTGTACTGTGGACCTAGATTTATAGGATTCTTATCTATAAAATCTTCAATTTCTCCTAGTATATAAACTGACTGATCCTGACCGCTGTGGTAGTCGTATCTCAAGATATCGTAGATGTAAGAAAAACGCGCCTTTTCCCATATAAATTTGATATCTCCAGCTTCCTTAGATAAATCTGCTATTTGCGACCAGTGTTTACTGTTATCATATTGAAATCCGTTAGTAGGGTTAACAGACCATTGCGTTTCTCTATCTAATTGAAACTGCTGGCTATTGAAGAAAGTGATGTTGTTGTTTACGCTTTCGCGAAAGCGTGCTTCTAAATCTACATTCAAGTTTTTATCCAGTTTAATATCTTCTCTAGAGGCTATAAGAAATGGAATCTTAGCATCTTTCCATTCTTGCAACGTGATGAAACTCTTATGTGCTGGTGCTGCAGGAAATTTTTTAATAAACAATCCTGTTTTCACCTGAAATAAGTGCCAAATACGGAAACCGACATAACGCCAGCCCATATTTTTAATAAAGTCGATGATAAGTAGAAATTTATTCCACATCTACCCAGCTTCCAGTTTTTAAACTTTCTATTGCAGCAAATGATGCTCGAGTCGTATTAACTAAAGAGTCTATCTCAATTAAGGCGTCTCCACCTTTATTAACGTGATCTACCATTAATTTAAATTGATTCTTATGACCTTTATCCATTTTAGTTTTCAATCCACTAAAACCTTTAAAACCATATGCTTTGAGTTTTCTCCAATTGTCTAAAACTAGAGTGCGTTCCTGACTATAGATTTCAACACGTTCCTTTGAATAGGCTTTACTACCGTTTGCAAAGTAATTAATAACTCCTGTGGATCCATTTTCAAATTTCAATAGTAAGGTTGCGTTATCTGTGTTTTCCTCTGGGTTAATACCCATCGCGTTCATACATACAGATGTTACTTTGCTTCCTGTATAGAATGCAATTAGATCAATAAAGTGGCAGGCTTCTCCTATGATACGTCCACCACCGACTTTAAGGTCATGAACCCAAACATCTGCCGGAATGGCTCCTGCGTTCATAGTTGCAATTACATTAATAGGTGTATCTCCATATCCTATCGCTTCTTTCATTTTAACGGCATGTGGAGAAAATCTACGATTGAATCCTACCGTTAAAGAAGCGTTTGATTCCTTATATACTTCAATAATATCGTTTAATTCCTCATTATTCAAGGCTAGTGGCTTTTCTACAAAAACGTTTTTACCTGCCTTGAGTGATTTAATCACCATAGGAGCATGTAAGTTGTGTCTGGTAGTGATCATTACCGTACTAACGTTTGAGTCCTTGAGTACTTCATCAAAATCTGTCGTACTGTTTGCTATTTCAAACTTTTTTGCCAATGTAGTTCCAGATAATCCTCCAGAGCTGATGATGTATTGCAGGTCTGCATGAGTGTCCTTCATGGCTGGAAGCATGGTCATTTTAGTAAAATTCCCTGCTCCTACGACAGCTATTCCAGCTTTACTTGAATTTGCTTTATGAGATGCTATTTTTATAGTATTGCTATAAGTAGCGTTAGTATAATTAAGGATGGAAGCGATAGATTTAGAACTACCTATTTCACCATAGATTTTTTGAAAATCGTTAAGTTCCACGACCTCTGTAATCATAGGATCTACTTCTATGAAGTTTTTTGAGATCGAATTAAGGATGGTTTCAAAGTTGCGCTTCTCAGTCCATCTTACAAATGGTAATGGATAATCCTGACCTCTGTTTTCGTAATTTTCATCATAACGACCTGGACCATATGAACAAGATACCTGAAAAGTTAATTCTTTTTGATAAAACTCTGCTCTACTTATATCTAAACCTATGACACCTACGAGTATTATTCTACCTCGCTGTCTAGACATTTGTGCAGCTTGAGAAATAACATCGTTAGACTTAGTAGAGGCAGTGATTATAACACCATCAGCTCCTACTCCATCTGTGAGTTGCATTACTGTTTTTACAGGATCTTCTCCTTGAGCTGGATTAATAGTTGTTATTCCCCATTTTTTTGCAAGGTCTAACTTAGATTGATCAAAGTCTATTCCTATAACGTTACATCCATTAGCTTTTAAGAGCTGTGCTGTCATTAAACCTATCAGTCCTAGACCTGTAACTACAATTGTTTCTCCAAGTGTAGGCTCACATAATCTTATTCCTTGAAGACCTATACTTCCTATTACTGTAAAAGCAGCTTGCTCATCAGTCACATTTTCTGGAATAGCAGCGACTAAATTTTTAGGAATACAAACAAACTCTGCATGACCACCATTAGACGCTACGCGGTCACCTACTTTAAATTCTGAAACGCCTTCTCCTACTCCTATCACTTTACCTACATTACAGTAGCCTAGAGGTAATGGTTCTCCTAATTTATTAAAAACCGTTTCTAGAGTAGGCATTAACCCATCGGTTTTTATTTTATCAAGCACCATTTTCACCTTATCGGGTTGCTGTCTAGCTTTAGATATCAAATTAGATTTACCGAATTCTACAAGCATGCGCTCCGTTCCAAGTGAAACAAGAGATTTAGTAGTTTGAATAAGTACCTGTCCACGTTTAACCTGTGGTGCAGGCAATTCTTCTAGTATCGTTTCTCCTGTTTTAAAGGATTGTATGATTTGTTTCATGTAATGATTGATTTATATAATTCTATCAAACGCATAGCACCATTTTCGACATTATCAGCAGCGTTCAACACTTCTTTTGTAGATTTTATTTTATTGGCAACGATTGAGATGTGATCCTGTAACTTTCCTCGGTTATAAAGATATGTCCCTTTAGGTCTATTTACAACCTGAGTTGCCATTGTTATCTTATTCAAGTACAACGATTCTTTAACTGAAAGTGAATCACCATCAGTAGTAGTATTTCTAATCGAGACATCACAAGAATCTAAAACTTTATAAAAAGAATGAGGCCCTTTTAATATTAATACATTTTCTGAGATTATTGTGTTGTCATTTGCAAATTTACTGCTATAAACACCTGAAGGATCAGAGAATACTAAAGCTACATTAGGTAATTCTTCAAAGCATTTTAAAACCTCATAAATACCATAGATTTCTATTCCGTTTTTATCAAAACTTAAATTATAAGCATTGGTACAAAAAAGAACTTCATACTTTTTTCTCAACATCTCTATGCCTGACTCAAATTTCTTTGGAATTTTTTCCTTTTCTAATAAAGGTGGAATAAATGAAGAAAACAATCTTGAATTCTTGTTGCCGATTATCGCTTTATTAAAACTAAATTTATTCAATACCACTGGATAGCTAGCAAATTTAAGCGTGATTCTATTCAATAGTTTTTGATAAAATTTCTTGTATCGATCTAGATCTCCGTGAAAAGTGACTACGTAGGTTGCTGGTAGAAGCAAGTTTAAAATGGAGAGATAGGCTTGTACCCATTGACTAGACGTGTGCAAATGAATTATCTTAAACTTAAAAAAATAAGAAAAGGACTTTACAAATATACTTTTGTTTAATTCTTTAAATTCATAATTAAGATTCGTTTCATCCAGTTCTTGAAGTAGTCTTTGAACATGAATAGTCACTCCACCTATAGGTGGAGGAACTTTTCCTAGTATCAATATAGACTTATCCATTTTCTGATATTAAAGATTGTTTTTTCTTGAAGATATAAGGAATAAAGTACAAGAACAGAATAGCTTGAGTAGAAGTCATATAACCCAATGATTGCCCTTTAACATTCAATAATAATTGTATAGCAAACAATAGATGAAGAAAGGGCATTGCATAAATGCTTTCTTTTTTTATTACTTCCTTGAAATGATAATTAGTAAATTTTGCAAAGGCGAAATAAGCAATTACACCTAAGAAACCATAGTATAACAACACTCTCATATAACCCGAATCTGTACTCATGTAATAGGACATACGATCACCATTAGGGACAGTCCACATTCCATCTCCAATTAAAATAGTCTTTAAATCAGGTACAAAATACATTTCATAAAAAAGAGCATCAGTGGAACGAGTACTTAACGATCCAGATTCCTCATAATTATAATAGAATTCTAGCAACCATTTAGCTAAAGAGGATTGATAAAATGAATCTGGCACTAAAAGGTACAACATGAATAACAATAACACCATTGCAAGCAAACCAGCAACAATGTTTTTTATTTGAATTTTTGACAGAAAAAGGATTAGTGCAAATGCAATTCCTAAAAATATTGTTCTACCTGTAAAAAAGGAACCTACTATTATTAAAAGAAAAGCACCAATAGATAATAACGTTACAGATCTTTTTAGAAAAAATTCATAAAAAGCTATAACTATTATCATGGTATAAGCTCCTGCAGTCCAAAAGAATTGACCAGCAGATAACGAAAGAGCTCTAAATCCACTATAAGTTTCTGACCCTAACGTTTGGGTGCGTTCATCCTGAAAAGATCTAACAAATGCTTCAACCGAACTTGAGACATAGGCTCCAACAATTATTAGAGATTGTAGAACAAACGCATAAATTAAATACTTATGAGCTTTTCCTTTGGCATCTTCCTCATCCAAAGAGGCGTAGAAGATTACAATAGTTGAGAATATAAACAATTGATTGAGTAAGGATTTAATAATACTCAGTTCCATCGTTTGATTAATGAGCGCTATGAAGAAGCTAAAAACTATAATACCAAGTATATAGATATAAGTGGTATTAACATATTTGTAGGTTAATAGTTTAAATACATTTCTAATGGATCTAGGACGAGTTACTACAATTATTATAAATGCGAGAACCGTTGAATTATATGTAAATCCAATGGCAAACCCAAATACTATTAGAAATACCAAGACCGTATTCCATAAATCCTTAATCATATTTTATCTAACTCAAGTGGAACATTGCTTAATTAAAGTACTTTAATATAAGTTCACTACCTAGTTTGCGAAATTAGATATTTCAAATTTGAGAACAGCTTAAATGTATTATTAATTCCTATAACACTAGCAATACTATTAAGTACTCTTGCACGGGTAGAATTTTTTTCTCCCTGCATACGTTGTTCATAGAGTGCTGCGGTTTCTTTGGCTTTATTATCATTTTTTTTCTGAGAAATAAGCGACATATCTTCATCACTAAACTTTTCAGTATTTGCAACTCTTATGGTCATTTTAATAAATTCCTCATTATGACCTGAACTCATTATAGAACCTGGTGTAATTCTATATTTCAACACAGGAATTTTGAGATTATTTACAATTAATCCTCTATTGACCATTTTAGACCACAAATAATAATCCTCAAAAAAACAATTTATTTCCTCATCATAACCGCCTAACTCTATTGCTACATCCTTTTTAAATATGACCGTTGGATGCTTGAATGCGTTTCCCTTATTGAGAAGAACTTTTTTAATAACACTAGAACCTATATAAGGAATATCATAAGCGAGTTCTTTACCATCTTTATCCATTCTTATAATTCCACCACCTAGAAGTACAGTTTCAGGATTTTTAAGCAGGTATTCTATTTGTTTCTCAAACCTAGTTGGTAGACAAACGTCGTCAGCATCCATTCTTGCGATGTAAACACCTTTTGCGAGTTGGATTCCTTTATTTAGAGTTTTGGACAAGCCAATATTCTCATGCTTTACATAAACAATTCTCGAGTCATCATAAGACAAAATTATCTCTTCAGAATTATCTGTGGAACCATCATTCAAAATGATTAACTCAAACTCTTTATAGGTTTGACTTAATACACTATCAATAGCTTCTTTTAGATATTCTCCACCATTATAAACTGGTATGACAACTGATAAAATGTCTGGTTGAGGATTCATAATTAACCGTTAATAAATTGATCTACTTTTTGTTTTAATTTATCAGCATATGGTTTATGAGCCTCTGCATTTTTAGGTGGATTCTTGAAGTCAAAATTCATAGGATTAGTATGTTTAGATCCAGTGATTAAATTAAGAAGACCTTTAAAAATATTAACTTTACTCGGTTTTGCTTTATAGATATTCATCCAGTCCAAAATACCTTCAAAACGTGAATTATCTAACGACTTTTCAAAACCACCATCTAGAAATAATACCGGTGTTCCTAGTGCTAAGCAAGGTAAAGCAGCGTGAATTCTGGAAGTTACTACAAGCTTTGCTTTAGCATACTTGTGTAACATTTCTTCAGCTTTATCTTTACGCTCTTGTTTAGTAGTTCCTTGCATATTTTGCTCTACAAACGTTGCATTATCTAAAACCTCTTTAGGAAACAAATCTTGCATAATATGCTTGCGTTCAAATAAATCTATTTTACCTGTAAAGAGATCAAAGATTCTTAAAGGGTTTTTATAGATCTGAACTAAGCCTCGACGCATTCCTAACCTGTAGAGAGCATCAACAAAAATGATTTCTTCAGTAGTTTCTTCACTATGATATTTTTTATCTAGTGTTAAGGTTAAACAGGAAGAAAAATAAGCGTCCACACCTTCTGCCTCTAAGAGTCTTTGAGTATATTTATCTCTACAACCTATAGGCTCATGCTTTTTAAAATACGCTATTACCTCTGGTCGTATCATACGATCTTTAATGGAAGAGTTAATATGCATGGCTACAAATAAAGGCTTAATATTTTCTGGCGGCGGAAAATTTTCTGGAATTGCCATGTACCAGCCATTCATAACTAACTTTACTTCACCTTCATCTTTAACTCTATAAGGATGATCTCTATCAACCCATACATCTACATTAGGTAAATACTGTTTTGCAGCTAAGCTCTGAACGTCATCTCCAAAATTGTAACTCTCATCATAGTCGTACAAACCATGCTTAATTTTATTTGAACTCATTTTATATGATTTTAAATTTTCTAGAGTAATAAAGTCTATATACCATATCAAATAGACTGATCACAGCTGCTATAACAGCAAAATACATTATTGATTCTATTCCAGCTGACAAATATAATACAAGACATAGGATAAAGAGGAGTGCCACCTTTGCAATTATCCCAGCGTTAAATATTTTTACTTTTCCTAATACTAGTAATCCTGGTGCTCCTAACTGATATGAGACTCCATCAAACAACAACGTGACTGATAATATATAAATGATATACTTAGCCTCCATGAGGCTTTCATTTGCTATTGTTAAAATAATCCAAGGAGCCACAAACCAAAGTACTGCAATCATCACTAATGCAATCAAAACAGTTAAGGTTATGGTTTTACGTAAAACAGAAAAATCATTATTTTGAGCCACTCGAGGATATATGGTTTGACTCAATATCATAAATGGAGATTTCAAAGGCTTAATTATTTTTTCAGCAAGGTCATAAACGGCTATTTGCTCGTCTCCTAAAACAATTCCTATTAATAATCTGACAGATTTCTCATTCAATACAGCTGCAATCCTAGTAGAAAAATACACTAAACCTTCATTAAATATTGTGACAAGCTCGATATAAGTCTGTTTCACAAACCTAAAATCAAACCATTTGAATAGTACAAAAAGACTTATGAGTCCTGCAACAATTTGGCCTAATCCGTTAAATAAAGGAACATAAATATAATGTTCTATTTCTGTAATAGAAAAGAAGATTAAGACTGTAAACAGAACTCTAATTATAGTATTAATTATAGTAATGTATTTCATGTCTTCCATACCTTGAAAGAAAAATAACATGTTTAAAAAAGCCCCTATACAAATGGTAAACGTGTAAGCATACAATTCAAAATTTTCTCGAAAAGCAAAGTAAACAATTAAAAAGTATGCTATCGCAGATACGAGCATCAATAAGAATTTAACGTAATAGATACCACTTAATATCTTCCTTATTTTATTGGTATCCTCTCTGTTTTTAGAAATACTCTGTACTCCAGATAAGTTGAAGCCAAAATTCACTAAAACTGCAAAATACTCTACAATTACCACCGCGAGTATGGCTTTACCATAATAAGTTTTACCTAATAGATTAATTAGGTAATAATATGTAACTAACGGTAACGCAAGGTTTACAATTTGATCTATGGTGAGATAGCCAAAGTTTTGTACTAATTTCTTATCTAATTTAATCACAACTTTTTGCTATCTAATTAGCTTTAACTAATTCTGTACCCCACAAAAGTCCAATACTAATTTATCAGAATCTTTAGGTAAGGTTTTAAATTCATTATGTGCAACTAGGTAAACTACTATATCCGCTTTCGCGAAAGCGGTTTTATAATCAGTTAATTTGAACACATTATGATCTTCAATATTAGGCTCTACAATGTAATACTGTTCATCCTGTGCGTCTTGCAGCACCTTTTGAGCGATATATTTTGCTGGAGATTCTCTTAAATCATCAATGTTAGGTTTAAAAGCAAGACCCATAATCGCGATACTCGGTTTGCGGCCGTGTTTTAATTGGAAATCAAGTTTTGCAGTCTTTACTTTCTCTGCACACCAGAATGATTTATAGTTATTAATTTCTCGAGCTTTACCTATGATTTGAGATTCCATAGGGAAGTCTGCGGTGATAAAATAAGGATCAACTGCAATACAGTGTCCACCTACTCCACAACCAGGTTGAAGAATTGTAACTCGTGGATGTTTATTTGCAAGGTTTATCAAGTCCCATACATTAATATCGGCCTTATCACAGATAAGCGATAATTCATTAGCAAATGCTATCTGTACATCTCTTGATGAATTCTCTACTAGCTTACACATCTCTGCAGTACGTGCATTAGTGGCGTGCAAATCACCTTTTACATATTGAGAATAAAATGCTAGAGCTTTTTGAGTACTTGCCTCGTCTACTCCACCTATAACTCGGTCATTATGAACTAGCTCATGCATGACGTTTCCAGGAAGCACACGCTCTGGGCAGTATGCGATATAGATTTGACCTTTTAATTCTGGCCGTTCTGTAAAAATAAGATTCATCATCTTCTCAGTAGTTCCTACTGGAGATGTGGATTCTATAATGTATAGATCACCTTTTTTAAGTAATGGTAATACTCCTTTTGTAGCGGCTTCAACAAATGAAATATCTGGCTCATTTTTATCCTTAAATGGTGTAGGAACAACGATAAGATAATTATTTGCCTCTACAGCTGTTGTGGACGCTTTTAAGTAACCTTTCTCAACAGCACTTGCAACGGCCTGATCTAAAGAAGGTTCAACGATATGGATTTTACCAGCGTTAATGGTATCTACCACTTTTTGATTAATATCTACACCGTGAACATGAACATCATTTGACGCGATTAATGCGGCTGTAGGCAGACCTATGTAGCCTAGTCCTATCATTACAACTTCTGGTTGGTGACTCATTATATATTCTTTATAGTATTAACAATGCGTGCGCAAGCTTCTCCATCTCCATAAGGATTATGCAACTCACTCATTTTATCAAATCTTTCTTTATTGCTTATTAAATCTAGTGTTTCTTGAACGATTTTATCTTTATCTGTTCCTACTAGAATTACTGTTCCAGCTTCTACTGCTTCGGGTCTTTCTGTGGTATCACGCATAACGAGAACAGGTTTTCCTAAACTTGGAGCTTCCTCTTGTACTCCACCACTGTCTGTGATAATAATAGTACTGCGACTCATCATCCATATAAAATCTTGATATGCAAGTGGATCTATAAGAATAATGTTATCTACATCTTTAAGAATGCGATTCACTGGTTCCTGCACTTTAGGATTTAAATGTACTGGGTAAACTATTTTAAAATCTGGTCGTGCTATCGCAATTTCCTTTAAAGCCTGGCAAATATTTTCAAATCCTTGCCCATGATTCTCTCTACGGTGTCCTGTAACTAGAATCATTTTATGATCACCTAAAATCTCTGTCATTTCATTAACAAAAGTTGTAGGCTTCTCCTCTACTTTTTTAACACTATCAAGTAATGCATCTATAACAGTATTACCTGTCACGATTATAGAACTTTCTGGCACGTTTTCTTTAAGTAAGTTTTCTCTAGAAGTAGTTGTAGGTGCAAAGTGAAAATCACTTATTCTACCAGTGACCTGTCTATTTATTTCTTCTGGAAATGGCGACCACTTATCATTGGTACGTAATCCAGCCTCTATGTGACATACTTTAGACTGGTTGTAAAATGCAGCAATACTTGTTGCCATAGTCGTAGAAGTATCTCCGTGAACAAAAACAAAATCAGGATTAAAATCGTCCAGGACGGTTTTCATTCCCATGATTATATCTGCAGTTAAGGAATATAAATTCTGACCTGGTTTCATAAGGTCTAAATCGTAGTCGGGAACAATCTTGAAGAAGTCTAAAACTTGATCTAACATTTCTCTATGTTGTGCTGTTACACAAACTTTAGTATCAAAATGCTGCGCATTTTTGAGAAATTCTTGGACAAGTGGAGCCATTTTAATGGCTTCTGGCCTTGTTCCAAATACGATAAGAATTTTTTTCATGTCACTATTTTTACAGCGTGCAAAGATAAGCTAATCAATAAACAATGATTACTCTTAGACTAACTTATATTCTCAATTGTACTTTTAAATAAGCATGAAAAAAAACTATAATGTTTTATCAACTCTACCTTTATATTTTCCTTTAACATCATAGATCACTGAATTTTTAACGCATAATTGTTCTAAATCAATTCTTAAAAATTGCTCATGGGCCACTGCTATGATTACTGCACTATAATAATTTTCTTTAGGCTCATCTACGAGTTGTATTCCATATTCCTTGTTAACTTCAGTTGGACTTGCTATAGGATCATAAACATCAACCTGAATACCAAATTCTTCTAAATTACTAACAACATCTACAACTTTAGTGTTTCTCACGTCAGGACAATTTTCCTTAAAAGTTATTCCCAGCATTAATACTTTAGATTTATTGACAGATATATCTTTAGACAGCATAAGTTTTACGATCTCACTAGCAACGTAAGATCCCATACTATCATTCATGCGTCTACCAGCTAGAATAATCTCTGGGTGATAACCTACTTCCATAGCCTTCTGCGCTAGATAATAAGGATCTACTCCTATACAATGTCCTCCTACAAGACCTGGAGTGAATGGAAGGAAATTCCATTTAGTTCCAGCAGCCGCGAGAACGGCTTGAGTATCGATATCTAATAAATTAAATATCTTAGATAGTTCATTTACAAAGGCTATGTTTATATCTCTTTGAGAGTTTTCTATAACTTTCGCAGCCTCAGCAACCTTAATAGAAGGTGCAAGATGAGTACCTGCTGTGATGACACTAGCATATAAATCATCTACTTTTTTACCTGTTGCTGGAGTACTTCCTGATGTTACTTTAAGTATTTTTTCAACAGTATGCTTCTTATCTCCTGGATTAATGCGCTCGGGAGAATATCCTACATAAAAATCTGTATTGAATTTCAATCCACTATTTTTCTCAAGAATAGGAACACATTCCTCCTCAGTAGCTCCAGGATACACGGTAGACTCATAAATTACGACATCACCTTTTTTCAATACTCTACCTACAGTTTCACTGGCCTTATGTAATGGCACTAATACGGGCTTATTATTACTATCCACAGGTGTGGGAACGGTAATAATGTAAGTATTTGCGAGTTTTATCTCTTCAATACTTGTTGTACAATAGAGACCGTTTTCATCACTTGCATCAGATTTGAGAACATCTAGCAGGACATCTGTTTCCACTTCTTTAGTTGAATCAATACCATTATTTAATTCTTCTACTCTAGCAGTGTTAATATCAAATCCTATAACATTATACTTGGTTGCAAATAGCCTAGCAAGAGGTAATCCTACATAACCTAGCCCTATAATAGTAATTTTCGTTTTCATTTAATATTATTGTGATGTTACGCTTTCGCGAAAGCGAAATAAATAATCTATAAGTTAGACCAATACCATTCAATAGCCTCATCTATTCCTGTGGCCAGATCAAATCTAGGGTGATAATCTAATATTTTTTTTGCTTTATCAATAGAAGCCAAAGAATGAGGCACATCACCTACTCTTAAGGGACCATATTCAATAGGTATTTCTAATATTTCCTTATTGAATCTAGACAACGATTTTTTTAACAATTCTACTAAATGATTCAAATCAGTCCTATCACCGTAAGCAATATTAAAAACAGAATTTATTGCTTCTGGATGTACTGACAACATGGCTTTTTCGTTTGCTTGAATCACATTGTCTACATAAGTAAAATCTCTTGAATAAGTCCCATCTCCATTAATTCTAGGTGATTGATTATCCATGAGGCGTTTGATAAATAACGGAATTACCGCAGCATATGCACCATTTGGGTCTTGTTTACGACCAAAAACATTAAAATAACGCAGTCCAACCGTGTTTAAACCGTAGGTCTTATAAAACACGTCAGCATATAACTCGTTGACATACTTAGTAATCGCGTAAGGTGATAAGGGCTTACCTATAGCGTCCTCCACTTTAGGCAAGCTAGTAGAATCTCCATAAGTAGATGAACTTGCAGCATACACCATTTTCTTAACACCAGCATCTTTGCAAGCTACAAGCATGTTTAAAAAGCCGTTAACGTTCACCTCATTTGAAGTTATAGGGTCTATTATAGATCTGGGAACGCTACCTAACGCAGCCTGATGAAGCACGTAATCCACGTCAGTCACAGCTTTTCTGCAAGTTTCTAAATCTCTAATATCTCCATGGATAAAACTAAAATTAGAATTATCAGTAACATCATTTAAATTAGCAATGTGGCCTGTAGATAGATTATCGAGCCCTACGACATCATAACCTCTATCAACAAAATAATCACACAGATTACTTCCTATAAATCCAGCCGCACCAGTTATTAATATTTTTGACTTAATAATTTAAAGTTTAATACAATTAATATGTTTTATTTAAGGTTCAAATCAACCTTTACCGATGGTGTAGACGTTAAATCCTATTTCATTAAGTTTATTTTCATCTAATAGCATACGACCATCAAATAAAAATGCTGGTTTAAGCATATGGGAATAGATGGCTTTCCAATCCAATTCAATAAACTCATCCCATTCAGTTAAAACAGCAATCGCATGGGCATTTGCAGCAGCTTGTTGTGGAGATTTATCAACTTTTAATAATTTTCTGTTTTCACTATCAGTTCTAGTTCCTAAATAATTTAAATCACTATAAATCTGTTCTTCAGTAACTTTAGGATCGTAGACCGTAATCTCTGCTTGCTCACTTAATAAATAATCTGCCACATAAATCGCTGCAGATTCTCTAGTATCATTAGTATCTTTTTTAAACGCCCAACCTAATAAAGCGATTTTCTTACCCGAAACGGTATTGAATAAAGTTTTAACTATGTTTTTAGCAAACCTGCGCTTTTGATGGTCATTCATTATAATGACTTGTTCCCAGTAATCTGCTACTTCCTGTAATCCATAAGATTGTGCAATGTACACTAGGTTTAAAATATCTTTTTGAAAACATGAACCACCAAAACCGACTGAAGCTTTTAAAAACTTAGACCCTATACGCGAGTCTGTTCCTATTGCTCTTGCTACTTCATTAACGTCAGCCTCAGTCACTTCACACAACTCAGACATGGCGTTAATACTACTAACTCGTTGAGCGAGAAATGCATTTGCTGTCAACTTAGATAATTCTGACGACCATACGTTTGTGGTAAGAATTCGTTCTTTAGGAACCCAGTTTGCATATACATCCACTAGTGCTTGTTGCGCTTTTTTGCCACGTTCTGTTTGATCACCGCCTATGAGCACTCTATCCGGATTTAATAAATCACTAACTGCTGTACCTTCTGCAAGGAACTCAGGATTTGAAAGAATATCATAATTAACTCCATTACCAGTATTGTCCAGAATACTTCTCAATGCTTCTGCAGTTCTTACAGGTAGAGTTGATTTTTCTACTATAATTTTATCGGTAGTTGCAACCGCTGCTATTTGTCTAGCACATAACTCGATATACTTCAAGTCAGCGGCCATACCTTTACCTACACCATAGGTTTTAGTAGGTGTATTGACAGATATAAAAATCATGTCTGCGGCCTGAATGGCTTCTTCTACATTTGTAGAAAAATGAAGATTTTTTCCTCTAGTTTTACTAACTAAATCAGACAAGCCTGGTTCATATATAGGTATATTATCCACGTTTTCATCATTCCAAGCAGCGATACGCTTTTCATTAATATCAACAACATGAACTTGAATGTGCGGACATTTAGCTGCAATCATAGTCATGGTAGGTCCACCTACATATCCAGCACCTATACAGCATATATTTTTTATTCCCATTAAATTCTTATAAAAATTAAAAGTTGGAATAAATATTAAAATACTACCCTAACTCTTTATTAAAAGTTTTCAGCAAATATAAATTAATGATGTCAATCCATGTTAATAGTTCAAAAGGTACTTTAGAAAATATATTAGGATATCAAATAGACTTATTTAATAACTCAACCATATATCAAAGAACTGACGCAATTGATACAACTATTTCAATAAAAGTATATATTATAAGTATGTTAATATGATAAAATGTAAAAGGAAGTTTATTATCATCACCCTTTGAACAATACAATATCATTGCGGATAAAATAAAATGTAAAAAAAAACTTAAATAGTAAGTTGTTCTTATAATATTTATATCTTTGCCGATTGAAAGCAAGAATAATACTTATGAAAAAATTTATTACATTATCCATCGTATTGTGTAGCCTATTCGGTTTTGCACAAGATACTCAGGAAGAATTAACAACCGATTTTAAAAGATGGTCGATTGATTTAGGCGCTGGTGTGCACAAACCATCGCGTCCATTCTCAACTGGTTACACAGACACTCCAGATTTCTGGCAGGCTGATTTAGGATTAAGGTACAACTTTACTAGATCTTTTGGTTTAGGACTTGAAGTTGGTTATAATAATATCCAATCATCTAAAGATTTATCAACTGAATTTGAAAGCGATTACCTAAGAGTGAGTCTAGAAGGTATTGTTAATTTAGGAAACTTCGTAGGACTAAAAGATGCTTCAAGCAAATTTGGGATTTTAGGTCACGGTGGTTTAGGTGTAGGAATGTTATCCTCGGATTTGTATGATGATACTGATCTTCATTTAAACTTTATGGCTGGTATTACTCCACAATATAGAATCTCAAGTAATTTGGCTGTTTTCACAGACTTAACAGTTATTGGTACTATGCGTAACAACTATGGTTGGGATGGTGCAATTCTTCCAGGTGATGATGTTAGAGGTTTTGAAGGTATGTTAGTGAATGCATCAGTTGGTTTAACCTATTACTTCGGTAAAGGTGATCAACCAGCAGATTTCACTGAAGATCCAGTTGAAGCTAAAGTTGAAGAACTTGCAGCAAGCATGGATAAAATGGCTAAAGAATATGCAGATGACGATAAAGATGGTGTACCTAACTATATCGACAGAGATAACACAACTGAAAGTGGTGTACGTGTAGATAATAAAGGTAGAGCGATTGATGTAAACAAGAATGGTATTCCTGATGATATGGAAAGTGCTCTTGACGGACGCTACGCTTCTAAATCTGATCTTGCAAATGTAAATTCTGGTACTAATGGTGCTGATGGAATGAGCGATAAAGGAATCATCAAGAAATTAATCAATGAAGGTTATGTGAATGTATATTTCCAATTCAACAGTACAAAGCCAGCTCTTTATTCTTTAAGCGCTATTAATACTCTTGTAACTTACATGAAAGATAATCCAAGTGCAACTGCAACTCTAACAGGATATGCAGATGAATTAGGAAGTCCTGAATACAACAAAAACTTATCTGAGCGTCGTGCTAAGATGGTACATGATGTATTAGTTGCTTCTGGAGTTTCTGCTTCTAGATTATCTCATAATGGTAACGGAGAAGATGCATCAGTAGATAAGAATTCATCTGAAGCTAGACAATTAGTAAGAAGAGTTACTTTTAGAGTTAACTAATTCTCAACTACGTATTATATTAAAAAGGACCGCGTTTGCGGTCCTTTTTTTATACGCGCTATTTAGCTTAGGTAGTTAAAAAATTATCCTAGTTTTTTACGCTTTATATTTCATTAGTAAATATGCTGGATGGTTAAGTATTAAAACAAATGGTTAATCAGACAAGACAACTTTAGAAAATCAACTTAATCAATTACCAATAACCTATTTAGATTCAGAGATACGGTTATTATATAAAATACTTCATTATGAATGAATTCAATTATTTAATTGTTTTGAGATAAGATGTCCTGCAGCAAATAGAAGTATATTCAATTTAAATGATTCCATTTAGAGCCTATTTTATTTAGACAAATGCAATGAGCAATTAGATCTACTCTTTAAGGATTCTTTACTTTTATTATTCAGAATAGATAGAACGATTCAGAATCCAACCACTCAATTGTTCTGATCACTAACTATATTGAATTATTTACACTATTGAAAAACAATCTCTATGACGACTAAATAATGTTCTGATACACCTGACGTACTGATTATAGTTTAGATGGTTACAAGCAAAGAAGAATCCATTACTAGCTGATAGCTATAGATGAAGCAAATGACATTCATAACTACGCACATTTTAAAGAACAAATTGATCATAAAAAAAGCGGCCAATGGCCGCTTTTTTTTCCAAAATAGAAACTACTATTTATATTCTTCTACTCCATCATTCAGCCACTTCTCAAACTCTTCGGCATCTGGAGTGTAACCTACTGGCTTGATAAGATCTTTACCATCTGCTCCTATAAGTGCGTAGTAAGGTTGTGCATTAATTTGATAATTCTTAATCTGTAACTCCGACCATTTGTTACCCGTGGTACGTACCATCTTCTCAGTAACTTCACTCATATAGTGTTCTTCTATAGGCAGCTTCTTTTTCTCATCTACGTAAAGCGAAATCATAACCACTTCACCTTTAAGTATAGAAAGAACTCCTTGCTCACCCCAAACTAACTGTTCCATTCTTCTGCAATTTACACAGGCATGACCTGTAAAATCTACAAGAGCTGGTTTACCTATCTTTTTTGCATAAGCAAGACCTTCATCATAATCATGGAATGTTACAATGTCATATTCTCCTAACTCTGCTCCTTCTGGCAATTTAACTGCTTGATCATTACTTGTGAAACCTTGAGACTTAGTATATCCTACTCCATAAGGCGATTCACTATACTTCATCGGTGGCGGGAAACCGCTGATAATCTTAAGTGGTGCGCCCCATATTCCAGGTAATAAATAAATAGCAACACATAAAGAGAAAATCCCCATAAGCAATCTACCTACTGAGATATTTGCTTCTGGTCCATCATGAGGTAACTTAATCTTACCAAATAAGTATAAAGCCATCGTTCCAAAAATAGCTACCCATATTACTAAAAATACCTCTCTAGTAAGAAGTCCCCATTGCATCACTAAATCTGCATTTGAAAGGAATTTAAAAGCAAAAGCCAATTCTAAGAATCCTAAAAACACCTTTACTGTATTCAACCAGCCACCTGACTTAGGCAAACTATTCATCCATCCTGGGAATATTGCAAATAATGCAAACGGTAAAGCGATTGCCGATGAGAAACCTAGCATTCCTATAATAGGCGCTATTCCACCTTTACTGGATGATTCAAATAGTATAGAACCTACTATGGGTCCTGTACAGGAGAACGATATAATCGCTAGTGCAAGTGCCATAAAGAAGATCCCGATGATTCCACCGCGATTAGATTGCTTGTCTGCACTATTTGCCCACGATTGCGGTAAGGTAATTTCAAACGCTCCTAAAAATGATAAAGCAAACACGACTAGTATTACAAAAAAGGCAATGTTAAACGTTACACTTGTGGAAAGCTCATTAAGTGCTTCTATACCAAATATCGCAACTATCGCAGACCCTAGTAATACATATATAGCGATGATAAATACACCATATAGTATAGCATTACGTATTCCTTGAGCTCTGTTCTGACTTTGTTTAGTGAAGAAACTTACTGTTAACGGTATCATAGGGAACATACAAGGCGTCAATAATGCTGCAAATCCTCCTAAAAATGAAAGAAAAAATACAATCCATAAACTCTTGTCCTTTTCTTCATCGTCTTCATCTACGTCCTTCTTCTCGTGTTTATCACCTTTTTTTATGATCGTGCTAGATTCCGGAGCTTTAGCCTTAAGAGGTTCTGCTCCTTCATCATAAAACGCATTAATCACATCATCTGGAACGACGTTTACATTTTCATCAAGTTTAAAAATTAAAGATTCAGGTGATGGTGGTAAGCACTGTGTGTCATCACATACCATAAAGTACGACTCTACAGCAATGTATTGTACATCCGGATTTTTAAGTTTTACTTTTTGCTCAAAATGAGCATAGTTAGCAAAATGATACACATCCATTTCCCATACTTTTTCAAACTCAGCATAAGATCCTTTTTCCTCATTAATTCCTACTAACTCAAAATCATCAGTGCCAAAGAAATTAAACTCTGTAGGAACAGGTCCTTCATCCTTATCACCTTTTGCTTGTGAATAAAGATGCCATCCTGGCTCGATTGAAACATCAGTAACTAAGACATATTCTGTATCAGATAATTTTTTTACGCTTGTGGTCCAGTCTGTTGGATCTTGGACTTGTCCTGTGACATGTAGACTGATGAGGGCTGTTAAAGCTATAAGGAGCTTTCTCATAATGTATAAGATATTTTAATAATTGTTTTGGTTGATGAAGTCACTTTGCAATGATTACTGGCTCGTATTCCTACAATCCACAAAATTTCCTCATTTAATGTCAATACTACCATTTTTTCTTTATCTATGAAAGAAACTTTGCCATCAGTTAATACATCACTTACTAACTTACTACCACTCATCCCTAAAGGATTAATGCGATCGCCATGGTTCCAATTGCGCAATGTCAATGGTAGTCTTATCTGTGCTGCATCGAGATAATGAACATTTCTATGGCTATTATTTTTCACAAAAGAAAGAGGATCATCCACAATGAGATGTTCAATTTGTAAAATACTAGTATTAAACTTATAAATTCCAGGAATATTGTTGATTTCTATGTTTACAGGAAGAGTATCAAATTGTTTCTCAATAACCAGCCATTCTCTATTCTTCAACATTATATAATTCTCAGATTCGATTCTTTTTCCAGTGCTACCGTATAACAAATCCATGGCGCTTTCCATATTTTGAAAACCATATTCATATATAATTTCAAAGAGATAGGCTCTCGGATTACCACACTGAAGGAGTTGAGCACAATTGATTTGGATACCAGAGTTGGTCTTTTTAATTCCGCTTTCGCGAAAGCGTAATACAGCATCCCTAACAAGTTCTTGAGAACCTTTAAGATAATCTAGAGATTGTGCAAAATGAGCTCGTAATTGAGGTAAAGCGTTATGTAATAATGGTAAAATCTCATTACGCAATTGATTGCGCTGGTATTTATTACTGCTGTTGCTAGCGTCTTCTCTCCAGGTAACCTCATTATCCAGCGCGTAGCTATTAATTTGCTCTCTTGTGAAAACCAAAAGAGGTCTAATTATAAGTCCATTATCTTGTGGAATTCCTTGTAAACCATTGAGCCCAGCGCCACGATTAAGGTTTATCAAAAAGGTCTCTAGTTGATCATCTAGGTGATGTGCGGTGCACACATGATTATAACTATATTTTTCACAAATTTCATCAAAGAATTCATATCGCAATTCACGCGCTGCCATCTGTATGGAGATTCCTTTTTGCAATGCATATTGCTCAGTATCAAATTGTTCTATAAAGCATTGAATGTCAAATGACTGAGCTAGATTTTTCACAAATTGCTCGTCTTTATCACTGGCTGCAGCTCGTAATTTAAAATTACAATGCACAAACGCAATCTTATACTCTAGTTTGTGGAGTAAATGTGACAAAACCACACTATCCAGTCCACCACTTATGGCAACGAGGATTCTCTTTTCCTTTAAGTCTGGAAATTGAGTGGCAATGTGTTCTTGAAAAGCAGTCAGCATGTCACAAATTTAATCAAAAGTAATTCCTTGTTGTGCTAAAACTTGAATCATTGCATGAGCTTTTAAAAGACATTCCTCATATTCTTTCTCAGGTTGTGCAGCGGCTGTAATTGCACTACCTACGCTGAATGAGGCGTAACGATTATTTGCATTGTATAATAAGGTACGGATCACTACATTAAAGTCAAAATCACCGTCGGGTTTCACGTATCCTATCGCACCACTGTACAATCCACGTTTAAATGACTCGTTTTTTTCAATAATGTGCATCGCACTTATTTTAGGCGCGCCAGTCATGCTTCCCATAGGAAACGTGGCTTTTATAATATCAGTAAAAGATAAATCGGGCTGTACGGTTGCAGTTATGGTACTTATCATTTGGTGAACTTGCTTGAAACTATAAATCCCATAAAGTTCTTGAACTTGTACAGTTCCGCGAGTAGCAACTTTTGACAGGTCATTGCGCACTAGATCTACAATCATCACATTTTCTGATCGTTCTTTAGGATCATTAAAAAGTACTTTTTTTAAAGTCTCATCCTTAATTAAGTCTGTTGATCGCTTTGCAGTTCCTTTTATAGGTTGAGAAATTAACTGGTTGCCCGTTCTTTTAAGATAACGTTCTGGACTGGCACTCATCACTTGATAAGCATTCATTCTTGCATAAACCGCAAATGGCGGCTCACTAATCTCGTTAAGATCTTGAAATGCTTTTATACTGTCCAGCGCAACGTCTGTGGCATAAAATTCAGTACAAAAGTTTGCCTCATAAATATCTCCTCGATGGATATGATCCAGAAAGGTTTGGGCTTTATAAAGATAACTTTCCTTAGAATCTCTAGCTGTGATATGTGCTGGTTCATAAACCGTTTTGTCAAGGTTTACTTGATGCCTCAAGATTTTTTCTAGTAGTCTAAGAGCACTCTGCTCGCTAGCATGATAGCTATGAATTAATATTTGATTATTAGAAATTTCAAAAACTACTTCTGGAATAAAGAAATACATATCAGGAAATTGAACTCCATCTGGATTATTACTTTCTAGTTCTTCAAGGTCATTCTTTAAATCGTAACCTAAATAACCAAAGGTCCAATCTTTATATTCATTTTTAAACTTTTCTAACTGATCAAACGCACCTTCATAATTAGTACTTAAATGGTCGATACAGCCTACAGCAATGAGATTATCATAGGTATCATGGCCTGTGCCTCCATGATTACTTTCCAGCATCATGAAGTATTTCTCATTCTTATAAAAATCCTGAATTTGTTTTTTAAAAACAACCGAATCTTCTAGATCAAATGAATATGTTATTCTAGACTTTCTCACATGGTAAAAATAACTTGAAGTTACTTACCATTCCATATTTACTCTATGAAAGTATTAAAAAGAGTAAATCAATCTTCCTTTAATGAAAAATGGTGTTCCTGGTGTAAAGTGGATTTCTTCCACACTTGCTGCTTCATTTTGCAATCTTGATTCTGTTGCAAACTGAGTTTCATTCCATTCGACATTAAATAGATTTTCTATCGAAAAGCCTACATTCAGCTTTTTACTAAAGTCATAATTTAAATTGAGTTCATTCACAAAATAACCTTCGGCAATGATGCTGTTGTCTTCATTTGCAGCACGATCTGCGATATAGCGATATCTCATAGAAGCATTCCAGCCTTTATAATCTTTCAAGCTTATTCCACCTGTACTGGTCCATTCTGGAGCTAGTGGTATGTAATCTTCTCCACTTGGTTCATCTATGGCTCTAGCATGAGCATAATTAAGATTAGTATCTAGAAATAAGTAGTCCGTCAACTGATAATTAATTCCTAAGTCAAATCCATAGCGTTCTGTTTTACCACTAGGTTCTACAATTCCAGCGTCTCCTACATAAACAAACTCTTGTTCTAGAAAAAGATACCATAAAGCTCCATTTACTACTAAACGATTACTAGGTTTAAAAATAGTTCCTAGATCTGAACCGTAGGATTTAGGTAGAATCTCATCGGCTTCATTACGTATGACAACTCTAGTGTCGTTACTATGCAATCCTACTCCATTTTTAAAATACAGTTGCCAGTTTTTAGAAGCTTGATAAGCCACATTAAATTTAGGTAATAAAGCAGTTGCGTTTTGAGAAAGCGTATCAAAAGAATCATCTAACGCATCGCGATAAATAAATTTAAAATGCTCTAATCTCAACGCTGCTTCAAGATTCCATTTTCCTTTCTCTAAGGTGACACCAGTCCATAAGGAAGAATTAGTCTCATTAATATCTCCTAATTGGATTTGTTCTAGTGTCGTTCTTCTATTTAAAGTTCTTAATAATGAACTACCGTCTGTTCTATCATTTCTTAATCCTAAACCGCTGTACCAATTCAGTTCATTATCATTCCATTTATATTCTTTATTATAAACACCTTTCATTCCTACCATATCGCGACTTTCTTGTTGCTTGATTTGGTCGCCATTCACTGGGTCTTCTAAGAAAAACGTGAAATTTGAAAAAAGCGTAAAGTCATAATGTGTATAATATACTTGAGTCTTTAATTGCTCTGTATCGCTTAAATTAAAATCATAACTCAAGTTTAAGTTAGTTCTTGATGTAGTACCACCTTCAGTATCATCTATGGCTCCAAAACGCCCTATCAATCCACTTTCTACAGCACGCACTGGAATCTGACCACTAGCGTCCCATTCACTTGTAAAGTATGAAGCGGTTAAGTTCAATTCGTTGCCTTCATCAGTTTTGTGATTTAGTTTTGAAAAAATATTAAATCGATCAAAATTTTGTGGACTATCAAATGCTCCGTCAAATGTGATATACTCGCTCGCCACATAAGCACTTGTATTTGCATTATCTACTACATTAAACATAGTGAGTAACCGCTGGTAGTTAAAATCTCCTATTTCTGTCTGGATAATATTGCGCTGTAAAAATTCTTTAGTATTCAAGTTGACATGACCTGCGGTTGCAAAGTTCCCTACGTTTACATCATAGCTTCCTTTACCATAATCTATAGAATTGATTGTTTCTGGGATTAAAAAGTGCAAGTCTGCATAACCTTGACCATGTGCATGAGAAACCATATTTACCGGCATTCCATCTACTCCTATGGCAACATCAGTTCCATGATCTATGTCAAAACCTCTCAGGAATAATTGCTCTGCTTTTCCTCCACCGGCATGCTGACCGATGAATAATCCAGGCACTGTTTGTAAAATTTCTTGAGATGAGTTTACTGGATTAAGCTGTAAATCAAGTAACGCAAGCGTATTAAAAGTATCTGTTTGATTACTGATTACAATTGCATCTAAATCCACAGAAGTAGATGACATCATTATTTGTAATACTGTATCAACGTTTGTAATTATTACTTCTTGAGATTCATAGCCTACGTGTGTAAATTTTAAAACAGCATTTACATCTACGTTTTCTATGGTGAAAAAACCTTGACTGTTAGTATGTGTATGATTTTCAGTTCCTTTATGGAGAATATATAAGTCTTTGATAGGCCGACCATTCTCATCAGTCACGTAACCAGTTATAGAATGAGCAAAAACTGAAGTACTCAGTAATAGAAATAGAATCGCAAGGAGCGATTTAGGTAGGGAAATTAAATGCATTATAAAGTAAAATAGTTGTTAGTTATCTTATTTACGGATTTGTAGTCCTACACAGATTCAAAAATTATGTTAAAAAAATAACCGACTCTGCAAAAGAGTCGGTTATCAAAAAATTATATAAGTGAATTTTATTAAACGTGCATTGCTCGATCAGCAGTTGCAGCGAGAGCAGCTTCTTTAACAGCTTCAGCATAGGTAGGATGTGCGTGTGACATACGAGCTATATCCTCAGCACTTGCACGGAACTCCATAGCAGTAACAGCCTCAGCAATTAAGTCTGCTACACGAGCTCCTATCATGTGAACTCCTAGAACCTCATCAGTCTTCTCGTCTGCGATGATTTTTATTTGTCCGTCGATATCTCCACTAGCTCTTGCTCTACCCAAAGCTCTCATAGGGAACTGACCTACTTTAATCGCTACGCCAGCTTCTTTTAATTCTTCCTCAGTTTTACCTACACTGGCAACTTCTGGCCATGTGTAAATCACGTTAGGAATTAAGTTATAATTGATATGTGGTTTTTGACCAGCAATAGTCTCTGCTACAAAAACGCCTTCTTCCTCAGCTTTATGAGCAAGCATTGCGCCTTTTATCACATCACCTATCGCATAGATGTTTGAAACATTAGTTTGTAAATGATCGTTTGTCTCAACCTGACCACGCTCATTAATCTTAACTCCAGCAGCAGTCGCATTCAACTTATCAGTATAAGGTCTTCTACCTACAGATACTAGACAGTAATCTCCAGAAAAAGTAACTTCTTCTCCTTTTTTATTTTTGGCAGTAACGGTAACCTCATCACCATTGCGCTCTACTTTATTAACCGCATGAGAGAGATTGAATTTTACACCTTGCTTTTTAAGCACTTTCATTAATTCCTTAGAAAGCATTTTATCCATTAAAGGAGTAATGCGGTCCATATACTCAATTACAGTAACCTCAGCTCCTAGTCTGCGATAAACTTGACCTAGCTCAAGACCTATCACTCCACCACCTATCACAATCATGTGTTTAGGGATTTCTTTAAGTGATAAAGCCTCAGTAGAAGTAATCACTCTTTCTTTATCTAGTGTGATAAAAGGAAGACTACCAGGCTTAGAACCTGTGGCGATGATCGTGTTTTTTGCTTCTATAGTTTGAGTGCCATCTGCTCCGTCAATATTAATATGAGTAGCATCCTTAAAAGAACCCATTCCTGTAAATACATCAATGTTATTCTTCTTCATTAAGAACGATACACCATCACAAGTCATGTCAACAACTTGTTTCTTGCGAGCAATCATTTTTTCAAAGTTAACTTTGATCTCGCCAGGAATTTCTATTCCGTGCTCTTCAAAATGCCTCATCGCATCATCATAATGATGTGAAGAATCCAGCAACGCCTTTGAAGGGATACAACCTACGTTTAAACAAGTTCCACCTAGTGTATTATATTTTTCAATTATTGCAGTTTTCATACCTAGTTGTGCGCAACGTATCGCTGCTACATATCCACCAGGACCTGAACCTATTACTGCTACATCGTATGTACTCATAATGAGAATTTAATGGTTTTATTTAAGTTTCAAAGATAAGAAAGGCTGAATGGATAGACTTAAATTTTAGATAATATTTGGGTTGTTTTGAGTCCGCTTTCGCGAAAGCGTAATAACTATATCATATATTTTCAACTTAATCTGTAACAATAGTAATTTGCATACTACTTATACAGCAACCAAATCAAGAAAAGTGAGTCAACAACTCGAAGCAGAATTTGTTAAACAACTGGAGGAAAACCAGAATATAGTCCACAAAATATGTAGGCTATATACTAATGATAAAGACTCGCACAATGATCTTTTTCAAGAGGTGACTATACAATTGTGGAAGGCGTACCCTAAGTTTAGAGGTGATGCTAAGTTCTCGACATGGATGTATCGCGTGGCACTAAATACAGCCATTACTTTATATCGCAAGTCCACGAGACGCGTGAAAACGACAGACTATGAAAGTGTCCAGTTTAAGGTAACTGACTTACATGAAGATGACGAAAGTGCTGAGCAATTAACACTTTTATATGGTGCTGTAAAACAGCTTAATGATATTGAAAAGGCACTCGTTTTTCTATATCTAGAAGATAGAAACTATCGCGAAATCTCTGAAACACTAGGAATAAGCGAGGTAAATGCAAGAGTGAAAATGAACCGAGTGAAGACAAAATTAACTAACATTATAAATCCATAAAACGATGGATCAACTAGATAAACTTAAAGAGAACTGGAATGCTCAAGAAAAGGAGTATCCTAAAATAAACGCTGATAGCATCAAAAAAATGCTGGCGCAAAAATCAACGAGTATCGTAAAATGGTTGTTGATTATAGCGATACTAGAATTTAGCTTATTGATAGGTATAAATATTCTCTATTCTATTTTCGGTAGTCCAGACCCAGCAACCGAAGCTCTCATGCACACGAACTTTATGATAGGTTCTTATATCGTTCATTATGCTGTGGTGATTTATTTCATTTATCTTTTCTATAAAAATTACAAAAATATATCTGCAAGTCAACCTACTCGTAGTTTGATGAAAAATATTATCAAAACTAGAAAAACCATGAAATGGTACATATGGTACAATATCATAGGTGGATTTATATCTGGTATGGTAGGAACTATTTATATGCTTAATAATCACCCTATGATTATTGAGTTGATGGAAAGTGGTAAAATGGATGGTCATGAAACTAAGTTTTATGTACTTTCATTCTTATTTATGGTTCTGATTTACGCAGTTTTCTTAGGACTATTATACCTTATTTATATGCTTATATATGGAATTCTTTTAAAACGATTAAAAGGAAACTATGAAGAGTTGAAGCGTATGGAAGTTTAATTCAGTAGGCAGGTTTTAAGTAGGCAGTAAGCAGTCATTTTTAGTTGTGGATTTCAGTCGCAGTTCTCAGTCGCAGTGAACAGTATTTTTTGAATATCGAATATCGATTAAGGAATATTGAACCCTGAAAATTTGATTTTTCTAGCTATAAATATCTTCATAGAATTACCCTTTCATAAACTTCAGTGAAGATTGTTTCGTTGCTCTCGCAATGACGTTGTTAGAATTGCGATTTTTAGTCACAGTTTTCAGTAGCGATTTTCAGTCTCAGTTCTCGGTAGCAGTAAACAGTACTTTTTGAATATCAAATATCGTTTAAGGCATACTGAATGTTGAATGCTGAATGCTGGATACGGAAACTTTAAATTCTCAAAGTTCATTCTAATCATTCATCGTAAAACTTCAAACTTTGAGCTTTGCACTTAAAACTTTAAAAACAAAAAAAAGCCTGTTTCTTAGTTGAAACAGGCTTTTCAATATATTGTGATGAACTACTAGAACTTATAACCTAATGATAAGTGACCTGTTCTTGTACGCTCGTCATTTGAGAAATCTACGTTATCAAAAAGATCAGTGATTCCTAAATCAAAAGTTCCTTTGATAAACAATCCGTTTCCAAAATCATAACCCAATCCACCCGTAAGTGCAAATGAGCTATTTACTTTTCCTTCGATTTCTTCACGATCTCCATCTTCTACAAATGATTGCTTTGCATTTAATAAAAATCCTACTTGTGGTCCAGCGTGAACACTAAAACCTTCAGTAATATAATATTTGAAATGTACTGGAACATTGATGAATCTTAAATATACAGTTTGTTCTGCACCATCGCTCTCAAGTCGCTCACCTTCACCAGAATAAAATGCTGCTGCTTCAAATGACCATTTATCACCTTGTGGAAATTCTGCAATAAGTCCTACATGATAATTGATTTTATTATCAGAGAACTCGCCACCTAGTGCATTGTTAACTTTTGAAACGTTAAGTCCTCCCATAATACCATAAGAGAATTCTTGTGCTTGTACTGCTCCTGCAGTAAGAAAAAGTGCTATTAAAGAAATGTAAAATGATTTCATTTGTTAGTTTTTGGTTTGTTCAAAGATATAATAAATATGTAAAAATCACAGCTATCCTTAAAAAGTTAGCTTATGTATTTCCACAACCCTTTTTTAGACTGCAAAAAGTGGAGCACTTTTTTAATTCCGGCGTTTTCTGGTTGCGATAATGCGGCATCTTTTTGCAAGAGTTCTACTGCCGTATTTCTAGCTATAGCTAGTATATCATTATCCTTAACTATATCTGCTACTCGCAAGGTAAGAATACCGCTTTGACGTGTACCCATCATATCTCCTGGACCACGTAATTTTAAATCTACCTCAGCGATTTCAAAACCATCAGTAGTCGCGACCATAGTTTCGAGTCTAGTTTTTGCCTCTGCACTCAATTTATAACTGGTCATAAGGATACAAAAACTCTGGTCCGCGCCACGTCCTACTCTACCACGCAATTGATGCAACTGTGATAAACCAAAACGCTCTGCACTTTCTATGACCATTACACTAGCGTTAGGCACATTAACGCCTACTTCTATTACGGTAGTAGCGACCATGATTTGAGTTTCGCCGTTTACAAAACGATTCATTTCATAATCTTTATCGGCTGGTTTCATGCGACCATGAACTATACTTACCTGATACTGTGGTGCAGGAAAATCTCTTACCACACTTTCATAACCGTCCATTAAATCTTTATAATCCAGCGTTTCAGATTCTTCTATTAATGGATACACCATATATACTTGACGACCTTTTGCTATTTCTTCTTTTAAAAATGAAAAAACAGCAAGTCTATTCTTATCATATCTATGAACTGTTTTAATTTCTTTTCTTCCTGGTGGCAGTTCATCAATAACCGATATATCCAAATCGCCATACAAACTCATGGCAAGTGTGCGCGGTATAGGTGTTGCTGTCATAACGAGCACATGTGGTGGCAAATCATTTTTCTTCCACAACTTAGCTCTTTGTGCCACACCAAAACGATGTTGTTCATCTACAATCGCTACACCTAGATTTTTAAACTTTACTTTATCTTCTATAAGTGCGTGAGTACCTATTAATATATCCAGTGATCCATCTTCTAGCGCTGCATGAATGACACGACGTTCTTTTGTTTTTACAGATCCAGTAAGCAAGGCAACATTAAGTCCCGTTTTTTCAAGCAACTCTGTGACGCCTTGATAATGCTGTTGTGCCAGTATCTCAGTAGGTGCCATAATACAAGCTTGGAATCCATTATCTATCGCAAGTAAACAAGTGAGCACGGCAACAATAGTTTTACCAGATCCTACATCACCTTGCAATAATCTATTCATGTGTGCGCCAGTTCCCATGTCTGCACGTATTTCTTTAACGACTCGCTTTTGAGCACCTGTTAATTCAAATGGTAAATGATTAGCATAAAAATCATTAAACTGTTCTCCTACGACATCAAACACATATCCTTTTATTTTGCTTTTTCTGATTCTGTTTTGAAGCAACAACTCCATTTGAATAAAGAATAATTCTTCAAACTTTAATCTATAAATAGATTGTTGGAGCAAGGCAGCGCTTTTAGGAAAATGCGCATTATACATCGCAGTATTTTTATCTACTAGTTGATGTTGCGCTCTTATAGAATCTGATAGTGTTTCAGTAAATGAATTTTGAATCTCACTGAACAATTGCATCATCATGCGCACCACTAACTTATTTGTCACATTGCGTTTAGATAATTGCTCTGTGGAAGGATAAATAGGAGTCATCGCACTTTGCTGTCGGGATTTATGTTCCTTGAGCAATTCTACATCTGGATGGGCGATGTTGTACTTAGAGCCATATTTTGAAACCTTTCCATAAACCACATAAGGTTCATTGAGCTTTAAACTGTCCTTAAAATATTTTTGCCCTTTAAACCAGACCAGTTCCATGGATCCAGTACCGTCTATAAATGTTGCCACGAGCCTACTGCTGCGTCCTTCTCCCATGGTTTTGAGGTGCGTCACCTTTCCCACGATCTGAACATGAGCACTATCAGGAACAAGCTCGCTGATTTTATAATACTTAGTTTTATCAATATAACGATTAGGGAACAAGTTTGCGAGATCACCATAAGTGGAAATGCCCAGTTCAGCTTTGAGCAATTTTGCTCGCGCTGGTCCTACTCCATTTAGGAATTCTATAGGTGTATGTAGAAAATTAGTAGGCAATCACTTTTATTTTAACTGTGTTTTATTCTTTAAATAATCTTAGTTATTCAATGTCTTTTTCATTTTTTCCTTGATGAAAAAACGAAACAAAAAAATCAAGACTTAAGAGCATTTTACTAAAAATTTCAATCGCTACGGCGCAAAAAGAATGTTAGTCGGCATTCAAACACTTTATGGTATAATCGTGTAATAGCTACCAATTATCATACGTTACTAAACGATTTTTGCTCAACCCTACGCTCTTTTCATTTTTCACGTAAAACTCTCTTAGGTCACTTTAAAAACAAAATCCTTTTTTTAGACCTCTTTAAGTCTGTAATATTTGGATTCAATACAAATGTAAACTTCCTAAAGTAATGCTAAAAACCTTTTGGCATTCAATAAGCACCACAAGCCATCGTTCTTAACTAGAATTTATCAGTTGACAGCACAAAGCTTGGCGTGACTTTTGTAATTTGCTTGCCCTATGAAAACAACTATTATTTGGCTTTTTGCCAGTTTATTATCTGTAATCGTGACTGCTCAAGACAGTCCTTCACAAACGGAATTTGTTGATTTTAAAACTGCTACGGCAGACATTTACGTTAACGCAAATTCTGAAATCATATCTGGAACGATCGATTTTCAAGTTGATATTCTTAAAGATATTCCATCGTTATTTATAGATGCAAAGAACTTGACGCGTTACGATGTAAAACTGGACGGGAAACCTGTTCCAGCAGATTATAATGAGAAGCAGATTGTTGTGGAATCTCGCTTTCGCGAAAGCGGAACTCACACCATCACCGTAGAATTTTCAACGGAAACTAATAAAGCATTATACCACATAGACCGCGATAATGATGGGAAATGGGATCAAATATGGACACAAGGTCAAGGAAAATACACGAGTAACTGGCTGCCGAGTATCGATGATATGAATGAGAAAATGATCTGGGATATCGGTGTTACAGCGCCTTCTCAGTATCGTGCGATATCTAATGGTGTTCTCAAAGAAACTACTGAGATTGACACCAATAAAAAGTGGCAATTTGATATGGATTATCCTATGAGCAGCTACCTAGTTGCACTAGTCGTAGGCGATTATGATGTGCAGATTAAGAAAACCGCTACGCAAAAACCTATCGAATTATACTACTATCCTGAAGATGCTCAAAAGGTAGCCTCTACTTATAAATATACCGTTCAAATGTTTGATTTCCTTGAGCGCGAGATAGGAATCGAGTATCCATGGGAAGTTTATAAACAAATTCCCGTGAAGGACTTTTTATATTCTGGAATGGAAAATACGACGGCGACCATTTTCAATGACGAATTTGTCGTAGATGAAATCGCATTTAACGACGGGAACTATGTTACGGTAAATGCTCATGAGCTGGCACATCAGTGGTTTGGCGATTTAGTGACGGAGACCGAAGGAAAACATCACTGGTTACAAGAAGGTTTTGCGACTTATTATTCCATGCTCGCTGAGCGTGATATCTATGGAGATGATCATTATTACATGACTCTTTTTGAAAATGCAGAATCTTTACTTGCGCAGACTAAATCTGGCAAAGGAACGGCGCTGCTGGATGCTAGCGCGAGTAGCCTTACCTTCTATCAACATGGCGCATGGGCTTTACACGCATTACGAGCTCAAATAGGTGACGCCGATTTTAAACTAAGCGTGAGAGAATATCTTAAAAAATATGCTGGACGTAATGTTACGACTGACGATTTTCTTAATGTAGTTACTGAAATAAGCGGTGAAGATCTTACAGGTTTTAAAAATAGATGGCTCACCAACACGCAATTTCCAAGTGCTGAGGCATTGGTCCTATTGCGTAAAAGCAATTTTATGGAACAATACTTCCAACTGTCTGCTCGTAGTATTTCAACATTTGATGAAGCTTTTAATTCTTATAAAGAAACCTTGAGAGCACCTATCAATGAATTGCTCGTAGAGGAAATGATCAAGCAATTGAGTCTTCATAAAAAGAATGATAGAATCATAGAGCTTTATAAAGAAGCAGCGGCAACGGGCAATCTTAAAGTAAGACAAGCAATAGCTTTAAGTCTTCAAGAATATGACCCAGCACTGGATAAAATATTAAGAACTATGTTGAATGACGAGTCTTATCTTACACGCGAGAGTGCCCTATTCTTATTATGGCAAGGAAATCCTATGGAACGTCATGCCATATTACAAGAAACCAGAGAACTGTGGACGAGTATGAGTCCATCGCTTGAGATGGCTTGGAATGCACTCGCTCTCAACTCAGCCGATTATAAAAATAACGAGAAATATAAGTTCTTACAACGTCTATCTGGTTTTACAAGTCCTGTTTACAGTCCACAAACACGCACGGCGGCATTTGATTACCTCATCAATCTAGATGCAATGAGTGCTCAAAACTATCGAGATTTAATGGATGCTTGTGTGCATCACAGCTGGAGATTTTATAAAAATAGCCGTGATATTTTTGAAGCACTTTATAAAAAGAATGAATCAAGAGTCGTTATAGACCGAGTGATTGCCACTATGCCAGTAGAAGAACAGAAAAGGATAAGAGATTTGTTTAAGGTTTAGAATAAATCCTTTACCTCAGATCTTAAAAAGCTCAATGCAGCAGCGCTAGGCGCACGTTTGTCCATGAGTTCGTTAACGATAGCTTGTCTTAAATCTTCGCCAGAGTTTATCTTGCTACTCATAGCAACCTGACGTATTTGTTGGATGGTTGTGTTTTTTGCAGCACGTATAATGTTCCAGCATTCTTCACTTACATAAATTTGCTGAGCGATATTATGTTCAAATTCTTGATCTATCGCTGCGATCAGCGTTTGCTCATATTGCAACTTAGTCATAGAACCTGCCAATGTACGCACTACTAAGTTATTAGGTTTGATACGTTCTAAAAACAAGGTCATACGCTCATAAGAAGCCATTCTAGTAGGTAGTGTTTTACCTTGAGATTCTCTAACCGTTAAAAACCTACGGCGGCGTTCTTCATTTTTCATAAAAGAGGAAAGGAAATAGTAAACGACTACACCTACTACTATTGCTGGTAAAACAGCTATGAAACCTAAGAGAATTTTATCATTCATAGAATTGTATTTTTCTTATAACGTTAGAATTTCAAAAGTAATGTTTCAATAGAAAAGAATCTTGCGAAATTTCAAATTGTTAAGTTATAGCTTGAAGTTTAAAGTTCAAGGTTTAAATTCAAGTTCAACTTCAAGTTCGATTTCCTACTTTCCTCCTAGATGTAAACAATCTTTAAGACTTTGCATGCTTTCAAACGGCACTGGCGTTTTTTGATATTTATAGGTGTGTTCTAAGGTTTGAGTCATATTCATATCACCTATGCTTACGTCCACGTCACGCATATCAAACTGACATGGATGTTCATATCCAGCAGCATGAGTAATTTCAAGCAGTTCTTTATTGAACTTCTTAAAATAACTCGCTAATCGTCCCGCTTTTTCAGGAACCACAATACCACGTTGCAACCATTTATTTTGAGTAGCAATTCCTGTAGGACAGGTATTATTATGACATGCTTGTGCTTGAATACAACCTATAGAAATCATTGCTTCTCTAGCGACATTGATAACATCTGCTCCCATGGCAAATGCCATCGCAGCTTTTGCAGGAAAACCTAATTTTCCAGAAGCGATGAATACTAAATCCTCCGTCATTTTTCGGGTTTGAAAAACTTGATATAAATCTTTAAAACCATAAACCCATGGCAGGGAAACATGATCTGCAAAACTAGGTGGTGCTGCACCAGTTCCACCTTCTCCACCATCTACCGTTATAAAATCTGGTCCTTTCCCGGTAGCTTTCATAATATCAGCAAGTTCTTCCCATTGCTCTAGTTTTCCTATCGCGGCTTTAATTCCAGTAGGTAAGCCAGTCTGGTTTGCAATTTCTTCTACAAAATCTACTAAACCTTGAATTCCCTCAAATGCACTATGTGTAGGTGGCGACAGTACATCTTCACCCATCGGAACATTGCGTATCTCGCTTATTTCCTTAGTAATTTTTGAACCTGGTAAAACACCACCTTTCCCAGGTTTTGCTCCTTGAGATAATTTTACTTCTATAGCTCTAACCTGTGGATGATCTTTAACCAATTGTTTTAATTTTTCCATTGAAAAATTTCCTTCGTCATCGCGCACTCCAAAATATCCTGTTCCAAAATGAAAAACAACATCGGCTCCACGCTTGTGATAAGGCGATAATCCACCTTCACCAGTATTATGATAAGCATGTACTTGCTTTGCTCCAGTGTTCATAGCATCTATAGCCTTTGCAGACAGACTTCCATAACTCATCGCGCTTATGTTTATGATACTCGCTGGACGGAATGGTCTTTTTCTGCCTTTAGCGGCACCTATCACTTTTGCACATGGTAAAAAGGCAGGTTCTTTAAAAGATAAATGTTCTTTATCAACCTTGTAAGGCATCATCGCATTGTTGATGAAAATATACTGGTGAGAATAGATATCACGGTCTGTACCGAATCCTTCATAATTATTCTCATTTTTTGCACTCGCATAAATCCATCCTCGTTCTATACGATTGAATGGTAATTCCTCGCGATTGTTTGCCACAATATATTGACGTAATTCTGGCCCTATACTTTCTAGAAAGTAACGTATGTGGCCTACCACTGGAAAATTACGTAGTATAATATGTTTCTTATTGAAGATATCATAAATAGCAACAATTACTATAAATGCAACGAGATACCAGTACCAGGCAAGGTTGAGAATAAAATCTATCATTAGGGAAATTTAGAAAGGCAAAAATACGTAAATGTGGTTAGATTCCGCTTTCGCGAAAGCGAACTGAACACAAAAATAGAGCTTACTAATTATCATTTGTACTTTAATTATCATAAAGAAATCCGTGTATAAAAAGTCCACATAATCTACTAAAAAACGACCATCAACTCGTATCTTGTCTTCCCTACAAAAAGAAAAAAGTGCAAGAATATATTTCCCAATTAAACGACGCTCAAAAGGAACCTGTTTTACAAAAAGAAGGTCCTATGATTATCATTGCTGGTGCAGGATCTGGTAAGACTCGCGTGCTTACCATACGTATCGCTTACCTCATGCAACAAGGTGTCGATCCTTTTAATATCCTATCTCTTACGTTTACAAATAAAGCGGCCAAAGAGATGAAAAAACGTATAGGTGACATAGTAGGTGCTAGTGAGGCAAAAAACCTGTGGATGGGAACCTTTCACTCGGTTTTTGCTCGTATTCTACGTGTAGAGGCAGACAAGCTGGGCTATCCTTCAAATTTCACGATTTACGATTCTCAAGACTCGCAACGCCTTACCAGTGCGATTATTAAAGAAATGGGACTGGATAAAGATGTTTATAAATACAAGCAGATTTTCTCTCGCATTTCTTCTATGAAAAATAACCTCATTACAGTAAGAGCTTATTTTGCAAATCCAGATTTACAGGAAGATGATGCTATGGCGCGCAGACCACGTTTTGGAGATATTTATAAAGAATATGTAGAGCGCTGTTTCAAAGCTGGCGCGATGGATTTTGACGATTTATTATTGAAAACTAACGAGCTCATCAATCGTTTTCCAGATGTGCTTGCTAAGTATCAAAATCGTTTCCAATACATACTCGTAGATGAGTACCAAGATACCAACCATTCACAATACCTAATTGTAAAAGCACTCTCTGATAAATTCCAGAATATATGTGTGGTAGGTGATGATGCACAATCCATTTATGCATTCCGTGGTGCAAATATTAATAATATCTTGAATTTTCAGCGCGATTATGAAGGTGTAAAAGCTTACCGACTGGAACAAAATTATCGCTCTACTAAAAATATCGTAGAAGCGGCAAATTCCATTATAGAAAACAACAAAACTAAACTTGATAAAGTAGTATGGACGGCAAATGATGATGGCCCTAAAATTATCGTGCACCGCTTAATGAGTGATGCTGAGGAAGGTCGTTATGTAGCCGGATCCATATTTGAAAATAAAATGCAAAAACAACTGGGCAACGACCAGTTTGCGATTCTCTATAGAACAAATGCACAATCCAGAGCGATGGAAGACGCCTTGCGTAAACGTGATATTCCTTATCGTATTTATGGTGGCTTGAGTTTCTACCAGCGTAAAGAAGTTAAAGATGTCCTCGCCTACTTGCGTGTGGTCGTGAATCCTAAAGATGAAGAATCTCTTAAAAGAATTATCAATTATCCTGCTCGTGGAATAGGTTCTACGACTATGGATCGATTAATCGTAGCTGCAAAACATTATGACCGCAGCATCTTTGAAGTGATTGAAAACATAGATCGTATAGATGCTGGAATCAATAGCAGCACTAAGACTAAGTTGAAGAACTTTATCACAATGATCAAGAGTTTCCAAGCTCTTGAAGAAACACAAACCGTTTTTGAACTTACAGAATATGTGATAAAGAAAAGTTCGCTGATTGTGGAACTTAAAAAAGATGGTTCACAAGAAGGAATTTCTAAAGTGGAAAATATCGAGGAATTGCTCAACGGTATGCGCGACTTTGTAGAAGGACAAAAAGAAGTCGATGAAGCTCGTGGTTCTCTTGCAGAGTTCCTTGAAGATGTCGCTCTAGCAACAGATCTCGATAATGATAAAGATACTGACGATCGTGTTTCATTGATGACTATTCACCTAGCAAAAGGGCTCGAATTCCCATATGTCTATATCGTAGGAATGGAAGAAGATTTATTCCCTAGCGGTATGAGTATGAACACTCGTGAAGAGCTAGAAGAAGAACGCAGGTTATTTTATGTTGCGCTCACTAGAGCTGAGCATCAAGCTTATCTTACTTATACTCTCAGTAGATACCGATGGGGAAAATTAGTAGATGCAGAACCTAGCAGATTCATCACAGAAATTAAAGATGAATATCTAGAATACACTACTCCTATGGATGATTATAGGTATAAAAGCGCCTTAACCGATCATTTATGGGACGAGCCAGATAAATCTAAACTACGTCAGTCTAAACCAGTTAGTGGTAAGCCACCTAGCGTGAGCAGACCAAGCGAAGAACAAATAAGAAAACTGCGTAAAATAAGACCTAGCAGCGCGAGCAGTTCTAGTGCACCATCAGGTTTTGCAGGAACACTGGAACCTGGAATGATGGTGGAGCACGGTCGTTTTGGTCGTGGAACTGTAGTAAACATTGAAGGATCTGGTGGCGAGAAAAAAGCAGAAATCAATTTTCAAGTAGGCGGCTTGAAGAAGTTATTGCTGCGTTTTGCAAAGCTGGAAGTCATTGAATAGTTAAAAATCTAATTAAAAGAAAACAACATTTAATAGGCTTATATCATCAGTTATTATGAAAAAAACTATTTGGTTAATTATAATTGTATTTGTCTCAATTTCAAATTATGGGACTGCCCAGCAAGATGCAACCGAGCCAAAGGTTGATGACACCTATTTCTTCTCAACAAATTTAGTGTTGGGAAATTATATAGGAATCAACATGGACTTTAATTATGTTTTTAAGAATGGTTATTCTGTGTCCTTGGGAACAACTACAGCTGCTAAGGAAACTAAAAATAAACCCGAAAATTATTCAGAAGGTTTCTCAATCTTATATCTAAATACTGCTGCTGATAGATTTACAAACTATTACATTTCCGCCGGGAAGAATTTTAATATAAATCCAAAAAACACAATTCGATTTAGACCCAGTATTGGTCTAGGCTATACAGTTTTAAAATCACCAACAAACTTTCAACCCATTGAAGACCCAGCTTTTCTAAGGGAGAATTACACTTATGATTTTGATACTTATGGTACATTAGGATTGAATATTGAGCCAAAATTGGAGTTCTTAATAACAAGACACTTCGGAATGGCCATTGCTCCTACTGTACAATTTACTAAAGAACGTATACTCTATGGAGGAGGAATTAATTTCATGATAGGAAAGCTTAGATAATAATAGTGATATGTATAACTCGACTTGTGATAGAATTAGATTTGCTCAATAAGCTTTGCAAAGCTCGAAATAATTGAATCGTTGTTTAATTTCTTAAATATTTGAGCAATACGCTTTCGCGAAAGCAAATGAAATAAGCTTAAATTCACAACACAAAACCCAACCCAAATGAATAATTTAGATTACCCTATTAAGTTTAGTTTCAAGGTCACAACCTTGTCAAATGACTTTACTGCCAAAAACTCTCAAGGACAAACTATTGCGTACGTAAAGCAAAAAATGTTCAAGCTTAAAGAAGCTGTAAACGTGTATAGTGACGAGAGTAAAACCAGAGTACTTTTTACAATTGCTGCAAACAAATGGCTGGACTGGAGCGCTGCTTACAGTATGGTGGATGCAAACAATAATGAAATTGGTAAAATTGCTCGTAAAGGATGGCGTAGCATGTGGAAGGCTGAGTATAACATCATAGATCAGAACCAGGAGCTACAATATAATGTAAAGGAAGAAAGTGCTTTTACACGTTTCCTAGACAATCTATTAGGTGAGATTCCTATCTTAGGATTCTTTACAGGTTACTTATTCAATCCTACCTATAATGTAACTAACAATCAAGGACAAGTCGTAGTGAAACTTAAAAAAATGCCATCGTTTCTAGGTAAAGAATTTGAACTCACAAAAACTGCCGACATCGATGATGACGATAAGGAAAGAGTAATGCTAGGCTTGATGATGATGATTCTATTAGAACGTCGTCGTGGTTAAGATTTAAATATTCAACATACATAATAACGCATCAATTGCTTTTAAAAGTTATTGATGCGTTACTTTTGAAATTGTATTACCATAAATAACACTAGTGTACGAACACAACTTTCCACATAAACGATTTAACATCACGCTAGAGTTTCTAGAAAAGCATATTTCTAAAGACTTATCTATTCTCGATTTAGGAGTTGAGAATCCGTTTTCAAAGATTATGAAAGATGCTGGTTATACCGTACAAAATACTAGTGGTAAAGATCTTGATGATGATGTAAGAGAGATTGAAAATTTCAATGGTGATGTAGTTACGGCATTTGAGATTTTTGAACATTTAGTAAGTCCTTATTCTTCTCTTAAAGCAATTCCTTGTAACAAAGCAGTAATAAGCGTACCGTTGAAATTATGGTTTGCGAGTGCTTATCGTAATAAAAACGACATACGCGATCAACACTATCATGAGTTTGAACCGTGGCAGCTGGATTATGTTCTAGAAAAAGCAGGCTGGAAAGTAATGGATAGCGTTAGGTTTACTAATCCAGTAAAGAAGCTAGGTATCAGGCCTATATTGCGTTCTTTCACAGATCGTTATTATCTCGTGTATTGTGAAAAAACAGCTTCATAGAACTCTATGAAAATAGCTGTCATCATACCTACTTATAACGAAGAACGTTTTATTTCAAAAACGCTCGACAGCTTACTAGCCCAAACTTTTCCTATTTCTAACATCATCATAGTTAATGATAATTCTACCGATAAGACCTTAGAAATAGCCAACTCTTACCAAAATCAACACGAATCTATTACGGTTGTCAGTCATCAATCTAGTGATCAAAACATCCCAGGTTCTAAAGTGGTTAACGCTTTTAACTTTGGACTTGCCCAAATTGATATTACAGACTTTGACATCATTTGTAAATATGATGCCGATTTAATTTTCCCTGATAATTACGTGGAGTTGATGGTTTCACGTTTCCGCTTGAGCGATACAAATGGAATGGTGGCTGGACATTGTTCAATAGAAAAAGATGGTGAATGGAAACTTGAAAAAGGAACAAATCCAGATCATATACGTGGTGCTTTAAAAGCTTATCGCACTTCTTGTTTTCAACAAATCGGCGGACTTCAATCTTCTATAGGTTGGGATACGATTGATGAAATGCTGGCTCGTTATCATGGTTGGGAAGTAGTTACCATTCCTCAACTTCATATAAAACATCTCAAACCTACTGGAGCATCTTATAACGCCAAAGCAAAATACCTGCAAGGTGAGGCATTCTATAAAATGCGTTACGGTTGGTGGCTTACGTTTATCACAGCAGCAAAAATGGCGTGGAATAAAAAGAACTTCCAACTCATTCCTGACTATTTAAAAGGCTACAAACTGGCACAAAAAAAGAACCTTGAACCACTGGTGACAGTAGATCAAGGTCGTTTTATAAGATCATACCGATGGAACGGTATTAAATCTAAATTGGGTTTTTAAAGGCATTGTTCATTTTTGCCATTGCCGCAAAAACGAACCAAAAAAGTCTAGGCTGTGGGACACCTGTCTAAAAATTTTAATATAATCGCTAAAGAAAAACTAAGACTTTAACAACCAAAATTATTCAAGCTCAAAAAGGATTCTACCAAAATCAATCAATAGAATTTACTTTTCTTTTTAACGCTCTTGATATTCTCATTTTTTACGACAGACTTCCCAAGGCCATTGTAACAAGAATATTTTCTGCAAAAAAAACCTTGAACCACTGGTGACAGTAGATCAAGGTCGTTTTATAAGATCATACCGTTGGAACGGTATTAAGTCTAAATTGGGATTTTAAATGCTCTTAGAAATTAAAAGACATTCCAAAACTCACCACAAACTGATTGTACAATTCTTCTGCTGGAGTTAGGTTTTCTGTTTTATAAGATGCAAATGGTACTGCCATCTCTGTGTATAGACCAAAACCGTCTGTAAAGAAATAACGTGCTCCTAAGTGACCACCAAAGTTCTTAGTACTGAATCCTAAACCAGGATAGATATCAAGATTTTCATCAACATTGATAACGTTACCTATGTTTGCATTGAAACGTAAACGCAACATCGCTCTTTCATCAAAATTCACACTTACATCTTCATCAATCCCAAGTGCATAAGCTGCTGTAAGACCAAAAGAGATGTTCTCTCCTATTCCATAATCATAAGTCGCTTGAACTCCTGTTGAACCTGATTGAAAATCTGCTCCTACCTGAAATTTTTGATCTCCTTTACCTGTGTAAACTTGTGCAGTTGCTGCTGTAGTTACAATAAGTGCTAGAACTAGTAATATTTTTTTCATGTTGTATTTATTAATTGAAGGTGCAAATATAATTATTATGCCTTCTATATTTTAATTTACTTATTTTAATACTTCTACAATTGGGTTTCCAGTTGCTCCATTTGGAAAACTAATTCCTAGTAAACTAGAAACCGTTGGTGCGATATCTATAATATGAGTACGCTCGACTGTTTTCCCTTGATTGATTCCGGCTCCATAGAATAATAATGGCACATGAGTATCATAACTCTGTGAGCTACCGTGCGTGCTACCGGTTTTAGGATAATCTATAACTCCTGGCTCTAGTACAAAAACAACATCGCCACTACGTTTATGATGAAATCCATTCTGAATCAACGCTCCTACTCCAGTTGTAAAATTAGAATGAGTAAGCGCTTCACGAGTAAACACTTTATCGATTTGCCTATAATTAGTCAAGATTTGAGCTAGGTAGTTTTGCACATAAACAGCCTCTAACTTTGCCGCATCAAGCTTTTCATAATCTAAAAATATCTGACTGTTTGAAATGTTCTTGATGTACGTATCATTTCCTAAATCTTTCTTTAAACGTGCTTTTAAATAAGTCAATAGCTCGTTATCATCAAAGTATCCTGCGTTTATTCCCTGTGATTGTAAATAAGCAGGATTGTTTACCGCTCCATGATCTGCGGTTAGGAAAACAGTATAATTTCCATCACCTACTTGACTGTCCAGTGCAATTAACAATCGCTCGATTTCTAGATCTAGTCTTAAATAAGTGTCTTCTAATTCTACAGAGTTCACTCCATATTGATGACCTACATAGTCTGTACTGGAAAAACTCACGGCTAGAAAATCTGGAATTGCGTCCATTCCCATTTGCTCATTTTTCAAAGCTGCAATGGCAAAATCTGCGACAATGCTGTTACCATAAGGTGTTCCTTTCAATAAATTAAATCCACCATTTTTTTCCTGTAATGCTGGTAAATCATATGGAAAGGTAGCCGTTTGCTTACCACGTGGCGGTTTTTCATATTCATTTAAATCGCTACCACTTGCCGTATAGGAACTCAACGGATGTAATGTATTCCATTCCTTCATATATTTTTGAGATGGATTGCTTGCATTATAATCGCTCACCCATTGTGGCAATTGTTCCATGTAAAACGTAGAAGATATAAAAGTTCCTTCTTCACTACCTCTGTACCAGTATGCGGCGTCTGCAGCGTGACCTGCTGGTAATATGGCACCACGATCCTTTATAGAAACTCCTATCACTTTGGCACGTCCTTGAGTATGTAGTTCTAGCTCATCTGTTACGGTAGTGGTTAACATGCGTCTAGGTGACATTTTTCCATCCTTACTTAACGTTCCTACTGAGTTAACGTTATCATCTCCAGCATTATAAATGACTTTATTCTCATATTTATCAAACCAATTATTCCCTATAATTCCATTATTCATAGGTGATGTTCCTGTATAAATAGAGGCATGACCTGGCGCTGTATAAGTAGGCACATAGTCATAATGATTGTTTGAACAATTGAATCCATCGTTCATTAATCTTTTAAAACCACCTTCACTATAACGAGCGGCAAATCTTGTGAGGTAATCATATCGCATTTGATCCACCACTATTCCTACTACGAGTTTAGGCTTTTGTGCTTCACGTCCAGCCATTTGGGCAGCATGTCTATCGTGATTTCTATGCTCTTGGTGAGCTTGATGATTGTCGTGATCCTGCTTTCGCGAAAGCGTACCACAACTAGCCAACAGGATAAAACAAAGAAATATAGATATGATAGATTTCATAGATTCTAATTTTGTGCAAAAATAAGATATTCAAAAAGGCAAAACTTTAAGATTGCATTAAATCCCTTAATAGTTTTTTATCCTACTTTTACACTTCATGAGATTTTTAAGACATATAGGTAAGTACATGATTATGTTGATGGGCGTTTTTAGGCGACCTACTAAAACGTCTGTACTTAGAGGATTGATTCTTAAGGAAATAGATGATCTTATCATCGGTTCCATAGGAATCACTGCATTTATATCCCTTTTCATGGGTGCGGTTGTGGCGCTGCAAACGGCACTTAATCTAGACAATCCTTTGATTCCTAAAAGTTTGATAGGTTTTGCGACTAGACAATCTATTATCCTAGAATTTGCACCTACTTTTATATCGGTAATTATGGCTGGTAAGGTAGGATCTTACATTACATCGAGTATAGGAACCATGCGTGTTACTGAGCAAATTGATGCGCTGGAAGTAATGGGAATTAACTCCTTAAATTACTTGATTTATCCTAAAATTATTGCGCTCTTATTCTATCCGTTCTTGATTGCTATAATTATGTTCGTTGGGATTTTTGGAGGATTTCTAGCTAGTGTTTACGGTAATTTAGTAAGCATGGAAGACTTTATTGTAGGTCTGCAAGACGCTTTTATTCCGTGGCACGTTGCTTATGCCTTTATAAAAACGATGGTTTTTGGGATATTACTAGCGACTATTCCTAGTTATCATGGTTATTATATGGAAGGTGGCGCACTTGAAGTAGGTAAAGCCTCAACAACCTCATTTGTATGGACTTGTGTGGCAATTATAGTGTCTAACTATATCTTAACCCAAATATTACTTTCCGTATGATAGAGATAAAAGGTTTACGCAAAGGTTTCAGTGGTGAAGATGTTCTTAAAGGTATAGATGCCGTTTTTGAGCAAGGAAAGACTAACATGATTATAGGCGCCAGTGGTTCTGGTAAGTCAGTATTTTTAAAGAATATGCTGGGCTTGTTTGAACCAGACAGTGGTGATATCATCTACTCTGGTGAATCCATCGTTGATATGGACATAGAGCGCAAGAGTGATTTACGTAAGGAAATGGGAATGTTATTCCAGCACAGTGCATTATTTGACTCTATGACTGTAGAGGAAAATATCATGTTTCCGCTGCGCATGTTTTCTAGAATGAAACTAGCAGAACGTCGTGAACGAGCAAACGAAATCCTAAAACGTGTCAACCTGGTCAACCTCAATCATAAAATGCCTAGTGAAATATCTGGTGGACAGCAGAAGCGTGTCGCCCTAGGTCGTGCTATTGCAAATAATCCACAATACCTTTTTTGTGATGAGCCTAATAGTGGACTAGATCCTAAAACAGCCACCATCATCGATCAACTCATTCAGGAAATCACTCATGAGCGCAACATCACCACGGTGATTATTTCTCACGATATGAATTCTGTAATGGAAATAGGTGAAACGATTATCTTCCTTAAAGATGGTAAGATTGCCTGGAAAGGAAGCAACAAAGAGATTTTCAAGACCGATAATGAAGCTGTAACCGACTTTGTCTATAGCTCAGACTTATTCAAGAAAGTGCGCGTTGCGCAGAATCAAGGGTTGTAATCCTCAACTTTTTTCCACTCCATTATTATTAAAAACATAGTTAATATTTAATTAAGCTATCGTTTTAAATCTGACCAAATACTTATTTTTAAGTGTTTCTAAAACATTAAACATGATAAGTAATAAAATCAAATGGTCTATAGGTCTTGTGTTAATTATATTACTCATTCTAGCGACTAACTTTATAGATCGCAATAATTTTAAACGCATTCAGGATTCTGTTTCTACGATTTATGATGATCGTTTAATTGCTAAAGATTTAATCTATAACATGCAGTTAGAAATGCATAAAAAGCAATTATTGCTCGCTAAGCAACAAGATTCAACTCTGGTTTTAAATAGTAACGCTGCTCAAAAACAAATCAATGAATATATTGATTCGTTTTCAAATACGGCTCTTACCCGAGAAGAAGAGCAGGTTTTTACCAAATTACAACAACAGTTCAATCAATTATATACTATTGAAAACGACAACAATCCACTGGATTCTAACAACCTAGAAAACCAAATCGCCTCTATAAAAACCAGCCTAGATAAACTCTCTGACATTCAAATCGAGGAAGGAAACCGCCAAATGTTCATAGGTGAAAAAGCCATGGAGTCCATGGAACTTCTTACCCAAATGGAGATATGGATCGTAATCGTTCTAGGAATCATCGTTCAGTTTGTGATTCTTTATAGTCCTAGGAAAAGTGAGGAGTAGGGATTCGTTTTATGATTTATAAGTACCTCAATTTGATACTTATTGTATGTTGACTGCAATAAGTTAAGGCTGTAATATTGGAGAAATATTTAGATTATGAATCCAACTAGGAAAGGTCAAATAGCAAAATTTCACACACCATTTGAAGATGAAGATCCAGAACAACTTTATGTCATTCTGGAATACATAGAAGATGATTTAAAATCTAGGGTTAAAATACTCGCTTTAGAAACAGGATTGAGCTTTCCTCCTGTTAGTGTGGTTTGGGCAAAGGATTTGATTGTTGATGAGATTAGGAGTTTTGAGTTGGGTTGTTATCTTAAAAATGGAATTTATAATAGAGCATAAATAATTTCATCTAAAAAACAATCTAACACCTTGAGTGATTCCATATTTTTGGACTATTTTTGTCCTAAAATCATTATAAAATTATGACCGCTACATTTGGAGAATTCATAAAACAACGTAGAACTGAGCTTGGATTTCCTCTTAAAAAAGTTGCTGCACATTTAGACATAGATACATCAACGCTTGGTAAAATAGAACGAGAAGAAAGAAATCTATCAGAAAATTTATTATTTCCTCTAGCTGAAATTCTTGAAACTGAACAAAAAAACTTATTGAATCACTTTTATTCTTCAAAGATTACACAAGAAATTAAAGGATACTCAAATTATAAAGAAGTTCTAAATATTGTTGAAGAGCAAATGGAAATTTATTTTTCTGAAAAAGCTCGTAATCCTAATTGGACAGAGAAAGAATTTTCCAATCCTAAAGCAAAAATAAAAGTCGCTACAATGTTCTCAGGTATTGGAGCTATTGAATATTCTTTTAGAAGGCTTAAACTTGATTCAGAAATAATTTTCGCAAGTGATATTGATAAATATGCAAAGCAAAGTTATTTCTCAAATTATAAAATTGAAGAGGCAAATTGGTATGATGATGTTAAGAATATAAATGGAAAGAAATATCGAGGAAAGGTAGATTTATTAGTTGGTGGTAGTCCTTGTCAATCTTTTTCCATGGTAGGTAAAAGAAAAGGATTCAATGACACTAGAGGAACATTGTTTTATGAATTTGCAAGAGTAGTCAAAGAAAGCCAACCCAAAATTTTCATTTTTGAAAATGTGAAAGGTTTAATTAATCATGACAATGGTAATACTTTTGAAACGATTAAAGCGACTTTTGATGAGTTAGGATATAAATACTTTTATCAAGTAATGAATTCTAAAAACTATGGAGTTCCACAACATAGAGAAAGAATATTCGTAATTGGTTTTAAGGATAATACAGTTGAGTTTGAATTTCCAAAACCTATAAAATTAGAGTACAAGATGCAAGATTTTCTCGAAGACTACACGGAGAGTAAATACTATCTTAAAGAGAAAGGAGTAAAATTTGTTACAAGTTCTAAAAATCGCAAAAAACGTTATACTCAAATAAATGGTGATATTGCGATTTGCCAAAAAGCAAATCAGCAATTTAATTGGCATGGAGATTTCGTTTTTGAAAGTAAAGATATTCCTGATTTTAATGAATTAATTTTTGATGTAAACGAAGTAGAAGAAAAATATTATTTACTTGAGAAAACAAAGAAATACGTTCTAACAGAAGGGACAAAAAACTTTAAAACATCAATTAAAACAGATTTAGAGGTTGCACGACCTTTATTACAATCTATGCATAAAATGCATCGAGCAGGTGTTGACAATTACGTTACACATAACAAAGGTAGAATAAGAAAACTGACGCCTAAAGAATGTCTTCGATTAATGGGGTTCAGAGATGATTTCAAACAAAAAGTAAGTGATACACAGATGTATAGACAAGCTGGAAATAGTATAGTTGTAGATGTATTAATTGCTTTATTAAAACAAATGGATATAACAAAATTCGCAGCAAAATAAATTTTTATGGCTGATCCAATTTGCAGATGGCGTAATCCTTATCTAGATAATGTAATAGAGTTAATATCCTACTTGCCAAAAACAGAACTTCCCAAAGCTGTAGCAAGAGAATTTATTAATGAAAAATTTGGAGGTAATTTTTTCCACACTCCATACCAATTGGCTTGTCAATTAGGCTTATATCACGAAAATGATCATTCATTTTTTCCTAAATTCAGACATTCGCCTTCTAAAGAAGAAGTTAGTAATTATTTAATCAATTGGTTAAAACATTATTGCGTTCCTAATCCATATACTAAAAGAGGTTTTAAAAATGTAACACCATTTTCAATTCATGCTGAATTATGTAAAAAACTTCATACTTTACAACGAACTATAGAATGGGACGAAATTGAGATAGAACTTTTTGGAGAAATAATAGGTAATTTTGATATTTTAAAAAATTCAATCAATGAATATTCCAATGTCATTAAAATAGAACAGAAATTAATTTCATTAAAAGATGGTATAAAATATTCTGATATTAAATCACATATATTGGCAGACGTTAGTGATGAAAGAAATAATAAAGAATATTTTTTTGATTTATTCCCTATGCCAAATGAGATTGAAAATGAATCAGATAATTGGGAGGATTTACAAAATTTCGGAGTAAGTGAAGAAGAAATTAATCAATTAAAAGAAATTGATAATAATAATGATTTTACGCAAACAGAAAAAGTCCAATTGGTTAAATCAAGAATTGGACAAGGTATATTTAGAAGAAACTTAATTTCGGATTGTGGTTTTTGCGCAATTACAGGCATAAACGAAAGTCGGTTTTTAATAGCAAGTCATATTAAACCTTGGAGCAAATCAAACAATGACGATAGACTAAATCAAAAAAATGGTCTTTTACTAACTCCTACATATGATAAATTATTCGACCAAGGATTCATTTCATTTAACACAAATAAAACTTTAATAATTTCCAATCAAGTTTCACAAATTAATCGCGACCGATTCTACATATCAAATAATATGAATATACCACTTCTTCCAGTTGAAGGTCGTGAAAGATATTTAGAATATCATAGAGATGAATTGTTTAGAAGATAAAAAGAAATGGAAAATCTACAAAAAATAAAAATCGAAGGTCAAGAGTTTTTTATAATTGATTCTATACAGGACTTTAGAGCTGAAGATAGCTTTATTCATAGGAAAAACAAATTAGCTCAATTTAATGGGAACGGTGAGTCTAAAAAACATGTTGGCACATATAGCGGAGAAAAAGGAGAAAACATGTCTGCCTTTTTTAATTATTCTTCTTGGGGTTTAGAGCATTTAGACAAATTTAAAAAAAGAAAGACTTTTGATTCTGCCAAAGATACTGGAGCATTAATAAGTGAAAACAGATGTTTTTTTAGTAAAACAAATCTTCAAAAATACTTAAGAGACGCAAAAACTGAATATTATTCACAAGAACAGTTCTATCATAATAATATTCAAGAATACTATCAAGATAGATTAGATGAAGTAAATAATTTAAATTCTAATCAACTCTTCTTTAGCATATATGATGCTTCAGATAATATTTCTCAAAAGCAAAATAGAGGATATATTCGTTCTGATGATTCTATTTGGAAACTGTGGAGAGAATTAATACTTCCAGGAATTAGTTACTTATCAATACTTAAACTAATTCCTGTAAATAATAGAAATGCTGAACCTCTATTTTACTTTAGGATTTTATTGGATTACCAATTTAGGTCATTTGTACATCCAAAATCTTTAGAAAACGAGATTATTCAAGATGTTGTAAATACAAAAACAGCAAGGGGAAATAGAGTTGGCGCTGAAAAATATAGACGTGAAGTGATTAACTACATGCCACAATGTCCATTCACTAAAATTACAGATGAACGTTTGCTAATTGCCAGTCACATCAAACCTTATAGTATTTGTATGAAAAATAATGAAAGTACTCAAGCCTTAGATTACTTAAACGGATTAGCTTTATCACCAACATATGACAAATTATTCGATCAAGGATATATCACTTTTACGAATAACGGTGAGCTAGTTTGTGGTACTCAATTAAGCTCATATACCTGGGAGAAGCTTAGTATAAATCCAAATGCGAAAAATAAAATGAGGATTTTTCCTGAAGATAGAGAAATGTATTTAGAGTATCATAGAAGTTATGTATTTCAAGATGACATCAATGATTTAATTTAGATATCTCATCCTCTACTCCACCAAACTACTATCCACCACAGTCACACTAGCGGCGATTTCTTTAACCTGTACTCTATCAGTTTTTAAGCGGTAGCGCAACCAGTTTGCCATACGTGTTTTAAGGTTTGTGCGATCTTGAGTGGTTAAGGTCGTGTCGTTAAATCGTATGTTATATTGCGAAATGGTATCCATTTTTTGAGTGATGAAATCCTTATTCACAGACTCGGCATAGCTTATACTGGCCACTTGAGGATAGTTCAAGCGCACCTCTTCACTTATGATGTCAAAGTTTCTGTCTTGCTCATTAACGCGACGCAACTCATCTTCAAGTGCTGCGATACGCACATCCTTATCTTGGATAAGACGTAGTTTATCAATCAGCTCTTCTTGGACTACTTCTACTCCATCATTATTTGTGGTAGGCATCGTGCTTCCTTGGTAAAAACGCACTTTACTTTCTTCTAAGTTTTCTTGTAAATTGAATTTCTTTTCCCATTCTTTGACGATTGGGTCTGGAACTGGAGCACCTAGCATAACTACGTCGAGCGTTTGTGTTTCTTTGTTCCACTCAGCATTAGGACGCATTCCGTCATATTGCACATATTCTTTTACAAAACTATCTACCGCTATTTGCTTCATCTGATCTTGATACAATTGATAGAACAAGTAAATAGATGGTAATAACACTAGAAAACCTATTAATGAGGCAAGTCTAGAAACGCGTTGTCTTTTGGCTTGGTTCGCATACTTTACCATAGGGAATTTGAGCAGCTTACAAACCAAGAAAGTCGCCAAAGCAATAAATACCGCATTAATACAGAATAAGTACATCGCTCCACCAAAAACCTTCAACTGCCACGTCGCAATTCCATAACCTGCCGTACATAGAGGTGGCATTAATGCTGTAGCAATCGCTACACCTGCGATTGCGTTTGAAATGGTACCTTTTTTAGCTTTGGCAACGATGAGTGCCAATCCACCGAAAATGGCAATGAGCACATCCAATATGGTAGGAAAGGTTCTTGCCTCTAGCTCTGGTGTCATTTCCTTCATAGGTGATATAAAAAAATACAATGATGCTGTAAATAAAGACAGCAATACCATGACTATTAAGTTAATCCACGAGCGACGCAGCATGGTATTATCATTAATAGCCGTGCCTAATCCCATACCTACAATCGGTCCCATAAGTGGAGAGATTAACATGGCTCCTATCACGACTGCCGTAGAGTTTGCATTTAAACCTATAGACGCCACAAAAATGGAGAAAATCAAAATCCATGCATTATGACCTTGAAAAGAAATATCTTTTCTCACAGACTCAATAGTCTCATCACGGTCTGAGTCCTCACGTATATCTAGTAAATCATGAAGAAATGCCATGGTATTTTCCCAAATCCCAGAAATCTTTTGCTGATTTTCATCCAGTAGATTCTCCTCAGCATTATTATAATTATGATCTTCCATTATCCTATTTCTTTGCCATATTTTTCCATGGCCGCATTGCGTATTTCTTTAATTTCTTGTTCGGCCGTTTTAGGAATGATCATTAACACATCATCCTCATCTACAATGATATAATCTTCCATTCCCTGAATAATTACCTTTTTACCGGTTGCGGTTCTTATCATATTACCGCTAGAATCGATGGCTGTAACACTCGAGTTTACTATCGCGTTATCTTCTTCATTCTTATCGAGCTTATCAAATAAAGAACCCCAAGTTCCTAAATCGTTCCATGAGAATCGCGCTGGCAACACATAGACTTCTTTAGAGCCTTCCATAATCGCATAATCTACTGAGATATTCTCTGCTTTTGGATATTCGCTTTCCAGGAAATCTTGCTCTTGTGGCGTGTTTAAAACATCCATGCCGTTAGTGAATAGTTGGGTCATGTTGGGTTGCGCTTTCGCGAAAGCGTGTACCACAGCCTCTACACTCCACACAAATATTCCTGCATTCCACAAGAAATTCCCAGCATCTAGAAATTCCTGCGCTGTTTCCAAGTCTGGTTTTTCTCTAAACTGAGCTACTTTTTTAACATCAGTAGATTCTTTGTTGTATTCTATATAACCATAGCCCGTATTAGGCGACGTAGGTTGAATCCCTAAAGTCATTAGCGCCTGCGGATTTTGCTCACAAAAAGCAAACGTGGTCGTGAGATCTTCATTGAATAAATCCTCGTCGGCAATATAATGATCGCTAGGTGCGACTATCATTTGAGCCGCAGGATTCATTTTCTGAATTTTCAACGCTGCGAGCAAAATACATGGAGCCGTGTTGCGCATAGCAGGCTCAGCTACTATATTTTCCTTAAGTACTGCAGGCAATTGTTCCTGTACGAGATCAACATAAGCCTCATTAGTGAGAATAAGAATATTCTCTGCAGGAATTTGAGTCTGTAAACGGTTGAATGTCATTTGTAACAACGACTTTCCTAATCCAAGCATGTCGTGAAACTGCTTAGGGAAAGATTGTTTACTCACTGGCCAAAATCGGGAACCTACTCCACCGGCCATTATTACTGCATACTTATTACTCATACTTAATTTTTTAAAACTTCTACCTGCACATTGGGCTGAAATAAATAGACTTTTCCAGTCTCCATTTCTAGACATTCATAGCGCTTGCGCAGCTTTTTGCCTTTCTGAAATTTGCGTCCATTATCTGTAGCAAAAATCGCTCCTTGCACTAACTCAAATATAAAGTTTTTATCAGTGGCAGCATCATACTTTTTAAGGGCAATACTCAGCACAGCATCAGTATCACTACTGGCTGTAGGATTCTTAAAATGTCTTGCTAGTACTGGTAAAACGTCATTAGGAAAAATATCTGGACGCAGGAATGGCAGCATCAAATGCTGGAAGGTATGCTTCCACTCTACGCCATGTGGTTTAATCAATCTTCCATACTTTTTGAAAGCTACTAAATGAGCTATCTCATGAACCAGCGTCACTAGAAACCGATACTGATTCAAGTTTGCGTTTATAGTTATGCGATGAGAACCGTCTGGTAATGGTCTGTAATCACCGTGTCTGGTCTTGCGTTCATTTACTATTTTTAAATGAACGGCATTCATTTCTAGTAGCTTAGTGAGCGGCATCACTGCCAGTCGTGGTATGTATTTCTCTAAAACAGCCAATTATTCATTTTTGCTTATACAATAGCTAAGTTACTGATGAAATTTAGGATTAGGAAGTGAAATAGATTCGAGTTATTAAGGGGTTTTTAGGATTTTAAAACATCCGTGTTTCAAACCCTTTTGATATTCAGCAAGCTGAAGTATCTGTTTTCCCTTAATCTGAAGGGAAAGGCTTTTTACATTTCGTTTACTATGAAGATTTTTATCTCAAGACTATCATTTGTGTTTTCAACCTTTCCGACCAAAAGTCGCTTTGCTCTTTTTGCCCACCTTTCCTCATCTGAGGAAAGGAGCTTTTTAAAACACTACTTAGAAAAGGCTCCTCGCCTTAGAAAAGGCGAGGACAGATGATACTTCGCTTGTCGAAGGAGTATCAGGAGTGGTTGAAAATACGCATGATATTTAAAAACTCTCGTGTTTCAAACCCTTTTGATATTCAGCAAGCTGAAGTATCTGTTTTCCCTTCATCTGAAGGGAAAGACTTTTTCTCCAAATAAAAAATAGAATAAATAAAGAAAAGGCTTTCCCCTTTTTCAAAGGGGAAAATTTCGGCCGTGTACGGTCCAAAATAAAGGGTTTGACAGACGTAATGTTTTTTTTAAAACCTCTCGCGTTTTCAAACCCTTTTGATATTCAGCTAGCTGAAGTATCTGTTTTCCCTTTGTCTGAAGGGAACCGCTTTTTACATTTCGTTTACGATGAAGATTTTTATTTAAAGATTATCATTTGTGTTTTCAACCTTTCCGTCTTAGCCTCTATCGAGTCTAAGCCACCTTTCCTTATCTAAGGAAAGGAGCTTTTGTCCATTCTGGTTTAAATTCAAAAATCCCATCTAGTTTACTAGATGGGATTTTTGAGATATTAATTATAAAGTTGAGTAGTAAGAACAGCTCGAGTCTCCTGTACTAGGAGATGCTGAAATGAATTCAGCATGACATCATTAGTTCTAAATTACTTCTTACCTTTTTTCTGCGCTTCTTGTTGTTCTTGTGCTTGTGCCATGATCTCGCCCATCTTTGAGGCAAAGCGTCCTTTTTTCTTCTTAGGAGCTGCTTTAGCTTTCTCGATTTTTGCAAGAACTTTATCTTCTTTGATAACGAAATTCTTGATGACAAGCATGATACCTATGGTAATCAAGTTAGACACAAAGTAATACAATGATAATCCACTCGCATAGTTATTAAAGAATACAAGCATGAACAATGGTGATAGATACATGATAAACTTCATGTTAGGCATACCAGGTTGTTGCGTGTTTTGCATGGTTTGCCCAGTAGTCATTTGCATGTAAAAGAATATCGCTACTGATGCTAGTATAGGGAACAAACTCACGTGATCTCCATAAAACGGAATATTGAATGGAAGTTTAAATATCTCATCATAACTCGATAAATCGTCTGCCCATAGGAAACTCTTCTGTCTTAAATCAAAAGCTGTAGGGAAGAATTTAAAGAGTGCAAAGAAAACAGGCATTTGTAGCAATCCAGGTAAACAACCCGACAGCGGACTGGCGCCTGCCTCGCTCTGAATACGCATGGTTTCCTGCTGCTTTTTCATCGCGTTATCCTTGTATTTCTCAGCTATACGGTTCAACTCTGGACGTAGAATTTTCATCTTTGCCTGAGTCATATAACTCTTATATAATACCGGAGATAATATGATACGTACACATATAGTCAATAAGATGATGGCTATTCCGTAAGGGATTCCAGCAGTCTTAGTCAAGAATGAAAATAATGGTCGGATTACTAATTCATTAATCCATCCAAAAATTCCCCAACCTAAATCTACTACTTCATCAAGGTTACGATCATATTCATCTAGAATGTCATAATCTGTAGGACCAAAATACCAGTCCATATTATAAGCTAGCTCACCACCAGTATATTCTAACTCAATTTGAGAGTTGAACTTTTTAGTATAAGTATCTTGTTCTTCATCTTGCGACTCAATGTTTACAGACATTAATTTTGCCTTCTTAAATGGCGTGTCTGTTAATAATATAGAAGTGAAAAAGTGCTGTTTGTAAGCGATATATGAAATATCTTCTTCCTCTTCTTCGGCTTCAGTTCCTTGACCAGTATAGTCATCACTTCCATCACCGTATTCAAACTTAATCTCTGTATAACGGTTCTCGTTATCCATACCTTTAGAACGCTTATAAGCAAGCATTTCCCAGTTGAGTTGAGGAGTTTCAGACGTATTAAAGGTTTGTGACATCCCTTGAGAACGGATGGTGAAATCCATCATATAATCCTTAGGTTGCAACTCGTATCTAAATTCTAAGAACTGTCCAGTTCCTACGTTTGCTTTAAAAGACAATACTTTATTTGCACCATTCATAGATTGAGATGGTGTAAAAGTCATGTCCTTAGTATGCATTTTGCGTCCATCGCTGGTCACAAATTCAAGATCTAGTTGATGATCTTTCTCGTTAGGCTTTGCGAGATAAACTGGTAATGAGTCATAAGTTTTAAAACTTTTCAATAAAGCTTCTTGAATAAGTGCTCCTTTTGAATCTATTTTAAATTCAATTACCTCATTTTCAAAAGTGATTACCTCACTTGAACCTGCTTGAAAAACACCATTACTAGCAGGTGATGCAACAGCTGTAGAATCATTTGAAGTTAATTGAGGTGTTGTAGAAGTTTCGGTTGTAGTTGTACCTAATTCCGTAGTCGTTTCAGGATTGGTTTCGGCTACTTCTTCTTTGCTTTGGCTCATCCAGAATAGGAAAATAGCGGCTATAAGTCCCATTCCTATTATTGATTTCCAGTCGATTGGTTTTTGTTCCATAAAAATTGCCTCGCAAGGCTTGTACTATGGTTCTACATATAAGAACCTGTTGAGTTATGTTTGATACGCTTCCGCGAAAGCGTGATCTTTAAAATCTTATTGCTTTCTAGCTGCTGCCGCTACAAATGAAGTGAATAAAGGATGTGGATTTGCCACCGTACTCTTATATTCTGGGTGATACTGAACACCTATAAACCATGGGTGATCCTCAATTTCAATGATCTCGACAAGACCCGTTTTAGGGTTAACACCTGTAGATTTCAAACCAGCTTTTTCTAGTTGTTCCTTATATTCATTATTGTACTCATAACGATGTCTGTGGCGTTCAGAAATCATGCCCGAACCATAAATGGCTGACACATTGCCACCACTTAACTCACAATCCCATGCACCTAAACGCATGGTTCCACCCATATTTGTTATGTTTTTTTGCTCTTCCATTAATGAAATTACTGGGTGCGATGTTTTTTCATCCATCTCCACAGAATTTGCATTTGAAAGTCCCAAAACATTTCTACTATATTCTATAACAGCCATTTGCATTCCTAGACATATTCCGAAAAATGGAATTTTATGTTCTCTTGCATAGCGTACAGCTTCTATTTTTCCTTCTATACCACGTTCACCAAAACCTGGAGCAACGAGTAATCCATCGAGATGCGACAATTTGGCGTCCATTTCATCAACCTCGAGAAACTCACTATGGATCGATTCAATATTTACTTTCACCTCATTTGCAGCTCCTGCGTGGATAAAAGCTTCCAATATAGATTTATAAGAATCTTGTAATTCCACATACTTTCCTATCAAACCTATGGTTACTTCGCTTTTAGGATTTTTGTGACGCTGTACAAATTGATTCCAGCTTGTTAAATCTGGTTCATTGTGAGAATCTAAATGTAATTCTTCAAGAACTACGGTATCAAGACCTTCAGCAAGCATTTTATTAGGTACATCATAGATGGTTTCTACATCTATAGATTGTATCACAGCTTCACGACGCACGTTACAAAAACGAGCTAACTTCATTTTAATCTCTTCAGACAGTTCGTGCTCTGTGCGACATACGAGAATATCTGCCTGCACTCCACTTTCCATTAATGTTTTCACACTATGTTGAGTAGGTTTAGTCTTTAACTCACCAGCGGCACTTAAATATGGAATTAATGTTAAGTGAATTACTAGGGAATTATGTTCTCCAAGTTCCCAATTCAATTGACGCACACTTTCTATGTACGGCAAGGATTCGATATCACCTACAGTTCCACCTATTTCAGTAATCACGATATCGTAATCACCCGATTTTCCAAGAATCTGGATGCGGTGTTTTATCTCGTCTGTGATGTGAGGTATTACTTGAACTGTTTTTCCAAGAAATTCACCGCGGCGTTCTTTTTGAATCACGCTTTGATAAATTCTTCCTGTAGTCACATTATTTGCCTGAGAAGTATTTACATTTAAAAAGCGCTCGTAGTGACCTAAGTCCAGGTCTGTTTCTGCTCCATCTTCTGTGACATAACATTCACCATGTTCATAAGGATTGAGCGTTCCCGGATCTACATTAATATATGGATCAAGTTTTTGAATCGTAACTCTAAAACCACGCGCTTGTAGCAGTTTTGCAAGAGATGCGGCTATAATTCCTTTACCTAAAGAAGAGGTAACTCCACCGGTTACAAAAATGTACTTTGCATGTGCCATAATTAGTCAACTGAGCTTTTAAATCAGCTGCAAAAGTAGTCATTTTATGTAGAAATATGGAACGGAAAAGCGAGTGAGTTTTTAAGAATTTTATGGGTTATCAACGTCCATTCATAGAATATACAAACTTCTAGTTTCTCACTAGCCGATACCGCTATGCAGCGGTATGACATAGAGAATAACATAATTTAATCGTAAAATCCAAAACCTCAATGCAGCGGTATGGCGATGACTACATCTAACCCATTTTAAAAAACTCCTGAGAAATGTAGGTTTCCCATTCTCTTTGCTGTGTGAGTAGCAAGCCATGATTTGTTTCACGATCATATCGTTCCTGCATGGATTGACGTGCGGTTTCTACTTTATTAAAAATATGCTGAACTTCTTTTTTATAATGACGAGTAGGTTGATAGTTCTCAAATGCTTTTTTGAGCACTCGTGCATGTAATTCTGAAATATTCCAATGAAGTTGCTCGTGTCTTAATAACTGAGCATCGGTTTCTTTTAAGTTCTTTTTCCAGCTTAATTGAGGATAGAACTCACTGCGTACTTCAAAATCAATGAAAACCTTCTTTCCTTTAAGTTGTGCCGTATAACTGTAAGCAATTCCAGAGTTAACACTAGCGGCATGAGGAGCATTCATAGGTGGAGTTCCCATAAAATCTTCCCAGGCAAGTACTGGTTTCTCTTGAAAGGTAAACTTCTCTACTGGCACCATAGCCGTTGCTATGAATAATGACAATAAAAGAAGTAACGATTTCATTTTTAGGACCAGTTAAATGTGATATTCTTAACGATATCTGGATGCAAACTATTGTGTACTGGGCAGGTGTTTGCAATACGTTCCAAAATCAGTTGGGATCTTTTATCACAATTACCTTTCATATCAAGATTTACATCTATTTGTGAAATACGGCGTGGATTAGACTCCATAGTTTTAGTAACCTGTGCAGTACTACCTGTTAAATCGTTATCTAAATCTTGAGCTTTTATTCCCATTACAGTAAGCATACAACTAGCGAGACCAGTCGCAACGGTATCTGTAGGAGAAAAAGCTTCTCCTTTACCATTGTTATCAGTAGGCGCGTCAGTCATGAAAGTGTTTTCACTTTTGAGGTGTTTACTTTCACATCTTAAATCTCCTAAATATGTTACCGTTGACGTCATTATTTAATTTCTTTAATGCTTAAATCTTCCTTATACTGTAATAAGTAAACAGATTCATTATAATAACCAGCAAGGAATTTTTTAGAATAATTAAATTTATTCTCTACCTGTTCTGTACTACCATTATTCATAGCACTATCATATAAATTGCCTGCACTTGCATTTCTTAAAATAATGTCCATGGCAAGATCAAATCCTCTAGTTGCATAAGAATTAGGTGAAATACGATATTTATTATAATATGTTTTTTCAAAACTATTATTATCACTAGAATTCCTGTTCATACTAGGATACGTATAACTTAAAGAAGCTAATCTTAAATGAGGTAATTCAAATTGATCATAGTTTTCATAACCAAACATTGTTACTTTATACGATTTAGCTTTGGCAGAGTAATGAGACACTGCATCTGTAATAAAACCTTCATTATCTACAGCAAGTATGACCCAATTCTCTTTTTCTGAGTCCAGTGCATTTATGTAAGTCTGCTTATAGATGTAATTATCTTTATTAGGTTTTAATTCTTTAGCATCTGGAAATAAAGCTAGGTATTCATTTTTAAGCTCTGGTTTTTTAGCATCACAAACTAGGATGATGTTTTTACCTTCAGCATTGGCGACTAAATAGTCAACAAGTTTTTGTTTTAAAAGTGCCTCATCTGGTCTTGCTTGAAATAGGTTTTTATGCAACCTTACATCTGTATTAGTAAGTGGAGATATTACAGGAATGTTTTGACTTTTCAACTCCTTTGCAGCTTCTACTACATTCTTTGCAAGTAACGGTCCTACTACCGCATTATATGTATCAAAGTTGTTTGCACTGATGATACTTCTTACTCGAGAAGCACTTTTTTGCGTATCAAATAAATCATAAGTGACATTAATTCCTAAGGACTGAGCAGAATCACGAGCGATGCTCATACCACTGTAAAAATCAAGTGCAATACGTGTCGCCGTTTCTTTAAGCAATAAATCAGAATCTGATGTATCTTCTTCTAGTTTATTAAAAGAAAGCGGTAACATCACACCATATCGTTGAGGATTATAATTTGAAATACTATCTAATAGATTTGCAAAACCACTAATTTTGGAATCCATCACATTTGCTTGAGCTCCTGCAGGATTAGGTATTTTAATATTCATTCCTAGCTTTAAACCATCTTTAATTTGTGGATTAAGCACTAGTAAAGAATCCTCACTGATTCCAGTCAGATTCTCAAGTGAATACATAGTCATTTTAGGCGGCACCTGGTAGTTAATGAATTTTTCAACTGGTACAACAGCACCATCAGGAACTGTTGTAGTGACACCTTCTATAATCGCAGTTGAGCTGGTAGGAACTATAATGACCATACCTGGATGAAGTTCTTTCATCGTTGGGTTCATTTTTTCTAGCTCAGCTAGTTTAATGCCATACTTAGTCGCGATACCAAACTTTGTATCCTTAGGCATCACTCTGTATTCTCCATCTTTAAGCGGCACATCTACTGTTACAGTTTGAACAGGTTGCTCGATAACTGGTATTTTCAATTCTTCAAAAACAGGAATCTGGATGCGGTCACCTTTACGTAATCCTTTAGAATACAACTCTTTATTAGATTCTTTAATATCTAACTCAGTAACGTTATATTTCTTAGCGATACCGTATAGTGTTTCCTTACGACGTACTTTATGCTTTTTATATTTAACGATTTTGCGCTGTGTGAGAACATCATTTCCAACCGGAATTAATAAAATAGAACCTTCCTTCAATCCTGATTTAATATCTGGATTAAGAGTGGTTAATTCTGCTGCATTAATATTGTACTTTCCTACTATGCTGAACACGGTTTCGCCCTTTTGGACTACGTGTTGCTTGTAGTTTTGTAGTGGTGCTGTTGAGTACGCTTTCGCGAAAGCGAAGAAAACAAAAGCTATTAAGATTATATTTTTCATATTATTTTATTCCCATTCTATGGTAGCTGGCGGCTTAGAACTAATGTCATAAACTACTCTATTAACGCCTTTTACCTTATTTATTATCTCATTACTAGTCGCTTGCAAGAATTCATAAGGTAAATTTACCCAGTCTGCAGTCATACCATCTGTACTTTCAACGGCTCTCAAGGCCACACACTTTTCATAAGTGCGCTCGTCACCCATTACTCCTACACTATTGACTGGTAGCAAAATCGCTCCGGCTTGCCACACTTTATCATATAGATCCCATTTCCTCAAGTTATTGATAAAAACGGCGTCCACTTCTTGTAAGATAGCTACTTTCTCTGGTGTGATATCGCCTAAAATACGTATCGCAAGTCCAGGTCCTGGAAATGGATGCCTTCCTAAAAGGTCTGCAGCCATGCCCATAGAAGCTCCTACTCGTCTCACTTCATCTTTAAATAGTGCTTTTAACGGTTCTACTATTTTTAATTTCATAAAATCTGGTAATCCACCTACATTGTGATGCGATTTAATAGTCGCACTTGGTCCACCAGTTGCACTTACACTTTCTATCACATCAGGATAAATAGTTCCTTGCGCTAGCCAAGTTACATTTTGCACTTCCTTAGCCTCATCATCAAATACTTCAATAAAAACGCGACCTATGGCTTTGCGTTTCAATTCTGGATCATCCAGTCCTGCTAGTGCATCCATAAATCGTGCCGAAGCATCTACTCCTTTTACATTCAAGCCCATACCTTCATACTGGTCGAGAACTTGAGTGTACTCATCCTTGCGCAATAAACCGTTATTCACAAAAATACAGTAGAGGTTTTTACCTATTGCCTTATGCAGCAACATCGCTGCTACTGAAGAATCTACACCACCACTCAATCCTAAAACGACTTTATCATCGCCTAGTTGTGCTTGAAGTGCATCTACTGTTTCCCCTACAAATGCGTTAGGTGTCCAGTCTGGATTTACCTTTGCTATTTTAATTAAGAAATTTTCTAGTAACTGCTTCCCATCAGTCGAGTGATATACTTCGGGATGAAATTGTATTGCGTATGTATCTTCTCCTTTAATTTTATATGCTGCATTTTCCACATCATGTGTGCTAGCGAGCAATTCTCCACTTAGTGGGAGCTTTTTAATCGTATCACTGTGACTCATCCACACTTGACTACCGGCAGATATACCGCTCGTGAAAGCTTCGTTCTCTTTAACATATGAAAGGTTTGCACGTCCATATTCCCTTGTGCTAGACGCTCCTACTTCTCCACCATGGAAATGGGCAAGATATTGCGCACCGTAACATACTCCTAGTAAAGGTTTTTTACCTCTTATCTCTGTTAAGTCGATATGAAAAGCGCTCTCAGAACGCACTGACATAGGACTACCTGATAGAATCACTGCTTTATAATCGTCAAGATTTGCAGGAACTTTGTTGAATGGATGAATCTCTGAGTAGATGTTTAATTCTCTAACTCTACGCGCAATAAGCTGTGTGTATTGCGAACCAAAATCTAATATTAAAACCTTATCGTGTTGCATGCGCAAATTTACTTTTTTATGTGTTAAAGTAAATCTGTTGTGCAGTCTTTTGTTAACGTGTTTTAAAGAAAAATTAGAAAACGATAAAGTTGACTCATTAAATTTCTATAATTGAGGAAAGTGTTTTTGATTTTAAATTCAAATTCTCTTTAAAAAGTAATATTCTTTAAAGGACATCGAGAGTGAGAAATAAATTGATTTAACATCCCAACCCAGCCTTCCCTTCAAAGGGAAGGAGTTTGATTTTAGTTATTAAAATACATTAATCACCGAAAACTATCACCGTAAATCTTAAGTCTAAAGGATCTAGATTTTGCTTTATGACAGTAATGAGTTGACTACCATATTCTAGATAAAAACTTGAGAAGTTCTCTTGTCTTTCTTGAAGACTAGAATTAGGAAATAGCTCGCGCTGTATGATCAACGCTCTATCGAGAAAGTCTTTAAGTTTACGTTTTTGAGCTTTTAAAAGTCTTTTTTCAAGGTATTCCAATCCCTTTATTTGTTTACGCTCTTGAGCGGCAACCGCTCCATAAAATGATTGATCTGTCTGTTGAGCGATTTGATAAAGCTCTTTAAACTGCTTACTAAGATGTTCTTTTTGGGATGAAAAGTCTATTTCAATGTTACTTAATTGTCTAGTAAGTTTCTCGTCGAGCTGGTAGTCTTTAAGAAATAAGTCTTGTAATTCTAAACCTAGTTTCTCTGTCTTTTCCAATTGTTTTTGACTCATGAGCAACGCCGAGTTACGCATGAGTAACATAGGAAAAGTAATGTTCTGAGAATCAAAGTATGCTTTGAGTTCTAACCAATAAGCCATCTCGCCGCCACCACCTATATAACATAGATTAGGTAAAATAGCTTCTTGATATAAAGGACGCATGATCACATTAGGTGAAAAACGCTCTGGATGTTGATGCAGTTCAGTTAAGATTTCATCTTTAGTAAAAGAAATATCGGTATCGATGACTTTATAAATTGCATCTTCAAAGAAGATACGTTCTCTTAGATTATCCTTAAGATAAAAAAGGTTGATCTCGCGTGGTGTTACTTGAACTTTATAGTTTGATGGCCATTTTTCAATGGTTTCATTTACTTTATGAAAGCTCATTTGTTGTAATAACTCTTCTTCAAACTGAGGTATGACCAAACTTTTTAAATCAGCATCATCACCATCTACGATTACTAAACCATCGTTGCCGAATAATTGATGTGCGAGAAAACGGGTTGCTACAGCTAGGTTATCGCTTTCTAAATACGCTTTTTTAAAGAGTTGCGAAATTTCTTGAGCGTGATCACTTGTTCCTAATTGTGATTGTAAAGTATGTAATACTTTATCAAGACCATCATTACTCAATCGACCTACTCCACCAGCAGCTTCTCTATCCCAAACTAGCTTCTTTCCTTGAAATTTAAAATATTGTATTTCTTCAAAATCATGATCCTCGGTCGCCATCCAGTATACTGGAACAAAATCAAAAGTTGGATACTTAGCTTTTAACTGTTTACATAGATTGATTACCGAAACAATCTTATACAAGAAGTAAAGTGGTCCTGTAAATAGATTGAGTTGGTGCCCAGTGGTAATAGTGAACGTATTATCGCTTCTTAATAACTCAATATTTACGATAGATTCTTGAGCATTATCGAGACCATGATATTGCTTTAATAAAACATCTGTAAGTACTGTCCTTTTGTTAGTCGCCAGGTTAAATTCGGCTTGCTTTTCTTTAATTTGAGCCTCAAAATTTTCCAAATTAGGGAAACGATGGTACAAGTTTCTTAATTCCTCTTTTTGCTCCAGATAGTCTTCCATTAAAGAGGAAAAGTACTGAGCTTGTGGATAAGTAAGTTTTCTTGCAGTCATAAGGTCAAAGATAGAACTAGAGATGTGAAATAGTTCTTAAAACAGAATTCTATTAAATAATAACTTACCTCCTAAATCGCAGACCCGTTAGCACTTCTTTAATACGTAATTTTAAGTCTTCACCAGCGTCATAAATCATTTGCTCGTTTGAAGGAAACGGAACAGCTTTAGGATTGAGAGTTTGTAAATAATCATTATCCACAGCACGACGATCTCCATTTACACTACCATATAAGTAAGTAAATATAAAAGTGCTTCCTACTGGAAAACGATCTACTAGCTGACCTGAAAGTCTGTTAGTGATTTCAATATTTGCGTCAACAGAGACTTCCTTTTGTTGCGTGCTTTGAAAAACAGTTGCCTTTACTGTAATGAACTTATCCTTTTTAATGTCATTCCCTAAACTGTCCTTTTTCACATTTCCACGTGAGTCCAGTTCATATTCAAAACCGTCTTTAACTTGTTTCTCTCTTTGCAACTCCTTTTGTAAAACTTGCTCTGGAGAAATGTTTATGTTTCTAAAATTAATTCCCATATCATAATCATAATACACACTGGTATTTCTTTTATTATGATAGATGGTCCAATTATCGTTTAAACCATAGGTGGAAAAATTAAGCAATTCTTCCTCTAATCGTTGTGGTATGACTTGCTGAGTATCATTGCGCAAAGTCACCAATACGTAGTCAGTTCCTTTTTCTAACGCTTGTTCAAGTAAAGTATTTGTGTCTTTATAGTTTGGATTTATGTCATTTAAATAACGTAAATCGTCATAAATAGCACGTGCTTGTAAAGTGTTTGCCACGCTAAGTGAATTCTTTGCTTTATTCAATAAATGATCCGATAATTTAGTGCGTGCAGTAATGATTCTTTTAGAATAATCTTGCATTTCAAAATTTGCCGTTTTACCAGAACTATAAATTTTTAAAGGTAGAAGCGGTCTAATTTTCCCTTGACGTAATTCCATTCGTTCAAGAGTTTCATAGATCGACTCGAGCACCTCTGGATTAGGATCAGACTGTAGTCTTTTAAGAACGATTTGGTCTTCTTTTACCGCTTTCGCGAAAGCGTCTTCTAACAAAACTACGTACTCTTGTTTACGCTTTGCGTTTTTATCACTAGTTAAATTACTCAATGCTATGTCTATAGCTTGATCGAAATTACCAGAATTTATAGCGGTTTCAGTTTTTTTAACACCGCCACAACTAGTCACTAATAAGGCTAAAATTAGAACTTTGAAAAAATTATTCATCTAATGTTTCACTTTAGGTTCATAAACTGGTAACAACTGATTTGAAACTTCACCAAATCCTATACGTACTGGCCCATTTTTACAATAACCTCTCATAGTTACTGTGTCAAAATCGTTGATAAATTTGCGCTCTGTACCGTCATTTAATTTTACTGGACGTTCACCGCGCCAGCTTAATTCTAGCATAGAGCCATAAGAATCTTTTTTAGTACCCGATATGGTTCCACTACCCATCATATCACCACTATTTACTCTACAACCATTCACTGTGTGATGAGCTAGCTGCTGAGACATGTTCCAATATAAGTATTTGAAATTTGATTTACAGATTGTGGTAGGTTTTCCTTGTTGAGGAGTAATATCTACCTCGAGATGAATGTCATAAGTCTTATCTCCTTCAGATTTTAAATAATCTAAAACTGGTTTTTCCATTTCAGGACCATTAGTTCTGAATGGTTCTAACGCGTCAAGTGTTACAATCCAAGGAGAAATAGAGCTCGCAAAGTTTTTAGCTAGGAATGGACCTAGTGGCACGTATTCCCATTTTTGAATATCTCTAGCGCTCCAATCATTAAAAACAACCATACCGAAGATATAATCTTCTGCATCCTGAACTGGAATAGGTTGTCCCATGTTGTTAGCATCAGTAGTAATGAACGCCATTTCAAGTTCAAAATCGACCAATTTAGATGGTCCAAAAACAGGTTGATCACTACCAGCTGGTATGGTCTGACCTTTTGGCCTATGAATAGGAATACCTGATGGAATTATGGTACTAGAACGACCATGGTATGCTACTGGCATGTGTAACCAGTTAGGTAACAAAGCATTATCTGGATCTCTGAACATGGTCCCAACATTAGTCGCATGTTCTTTACTACTATAAAAGTCTGTATAATCACCTATAAGAACAGGAAGTTGCATTTCAACTTCGTCCATATTAAATATGATTCTATTTCTATGTTCTTTATTATCTCTTAACAATCCATTTTCAGAATCAAAAATATCGCCGATTCGATTACGTACAAGTCGCCATGTTTTTTTACCGTCAGAGATAAAGTCATTCAAAGTGTCTTGCATGAACATATCATCAGTAAGCGGCACACCATCAAAGTAGCCCATTTCTTGTAGAGCTCCTAGGTCAATAGCCCAGTCACCTATTCTGGTACCTATAGTAATAACATTATCACGAGTAAGAAATACTCCAAATGGTATGTTTTGAATTGGAAAATGTGAATCGCTGCTATAGCCTATCCATGATTTTCTATTTGGGTCATTAGTTTCTAGTGGCATATTTTTGTAATTATATCTTGTTAAGAAATACTAATCAAATATATCATATTCATAACGTTTGCAAAGCGCAATGAATTATTTTTGTTTCAATCTTAACTATAAAAAGACATGAGTTTTAACGATAAAGAAATTTTTGATCTAATTCAAGAAGAACAACAACGACAAATTACTGGTCTAGAATTAATAGCTAGTGAAAATTATGTAAGCGACGATGTACTTGCTGCCGCTGGATCTATACTTACAAATAAATATGCCGAAGGTTACCCAGGCAAAAGGTATTATGGCGGTTGTGAAGTAGTTGACAAAATAGAAAATCTTGCCATAGAAAGAGCTAAGGAACTTTTTAACGCGGAATATGTAAATGTTCAACCACATTCTGGAAGTCAAGCAAATACGGCTGTATTTCACGCTTGTCTAAAGCCAGGTGATAAAATACTGGGATTTGATCTTTCTCATGGTGGGCATTTAACTCATGGATCACCAGTGAACTTCTCTGGTAAACTTTATAAAACATCTTTTTATGGGGTTGAAAAGGAAACAGGTCTTCTAGATTATGATAATATTCAAAAAATCGCTGAAAAAGAACAGCCGAAACTTATTATTGCCGGAGCATCTGCATACAGTCGAGAAATAGATTATGAGAAATTCCGTCAAATAGCTGATAGTGTAGGCGCTATTCTTTTAGCAGATATTGCACATCCAGCAGGATTGATCGCAAAAGGCATTCTTAAAGATGCTGTTCCCCATGCACATATTTGTACCACTACTACGCATAAAACACTCAGAGGTCCTAGAGGTGGATTAATAATAATGGGAAAAGATTTTGAGAATCCGTTTGGCGAAAAGTTAAAAAGCGGAAATCTCAAAAAAATGTCTACACTATTGAATAGTGGAGTTTTTCCAGGTAATCAAGGTGGACCTTTAGAACATATAATTGCAGCCAAAGCTGTTGCTTTTAAAGAAGCGTTATCTGATGAATTCCTTCACTATATGGTTCAAGTAAAGAAAAATGCCGAAGTAATGGCACAAGAATTTGTAAAAAGAGACTACCATCTTATATCCGGAGGAACAGATAATCACATGATGTTAATTGATTTAAGGAATAAGAATATCACTGGAATGCAAGCCGAAGAAGCCTTGGGCAAAGCCCATATTACTTTAAATAAAAACATGGTACCGTTTGATACCCAATCACCATTTGTGACAAGTGGAATTAGAATAGGAACGGCTGCGATCACAACAAGAGGAATGCTAGAGAAAGATATGGAAAAGATTGTGGAAATTATTGATCAAGTTATTAATAATTTTGAAGATGATCAATTATTAGAAAAATTGAAAATTAAAGTGAATGATCTGGTTGCGAATTATCCAATATTTAAAAGATAAGAATATAAATTATTACAATATAAAAACATTACATTATTATTAATATGCATAAAAGCTTAAAGATACACTGGTATCCTTAAGCTTTTTTTTTATAATTAAATATTCAATACTTGATAACCGAACAAAAGAATTCTAATTAAGTATTCCACAATTAAATAATATCCCTAAATAGAATAGAAATCATCACTTCAAAATAGTATTTACAAATGGTTATAATTAACCATAAATAGAAAATAGTAACATTATAAGTTCTAACAATTCCAATAATTTCCAACCACTTAAATTGTAAGAAAAAAGGGAATTCAAAAATATATTAGAATCGATGATTAAACAGCCCTGTTAAATTTACAAACTTCATCAGAGTTGCAATTTCAAGTATGTTATCAATTCATTGACTAAAACTCTTCAGTTCAGCACTTATATTATTTTATCAAACTAGACAGAAGTCTATTCGATAATTAAATGAGTTTTTAGGACAACAAAAAACCCCTACTAAATAAATAGTAAGGGTTTCAAAAGAAGGCGGCGACATACTCTCCCACAATAAAGCAGTACCATCTGCGCAAA
>NZ_JBPOGG010000049.1:0-2226 GCF_051251825.1 Nonlabens sp. | reverse complement strand
TCTCCAAAGGAGTAAGCTTCGTGATAGTTGAACCATTAAAGCATACGGTTAATTTCAATCGAAATTAGGTATTTTTGTATAGGAAAGAACAAATGACACTATAAATTGATGGCTACACCTAAGACTTACGAAGATTTTGAACAAACATTAACTGGTTCGACCCCTCCAATGGATTGGTCGGAAGCACTGAAAGCCATGTGGTTTGCAGCGAATGACAATTGGGAGGCATCTCATGATATTGCTCAAGAAATGTTTAATGAAATGGGTAGTTGGATCCATGCCTATTTACATCGTGTAGAAGGTGATGAATTTAACGCAGGCTATTGGTATAGAAAGGCAGGAAGGTCGTTCCCGAAAATTTCGTTAGGGCAGGAGCAAAAAGAAATTACAGAGTATTTGTTAAAACCTAATTAGGTTAGTTCTTTCTTAAAACAGACACTATTTTCCATACCCTTATATTGACCATAATTAGGTATGACTTGGTATTCATTTTTGCTGTAAAGAGCTATAGCTTCTGGTTGGCGTTTGCCTGTTTCTAGAATGCAATTCTTATATTTTAGTTCAGTTGCCCATTCTTCCAGTTCTTTTAAAAGTAAAGAGGCAATTCCTTGGCCTCGTGTTTCGGGGGAAACATACATGCGTTTTACTTCTACCGAATCTGAATCGAACTCTTTTATGGCTCCACATCCTATTGCTACATCTTTTAAATAAGCAATGACCACGTGATTTAGGCTTTCTATTCCGTTGTATTGATGATAAAAGTCGTGCTCATCACCATCGGTATTACTTAAATAAGCATCTAGTTTGGCAACCAGACCAGTGAAATGTTCGTTTATGCATGTGGTTCGTTCAATTCTAACCATAATTATACATTTATAGTTACACCGGAAGCATTACTGTTTTTTGAACCATCAAAGTAGAAGTCTATTCTTCCAAGGTTAAGACCAAAACAACCTACTTGGTTAACCAAAACATTTCGTCCTAATTTGTTTTCTACAATAGTTGGTTTGTCAAGAAAAGTATGGGTATGCCCGCCAATAATTAAATCAGTGTATTCAAGAGCGGCAGCCATTGCAATGTCATGTGGCTTTTGTTTGTCTTTGTATTCGTAACCTAAATGAGATAAGCAGACGATAAGGTCACAACTTTCTTCGTTTTTTAATGCGCGCTCGGTGTCCTGTGCAATTTCAATAGGATTGTTGTATTCCGTTTCTTTGTACAGTTTTTTGGTAACTAGGCCATTTAATTCAATGCCTAGACCGTAAACTCCTATTTTAATTCCGTCAAGAGTATAAGTTTTGTATGGTTTGACCTGGCCGTCCATGACCGTATTTTTAAAATCGTAATTGGCGTTGATCATCTCAAAATCGGCATTGGGCATCTGAGCCAATAAACCATCAATACCATTGTCAAAATCATGGTTCCCTATAGTGGCCGCATCATATTTTAGTAGGCTCATGAGTTTAAACTCCAACTCACCGCCATAAAAATTAAAATATGGTGTTCCCTGAAAAATATCACCTGCATCAAAAAGTAATGTATTCGGGTTTTCTTTTCTAATGCTCTCTACCAAAGTGGCGCGCCTTGCTAGTCCACCAAGATTAGGAAACTCGGAATGATCTGTAGGAAAAGGGTCTATGTGGCTGTGCACATCGTTTGTGTGTAAAATGGTGATGTGTTTTTTTACATCGCCAAGGCAAGAGCTTAAAGAAAGTCCGCCCAAGCCAACAAGCGCAGTTGATGCCGTCGTGTTTTTAATGAATTTTCTTCTGTTCATAAAACTATATATTTTGTTGAATGTGACGGTAAATTGTCGCATCCGTGACGTTTTGTTTTTCGGTGCTAATCCAGTTTAATAAATCTATTGTCAATAACAGGTTTGAGCGTGTCTGTTTTCTTAAAATAGTCAATCATCGCATTTCTAATCAAATAATCGGTGTTCGTAATGTTTACAGCGTCTTCAAAAAAGACCATGCTGTCACCTCCATTTACCAAATAGTTTGATGTTGCTACATAATAGGTTCTATCTTCTTCCAAAGGCTTGCCCTGGATGGAGATAGACTGAATTTCATTTTCTGCGTCTAATGTTAATTGTAATCCAGCTATTGGATGAGCACGACCGGAATCTCTCAAATAGGACGCCATTTTCAATATAGAACTGCCTTTTAGTTCGGCCACCACTATAGAATTTTCAAAGGGCATGACTTCATAAGCGGTACGTGAAGA
>NZ_JBPOGG010000048.1:0-2455 GCF_051251825.1 Nonlabens sp. | reverse complement strand
CCTTTGTACCTTACTGTAGACCCGAATCTATTGGAACAAAGTAAGAAGGCATCAGAACAAATTAAATTGAAACCACTGAACAATAGAATTCCTAGCTTTTTTATTGGCACGATCGCTACCGGAGACACCTTTGTGAGCGACCCAATAAAGGCAAAAGAATTGTATACCAATTTTAATGCACTGGCAACAGAAATGGAAGGTGCAGCCGTTGCACAAATATGTACTATGTTGCAAGTGCCCTTTATTGTTATTAGAAGCTGTAGTGATAACGCCAATACCGCAGCACACTCAGATTATTTCAAATTTGTAAAAGTAGCATCCGTTAATTCTGCCCAAATGGTATTGGCAATTTTGGAAAATTATGAAGAAACCAAATAGCTGAAAACTGCATAGAATCAACTAAAAAAAATAGTGACGAAGAGTTGCTATAAATAGGTGATACTGATTAAAAATAACCGAGATTTGTGTTAGCGGTTTACATCATACCTTACATAGAATTGGGCTAGTGTTTATTGTATAATAGAGTCTTGAAAAAATTGATATATGCGTTTACGTACAAGCTGTGACCTAAAGTTCGAGATTTTTGAACCAACACCATTTATTCTTATGTTGAGGCCACGTAGTGGAAGCCAACAATGGGTAGAAAGAGAGGAATATAAAATTACGCCAAGTACCCCTGTTTTTGAATTTACGGACAACTATGGCAATCTTTGCCAACGATTAATTGCCCAACCCGGTATGTTCTCAATTGCTACTTCTTCAGATGTAGTAACCTCTAACTTTATTGATCAAGGTTTTGGTGCTCCATTTATAGAAATACAGAATTTACCCGATGCCGTATTAAGCTATTTATTACCCAGTAGATATTGCGAGTCTGATTGCTTTAATGAAATGGGCGCAGCTATTACTGAAGGTCAATTAATGGGGTATAATCAAGTAGCAGCAATTACAAATTGGTTACGTGAGAATATTGAGTATTTGCCTGGCAGTAATAATGAGCCCTTATCTGCCATACAAGTTAATAATAGACAGTTTGGTGTATGCAGGGATCTGGCGCATTTGGGAATAGCCCTGTGCCGTAGTTTAAGTATCCCGGCACGTATTGTTGTTGGTTATTTGCACAATTTGGAACCAATGGATATGCATGCTTGGTTTGAAGCCTATATTGGTAACCGGTGGTATACTTTTGATGCCACCCAAATAGATTCTCCGGGAGGTTATGTTGTTCTGGGTTTTGGTCGTGATGCTGCAGATGTTGCCATTTTTAATCAATTTGGACCTTCGGTTTTTCCTGTAGAACACCTTGTTAAAGTGAAAGAATGTCCTTAATGTAAATGAAAAATCATAGGCCTTTATTTTAAACTATACGCTTAAAACAAATATCATATACACCATAATTTGTAAAAGGTTATTCCTCATTTTGTATATCAAAACCAAAGAAAGCTAAAAGTGATATACAGAATGCCTACCTTATTAATTGGCCCTTATCCCTTTATCTACAGTAGGTAGTGAGGTTTTTATTTCTTTTTGTATCTTGAGGATCAATTACACATATATATGTGTTGTAAGTAATTTTGACACACAATAATGGACAATCTAAAACCAACATTATTTTTCATTTTCGCAGCTTTACTTTTTTGGTTCATTGGACCAATAATTGTAAAGTTTCAATTAAAATTTCATAATAAACATAACCCTAAATTAGTTGAGAAAGCACCTGGAATTTTTAAAGGAATGAAAATCTTTTTCAGAGTCTTTTCCATCATTTGTATAATATTCGCTTTTATTGTGCTTTTGGGAATTAAATTTTAAACTGAATGAGCAAATTAAAACTAATATTTGAAATTCCTAAAAATGGTTGGTTACCGACAAGTTTAAAAACTTCCGACTTTGAACTGAATTTTAATGTATCAAAAATACCCAAAAATCCGACTGACAAACTTTGCGAATCTCTGATTTTGGCGTTGAATAGAATTGAGTCGGAAATATGCTGGAATATGGAACCTGAATGTTATTTCTTTGAACTTAAACCCAACGGAAAAATAATTGAGCTGAATATTTCAAAAAGTGGAGGAATAACAGAACACAGAAATCTGATTTATAAACAGACTGGAGATTTTGAGTCTGTGATTTTACCAATGTATCGGAGTTTGAAAAAGTTCAATTCGTTAGAATTTGACAAAGCTGATTGGAAAAAAATTGACCAAATAAAACTGAATAAATTAACAGAATTAATAACAGAAAGAAAAAACTACTTACAACAACGGCTATAGTTCATTGCGGTGGAATTTCCTCTCGGAAATTCCCTGTGTGTTTGCTATCTTTGGTTTACGGCGGAATAGTTCTGCCGAACCATTCCGCAACGAAACCATAGCCAAAACCGTTGAGGGAAATGACCTAAAGGCCGTGTTACTCCGCTGCAAAAAAACAAGTACTGCATGAATAGCCGTTTTTT
>NZ_JBPOGG010000047.1:0-2496 GCF_051251825.1 Nonlabens sp. | reverse complement strand
CACTGCAAACATAGAACGAGCACCAAAATGTATTCGGTTACAAAACAATTGTTTTCGTTTGTAAACGTTTGAAAACGAATAAAAACAACTCCGCTCCTTTAAAAGGCTGTATATAAGTATGTTTTAAAGGATTTGTTTAAATTAGGTGTAAAATAGAGGTAAAGCAACTAGTTGCTTTATACAATTGTTAGCATTAATATTATAAAAATATGAAAAGAATTATTACCCTTAGTTTAATAGTCTTCACCATAATTAATATTTATGCACAAGAAAAAGAAGTTGTACAGGAAACTGTTTTATCAACTGATACGAGTAATGAATGTGCAAGTAATCGTGGGCAGGGGAAACGTGAAAACGGTTCAAAAATAGGATTTTGGAGATACTTTCACCCAAACTGCGGAATCAGCAGCGCTGGGAATTACATTAATGGAAAAAAAACTGGGGAATGGAAAACATATTATGAAGATGGATCTATCTATCTTATAGAAAACTTTAAAGAGGGTAAAAGCCATGGTGAGCAAATTGAATACTATAATTATGCTCGTTTATTTGACGAGTATAAAGATGAAAAAGATTCATTGAAAATAAAATCAATAGAAAATTATACCGAAGGCACTAAAAATGGAAAATATCTTAAATACTTTCCTAAAAAATCTTTTTTAAGTGAAAAAGGTACTTACCGTAATGGCTTTAAAACTGGCCTATGGGAATATTACCATTTTAATAGTATTAACAAAGAAAATGAAGCGGAATACGAATCAGGTAAAGAAATAGGCATCTGGAAATATTATTTTAATAATGGGAATCTATTCTACACTTTTAATAAGGAAACTAATGAAGTAAAGTATTTTGATATTAACACCGGCAAAATTGAAGAAGAAGGAATTCAAATTAAAGGGAAAAGAGTTGGAACATGGAAAAGTTATTATCCGAATGGTAAATTAAAATTTATTTCAATTTATGAGGAAGACAGGCTTTGGAATATTACAAAATATCTAGATAAAAATGGTAAACGATTAAAGATTGGCACTTTCAAAAACGGGAATGGTATTCTAAATGAATATGATGGAAATGGAAAAGTAGTTAAACATAATCTATACGAAGACGGAAAAAAAATAGATAAAATCTACCTGAACTAAAAAAAAAAAAAACGATTTGCCAACAAAATCTATAAACAATAAGGGTGCCGGGGTTAATCGAAAGGTTTGTGTATTTTTATGAAGACCGCAAAATCTTTTGGATTTTGCTCTAGACAATAAAAAATAAATCAAAACAAAAAGATTTTGCTATGTGCTTGGCGGAAAGCAAACACTAGTTTACTCCCGTATTGTTCATAGCTCAACCATTACCCTGAATTTTGACAGAGACATTAAAATTATGGATGAAAAATTAGATGCACTAACCAAAGCAATAAACTCAACAGAGAATTTATTTGGAGAGGAATTCAATAAACATCCAGATGCGTTAAAAGCGTACGAAGTTGTATTTGGCAAAGATGAGCTTGAAAAAACTTTAGCGTCAAAAAATGACCTTGAATACAATGCATTCTATCATGCTTCAGGGTGTTTTGAAAGGCAGGTTAAGATTCGGGAAATCCCTACCGAAACTGTTAAATTTTATATTGACCAAATAATCCATTCAACTAGGAAGAACCATATGCTTTTAAGTCTTATGGAAACAGCATTAGAAAGAAATGAAATTAATGGTGCAATCAGCTTTATTGATGAATTGGTGGAGGACAAATTTGAAATTAAGCACCATGGACACAGAAAACTATTAGAATACTATGCTAAAACCTCTAACCTTGATAAATTCAAAAAGTGTTTAAAGCATTCTAAACCAGCTAAATCACCAAAACATGATATTGTTTTGGCTAAATCTAAATTTATTTCAAATTACGCAGAAGAGAATGGGACCGAAAAAGCAATTGAAATATTGAAGGATAAAGTTTTTGGTAACAAGTTCTGCTTAGCTACAATTGAGGAACAAGCTCATAAGCTTACCATATCTCAAATTAATAAGTTGTTGGAAAAATATACTTTGTTTATGGAGCATGATGAATTCAGTAAACCTTGGTTATTAGTTCGTCATTTTGCAAATCAAAAACCAATAACTATTGACGCCAATGAATTTGAAATTACGATATCAGAAATTCTAAAAGTTGACAAGCACGTAAAAAGAGGAGATGGCAGATATAGAGACTATATGCTATTTGACCTAGGGAGTTCTGTGGAAGAAATGGCGCAAATTGAGACTTGTAAAAAACATATAATCGCTCCTTTCTATAAACGAGAACTAAATTATCATGTAAAGAACCTGAAAGGAAAAACTCAAAGTAACAAAACCTAAACGTAATGCGCGTTTAAGGGTAAATCCAATGGTTTGCGTATTTTTATGAAGTCGCAAAATCTTATGAATCTTGCTTTAGACAAAAAATAAAATCGGAACTGAATTGAATTGAAAACAGGATTGTTAGAGATTAAGAGTTCAAATAAA
>NZ_JBPOGG010000046.1:0-2625 GCF_051251825.1 Nonlabens sp. | reverse complement strand
GCCCCTCCAAACATATAAGTCATATTCGTAACCTTACTAACATCCCAGCTACTGATATCTTGATTGAAAGCTGTTGCTCCCAAAAACATAAAAGCCATATTCGTAACCTTACTAACATCCCAGCTACTGATATCTTGATTGAAAGCTGTTGCCCCTCCAAACATATAAGTCATAGTCGTAACCAAATTTAAATCTGGCGCATCAATTGCATTACCATTCAAGTTCGCACATCCAAAGAAAGCATTCTCCATGGTTGTCCACTTATTAGTTCCCCATTGGTCTACATTTAAAATCTTTTGTCGATCTCCATTATTATTAAAATAAATCCTTGGGAAAGCACCTCGAATGGCAACGGTATACGTTCCTGCCGTAACGTAATCGTTAGTTGCATTGCCTGTTACTCCAAATTCATCATAAATACCATCGTTGTTCCAGTCAATATCATAAAAATAACCTGTTCCTAATGTTGGGATGGTAATAGAAGTTGCGTTAGAGCTTCCTGTGTTATCCGTTTTCCAAGTCGTAATAAAAGGGCGTCCACCATAACCTTGTATCACAAAGGTATAGGGATTCTCGTCTACATCGTTATTGGCAATACTAATGGTAGCGGTGCGCATTCCTGCAGCAGAAGGATCGAAAGTGATTTCGAAAGTAGTTGTTCCTGTGGTTGCGGCTACTGTCGAAGTCGGTAATGTGGTTACCGTAAAATCGGCAGCATTTGTACCGCTAATCGCTACGAGTGGTGTTCCTGTTAAATTTAGAACGCTACTACCTGTGTTTTCTATGGTGAAAGTTCTCACATTGGTGCCAGCAGTAACAGCAACAGCACCAAAATCGGTATGATCAAGACCCTCAGGTATGGCATCGCCATTAACAATATCGATAGTATTGCCTTTAATATTTATTTCGGGAGTGGCGCAAACCCCCAAGGCATCGCCTGTAATTGTCCAGCCTTTTCCTCCGCTACCAATTGGTTTAACAAGGTTATCACGATCTAGTTTTGAGGCACAATATTTTAACCCATGAGCTCCTAAGCTTCTACCTGTCGCTGCACCCGCATTAAATCCTGTAAGTGTCGCATCATAATTTGCAAGGTCTAAATCTGAATTATATAACATATTTGTTAAATTAACTGCCGCATTAAATTTCATACCCCAAGCTGCTAAACTTTGATTGAAGTCTGTAGCACTTCTAAACATATCACTCATATTAGTCACATTATCAACATCCCAAGCACTAATATCTTGATTGAAGTCTGTAGAAAAGAAGATTGTAGCATTTCTAAACATATTACTCATATCCGTAACATTACCAACATCCCAAAAACCAATATCTTGATTGAAGGCTGTAGCATTGCTAAACATAGAACCCATATCCGTCACATTACCAACATTCCAAGAACCAATAGCTTGATTGAAAGCTTTTGCTCCTTTAAACATAGAACCCATATTCGTCACATTACTTACATCCCAGGAACCAATAGCTCCATTGAAAGAAGTTGCTATGCTAAACATTTCAGACATATTAGTAACCAAACTTAAATCAGGAACATCGGTCGCTGTACTATTCAAATGAGTACAACCATAGAAAGCACCGCTCATATTTGTCCAATTATTAGTTCCCCATTGGTCTACATTTAAAATCTTTTGTCGATCTCCAGTATTATTAAAATAAATCCTTGGGAAAGCACCACGTATCGCTACTTCATAGGTTCCTATCGTGCCGTAATCGTGAGTTGCATCTCCCGTTACTCCAAATTCATCATAAATACCGTCATTGTTCCAGTCGATGTCATAGCTATAAGTTTCTACTGTAAAAATTGGGATGATAATAGAAGTTGTGTTAGAGCTTCCTGTGTTATCCGTTTTCCAAGTCGTAATAAAAGGGCGTCCACCATAACCTTGTATCGCAAAGGTATAGGGATTATCGTCTACATCGTTATTGGCTATGCTAATAGTAGCCGTACGCATTCCTGCTGCCGAGGGATCGAAAGTGATTTCGAAAGTAGTTGTTCCTGTGGTTTCTGCGACTGGCGAAGTCGGTAATGCGGTTACCGTAAAATCGGCAGCATTTGCACCACTTATCGCTACAAGTGGTGTTCCTGTTAAATTTAGCGTGCTACTACCTGTGTTTTCTATGGTGAAAGTTCTCACATTGGTGCCAGCAGTAACAGCAACAGCACCAAAATCGGTATGATCAAGACCCTCAGGTGTGGCATCTCCATTAACAATATCGATAGTATTGCCTTTAATATTTATTTCGGGAGCGGCACAAATCCCCAAGCCATCATCTGTAATTGTCCAGCCTTTACTAACCAAACTCGCTCTTTCTGGGACTGCCGTACAATATGTGAGTCCTGTGGCACCTAAAACTTTGTATGCCATCCCGTCGGCATCAAAGCCTATAAGTGTCGCATCATAATTAGCGGTATTTAAACCTGAATTATTGAGCATATCTCTTAAATCAACATTGGCATTGAATTTCGTACCCCAAGCTGCTAAACTTTGGTTGAAAGCTGTTGCCCCTCCAAACATATTAGTCATAGTCCTAACCTTACTAACATCCCAGCTACTGATATCTTGATTGAAAGCTGTTGCCCCTCCAAACATATTAGTCATAGTCGTA
>NZ_JBPOGG010000045.1:0-2679 GCF_051251825.1 Nonlabens sp. | reverse complement strand
TCTTTGGGAACTTTATTTATTAAGTGTTTGTTATGTAAGTGTACCGCATAATCACAGTGCATACCTTCATCTCTTGAGATTAACTCATTAGAAAAAGTTAACCCAGGCAAAAGTCCTCTTTTCTTTAACCAGAAGATAGAACAGAATGCACCAGAAAAGAAAATACCTTCAACAGCCGCAAAAGCAATTAATCGCTCGGCAAAGCTTGGAGAGTCAATCCAGTTCAAGGCCCAATCCGCTTTTTTCTTAATAGCCGGAAAATTTTCAATGGCTTTAAAAAGTGTATTCTTCTCTTTCTCATCTTTCACATAAGTGTCGATTAAAAGCGAATACGTTTCAGAGTGAATGTTTTCCATCATAATCTGAAATCCATAGAAAAACTTAGCTTCGGCATATTGCACCTCACTAACAAAATTCTCGGCTAAATTCTCGTTTACGATACCATCCGAAGCTGCAAAAAAAGCTAATATATGTTTAACAAAATAACGCTCGTCATCACTTAACTTATTGTTCCAGTCGTTTAAATCCTCACTAAGGTCTATTTCCTCCGCTGTCCAAAAACACGCTTCACATTTTTTGTACCATTCCCATAAATCGTCATGCTTAATAGGAAAGATTACAAAGCGATCGTTGTTTTCTTCTAGAATAGGCTCTAAGGCTACGGACATATTAAAGGATTTGAGTGTTGAGAAGAAAATTCTTCCTTTGCGACGGAAACAAAGGTCGCAAAAAAGCGCTGGAATTTCATATTATTCAATCATTTCCAGTACAAAGTTTTTAACAGAGATTGTTGAAATGTGGGCTGGCATTGAATATACATGATCTTAGCAGGGATCGACAATTAGCCTAAATTTTACCTGAAAGATGAACACAAAAAATAAACCAAAAAGTATATTAAAAACATACTTTTTGGTTTAAAAATAAAAACACCATCTAAGCGGGCTATTTTGTAATTACAGCTTCTAACCTTTGTAACCTTTCTTCTAGTTTTGATATCATTCTTGATTGCTCTGAAATAATTTCTTGTTGCTTTTGTATAGCTCTTATAGCCACTACACTAAAACCCGCATAATTAACTCCTAGTATATCATCATCTCCGCTCTCACTAACCAGTTCAGGAAATAATGGTTGCACCTCCTGAGCTACAAAGCCAATTGCTCTTGTCCGTGATTTGTCTGCTTTAAAAATATAACTAGATGGCTTAAGCAAGGATACCCGCTCTAAAACATCTGGAAGTTCTCTTATCTCAGACTTTAAGCGTTTATCTGAAGCAGAAGTATACGCTCCGGTATTAGCGTTAATAAAGCCTCGTAATTCATCGCCATAATGAAACATTAGTGCAAAACCATGGGTAATATGCCAATCTTTATTAGCTGTACCATCCCTAAAACTAAGACCGGTACCTACCTCTTGACCAGCCTGGTTTATTGTTAAACGAGCAGAAGGATTACTGGTATTGATACCTACCTGTCCATTTCCTGTAATTGTCATCCGATCACCACCACCACTAGCATTTCGAAAATAAAAGTTAAGTTTAGCATTGGCCGCCGTTGATGACGGTAAACCTGCTACGTGCCAAAAAGCACCCCCAGACGCATTATTGGTTAATTCCAACCGGGCAAAATCATTGCCTTCTTCTTCTAGTTTAAGATTCGGTTTAATTATAGTAGAGTTGTTCCGAATGTGCGCCCACGCAGATATGCTACTAATATCTCCTACTTGAAACTCACCCCCTTGGCGCATTCGAAAGCGGGTATCGAAGACATTACTTCCAATTGGTTTAGAATCGAATTGTAGGTCGGCTCCGGCACCAAGAGTACTAAATTGCCATTGATTGCCATTCTCCGGAAAACCCATAACCAATTCCCCCAAGTCTGTCTGAACGAATAGATCGCCACCAACATGCATTTTCATCTCTGGCTCATCAATACCAATGCCTACATTGCCCCGTCCAGTTGTTAATGCTGCAACCCCCGTTGTAGTGGTATAAAAATGCCCACCAACACCACCTCCGAAGGCATAACCTTGTACGCCAACGCCATTTACCGAGTTTGAAACGCCTTGAACACCGGCCCAAAAGTTGTTCTCCGATACACCGTAAACACCGTGTGCACCAGCACCATGCCCGAGTACGCCAGCACTATTGCTAGGAAGAATTTCTGCACCAATACCTGCGGAACCTGCTATACCGTACCTGCCAGCTGTAGCCGTGTTGTGCGTGTGAAAGGCCGCCCCATTGTCTAGGGAAGTTTCGTCGTAGTAAGGAAGTGCCAACCCGCCTGTTTCATCTGTTCCCGCTGCCCAGGTATTGGTGGCGTTGTTCCATTTTGCCACTTGATTATCGGCAGTTCCCACCAAGCCTGAGATGGTTGTCCCGTCTCCTTGAAGCAATCCTGTTTGGGTAGTAAGGTCCGGTGCATCTTTATAAGCACTTAAATCAATCGATCCCAAGCCATCTTCAATAGTCAATACGTCACCCGTGAGAATCAATGCTTGATCATCGGTATCGACAACCCCTGAAGTTGCCAATTCATCGATTGCGGCTTGGGCATCGGTAGCTGCCAATCCCGAAGCAACATTGTCATAAGATACTTCTGCTGCGTTCTGATCATCCGTGCCTCCCGGTGGAATAATTGCGGATAAATCAACTCCAGTACCATCAGTAATTTCAAGTAATGT
>NZ_JBPOGG010000005.1:0-279654 GCF_051251825.1 Nonlabens sp. | reverse complement strand
AATAATTTTCATAAAATAATTTTTAAATTCTACCACACTCTAATCTTACTCAACTCATTAATTTCCCTGATATCGAGTTGTTGTTTGTCATTAGTATAATCCAGAATGCGCTGGCGTAGGTTCTTGATAAATTTGTTTTTTAGAAATTTAATCTTTTTTTCATAGAAAACTCAAAGAATCCTACCACACTCGATAATCTCCCGAAATATTCTGGCGGCGGAATGTAGGTGTTTGTAATCCATTTGATAATGAAGAAACTTCGTCAAATGTATATTCCTGTAGCTCGCTCAACATGATTTTTCCGTCTTGATTAAGATCTGCTTGACCCGATGTTAAACCGTGGAGCAATGTATAAGTGAACAATCCATTATTCCACTCGTCACCTTCATAAGCAAATTCTTCTCCACCAGCTGATGAAATGATATTGATTCCATTTCCTAATCTCAAGTCAGTAAATATGTTCTTACTGATTGTAGTAATATTATCTACAGACTTACCAACACGTGTTGAACCGCTACCTCTAGCTTTTACGTTGTTGTTTTCACCTTTGTTTTGAGAAACATCTTCGGCAGTGACTAAAGGTTTAAACGCTCTATCATCTTCTTCATCAAGCTCTCCACTATGACAAGCATCTAATAGTATTATTTTTTTCAAGGATGGTGCACTCGCAAGAACATCTTCCAAAATCAAATAATCAATACCACCTTGACTAGGTGTATCAAAATTAATTTGAGGCGCTCCTAAGTAATAGTTAGACTCTTTATCTAATACACCATGTGATGCTATAAATAGAATCACTACATCATCTATAGATGCTTTTTCAAAAAATGATTTTGATTTTAGTAAATTTTCTTCTGTAACCTCTGCATTTGTTAGCGACTGCGTATATACTTTTTCAAAGGCAGTTGAAGATTGCAAAGTACTGGCTACATCCATGGCGTCCTTTACAGCGTATTTTAAATCATAGGCTTTGTTATCAAATTCACTCACGCCTACTGTGAGTAAATACAGATTAGGCTTGCGTGATGCTGCTATTTTTTGAATATAAACTGTTTCCTTTTTACTCTCAATTCCATTTTCATTAAAAACACTGATTTGAATTTTATTCTCACCACTGGCTAGATCCACTGAAACTTTATCCTTTTTCAAATTAGTTTTTGAAGAAGTATAATCTTGAGTGAGCACGGGAACATTATTATTCCAAATTTTCACGGAACTGATTTTAAATAATGAGTCTTGCGCCGTTAAAGACAACTTGACTTTGTCAGATTTTGTACTGCTAGGAATTTTGAACTTATCCTCAAGATGAAGTTCTGGAATATTATGATTTTCTAACACCACACTTTCTTTAATTCCCATTTTTCTTAATCGCTTTTCATAAAGCGCCTGATAGGAATCAATAATAGAAGTTGTAGAAGAACCGATTTTTTCAAGTACTAAATCTGGCCGATTGAACTGTAAATCAAATTGTTCTGGTCTATAAATCTGCTCTTCTCGTTGAAACCATATGTAATCAAAAATCTCTTTATTAGCAACGTAGTAATTATCGGCAGTTGAAATGAAATAACTTCCGTTAGAATTAAAAAATGCATCAACTACTGATGTTTTTGAATCCTTATCGATTATCTTAAAAATGCCATTATCATCTTCCTCACTTTTTAGATGACTGTATCTATTTTCCACTTGCCAGTTACCTAATGAAGAAATGGATGTAATATTATTTACGACCTTAGACTCTACTTCTGTCAAGATGATTTCTTGTGTTGTATTGTTTTCCTTATCACATACAAAAAGTCTATTTCCCACTTTATGGAACTTGTTAACTTTAGAAACAAAATTCTTGTATAATCTCAGCTTCACTTCAGAGTTTGTTGCGATGTTATAAAAGGTTAGAAAAGTACTTCTATAATGATCTAATTCATCAAGTTCATCATCACTGATGTACTGCAGCTCATCTTCATTATAGTAAATCTCAAATTCTGGATAGCCATTGAATCCATTTTCATCTGCATCATGGACATATATAGACCAAGATGTGTAATAATTCTCGCTAGGTAATCCTCCATTAACAAGTCCAATATGCGTAGAATCAACGTGTACCAATTGAAAAGGTCTATTGATATAATCGCCATTTAAAAATCTATAGCCATCTTCTTTTTCAGGTTCTGAATAATAGAGATCGATATGATTCTCATTTTTAATAATTTCTCCATCTGCATCTATTCTATTTCCCACATTATTAAATCCAAAATTCTTGACGAGAACCGGTTGGTTATTTGTTCCTTGCACAGGATAACCTTTAAATTCTATCAAGTCTTCATATTCCAGAGACTCAAGAGTAGAAATATTAAATTCAAATATGGTTCTACCATTGCTTTTAAAATGTACCAAATTGTCTTGAGTACCGATGGTGAGTTGATCAACTCCTGTGGTTAACTCTTTATAAATAAATTCAGTAATAGCTTTATTGGTCTTTAATTTACGCTTAGAACTTGCGCTATCTAGATGAATAGTTCCAGTCGTTTTTGTATAAATGACTTCCTTTTCAATAATAAAATCACAATCTGGATAAGTTGGGTTATCATAGTTACAATCGGGATTTTCAACTTGCTCTAATTGGGTCTCTTTTTCAATTTCGATGTTCCATACATAATCTTGATCATCATTTATAAAAAGAAGTCCAGTTTCAGTTCTCAATAATTTTAAACTGATCTTATCATAAATAAAGGTTTGATTCAAATCACTTAAATATCCAGCAATCCAACGATTGTTATTAGTCTCATATAAGAAATCATAGAAGCGATTTTCAAATAAATCTAGGTAGTCGATTTCAAACTTCTTAAGGTCAAAAATTGCTGTTTTACCAAGTTCTTGATTTTCATTTTTATTGTTTCCAATAGTCAACGAAATCAATATTTTATTTTCATCAAGATTGATTTTAAAATTTTCTACTTTCTTAACCTGATCAATAATCGTATTATTAATTACTTTTTTACTTTTTAAATTTATGGTTACAAGCTCCACGACATTTCCAGTATGAAAAGCTACTATAACATGATCATTAAAAAACTCCATTCCAGACACCTGACATTCTGATGGTCTTAGCCATGATTCACTTTGACAATTTTGCAACTTTACTTCATCAAATACTTCAAAAGATCCAGTTTTTGCATCATAAAAAGTAAGTATACCATTTGAGAAGGCAGTGATCCATTCATTTTTGTGAATTTTCATCAGCTTGTTTTCAATTCTGTAGGAGCTGTAGTAATTTTTAAAATCCATAAATTTCAATAATCCCTTTACCTCATAATCTTTATTAATTTTAGGATTAAAATTTAGAAAATCAATTTTAGCTTCTCTTGAATTTTTTATGACGTCAACTTTTCTCGATTTTCCATTGGCAATATTAAACTCCAACAAGCTTAAAGTTTTGTTTTCCTTATAGGCAACACCAGACTCGTATTGCTCATAAATAAACCTAGTACCATCTTTATTAAAAAAAATCTCTATAGGTAAATTATTTCCTATTTGCGTAGGAATCTGATCATAGATAATCTTGTTATCTTCTAATCTTGTAACAAAGCTATTATTTGAATGAACCACAACGGCGTGTTTCAAATCATAAGATAATGCAACACCTGTGACGTAGTTAGTTTCCAAATCATATCCATCTGGAAATGATACGTTATCAAATTCAAAGTTATTTTTTACATCAAAAACTCCAATTTTCTGATCTGCTACAATGGCGTAATATAACTCGTTATTAATACGTTGCCATCTCAAGAAATTCATTCCATTATCAGAAGTATGATGTCTTATGGAACTGATGGATTCATCGCTAAATTGATAGTTGAAGATTTCTAAGTCATAAGTGAATTCTCCACCTTGCACAAGGATTAAATGTTCTGAGCATCCATAAAGTACATCTCGATAATTGTTATTGAGAATTATTTTTTTAGTGATTTTATCTGTCTTATAATCATAGAAAATGATAAAAAACTTCTCTTTCTGAGCTTCTTCATTAAATAATGAAATGGTATAGTAAATTTCATTTTTACCAGAAACAAAATAAGCTTTTGATATCACTCGAGTTGGAAAATCATCGGCATACTGTTTCACCTCATCATTTACCGTGATGTTTTTTACAACTACCTTATGCTTTAAATCCCAGATGGTGATTAGTTCATCGTTTTTCGCGAAAGCGTAAGTGTGATCATCATTAAAAGGCGCGTCTATAAAGTCATTAAAATCTGTAGAATGACTGTCACTCAATTGAATCTCATTAAGACCTAAATTCACTCGGAAACTTGTGTCCTGGGAGAATGCGATGCAAAAACTCAATACGCAAATGATGGTGATTATATTTCTCATTTATTAATTGATTGAAAATTATAAAGAAAGTTTAATATCCTACCACACCTTAATCTTACTCAACTCGTTAATCTCTCTAATATCAAGTTGTTGTTTGTCATTTGTATAATCCAGTATGCGCTGGCGCAGTTGTTTTATAAAATCGTCAGTGAGGTTGAGTGGCTTTGAAAAGTCTGCTTGGGTAGTAAAGCCTTGACCCAACTGTTCCTGTAAATAAGAGATATAAGCGGTTGTAAAAGCTCCATTACTTAATTCATCAGACTCATAGGCAACATCTTGTCCAGATGATGCTGAGATGACCGTAACGCCACTTACAGATGTGAAATTATCAAACAAGGTGCTGACTACTTGAGAAACCGTAGTGGTATCGCCTTTATTACTGGTGGTAGCCGCTACTCCACCACGTTTTTTATTACCGTCTTTATCTTCTACAGATTCTTCTACAATCTCATAACCTTCCATATCAAGTGTATTACCGCTATGACAGGTGTCCATAAGCAATAACATCTTAGTCGACCTAGTATCGTTAAGTCCTTGAATAATTTCATTAAAAGAAACGCCATTTTCTTGAACATTATCAAAGTTCATATCATTAGGTGCATAATAATAATTGAGCCCTTTATCCAGCACTCCATGACCAGCAATAAATACCACAACCTGATCTTGTGGTCTCACTTTATCTCGAAGTGATTGTATTTCTTTTAAAATGTTCTTTTTATTAGCATCTTCATTAAGAAGATATGTCACTTGTGTGTTTTCAAATGAAGCTGCGGTAGCGCTTCTATTCTTTACTAAATCTTCAATGGATTTTGTTAAAATTTGTCGGTCGGTTGCAGAGCTTTTTGTTCTATTCAAGTATAAAGGTCCTTGGTCTCCTATTACTACTTGTAGCCTACCATAATCTAACGACAGATCCCATTTGTTTTCATCTAGTTCTTCAAGATTTTCATCATAAGTAATAATACTCGTAAAGCGTTCCATTTCATCAAACCGATCTATACTTCTATAGATGACAGGCTTATCATCTCCTTTGATATAAAATTGATCTAGCGTCAAGTCTCCATCTATCTTACTATTAGAGATTAATCTTGGTTTTTGATCACCCAAATCATAGAGATAAAAATCATTTTCTCCGGCTTTAATTAATACATAGCGTCCATCATTTGATACCGCTTTTAAAGATGGATTATAAGTTTCCTTCAACTCCAAAACACTAGTTTTCAAAACTTTTCCTTTATGAGTAGTGGTAATGGTTACTTGATCTATACTACCTTCATCCCATTTACTTTCAGAGATAAACTCAATCCAGTTGTTATTTTCCAGATATCGATATTGACCAGAATTTAAAACATCTTCACTAATGGGAATGCTGTAATCGATTAAAGCATTCTTTTCAATATCGTAGCTATACCATTTTTCATTCCTTAAGAAAATAAACTTTTCTTCATCTGGATCCAGAATGTAAACAGGACTATATGTCAAATCACCAAAGGTGTCGTAATCTAAATCTTTACGTTCACCAGTTTCAAAATTATGTAGATAGGCTTTATTATAAGCTAACTCTATCCATAAAGTTCCCGTGTAACTAGCTGGAATAAAATTAGAGTTCCCAAACATATTCTCTTCATAATAAAATCCTTCAACACCTACCGAACTACCATCATTTCTTGTGACAAACAATGGATCACCATAATACTCATTTTGATAATCTCTAACTTCTTTTTCACTAAGATTCCCATAAAGCTGAGCTATATCTAGTGCGTCTTTGGCCGCAAATGTCAAGTTATATTTGCTCTGTTGGTAATTGGAAACACCAACAGCAAGTACATAAAGATTAGGTTTCAACGCGGAACCTTCATAGGTCACGCTTTGTGATACCAGAACTGTACCTGATTTCGTCTTTAATTCAATTGCGTTTTCCACAGCTGCCAGTTCTATTTCAAATTGAAATCCGTTAGAACCTTTGGTCTTGATTTTTGCCTCTTGTACTTCAACTCCATTTAAATAAACGACCACATCGTTTTTATCCATTCCTTCGGATTGAAAAGAAAAAGTGTTTACTAAATCTGTAGTGGAATAAGAACTACCATTATTTAGTTGAAAATCTGAAATCTCTACACTGGAACTGTTGTCTTGAGAGCTAAATGAATCTCTTATTTGTTCTGCTTTAGCAAGAGTTTTTGCGTAAGCGGCATCCACTGGACCCAACTTTTCTAATATTAATGATGGTTTATAAAAACTACTTTTCAAAATATTAAGCGAAGTCTCTTTACCATTTTGATATCCTATAACCAGATCTTCTGCTTTAAAGTTTGCTATGTAATTTCCTTGTCGATCTACAAATAAATGAGAATCATAATCTGGTTGAATGATAGATAAATCTTTTTGATTACTTGCTACATCAAATAGCTCTATCAATCCATGCTTATAATTAACGAGTAGTTTAGAACCATCAGTATTTAAGCTTATGGACGCTGGTTCTGAAGATTTATCTGTTTTTAATAATTGATCTCCAACCAGCACGCCTACAAAATTTAGTAAAGCCGCCTGGGTTCCGTTTTGAAAATCGGCATCGAGCACTCCTAAACAATCTCTTTCTTGAAAATCATAATCAGTTCCTGAGATAACCAATGAAATATGTTTTAAATAGCACGCATCTTGAAGATATGTATAATTCAGCGCTATTTCAAATTCATTGTTGTCGCTATAATTCAAATCTACTTTTGGTGCACCTTCAATTTGTTTTGCTGTAAGAACTTTTAAACTAGGTAATGCTCTTAACTCAATCAGACTTTTATTATTTACAGTAAGTAATAATGTTCCATCTCTTGAAAACTGAGCATATTTATAAGAGCCTTTAATCATTTTACAATCACCAGCCACACACCATTTAAGTGAACCAGGATCGACATAACCACCGCCATATTTATAACTTCCCTTAGATAAAATAACTTGAGACGTTTTGCCATGATAAGAAACAACAGATGTAAACCCATCGCTTATGTTTTCAGATAGTTTCCCAACTTTTTCAGTAGAAAAATTATAGGATACAATTCTTCTTTTCCCTTTATAGTCTGCAAGAACAGCCATGCTAGAACTCAGTGGATCTATTTGTTCGTTTATAAAAGAATAATCAAATAAATCAAGCTCATGATCTCGTTTTAAGTAAGCTCTAGCACCTAATGGAGCGAACTTATTCTGTAAAGTTCCGGCAGTAAATAGTTTTATTTCTTCTTTTTCATTTCCTGAATTACCTATAAAAATAAGATCTCCACTTGCTAGAAAAGTTCCTTCATAATCACCAAAAGCTGCCGTACCATCAATATCTACTTTCTTATTTGATATAATTTGATATCTGGTAATAGGCTTACTAATGCTACTCAAATCACCGAACAAGGAGAAAAAAGAAACATCGTTTGAAGTACTATTCAAATAAGCATAACTAAAGTTTTTATCTGTTTCAAAACTATCTATGGAATAAATTCCCTCATTCATGATTCCTTTTACATATTCATTCTGATAAGAATTAGTATCAGTTCCAAAGAAAAATTCCTTTTTACCATTTCTAATAACACTTTCTGTAATCAAACCAAATCCTGGATTGCTATTGAGTTTTTTGACTAATTCTCTTTTAAAATCAATACTATAACGATAGACGGATGTGGATTTTGCAGAAGTATCATTAACTATTAAAAGTATACTACCTGTATCTTCATAAATGACTTTAAAACCACTCATTTGACCAATTAATTCACTTAAATCTTCTCTAAATAACTCACTATTATCAGTTGCCTTAACGACAAAACTCGCTGTACCATATTGAGCTTCAACAAAGGCAATTTGCTTTCCATTTATAGAAACACTGGCAGTAGTTGCTGGAGCGTTACTCATGACAGTCCCAACAGGATTAAATGGGTCTCGTTTCATAATCACTAGACCGTGCTCGTATCCTTTAGAAATAGAAAAAGAAGCATAGTCATCTATATCATTACCCAGTAGTTTTCCTTTGAACGCTTGCGAACTTATCTTTTGAGTATTTGGTATATCATAAGTCAATAGAGAATCAGGCTTGGTGCCATCCATTGTAGCATACGCCTTATGAAGAATTAAACGATTCTTATTAAGTAGCTGCATCTTATGAACCGCTACGCCATCTGCTTTTTGAAAAGTGAACTTATATTTTTGAGAAGTGCCGTCATAAACAATGATTTTCCCGCTGGCGTCACTAGAATAGATTTCGTTGCGCTCTGTTATATATTGAATGTCTGTAACATTTGAATAATGAAAATCGATAAGTTGAACACCATCAATAATATTAGATGTGCTCGTTTGTCCGTGACTCCACTGTATAAGCAGTAAAGCGATACATATCGCCGTTCTCATTAGTTCCCTAATACCTTTTGGATAGTAGCACTACCTTGTTTAATAACAGCATCTTTATTATCAGACAGTATACTAGGTAATTTGTTGATGTATTTACTTTTTCCTCCTTCATATTCTCTCAACTGCACGTTGATTTGAACCACACCGTAGTTTTCAAAATCTTCATTTTCGGCTAGGTATGGAATATCATAGTACCATGGAGATACAATCGGGTTCTCGATTTGATTCTCCACGCCATATTTTAAATCACGTAAGTCATATTCCTGCTCGATGAGTATGGCGTGCATAGGAGTATTATCTGCACTGCGCCAGTGGCCTTCAATAGAAACAGATAATTGTGCATTTAAATCTTCATCTTCATAAACTTTAGTTCTTGAAAATAAAATGCGCAGTTCATTAAAACTCAATCTTGAAACTCCAGGATTTTCTGGATCGCTTTCTATTGCGATACGAGCTTCAAAGTTGAGCAGCTCATCTTTCTCATCTACCGTGCTTGAGGCACGCATGACATCTTTCATAGAAAAAGCAGCACTTGAACCTCTAGATTGCGGTTGAGCCTTGATGTCATTTTCAATGGCTGTTACCAGCTGTTTTTCTTTCTCTCCTTTTTCTACAGCTGCATATTTTTTAATAACTATTTCTTCATAGCTTTTTGCAATTGCATCACCATCATTACTATAATAATCGTTGATCGATAAAGATTGTGAATAACTAGATGTTAAGGATTGAGCCGTTTTCTCGGCAAGGTAATCTGCGCCTATAAAAAGACCTTGTAACGCTACTTCTACCAGACTACCACGAGATGATGGTCGTTTCACTTCTACAACAAATTCCTCATTACTCTCCACGTAGGATCGTTGATGAACACTACAAGAAAACAAGATAGTGATGGAAAAAAGAAAAGCGCAAATAATGGTAATTTTATTCTTAATCATAAGTGAAATATTAATGGTGAGCTTAAAGTTGAGCAGTGTAATTCATAAATAATGCCATGAAGATACATTTTTTCAAAATTTCAAATTCGGCTCATTTTTTAAACTTGAGAACAATCGTAAATATATCAGCAATTCGCTTTATAAAACATACCCTTTTTGGGGTATATTGAATAAGTAGATGAGGTTTTAATGTAGCAATGTTTTTTCGGTTTTCACTCTATAAGCTCGTTCCATTCCTAGAAACCGTGGATCACCCATTTCCTCAGACCAGTGACCTTCTAGTATATCAGGAGTCAAACATTTATAAACCACTACGCCTTTAAAAAGTTGCTGGTCCGAGCTGTGATAATTAAAATTAATGACGAGCAAGTTGTCTTTAAAAAATCCAGTTCCTTGTTGGCTTTGATCACCAGCTATCTTCCATTGCGCGATGACTCGACCATATTCATCCAGCGATAAATGTAGCTGACCTTTATAAGAGCTTTGCGACTCATCTTGATTATGACCTTCAATTACATAATCACCTACTAACTCTTCTACAGTCATGTATTACATCTTTACTACAAAAGTAAACCAACTCCACAGAAAGCAGCAATCGGTTACCTTTGCATTTCTATAGCAATCTCATGGCCAAAGCTGGAAAACAAAAAAACACCAAGAATAAAGGCAAGCATACTAAACTCATGACGCGTAAAAAGAACAAACTACGTGCAGAGAAAGATGCTCGCACAGAGCGCTTGAAAGAAATTGTAAAGGCAGCGCAGGAAAATAGTACTAAGGATTCCGCCGGCTCAAGCGAAAGCTAAATTTAAAATCATTTCCCATTTTAATCATAAATCGTCTAAGAGATATTACTTTTATGACTCATGGAATTGAACAACGACATTCTATTACGTCCTCGATTTATGCGCTATCTTCCCGTAGCGCTAGATGAAGTACGCCAGCGTTTTACGACTAATGCCGCTGCTCGTAACAACTATAAAACCTCTATCGTGGACGACCATATCTTTATACGTATTCTTAAAAAGGATCAGCATTTCTGGTCACCACAATTACATCTTGAATTGCGCGAAAATCCAGATTCTGGAACTGACATCCACGGACTCTTTGGACCTAGTCCTACCGTGTGGACGTTTTTTATGTTCTTACATTTTGTCGCTGCAGGATTATTTATAACCGCAGGAATATGGTGTTATACACAGCACGTACTAGATAATTCCATTCTATTTCCAGTGATTGCTATGGTTGTACTGGTAGTCATTTGGTTCACACTTTATACCTTGGGACAATTCGGTAAGAAGAAAGGTCATTCTCAAATGCACGAGCTTTATCAGTACATGAAGGAATGTCTCGAAGTGGATAATTTTCATAGGAATACCTAACATACAATTCTACTTAGCATAGCGCTTCTCGTACTGTTGTTTAGAGCGATGAGTTGTTATGATTCCGCTTTCGCGAAAGCGTACTAAAAAAGCAAAGCAATTTTAAAACTGTCAACGCAATCGTAACATGGTAATTTGCTAGTCTTGTTCCTTTATTAGTTTACAGTCGCAGTCACAGTTTACAGTTTCCCTGATAACTGATCACCGATTTCAATTAAAAACAAAATCAAAATCAAAACGAAAATCAAATTTTAAATCGTCATCGCGAGCGAGGTACGAGCGTGGCAATCTATTTATTGTTTTCTCGACAGCAGATTATTTCGTCGCTGTCACTTCTCTAAATGACGTTCTCAGTAGTTATTTCAAGTTAATAGTACAATCTAAAATCCAGCAGCTGACTCAATTTATGTTGCTTATAAAACAAGCGCTGTACGACCTCTTTAATATCATCATCCTCATAGAATAAGCTGAAGAACAATCGATCCAGCGTAAATGCACTCGTCATGTGCTGGGAAGGAACGCCGTAGCCAGATATCGCTCGCGCGCCAGTGACATCCAGGAAATACTGAGATTCATCATCTGTGAGGTCGAGGACTTTTTTATTTGCAAAATGAATCACTTTGCCATCCATTTTCCCTTCAAAGAGTTCGGCAATTTCCTCGATGCTGTAGTAATAACCGTTGATCAAAATATTATTTGCCTCACCAGGTAAAACCAGATATATGATTTCGTAATCTTTAAAATTATGGTCGTCATAAAGCAAATAATTCAAGCTCTCTTCCAGACCTTCAATGGTGTCACAAGGTTTATAAATGCTGGTTATTTTTTGCTGGAGCGCCATGTCCTCAAGTATGGTAAGCACTTCAGTCGTTTCGGTAGCATCGGCATCAGGAACAACCTCTAGGCAGTAGATAAAATTTTCAATTTCAGTAATGGGTACTTCCAGTTTGCTCATGAATGGGTAAAAGAAAAAATAAAAGTAAAGGTAAAATCAAAAAGAAAATCAAAATCAAATCACAAATCACAAGTTAAAAATAAAATGAAAAGTAAAAATAAAAGTAAACATTAGGGCAAACTTAAAATGTACGACTGAAAACTGAGACTGCGACTGTTAAAAACCCAGCAACCCAATAACCCAATAACTTAAACTTAAACTTAAAAATTCCCAAATGTCAGTTCGAGCGCAGCCGAGAACAGTTTAAAACCTCATCCCAAATCTCAAACCGCATCCACATAAACCCATTGCCCATTTTCTTTACAGAACCTAGAATACTCATGGATCACTTCTACCCGACCGTTTTCCATATAAAAAGCTTTGAATTCTACGGTTCCTGTGCTATCATTTTCCTGTCCGGCGTTGGTTTGCAACACTTCTAGTTTAATCCAGTTAACGGACTTGGTCCACTGCTCTATTTCTCGTGCTTCTTTTGTGTTTGGTCTTTGCAAGCTGTGATGACTGCGCTGTAAATAGTCCACATTTACCATCACAAACGCACTGTACCGCGAGCGCATGAGTTGCTCTGCGGTTTTTACATGGTTGATGTTATGGTGTGCTGGTTTGCAGCAGTCTTTGTAGGGTTTTGTGGGGTTGCATGGGCAGGTCATTACTTTATTTCCTTTTCAATTCATCTAAAGTAATACCGTTTTTATCTTTCCATTCTTTCCAACCATTAGCTCGTCTAGCAAGAATAGTAGCTGCTGCAGCAGAGACAGAATCAAAGATATAATCCTCTTGAAATATTAATAATCCATCTTGTTCTTTTAATATTCCATCTTTAAGTAATTGGTTTCTTCTATTGATGACCCAAGGTCCAGCTGTCGCTGTTTCAATAAGGTTACATTTTCCACCTTTATAAACAAGCATACCGTCATCATTATATTCGCCTTCTGCATAGGCGCTTTTTCCTTTACAATGAAAAATTTCTTTTGCTGTTGCGGCTTTTCGTTTTTCTTGGAAAATGGGATAACCCAATGTTGCAATCAAAATTTTAGCGGTATCAAAGTTATCTAATAGATCATATTCCCTACTTTCAGAAATACTTGGTTTAGTTGAACCTGTATCGTTATCAATTTCATAACGGTTAATTTCTTTTGCTTTATTTAAACAATAATGTTCTAAGTATTTACCATCAGTCTTGGTGTATTCATCTGTTTTAGTGGAGACGATGATACAATGTGTCCAGAATTCTTTATTACGATTATGTGACTGAATTCTCTTATAACAATTCTCTCCTTCGCCTATATAAACTTTTGATTTGGTGCCATCTTCATTAGTCCCAAATAAAAAATAAACACCTGTAAAATGAACTAGATCACGCTTTGCAACTTCTTGCATTTTATTTCTAGGAAACAAAATTGCCTTTACTAATCGGTTAGTCAACTCTGCTTCTCGTATGCTAGTTGGTGAGCCGTCTGGAAGGAATATTTGTATGGTTTGTGGTCTGGTCATTTCTTTAAAAGTCTTAAAATCTTATTTCTTTGTTCTTTAGAAACTAAGTTTTTAAAATGATAAATAATACCGACCAATAAATATAAAGAGATAATTGGTGAAACTAAATACCATAAATTAGAAGAGTCGTAAGACTTATAAAATTGGTGAAAAATAATTAGTGAAAGGAAAACAAATGGAATTATAAGAAAAAAAACTCCTAAAGGCACTAAAAAAATATAAGACATAAATTTACTTTTCTGAAAACTCACTAGTAAATCGTCTAAAAAGTTAGAAATATTTAAAAATCGGAACCAATTTGTATTTGCAGCTGTGGAACCAAATTCTGTTTTAATGGATTGCCTAATTTTATAAAATTTCTTTCCGTAAAATAGTATCATTAATAAAGTAACGCTATAGAAAATTGGGAACAATCCTAAAATTACATCATTACTATTTACAATTGTTCCTCCGAATTCAAATGTTTTTAATAAATCACCAGTAATCAATAAATAAAGAATTGGAGATAAATAGATAAAACTAGTTAATTGATTTAACCGTTTCCTTTTAATGTCTAATAAATTTAGAAGTGACTGTAACTTTATTTGCTTTAATTCTATTAAATGTTTATCATTCATAATTATTCATTTTCTAAATACAGTTCAATTCTTCTTCTAATCTTAGGCTCTTTAATTTCTCTAGTGGCTAATTCTTGCTCTAAGACAATAGCAGCGATGTTAATCACTACATTAACACCATATAAATTATCTGGGTTCTTTAAGCCTAAATACATTGGCATATTAAATCCACCTTCTATTTCTACGTTAGCTGATTTAATATTTTCACGAGTACCAGTAATATAATATTGAAACTCCTCTTTATTTTTAAACTTGGAATAATTCTCACGATTTAGTAAATACACATCACAAAAATCTGCCCCAGGTGGTAGACTTAATAACTCAATGGCAAAACTAGCTGTTCCCGATTTATCAATAAGTTTAGATAAATCTGCAACTAAACTTAGTTGACTTTTAATATTCTCAATTTGACTTTCATCTCTAGACGCCGCAACCTGATAATACCATTTTACTGTATTAGGTGGAAGATTGACTGGAACCATTACGCGACTTTTACCTCCCATAAGTGTAGCATTGCTACCACTATTTATAAAAAAATCCTGATCAGAAGTTATTTCAACCACCTTAAATTGCTCGCTTTTCAAATAGGTTTCTGCTCTGGTAATATATGTTGTATCAATAATAGTTCTTTTCTTTACCTCAGTATTGAAGTCCTTAGTTTCAACTGATACTGGTTCTCTAGTGATTGAAAAATTGATGATGCGCCTTCCTAATGACGTATTTTCAAACCTAAATGTATAAATACCGGTATTATTAATAGTAATAGATTCATTGTCCAATGATTCAAGATTAAATTCAGTCATAATCTTATTGCCGTTTTGAGTGTATAACTCAAAGGATTTCAATTTCTTACCACGTTCTTCGCGATAATTAATGTACACTTTATCACCTTTGGCAAACCCATAATTATAAATTTGTTCTGATAACGCAGACAATTTAAAGTTAAGATTAGCCACCTCAATAGGTTCTAGTTGTGCATGGGCATATATGTTTACTAATAAAAATAGTAATGTAATTCTCATATTAAATTTTTAATTCTTTTCTTATCCTAACTATTCTCAACAATCGCAATCTCATCATCACTCAATCCATAAAGTTCATAAACCATGTAATCGATTTCTTTCTTGGTTTGATTGATTTGTGATTGTAGTACTTACTTTTAATTATTACTCTAAAACTTGTTCAAAAATCCCCAAAACAACAAAATCTTCTAGATCATTTTCAGATAGAACAATTGGCTCAAACTTAAAATCAAAAGACTTAGGACTCAAAACAATTGACGAATGCTGCCAACCATTTTCATCAAAGGATTTGGAACTACTGTATTCTTTAACAGTATATCCCGAACCAAAATCTCGATCTTGAATACCTGTTGATTGAGCTAATACTATTCTTCCATTTCTAGAACCTCCACGATATTTTTTAAATAAACAAATGGAGTCATTTGGAATGATTTTATTCATCGATTCTCCGACTACTCTACACGCAAAATAATCTTCAGAATACCTTACATATTCTGGTAATTCCATCCATTCATTTTCCTCAGCTACTTGTAATTCACTGAAATCTCCTGCAGCAGCCTGAATATTATAAAAAGGAACGCTGTTTTCAATTTTCACATCACTTATTTGAAGAGTATGCACATTAATTTCTTCAATATCATTTTGGAATTGTTGAATATGGTTCGATAAATATTCTCTTAATTCTTTATCACAAGCATAAACATAAGTACCCTTAATACCTCTAAGCATTATTGTCTTATAGATATTCACTATAAATTCTTTAAGTTCATTTGGGTCTGTTATAGATTGTTTCCCATTTGCATCGAAATAATTATCTGCGATAATTACAATTTCATCTTTCTCTTTAGAATAAGTTATTTCGTTTCCAAAAATAACTCCAGCATAGTTTAAATCGTAACCTTGTGTGGTATGAATACAACCTACTTCGTTTAGAGCATTTGGAGAATTTACCCAATCTATATTCGTTGAATTCCATCTTAAATTAGAATTCTCGATATTAATATCTAAAAGGCTTTCATCTTTATTAGAAATCCATTTCCAGGAATATCCAGCTATCATTCTAGACAAACCATATTCTGTATCTCTAGATTTAATTTCTTTTATAAAAGACTCAATATTATCAAAAAGAATAAATTCGTAATTCTTATGACTATATATCGATTGATCATCTTTTAATTGGCATTTTAAGAGTTTATCAATATAATTAACATAGCTATTTCCTCCTTTAACCCTAAACTGAGATTGTAAATATTCAATCTTAGTATTTTCTTTAATTTTTAATTTATCAAAATCTCGCTTAAGGACATCAGATGGCTTAATAGATTGACCTTCATCATAAAATAAGATTGACTTTTTACTTTGTAATTGCACCCAATCTAATTCGTTTCCTTTCATTTTTTCTAAACCGAGTCTTAAATTGATTTTATCGAATGCGCCAAAATATGCACCCAAATTCACTCTACGTCTTAATCTGTGTGATTCATCAACGATAACAATATCGTAATTTGCTTTAGCAAGTTCTGCCGGCCCTATTACCATACTAGCGCGTAAATCCTTGACATTTTTGAAAACTTTCTTAATAGTATTTCTCAAAGATGACATTGGAACTACAAGAGCCATTTTAGGTTTGGGAAACTTTTCTTTGAGTTTGAAAACTTTATTTTTTAATTGGATTTCATCATCTCCAAAATCTCGAAAATTAAAATCTTCATTATCCGAATTCAAAAGTTTAAAAAGAAAAATTGCTAAAATTGTCTTACCAGTACCTGCTCCGCCTTCAATTATAGTATTATGAACTTTATCATCTAATAAGTTATCTATTATTAAATAAAGACCATTTTTCTGTTCTTCGGTTAAACTCTTATAAGGTGAGTATTTGAATAAATCGGAATTATCAATATGGGTAAGTGAATGCTTAGCTAACCCATCTTTTCTAAGTCCATCCCAAACACTTTTAAAAACATCCCAATAAATCTCGCCTTTCTGGTAATAATTATGATTTGCAATACCAAGGTTGGCATTTAATAATTTGTACTGACCGTCGCCTGAGATATACTTTATTAAAAGTGATTCGATATCTAGAGTAGCAGATTTATTGAATATTTCGCTACTTATGATTCTAAAGGTTCTGAGTTTACTTTTCTTTTTGTCTTTCAGATGAGTTTTTAGTCGTTTTAAAGTGTCGGTAGTCTCTCCAACATAAGCTTCTTTTATTGAATCATCATTGAGTAAATAAACAACTGGCCATAAATTATTTACGTAATGATTTTCTAATGAATCTACACTATCGGAATCAAAGTCATGACTTTCAATTTTAAAGGCTAAATCTCCCATTATAATTGGTCATACTTTTTTGCATTACCTTTTGATTTCTCTATAGTATACTTTTGACCATTTAATTTGATTTTGTCTTTTATAATTTCTGCAATATCTAAGTCATGTTTAGCTGCAAGTAAAATCGCAAAAGAAAAAACATCAGCTAATTCCTCTCTCAACCTTTCTTGATCACAATCCTCGTTTCCTTTCCATAAGAAAAGCTCATTTAACTCAGCGGCTTCAATAGAAAGTGCCAAAGCCAAATCTTTTGAATTATGAAATTGTTCCCAATCTCGTTCGTCTCTGAATTTTACCAATAATTCCTTTAATTCCTTAAGTTCACTCATAATACGATTATAAAACACCCCAAAACCTCGCTTCATCTACAATGTAGGAAAAAGCAATGAATTGGGGAATGGTGAAGATAAGAAGTTTACAGGAAATTACCGGGAATATATTTTGTTTTTAAAAAGCGTCTGGTAGAATTTGAATTCCTAATAATGCTCGCCCAGTTGATAATTGATTCTGTGAACTAAATGGCTTGAATGTTACAGCAATACGTACGACATTATTAATGGTTACTCCAGTAGAAATTGTACCAAAATCAAAAACTTTTTTATCAACTCCTAATCGTTCCCTAAAACCACTGGCACCACCGTACAATCCATAACTAGCTTGAAGGTAAAAATTAAAAGCCTTATCATCGCTATTTACAGCGAGTAAAGCATGTGATGAAAATGAAAATACTCCTGTAGTAGTGTTTACATCATCAGAGAACTCATCAAGTTCTAGTGATGCTCTTGATCTTAAATAGCTAAAAAAGGTAATACGTTGAGAGCTGTGAAATACAACAGGTAATTCTAAACCCAAGTAAGTATTACCACCACCAGTAATTAAACGTTGAATAGATTCTTCACTTACCATTTTCTCATCTACTAAGGAAGGAGTCATAGCATCTTCCTCCATATCATCAGGATCAGAATCGTTACTTATTACAGTTCCAAAGTTCACTTTTAATGGGCCAAAAAACGTAGAAGCAAATTCAGTATTGACTACTGCTCCATTACCATTGAATTGTAAAGCAGACTCGTTAATAAGATAAAGTTCACTTTTATTTTTAGAATATACCGCGCTCACAGCGTCGGGCTGGTTAGTTCCAAAAAGATAATAATTTATATTTGTACTGTTATCTCTTAAGTCTTCATAAATCGTTTGTAAGGTTTCCTTTCTTTTAGTTTGTTTTTTTATTTTAATTTTCAAACGTTCAGCAGCTATGATATTACCAGTCTCCATATAGGAATCAAATGATTTATTCATTTTTTTGACTTCCTTCTGCACCTCTTCATAACTCTTACTAATTAATGCAAAATTAGCAGAGTTAATTTCTAAATATTCAGCTAGAAAATGAGTGTTTATAAAATTTTCTACTTTGTCATTTTTGAAATCTGTTGATTTCACTACTGCTAGATTATCGTCTGATGGATCAACATCCACGTTTGATTTAATGGTATTATAAATTTTCTGTTGCGCATCATCAAATGAAATAGAAGGATCTGTTTCTTTTATTACATCTAGATATTCTTGATTTGATAGCAGTTGTAAAGAGTCGAATTTTATTTTTTCATGAATCTCTTTCTTTAAAAATTCATTAAGATCTGCTATATAAAATTTTATATGACTATCAATTTTTACGCTGTCAAGTTCATCCAATTCTGCTTCTTTATCAAGGGGAGATATGTCATAATTAGTTGATTTAAAACTTGGAAATTGAGCAAACCCAAGGGAAGCACATAATAAAAAGCAGAATAATAAGAGGATTTTGGTATTCATAATTCAATGATTTGGTTGGATGATAAAACTAATGCGTTAATTACAGAAACCAAATACCCCATAAAGGTTATTTTCATAATGTATTTGGTGATAAGTTAAAACTGTAGAAATCGTCTTTACGAACGAGGAACGAGCGCGGCAATCTACTGGTCGTGTTCCTTTATTTGTTTTCAGTCGCAGTAGCAGTCGCAGTTTACAGTTTCAATTAAAAACAAAATCACAAGTTAAAAATAAAATGAAAAATAAAAATAAAAGTAATCCTTAGGGCAAACTTAAAATCTAATACTGAAAACTGAGACTGCGACTGTTAAAAACCCAAAAACCAACAACCCAAAAACTCAAAGCTCAAAGCTCAAAAACTCAAAGACTCAAAGCTCACAGACTCACAGACTCAAAAACTCAAAAACTCAAAGACTCAAAGCTCACAGCTCACAAACCCAAAAACCCAATCACCCATTTCCTACCTTTGCACCATGCACAAACTCCACATCAACAACAGCTTTACAAATTCACTACCTCAAGATCCCATCACTGAGAATTACACACGCCAGGTAACTGGTGCGGCATACTCGCTGGCACAACCGGTGGCATTTAAAAATGCGCAAGTGATTCATGTATCTGAGCTGGCTCAGGAGTTGGGTTTTAGTGAGGAAGAAGTGAAATCTACAGCGTTTCAAGAACTCGTTACTGGTCAAAATTTACCTGATGGAACAGCTCCTTATGCGATGGCTTATGCAGGACATCAATTTGGGAACTGGGCTGGACAGTTAGGTGATGGACGAGCGATTAATTTGTTTGAAATATTGCACAATGAAAATCGCTGGGCACTCCAGTTAAAAGGTGCTGGTCCTACTCCATATTCTCGTCGTGGTGATGGATTTGCCGTGTTGCGCAGTAGCATACGGGAACATTTATGTAGCGAAGCCATGCATTATCTAGGCGTTCCCACGACTCGATCGCTATCGCTTTCCTTGAGTGGAAATGACGTGTTGCGTGATATGCTATATGATGGAAACGCAGCGCATGAAAAAGGTGCTGTGGTATGTCGGGTCGCACCTAGTTTTTTGCGTTTTGGGAACTTTGAATATGCTGCCGCTCAAGGCGAAAACCAATATCTCCAGCAGCTCACAGATTATACTATCGATACGTTCTACCAGCACATTACCGCTAGTGGCAAAGCAAAATACCTACAATTCTTTCAGGAAGTAACCGACCGCACGCTAGAAATGATCATCCACTGGCAGCGTGTAGGCTTTGTACACGGCGTGATGAACACAGATAATATGTCCATTCTAGGACTTACCATAGATTATGGACCTTACGGTTGGTTGGAACCTTATGAACACGGCTGGACTCCTAACACGACTGACCGTCAACACAAACGTTACCGTTATGGCGCGCAGCCTGAAATAGGGCTTTGGAACTTACTCCAACTCGCAAACGCACTCTACGAACTCATCAACGATGGACCAGCACTGGAAGAAATTCTTAATAATTACAAGGCTAGTTATCAATCGCAATACCTCGCGATGATGAAAAGCAAAATAGGCCTTACCTCATCTCAAGAAAATGACGCAGAGCTCATCGCCACGCTGGAACATCACCTGCAATTGCATGAGACTGATATGACACTTTTCTTTAGAGAACTCGCTCAAGTTGATGCACAAATGGACGCAAACACGGCTTTCGTGACCATTTCCATGGCTTTTTATGACCTAGAAAACCTCAGCGAGCCGCACCAGTGGAGTTGGCTAGAATGGCTGGAAACTTACATGAAACGATTGCAGCTGGAGCAGGATGTGAATGGTGTTGATGATACCGCTTTCGCGAAAGCGAAACAACAACAAATGAATGCTACCAACCCAAAATACGTGCTGAGAAACTACATCGCGCAACTGGTCATAGACGATGCCGATAAAGGCGATTACAAATTACTCAATGACGTGTACCGCATGCTCAAAAATCCATACACAGACCAACCCGAATTTGACCATTACTACGACTTAAGACCAGACTGGGCAAGGAACAAAGTAGGCTGCAGTATGTTGAGTTGTAGTAGTTAATTTGGATTGCTAGGTTTTTGGGTTGTTGGGTTGTTGGGTTAATATGTTAATTTGATAATTTTATATGTACCGCGAGGTCTGAGGTGTCACACTGAGCCTGTCGAAGTGTTCTCGAAGACCGTTTTTAAAACTTAAATTTAAATCAAAGCTTAAATTTAAAACTGTTAACTGAGACTGATAACTTAAAAACTGCCTACTACATTTCAACAAGCGTAGCGCCGTTGAAATCAACCTGCCGACTGCCTACTTAGTTTACAATGTTAAAATCCACCTTAAAAGCGAATAAATTGGAATAATTCCATAATTTTGGAACATTTCCAAATATTATTTAATTTGAATCACCTTGAGACCTTATATTGTGTCGTTGACATAGAAACTACGGGAAACCGTATGAGCGGTAATCGCATGACCGAAATATGCATCGTGCGTATGAAAGGCAGCGAGATTCTTGATAAATACACTACTCTCATAGATCCCGAAGTATTGATACCTGACTACATCACGACCTTAACTGGAATCGATAATGAATTGGTAGCCAGTGCACCCGTTTTTGCAGATGTTGCCGAGGAGATTCTGGAATTTACTAGAGATTGTGTTTTTGTGGCGCATAATGTCAACTTTGATTATAACGTACTGCGCAATGAGTTTAAAAGACTGAATCACGATTTCAAGCGTAAAAAAGTGTGTACAGTGAGATTATCTCGTGAGTTAATACCTGATGAGCGTTCTTATAGTCTGGGAAAACTTTGCGATTCCATAGGCATACCGTTAAACAACCGTCATCGCGCAGAAGGTGATACAGACGCTACCGTAATATTGTTTCAAAAATTACTCGCTATTGATGAAGATGGAGCAATCTTTAGCAAATTTGTAAAAGGAGCTTTTAAGGAAGGAACATTTCCGCCACATCTAGATCGTTCACAATTTGACAAACTGCCCGATGCTCCAGGTGTTTATATTTTTAAAGATCGAGCGCAAAAAGTTATTTATGTAGGTAAGGCGATCAGCTTACGTAAAAGAGTACTGTCACATTTCTATTCTAAAACCTCTAAGTCTTATCTCATGTGTCAAGAGATTCATCATATTGAACATATCGAGACAGGAAATGAGTTGGTGGCTTTACTTCAAGAATCAGACTTGATTAAAAAGTATTATCCCAAGTTTAATGTAGTTCAAAAAAAGCCAAAACCGGCTTATCAAATATTGCATTACAAGAATCAGCTAGGTGTGATACAGTTTGCGGTTGGGCTTGTAAAATCTTATGACTATTCTGTAGTGACGCATTATAATAGAGCTCACGCCGTAGAACAACTAGAACAGCTCTGCGCCGACTTTAATCTATGTCCACGATATTGTAGTTTTAAAACGCAGGAAGATTGTACTTCTCATTACAAATTGAAATCCTGTAAAGGAATTTGCAAAAAAGAAGAGCTGGTTTCTTTATATAACTTGAGAGCTAATCAAGCAATTGAATCACTTCATAACCAAAACCCTAATTACCTCATCAAACAACCAGGTAGAACTCATGAAGAATCTTGTTTTATCCTAGTACGCGATGGTGAGTATCAAGGTTACGGTTACATAGATAATCATACAGCTATCGCTAACTTATCAGATTGTGAAGATTATATAGACCGTAAGGCAGCAAATTTCCATACGAATCAAATTATACGTGCCTATCTAAAAAAGTATGGTGAGCAAAATGTAATTCATGAGGAGATGAACTTAACGGCCTAGTTACATCGATCTCACTTGCTGGTTAGTATTGTTAAAAATAATTTAATTAAGATTTTATTTTAAATTTTTTATCGGTTGAGAAATTATTTTTAAAATAAAATTAAAATCATGAAATCAAATTTTACACTTTTAGACTACAGCGATTATAAGCGTAAAACTATTGAAAACGATTATGATTATGAGGATAACGATGTCATCGATGATTCAAATCGTAATGCTTATGATAGCTATCTATAAAAAATGCCCGATTTTGTAAATCGGGCATTTTTATTAAGGTTCTAGAATATTAACGATTCTCTTTCATATGTTTTTGATATTCGCCTGCAAGGGTTTCTTTTTCTTTTTCATTAAGAACCTTTCCTGCAAGTTGAAAGATTTCCTGCTCTTCTTCTTCTAGATGATGCTCCACTTGGTGTGCAAGCTCTTTCATGTAAGTTAACCACGCACTAGAACTGCGATCTGTTTCCTCCATCTTTTCAACGAGTTCATCAATTTCATGATGTTCGGCAATGCTATGTCTAGCACGTTCTTGTGTCATATCTACTTCGATTAGCGGTATGTAGAAATAGCGTTCCTCGGCATCTTCATGAGTAACTAGTTCTGTTTTAAGTTTATCAAAAAGCTCCTTGCGTTCCTCAGTATCACCAGAGGTTTTTAATAATTTATCTATTAGATCTCGTTGTACATCATGATCTTTTCTTAATGCTTCAAATATATTCATAGCGGTTGGTTTATAGATTTAAATTTCCTGTTTCTCCTATTTCAGTTTTATCACCAGTAATTGCGGTGTAAGATAATTTTGCTAGCGTTACTAGTGCATTAGTTTTAGTATCCCAATACTGAGCATTTTTAGGTTTAAATTTTAAAACGGTTAGCGTCGGGTCATTCTTATTGTCAAACCAGTTATTATCTAGATTGCCATATAATTCATCAATTAATGCAGCGTCAGTAGTTATTACTGTGGAACCATAAACACTCAAAAATTCTTTGGCTTTCACATCTCCAAAAATCAATTGGGTATCTGCATCATTTTCTATGTTCTTGTTATGATCACTGGTGCTTTTACTAAAGAATATAACCGTTCCATCATCCTCTATTCTTTTAGGAGTCATAGGGATTGCATCTACTGGTTTAGAACCCAGATTAGTTAACATCATTGCGGTGCTTATAGAACGAGATAAATCTAGATATTTCTCTAAGGCTTCTTTTTGGTGTAGGTTTTTAGTACTCATTTTTTATTTTCAAGTTACAACCTGTCATCTGCTAATACTCTTAAGTATATGCGAATTAACTTCATATTTACAATTAGCAGTTGTAATAGATTTATTACAAACTGCTCATATCCAAAATCTTAAGGTTTTTCAATTAGTCGTTAACTCAGAAACTAAGAAATGTTAATTTGTTAAAAACTGTTAAGGAATCAAACGTGCATTTCAAGGAATGAAACTGCCATTTGCTTGTATGCTCATTGTCTAATCTCACATATAGTCTTTAATTCATCTTGTTAATTAAAGTAGCCTGTACTCTTTAAAAATAGGAAAGGTGGCTTTTTATCTAAGATCAACAGATTATGGGGAAAATTATAAAAACTGTTTTGATATTGTTGCTGTGGTTGTTAATAGGGATGAATACTTTAACAGCACAAGAAGAAGATAAAAAGTCGCCTGTACAGGTAACTGGTAGTTTAGGGTTTTATTACGATTACTATTCATTCTCTCAAGAAAACTACGCCACGTTCCGTCCTCGATATCCTGAGAACTTACTAAGACTGAACGCGCAAATGAGTATCAACTTTGGTAAACACTTCTCCATTCCTATAAGTGTGAACGTGACCAACCAAGAAGTTCTTTACAACCTACCCAGCGTTCCAGAAGAAAGCGCGCTCGATTATATACAAAACCCAGCCAATAACATAAGTATCAATCCTAAGTACAAATGGGCTCAAGGATTCTTCGGTACTCAAACGCCTAACTATACACCGTTGACTACCGGTGATATTCCCATTTTTGGTGTAGGAATGGAAATCAATCCTGGAAGTTTCATATTATCTGCCGCAGTTGGGAAGTCTCAACGCGCGATTGAACCCGATCTTTTATTGAATGTTCCTGGTGCTTATGAACAAAGTATCATCACCGCTCGTATAGGTGTAGGGAAACTAGAAGGTTCAAAATTCACCGTTAATGTAGTGCGTGTAAGAGATCATAAAAATTCAGTAATCACTGCTCCAGTAGGAATTCAACCTATTGAAGGAGTAACTATTTCACCTTATGCAGAGTTTAAACTTTTTAAAAAGCTACAATTCCGCACAGAGACTGCTGGATCTATTTACACTAGTGATTTACTGAACACAGGAACCATAGATGATGAATATGTGACTGCTGTAGAAGATTTTATTACCATTAATGCCAGTTCCACTGCCGACTTCTCACATAACTCTCGCATAGACTGGAAAGGAGATAAATTCCAGCTAGGTGGCGAGGTTCAATATATAGGACCTAGTTTTTTACCTGTAGGCTATCGTTTTGTAGAACGAGATATTCTCGATTATAAAATGAATACAGGAATGAAATTGTTCAAGAGTAAAGTGAACCTTACAGGTAGTTTTGGGATACGTACTAACAATTTAAACAACACTAAACTCTCATCTTCTCAACGTGTGATTTCAAATGCAAATCTATTTGCTCAGGTCACAGAGTCTTTTTCCTTAAACCTCAATTACAGCAACTTTGGATTTAATAATGATGCAAACATATTGAACCAGCGCATTGAGTTGGTGAATAACTCCATTACCATCTCGCCTGCTTACACTATTAAAAGTGAGAAATTCATGCACTTGATTGCTGGTAACGTTGCGTTGAACAGTTTTGAGCAGTTTGATGTGGTTAGTAACGCTTTCGCGAAAGCAGAAAACTCCACCTACTCGATCAACTATAATCTTTCCTTTTTAAAAACGCCTCTCAACCTAGGGCTGCAAGGAATATATCTCGAAAATCAATTACCGACCGGCGATTTCAACATGTTAAACTATGGAATAGTAGCGAGTTATAAAATGCTCGATAAAAAATTAACACCATCCATAGGATTCAACCTTGCTCATGTAGATGTACCAGGATTCACCACAGATTACAGAACAAACCTCAACCTAAGACTAGGTTATAAACTGACTAAAAAACTGCAATGCAAACTGCAGTATCGCTATACTAATTTCAAATACGGTACTTCCAAACCTAATGCCGTGCTTGATCAAAATAGAGTTCAGTTCTCTATTCAACAACGATTTTAAAATACAGGATTATGAAAAAGATAGTATTAGTACTCGTGTTTATGATTTCCTGTAGTTGGGCTCATGCTCAATTGCAGGCTACCCTTAATGTAGATTCAAATCCTACTCCAGAACTTAGTGAATGGACTAATCGTAATAATCTTGCGATTCTAACCGTGACTAACCCTAATCCAGGCGTTTTAATAGATTATCAAATTAAGGTAACTCTATTGCTCGATAATGATGTGAAGTTAGTGACTGATAATACGGTTCCATACATGGTAGCAGATTTTGGCACGGAAACATTCCTTGCAGACGAGTTGATCCCTTATAACGCCGTCCAATTTGTCGACACTGGTTTTAGAGATCAAATTTCTCGTACTGGTATGTTGCCACCAGGTTCTTATAGTTTTTGTATAGAGTTAATAGATCGAGAAGGACGCAGTCTCACACAACCTGAGCAGATCTGTCGTCCTATGATTATTACAGATTATCAAATGCCAGAATTACTTTCTCCCGTGGGTGGTAAAGTAATCGATCCATTACTCATTAACAGTTTAATGTTTCAATGGACTCCACTAGTTCCTGTACCAGACATGCAAACTGGAATAAGCTATTTAATAGCAGTAAGTGAGGTGCAACCTGGTCAAACACCTAGTCAAGCCTTCAGCGTGAATTACCCGATTATTGAAGAAGAAGTTACTGTAGGAACTCAATTCATATGGCCACTCGATTTACCAGCACCAGATGAAGACCAGCAGTACGTTTGGGGAATCAAGCCCATGACTCGTGAAGGAAATACCTATAGAGCTCAGAACAATGGTTTTGTGGATTATGGGGTTTTTATGATACGTGGGAATAATAAAAGTGGTGATGGTGGTAATAGAGGTAATGATAAATCTGGTGGAGTTGATTGTAGCATGCCTAATGACTTATTTACAAATCACTTAAGTCCATCAATAGTGAACGATAAATTAGTAATTAATGGATTAGATATAGCACTAGACACATATTGCGGTTATCTAGGACTTACATCAAATTGTTATGAGACTGTAACTACAGATTGGTCTAATATTATAAGTCATACTTCTGGAATAAGTTCTTGGACAGAAACTCTCAGTTTCTATGATATTCAAAATGAAGAAAAGCCTAAATGTCCTAAAAATATATGTTTCACAATCGAAGTTGAAGTACTCGTTGATGGTGTTCCTACGATGTGCTCTCATACGTTTTGTCTAGATCTAGATAAAAACTTGAGAAATGACATGGAGGATATTGCCGATACATTCTATCAAGATGGATTGGATAAAAAAGAGAAAAAAGAAGAAGATCAAGAAGCGTTTTATCAATCTCATAAAAATGCCTTAGACTGTGAAAATGGGGATGAGCAAGCCTTACTAGACATATTTATTTATCAAGCGATGTATCCTGATCATCCTGAAACTGTAGTTATTCTTGCCTTAGATGCATTAAGGCTTACGTACTTATCGCAAGTGACAAATGGAACTTATGATTTTAATGAATATGCTGTAACAACAGTTTTTGATTGGGGTGATGTCTCTAATTATGATACACAACCGGGCAACATAGCAGATCATAACTACGTGGGAATGGCTCTAGCTGGCGGATTTACAATTCCTAAAGAGGTATGTATCACAATCGAAGTCACTGATAAAACTTTTCAAGAATTAACATGTAGCATTACCATATGTAAAGATATTCCACAAGAGCAATTGGACTTGATTAAAGATCTTTTAGAAGAAGCTCAAGAAAATCTTGAAAATGGCTCTAATGATAATGACGAAGAATGTGCCTGTCTTGATAACAGCAGTGTTTCTATTCCAGACTTAACTATGGAATATGAAGTGAATGGTGCAGGAGATGAACACACACTTACCATTCCAGGTTCGCCAGCCGCTTTACAATCCATCATAGACTGTATGGCTTCTCAAGAGCAATTTGATGGTGATGAAAATATGGATGGTCATCCTGAATATAATTATCAATCAGGATTCTTTACAGGAACAGTAACGCATCAATGGCACATTCCAGATGCTATGAACGATCCAAGTAACACTCATATGTTTACAGAACTGGATGATGATGAGGAACCACTTCCCGAATTTGTAACAGTTACTTTTCATATCGTAAACCCAAATGCCGATATAGATTGTTATTTCACTCAAGATGTTCCTGTACCACATGATGCTTATAATGCTATTAATGGAACTGAAGAATGTGAATGTGATGATGATACAGCACTTGATGAGCCAGAGCTTACCCTTTTAAGACCAGATGCAGTTGAAGAACCTAGAGAAATCCTCTTTGGCGGAATCATAGCGTATCGAGATTATTTATTAAACTGTAATAGTAATTACAGTCTTGCCACTCATTCCATGGATGTAACTATTAACTGGGATGAAGAACATGATGAAGAATCTATCGTCAATTCAGGTCCTTTTACACATACATATGATGCCGATGAGCATCAAATACCAGAAGAACTTTGCGTCACGTTTTCAATAACGCCTTTATTTCCTTCTAGTGATGGTCAGGCGTGTGTTACTACCATTTGTTTGCCTGTTCCTGAAGAATGGTTAGAACTCAACACACCTGCAGTAGGCGATGGAGATCTTGCTGCTGGAGACACACTATTTGCTGGAGAACATGTAGATGGTCAAGGAGAATTTGAAATTATAGTAGATACCATAACAGGTGATGGACCATTCTCAGGAACTGGAGTTACACATATTCCATGGTTACTAGCAAACGTCGCTGTAGAATTCACAGACATTACCGTTGATGCCGATGCTAATCTAGTCTCTGGAGAAATCACTGTGGTAGTAGCAGATACTGCTCCGGCATATCCGTATGGATGTGTAGGAATGGGACACGATAATGCTGAGGACATCCAAGCCTGGTTAACTACTGATGGTGAAATTGTAGATTATACACCAGCCTTACCATTTCTTGCACCATTAGAAGCGCCATTTGGAATCAACTTTCCAAGTGGAGATATCATAGCTGTGAGTTCCATGGTATTCAAACCAACTAAGTCTGAATTTAACTTGCTGGTCATCAAACAATTTCAGCCAGATGTGAATCCAGATCAAGTCCTAGGATTTAAAGCTTGTGACACAGATTTTCATCCTGCAGCACCAGTATGGCCGCCAGAAAGACTTGAATTACTGGAAGATATTACCCTAGGAAATGTAAACAATAAAATCACATTTACATTTAAAGCACCAGTTCCAGGAACAAGTCCTGGTTGTTATATAGAATGGGGCAGCACAGGAATTACAAACTATGCGGTAGAACTAGATGTAGATTTCACTAGAGAATGGTTAATTCCTGTAGATGAAATAGACGGAACTGAAAAATCTACTGCAAACCTAGTAGGTGCTGGAGTAGCTTGGGATGGATTAGTACTGACAGGAAATCTGGAAGAATCTATACTTTCTGCTACTATTCCTAATCCAGATGATGGAACACCTACAGATACTGGAGCTCATGATTTCATCATCCTTGCTGACGAGATTGCCATGGACATGGCCGATACTTTGAATACGCCTGGAATGACCTTTCCTCCTATTTACACAGGAGAAACTACAAATCTATTTAGAGGTTTTTATATGGATGAGTTAACGGTGAAATTCTCTCCTAATAAAATGAATACTCCTGGTGGCGATCCTATAGAAGTGAGTATTAATGATATGATTATAGATGACACTGGAATCACGTTAACTGCTGAAGTAGAGAACCTGATCGCTTTTGGCGGTGCTGAGGTTGCCGATATGGTCGCTAGTATAGATCGTGTTTATCTGGAAATATTATCCAGCAACTTTGTAGAAGCTGGAGTTGAAGGACGTATTGCTATACCAGTAAATGAAGGAAACGGACTTGATAATTCGTTAGCTTATACTGCCCTATTTAATAATCCGCTGGATCCTGCGTTGAATAATAATTTTCAACTCATATTAGAGCCTGATCAACCTATCCAAAATGATCTTTTTGGTGGTGGAGAGTTCACACTAGATGAAACTTCAAATTTAACGGGATACTTTGATAAAGATAAAAAGACCTTTACCATGGACCTCAATGGAGATTTTGCTTGGGAAGATGCCACTGTTGGACCGGTGGATCAAATTAATATGTCGCTCGGTTTTGAAGGTTTAGGTTTTGACTATGATAGTAGTCTCGCAACTAATAAATTGACCTTTGATCAAGGAATTTGGGCTTTTGCAAGTCCGCAAAAAAAGGTAGCTAATTTCCCTGTTACTATTGAAGAAATTGACTTTATTCAAATGCCTACTACTGGAAATCAGTTAATGCACGGTAAACTCATGTTTGATGTGATATTCAACTTATCTGATAAAATAGGTGGTCGCTCTACTTTAGGTATAGAAGGAGCTATAGCAGATACTAAACTCAGCGGTGGAAAAACCTTTGATCCGGAATTAATTGGAGCTGTTGTAGATTCCATAAGTATCTCTGCTGACATGGCCGCTGTAAAAATCAATGGTGCTATTGGGTTCAGAGATAACGATCCGATCTATGGAAATGGATTTATAGGAACTCTAGATGCCGAATTTAAAGCTGGTGGAATTAAAGTAGGTGCGCTGGCCGAGTTTGGGAATACCACTTATGGTCATACTGGACCTTACAGATACTGGCGTGTAGAAGCAGCAGCAACGTTCCCTGCTCCAGGAATTACATTTTTACCTGGAATGGCGTTTAGAGGTTTTGGCGGTGGCGCATTTAGAAACATGATCGCAACACCAGACGGTAGTGATTTTACGTTCACTCCAGAATATGACCAATTAGGTTTCAGAGCAAATGCTGTTCTTGCTACAACTCCTAAAGAAGAAACTTTTAATGCCGACGTAGGTTTACTTGCCGCATTCTCAGGAAGTGGTGGAATGACAAATATTGCCTTTACTGGAGATTTCTATGTAGGTGCAAAAATAGTAGATCGTACTAAAGCAAAAATAGATGGCGCTGTAGGAGTAAGTTATAACTTCCCAGACAAGCATTTTCTGTTAACTGCCGATGTTAACATAAACGCACCGCCTATTACCACTCCATCACCTATGAACTTGATTCTAGATATAGATGGTAAGAAGAATGAATGGTTCTTCAAATTTGGTGTGCCAGATTATCCTAATACCGTAAAAGTTAGTGGTGTTACTTTATATGAATACCTCATGTTTGGTAATAAGATTCCTAATCCTGGAGGATTCACAACTACATTTGAAAACAATTATTATAATGCAGTAGGTAATTATCCTTATGCTGGAACCACAGGTACCGGTGGTGTAGGTGATAATACGGCTCAAGGAAAAGGCTTTGCTCTAGGTATAGGATTCATGTTTGATAAAGATGGAGAATATGAAATTACCAACTTTGGAAGTGGTGAAAAGAAACATGTACTTGACTGGGACCTATCTGCCGGTGCAGAATTGCATTTATCCTACATGCAATATGTAGGTAGTTGTGGTGGCTATACTCCATTAGGTATCAACGGTTATCGAGCAAAAGGTGGATTAGGGATGTATGGTACTGCTAGTGCTGGAGTAACTCGTTATAAAAAGAATGGAAGTACAAAATGGCACATCAACTTAGCCTCTATAAAAGCAGGAGCTTGGATTACAGGAGAATTCCCTAAACCAGTTTATGCTGCTGGTGCAGTTGAAGGTGAAGTAGGATTATTTGATGATTTGATTTCATTTGACTTTTATCAATCCTTTGAATATGGGACTTATTGTACTAATCCTGTAGGTTCTGCTGGAGCGCCAGTAACCCAAGGTGATGCAGCTGCTGAGCAGGCAAATGCATTAATAACTTATGTAAAAGCAAGTCCTAGTGCAGAGTTTCCTTTAACACAACCTGTGATTGCAAAATTTGGTTTGAATCCAGATGAAGTATTTGATGTTAGTGAACAGCAATCTAACGGAACTGTAGAAATGCGCACATTCAAAATGGTGAAAACTCAATCTTTTAAAATTGAAAATGAAACTACTGGAGCATGGGAAACCGTTGCTATTGACCAATCTCAAAACAACCTAGGGGAATATCTTTATACTAAAAAACCTCCTATGGGATCTGCAATGGCAGCACCAGCCGTTCTATCAATGTCTCCAGCGCCTAGTTTTGGTAGTTTTGGAGTTGCAGCTCCTGCAGCTGCATATGTATCTTCTCCAGCAATGGGTATATCTGGTGCGGCATCTGCGTTATCTGGAGCTGCAGTCGCTGGTCCATCAGGTTTAACTTCATATCCAGTCACACCTAGTGATGATTATGATGACCTACCACCAGATCCTGATCCGGTAATTAATGACCTTGAAGACAATCGCAGATATCAATTTACTGTGACAGCAGTGTTAAAAGAATACAATGGAACTGGATGGACTACCGCACTTAAAAACGACGGTACTCCGGTAACTCAAACAATTACTAAAACATTCAGTACAGGTCCTATGACGGCTGTATCTGCTGGCGCTGCAACATTTTAAAATGAAAGACATGAAAAAATATCCATCAATCATATTTATAGGTTTTTTGTTTTTAGTTTCTGCTTTCGCGAAAGCGCAACAAGAACCAACCACAGTAATTAAAACCAAGGGACGATTTATTAATAATAGCGTAGAGTTACGTTTTTTCCCTGATCGTAAAAGCACGATGAGCCTAGCGTTTAAGTCGGGTTTTATAATAGAAAGAGCCACAGGAACAGCGAGTAATTTTGTAGAAATTGGGCGCACTCAACCATTCACTGAATCGCAATGGCAAGAAGCAATGGCAGCAGCTAGAACTGAAGATGAACGTAATGAGATAGAACTTGCCCAAGACTTTTATCTAGACATTCTAGCTGGAAGTGGTGGTTCTATGGACTTCACAAGCGGTATCTCAGATCTTAAAGATCAAAAAGCGACTGAGGATTTTCAACTCATGGTTTCATTACTTACGGCTATTAAAAATTCTGAGGCGGCAAAAGGTTTGGGCTTTTCATACATCGACAAATCTGTACAAAATGGCACCGATTATTCTTATAGAATTAAATTAGTAGAAGAGTCTGCTATTTATAAAACGGAATCAGCACCTTTTCAAATAAAAGCATCTACAGATGGCAATGCATTGAAAAACAAAGTTTTTGTAAAAACAGGTGATACTCAACTAGGATTTGTATGGAAAGACCACCCAGATTTAAGTGGTGTAGATGTGGAACGTACTATAAATGGTAAAAATGTTAAACTTAATAAAGCACCTATTTATGCTATAAGAGGTTCTAATTATGATGGCCCTAAACGTACTGGTTTTGATGAAGATAGCTTAGTGAATTATCAGAAATATACGTATCGATTTTATGCGCAAACGCTTTTTGGAGAACGTGTGCAATTTGCAGAGGTAACTGCCATGCCACGAGATAGAACAGCACCACAGCAGCCTTTCTTGAAACAACCACAACATGTAAAACCTGGTGAGGTTCACGTGGAATGGAAAATGAATGCTCCTATAGGCGGCGATTTTAAAGGTTTTGCGATTTCTAGATCTCATCAAAACAATGGTGAGTTTAAACTACTGCATGACAAGCTATTACCATCGAGTGCACGCAAATTTATAGATAAGAGTTTTATACTGGGCAAGACTAATTATTATTTAGTACAAGCTGTGGATACTGCAAATAATATCAGTTCCTCGTATCCAGTATCTGTGACCTTAATAGACAGCATTCCTCCTACTAAACCTATATTTATCAAAGGAAAAATCGACTCGACTGGAATAGTTACTATCGATATTAAGGAAAATCCTGAGAGCGATTTGATGGGTTATAGACTATACCGTTCAAATGCTAGCGAACATGAATTTTCGGCCATTAAAGAAGGGTTTTTATCCATCGATAGTATGGATAGAAAAGTGCAAACTACTTATAGAGATACCGTTACTTTAAAATCTTTAACTCCTTACATTTATTACAGAGTTGAAGCGCTGGATTTTAATCATAATACATCAGAATTTTCAGAGATTCTAAAGGTAAAAAGACCCGATAAGATTGCTCCTACTACTCCAGTTTTCAAGAAAATAAAATCTACCGAAAAGCAAATCGAGTTACAATTTGTTTTAAGTAAAAGTATGGACGTAAAAGAACAAATTCTATATCGTAAAACCGATTTGAAAGCTCCATGGGAAAAATATCAAATATTTGAGAACGACCAAAATAGCTTTATCGATAACCGAGTAGAAAAAGGAACCACCTACTACTACAGTATGCGAGCTATAGATGATAGTGATAACTTCTCACAATATGCGGTTCCAGTGCAAGGAAAGACCTATGACACTGGTGTGAGACCACCTGTAGAGAATCTCAAAATCAACTCGCGTGATGGTCGGGTAGATATAACTTGGTCTTATAAGAACTTGAATAAAGACACTTATTTTGTTATTTACAAGAAGAATAAAAACGGGCAGTTTGTACAACATGGCAGGAGTTTAGAATTACGCTTTCGCGAAAGCGAGAAAAACAAAAGTACCTATGCCATAAAAGTATTTACTACTGATGGTGGACAGTCTAAATTGAGCAAAGAAGTGAGCATTAAGTAGTACTTTAGTGACAATGAAGAAAACATGGCTTCTCATAGTTTTATTAAGTGCCTTTTACTGGAGCGCTGGGCAATCCTATGTCAACTATTCTGAGAAAGATGGTTTACCGAGCAATCATGTTTATAAAATCACACAAGATGTAGATGGGTTTATATGGATCGCAACTGATGAAGGTCTCGTAAAATATAACGGCTCAGAATTTAAAATATTCACTACTCGAGATGGGTTGCCTACTAATGATATATGGAACATTTTTCCAGGAAATGATGGGAAGTTATGGTACATCGCAAAAAGTACCAGTATGGGATACATTCTTCACGATCAGGTGCATGATTTTAAAAATGTAGATGAGGATATTACTATGGATCCTATTTACACAGGTTTTACTGGAGACCAGCTTATTCCATCAGGAACTTTTCACTCTTACTTGCTTAACGATGAGAATCAATGGGAACAACAAGAATTTGAAAACACGGACCATAAAGTGCTTATCTCTAGTGTCATTCATAAAGATTTTAATAAGTTAAGTAGTTCTCAAGCAAATTCTGGACGCATAACAGCCATAACACCTGAAAACAAAACTCACACCTTTGTAGACTCAATTACTAGAATAGATAGTTATTCTAGAGGTCAGCTTACTGATAGTTTATATGTTATCAATAATAAAATGTCCTACAATTATGTAGACTTAAACAACTTAAAACTTAAGCAGTATTCTTATGAAAATGAACTAGGTGTAACATCTTTAAAATATGCTAGAATTCACCTAGCAAATAACCGAATTCAATTCACTGGAGAGCACGTGGTTACCTTTTTAAATAATGAATTAAAACCTGAATCTCTTATTCACATTCCCAAAGAACTCAATTCACATTATTCATTTATCGATAAAGAAAATACGGTGTGGATTGCAACTTTTAATAGTGGAATTTATAAACACGCACTCAATGAAAAAAATATCACTACTGAGCTAGATACTTATAAAATTAAAGACATTAAATATGTTGATAACGATGTAATCGCACTAGTTGAAGAAAAAGGATTCTATAAATATAATGAAGGATTAAAAACCTTTGAATCCTTCATTGATAACAATCATTTTCTGTATGATGCGATATATTTACCTCAAACTAATTCCTCCTATTTTTTTACTAAAAAAAATATCTACACCATAACAGATGGTAAACAAATTAACCATGAGTTTAATGTGGTTAATGAAAGTGCTCGCTCCTTGGATTATCATGATGGTTATCTTTATAGTCATTTCACAGCAGGCATTAAACGACTTGCTCCATATAGTCTTGAAGAATTAGAATCATGGTATCTAGGAAGCGCACGTTGTGAAGTATCCTTCAAAGATGAATTAATTGTAGGTGTTTCAAATGGTCTATACCAATTAGAAAATGAAAAGTTTGAAAAAATTCCGGCTTTAGCAAATTTTGATAAACCCGTGATAGATTTAAAAACTATTAATGATCATCAGATGTTAGTATCTACGTCTGGTTACGGTATTTATCTAACTGATCTTGAGACCATAGAATTGCTTGATGGCAGTGAATTTCTCAAGGCTAATAACCCGTTTTTTCAAGACAATCAATTGTATGTACCAACTAACCAAGGGATTTACCATTATGAATACGTAGACCAAACATTTTTACTAAGAAACAGATGGAATAATACAAATGGACTACCTACTCATAAAATTAATGGCGTTTTAAAATTAGATGATAAATTAATGATTGCCACAAATAAGGGAATCATCCACTTACCTATAGATTATAAGTCAGAACAAGGATTACTGGACTTATATATAGAATCGGGTAACTATCAAGAGGAGAATTTAACACAAAACAATACCGTAACTTACAGTGAAAATACGGTAACACGCTTTGTGGTAAAAAGTTTAGATTATCGCAATAATCAGAATCTACATTATGATTTTAAACTAGCTCCTAACCAGACAGATTGGGTAACGACTAACTCTTCAAACCTGAGTTTTTCAGATTTAGGACCTGGTTCCTACCAGCTGCAATTGCGCGGCGAAAACGTTACAAAATCTATAGATTTTACAATCGAGCCTAAATGGTATCAAGCCTGGTGGTTTTATATCTTGAGTTTATTAAGCCTTATAACAGCGGTCGTTTTTATCACTAAATATCTTACTAAAAAATCTCAAGAAAAGAAAAATAAGGAATTATTACAATCTCAAAAACTATCAGAACTACAACTCAAGGCATTGCGCTCACAGATGAATCCGCATTTTGTATTTAATTCCTTGACGGCAATTCAGTATTACATCAATGAGAATGACTTTGAAACATCAGATAAATATCTAGTGAAATTTTCAAGACTGGTTAGAGAATTCTTTGAATTAAGTAAAGAACAATATATCACTGTTGAAAGAGAAATAGAGCTTTTAAAAAACTATCTAGATCTTGAAAAATTGAGATTTAAAAGCAAATTAAGTTATGAAATCATAGTCGATCCTGTTCTAGATATTCACGATAAATTACCTAGCATGTTATTGCAGCCTATCGTGGAAAACGCAGTAAATCACGGAATATTTAATAAATCCACAGCAGGAAAAGTAATCGTGAAATTTAAACGACTAGATAAAGATCGCATTAAAATACATATCATAGATGATGGTGTAGGAATGAAGTTCAATAAAGACGATAATCGTTATAAATCATCATCTGTTCTTGATGATCGATTGAAATATTTGAGAGCGTCTGGGCTGTGGGAAATTCAATTGCAAAGAGCTGCAGCGTCTCAAGATGCTACTCATCCAGGTCATGAAGTCATATTTGATCTTAAAAAAATAAACAATGAAAATTTATAAAGCCATACTGGTAGATGACGAGCACACTGCTCTACAGAATCTTAAAAAAAAGATCGAGAAAGTAAGTGATAAAATTGAGGTCATTGCCACATATCAAGATCCTAAAGAAGCGCTTAAAGCGATCAACCTTCACGCACCTGATATTCTTTTTCTAGATATACAAATGCCTGGACTCAATGGTTTTGAATTACTCAACAGCATTGAAGAATTAAAATCTCAAGTAATTTTCTCCACCGCTTATGGAGAATATGCTCTTGAAGCAATCAAAAAAAATGCGGTAGATTACATTCTTAAACCAGTAGATAATAAAGAACTTAAAGATGCTATTGAAAAAGCGATTCTTAACATAGAAAAAGAAAATGCAGACCAAAACGCAAATCTCGTTGAACTACTCAATAAAATTATAGATCGAGATCATAAATTAAAAGTTCCTACTCAAAAAGGAATCTCTTTTATACCACAGGAAGAAGTTATTCACCTCGAAGGTTATGATGGTTACACAAAAATCCACCTTATGGACGGTAAAACGCTAACTAGTTCATACAGCTTAGGGAAATTCAGTGATTATCTGGACGACTATTTTTTCAAGTGTCATAAATCCCATATCGTTAATATCAAGGCCGTGAGAGCGTTTGAAAATGAAGGCTACGTAGTTATAGGAGAAGATTATAGAGTTCCTATTACTAAGACTTACAAACAAGCGTTTTTAGAGTTATTTAGTTAGTGAAATCACGCTTTCGCGAAAGCGTAACATAACCAAGCTTATAGTTCCTCCACAATATTAGACTCATCTGACTCGATAAGTTCCTCAATTTCTGCATGAGTCACTTCTTCACCTTTATCCACGATTACAAGTTCCTCTTTATACTTAAGAGCCTTAGAACTAGGTAAAATGCCGTCACCATATCTATTCACATAAACTAGAATAAACTCTGCTCCATAAAATAAAATCAAGCAGGAATAAGAAACCCAAAGTAGTAGTATAATAATAATTCCAGCGGCACCATAAGCACTTGCTGGAGACGATTGTGTGAAATAAATTTCTAATAAAAACTTACCAGTTTCAAATAACAATCCAGTAAGTATTGCTCCAGGCCATACCATTTTCCATTTGAGGCGAGCGTCTGGCAGGAATCTAAACATCAACCCAAACAAAAAAGAAATGATGATTAACGAAATTAAAAAATTGATCGCTAGAGCAAGCATACCTAGGTATTCGGCAATATTTGCTTGAATCCAATCTTGAAGAATTGCAATTACTGCTGAAAGGACAAAACTGATTAAAATTAAAAAACCAAGAACTAAAATAAATCCAAAACTCTTCACACGGTCCGTAATGATTTTCCACCATGGTGTTTTGGGATTAATTTTAAGCTTCCAGATTTTGTTTAGAGCCAACTGTAATTGATAAAAAACACCTGTCGCTGCAAAAACTAATGTCAAAACACCAATAACATTTGCAAAAAAACTATCACTGTCTATACGAGCAGCTTGCAGGATTCCGGTTAAATCTGCCGCGGCATCATAACCTATAAGCGAAGTAAGTCCATTAGTAAGTCTTCCTGTTGCGATCTCAGTATCCCATACGGTACTTATAACGTTAATCATGATTACCATCAAACCTGGAAGTGCGAGAATAGCATAATAAGCAACACTAGCACCCAGCTGCCATACGTCATCATCGTTCCATTTTTTGGCACTTTCCCATAACAATGATGGTAGATGTTTCCATTTAAAGGTTTCTCGAGTTGTAGCAGTTATTTTCATAATAGAATACGAATTAACCATCTATTCAATAAATAACCACAATGATTAATTATAGTTTAACTAAAAAGCTTTAATTCTGAAATCTATTTTTTTATCTACGGTGAATTGGGATAGGAATGAGATTGAATCATCAGCAAGCTGCAAAATACGTGGATATCCACCAGTGGTTTGTGCATCACGCATTAAAATAATGAGTTTACCTTGTGGAGTTAATTGAATCGTTCCTGGTAATACAGGACTGCTTTTAATAGATTCTAAATCGTTCATTATCAATTCTTCTAATTGAAACGCCATACGGTTCCATTGCTTAGAAATGGAAAAGGAATTATTCAATAATCTCAATTGATGTTCTCTATCTAATAAATGAAATTCTGGACCTTTAAAAGCTGTTAAGGCTTTTGCGTAATGATTACTTTTACACCTACTATTTACAAGGGCATTTTGCTGCGATTCATATTCTAAATGATTTCCTTTTTTAATTAAAGATTGGTCTAAAATCTTAGGATAATAAGAAGAACTTTCAAAGCAGGAATCTACTTGAAATCCGCCAGCAATAGCCAAATAAATAAAATTACCATCTTGAGCAGCACCTATCTCTAACACGTCACCCGTTTTAATATTTAGTACACACGGACTTAATAAAACTTGTGAATCATGAATAACTTCACATGTTGCACCAGTGATAGCAATAGTTGTAGGTTGAGAAAACATGAACTTCCCACCACGCATGGTCATTTCTAGTACTGGAGTATTTAGTGAATTAGATAATAATCGATTAGATTCCGTAAAACTCGATTGGTCCATAGCACCACTTTGCGGAACACCATAATCTCGATGAGAGATGCGTCCTTGATCCTGAATGGTCATAAAAAAACCAGCGTCTAATACTGTCATTCTAGCCATGGATTGTTCTCTTTATTAAATCCAGTGAATCATGAGTAGTCCAATTCTCAATAACGATTTTATCAACTTCATAAAACTGTACTTCATCCATCGTTTGTAAAAGAAATGGTTGTGCTCGTTCTTTATTAAATAATGGAACAGGACAATTTCCAAGAACATACCATCCACCAGGACTATTTTGAGGATAAATACCGCACACGCCAGCCGCAATAGCCACACTACCCGATTCTACTTGCAACGATGGTTTTGATTTACGTGGTATCATTAATCGATTATCTAATCCATCTAAATATGGAAATCCAGGCAAAAACCCTATGAATGAAACTGTATAAATCGAATTTTTATGAATTTGGATTACTTCATCAACATCTAGATTTAGGTACTCACATACAGTGGTCATATCAGAACTTGTTTTATCATAATAGACAGGTAATTTCCACAAAACACCTTCTAACGATTCTTTTTCTTGCTCTTCATTCAGTGAGTTTTTTATAGAAGATATCATCTCAGATTTTAATGATTGAGACTTCCATAGCACCAGTATAGAATCAAATCCATGGTTTATAACCACTTCATTACCAAATGATTTAGTGATTAAATTAGCTGCGCTGCGTCGCCATTGAATGATGGTATCTTGTGTAGTATAAAATGTAATGAGAAGGCTATTCTCATTCATTTGATGATATGTGATGGAATTACCCAATTTGAATACCGTTGATTTTAAGTGACGCAATGACTTCATGAAAACGATTTACTATTTGCTCATTATCTCCATGAATGCAATAGGTTTGAGCATTCATTTCTATATCGTTTTCTTCTACCGAGAGCACCTTTTTTTCATATACCATCATCGCTAGCTGATTGATAAGTTTTGGGACATCGCTAATAACTGCATTTTCATGCAGCCTAGAAACTAGTGTTCCAGCAGCATGATATCGTCGATCTGCAAACGCTTCTGTGATGTGCAGTAAGTCACTTTTATTCATCTCTTTTTCAAGCAAAGAGTTATAAGGAACAAATAGCGGAATTTTCTGAAAATAAGTTTTCATAAGGTCAACAGTCCATTGAACAAAATCAGGTTGATTTGCCGTGGCATGATACAACGCTCCATGCATTTTAATATGACTCATGGGAATGTCAAGCTCTTGAGCGACATTATGGAAGGTTTTAATTTGTTTTAATACGCTTTTGCAAAAGCGTGATTCATCCCAATCCAAGTGCTTTCTACCAAAGTTTTCTCGATCTTCAAAAGATGGATGTGCACCTGCTTTTACACCAAGTTGTTGAGCCAAAAGTAAGGCTGTTTTAATAGAGTTCTCATCACCATAATGACCACCACAAGCGATATTACAAGAGCTGATAAAAGGCATAACTTGAGCGTCTATTGCCATTCCTTCTCCTAGGTCCATATTTAAATCAATGACAATCATATCACTTCAAACACTTTTAGTAAAGTTTTTGCTCCTAGCCCAATAGCAATGATTATAACTACAAAAGCCATCGCATTTTGCCATGTTTTATTTTGATATTTCCCGAGTAACTTTTGATTTACTAGCCAAAGTAATAGAATGGCTATAATAGGAAGAAGAAGTCCATTTGCTATTTGAGCAAACGTAATGATATCCAGCGGTTTAAATCCTAAACTTGAAAACAAAATACCTATTGATAAAATGATCATCCACACTGCTCTGAAGGACCAACTCTTCATAGTTCCTTTCCAGCCTAGACAACCTTTTACTACATAAGCCGCAGCGAGCGGTGCTGTAATAGCACTTGTTATTCCAGCTGCTAGAATGCCAATAGAAAAAACATAAGTAGAAGCTGTACCAAAAACAGGTTCCAGTGCACGTGCAATATCTGTTCCACTGGAAACTTTAGTCTCTTGTAATGCCGTTGCTGCAATAATGATACACATAGATACTAATCCACCTAAGATAACGCTGATCACCGTATCTTTTCTTACCGCACTTAAATCACTGGGTTGTTTCCATTTTTCGCTCACTAATGAAGCGTGTAAAAAAAGATTATATGGAACCACTGTAGTTCCTATCAAACCTACAATCGTGAGAATATTATCGCTATTAATCTGTGGTGTAAAAAGTCCTTTGAAAACTTGTGTTACGTCTGGACCTATTGCAATTGCTGTAGCAATGAACGATATTCCCATAATGACTACGAGAGTAATCAGTACCTTTTCCAATATTTTATAGTTCCCTATAAATAAGAGGCCAAATGCTATAGCTCCTAAAATGAGCGGAAAATACCATTGTTCCCCAAAGATAATCTGAAGTCCCAAAACGCCACCACTAATATTTCCTGCTTCATAAGCGGTATTACCTACTGCTATGGCTGCAAGAACTAAAATGATGAGCACCACTCTTATAAGCTTATTTGAAATAGCACTTCTTAAAATCTCTGGTAATCCTTTACTGGTTACTAACCCTAATCGAGCAGCCATTTCTTGCAATACTATGGTTGCAAAAATGGAAAGTAGCATTGCCCATAAAAGGCTGTATCCATAATTTGCTCCAGCAATAGTGCAAACCGTTACTGTTCCTGGACCTATAAATGCTGCTGCAACTAAAGTTCCAGGACCTATATTTTTAAAAATCTTATTGAACATTCTGAGCATTTTGCAACGCATAAATAGCAAAACTTCCCAGCCAGTGTCCGCCGGCATAATCGTCTGCAACTAGATTGGGTAGTGTGTTGGTAATATGAGCATCTGCTATTTCAGTAAGGTTATTGTATTGTGGATATTGAGCAGCGAGTCCATAAAGTACCCATGCTCGACTCAGGTTAAGTCCATCTATATGAACTAATTTCCCATCACTACGATCAGACACCTTACCGATTTCAATGTCTAGTTTCCCATTACTTATTTTAGGTAGAAACTTATTTACCCAAGAATGAAACTCAGTTTCTGGTAATATTCTTCTCATGATATCTACTTCTTCCAGACATGGTGATAAGAAATCATAACCACTAGGTTCCCAAGAAATAGGGCAATCAGTATCGTTTTTGTAAAATTCTTTGGCTTTAGATTCTATAGCATTTTTTAAAGCGGTCTTGTTAGCATGAGTAGCATAATCCCAAGCAAATGCCATCCCAAATGCCGTGTTAGAATGCTCTCCTACTCTTATGGCATAATTAAGTTTAGGAAGATATTCTGTATAGCGTTCCACGACCACATCAGTTAGTGGTTGAAGGATTAGAGCAAATTCTTTTCCTTGTGCATCTTCCCAAGTATCTAGTTCTTGTTGAAGTTTAAGCAACCATGCCCAGCCATATGTGCGTTCAAAGGTTTTGTTATTCTCTGTATGGAGATAAGCGATTTCTACTTCTATATTTTTTGCGGTGAGATTGCGTTTGATTTTAGAAAGTAATTCTTCTCTTGCTTCTAGTTCTGGAAATTGCTTTAATAAAGTAACCGCACTCCAGTAACCATGAACAGCACTATGCCAGTCAAAACACCCATAAAATACTGGATGCTGTTCTGTTGGGCGTTTTTGATCTTCTGGTGCAGCAGTGACGTGTCCCATTTTGTTGGGATACTCTGTTTCTATGCAATGTAGCGGTAATTGAGCAAGGTTGTTTGCCTGTTGCAGGTTGAGTTGCGGTGTAGGGATTTTATCCTCAACTTCCACGATCACGTTATCTGGATTAACTTGATTCTCTTGCTTGTTTGTTACATCATTACAACTGCTAACTCCTATGGCTAATAATGCATAAAAAAAATACTTCATCTTTATTCTTGGTTAAGAGTTTAAAGATAAAGTATTGAAAGATGATTTTGAAGTTACGCTTTCGCGAAAGCGTGGTTATTCAATTTCTTCCAGTAACACAACTCCATTCATTACTTGAACGGTCACTTTTCCATCTTTAATCTCAAGTTTTTTTTCAGTATATGCGTTTCTTAATTGAGAACTTCCTGGGAATACTTTTGTCACATCGATGGTAAGCGGTCCATCTTTTAAACCAGCTCCAGCAAGAATTTTATCTTGATGTCCATTTTTATCATACCAGCGACCAAATAAAGTTCCATTACCAGAATGTTCTAGTGAATGGTGCTCGCCTGCTCCTACTGCTGGATGATTACTGCGATATTGCCCTAGTTTTTGCCAGTGATTTAATAAACCTTTATTTATAGTTGCCCAATTCATCATAGAACGCAACGTCGCATCTCCTTGTGTTCCTTCAATTACTAAAGAACGAGCAGACTCATCTCCATAATAAATTTGTGACATTCCTAGAGTAAGCAACAACTTAGTAGCACTTTCATAAGTACGTTCTCTTGATGCGTCAAACGGTTGACCATCATCATGACTGCTTATATAATTCATCAAATAAGCTGGATCATTTGGCTTTTCTAACAATAAACTATCTCTGAATCCATCGTACCTTTTAAAGAGTTCCTTATAAGGCGCAATAGCATGTCTTTTAAACCCAAAGTTGATCATAGCATCATAACCATAGTCAAAATAATCTACAGGATTTTCATTAAAATAATAATTTCTTCCACCACTTGCCTCATAGCCATATAGTTCACCTAAAATGAAAAACTCATCATTGTGAATTTGCTTATCTGGATTTGCGGTTTTCCAATCTTTATAGGCTAGTCGAGCTTGTTCATTAAAGACTTGCCATACTTCTTCCTCAACATGTTTTACAGTATCGATTCTGAATCCATCCACACCAGTTTCTCGAGCGTAATCTGTTACCCATTTAATGATGTAATTCACTGGTGTGCGTGGTAATCCTGAACGTTCAAAAAATACGTCTAGCTCTGCGAGTTCTTGCTCGTAACGACCTTCATTTTTCCATTTTTCTACTAGATGTTGTGGCAGTGCTACTTCATTAGTGCTTTCAGTTTTTATGTCAGGAAGGTTGTTTGTAAGTGTGCAGGTTACAGCTGTTTCTTGATCTTGATAGGTACATCCAGGACCAGTGCGTACCCAATCTGCTGGCCATACTGGATCCATTGCTGTCACAGGACCTGTGTGGTTTATTACTACGTCTAGTAAGATTCTTATGTTTTTATCGTGTGCTTTTTGAACCAGTGTTTGAAATTCTTCCATCGTTCCATAACTAGGTTCTACAGCGGTCCAATCTTTTGCCCAGTAACCATGAAATGCATAAGAATATCCTGTTCCTTCATCTACTCCATCGTGGATTTGTTCCCAGATAGGTGTGAGCCATATTGCGTCAACTCCTAAATCTGTAAAATATCCTTCCTCTATTTTATCAATGATTCCAGCAAAATCGCCACCTTTAAAACCACGTAGCTTACCTGTTTCTTGATCTCTTTTGATAATCGTATCGTTTGATTTATCTCCATTATTGAATCTGTCAGTGAGTAAGAAGTAAACATTTGCGGCACTCCAGTCGAAGTATGCGGTCTCTTCTTGTTGTTTTTCAACAGCAGATTCATTACCTGATTTACAGGATAAAAATCCTATGGAGATAAGTAAAATTAGAATTGCATTTTTCATAATTACGATTTTGCTTCTCAAAAATAATCGATAGGATTTAGTTTATAGCTCTATAGAATACTCATATTAAGATAACGTTGTAGTATGAATGATTAAAGTAATTTTGCTTGTTACTTAACGACTCTTTAAACATGCAAGATTATCTAGAACTTTTCTTCAATTCTTTTACTGATTACTGGGATTATCTCGTGAGGGAAATTACCACGCCATCGTGGACTAATTATTTTTACTGGTTGATAGCAGTTTCCTTATTAGTTTTTGTTCTTGAAGTCGTTTTACCATGGCGCAAAAATCAGAAAGTGTTGCGCAAAGATTTTTGGCTGGATTTATTTTATCTCTTTTTCAATTTCTTTCTGTTCTCACTGGTAGGGTATAATTCATTATCTAAAGTAGGCGTCGCGTTATTTAATGATGGTTTAAGAAGTCTAGGATTTGAAAATATAGTTGCCATTGAATTAGGCAGTTTACCAGTATGGACGCAGTTGCTCATCATGTTTGTAATTGCAGATTTTGTTCAATGGAACATTCATAGATTGTTACATCGAGTTCCCTGGTTATGGGAATTTCATAAAGTTCATCATAGTGTGAAAGAAATGGGATTTGCAGCGCAGTTCCGATTTCATTTTATGGAAACGCTTATCTATAAAACATTGCAGTATATACCGCTAGCAATGCTAGGCTTTGGGATTGAACAATTTTTTATCGTTCATATGGCTGGTGTATTTATAGGGCACTTGAATCACGCAAATCTCAACTGGGATTATGGACCATTAAAGTATGTGTTTAACAATCCCAAAATGCACTTGTGGCACCATGCCCGTGAATTACCGGCTGATTACAAATATGGCGTGAATTATGGACTTTCTTTAAGTCTTTGGGATTACATTTTTGGAACTGCTCATGTTCCCTATCACAATCCCGAGCTCGAACTTGGCTTTCATGGCGATGAGAACTATCCAGAGAGTTTTGGGAAGCAACTAATTGAACCTTTTAAGAAGTAGAATTTGTTAGGATACGCTTTCGCGAAAGCGTATTAATAATGAACTATTACTTCAAACAAATCATTTGAAGATGAGCCTAATACAATGCGTGTATTATTTCCTCCACCATCTACAAATGCTTGAACTTCAATATTATGAGTCGTCCCTGTAAGGCTACCAGTTAAGGGAACGTAGCCTTTTCCATTTAAATACATAAATCCAGAGGCGATTAATCCTCCAGAGGCGTCTGAAGTATACATTTTAGAAGTTTGACCGATAACTCTACCATCAACAAGAATTCTAATTCCATATTTTCTAGGTAATCCATCTGTTATCGCGCCTCCAAAAGTGCTCCTAACAGAAACCGAAGTCTGATAAACTACTTCCAATAAACCATCTTCAAAAAGTTCTTGACTAGTAGTATAAATAGTACTCGAAGTAGCTCCAAGTGTAGAGCTTGAATATGTTACCGGAATTAGTAAATAACCTGATTCATATTCAAATTGAGGTAATTGTGTGATGTGCGGTGTAGGTTCTAACTTAAATTCTCCGTTACTATCAACAAATAGCACCGATTTATCTACACCATTATTATTTGAATTTGAACTACTTAAACTTTGAATTCTCACATTACTTGTGGCTCCTTGAATATGAAGAGTTGATTCCACAGGAGACGTGGCTGCGATTCCTATACGATTGAGATTTGAGTCCATCTGTAATAGAGAACCATTATCACTATTCATATGAATATCAATATCATTTTGAGACGGATTTAAGAACACACCATTGCTATTAGATATCGATACATAATCCTCGTTCAAAAGACTGAATTTTAAGTTATTTCCAGTGGAATAAGCTCCGATATTAGTACCTGTCATTGCCCAAGATGGGTTTAACATAGTTCCATTATTATGAGCTAAAAAATTTCCAGTAGTAGTTATTTGCAATCTTGAAATACTATTTGTCCCAAGAATAAATGGTGTTGAATCAGTAGTCCCTATAAAGTTTGAATTATTAATAGAATGCTCTCCATAAGTGCTCCAGAAAAAATCATTATTCATATGACTCCATCTAGTTCCAGTCCAGTATGTAAAACCTTTACCTAAAACTGAATTTGTATTATAGCTTAATAAAGATTCTGTTGTAGGACCTACTGGCAAGGTGTAAGTATCAAAATTATCGATATTCATGCGCGGTAATAGCAGCCCTTTATTTTCAGAATAAATATCGAGTAAAGTTTCAGAATGAAGATCAAAAGTACCTATACCTATTTGAGCACTAGTGGAATATGCACTAAGGAAAATTAATAAACTTATTTTTAAATAATTGTTCATGATCTAGTATCTTACAATTACTTGAAATAAGTCATCACCATTTCCACCATACGTACATCTAGTAGATGCCGTATTCCCATAAACCTCAGCATAAACTTTAATATCGTGTACAGTTCCAGTTGTTGCACCTGTTAATTGTACATAGCCATTACCATTAAGATAAAAAGGACCATTAACCACAGCTGTTCCACTGCTTGTACTACTTACGTAAGCATCTCCTTTATATGCAACCTTTTTACCATCAATTTCTACATAAACTCGATAGATTCTAGGACGTCCATCATAAATCAAATCATTAGATGTATCGGTAATAGAAACTCCTGCTTGATAGACTACTTCTACTAAAGCGTCACGAGTTAATGTCACTGATGTGGAGTATAACTCTGTAACCGTTTTTAAAGATGACGAATTGTCAACGACTATTGCCGTATTAAGGAAGCTAGTATTATCCTCAACCATTTGAGTGATTACATTTGATCCTTCTATACTTAATTCACCATTTGAATCCACAAAAACCGGTGTAGAAACAGTTCCTTTATTGTTACTATTGTTTGTTGAATTTAATGCGTCTATTCTTACTGTGCTAGAACTGCCTCCTACATGTAAAGTTGCTTGTGGATTGCTATTAGCAACACCTAACCTATTAGTACTTGCGTTAACAAATACCATATGAGTACTGCCTTGAGATGCGATACGAGTATCTATATTTGCTCCTGTTGGATTAAGAACTATCTCAGGATTTGATGTACCATTAAGTTCTAACATTGCATTACCACCTGCAGACATGTTTAATTTATTTGCTGCGCCAGAATAAATCCCTGTATCACTATCAGAATTAAAAGAAAAAGTAGGTGCTGCTGCAGTTCCTGAGTTTGCAGCCTGAATCTGTCCTGAACTTGTAACTCTCATAGCTTCAGTGCTATTTGTTGCAATTACCAAATCTTGTGCACCAGTTGTTCCTAAAAAATTCTGACCAGCTGCAGTTCCAGGTGTCGTTCCTGAATTTCCATTCTTTTCCCAATAAAGTCCTTTTCCTACTGGAACCCATTCCACTCCAGACCAAAAGTAGAAACCTTTTCCTGTTGTGGTATTTGTATTATAAACTAATAAACTTTCTGTAGAACCACCCGTTACAGGTGCTATGGTGGACAAATCAATAATATTCAATCGTGGAATTAAGATTCCTTTATCTGTTCCCTCTACATCTAGCGCTGCATCTAGTGCTGGAGAATCTGTATTTATTCCTACTTGCGCATTACTATTGCGACCTGCAAATAGAAGTAAAAGTATGAATAGTAAAGTGAATAAATTTTTCATTAATAAATCTTATTTATAATGAACAAAAGTATCCTGATTAATGCACAATAGTGAATTTAAATCTTACAAAAAAAATGTTATTCGATAAAGTATTGATTTAAAACGCCAAACGACTTTAACAGATATAAAAAAACATTAACCTATTGACACAAAGTAAATTAAATAGCTTAAAATTTAATTTTTATGATTTCCGATACCGCTTATAAATCTTAAATAATACCATCAACAAAGCTGCCAAAGCAAAAATTCCTACAACGCCATAAATCCAATTGATGGCGTTTTGAAGAATGACTAAAAAGATAACCGCAAATAAAATTATAGTCGCTCCTTCATTGTATAATCTCATTCCGTTTGAGGTCCATTTCACGACATCATTTTCTAGTTCCTTGAAGATAAAATGCGTTTTAATATGATAGATAATAAGCAAAACTACAAAGCCTAGTTTCACTTGCATCCACGTCGCTTCTACGATTCCTGGATTGATGTAAATAAGCAGTAATGCAAAGCTCGTTGCGAGTACCGCACTAGGCCACGAAATAATAAACCATAAACGGCGTGTCATTAACTTGAGTTGCTTGAGTAAAATACCTTTTGCTGGTTCTTGCTCGTCATGGGCTTCAATTTGATAGACAAACAGTCGCGGTATATAGAATAATCCAGCAAACCAGGTAACTACAAAAATGAGGTGTAATGATTTTATATATAGATAATAATCCTCCAAAGAAATGGTGTTTTTTAAGAATTGTAAAATTATCAAAAAGCACTCAGTAATTAGGGAATCTTAAGGATTCTTTTAAAAGCATTAAAGAACTGATAATTGTCATGTTATAACATAGTAGATGCTTATAAATTTACACTCAAATTCTAGCATACATAGGACTCAAATAATTTGAGGTGTGCTATTAAAACGTCAGGTATGTCATCTCTAGTTCAAAAATATAATGTAGCTGGTCCACGCTACACAAGTTACCCAACAGTTCCCTACTGGGAAGAAGCAGCCTTTACAAAACAAGCCTGGGAAAACTCAGTGATTAAAGCATTTAAAGAATCTAATAGTACGGAAGGAATAAGCCTTTACATTCATTTACCTTTTTGTGAGGCGATGTGCACCTTTTGCGGTTGTAACAAACGTATCACCGTAAATCATAATGTGGAACTGCCTTATTTAAAATATGTGCTTAAAGAATGGTCATTATATCTCGCACTGCTTGATGAAGCACCTGTAATTAGCGAGTTACATTTAGGTGGTGGAACTCCTACTTTTTTCTCTCCAGAAAATTTAAAAATACTCATAGATGGAATTTTCAAGCATGCCGTGCAACCCGATGACGCGGCGCTAAGCTTTGAAGGTCATCCCAACAATACGACTCGTGAACATTTACAAACGCTTCATGATCTAGGTTTTAACCGTGTGAGTTATGGAGTTCAAGATTTTAATCTTGAGGTGCAAAAAGCCATTCACAGAGTACAACCATTTGAAAATGTACAGAGCGCGACTTTTAATGCAAGAGAAATAGGTTACAGCTCTGTAAGTCATGATTTAATTTATGGGTTACCTTTTCAAAAGAAAGAACACGTTATTCACACTATTGAACAAACCATTGCCTTAAAGCCAGATCGTATTGCTTTTTACAGTTATGCATTTGTGCCATGGATAAAAGGTAATGGACAGCGTGGTTTTTCTCAAGAAAATTTACCTAGCCCAGTTGAAAAAAGAGAGCAGTATGAGTTAGGAAAACAAATGCTGGAAGATGCTGGATATATTGAAATAGGAATGGATCATTTTGCACTTGCTAGTGATGAGTTGAACATAGCTATGGTGACTAAGAAATTACATCGCAATTTTATGGGATACAGCTCTAGCAGTACTCAGGCTATGATAGGTCTAGGTGTTTCTTCTATAAGTGATAGCTGGTATGGATTTGCCCAAAACGTAAAAAACATCACAGCATATAAAAAATTACTCGATCAGGATCAAATTCCAGTTTATAGAGGTCATCTATTAAATGAAGAAGACCTCATCATAAGAAAACACATACTCAACTTAATGTGTCAATTTGAGACGAGCTGGGAACAAAACGGTCGTTTATATTTCACAGAATTACCAGACGTACTTATCGATCTCAAAGAAATGGAAGCTGATGGATTACTCGTTCTAGAATCCAACAGCATTATTGTTCCAGAGAAAGGTCGCGCATTTGTACGTAATATATGCATGGCGTTTGACTTGAGATTGAAACGTAAAAAACCAGATACTCAACTATTTTCTATGACTATTTAAGAGTTCATATCCCTAAAGTGAACTTTTCAGGTCTCTCATTTTGGGAGGCTTTTTTTTGTGCCTAGAGGAAATAACCTATGATTGAATACTAAGAATAAATTACGAAGTTTGAAAATACCCTTTGCCTTATGGTATTTGCTAGATCGCAGATTTCCTTCAACCGATATAGTTTCAATTTATTAAAAACCAAGAAAGAGGTATTACTCTACTAGTAACACCTCTTTCAACCAATTAACCAAAATAAATCAGAACGCAGTTATGAAGTGCGCTTTGATATTTTTTATCTAAGACCTAATCAGTCTTAGTATTTTCTTCTTTCTTTTTATCTGACTTCATCATGCTCATAACGATGGCGACTAGCCCTATGCATACTAAGGCAAAAAAACCTATCAAAACAGCTCCCATGGTCCAATCTACTAGAGGTAACATTTTCATATCTATATAATTTTAATTTGTATGTAAAACAACCGGCGTGTGACATGACTGCTCAGCAGATTGTTGATTATTCATATTTACGGGCGACAAGTAAGGAATTCCTAATCCTAATCCTCTTACTATAAATAACGCACCTATTATTATCACAAAAACAGGAACGGCTTTTTTCATCACTGTTTTTACTTTAATTGATATTACATTTCCTAAATACACAGCAGCAGTCATTAATGGAACAGTTCCCAGTCCAAAAAACATCATATAAACTGCACCTTCTACAGCATTTCCAGCTCCTATCGCTCCTATTACTGCCATATAAACAAGTCCACATGGTAAGAGACCGTTTAAAAACCCCATGGTAAAAAAAGCATCAAAAGTTTTCTTTTTGAGTTCTTTACCCATTGCACTTTTTAATTTACTTACTAGTCTATAGAGAGGTTTAGTAATCGTGAAATTCATTCCTATAAAGTAAGTCGTGATGACCATTATAATCATAGCTACTCCTACGGCAATACTTAACTGTTGTTGTAATCCAAATAAGTCAAAACTCTTCCCTACTAAACCTAACAACAAACCTATTAACCCATATGCAAACAATCTACCAGCATGATATACAGATACCTGAAAAGTTTTTTTAGTAGGCTTTTTATGATCTACTGGTAATAAAAAGGCAATAGGACCACACATTCCCATACAATGGAAACTGCCTAATAAACCTAATATGAAACCAGACCACAACATATTAATATATAATAGATTCTTTATATTTAAACGGCTTCCCATCAAGAGTAGCTGTTACAAGAATGTCCCATCGACCGTCTTTTAAGCGATTGTCAGGTATGAGCAAATAATTACCAGATAAGACTATAGGCAAGTCAAAATCTAGTTGCTTGTCTGACGGTCTATATAGGGACACTGTTCCTGTAAACTTTTTTTCTTTAATACTTTCGGGAAATTCTAGTGCCCAACCTGTGGTGGTTTTTTTTCCTTTAATATCGCCCAGGTTTTTCGCATTCTGCTCTGCATCAATTTCTTGCTGAAAGAGCAATTCCTTTTTATAATAATCAGTAGTTACCATGTCGTGGTCATAACCTTTATCTGTAAACATAGTAACCACCATGACCATGATAAAACCTATAAATAGAGTGATAGCAATCGCAATACTTGTTCCCCAATTGAGTTTCATAATCTTTATTTTTTTATCTATTCCACATAGGTGGCACAGTATTATTTTAATTACGCTTTCGCGAAAGCGAGAACAACATCAACCTCACACTACTTATAACTTCTAGGTCCCATAAAGGAAGTGGTCGTGGTTTCTATCAAGTCATCTCCACTATAAATCCCTATTTCTACACGTTCCTTATCGCTCTTTATGGCTCCAGTTTCTAGTTCTATAAACAAGGTACCTTCTGCCAGGCTTTCCATTTTAATATCAAAACCGTCATTCTTCACGAGGTTAATTGTTCCTTTATGAGACATTAATTTAAAATTTATATCCTCTATGGTAGCCGTAGTTTTGTTGACCAGTTTATAGGTGTAAACGTTGCTAATTATGGTTTCACCTTTATGTTCATATAGCGATCCTGGAAGCCTTAATACGTCTGCCTCAACGTCATTGCGCAACAACATCATACCAGAAAAAAGTCCTATTAAGATTGCGAGAACTGCGGTGTAGCCTTTAAGTCTAGGAGTAAATTCAAACTTTTTACCTTTAGTAATATTATCCTCACTAGCAAAACGTATCAAGCCTTTAGGCAAGTCCACTTTTTCCATCATACTATCGCAAGCGTCTATACATGCGGTACAATTCACACACTCGAGTTGTGTTCCATTCCTAATGTCTATTCCCGTAGGACACACTTGAACACACTGGAAACAATCTATACAATCTCCTTTACCAGTTGCTGCACGATCTTCATTCTTTTTAAATAGTGCACGTCCTTCTTCTTTTTCTCCTCGCTTATGATCATATGCAACAATGATGGATTTATCATCGAGCAATACTCCTTGTAATCTTCCATAAGGACAAGCGATAATACACACTTGTTCTCTAAACCATGCAAAGACAAAATAAAATACAGAAGTGAAAATTATAAGCGAAATAAAGGTGCTAACATGTACAAATGGTCCGTCAGTCACATATTTTAATAATTGATCACTACCTATAAGATATGCTAGGAACACATTTGCGATAATAAATGAGATGATCGCAAAAATGAACCATTTAGTAGCTTTCTTACGGATCTTTTCTGCATCCCATTTTTGTTTATCAAGTCTGATTTGCTTACCACGATCTCCTTCTATCCAGTACTCTATCCTGCGAAATACCATTTCTAAGAAAATAGTCTGAGGACACATCCATCCACAAAAAATCCTTCCAAATGCAACTGTAAAGAATATTACAAACACAACGCCTATAAGCATCATGATCACAAACAAGTAAAAATCCTGTGGCCAGAACGGAAAACCTAAGATACTGAAACGTCTTTCCAGCACATTAAACATAAGGAACTGGTTACCGTTTATTTTAACAAATGGAGCTGCTAGAAAAAAAGTAAGTAATACATAACTCACCCATTTACGGTAGTCATAAAATTTACCTGAAGGTTTTTTAGGATATACCCAGCTGCGCTTTCCATCTTTATCGATGGTTGCGATACTGTCTCTAAAAACCTCATTTTCTGGAGTTTCCATTTAGTTAATGTTCTAGAATTTATTTATTCAAATTTGTTACTGTAGAGTCTATCATAGTCTCTACAGATTCCACAGGCACATCCTCATGAGGTGCTGGAGCATCTGGATCGATCCATATCTCACCTTCAGCCTCTTTAGGTTCTGCAGGAGTTGTTCCCTGAAAACCTATGACATAACTTGCTACTTGAGCCATTTCACTAGGAGAAAGATCTGCTTTCCAGGAAACCATTCCTTTTCCGTCACGTCCACCTTCACTTATGGTATTAAAGACGTTTTTAATTCCGCCGCCTAGAATCCAGTGTCTGTCAGTAAGGTTAGGACCTATTCCACCACCACCGTCGGCTTTGTGACAAGCAATACAGCTTTCTTCAAAAATGGCTTGACCAGCTTTAAGATCAGACGCATCTGCTAGTAAGGTTACGGTGTTTACGTCTATTAAATCCTTAGCTGTTTTTTTGTATTCTTCTATCTCTTTCTCAGCTAGAGCAACTTCTTGAAGATACTCCTCAGCTTGATCTGGTGCGGCGTCTAATACATGATATTTAGTTAAATAAATTACCGCAAAAATCGCTGTGGCATAGAATAGATAAACCCACCATGGCGGTAAATTATTATCTAATTCACGGATACCATCATAATTGTGATCCATTTCTATCTCACCTTCTTCCTCCATAGGCTTATCACCCATCATTTTATCATAGAACTTCTTTACACCTGCAAACTCTTGTTCTTTACGAGCGATTGCTTGAGCATCATATCGTTCCTTAGCTTCATCTGACAAGGTGTTATATAGAACTCTTTCAAGTGTTTTTACACTTGTTTCAAGCAAGTACGCGCACAGGAATAAAACTCCTAGTATTAACCAGATTAATGGATATTCTTGCACAGCCCAAGTTCCTTCTTTACCTGCTACCAGTTCAAAAAGAACTAGTGCTAGAATCATGAAAATGATTATTCTAAATAGTGCTGATTTATTCATCGTCTTGTGTTTTAGTTGGTTCATCTATAGCCATTTCACTTAATGACTTCATGTGTCCTTTTTTAGCTGTTATTACATAAATAAATAATAAGGTAAAAAAGGTAAAAAAGATGATTAATGAGATTATAGGATATATGGATACACCATCTATCGCTTCGAGATTTCCTTTAATATATTTAAGCATGACTTAATTGTTTTGAGTTACACTTAAATCCTCGGCGTTTTTCACCTTGATATCTGTTCCTAAACGCTGTAAGTAAGCGATGATAGAAACTACTTCTCTATCTCTCATTTCTACAAACTCTTCTCCATTGTCTTGAGCATATTTCTTGTCTGCCGCATAAGTTTTGGCAAAGTCAGGATCATTCATCAAGCTCTGTTCTATTTTTAACGCTTGGGCAGCCATGTGCTCTGGAGCGTTTTCAATTTCGGCAGGTGAGTAAGGAACACCTAGAGTTGCCATTACTTCCATCTTATCTTGAGTATCACTACGGTCATGAGCATTTGCTATTAACCATTTGTAAGAAGGCATGATAGAACCTGAACTGGTCGTTTGTGGATCATAGAAATGATTGAGGTGCCAGTTATCATTATACTTTCCACCTATACGCATCAAATCTGGACCGGTTCTTTTTGAACCAAACAAGAATGGGCGATCATACACGTATTCTCCGGCTTTGGAATATTCACCGTAACGCTCTACTTCACTACGGAATGGTCTGATCATTTGCGAGTGACATCCCACACAACCTTCTCTTATATAAAGATCTCTACCTTCAAGTTCTAGTGGAGTATATGGTTTCACACTTGAGATTACAGGAATGTAATCATCTACCATTAAGGAAGGAACGATTTGAACAATTCCACCTATTAATATAGCTACGGTAGCATAAAGTGTCATTTTTAATGGCTTTCTTTCTAACCATGTGTGCCATCCTTCACTAGCTGTTCTAGATTTAGAAACTCTAGTAAGTGGAGCAGCCTCAGCAAGTTCATCTGTAACCGCGCTACCTTGTCTTATAGTTATAATGACATTGTAAACTAGAACTAACATACCTATCAAGTAAAGAGTTCCTCCTATGGCACGCATCCAGTACATAGGCATAATCTCATTAACCGTTTCTAGGAAATTCCCATAAGCAAGCGTTCCATCTGGATTAAACTGTTTCCACATAAATGCTTGAACAAATCCAGCTACGTACATAGGTAAAGCATAAAGGATTATACCTAATGTTCCTATCCAAAAGTGAAAGTTTGCCAGTTTAGTAGAAGCTAACTTTGTTTTAAATAAAATAGGCACGAGATAATAGATCATACCGAAAGTCATAAACCCATTCCAGGCTAGCGCTCCTACATGAACGTGTGCAATAATCCAGTCTGAAAAGTGAGCAATTGCATTTACATTTTTAAGAGAAAGCAATGGACCTTCAAATGTTGCCATACCATAACCTGTGATAGCAACTACCATAAACTTTAAAACAGGATCTGTACGTACTTTATCCCAAGCACCACGTAAGGTTAATAATCCATTAATCATTCCACCCCAAGATGGAGCAAGTAACATTACAGAAAATGCTACACCTAAGTTTTGTGCCCAGTCTGGTAAAGCACTATAAAGTAAATGGTGAGGACCAGCCCAGATGTAAATAAATATCAACGACCAAAAGTGAATAATAGATAATCTATAAGAGTAAACTGGTCTGTTTGCCGCCTTAGGAATGAAGTAATACATCAATCCTAAGAATGGAGTAGTCAAGAAAAACGCTACCGCATTATGACCATACCACCATTGAACAAGAGCATCTTGCACTCCTGCATAAGCAGAGTAACTTTTAAAAGCACTTACTGGTAGCGCCATACTATTAAATATGTGCAATACAGCTACAGTAACAAATGTGGCGATGTAAAACCAAATCGCAACGTACAAGTGACGCTGTCTTCTTTTAATGAGTGTTCCAATTAGGTTTAAACCAAAAGCAACCCAAATTAAGGCTATTGCAATATCGATAGGCCATTCTAGTTCTGCATACTCTTTTGAAGAAGTCAACCCTAGCGGTAAAGTAATGGCTGCAGCCACAATTATTAATTGCCATCCCCAAAAATTAATGTTTGATAATAAATCGCTCCACATACGCGCTTTAAGTAATCGCTGCGTGGAGTAATAAACACCAGCAAAAATGGCGTTTCCTACAAATGCAAAAATCACCGCATTTGTATGCAACGGTCTTAATCTACCGAAACTAAGCCATGAGATCCCATCGGTCATATTTGGAAACAGAAACATAAAGGCTAGGATCAGTCCCACTAACATTCCCACAACACCCCAGAGAATGGTTGCGTAAAGGAACTTCTTAACGATTTTATTATCGTAATGAAATTGTTCTAATTGCATAATTATTTTGATTTAATTTGGTTTTTTTCTTCTTTAGGTTTCACAAGTTCATCATCAAATAGCATGCGCACACTTGGCGTATAGGTATCATCATATTGTCCAGACTTTACAGAAATTATAAAGAGGACAAAAAATAAAAGAGCGACAACTACGCTCACTGCTAACAACATGTAGATAATGCTCATACCACTTTGAATTATCGTTACAAATGTATTTCTCACTGCTTCCTTAAAACATGACAATTATCAGTTTTAGAAATTTTTCTTATTGAATTTTCTACCCATATAATTTGTCATTATTGTGGTAAATGCTACTACACTTAATGAACTCACAGGCATAAGTATAGCCGCCATAACTGGAGTTAACAGACCACTTAACGCAATAGAAATTCCTATCAGGTTATAGAAGAATGACAGTGCAAAGCACCATTTGATAATGTTTACCGCTTTCCGCGAAAGCGTAATCACACCATCCATACGTTTTAAAATACCGGCATCCATGATTCCATCACAGGCTGGAGTGAACACGTTTACATTTTCTGCAATAGAAATACCTACGTCTGCTTGAGCAAGTGCTCCTGCGTCATTAAGTCCATCACCTACCATCATGACACGAGCACCTTGTGATTGTAAGTTTTTAATGTAATTGAGTTTTTCTTCAGGTTGCTGGTTGAATTGAAGTCTGACACTAGGTGGAAGTAAATCTTGAAGTTTTTGCTTTTCACCAGCGTTATCACCCGATATGACGTGCAAACCATATTGCGTGGACAGGTTTCTAAATAAGTCATATACTCCTTGACGATATTTATTTTTAAAGGTAAATTTCCCTTTATAAGTGTCATTATAGTTGATATGAACCGCCGTTTCTACATTAGTTTCTATAGTAGATTGCGCTTCTGTAAAAGAGGAAGAACCTACTTTAATCACAACTTCATTAATTCTAGAAATCAGTCCTTTACCAGCCACTTCTTTAAAGTCGTCTAAGGCTGGTAGAATATTATTTTTCTTAAGTTCTTGATATAGCGCTCTACTCAAAGGGTGATTAGAACCGCGCAACGTACTAGTTAGATTCAATTCTTCTTGAGATGTTAATGGTATCCCTTGATATTCTATTTGAGAACTAGAGCTAGTGGTTATGGTTCCTGTTTTATCAAATACAATCGTGTCAACTTGAGCCATGCGCTCTATAATCACAGATTCTTTGAGATATAATCCCATGTTGCCATAAATACGTAACATGTTTCCCATGGTAAAAGGTGTAGACAAGGCTATCGCGCATGGACACGCCACTATTAATACAGCGGTAAATACATTTATTGCAGTTAACGGATTAATAAATAGCCAGATAATTGCTCCTATGACAGCAATGCTTATGATACTTACAGTAAATCTTTTTGAAATACGATCTACCAAAGTCTGGAAACTAGAATGACGCTTCTTCTTGAAAATATCATTACTCCACAAGCTAGTTAAATAGCTTTGCTCCACATTTTTAATCGCCTCAACTTCAATCAGACCCGATTGCTGTCTTCCACCAGCAAAAAGGATTTCTCCCATGTATTTAGACACATGATCTGATTCTCCGGTGACAAAACTATAATCCATGGTCGCCTTATCACTAAGCAAAACGGCGTCCACAGGTAATATCTCACCAGATCGTATGAGCAAACGGTCTCCTTTTTCAATTTTATAAATAGGAACTTGATCTTCCTTTATCTCACCATCTAGTTTTAATAATCGAGTAACAGCAATGGGAAAGTAAGATTTAAAATCTCTATCAAAAGATAAATAAGCATAAGTGCGTTGCTGGAAAAAACGACCTAATAATAAAAAGAATACTAAACCAGTGAGACTATCTAGGAATCCTGTTCCTAAATCAAATACAATTTCAATAGTACTGCGTATGAACAAGACTAAAATTCCCAACGCAATAGGAATATCAATATTCAAAATACCGGATTTGATTCCTTTATAGGCTGATTTGATATAATCAAATCCTGCATAGAAAACGACTGGTAAAGAAAAGGCAAACATCATCCACCTGAAAAGTCCTTTAAATCGATCCAACCAGAATTCTTGTACTTCAAAATATTCTGGAAAAGAAAGAAACATCACATTCCCAAAAGCAAAACCTGCAACTCCTAATTTGTATATTAAGGAACGATCTATTTTTTTATCCTTTTCTTCATAATCCTCCAATGATATATAAGGCTCATAACCTATGGAAGCGAGTAATAAAGCAAGTGCTTTTAAATCCAGCTCTGTAGAATTAAAAGTAACACGTACTGATTTTTTAGGAAAATCAACTTGAGAAGATTTTACACCTTTATGTATGCGCTGTAGGTTTTCAAGAACCCATATACATGAACTACAGTGAATGGAAGGAATGGATAAATTCACTACCTGAACTTCTTGTTCATTAAATTCCAACAGTTTACTTACAATTTCTTCATTTTCTAAGAAATTGAACTTGTCTTTAAAAGAAGATGGAGATGTTCCTGGATTATGTTCAAGATTGTAATAATTGCCTAAATCATTCTCACTTAAAATCTCATAAACCAGCTTACAACCTGTACAACAAAACTTTTTCTCATCATGACAAATAGTTTGTTCAATACACGGATCTCCACAATGGAAACACTTATCCATAATGTTATTATTTGCTCTTTATACCTGATTACAAATTTGAGCCTAGTTTCATCCTTAAAACATGACAATTATCAGTTTTAATACGATAATCCGTATTCAAAACTTTAACTTTGTAAACGTTAGATAAGCAAGTAGATGCTATGGGGAATAAATGTGAAAATTGTATCGTAAGACAGTTCAGTGCTTTTAAAGTACTAAATACTGCTGACCTATCTGAAATTAATAGAACCAAAGAAGTTGTCAAAGTTGCAAAAGGCGATGTGATTTTTAAAGAAGGACAGCGTTTAACTGGTATTTACTGTGTACGAAAAGGCTCTTCAAAACTTTCCAAAATCACAAATTCCGGTCGAGATCAAATTGTAAAAATATCTTCGATAGGAGAAGTGTTAGGTCAGCGCTCTGTTATATGTGATGAGAGTACTAATTTAAGTGCCGTTGCTCTCGATGATATGGAAATGTGTTTTGTTCCTAAATCTACCATTACAAATCGTATGATGAACAATCCTGACTTTGTAAAAAAACTTTTATTGAATATGGCTCATGAACTGCGCATAGCAGATGACCTTATTATAGATCTTTCACAAAAAACTGTAAAGCAACGTTTAGCACAAGCTCTACTTTACTTAAGAGAACAATTTGGTGAAAATGAAGAAACAGGTGAGCTATCTTTAATTTTATCACGTGAAGATCTTGCTGCTGTCATAGGGACCGCAACAGAATCCTGTATAAGATTACTTTCAGATTTTAAAAAGCAAGGTTTAATCTCTACAAATGGTAAGAATATAAAACTTGAAAAGCTTAAAGAATTAGAAAGTCTTGCGAGTGCGGTCTAGAGCTTATAATGCTTCTTCAACATTTTCTCATATCTTTTTTCGGGTAAGATTTTCTTGAGAACGATAGAAAATTTCTGTAAAAAGCTCCCAACTTTATAATGAATTCCAGGATTCTTTACTTGAAGAATTTCATGAATTTTATAAGCAACTTCCATAGGATCACTTCCATCATCTACATGCTCGTCTATTAAAGCTAGCGTTTTAGAATAACCAGCGGCATAATCACTTCCTTCTATAACTGGTGCGTGAAATCTTCCTGCGGCAATATTTGTGGCAAAATCTCCTGGTGCTACATTACTAAAATGAATATTCAAATGCGCACATTCCATGCGGTAAGCCTCAGTCACAATTTCTAGTGCACCTTTACTAGCACTATAAATACCACGATACGGTAATCCCATATAACCAGCAATACTCGTAATGTTAATCACTCTTCCCGATTTCTGGGCACGCATGTGAGGCAACACAGCTTGTAAAACTCTTAATGGACCATAAAAATTAGTGTCCATCGCTCCATGGATTTCATCCATAGGAGTTTCTTCTACCGGACCAGTAATACCTACTCCAGCGTTATTGATAAGAATATCGATTCTGGATTCTTTATTTATGACTTCAGTAATTGCTGTATTTATAGAATCAGCATCTTTTACATCCATCGCAACAAGTGACACAGGACTTTCTGGATGCCGAGAAGGATTTCTACTGGTACCATAAACGGTGTAACCTTTTTGCTTTAAATAAATGGCGATAGACTTTCCTATCCCACTAGAACCACCAGTAACTAGAACCACTTTATTCATAACTATATATAATTGAGATGATTAGATTTCACTATAAGACATAAAAAAAGGCAAGCTACCTACATCACACTGCTACGACCGCTTACCTTTGCTGCGTTCCCGCCCTGGAGGAGTTCAACAGGAGCTAGTTGTGTAGGACTTGCCAGCTGCAAATATAATATGTTGTTTATAGTCTGCAAAGATTTTAAGCAAGCATTTTTATCATTATATTTCGACTTCTTAAAAACCCTTTATGAACTGGAAAAATGCCGCTATAATCTTACTAGCAATCACCTCATTAACAAGCTGTAAGAACGATATCGATTCCTTTAAGGATAATTACACTTTAGAGATAAATAATCCTAAAAATTCCTATACTGATGCTGATTCCATAAATCTTTCGGTGATGGATGGCGCACAAATGGGTATAGATTCTGTTTTATGGACTATAAATGCTCGTAAAATTGATGGAGAAAATGGTAATACGCTTTCGCGAAAGCTGGAAAATCAACCACTAGGAACTTTAACATTTAAAGCTCATATATACAAGGATGGGAAAATGGTTACCAAATCGCAACAAATCAATAGGTTTGCCACCAAGAATGCAAAGCTGTATCAGTTTGAAGAAGTAGCAAGTTATCCTCATAAGAGCGAATCTTACACGCAAGGACTTGAGTTTTATGGCGACTCACTCTACGAGAGTACTGGTCAGTTCAGAGAAAGTGATTTGAGAATAGTAGATGTGACAACAGGAGATGCGATTAAAAAAGTAGAATTGCCTGATCACATTTTTGCTGAAGGAATGACTATCATGAACCATAAAATCTATCAACTTTCGTGGAAAGCAGGTTATGGTTTTGTGTATGATTTATCGTTAAATCGTGTGGACGACTTTAGATATGGAGCCAGTAAAGAAGGATGGGGACTTTGTAATGATGGAGAATATCTTTATAAGAGTGATGGTACTGATAAAATCTGGAAAATAGACCCTAACACATTTGAAGAGTTAAGTTATATTCAAGTGGTTTCCACTAAAAATAGTGTTACTAAAATCAATGAGCTGGAATGGATTGATGGTATGATCTATGCAAATGTTTATCAAACTAATGGTATCACGATCATAAATCCAGAGAATGGAGCCATAGAAGGAATCATAGATTTAAAAACGCTTACTGCAAAGGTTTCAGTTGCAGATAAAGAAGATAATGTACTAAACGGAATTGCCTATAATCCTAAAACGAAAACAATTTTTGTTACAGGAAAACGTTGGGATAAAATGTTTGAAATTAAAATAAAGAAATAGTGATCACAGCAGACTTACCTATATATACCGTCACTAGAGAAGTTACTAATGACGAGATCGATGACCTCAACCACGTTAACAATGTGGTTTATAATCAGTGGGCAAATGAGATTGCCGTTGAACACTGGCTCAACGTAGGAACTGAGGCGCTTAAAAAACAATTTGACTGGGTAATGATCAAGCATAATCTAGAGTATAAAGCTGCCGCTTTTCTAGGTGATACGATAGAAATTAAAACTCAAGTAGGTCAAGCAACAAATGTAAAATACGAGCGTTTTATTGAAATATATAATGCCACTACGCAACAGTTACTTGTTAAGACTAAATCTGTGTGGTGTGCTATTAATAAAAAAGGTAAACCTGTAAAAATCTCTCAAGAACTTAGAGATTTATTTGAGACACTCACATGAAAAAATACTTAATAATAATACCAACTGTATTAATCACAATCATTTTTGCTTCATGCAGGGATGATTTTGCTTTTTCTAGTAGTACTGGAGATTTAGGCTTTTCACAAGACACCGTTTTTCTAGATACTGTTTTCACAAACATAGGTTCTAGCACACGTACATTTAAAGTTTATAATAATAGCAGCGATGATATAGTAATTCCTAGAGTTGCGCTGGCTCAAGGAGATAATTCTAAATATAGACTTGCCGTAGATGGTGTGCCTGGACGAGTATTTGAAAATGTGGAATTACTTGCAAAGGATTCCTTATTTGTTTTTGTAGAAACCACTATAGACATTAATGATTTCTCTAGCGGTGACGAATTTCTTTATACTGATACTGTTGAGTTTGATAACGGTCCTAATCTTCAAAAAGTAGAACTGGTAACACTTGTTCAAGATGCTGTATTTTTATTTCCAGCTCGTGACACGCAAGGAGTTGAAGAGACTTTATTACTAGGGACCACTGAGGAAGGCGAGGAAATAAGAATAAGCGGTTTTGTCTTAGATGATACTGAACTCAATTTCACGGCAGCAAAACCTTATGTTATTTATGGATTTGCGGCAGTGCCAGCAAATAAAACCTTAACCATTGATCCTGGAGCGAGATTACACTTCCATAGCCAGAGCGGTATTATAGTCGCAAATGAAGGAAGTTTACAAGTTAATGGATTACCATCTGTAACTGATGATCTAGAAAACGAAGTGATTTTTGAAGGAGATCGATTAGAACCACAATATGCTGATGTTGCTGGGCAATGGGGCGCAATATGGCTCACCGCTGGTAGTAAAAATAATATTATTAATAACGCTACGATTAAAAATGCTAGCGTGGGAATCATTATGGATAGCGTGAATAATTCTTCAAATGGTGCTACTTTAAAAATCAACAATACTCAAATTTATAACAGTTCTAACTCTGGACTTATAGGTACGACAGGACACATAGAAGCAGAAAATCTTGTGATTAATAATTCAGGACAATCATCCTTAGTGTTGCGATTAGGTGGAGATTATACTTTTAATAATTGTACGATTGCAAACTACTGGAACAATAGTTTTAGACAAGATCCTACTCTATTCATTTCAAACGTGATTCCTAACACTGCTTTTACAGAAGATTTAGTTCAAGCTACATTCACAAATTGTATCATTTATGGAGATCGTGACATAGAATTTATTCTTGCAGACGATAGCGTATCGCAATTCAATTTTAATTTTGAAAACTCTTTATTAAAATTTAATGATCGATTTGATGATTTTACGGGATTAGCAAATTATGACTTCTCAAACACGGCAAATTATGATTTAAATGTTTTTAACATAGATCCTATATTTAATGATGAGGATAATAATTTATTAGAAATCGACACTACTGGCGGCGCAAATGGAATTGCAAATCCTTCAACTTCTACAGTAAATGACATTTTAAATAACTCAAGAGGTTCATCTCCAGATGCTGGAGCTTATGAATCCAGAGATTTAACTGCTGGATAACCGATTTACAGTTTTATAAAATCGCTGAAATACACTAAAAAGTTAAAAAAGAGGTTAAAATAGTCCGTTAAACGTCAAAGTATGTTAAACTAGTTGTGTGGAACATGCTTTAACTATAAATTTGTTTCATCTTAAAATAGAAAACATTTCTTTTCAAGATATTTAGAATTGATAAATGCCCAATAAAAGAATCCCTACATTCTTAAATTGGGCATTATCTGTTTATAAAAATACCAGAACGGAATAGGCACAGGACTATTGATAATTGCGTAAGTATCATAGTTAGTTACCCTAGACATGTTTGAATCTTGCTCAGGGACTCAAGTCCACTATGTAGTTAACGCATTTCACTACATAAGGATAAAGAGCGCCTATTCCCAATCTGGCATTATGGCATTTGTAAATAAATCTTCCCTAGTATCAGCAATTGAGAGTTCTAGAGATTGTATTAAAGGTGCTGAGTTTCCATCATTATCTTGATTCATACATATGACGAGTCCTTCAGTAGGTGAAAAACGCGCGTCTAAATCGTTTGTACCTATTGGTTTATTAAAAGAAACATCCAGTTCAACCGAGGTAGAGAAAGTATAAACAAACAATCTTGAATCTAGTTGTCTATAAGCGATGTTCTCAAATCCAGATATATCACGAGTGTAGAGTACCTTAGTATTATCTGCACTTAAATTGACACTACCTGCAGCTCCAGCCATTCCACTAATGACAGTTTCAATCACCGTTGCTTGCATATCGAGCACAAGTATTTCCACATTATAACCAGCAAAATCGTTTGTTTTTATCGCAACTCTAGGCTCGTTAACATCTACCTCAGTAATTAAATTCCCATTACTAGTTTGATAAAATAATGATAACCCAGCACCACTAGGTTGAATGGTATAAAGTTTATTAAGCGACGGATAATAAATTAAGGAACCATTTGTAGCCCAAGAAATATCAATTTCATCCAGGTTAAAACCCGAAACAGCCACTGTTGATGTCACCTGTTGCTCTTGGGAACCATCTGGATTCATGGTAAACACATGAACTGCCGCGCCTACATTTCTTAAAAACGCAATTTTACCAGCTTGTCTATTAATTCTAGGTCGCCAGCTATTAGTAGTGGAAGAAGTAAGTGCCACCTCAGTTCCATTATCATCACCGCTATATATCACATTATTACCATTTACTTTACGCACAAATAAGAATCTATTGGTAGGGAATGCAGTGGTACTAAATGAAAAAGTAGCACTATTAATATCTTGATTAATTCCATCATTAGAACGTACTTGCCATAGATAAGTAGTACCAAATTCGACGGTTACATCAAGCATAGGCTCAGTAATATCTTCAAAAACCTCGATTGTATTTGTAGATGTATTTCTAAGCTCAACCGTAAAAGTAAGATCATCACCTTCAGGATCTGTAGCGGTCCATTCTAGTGTAACGTTTGATGCGACATCTACTTCATTGTCTTCTGGAACGGTTAGGACAGGTGTTGCAGGTGGTCTATTATTTGCAGTTTCAACTTTTAGTTCAAAAACAACCTCAACTGTCGCATCTACTTCAACAGTTGCACTTTCAAAATCAGTTAAAAAACCATCTTTCTCTGCTTGCACAGAGTACTGACCATTTTCTAATTCAAATTCAAACATTCCATCAGCATCTGTAAATACTGTGTTGGTATTAGGGTTTGTTGAAATTTTCACGTTTTCTTGTGGTAAGAAAGTCTCATCGGCCACTACTCGACCTTTTAGAGTTCCTTTCCCATTAATTTGTAATTTATCCTCGCTACATCCTGACACTAAAAGTAGGATAGTGATTGCAGCTATATATTGCAGTAATTTCATTTTTTCTATCTTTTAATTATGGAGTTGGTAAGTTTGAGTTGTTACGCTTTCGCGAAAGCGTGTCCCCAGCAACCTCTTGCTCAGCTTGAACTCTCAATTTCATTTTTTCAATACGTCTTTGTGTACGACGGTATTTTCTCGCTTTACGTTTCTCATTATTCTCCTTGGCTTCATTATTACCGATATAAATATTTACACCAGCACCAAATTTGAGATAATGATCGTCTCGCTGTCCAGCTACGATATAATCTAGATCGTCTGCAAAAACTGCATTATAATCTGCATATAATTTAATTCCTATTGACGGAGAAACGGTGTATTCCAATCCTAAACCAGCTTGAACTTTCAAGTCATTCTTATCAAACCAATTTGAATGATTTATTCCAGCTCCACCATAGACATAAGGTGTGAATTTATCATATGGCAACATGGTTAATTCCACATTAAGCTCTGATGCTGCAAACTCTCGATTGAATAAATCAGTGTTCTTTAATCTAAATTTATGTACCGAAGCATGTAGCCCTACATAAGGTGAGAAGCTATACTTAACTCCAGCAGCTAGGGAATATTCATAATAAGCATTAGGATAATCTCCATTAACTAAGGTTCCTCCAGCGCCAGCATCAACACGCCATTTACTACGTCTATCAACGATGTTGCGTTGATAAACATCAGTATTTTCAGCAACGTCCTTTTCTTTGTTATAAGTTGCAACCATTTGATCTGCAACTGGTTTTCCTCCTTTAGGGTACCATAATTCTGCTTCTATTCCTTCTATGATTAGTGCTTCTACAGCTTTTTCTATGGCTTCTTTAACCGCGAGTTGTCCTGGTTCATTTCTTGTAAAACCAGTCTCTGCCTCTAGCAATCTTTTAAAACTTACATATCTAAAAAGGCTCGCGTCCACGGCTTGCGAGAATATTGTTTTAGAAACGTAAACCGTTTTCATAATAGCTCCTGTTTTAGTAGAAACAGCTCTTAGATAAACCGTGACACGATCTTGCCTGTATTTAGTAGATCCACCAGCACCAAAATATCTCGCTCCGGCTCCACCAGTTAATACATTAGTATCATAAGAAACTATTCCTCCTTCAATTAAAACTCCTGCGTAAAGCAGAGGTTCTAGGTCTTTAAATTGTGTATTACTACGCGCTGCAAAATCTCTTCTTGTCGTTAAGATAATGTTACGCTCTTGCATAAGATTCTGGAGATTTTCCCTTTCTATAGGGGCAAACCATTTAGAATCTTCAAGTGCTTTTATAAGTATAGTCGTTCCTCCTTGAGTAACAGCATTACTAAAAGTACTACCGTTTTCCGCTTGTTTGAATTGACCGGTTTGATCTTGAAACTCATATACTCCTACAAATGCAGGTGCACTAGGTTCAGGTAAGGCAATGAGTCTTTTTGAGACGTCAGTCGCTTCACCGATACGTGCCGGTTGAGTGCTTAGTGGTTGATTCATATATGCTCCACATGCTGTTAACAACATAGTGAGCATCATGAGTGCCACGATGATTTTATAATTTTTCATTACAGTAAGATTTTTATCTAATTATTAGGGATAATAATTTGAGTTTGATCTCCTGTATTTGTGTCCAACAGATTAACAACCAGTCCTTCTAGAGATTCAAGGACTTCAACTTCATAAGAACCTATGGTAAAAACCCCAGGTCTTAATTCTTGATCTCCTAATTGAAGGTTTAAAATTTGTCTTGAAAAACCGCTAAGCAGTTGCCTGTTTAGTCCTTCAGTAAAGGCATCTAGTTCTGAACCTTCATCTATTGCAGATTCTGCAGGATCTGTAAATTGATTTTGTGCCTCAGCACTTTGTATCAACCACTGATAATTAAAGGTGTCACCACCAAAAGCAGGATTGATAGGTTTGTAAGTAAGTTGTTGAGCGTTACTCGCCGTGTAGGCGAAAACTAAAAAGAACAACGAGAGCAATGTTGTAGTTTTTGTGAGCATGATTATTGATTTTAATTAGATTCTTGTTCTTTAATGGCTAGAAATTTTTGATACACTTTAGTTATCGCTATTTCAACCATTTGTTTCAAATATTTCTTTTTAGGTGATACAAAAAATTGAAATACAACTTCTCTACCTACAGAAACATTTATTTGTGAACTTCTACCTTGTCCAAATTCTTCCTGAATGGTAACAATGCGATTACCATTTATTTTATATCTATTATACTCAGAAAAGAAACTTTTATAGAAGTCTCTTGCTGGTTTAGTAGTAACTTTTTTTATTACTATTCCTTTAAATTCAACTCCATCATAAGCGGTCGTTTTTTCCACTTCGAGTTGACGGGTATTCTCTTTAAGTGTTTTGAGATCTTTACCTATCAATTTATCATCAGTGTTATAAATAAGTAACATGATGGTAACTTTTGAAGGGTTGTTGATGTTAATTGAGGTTGTGGAGAGTATGGCCTTTGTTTTTGCGTTTAATACTCCACGACCTTCTTGTTTATTTTTAGAGGTGTTATTAAGGCTATCTTTTTTAAAAACTGAAAGTTCATATCTAATACTAGCAGACACGTCAGTAAGATTTGACGCTACACCTTGGATAGAGATGTAATCTCCTTTTTGTTCTAGAAATATTTCACCGCTTACTTCTTTATTATAAAATGATTCTTGCACCTGCGTTTGAGCTTGCAAGGCAAAAAGGGAAAGAAAGATGATTATGTTAGTTATGAATTTCATGAAGAATTAAAAGCTTAAAACATAAACTGATGACCCTATTCCAGTTTGACTAATAGTCATTTTTTCTGATATTCCATTTGCGCCAGCACTGATGGTGGTATTATAATCACCATTTTGCAGGACATTTATATTATGTGTTTGAGCACCGTGTACACTATAGTCATATACTGAATTTGAGTTACCTATTTGAACAATATTTGCTCTTATGCGGTCGGCACTTAAATTTAAAGTGGTCATGTTTAAGGCGCCATTTTGATAAAGATTGATCTGACTGTCATCTGATGCAACATTAATAATCGCGTTGTTTCCAGACCCTACTTGTTCAATGAACACACTATTTTGATTCACAAATTGCGTCGTAGCAACTGTGTTATTTTGTACCGAAGCTACATTGAGTTGAGCGTTTGCTGTTCTTAAATTATCATTATTAATCACTTGTGTATCGTCCACATAAGTCTGACCCGACACTGTTAACGAAGTGAATACAATACATAGCAGTAAGAAGAATACATTTTTCATAACGATAGTTTTAATTTAAACCGAGGAACTATCAAGAGTTCCTCGGTTAGAGTAATTAAGCAAAATTTTAAAAAGAATGTCTCTTTGTTGCTGCAGCTCTTTGGCTTTGGCGAGTTAAAGAAACATTTGCATTTCTTTGAGTTACTGTTGCTGTATTTGAACCAGCACCTGGAGCCATAGATGCGCCAGCATTTTGGTTAATAACAGATTGGTGTCCAGTTCCTAGTTGATCAACATCTGCCATGTTTCCATTTGCACTTTGATTAACTAATGAATTATTATTAAAACCGAATTGAATAGTCAAAGCTTGATTCCCTACGGTTGCTCCACCATTTTGATTCACTACAGACTCATTAAAGAATCCATATTGTTCCTGGTGAGAACTATGGTTTTCTCCATTTTGAGTAGCAATTGCAGAGTTTAATCCACCAGCTTGATATTGTTCAGCATAGTTATCACCACCTATTGAAGATGTATTCTGATTTACTTCAGCACGGTTTGCTGCTCCTTCTTGTTCCTGGAACGATGAATTATCTTCTCCATACTGATTTGCATAAGCCTGGTTATAACCACCATTTTGAACTTGTTGAGCAAAAGCTCTTTCAGCACTATTTGCGGCATCTCCTTGATTAGCTTCAGCATAGTTATTACCGTTAAACGGAGCATAATCGCTATCCTGAGTTTGAATTAATTCATTATCATCACCGTATTGAGTACCTATAGCATCATGACCAGGAGATTGATTTCCGTCTGAAATTTGACTTTGATAAGAACGATTCCCTACACCAGTTGTAGCGTCATTTCGTTGTAAAATGCTTGATTCGTTATTATCGTAACGTTGTTGAACTTGAGCATAATTATCTTTACCATCTTGATCTACGAGTGCAAGATTATCTTGAGCTTGTTGAGCTACATCAGCTCCTTGTTGAACTAAAGCTGTATTGTCTAGCCCTACCTGTGTACCGAATACTTCGTTCATGTCTCCTTGTTGAGTAACCATGAAGTCGTTTCCAGCACCATTTTGTTTAATATCTGAGTAATTTTCTTGACCACTTAAAGCGGTAACATTTCCCCATTGTAATACATCAACTGAGTTACGATTTCCCGCATCAGTTCCTGTTTGTTCTATAAAAGATGCATTTGCAGTTCCTTGTTGCTGAACTGTTGCATCACTACCGACTCCTTTTTGATCGATATCTGAGTAGTTTCCTCCTACTGTTGCGCCAGCTGTAGGCGAAACTTGTTGTATAGGAGCTACTATGGTTTGAGGCGTTTGTGGCATTTGAGCAAATGCTGCACCACATATAATTAACGCTGTGGTATTTAATATTGAGCTTTTCATAATTGATATTTAGAATGTGAATTAAAAAGGATGGCGATAGCACTTATACAATCGCCATCCTTAATACTACTTAATTAATTAAACCGTCCCTACGGGTTTAAAGATTAAAATGTGTGTCTTTTTGAAGCAGCAACTCTTCTAGTTTGAGGAGTTAAAGCAATATTTGCATTTCTCTGGATTACAGTTGCATTGTTATAACCACCTGCTGCTGCAGCTGCACCAGTTGTTGGGTTATTTTGGTTGATTAAACTTGTTTGACCATTACCTGTTTGATCTACCATAGACATGTTACCATGAGCTTGTTGATTGATTACGGAGTGGTTCATTGAACCATCTTGAATAGAAGTTGCCATGTTACCAGCATTCTGTCCATAACGTTGCTTTACTTTTGAATAGTTATCGCTACCGTATTGTTCTTGGTTCACCATGTTGTCATTTCCGTTTTGATCAGAACGAGCTTCGTTACGATCTCCTTCTTGATACTGCTCAACTAGGTTATCACCACCAGATGAAATTCCACCAGTGTTTTGATCTACTACAGCTTTGTTATCAGAACCTATTTGCTCTTGGTAAGAAGTATCACCAGAAAGTTTTTGAGTTGCATAAGCTTCGTTGCTTGCACCAGACTGAACTTGTTGTGCAAATGCATCAGTAGCTTCAGTTGTAGCATCTCCTTGCTTCACGTCTGCATAGTTTGCTCCACCTAATGCTGGTGATCCACTATCTTGAATTTGTACAGACTCATTGTTATCACCCCATTGCTCACCTATTGCAGTATGACCAGCTGTTTGATTAGGATTTGCTTCTTGACTCTGGAAGGAACGGTTACCTACTCCTGCAGCAGCATCATTACGTTGAAAAATACTTGACTCATTGTCATCATAACGTTGTTGAACTTCAGCAAAGTTATCTTTACCATCTTGGTCCACTTTAGCTAGATTATTCTCAGCTTGTTGAGGAACATTTGCTCCTTGTTGTACGATTGCAGAGTTGTCTAAACCTACTTGCATACCAAGAATTTCATTTTCATCTCCTTGTTGAGTTGCCATGAAATCATTTCCAGCACCATTTTGCATGATGTCAGAATAGTTTAAATGTCCACTCAAACTAGATGGAGCTACATTTCCCCATTGAAGAACATCTACATTGTTGCGATTTCCTGCATCTGTACCTGTTTGCTCTATAAATGAAGCGTTTGCAGTTCCTTGTTGTTGAACTGTTGCGTCACTACCTACACCTTTTTGATCGATGTCAGAATAGTTCCCACCTATTGTTGCTGCTGCCGTTGGAGACGTTTGCTGGACAATTGGTGCGATTGTTTGTGGAGTTTGTGCAAATGCAAAACTTCCCATTGCGAGTGCCGTAGCACATAAGATTACTCTTTTCATAATTAGATATTTAGAATTAAATTGAAATATTGAGATTGACTTGTTTTAAAAGTCAGCTAAGGCTCTCAAATTCCTTAGCTAACTTTAAATCACATTAAACCGACCCTACCGGTTTATATATTAAAATGAATGTCTTTTAGTTGCCGCTGCTCTTCTAGCTTGTGGAGTTAAAGCAATATTTGCATTTCTCTGAATAACAGTTGCGTTATTTTGCCCAGAAGTTAGTGCTGGTTGTCCTGCAAGTGGAGCGTTCTGGTTAATTAAACTTGTTTGACCGTTACCTGTTTGATCTACCATAGACATGTTACCGTTTGCACGCTGATTAATAACAGAGTGGTTTAATGAACCATCTTGAATAGAAGTTGCCATATTACCAGCTACTTGACCATGACCTTGAGATACACGAGAATAGTTATCTTGACCATATTGCTCTTGGTTCACCATATTATTGTTACCGTTTTGAGTAGATCGAGCTTCGTTACGATCTCCATCTTGATACTGCTCAACTAAGTTATCTCCACCTGAAGAACTTCCTCCAGTATTTTGATTTACTACAGCTTTGTTATCTGATCCTAATTGCTCCTGGTAAGAAGTATCATTAGCTAGATATTGTGTAGCATAAGCTTCATTGCTTGCACCAGACTGAACTTGTTGTGCAAATGCACCAGAAGCTTCAGTTGTAGCATCACCTTGCTTCACGTCTGCATAGTTTGCTCCACCTAATGCTGGTGATCCACTATCTTGAATTTGTACAGACTCATTGTTATCACCCCATTGCTCACCTATTGCAGTATGACCAGCTGTTTGATTAGGATTTGCTTCTTGACTCTGGAAGGAACGGTTACCTACTCCTGCAGCAGCATCATTACGTTGAAAAATACTTGACTCATTGTCATCATAACGTTGTTGAACTTCAGCAAAGTTATCTTTACCATCTTGGTCCACTTTAGCTAGATTATTCTCAGCTTGTTGAGGAACATTTGCTCCTTGTTGTACGATTGCAGAGTTGTCTAAACCTACTTGCATACCAAGAATTTCATTTTCATCTCCTTGTTGAGTTGCCATGAAATCATTTCCAGCACCATTTTGCATGATGTCAGAATAGTTTAAATGTCCACTTAGACTAGTTGGTACAACATTTCCCCATTGAAGAACATCTACATTATTGCGATTTCCCGCATCTGTACCTGTTTGCTCTATAAATGAGGCGTTTGCAGTTCCTTGTTGTTGAACTGTTGCGTCACTACCTACACCTTTTTGATCGATGTCAGAATAGTTTCCACCAATAGTAGCTGCCGCCGTTGGAGACGATTGTTGAACTATAGGTGCGATTGTCTGAGGAGTTTGCGCAAACGCAAAACTTCCAATTGCGAGTGCAGCAGCACTCAGGATTACTCTTTTCATAATTAAATATTTAGAATTATTAAATTGAAACATTGAGATTGACTTGTTTTAAAAGCCTGCTAAGACTCTCAATTTCCTTAGCAAACTTTGAACTATTAAACCGACCCTACCGGTTTATAAATTAAAAGTGCCTTCTAGTTGCTGCCGCTCTTTGAATTTGCGGAGTTAAAGGAACGTTTGCATTTCGTTGAATAACACTGGCTGTATTAAACCCATCACCATTTGGAGCTGAATTAGAATTGATGTTTTGCTCAATGGTACTTGTTTGTCCATCTCCAGTTTGATCTACTAATGCATGATTCCCTCTAGCTTTTTGCGAAATAAAACTATTATTAAATGTCCCTTCCTGCATAGAGATTGCTACATTTCCATCTGCTGGGTTAACACCACCACGCTGGAAAACAACAGAAAGGTTACTATAACCATTTTGTTCTTGATAAGATTCATGATTTGCGCCGTTTTGTTCGGTTTTTGCTACGTTGATCGTACCTTCTTGATATTGCTCAGCATAAAGATTGGACCCATTTACTGGATTATTTGCTTGAGTTACTTGAGCTAAGTTTTGATTACCAGACTGTTCTTGAAAGCTCGTATTATCAGTTCCTTTTTGTGTTACATAAGCTTCATTCACATCACCTTGTTGCAACTGTTGAGCAAAGGCATTTGTTGCATCATCTATAGCATCACCTTGACTTGCCTCTGCATAGTTTCCTGAACCTGAGGCTAGCGGTCCACCTTGTTGCATTTGAACTAAAGTGTTACCATCACCATACTGTGTTCCTATTGCTACATGACCTGATGACATATTAGGATCTGCGATTTGTTCTTGATATGAACGGTTACCTACTCCAGCAGCGACATCATTACGTTGTAAAATACTTGCTTTACTATTATCATACCTCTGTTGCACTTCAGCAAAGTTATCTTTACCATCTTGATCTACTAATGAAAGATTACTTTCAGCTTGTTGAGGAGCATCAGCTCCTTGTTGCACTATTGCGGTGTTATCAAGTCCCGATTGAGTACCGAATACTTCATTCAGGTCACCTTGTTGGGTTACCATGAAATCATTGCCAGCTCCATTCTGTAAGATATCAGAATAGTTTAAATGTCCGCTTATACTAGGTTGTACATTACCCCATTGTAGAACATCTACATTGTTGCGATTTGCAGCATCTGTACCTGTTTGCTCTATAAATGAAGCATTTGCGGTTCCTTGTTGTTGAACAGTAGCATCACTACCTACACCTTTTTGATCGATATCAGAAAAGTTACCACCTATAATAGCAGTTGCTGTAGGTGACACCTGTTGGACAGGTGCTGCGATTGTCTGAGGAGTTTGCGCAAACGCAAAACTTCCAATTGCGAGTGCAGCAACACTCAGGATTACTCTTTTCATAATTAAATATTTAGAATTAATAAAAAACACATTCGTGAGCAAATATTCTTAGCCTTACAAACTAAAAATACTTTGAACCTGGGTTCATTAATCTAAGGGGTTAATTATGACAGGAGATAGGGATATCTGCCAGTTGCTTTTTAAAGAATTGAGCTCGTTTAAAAAGACATTGTAAAGATAGAGGCGAATAATCGACAATTCCAAACCTATTGTAAAAATATTATTTAAGGAATGTGTTAACAATTCTAGCGGCTAAGTAATTTCAAGGCATTGCTCAATATGTTAATTATTTGTTAATCAACTTTTATATGTCAAATTCCTACAAATATTATATTACGAAATCGTTATTGCGGCATAATTTGTAGTAAATTACTACCTTATGAAGCTATATAAAAACTCAAATTCCTACATCGAGTGTTTGAATAGGACCATTTTGAGATTTAAAATTTTTAAATAATTCTAAAAAAAAGCCGTTTATCGAGAAAGATAAACGGCTATAATTATTATTAAATTCTACTTACTTAATTAACTCATAACTTCTTTTTACAAAATCAGTAAGTGCTTCACCTTTCAATAATCCTTGAGATAATTTTGCAAGATCTACAGATTGTTTAATAAGTCCTGCCTTTTTCTCAGCAGATTCTGCATTAAAAATCTCCTGCACTAGTGAATGATTTGCATTAACCACTAGGTTGTACATATCTGGCATATTCCCAAAGCCCATCATTCCTCCACTACCGCCAGTTGCCTGCATCTCTTTCATACGACGCATAAACTCTGGTTGTGTGATAATAAATGGCGCAGCATCACTACTCATTGCTTCTACTTGTACTGAATAACTAGAATCTGCAATTGTATCTGTGATTGTTTTTTGTAGTGTTTCTTTTTCCTCGTCAGATAATTTTGAAATTTGATCATCATCTTTCTTAATCAAATTATCTACGTGATCTGCATCTACTCTTACAAAAGAAATATTCTCTTTTGAACCTTCTAACTTTTGCATCAAGTGAGATATAATAGGAGAATCCAGTAATAACACTTCATACCCTTTATCAACAGCAGCAGTTACATAACTATGCTGCGCTTCTTTATTTGAAGTATAAAGAAGAACTGTTTTATCATCCTTATCAGTTTGTGCTGGTTTTACTTTTTCTATAAGTTCATCCCATGTATAATAAGAACCACCTACCGTAGGATACAGTGCAAACTTGTCTGCCTTTTCAAAGAATTTCTCCTCGCTCAACATTCCGTACTCAATCACGATTTTGATGTCGTTCCACTTTTCTTCAAATGCAGCACGATCTTCATTGAATAGTGATTTCAACTTATCTGCCACCTTACGAGTGATGTAACTGGAGATTTTCTTCACAGCTCCATCTGCTTGCAAGTAAGAACGAGAAACATTCAATGGAATGTCTGGAGAATCGATTACTCCACGTAACATAGTCAGGAATTCAGGTACGATTCCCTCAACATTATCTGTTACATAAACTTGGTTTTGATACAGCTGGATACGATCCTTTTGTACATTCAAGTCTTGAGTCATTTTAGGGAAATATAATATCCCAGTAAGATTGAACGGATAATCTACATTTAAGTGGATATTAAATAGCGGCTCCTCAAATTGCATAGGATACAATTCTCTGTAAAAACTCTTATAATCTGCATCTTCCAGTTCCGTAGGTTGCTTGGTCCATGCTGGATTAGGATTATTGATAATATTATCTACCTCTTGAGTAGGCGCTGGATCTTCTTCCTTAGCATCTTCTGGCTTTTCTAGAGTTTCAGTCTTAGTTCCAAACTTGATAGGAACCGGCATGAACTTGTTATACTTATTAAGTAACTCAGTAATTCTAGATTCTTCAAGGAACTCTGTTTCGTCCTCAGAAATATGTAAAATAATTTCAGTACCAAAATCTTTCTTCTCACCTGGCTCAATAGTATAATTAGGTGACCCATCACATGACCAGTGCACTGCTGGTTCATCTTTGAATGACTTTGTAAGAATATCAACCTTGTCTGCCACCATAAAAGCACTGTAGAATCCTAGGCCAAAGTGTCCTATGATTCCGCTATCCTTTGCCGTGTCCTTATATTTTTCAAGAAATTCCTCAGCTCCAGAAAAAGCTACTTCATTGATATACTTCTGCACCTCATCTTCAGTCATCCCTAGACCTTGATCGATGATGTGAAGCGTTTTTGCTTCTTTATCAATTTTAACTTCGATTTGCTGGTCGCCCAGTTCTACTTTTGCCTCACCTATTCTGGCAAGGTGTTGCAATTTAAGAGTTGCATCAGTAGCATTTGAAATGAGCTCACGTAGAAAAATCTCGTGATCACTGTATAAAAACTTCTTAATAAGCGGGAAAATGTTTTCCACCGCTACGTTAATGGTTCCTTTTTGTGACATAATTTATAATGTTCTTTAGGTTATTGTTTTTACGCTTTCGCGAAAGCGTAATCATTCATCCCTATCCACTACTCAAACGCAGTACCATTTACACAATTGTGACAAGGTGACAGCAAAATGAGCAACCCATAAGTCATTAATGCATACCGATGCTGTAATGAAACCTACCGATCATCAATTCCGTCTAGTTAACACTTAAGATACATAGCATATTTGACCTGTTCAAAATAAGAACTACAAGTGATTGAGCTGTGGTATTAAGAATTAGCCAAAGGATTTATATCATCGCTCAAGCACTTAAATAACTTTAATCAAAACTTAAATTTTAATTATGAAACTCTTTAAACCACTATTTTTATTGATAATACTACTAAGTGGTATTTCAGCCTGGTCGCAGGTAAATCATGCAACAGACAATTATTTTCAAATCTCACCTAGAATAGGATACGATTTCCCGACGTATCATAATAACACACCTTACATCGATTACAATGGTGGACTTGAGGCTGGAATAAGTGTGGACTACTACTGGAACTGGATAGGTGTAGGAATAGATATAGATTATATTAAGAATAGTCCTGAAAGTATTTATCCTACTTCTGGCTTGTTAGATTTTGACGGTACAGCATTTACAACCTCTACCATAACAGAAGATGGAATCACCAGAATATTCTATGGTATAGGACCAGATTTCCAATATCGCAATGCTAGCAGAAATTTCAGTGCAGAGTTGAATACTCGTATTGGTTTAGCCTCGATAAAAGGCGGCCGTTTAACACACGATGTAGCTGCTCCAGGCGGCACGACTGTACCTGTAAATTTTCATGCTGGTTATGACGTGGGAAGTGCGGTTACTTTTAAGTTGCAAACAAGATTCACTTACTTTTTTAATGATAATTGGGGAATTCATGCCGGTGCTTATTATATGAGACACCTTAATGTTACTGAATCTGTGGAAAGTGGAGTTTCTACAGGATATCATGAATTCAATAGTGATCAAGGTCAGAACATACTCACGCAACGTACTTATAGGCAACGAGAAGAACCTTGTGATTGTGATATATCATCTGTAGGTGTATTTGCCGGAATTACTTATAAGCTCAACAAACATGATAGCGAAGAATGCAATGTTTGTGACAAATACAATCTTGCAGTAACAGCAAGAGATAAATTCACAAAGGAGCTACTACCAGACACTGACATCGTTCTTAAAGATACTGAAGGGAACATAGTACAGACTGGAAAGTCAAATGCCTATGGGGTCGTAGTTTTTAATGATATTAATAAGGATGACTATACCATTGAAGGGAAGTTATATGATGTAAATCTGGATGGAACAACAGCTGTAAAAAATGAATTTAAATCTAATGAAACACTACAAAAAGAAATTGTTTACAGTGATCTCAATTTTATTTTAAAAGGAAAAGCAGTGGTTTGTAATACGACAACCGCACTGGATGGAGTGTCTGTTATTTTAAATAATCTTACCGTCGCAGAACAAAAGAATACCATGACTGATTCTAAAGGTGAATTCATCTTTAATGTGAAGCAAAAGGCGACGTATTCTTTACGTGGTAAAAAGGCTAACTATTTCTCGCAAACCGAAACCATTTCTACTGAGAATTATGATCGTAGCACTACACTGTTTGTAAAACTAGAAGTATGTCTTGAAGAAGCAGATTGTGGTAAGGCGATTGCCTTAAAAAACATTCTTTATGATCTAGATAAATATTTCATAAGAGCCGATGCTAAACCTGAGTTAAACAGACTTGTACAATTTATGAAAGATAATCCTGGCGTAAGTATAGAAATATCTTCTCATACAGACTCAAGAGGTTCTAATGAATACAACAAAACACTTTCTCAAAACCGCGCAAGCGCTGCACGAGATTATATAGCTTCTCAAGGTATTAACGCAAATCGTGTAGTAGGAATAGGATATGGTGAAACGAGACTTTTAAACCGTTGTGCAGATGGGACTGATTGTAGTGCCGCAGAACATCAAATCAATCGTAGAACTGAGATGAAAGTAATCTGTCCAGAATAACAATTAATAATCAACTCCTCAGCCTTATATCAGGCTGAGGCTTAAAATAGAAATCATGAAAAATATTATCAATAATTTTAAAACAATAGGACTAAGCTTACTAGCTATTATGGTTCTTTCCTGCGATGGAGAAGAAGTATGTGGTTATACAGGAGATGGAGATCCTGATTGTCCTAATTTACAAGCAAACATAGGAGATGCGTGTGATAGTAATGGTGATACTTTACTGGACGGAACAATTAACGAGTTTTGTGAGTGTATAGGAAATGGACCAGTACTTCCTGAAGGCTGTGATTTAAAAGGAGTATTAAATTTATCAAGCGGTATTGATGCAAATGGAGATCCTATTGCGGCTGCTTTTGGAGCAATAGATCCATTCTGGAAAGTAATTAATCAACCACCATTATTTCTAGGAAGCCCAGGCAGTCCATGTACAAATGCAGCTGTAGGAACTTTTTCAAATGATGCGTACTCGATGAACTTTGGCAGTATGGGAAGTAGTGCATGGGTGAATCAACCTGGAACAGGTACTCTAGCGCCATTTGATCTGGGACCTAATGGAACTTTTGGGTGTAATAACGCAGTTAATAATGCTGGAATTCAAGTACCATTTGTCTTTGAACGTTCCTTTTGTGTTCTGGAAGATACTGAAGTAGATTTTAGTTTTGTGTTTAAAGCAGACGATCGCATGTATTTTGAGTTAATTGATAACAATACAGGAACGGTCTTAGATACCAGTGCCACGTACATATGGACTGGAACCGCTATTCCAGCATGGACGGCAAGTAATTTCCCATTAACAGCTGGTAGCTATAGTTTAAGAGGAAGTTTAATAAATACAGGAGCGGTAATTTTAGGGTTCTCGTTTCTTGGAGATATGGTAACTAGCGATGGCGACGTAGTGATATCAAATAATGCCGAAGGCTGTTGTGAAAACAACACCATAACTGTACAAAACGTATTAGAAGAAGTTAATTGTGATAGGATGTTCAACGCAACTACAGACAGTATAGGAGATAATTGGACCTTTGAATTACTAGATGCGTCAAACTCAGTAATAAGAACAGCAACCACTGATATTAACGGAAATATTTTCTTTTCTGGTTTGGATGATGGTACATACACAGTAAGAATAGTTAATCAAACAGGATGGTCACAAACTGTAACTACTGAATCCAGAACAGTTACAGGAAATACGGCTGTAATTACCGAGTTCTATTCTTGTAGAAATTAGATTTCAAGGGGACAGCGTGACATGGAGCAATCCTGTTGCGCTGGTTCTCTAATTAAAAATAACAACTCACTTTTAACATAGCAATACTAACAATTGTTAAAAAACATATACCTTTAAAAACTAACCAATCTCATTATTATGAAAACTAAACAAATTACTTATTTATTACTTGCTTGTATTGTTGTACTAGTCACCGCTTGTAACTGGCCGATAGGTGGCCATGATGATGATGTTGAACCAAAGGAAGTCCCACTTGTAAATGAATGTAGTGATGGAAATTGTCCAGAATTAGACTTCTCTTCAAATCCCTCGAGAATTGAGAGATCAGTAGCCGTTACTAGAGATTCACTTTATGGAGCAACTCATTATGCAGTACACGGTGATTCACTCACAGACAATAGTGGAGTTGTTTATCAAGATTATCGTGAATTCAACTTTAACGTAGAAAACATGAGATGTTACCTAAAATATATAGAAGAATATGGCGATAGTCTTGGATATACAAACATAGGTTTACGTGCATACATAGGTTCCAAAGATTTAGGCAACGGCAAAATAGTGTCTAGTATATTTTTCCTTCCAAGTGGAATGCCTCCTAGCGATCCTACGGCGATGCAAATTTATCCAGTACCACCAAATATTCCTGGAGCTGACGGATTTAATGTAAGTACATCAGGTATGCCTCCATTAGGAATTACAAATCCATAGAAACTACAATGAATTACACATATTATTTCATTTCTACAATCCTATGTGCTATATGCCTTATTACAGCTACTACAGTAGCTATAATAAGGTTTAAAGCTCTCTGGAATTCAAAAGAAAAAGTAATAATTGTACTATTATTCACTACGGTAATTCTAGAATCCATAGCAAACTATATCCTCTGGAAGTATTGGAAATCAACAGCTAGGATTACAGACACCTTAAGTTTTATTTCAATATTATTAATTATATGGTGGTTTTATCTATACTTGAAAAACAAATGGTTTGCTATATTTTCAATAATTTTAGTTATTGCAGCCTTCATTTTAGACCTTACCTATTATCATAATTTAAAAACACAATTCCCACTCAATAGCATAGCGCGAGCAATTGTTGTGCTATCTTCCGTATTTCTTTTATTAAGAATGTTACTTTTAATTGATATAGATAATAATCTTAAAAAATTAAGACCTTTTTGGATTTCAATTGGACTACTTGTTTATCATGTTACAGTAATGGCATTAACGCTTTTTTTACCTAAACTTACTAGATTAGATTGGGAAATGAATTTTGTAATTAGTATGATTAATATAGTTTTATATGGATGTATTACTTATGCACTTAGTCTAAATGATCAATATGAGTGATAATTTAATATTTATAAGCGGCTTTCTAATTATTGTTATAACATGTGTCGGTATTTTAAGTCTATTCATCACCTTCAACAACCGTAAAAACCAACTTTTACAACAACAACTAGAAGATCAACTAGCAGCTCAAAAGAAACAATATGAGAGCGAGCTGAACGCACTACGCAGCCAGTTGAATCCGCATTTTGTGCATAATAGTTTAAATGCTATCCAATTCTATATTCAAAGAAACGAAGTAGAAATAAGCGAAGACTACCTCACTAAATTCTCAAAATTAATGAGGCTTTTCTTTGATTATTCTCGCACCAAAACAATAACACTCAAAGAAGAAATAGCCTTCATTAAAAAATACCTAGATATTGAAAAACTAAGATTTGAAGATAAAATATCTTATACAATTAATGTCGATCAATCATTACAAGTTAATGACCTTAGCATCCCGACTATGTTGTTGCAACCTATGTTAGAAAACTCCGTGAATCATGGTATTTTTCATAAAACAACCTCTGGCAATATTGAAGTAAATTTTAAAAAAACTCCACAAGAAAACAAATACCAAATCATCATAAAAGACGATGGTGTAGGAATCAACAGAACTAAAAAACACAATAAGCAAACTACTGGTACTGCAAAGGCTCATTCCAGTGCTGTGTTTGCAGAACGATTAGAAATTTTAAACGATAGCGGTGACTGGAACATCTCCTACTCTATTCAAGATCGCTCAGAACTGAATGATGGTACAGGAACAATCGTGGAACTAAGGATTCAAAATTTAACGGACTTATGAGCATTAAAACCATTCTTATAGATGATGAGCCTAAGGCTATCGCTATACTTAAAAATAAAATTGAACGCTTCTGTCCAGAGCTGGAAATAGTTGCTACTATCGAGAAACCTGCTCAAGCATTTGATATTATTAATGAACTACAGCCTCAACTGGTTTTTATAGACATCGCCATGCCTGGCATGAGCGGATTTGACGTACTGGAGCAATTTAAAAATCCGCAGTTTGAGATTATTTTTGCTACTGCATTTGATCAGTATGCGCTGGATGCTATTAAACAATGCGCCATAGGATATCTAGTAAAGCCTATTGATAATGAAGACCTTGTAGAAGCAGTCACTAACGCAACGATAAATATTGAGCAAAAAAATGCACTCTTAAAGAATAAACAACTACTGGAAAACATAAGTCAAGAAAACTTCCAAAAAAAGAAGATTGTCATTCCTTCTACTGACGGTCTTGAGTTTGTAAAAGTGAAGACCATCACTCATTGTGAAGGCGTGGACGGTTACACTAAAATTCATTTCACGAACCACAAACCCATTCTCAGTTCTAGCAGCATAGGTCACTTTAAAAAACTCCTTACACATCCCGATTTTTACCACATCCACAAATCCTACGTTGTAAACACCACACACATTGTCAAGTATTTAAATGATGGCTATGTAGTATTAGCAAGTGATGCTACCATTCCTGTTGCCCGAGCTAAGCGTGCTGAGTTTTTAGAGCGATTCCGTGGTTAAAAGCTATCGCTTGCTCACAAATTGACTGGTACTCAGGTAAAATCGCCATGGCAGGTCTTTATCCTCACCAGCATAGTCTATTCCTATTCTAGTGGTTGTTATGATATCGCTTTCGCGTAAGCGTGCTAAACCATCTTCCTCAATCCATACTTCATCACCAGTTAAATGAGCACCATAATGCGATTTATGCAACCCAAAAGCCTTGCTGAAATTCCCAGGTCCAGAGGTCAACGTTTTATCGAGTTGAGACTTATTACGCCTGTCGAGCATGACCTTAATTCCATCGATAGGTTCCACGGCACGTACAAGAATAGCGTCTGCATTTCCATTTGTATTTGTGATGATATTGAATAAATGATGAATGCCGTAGCATAAGTACACATAAGCCACACCACCAGGTTCATACATGATTTTAGTGCGGTCTGTAAAACGGCCTAAGTGTGCATGGCAAGCCTTATCATCATAACCTCGATAAGCCTCAGTCTCAGTGATCATACCGCTGGTCAACTTACCGTTTATATTACTCACTATTTTCTTCCCTATTAAATCTTTGGCAAGATGTACCACATCGGTTTGCTGATAATAAGAAAGAGGTAGTTTTTGTGACATGGGATATAATTAAAACACTAATTTAAGAAGCCTAACGTTTGCCTATTGTTATGAAGATGATAAAATACTTTTTCTTAATTCTTTCTGTGGTGGTTACCGCTCAACAAAAGACAGAACAGTTTTCGGTATATTTTGATACTGACAGTGCAGTTTTAAAGGAACAATCGCTGAATAAAATCGATACTTATATTACTAATTCTGAAAATTCTAAAATTACAAACATCTTCTTATCAGGTTATTGTGATGAGCGTGGTAGTATTGCCTATAACGAACAACTAGCATGGAAACGAGTCTGGTCTGTTATTGATTATTTAAAACCCAATTATGCCTACGGAGCATTTAGCGAGCAAGCCGTAGGTGAAATTCAGTTGATGTCCAATTCAAATATCCAGCAACAACGTGCCCAAAACAGACGCGTAGATATAACGATTACCTATGAAGAAGAACCTGCGCCAGAAGTAGAAGCTGTAGCCGTTGCTACTGATACCATCGAGAAATACCGCTCCTATGACATTCTTAAAGACAGTCTTGAAGTAGGTGATAAATTGGTTTTTAATAATGTTATTTTTTATCCAGGTCGTCATGTTTTAAGGGAATCCTCCTATCCAGTTATGGATTCTATCATCAATTCTTTATTGCTTCATAAAAAATATGAAATAGAAATTCAAGGGCATATTTGCTGTCTTGCAGCTGGAGTATATGGTCGTGACATGGATACGGGACAGTGGAATTTATCTCAAGCCAGAGCTGAACAAGTGAAGCGTTTTATGGTAAGATATGGCGTAGCGGCAGATCGACTTACCACTATAGGCAAACAGGCCAACTTTAAAACAGGAAAAGGAGATTACTACGATCGTAGAGTTGAAATTCATATCACCGGAATACGGGAAGAGGAATGAGGTTGAACTTGAAATCGAACTTGAACTTGAACTCGAAAGTGAAATCGAACCATATAAGCGAGGTCTGAGGCTCTCGAAGACCGAATTCTATATATCAATCTACAATAGCAAAGTCTGAGGTGTCACACTGAGCCTGTCGAAGTGTTCTCGAAGACCTTTTTAAAAACAAAATCAAAACCAAAATCAAAATCAAACCACAAAAGCGAGGTCTGAGGTGTCACACTGAGCCTGTCGAAGTGTTCTCGAAGACCGAACTTGAAGCGAAAGTCAAGATCTGTTATAAAACTAATACTCCTTCTAAGCACTCTAAAAACCAACTATCTTTGCAAAGAATAAATTCATCTTATGTCTTTTGAATCCTTAGGATTATCTAATCAGTTACTTTTTGCTTTACGAGAAAATCAATTCTCACATCCTACTCCAATACAAAAACTGGCGATTCCAGAAATAGTAAAAGGTAAGGACGTTCTTGGTATCGCAAAAACAGGTTCTGGTAAAACCATGGCTTATGCCCTACCACTCTTACAACGATTAGAAGGAACCGAATCTGAAAATAGACATATTACCGCATTAGTACTCGTTCCTACACGTGAATTAGCAGCACAAGTGAGTGATGTTTTTATTCCGTTTTCTAAAGCGCTTGCTAAGCCTTTAATTACCATGGCTGTTTATGGAGGAACATCCATTAATACGCAAATGCGTAAGATGAATAACGTAGATATTCTTATCGCTACACCAGGAAGGTTATTAGAATTGATAGAATCAAACGCTGTTCACTTAAAAGATGTCAAAGCGCTAGTTCTAGACGAAGCTGATAAAATGCTTAACAAAGGTTTTAAAATCGAACTGGATCAGATTATAAAATTGATGTCCAATAAAAGGCAAAATCTATTATTCTCTGCAACTCTTAGTGATGATGTTTCTGACTTAACACAGCTTCTTCTTAATAATCCTGTAACAGTATCTGTAGAAGAAAAAGAGGAAGATATTTCTCTTATCAAACAAATAGGTTACCGAGTTCAAGAAGGTAAAAAAGGAGCCTTATTAAGACATTTAATGAAAGAAAAGGAAATGACACAAGTGTTGATTTTCTGTTCCTCTACGTATCAAGTAGATCATGTAAACGATAAGCTTAAAAAGAATGGTATTGCCTCAAAAGCTATTCACAGTAAGAAAAGTCAAGGTGCGAGAAACTCAGCGTTAACCGAATTTAAAACTGGCGAACTAACAGCTTTAGTAACTACAGACCTACTTGCTCGTGGTATCGACATTGAGTTCTTACCTTATGTCATTAATTATGAATTACCACGTTCTCCTAAAGATTTTGTCCACCGTATAGGAAGAACTGGCCGTGCTGAAAATACTGGAGAAGCCATAACATTCATCAGTACCGAAGAAGCACACCACTGGCGCGTCATCCAGAAGAAAATGAAAATCAAAGTCTGGACTGAGGATTTACCAGAGTGGAATCCGAAGTAAGTAGATAGGATTTAGTAGGCAGTCTTTTTTTTAGTGTGTCTAAAAAAGGCTAGATTTTAATTTAAGTTTAGATTTAGGTTTAAGTTTTAAAACTAAGAACCTTTCTTAAAATCCACACTCACGCTATTTACACAGTGTCTTATTCCTGTAGCCGTAGGACCGTCATTAAAAACATGTCCTAAATGACTGCCACAATTAGCACACATGATCTCAGTACGTATCATTCCGTGCGTTACGTCACGTTTGCGCATGATGGCACCTTCAATTTCATCATCAAAAGATGGCCAGCCACAACCACTATCAAATTTAGTTTCGGATTTGTATAGGTCATTTCCACACGCGGCGCAGCTGTAAGTCCCATCTTCATAATGAGTATTGTATTCACCTGAAAAAGGTCGTTCTGTTCCTTTTTCTCTTAGTATTCTATATTGCTCTGGAGTGAGTTCTCTTTTCCACTCTGCATCAGTTTTTTCTATCATGATGATGTTTTAATTACGCTTTCGCGAAACTCAACTACTTATTTAACGCTGGAATAGCCTGTCCTTGAGGAATAAATTCTAACGCTACTCCATTAATACAATGACGTTTCCCAGTCGTTTCTCTAGGTCCATCATTAAATTCATGTCCTAAGTGGCCACCACAAGTATTGCATTTCAATTCAGTACGTGCGTAGCCTAATTTATAATCCACATCGCGTTCTACTTGTCCTTCAATGGCACGATCGTAACTAGGCCAACCGGTTCCTGAGTCAAATCTATGCTCGTTCTTGTACAAAGGCGCATTGCAACCGGCACATATAAGTGTTCCTGCTTCATATTGTTTATTTAATGGACTCGTGTTAGGTCTTTCTGTTCCAGCACGGCGCAGCACTTCAAACTGGGCAGACGTTAATTCCTGTCGCCATTGTTCTTCAGTCTTTGTGACTTCATAAACTTTTTCTTGATCTTGAGTATCGTTTTGAGCTATTTCCTTAGGTGCTGTTTTGCAACCCAAAGTCATTACGGCTACTATTAATAAAATTAAATATTTCATGTTGTTCATTTGAGTAAAGTTACGAGATTATACGCATAACGGTTCTTTAAGATATGTTAAGTGTTATGTCGATAGTATCACAGAATCATTGCAAATGGTTAACGGTTATCTGTTGTAGGTTGTTAAAATCAAGTCCAACTTTAGTCGGCATTATAGAAGAACTCCGCAGGCGACTTAAGAAATTATAGCGGCGGAATTCTTTCCGCCATTGAGCACCAAAGAACCTAGAAGGTAATGAGAAATAATCTATCGTGTTACCTCACGGGTAGAACCTGTATCACGTGTAGATCGACAACTTTAAAAAACACTGCTTAATAGAACCTGGTTTAGACTCAAAATAATTACTTTTATCACATGAATAAAAAAGTAGCTGTTATCATGGGATCAACCAGCGACTTGCCAGTAATGCAAGACGCTATTGATGTGTTGAAAGAATTAGGAATTGAGACTGAGGTTGATGTGGTGAGTGCTCACCGCACGCCTGAGAAAATGTTTGAATTTGGTAAAACCGCTCATAAAAAAGGTATCGCAGTCATCATTGCTGGTGCTGGTGGAGCCGCTCACTTACCTGGAATGGTAGCGAGTTTATCGCCTTTACCTGTAGTAGGTGTTCCTGTAAAATCATCTAATTCTATAGACGGATGGGACAGTGTACTTTCTATTCTACAAATGCCAGGTGGAGTTCCCGTAGCAACAGTTGCACTTAATGGAGCAAAAAACGCTGGAATTCTTGCAGCTCAAATCATTGGCGCTACTCAAGAAGATGTGCGAGAACGTATTATCTCTTATAAAGAAAGCCTAAAAGAAAAAGTAACACGAGCTGCCCAAGAGATGCGCGATAATGAGTAAACCTTTTCAAATTGCTTCCATCATAATCATTGTATTAACGGTGCTTTGGTTTTTTATTTTTGGAATTGATAAATACACGCCGCAGTGGCAATATCTCGCTGCTGGCGGGATTCATTTCTTGATGGCGATTGTCATAAATCGGCAATTTGTAAATGCCCAATACAACTACCTCGGTTTCATACATATTATATTCATGATTGCCTTGGGCGGTTATGGGTATTTTTTCGCATAACAATTTTTTGTTTAATCTTTAGATTCAAAAGTTTAACAATTTAATTAGAACAAATTGACTTTTGAGGACTAATTTTACTATTATGAGTGATAAAAATCCATTATTACAAACATTTGACACCTATCTAGACACAGCACCATTTGATGTGATTAAGGAAACGCACTATGAAGAGGCTTTTGACAAGGCGATTCAAAAAGCACGTGAGGAAATAGAAGCTATTATTAACAATAGCGACGTACCTACTTTTGAAAATACTATAGAAGCACTTGACGCATCTGGAGATACATTAAGTCGCGTTTCCAGTATATTTTTTAACCTGAATAGTGCCGAGACTAATGATGAGATCCAGCGCATAGCTCGTGAAGTAAGTCCTAAGCTATCACAGTTCGGTAATGACATAACTTTAAATGAGGATTTATTCAAGCGTGTAAAAGCGGTTTATGACTCTAGAAACACACTGGATTTAAATGCAGAACAATCCACACTATTAGATAAAAGATACAAAAGTTTCTCTCGCAACGGAGCAAACTTAAATGAAGATAAAAAATCCCGCTTACGCGAAATAGACAGTGAACTATCACAGTTGACCTTAAAATTTGGCGAGAATTTACTAGCTGCTACAAATGCGTTTGAACTGCATTTAAAGGATGATTCTAGACTAGCCGGATTACCAGAAAGCGCCAAAGAAGCCGCAGCAGAACTAGCTAAATCTAAAGATAAAGATGGCTATTTATTCACACTAGATTATCCTAGTTACATCCCAGTAATGACCTATGCCGATGATCGTGAATTGAGAAAAGAAATCTCAATGGCTTTTGGTTCCAAAGCTTTTAATGACGAATTTGATAATCAAGAAAACGTTCTTAAAATCGCAACATTGCGTTATGAGAGAGCACAATTGTTAGGTTATGAAACGCATGCACATTTTGTGCTAGAAGAACGCATGGCCATGACACCAGAAAAGGTGATGGAATTTTCAAATGATATTCTTGAAAAAGCAAAACCTGCCGCAGAGCGTGACTTTGCGGCACTTCAAAACTTTGCCATAACGACCTCTTCAAAATCTGACCTTAGTGAAACAATCACTTCATTAGAAAAATGGGATGCCGCTTATTATGCCGAAAAGCTTAAAAAACAACTTTTTGAACTTGATGATGAGCTTCTTAAACCATATTTCAAGCTAGAAAATGTCATCGATGGAGCGTTTGAAGTTGCAAATCGTTTATTCGGTTTGAGCTTTGAAAAGACAGATAAGATTGATAAATACCACGAAGACGTGATGACCTACGAGGTAAAGAATGAAGACGGAAGTTTGAATTCTATTTTCTATGCAGATTTTTTTCCACGTAAAGGAAAACGCAATGGTGCCTGGATGACTTCATTTAAAAGTCAGTATGTGGAAAACGGTAAGAATCATAGACCGCACATTTCAAATGTTTGTAATTTCACTAAGCCTACTAAAACCAAACCTTCACTTCTTACCTTTAATGAAGTAACGACATTGTTTCATGAATTTGGTCATGCACTGCACGGTATGCTCGCAAACACTCATTACCGAAGCTTATCGGGCACATCGGTATATTGGGACTTTGTAGAATTACCTAGTCAGATTTTAGAGAACTGGTGTTATGAAAAAGAAGCGCTAGAGATTTTTGCAAGACATTATGAGACTAATGAAGTGATACCGCTAGAATATATCGAGAAGATTAAAAAAGCGGCAAATTTTCAAGAAGGATTACAGACTTTAAGGCAATTGTCTTTTGGAATGCTTGACATGAGCTGGCATGGGATTAACCCAACAGATATTACTAATGTAAAAGCACACGAGAGAACCATTTTTGAAAAAACAGACTTGTATCCAGATGTTCCTACCAGTTGTATGAGCACCTCTTTTGGTCACATTTTCCAAGGTGGATACAGCGCAGGATATTACAGCTATAAATGGGCCGAAGTCTTAGATGCTGATGCTTTTGAAGTATTTAAAGAAAAAGGGATTTTTGATAGAACCACTGCCACAAGCTTTAAGGATCACATATTATCAAAAGGAGGAACTGAGAGTCCTATGTTATTATATAAACGCTTCCGCGGAAGCGAACCTAAAATAGACGCCTTGCTTAAAAGAGCTGGATTAGTCGCATAGAGATTAACGATTAACGATTAACGATTAACGATTAACGATTAACGATTAACGATTAACGATTAACGAAATTCAAAAAATAATTTTAGTGCAAGCTCATTTGAGAATAGTTTAAAAAGATAAAAAAGTTTCAGCATTCACTAAGGCTGCGAAACGGAAATCTAAAAAACAAAAATGCCAGAAATAAAACTCATACCAGAAAAATGGGTAGATCGCTACGGAGACTACCTTTTTAATTTCACCATATCGCGTATCAATGATCCGATAATGGCTCAAGATCTGGTATCTGAAACTTTCCTGGCAGGATTAAAAAGTGCTCATCGATTTAAAGGAGAATCTACAGAACGCACTTGGTTGATTTCCATACTTAAGCGCAAGATTATAGATCAATACAGAAAATCCAATTCTAAAAAAGGAAAGGCCGAAGTGCGTATGAACTACTTGAGTAGTGGCGACCAAGATGGCGACTGGATGGAAGAGAAAGTGAGAGACTTGCGCAATCCAAATATTGAAGACGAGATTGAACAAAAAGAATTAGGCGAAGCTTTAAATGAATGTATTGCTGCATTACCTGAACGATATGCTACTATATTTGTACAAAAAACGATTGATAAATTAGATACCGAAACAATCTGTAAGGAACACAACATCACGGCGTCAAATTTATGGGTAATCATTCATCGTGCAAGAATACAATTGATGGAATGCCTTAATAGTAAATGGTACAATAAAGATTCATAAATGGCTAAATTTTTCATCTCCTGCGACGAGGCAAGCATCTTAAGTACCAGAGACCAGTATAACGACCTTTCTCCTAAGGAAAAATTTAGGCAAAAACTGCATCATGGACACTGTCTAGGTTGTAGAAGTTTTGATAAAAAATCCAGATTGTTCTCAAAAACACTTAACGGTTTAGGTTGGGTCAAACTTTCAAAATCTCAAAAAAACTCCATTAAAGAGAGATTAAAAGATGCCATGAGGAAGTGATTCTACTCATTATCAATTCATATTCAATGCAAAACACCCTTTCATATGAGGGAAGATAAGAGTTGGGTGTGGTGAGTAAATAGATTTCAATTCAAAACAACAAACAACGCAAAACACCCTTTGCCTATCGGCATTTCCCTCAAGGGAAAACTATAATAACACCATTTTAATCCTAATAATTCGTTCTTCCCCTAAATGAATCATCTTCCCTTGAGGCTCGCCTGCCGATAGGCATGGGAAGACAGGAGATGGGTGTTCGCTATGATTTAAAAAACCCAATACAATCCCAACCACAATATAGGAATCGCTTCTACAAAGAAACTAGCGTAGTAGTCAGATTTGACCTTGTCAGAGAACCAGATGGCAAGAATTGTAATCCCAATGGTAATACTAAATGGTAAATTTATTTTGGGAATAGGATAAAAGTACACGTGATAATCTCCTAACCAGTCGATTGAAAACGAAATTAGTAATAATACAATCCCTAAAATCTTAGTTTTATGGACTCCTATTTTCTGAGGTAGAGTTTGTAAATCCTCACGATCATAATGTAAATCTCTAATTTCAAAAGGAATACATAAAGCATAAATAAAAAAGAAAACGCTTGAAACTTGAGTTAGCAGTATTCTATTGTTATACCCATTATCATCAGTAAAAACAGCTTTAGGGGCAGAAATGGAATATTCTGGCAGTGCAAAAAGCACTAACATCCAGCAAACAACCACGGTTAGTAGCTTAAGCGTTGGAAAGTCCCGCAAAGTTCTATTTCCTATCCACGGTATGGCATAAAATGCGCTTAACAATCCCATAATTCCAACCACCAACCACACGTGATAATTTTCCATCGACAAGCAATAAATACCTATCAATGAAAATAATAGCGAGCAAATTATTATGGCCGTTTTGAAACTAAACGGCTTTACTAACCATATCAGTTTACCGTACTTTATAAAATTATAACCTATTAAAATGGCACAAAACGATAAGATAAACAAGGAATTTGGTATGAGATAACTTCCGTTTAAGGATATTGCCTTAAACAACGCCACAAAGCAAACCGCCACATGCAAACTACTGCGTATATAAAAATCTAAAACAGTTTTCAATAAGCTCATAGATCAAATTTACTGCACATAGTTAATAACTAGCTTAAAAAGGTTGAAAAATACATGCTTTTACCACCTAACAACTGTTAGTTTAAATCTCATAAACGACTACTTTTGCAATGAGTTCAGGAAGAATTCAATATCTTAAAAATAGACCACATAAGTACTATGAATACAGATCGTTTTGCCCTTAGACATATCGGACCACGCAAGGCAGACCTTGCACCCATGCTAGAAAAAATAGGAGTAGACTCCATAGATCAACTCGTTTATGAAACTGTTCCAGCAAATATACGTTTGCAGCAAGATCTTCAGTTAGATCCAGCGATGAGCGAGTATGAATTCTTGAGTCATATTAAAAAATTAGGCGATAAGAACAAGCAATTTAGATCTTATATAGGTATAGGATATAACGCACCTATCACGCCTGCTGTAATTCAAAGAAATATTCTTGAAAACCCAGGATGGTACACGGCTTACACACCATATCAGGCAGAGATTGCTCAAGGACGTCTAGAAGCGTTGTTGAATTTTCAAACCATGGTGACAGATCTAACTGGAATGGAGCTTTCAAACGCCTCATTACTAGATGAATCTACCGCTGCGGCTGAGGCAATGACGCTTCTTTTCTCTGTACGTGAACGCGCACAGAAAAAGGACAATGTTGTTAAATTCTTTGTAGATCAGGACTGCTTACCACAGACTAAAGAATTATTGAAAACTCGTGCGATTCCGCTAGGGATTGAGCTTGTAGAAGGAAATCCGCAGGAGATGGATATGAATGCTGGTTACTATGGTATTTTATTGCAATATCCTGGAGCTAGTGGAAATGTGGTGGATTATACCGCTTTCGCGAAAAAGTGTCAAGAAAACAACATACGTATCGCCGTAGCAGCAGATATTCTTTCACTTGTATTGCTAGAAGCACCTGGACATTGGGGCGCAGATGTAGTTGTAGGAACGACACAGCGATTTGGGATACCGCTAGGATATGGTGGACCACACGCAGCATATTTTGCAACTCGTGAAGAATTCAAAAGACAAATCCCAGGTCGTATTATAGGTGTTACTAAAGATACTGATGGGAAACGTGCATTACGCATGGCTCTACAAACTCGTGAGCAACATATAAAAAGAGATAAAGCAACTTCAAATATTTGTACCGCGCAAGTATTACTGGCAGTAATGGCAGGAATGTATGCGGTTTATCACGGTCCTCGTGGATTGAAGTTTATAGCAAATAAATTACACGCTCAAACAGCAACTCTTGCAGACGCTGTTGAAAAACTAGGAATTTATCAGACTAACGAGAACTTCTTTGACACACTTAGTTTCAAAGTAGATGCTGAGGCTGTTAAAAAAGAAGCTTTAAAATTAGAAATCAATTTCTACTATCCAGATGCAAACACAGTCCAGGTTTCTTTAAATGAGACGACTTCACTTGCAGACTTGAATGATGTTGTATCTGCTTTCGCGAAAGCGGTGAACAAAGACTTCTCTCCTATCACAGAATTGATCGAGAACACACACTTAGGTGAAGGACGTCAAACGGATTTCATGACCTATGAGGTATTCAACTCATACCACTCTGAGACTGAGTTGATGCGTTATATCAAGAAATTAGAGCGCAAAGATCTAGCGTTAAATCATTCCATGATTGCACTAGGTTCTTGTACTATGAAATTAAATGCAGCGGCAGAGATGCTGCCACTTTCAAATCCACAATGGGGAAATATCCACCCATTTGTACCGCTAGATCAAGCGGCTGGTTATCAAGAAATGTTGAAGAAATTAGAGTTGCAATTAAATGAAGCGACTGGTTTTGCAGGGACTTCTTTACAACCTAACTCTGGTGCGCAAGGAGAATTTGCTGGATTAATGGCCATACGTGCATATCACCACAGTCGTGGAGATCATCACAGAGATATTTGCTTGATTCCGTCCAGTGCTCACGGGACAAATCCTGCAAGTGCAGTAATGGCTGGAATGAAAGTAGTAGTTACCAAAGCTCTTGAGAACGGTAATATAGACGTAGATGATCTACGTGAAAAGGCAGAAAAGTATAAGGACAATTTAAGCGCGTTAATGGTGACTTATCCATCAACTCATGGAGTTTATGAAAGCGCGATTAAAGAGATTACGGGATTGATTCATGAAAATGGTGGTAAGGTATATATGGATGGTGCAAACATGAACGCGCAAGTGGGATTAACTAATCCTGGAAACATAGGAGCCGATGTTTGTCACTTGAACTTGCATAAAACATTTGCCATACCTCATGGTGGTGGTGGACCTGGAGTAGGTCCTATTTGCGTGGCGCCTCAACTGGCTCCATTCTTACCATCTAATCCTATCGTTCCCACTGGTGGCGACCAAGCGATTACACCTATTAGTGCAGCACCATTTGGTAGTGCACTAGCATGTTTGATTTCTTATGGTTACATATGTATGCTAGGTGCTGACGGATTGAAGCGTTCTACTGAGTATGCTATCATCAATGCCAACTATATTAAAGAACGTTTAAAAGGTTCTTATGAGTGTTTATATACTGGTGAAAAAGGTCGTGCTGCTCATGAGATGATCATAGACTGTCGTCCATTTAAAGAAAACGGAATCGAAGTAGTGGATATCGCAAAAAGATTGATGGATTATGGTTTCCACGCTCCTACCGTATCATTTCCAGTTAACGGAACAATGATGATTGAGCCTACTGAGTCTGAATCTAAGGAAGAAATGGATCGTTTTTGTGACGCCATGATTTCTATAAGAGAAGAGATTAAAACTTGTCAAGCCGACGAGCCTAATAATTTGTTGAAGAACAGTCCGCACACGTTACAAATGATTACGAGTGACGATTGGGATTTACCTTACACCAGACAACAAGCTGCTTATCCACTAGAATATGTAGCAGACAATAAATTCTGGCCATCAGTACGCCGTGCAGATGATGCTTACGGTGACCGTAATTTAATGTGTACTTGTGCTCCTATGGAAGAGTATATGGATTAATTAGGTTTTGGGTTATTGGGTATTAGGTTACTGGGTAATTTGTAATTAATATTGAATTCCGAATCAGCTAATTGTTGATTCGGATTTTTTGTTTCAATAGTTTAAGTTTGTTTAGATGGAAAATAATGATTTGATTATAGATTTAAAATCTCAAATAAAATGGTGGGAATCTAAGCGATGGATTTATAATTTAGCATTACTAATAGCAGGTTGTATTGCAATATATGACATCCTTAATTTCATAGATTATAATTGGTCGTTTCAAGATACTTTTGGAGTAATCATATGGACTACAGGTGCAAACTTATTTTATTCCGCTGGGTTGTTAATTGAGATATTTGATTTTTACTATTTTAAAAATAGACTAAAACTCTATAGATTAAGGTGGCTACTTTTTGTGTGTGGATTATTGTTGGGAAGCTTATGGACATTGATTACTCCGTATACCATAATGTTTCCAAACCATTATTTTTAATTCTATTAGAATTTGTTTTTAAGAAAGAAAATCAAAATTCGGTTCTTGAAAAATAGTCGCAGGAAACTTAGATAACTGATTCCTCATTAACAAGTTAAGTTTGTCCATTGAGATATACCATTCCAAATCCCACTTTTGTTGATTCGGTTTTTTAATTTTTAAAGAGCTTAAAGTCAATTTACTATGCAGCGCATTGTATTATCCGCAACGAAAACGTTGTAATGCCGACAGATTCTTAAACTTTGAAAAACTTCTATATATTAACTTCTTAATTACTAGGAATGCATAACATTATTCACTTTTTTTGTTTACACAAGTAAATTATAATGAGAGCAAAAATTACAGGAGTTGGTAGCCATCTACCAGATGTAGTACGTAAAAATGAAGAATTCATGAATCATGAGTTCTTAAATAATGATGGTAGTTCTTTCGGTAGTGATAACGCGACGATTATTAAAAAATTTGTTGCTATTACTGGTATTGAAGAACGTCGTTACATGAATGACAACCTAGTAACTAGCGACATTGCAACATTTGCAGCTCAAAAAGCAATCGCCGATGCCAATCTAGATCCTGAAACTTTAGACTATATCATTGTAGCTCACAACTATGGTGACGTACAAGCAGATGGTAGTTCTAGCGACATGGTTCCTAGCCTTGCCAGCCGTGTAAAAAACAAACTTGGAATTAAGAATCCAGGTTGTGTGGCTTATGATTTACTATTCGGTTGTCCTGGATGGGTTCTCGGAGTTACGCAAGCTGACTCATTTATAAAATCTGGACTTGCAAAAAAAGTGCTCGTGATAGGAGCTGAAGCGCTTTCACGTGTCGTAGATCCACATGATCGTGATTCTATGATTTATTCAGATGGTGCTGGAGCAGCAGTTCTAGAAGCAAGTCATGATGAACATGGTATTTTAGGACAAACTACAGCAACATATACCGAAGAAGAAGCATACTTTATCTTCAACGAGACTTCTTATAATAAAGACTTACAAGACAAAACTAAGTACATTAAAATGTACGGTCGTCGCATATATAACTTTGCACTTTCTAAAGTTCCTGAAGGAATGAAAGCTGCTATGGAAGATGCTGGCGTAGATATTAAAGAATTAAAAAAGATTTTCATCCATCAAGCTAACGAGAAAATGGATGAAGCTATCGTAGAGCGTTTCTACAAACTCTACGACATGGAAGTTCCTACAGACATCATGCCTATGATCATTCATAAATATGGAAACAGCTCTGTAGCAACAGTGCCTACCGTTATGGATCTAGTCGTACGCGGTAAAATGCCACAACACAAAGTTGAAAAAGGCGATGTAGTCATGTTTGCCAGTGTAGGTGCCGGAATGAACATTAACGCGATTGTTTATCGTTATTAAGTGTTTAGTGTTTAGTATTTAGTATTTAGTATTTAGTATTTAGTATTTAGTATTTAGTATTTAGTTAAAAAAACGAAATGTTAGTTCGAGTTTAGCCTGGAACAGTTTAAAATAATTGAAAGTTTTAAACAGCAATAACCTCGTTATCTCTGTTATCACGTTTGTTTGAGCGCAGCCAGCCTACAGGTAAAGAAAGGTCGATAAACAACTGAGAACTCATAACTATATCTCGACTTTCGCTCGATATTGCAAAGTCGTTTAATTAAAAAGTTTGAAAACTGAGACTGCGATTGAAAACTAAAAAACTGACTATTACATTTCAATATCAAGCAAAGCGAGATATTGAAATGAACCTGCCTACTGCCTACTAAAAACTGCGACTGAAAACTACTCCACCACACTCATCTCAATATAAATGTCCGTCTTAGGCCAGTCGCGAGAATCTTTCTCAACTTTTGAAATTGCCTCGGCGACTTTCATTCCTTTTGTGACACGACCGAAAATTGTATGTTCTCCATCTAAGTGAGCTGTAGGACGCAACGAGATAAAAAAGTCAAATGGATTGTGCCAGTTTTCGGGATTATTTTCCCAATACTTAGCACTGCTCAAAGTTCCATAATCATGTTTCACGCCTGGTAAAATATGCATGGGTAATTGATAGTTTCCCGCACTACCCTTTTTCTGTGCAGTAATCATGTTATCGCTATTTCCAGCTTGAACTATAAAACCTTCCACAGCGCGATGCACCACAGTCTCGTCAAAATATCCATTCTTAATTAAGAACAAAAAACTAGCTCGATACAAAGGTGTTTCTTCAAACAGCTCCATTTCTATATCGCCATAAGTTGTTCTCATACGCACCTTAGTTTCTGGATGCTCTTGAGCATATCGAGTAAAAAACACTTCAACACTATCCTGCGGTATATAGGGTAACAGCGTATCGCCTTTACTATTCAATCTACGTTGATAATATTGGGCCATTTTTTTCTCTTTGCGCTCTTTTTCAATTTGAGCCGCAGAGCGAGTTTCTTCAACTGGCGCTGTATCGATAATCTCATTTTGTGAGCTATCTTTACAACTATAGGATAAGAGTATCAACATTATTAAAAACAGACCTCTTGATTTCATTTGACGCGTTTAAGAATTCGGTATCAAAAATAAAGAAAATGCCACGACCAGGTTTTGCCGCACAAAACCAAATGGCTGCCGTGGAACGTCTGGATGAATTACAACGTGTAACATTGCAAAAGAAAACGCCACGACATGCTGCGGTAATGATGCTTATCTATCCGGTTAATGACATCGCACACTTTGTCTTGATTGAACGCATGGAATCTAAAGGCGCACACAGCGGCCAGATTGCTTTCCCTGGTGGACGCAAAGAAAAAGAAGACGCAAACGACTCTGTTACGGCGATTCGAGAAACTCACGAAGAAGTAGGCATCTATCCAGAGCAGCAAGAAATCATCACGGCAGGAACTCCTATATACATTCCTCCTAGCAACTATATGGTGGCTCCTTTTCTCGCTTTCGCGAAAGCGGAATTACAATTCACACCGCAACCCAGCGAGGTCAAATCGATTATAGAAATCCCACTGCACGAGTTACTCGACGCACAAAATGTACAGAAAATCACACTTTCCACAAGCTATATGAATGAAGTCACGGTGCCATGCTACAAGTTACAAAACCAAGTAGTTTGGGGCGCAACGGCCATGATGCTCGCAGAGTTTAAAAGTATGCTTCAAGAAAGTTTATCTTTATAACATGCGCGCATTCTATCACTTTTTAATTTTTCTATGCTCATGCACAGCAGTGATGGCACAAGAACGCGTTTTAGTCGATTTTGGTTCTACAAATGAAAGTTTAGCAAGTCAAGAATACATAAATAATATTTCATCAAGTTTCCAAAGTGGTTACTCAAACGGTGTACTATTATTCAATCAGCAAGGAATATCGTCGGGAATTAATTTACAAGTACATGATGCGTGGTTGAACATTAATACTACTGGAACCACTTCTCCCGACTATCAATTAGGAATTTCACAAAACAGCAGTCGTGATAGTTTCTTTGGAGCGACTGGAGTTTTTAATGGAAATACTGAAGCTACTGGTGGTTTTAAATTGAGGCAACTGGATCCTAATCGATATTATAGTTTTTCGTTTTTTGCTTCAAGAATGAACGTTACAGACAATCGGGAAACAGTATATACCATTACAGGTAACAGCACACAATCTGTTTCTCTTAATGCATCTAACAACAGTTCCCAAAAAGCCGATGCTTTTAACATGCAACCTAATGCTAATGGAGAAATAATCGTAACTGCAACCGCTGGAATTAATAATACAAATGGGTTTGGTTTTTATTATTTAAATGCACTTGAATTACAAATTTCAAGTGCTCCGATAACACAATTATCAACCGCTACAAGTTTGCAGCTTACTTATCCAACTGCTGCAGCCACTTGGGAAGTAGGAAAAACAGTTTCATTATTATGGAAAAGTGAAGGAATCCAAATGGTAACTCTAGAATATTCCATAGATGGTGGTAATTCTTTTACTTCTATAGCAACAGTTCCCGCTACAGATTCTAGTTATGACTTTACAGTACCTAATCAATTAAGTAACAACGCGATTATAAGATTAAGTAATGGTACTCAAACCATGGACTCTGCTCCTATTACCATAATTCCAGATGATGGAACGGTTTATAGAATAGTAGTTTTAGGTTCATCAACTGCCTCTGGAAGTGGTCCGTCTAATCAGTTTAACGCTTGGGTATGGAAATACCGTCGTTATCTAGAGCAACTGGATACTAGATATGAAGTGATTAATCTAGCGCAAGGTGGTTTTGCAACCTATAATATTCTACCTACTGGGACTTCTATTCCTACTGGAGTAAACAGAACGATTAATGTTAATAAAAACGTAACTAAAGCAGTCAGTCTAGGCGCTCACGGAATCATTATTAACTTACCTTCTAATGATGCTGCTAGCAGTTATCCAGTAACAGATCAATTACATAACTATGCATTAATTGCTCAAACCGCATCCCAAAACCAGATTCAGTTATGGGTAACGACACCACAACCACGCAATTTTACAGCAAATAGCACACAGGCTACTATTCAAAATCAAATGGTCACAGAGACTTACAATACCTTTGGAACAAACGCTGTTGATTTCTGGACAGGAATAGGTAACAGCGCTGGAAACCAAATTCTTTTACCCTATGATAGCGGTGATGGTGTTCATGCTACAAATGAAGCTCATCAAATATTTTATGAACGATTACTTTTAAAGAATATTCATGGTAGTATTAAAAATGCCGTTGATGCCTCTTTAACCATAGCTCAAATTGAGAAACCATCGATAAGCTTACATCCTAATCCTGTACATAGCCGTTTGTTCATCACTACTGATGCAGACATCAAAAGTATTCAAGTCTATAACCAATTAGGACAGTTAGTTTTAGAGAAGCGATCAAGCTTTTCCATGATCAATGTTGAAGAATTACAATCTGGTTTTTACATGGTGCATTTCCAAGTGGGAAATGAGGTGTATCACCATAGATTGCTCAAAGAATAGATGATTTTTTGAGCAAATTTGACTCAGATAAAGTCTCAATACCTATATTAGCTATCCCTTAAACTTAAACAACTCTATGGGATTATTTAAAAAAAATCCTTTCGGTCATATTCTTTGGATTAAACGATTCTTAATACGTGTTTTAGGTGCTTTATCACACCGTAGATATCGCGGTTTTAATGAACTAAACATAGAAGGAAGCGAGATCATAAGAGATTTACCAGATACTGGTGTGCTCTTTATATCAAATCATCAAACATATTTTGCAGACGTAGTGAGCATGTTTCACGTATTCAACGCAGCACTATCTGGAAGACAGGATACTATTAAAAATGTAGGTTACTTATGGAAACCTAAACTTAATATGTATTATGTCGCTGCAAAGGAAACCATGACCAGTGGTTTTTTACCTAAAGTGTTTGCTTATGTAGGAGCAATAACGGTTGAACGCACCTGGCGCGCAAAAGGTGAAGAAGTAAATCGTGCGGTAAATCCAGACGATACTAAGAATATAGGAATCGCGCTGGAAGATGGCTGGGTGATTACCTTTCCTCAAGGAACGACTAAACCTTTTAAACCTATTAGAAAAGGAACAGCTCATATTATAAAACAATACAAACCTATTGTGGTGCCTATAGTTATAGACGGTTTCCGTAGGAGTTTTGATAAAAAAGGATTGCGTATTAAAAAGCGTAATATTCTACAATCCTTTATCATTAAAGAACCTCTAGACATAGATTATGAAAACGAAAGCGTAGAATCCATCGTTGAAAAAATCGAGTATGCTATCGAGCAACATCCATCTTTCTCTAAAGTGATTCCGCAAGAAGAGCTGGAAGAAATGGAGAAACTGAACGAAAAGCGTAAGTGGGATTATTAATAGTCTCAAATAATTAACTCTTATCATGGAAGGATTTGGCGTTTTTCTAATTCTCATATTTATCTTATTAGCAGCAATTCCTATGGTGGGAATGTTCTTTTTTATAAGATGGATTATTAGAAAATCTTCACCTAATAAAGGACCAGAGCACGCACAAAATGAACAACAGCAGATGCTCGCACGAGTCGATTACATGAAAAAATCGCTCGTTCCATGGGGAAACCGCAGTTTTACAGACATTTCATCATACATGACCTATAAGTTCTCAAAAGGATTTGCGAGAAGACTGGTGGGAACCGTTTACTCTACTAATAAAGAACCTATCATGGCTTTCAGTCGTGTGGAACGTGGATTTAAATCAGACGGCTATTTCTTTGTAGGCTCAACAAATTTCAACCTTTCTTATCAAGTGGTGGATGATAACATTAACGTCATTCTCAATAATGAATCATTAGGAAGAATTACCAGTTCTGGAGAAATAACTGACCATCATGGGAATTTCCTAGGAACGGCAAAACATCCTACAAAAGTTTCGATCCATACAGGTAGTATGAGATATAGATTTGGTGACTCTACTTATGAGGTCGTTCTCAATAATAAAAGACTGGCGACTATCTATGTTGCACCTAACTATGCCGATTTTGAGCACGGGAATTTCTCTCAAAACTTTAATGAAAACGCCATAGGACAACCTATCATCGCGTTACTAGAAACTCCATCTCCTGAGGAAGAAAAGTGGTTGCTCGCAATAGCAGTTCTAGAAATTGTGCATCACGGTCACTGGATGATTTAAGAGTTGTGTGATTATGGTGGATACGCTTTCGCGAAAGCGGCATTAATACTATCTTTACCGCCTTAAAAAATCACTATTTTATGAAGGTTTCTTATAACTGGATACGCCAATTTATCACTGTTGCAGAATCAATTGAAGAGCACACTGCATTGCTCACATCACTAGGTCTGGAAGTAGAAGGAGTTGAGAAATTTGAAAGCGTAAAAGGTGGATTACAAGGAATTGTGGTAGGTCACGTTACAGAATGTGTGCAACATCCTAATGCAGATAAATTGAAGCTTACTAAAGTAAACATAGGCTCAGAAACGGTTCAAATCGTTTGTGGTGCGCCTAATGTTGCAGCTGGACAGAAAGTTCCCGTAGCAACTATAGGAACGACACTTTACACTGTGGATGGCGAAGCGTGGAAAATTAAAAAAGGTAAAATACGTGGTGAGGAAAGTTATGGGATGATATGTGCTGAGGATGAACTAGGCCTAGGAAAATCACATGACGGTATTATGGTACTCGATGATACTCTTGAACCTGGTACTGCACTTAGTGAAATATTAAAAATAGAAACAGATCACACTATTGAAATAGGTCTTACTCCTAACCGCTCAGACGCGATGTCGCATCTAGGTGTTGCTCGTGATTTACGTGCTGGACTAGCTATAGATGGTGATTTACTAGAATTCATAACTCCATCTGTAAGTACTTTTCATGTGGACAATCGCTCTCATAGAGTAGATATTGAAATAGAAAAACCAGAACTAGCACCACGATATTGTGGTGTAACGCTTACTGGTTTAACCATAAAGGATTCTCCTGACTGGATTCAAAATAGATTAAAAGCGATAGGAATTGCTCCTAAAAATAATGTAGTAGATGTTACTAATTATGTAATGCACGAGCTCGGGCAACCACTTCACGCATTTGATTTAAGCACTATCGCAGGAAATAAAATTGTAGTAAAAACACTGGAGTCTGGAACAAAGTTCACGACACTCGATGAAGTAGAGCACGAATTACATGAAGAGGATTTAATGATATGCGATGCTTCTAAACCGTTATGCATTGCTGGAGTTTATGGTGGCTTGAATAGTGGTGCGAAAGATGGAACGACTTCTATATTTTTAGAATCGGCTTATTTTAATCCAGTTAGCGTACGTAAAACAGCAAAACGTCACGGTTTTAATACAGATGCTTCTTTTAGATTTGAGCGTGGTATAGATCCTAATATTACTGAGTACGCTTTAAAACGAGCGGCTGTTCTTATTCTTGAAACTGCAGGTGGTGAGATAAGCAGTGATATTACTGATGTGTATTCACAGAAAATTGAAGATCAACAAGTTTTTCTTCCTTTTGCAAAAGTGAATTCTTTAATAGGTCAAGAAATTCCTAAAGAAGAAATTAAAAGCATCTTAAGAACACTAGACATTAATGTAAATAATGTGACTGAAACTGGATTAGGACTTACTATTCCAGCTTATAGAAATGATGTCACAAGACCAGCCGACGTTATTGAGGAAATACTACGTGTGTATGGTTATGACCGCATAGGAACTAGCGATAAATTAAATGCAAGTATTGCAAAAAGTTCTAGACTAGACAATCATAAACTTCAAGATCTTGTAGGACAGCAACTGGCTGGACAAGGCTTTTATGAGATGATGGCAAACAGCTTGACCTCTGACAAATATCATACACTTACAGAGCAAATCTCACCTAAAAATGAGGTGCGCATGCTCAATCCATTGAGTAGTGATTTATCTGTGATGCGACAGAGTTTGATTTATGGAGCACTAGAAGCGGTAGCTCATAACCTGAATCGTAGACAGGATAATTTGAGGTTATTTGAATTCGGTAGTTCATATCATCAATATCAAGAACGCCAGTTTACAGAGCAAAAACACTTGAGTTTAATCACCACCGGTGCTATACATGAACAAAGTTGGAATAACCCTTCTCGCACCGCAGACTTCTTCTACATAAAAGGAGCTGTGATTGCACTATTAAAAAGGTTAGGTATAGAGTCATTAAATGAAAAACCTACTAAAATGGATTTCCTTAGTGAAGGAATATCTCTAAATAGTGGCGTGAAAATCGCCGATTTAGGAGTGGTTAAAAAGAAGCTTTGCAAGTCATTTGATATTGAAACAACAGTTCATTATGCAAACATTTACTGGGATGAAGTTCTTAAACTGGTAAAAGAAGAACGCAAATCAGTTACTGCTATTCCTAAATTTCCTGCAGTAAAAAGAGACCTTGCATTATTAGTAAACGACACAACCAGTTTTAAAGAGCTGCATGACATTGCTTTACAAACTGAGAAAAAATTATTGAAAGAAGTGCAATTGTTTGATGTGTTTGAAGGAAAGAATCTTCCTAAAGGTAAAAAATCATATGCGTTAAGCTTTTTACTTCAAGATGAAGTTAAAACCCTAACTGACAAGCAAATAGATAAGTCCATGCAAAAAATACAACAACAACTAGAAAAACAAGCTGGCGTAGAATTACGTTAAAATTCTAGAGAAGTTGATAGCTTTTAAACTCCTTTACGACCTAGGTTGTGAAGGAGTTTTTATTTACTAAAACTTTCAGTTTTAAAATTCCTATTTATATTTAAATATCTAATCTTATAGAACATATGCTATCGCGCACAGATATTGAACAGCAACTTCAAAAAGCTAGAAATAAGAAATATCAAGAGGTTGATATCCTTGAACAAGTTTCTAAAATCCTTAAAGAAGATCAACTTAAGGAAGACGCGATTATGGCGCGCATGAAGAGCCCGCAAAAACCTACTCCTAGAAATCAGTTTAACCTAGACTTATTGGAAACAGATAAGATTTATCATGTGGATCAAATAAGAGATATATGTATAGATTACCGTTTACGGTTTTTAGACAGTAAATATTTTAAAAACGAAATTCCACAAGAAGCTCTTATTAAAATTAAAAGAATAGAAAAAGATCACGACATTACACTACAAGGTTATAAAATTATTGCGCCTTCTAAAATGTTCAAACTTGAAAACGCCGATGATCCACTTCTTTTTGCACCCATAGGAAATGGTTATTTCTACCTAATTCATAAATGGGGAAATGATTTGAGCTCACTTAGAAAGATTTGGGCATGGTCTTTTAAGAGTTTTGAAAACTTAATAGTTACTACTCTATTAGTAAGTCTGCTTGTAAGTGCTTTAGTACCAGGTGGTATCTTCTCCCCAGAAACAAGTGGAGTTCAGTTTATATTAATTTTCTTTTTTATGTTTAAGTCTATTGCGAGTATGGTATTGTATTACTCATTTGCAAAAGGAAAGAATTTTAACACGGCTATTTGGAACTCAAAATATTTTAATGCTTGATAATTCCCTAAATTTTCAACGATGAAACGCTTCTATTAACTATGTAGGAGCGTTTTTTTATTATCTTGCTTTCTCAAATAGAATTATGAGAAAAAGAAATCCAGTTTTAGGAGGAATCATTGCGGCAGTGATGATAGGATTTGGTTCCTGGAGATTATATGCACATTATATAGTAGGTGAAGAAATGCCTACTTGGAGATTAATATTGACGTTTGCCATTATCGCTTATGGATTAGTCGTTGCTTACAATGCTTTAGCTAAAAAAGATGCAGAATAAACCAGCACTTAAATTTTATTTAGGTTTGGTTTTTTTAGGATTAGGTTGCTGGAAACTATATGAAAAATACGTTTTGGGCAATGACATATCAACCCTTCAACTTATAGGTTCAATTTTCTTAGTCGCACTAGGCCTTTACAGAGCTTTTGAATATTATAAGCATAAAAATATTCAGCCTTAAAATATAAATCACGCTTAAAAACCGCTGATTACAATCCCATAAATTAATCACATGATTAGTAACCTCAGAATTAAAGTTCAACTCAAGTCAGAACTTCAAATGGCTATACTTGAGCTTAAAGATCACTTTCACGCAGATCAATTAGTCCCTATACTAGATCTGATGAATAATTACGATTTTGATCAATATAAAGAACAGCTTACCAAAGAAATACTTCATAATCTCAAAACTGTATGGACTAACCCAAAGAGTGGTGTCAACACCAATCAAAAACTAGACGCTATATTATTTGAACATTTCATCCCGCAAACTAAAGACACTGAAGCACTCGCCTATGGTATTATCAATTGGGATATCAAGGACATAGACGGCGTAGAGGTTGACTTAGGTTTTGAATACGGTTTTGCAGACGGTTTAGAACAAGCTGCTGGAATAACATTAAGTTACCTTAATCCATATGTAGAAAACGCTACTGCAATGGACTTAGACGAGTATCACCTAGCAGATTGTTTTAAAATGAAAGGACTCATTGCGGTTCACGAGGTACTTGCTGAACTTGAGGATAAAGGCCATCTTAAAGCTTTGTATCGCAATAAAGAATTTTGTTTTCTAGTAGGTGAACATAGCGCAGCCTGTCATTTAGTTTACTCGCTATCGCATTAATTGATAATAGAATGAATCAGTCTTAGGACTACATCTTATAAAAAAAGCCGTTTCTTAAATTAAGAAACGGCTTTTTTTTTCAGTGAATGAAGATTAAGAATACATCTTGTTTCTCAATTCCTTAATATCTTTATTATCCATATATTCTTCAAAAGTAGTATAACGATCGATGACACCATTAGGCGTTAATTCAATAACACGATTACCTACCGTTTGAGCAAATTCATGATCATGAGTGGTCAGTAAAACTGTTCCTTTAAAGTTCTTTAAACTGTTATTTAAAGCTTGAATAGATTCTAGGTCAAGGTGGTTAGTAGGCTCATCTACGATAAGAACGTTTGCTCTCTTCATCATCATGCGAGATAACATACAGCGCACTTTTTCTCCTCCAGAAAGTACTCGAGCACTTTTCAAGGCCTCTTCACCAGAGAATATCATCTTCCCTAAGAAACCACGCAAGTGTACTTCTTCACGTTCTTCTTCAGTCTGTGCGTACTGTCTTAACCAGTCCACTAAGTTCATATCCACATCAAAAAAGTGTGCATTATCAACTGGCAAATAACTTTGAACCGTAGTAATTCCCCACATATAAGAACCAGAGTCTGCTTTTATCTGATCGTTAATGATTTGATAAAATGCTGTCGTTGCACGACTATCTCTTGAAAAGACAACAACCTTATCACCTTTTGCAAGATTGATATTAACATCTTTAAATAATACATCTCCATCAGTAGAAGCAGCTAGTTTTTCTACATTTAAAATTTGATCACCAGCCTCGCGTTCTCTTTCAAAAATAATGGCTGGATAACGACGTGAAGAAGGCTTAATTTCCTCAATATTCAATTTATCAATCATCTTTTTACGAGAGGTCGCTTGCTTAGACTTTGCAACGTTTGCGCTAAATCGAGCGATAAATTCTTGAAGTTCTTTCTTCTTTTCTTCGGCCTTTTTATTTGCTTGCGCTTTTTGACGAGCAGCTAGCTGTGAAGACTCATACCAGAACGTGTAGTTACCACTGTACTGATTTACTTTACCGAAGTCAATATCTGCAATGTGCGTACACACGGCATCTAGAAAGTGACGGTCATGCGATACTACGATTACTGTGTTTTCATAATTTGCAAGGAAATGCTCTAACCACGAGATTGTTTCATAATCCAGGTCGTTAGTAGGCTCATCCATGATTAATACATCTGGATTACCAAAGAGTGCTTGAGTAAGCAATACTCGTACCTTCAACTTGTTATCCATATCACCCATTAATGTGTGGTGATACTCCTCGCCTATTCCTAAGTTAGAAAGTAATGACGCAGCAGCACTGTCTGCATTCCAGCCATCCATTTCTTCAAACTTAACTTGTAATTCTCCTATTTTCTCAGCGTTTTCATCTGTATAGTCTGCATACAGCGCGTCTATTTCAGTCTTTAATTTATAAAGTGGCTTATTTCCTTGAAGCACTGTATCGAGTACGGTCGTGTCATCATAAGCGTTATGATTTTGTTCAAGAACAGACATGCGCTTGCCTGACTCTAGAGTAACATGACCGCTAGTAGGTTCCATTTGACCGGTTAAAATCTTTAAAAAAGTAGATTTCCCTGCACCATTTGCACCTATAATTCCATAACAATTACTACCGCCAAACTTTGCGTGAACGTCATCAAAAAGAATGCGTTTACCGAATTGTACTGATAGATTAGAAACTGATAACATAATTTTGTCTTTGAGCGTGCAAAAGTACAGATATTATTACCTTTTTACCGCACTGATATTGTTGTTTTTAACAGCTCATTAACTCATATTATATTATATAAATGCTTCTTTTGTGATTAGTCTTAATGAGTCTCTTTAAATGATTGTAAATAGTTTGCTTTCGCGAAAGCGTAATTACCTTTATATCTACTGCTTTTTACCAGTGGTAGCGCTACTATTATTCTCATGTGAAGACCCTAAAAACGAAGAAACTTTCTTATCAGGTAAAATTATTAATCCACATAAAGACTATGTAGTGCTTAATGATTTTAATGGATTAAATGATACGATCCCACTTGCAGAAAATGGTTCTTTTTCAAAAACGTATAAAAATTTAGGAGCAGGATTATATACTTTTTCACATCCACATGAATATCAATCTATCTATTTATCGCCAGGTGATAGCGTTACATTGCGTTTAAATACCAAGGCATTTGATGAAACGATTGCATTCTCTGGTAATCGATCAAAGGAAAATAACTATTTAATAAATCTCTATATTGAGATTGAAAAAGAGGACCGCAAGTTTTTAAAGAACTATCAACTATCACATGTTGAATTTAAAAAAACTCTAGACAGTATTACTGGCGCTAGGTTATCTAATCTTGAAAAACTTTCAAAAGAACATCAATTTGATGAAGAGTTTGTATGCCACGCAAAGCAATACATAGAATTTTCTTCATGGGCAAAAATGGAACGATTTGCACTAGTTCATTATGGTAAAAACGACTTTTTAAGAAGTGATGAATTACCAGAAAATTTTTATTCCTACAGGAAAGAATTTAAAATTAATCAACAAGCCCTACTTAATAACATTGCTTACAGACCTTATGTGAACGCGTTGATTTCTAATCTTTCATTTAGTAATCTAGCAAAAGAGCTAGGTTCAGGTGCGCTTGTAAATCGCAGGAGTTTTAAATATCATGAGAAGCGACTTCACATTATAGATAGTCTTTTCTCAAAAGGAACCATTAAAGATATTTATGCGGCAAACGACACGCAACAATTTATAATGAATCGTAAAAATGCAAGTGAAATTAATGATTTAGTAGCTGTTTTCCTTAAAATGACTGATGACGTTGAGTTGAAAAAACGCATCACAACTATGGCTGCAACTTACATAAAGTTAGATCCAGGTAATGAAATGCCTAATATAGTAATTCAGAATACTGATAAAAAGAGCCTTCTACTATCAGATCGTGTAACAAAGTTAAGCGTCCTATACTTCTGGTCAGATGATGAACAGGAATATGCAATACGCGTTCATGATAAAATTAAAGATTTAAAGATTAAATATCCTGAGATTGATTTTATAAGCATTAACCTTGATAATTCAGACGAGGATAAGTGGGAAGAGGCTTATGGACGTTATGAATTTAATAAAGAGGCAGAATACCAGATTCTCAACACTTCTCCAGTGACTGCTCAACTTGCTTTACGTAATGATAATCGCAGTATGGTAATCGATAAAAATTTAACCATAATAGATCCTAGTATTAACTTGTTTCATTATCAAATTGAAACAACGTTATTGGGTTATATCAATAGGTAATTAAAACTTATGTTTAATAAAAAAGGCTCGCATTGCGAGCCTTTTTTATTATAACTAGAAGAGGAACGATTAGTTTCCTTTCTTATAATCTGCTAGGAATTTTGCAAGTCCTATATCAGTTAATGGGTGTTTCAACAATCCTTCTATAGAAGAAAGTGGTCCAGTCATCACGTCTGCACCTAGTTTTGCACAATCGATAACGTGCATAGTATGTCTTACAGACGCTGCAAGAATTTCAGTCTCAAAACCGTAGTTGTCATAAATCATTCTTATCTCAGCAATAAGGTTTAATCCGTCAGTACTTATATCATCTAGTCTACCTATGAATGGTGAAACATAAGTAGCTCCAGCTTTTGCAGCTAGTAATGCTTGTCCTGGACTGAAGACTAGAGTAACATTAGTCTTAATTCCTTTATCACTAAAGTATTTACAAGCTCTTACACCATCTTTAATCATAGGTAATTTTACCACGATTTGATCATTCATAGCTGCTAGTTCTTCACCTTCACGCACCATTCCTTCATAATCTGTAGAAATAACCTCAGCACTTACGTGGCCATCTACTAGTTCACAAATCTTCTTGTAGTGATTGATAATATTTGCGGCTCCAGTAATTCCTTCTTTGGCCATTAACGATGGGTTTGTAGTAACTCCATCTAGGATTCCCATAGATTGTGCCTCAGCAATTTGATCAAGGTTTGCGGTGTCAATAAAAAATTTCATAGATATGTTGTATTGTTAATATATATGTTGATGTATTTCAAGCACAAAGGTCGTTAATGTTAACAGGTAATTTGTATCCTTGTAAGATTAAGATATGAAATGTTTTTAACATCAAATTTTACAAAAATGAATTGGTCTAAAATGAAGAGCCTTTCCCTGTTTACCTTACTTATTGTATTTGCTGTAAGTTGTGGTCCTATAAACACAAAATCCAAAACCAATATTAAGGAAGAGATAGAAGACCCGTCAGTTCCACCTGGAACCGTTAAGCTCACAGATCATCTTTATATAGATCGTGTGCCGGTAACTAATCTTATGTATCAAGAGTTTCTGGATCATTTAGAAAAATACTGGTCAGATAAGAAGCATGAAAAAATGAAATCTTATGAGAAATATGGTTTAGATCCAGACACTGTGTTTGCTCCATATAATGGTAACATAAGATTATTAATGAGCGCTCATATCGATCCTAGATTATTTGTTCAGCCTAAACTGGACATGAATAATTACATGAGTCATCCCTATTACCAGTGGCATCCTGTAGTTCATGTTTCTCAAGAGCAAGCAGAACTGTTTTGTAAATGGCGTACTGATATGGTAAATGCGGTTTATGGGATACGCAGTAAAAATGCTAATCAACGTAAAAAATATCCTGCTCAAGTCATCTATCGTTTACCGTCAGAAAATGAAATGACGGCAGCTTATACCTTACTGGATAAAAAGCTTCAATTACTGACTTATCAAGATGAGATTTACAGCTACTACGGTGATTTTTATAAATTCAAGCGCATCCAAGATGAAAATCATATGGCAGTATTTGAAATGAAAGAACTCTCTAAAAATGGTGAATACTTCCCACTTAATAAGGCACTATCTTATTATGAAGCAGATGAGCTCAATACAGGTTTCCGCTGTATTTGTGAGGTGACTCCATAATTTATTACCCTTATAATTTGTTTTGAAAAAGCTTTCGCGAAAGCGTAATAAACATAAAAATTGAGTTACTGAATCTATAAATAAAAACAAGCTAAAGATGTTGAAGCATTTTTTCCTATTTCTTATTCTTTTAAGTACAACCATGAGTTATTCCCAAGTGGAAAGCTCAGAAACTGGTGCGTGGTACATGTACTTTTTTAATAAAAAATTTAAGGAATCAAATTTTGGAATACAAGGCGATTTTCAATATCGTGACTGGCAAGGACTAGGAGATTTAGAGCAATTATTATTAAGATCTGGAATCACTTATAGTCCAGATAATGTAAACGCAACTTTTACACTTGGGTATGGTAATATTACCTCTGGTGCCTTCGGTGATTCTAAGGCAACTTCTAGTGAAAGCCGCTTATATCAAGAAGCGCTGCTTCCTCAAAAACTAGGAGAACGTTTTTACATCACGCACCGCTTTAGATACGAGCAACGCTGGGTGGAGAATCAAGATTTCAGAACGAGATACCGTTATAATTTATTCTTGAATGTGCCTGTAAACCAGAAAACTCTAGGGAAAAACGCCATTTATGTAGCTTTATATAACGAGGTTTTCATTAACGGTCAGACAGATATAGGCGATGATAGAACGGTAGAAATCTTTGACCGTAATAGAACCTATTTAGGTGCTGGATATGCCATATCTGATAAGTTACGAGCACAAATAGGCTGGATGAACCAAAAAACTAATTCTTGGGGTAAAGGTCAGCTACAGTTTAGTTTACATCATACTTTATAGACTTATTTTTGCGGTCTTAAAAAGCAAATAGTTATATGAGCATTTTCTATTTAATCATAGGTTTAGTCTTACTCGTCATAGGTGGAGAGTTTTTAGTACGATCATCTGTAGGTTTATCTCTTAAGTTGAAACTTTCTAGAATGATTATCGGTTTGACTGTGGTATCATTTGCTACGAGTGCTCCAGAGCTTATCGTTAGTATTCAATCTGCAATGGACGGGTTTTCTGGACTGGCGCTAGGAAATGTGATAGGTTCTAACATTGCAAACATTGCTCTAGTTTTAGGAGCGACGGCACTTATTGCACCGCTTGCTATAGATAAAGACTTTTTCAAATTCAACTGGCCATGGATGATGGCGTTTAGTATCCTATTATATGTATTACTATTATCAGACAATAATCTTGTGCAATGGGAAGGCGCTGTATTGCTAGGTAGTATTATTATATTCCTAGTTCTATTAATAAGGAGAGCTCGTAAAAATCCTGAAGCTGCTGGAGTAGATGAAGATCTTCAAGAAGCTAAATGGTGGAAAATCATCATGTTTTTAATTCTAGGTGGAGCAGCCTTATGGAAAGGAAGTGAATGGCTGGTAGAAGGCGCTGTTGAAATCGCAGCAAGTCTAGGAATTCCTGAAAGTATTATTGCTGTCTCTATGGTTGCTATAGGAACTTCAGTACCTGAACTTGCGGCATCTATAATAGCAGCATTGAAGAAAGAAAAAGCAATTTCTTTAGGAAACTTAATAGGTTCAAACATCTTCAATATAGGATCTGTACTGGGAATCACAGCTATCATTCAACCTATTCAAATTGAAGAAAAAGGAATGGGATTATTAAACAATGACATTTTCTGGATGCTGGGAATTGCATTTGCACTTCTTCCACTCGCCTTTTTACCTAAGGCTTATAACATTTCTAGATATAAAGGTGTCCTTTACTTAATTTCCTATGTGCTATTTCTTTATTTAGCCTTTGCAACCCTACTATAATTAGGGTTATTCACATTATTTAACCTTTTGTTGATATTGTACCCCTAAAATTTTAGGGGTAGATTAATAATATGTGTTATTTTTGTATCGTATTTTATTAAAATAACAACATACCATGTCTACATTAAGATTTAATGCCTTAAAAGAAACACTCAACCGTAAGACCGTTGAAGTGAATGAACCAGCACGTCGCAGCGAGATTTTTGGAAAAAACGTTTTCAACAAACAATCTATGCGCCAGCACTTAACTAAGCAAGCTTATAAAAGTGTGATAGACGCTATGGAAAACGGTACTAAAATAAGCCGTGAAATAGCTGACCATATCTCAACAGGAATGAAAGAATGGTCTATCCAGCATGGAGCGACTCATTACACACACTGGTTCCAACCACTTACTGGTGCAACTGCAGAGAAGCACGATGCTTTTTTTGAACTAGAAATGGATGGTGAAGTAATCGAGAAATTTGGTGGTGGACAGTTAGTTCAACAAGAGCCAGATGCCTCTTCTTTTCCTAATGGTGGAGTAAGAAACACTTTTGAAGCTCGTGGATATACTGCTTGGGATCCTACATCTCCAGCATTTATCATGGGAACTACTTTATGTATTCCTACTGTATTTATTGCTTACACAGGAGAAGCATTAGATTATAAAACACCGCTTTTAAGATCATTACAAGTTATCGATCAAGCAGCGACTGATGTTTGTAAATACTTCGATAAAAACGTTACTAAAACAATCGCAACATTAGGTTGGGAACAAGAATACTTCTTAATAGACAGCGCTCTTGCAGATTCTCGTCCAGACATTCAACTGGCAGGACGTACTTTATTAGGTCACTCGTCTGCCAAAGGACAACAACTAGATGATCACTACTTCGGTTCTATTCCATCACGTGTATTAAATTACATGCGTGACATGGAAACTGAATGTATGCTCGTAGGTATTCCAGTAAAAACACGTCACAATGAGGTGGCACCTAACCAGTTTGAGCTGGCTCCTATTTTTGAAGAAGCTAACCTAGCCGTAGATCACAACTCCTTATTAATGGACGTGATGAGAAAAGTAGCTCTACGTCACAACTTTAAAGTATTATTCCACGAGAAGCCATTTGCAGGAGTAAATGGCTCTGGAAAACACAATAACTGGTCACTAGCGACTGACACTGGTGTAAACTTATTATCTCCAGGTAGCACACCTATGAAGAACCTACAGTTCTTAACGTTCTTCATTAACACGATTAAAGCGGTTCACGATCACGAAGAATTGATCAGAGCAACTATCGCAAGTGCATCAAACGATCACAGACTAGGAGCAAATGAAGCGCCTCCAGCAATTATTTCTGTATTCATAGGGTCACAATTAACTGCAGTACTTGATGAATTAGAAAAAGTAACTGACGGTAAACTTTCTCCAGAAGAAAAAACAGATCTTAAATTAAATGTAGTAGGTAAGATTCCAGAATTAATTCTAGATAACACAGACCGTAACCGTACTTCTCCGTTTGCCTTTACCGGTAATAAATTTGAATTACGCGCCGTAGGTTCTACTGCAAACTGTGCAAACCCTATGACTGTTCTTAACGCGATTGTTGCACAACAATTGATCGAGTTTAAAGAAGAAGTAGATGCATTAATTAAGGACAAAAAACTTAAGAAAGACGAGGCAATCTTTAACGTACTACGTGAGTACATTAAGAAGTCTAAGAAAATACGTTTTGAAGGTGATGGATATGGTGACGCATGGGAAAAAGAAGCAAAAAAACGTGGTCTAAGTAATAATAAAACTACTCCAGGTGCACTTAAAGCAAAGGTTTCTAAGCAAACGATCAAGCTTTTTGAAGACTTGAAGATCATGAGCAAGGTAGAAACTGAATTGCGTTATGAGATTGAAGTAGAAGAATATGCACTACGCATCCAGATTGAAAGCCGTATCCTAGGTGATATCGCTCGTAATCACGTGATTCCTACCGCTGTAAATTATCAAAACAGATTGATTGAAAACGTAGTGGGACTTAAAGAAATCTACGGTAAAGATTTCAAGAAAGTTGCAAAAGAGCAAATGATTCTTATTGAAGAAATCTCTGAACACATGGAGAAAATCAACAAAGGAATTACGGAGATGACTGAGGCGCGTAAAAAAGCAAACAATGCTAAAAATGCCGAAGCTACCGCGGATCAATACTGCGAAAAAGTAAAACCTTACTTTGACGAGATCCGTTACCACTGTGATAAGCTAGAATTACTAGTTGATGATGAAATGTGGCCACTTACTAAGTACCGCGAGTTATTATTTACTCGATAATCTCATTAGATTATATTTCATTTAAAAAGCCTCTAATTTTATGATTAGAGGCTTTTCTTATATTTACGCTTGCGCGAAAGCGTGTTTTAATAAATCCTTATGAATATAAATTCATTCTTATTACTTTTCTCTTTTCTAGCTTTTAATACTATTCAAGCTCAAGAAAACGACTCCATAGTTTACCATTTTGACACGATTATAGAATATGATGAATATCGTGAAAAAGATAAAAAAACTTACAAACGATATTATTTGATTAATTCTAAGGACTCTGTTAAAACGCGAAGGGTTGAACTATATAAAGAAAACAATTTTTACGTGATGTGGTTTTCTCGTTTTGGCTTTAATGTAAAAACGAAGTTTTTAACAGACTCGGTGCATCATGCAGAACGTTTTGTAGTTAAAAAGGAAATGAATCTAATGATTGATTCTCCACTTTACACGTCAAAGAAATCAAAGAATAAATACAGTAAAGTCTTTACTCATAAAAATCAGTTTAAATTTAATTCTCAAGATTCAACTAGTAAATTAAAATCTAAGATATTTATGAAAGGTAAATTTTATAGTAAAACTATTGAAGAATTTGATCATACTTTTTCAAACTATCATATTTCATTTTTCACAAGTAGCTTTCCAGTAATCATATCTGAGGATTCAAGAGCAGAAACTGGAGTTTTAACGTATTCTGAACACCAAGATTGGAATGTAAACTCAAAAATTAAATTAAAATTTCTATCCTTAAAGAAGCAAAACATCTCTATCATAATCGATAAAAATGCAAGAAGCTACCCTATTGAATGGAAACCAAAGGAAGCACCTTCTGAAAAAACACCTTAAATACATATTTCTAGTTACTACAATACTATTAAGTATTCCACTTATTACTATGCAGTTTACCAGCGAAGTGCAATGGAGCCTTTTTGATTTTATGGTTTCTGGAGTCCTATTATTCATCTTTGGCTTGGGAATCTCGGCGCTTATTAAATTTGTTAAGGATAAAAAACGCTTAGTGTTATACCTCATAGCTTTCTTACTCGTTTTTATACTGTTATGGATAGAGCTAGCGGTTGGTATATTTAATTCACCTTTAGCGGGAAGTTGATTCAAAATTCTTAACAACCTCTTCATACTTTCTACTTAAAACTTAATACTTTGTACTTAATACTTTGTACTTAATATTAAATTTGCAACATGAGCCAAGACATTTCCAAAAGATATGCGCAGCGTGGTGTAAGCGCTGGCAAAGAAGACGTACATAACGCCATAAAAAACGTAGATAAAGGATTGTTTCCACAAGCCTTTTGTAAAATCGTTCCCGATTCACTTACCGGATCACAAGACCACTGCCTCATCATGCATGCTGATGGTGCTGGAACTAAATCCAGTCTAGCTTATATGTACTGGAAAGAAACAGGTGACATCTCTGTCTGGAAAGGAATTGCTCAAGACGCACTTATCATGAACGTAGATGACCTGCTCTGTGTAGGTGCGACCGATAATATTTTACTTTCCAGCACCATAGGAAGAAATAAAAATTTAATTACTGGCGAAGTGATTAGTGCCATCATCAACGGTACTGAAGAACTCATCGCAGACCTTAAAAAACATGGTGTAGAAATCATCTCAACCGGTGGTGAAACTGCAGACGTAGGTGATCTCGTGAGAACCATCATTGTAGATTCTACCGTTACTGCTCGTATGAAACGTAGTGATGTGGTCGATAATGCAAACATAAAAGCTGGCGATGTCATCGTAGGACTTTCTAGTTCTGGTCAAGCTACTTATGAAACAGAATATAATGGCGGCATGGGATCAAACGGACTCACCAGCGCACGCCACGATGTTTTTAATAAAACGCTAGCACAGAAATATCCTGAGAGTTATGACGCCGCCGTTCCAGCAGATTTAGTGTATTCTGGATCACAAAATTTGACAAATCCTGTGGAAGGTAGTCCGCTGGATGCTGGTAAACTGGTCCTATCTCCTACTCGTACTTATGCACCTATTATTAAAAAGATTTTAAGCGATGTAAATCGTGAGCATCTTCATGGTATGGTACACTGTTCTGGTGGAGCACAGACTAAGATTTTACACTTTGTAAAAGACTTACATATCATCAAGGATAATATGTTTGAATTGCCACCACTGTTCCAAATGATACAAGAAGAATCTGGTACCGACTGGAAAGAAATGTATCAAGTCTTCAATATGGGTCACCGCATGGAACTCTATGTAAATGAATCCATTGCACAGCAAATTATTGATATCTCAAAGTCCTTTAATGTAGATGCTCAAATCATAGGCCGCGTAGAAGCAGCAGACCCTAAGAAACTGACGATTGATAGTGAGTTTGGGGTTTTTGAGTATTAGGAATTTTAAACTCAAGTAAAAAGCTTTCCCCTTTTGTAAAGGGGAAAATTTTGGCCGTGTACGGTCCAAAATAAGGGGTTTCATAAACAGATGATTTCAAAAATAACTTCGGTGTTTCAAACCCTTTTGATATTCAGCAATCTGAACTATCTGTTTTCCCTTCGTCTGAAGGGAAAGGCTTTTGAAAAATTCTAAGTTTGTCGGCAAAATACTTTATAAATTGAAACATTATCCGTGAGTTCAACCTTTCCGATCTCGGCTTAGCCGAGACCACCTTTCCTCATCTGAGGAAAGGAGCTTTTAAATCTTGTTTCAGCATCTCCTCCACAACCTTCAACTTAGGCTCAATATATCGTTGACAAAACGGTGCGTCGGGTCTCGTTTTATAATAATTTTGGATGGACTCGCGAGATGGTTTGAATTCTACAAATGGTAAAATGGCGGTGATGTATTTTTTGTTACGCTTTCGCGAAAGCGTATTTAAAACAAGCTCTATCATTAACTTATCACTTGCTGTGTAATAATAAATCGCACTGCGGTAATCATCTCTCCTACTGTGGAGTTGTGTAGATGCATGGGTTTCTAAATGAATGTCAAGTAGCTTTTCTAAATCGATAAATCGGTTATAATGTACTATGACTGCTTCACTCATGGAATCGTGTGGTGCAACGCTAGAAATATAACCTTGCTCGACTTTTTCAACACCTGGAACGACTTGAAAAACAGCCTCGGTACACCAGTGACAGCCGCCACCTAATCCTATTTTAAAAATCGTTTTCATCGCCATGAATATAGCTAAAAAATTGAGCCAAATTCCGTATTTTCGCAGGACTTGATATAGACCATGATAGATAAATTAAATATAGTAAAGAATCGTTTTGACGAGGTAAATGACCTTATTATCCAGCCAGATATTATCTCTGACCAGAAGCGATACGTTCAACTTACTAAAGAATATAAAGACCTTAAAGCGTTAATGGATATACGTGAAACGTATATGGAACTTACTGCAAATCTTGAGGAAGCACAAGAAATCCTAGCTGACGGTAGTGATGCTGATATGGTAGAAATGGCTCAAATGCAACTAGACGAAGCTAAAGAAGCCATTCCTAAACTGGAAGAAGAAATACGCATGATGCTGGTTCCTAAAGATCCTGAAGATGCAAAGAATGCCGTGATGGAAATACGTGCTGGAGCTGGTGGTGATGAGGCGAGTATTTTTGCCGGTGATTTATTCCGCATGTATGAAAAATACTGTTCTTCAAAAGGTTGGTCAACTAGTATTGTGGATACCAGTCACGGAACTAGTGGTGGTTTTAAAGAAATTATTCTAGAAGTTAATGGTGAAGACGTTTATGGAACACTCAAGTATGAAGCTGGAGTGCACCGTGTACAACGTGTCCCACAAACTGAGACTCAAGGTCGTGTACATACTAGTGCGGCGACGGTAATGGTGCTGCCAGAAGCTGAGGAATTTGACGTAGAACTGGACATGACTGAGGTACGTATAGAACGTACTACTTCAACAGGTCCTGGTGGACAATCTGTAAACACAACGTATAGTGCGATTAAACTACACCACGAGCCTACGGGAATGATCGTAAGTTGTCAAGATCAAAAATCATCTCATAAAAACCTTGAAAAAGCCTTAAAGGTTTTACGTTCTCGTTTATATGAAATCGAGCTTGCTAAGAAAATGGAAGCTGACTCTGAAAAGCGTAAAAGCATGGTGAGTTCTGGTGACCGTAGTGCAAAGATCAGAACTTATAACTACTCTCAAGGACGTGTGACTGATCACCGTATCAACCTAACATTATATGACCTAGATAATATCATCAATGGTGATATCCAAAAAATCATAGACGAACTTCAACTGGTAGATAATACAGAAAAGTTGAAAATGACGGATGAAGGATTATAGGTTGTTGGGTAGTTAGGTTTTTGGGTCGTTAGGTAAACTTTTTAATAATGAGAAATTATAAAGAATTGAGAATTTGGTCGGATAGTATGGAACTTGTTACCGCTATTTACAAATTCACAGCTCTTTTACCAGATTCAGAAAAATTTGGTTTAATTTCTCAAATTAACAGAGCTGCAGTGAGCGTTCCAGCAAATATTGCTGAAGGATGTGCAAAAGACTCGAACGCAGACTTTCTTAGATTCCTGAGAATAAGTCAAGGTTCATTATTTGAACTCGATACTTTAATTCAAATCACCAAAAATATTGCGCTTACAGAATTATCCCCTGAAGATATTTCAATAAAGATTAATGCTTTGCAAAAAAGCATAGGTTCAATGATAAGCTATAATAAAAACAAATAGGTGTTAATAACACCTAGCAACCCAATAACCCAGCAACCCAATGACCTTAACTAACCTCACTTCTCAAATCAACAAAAAAAAATCCTTCCTATGCGTAGGTCTCGATGTTGATCTTGAAAAAATACCAGCTCATTTATTGCAGGAAGAAGATCCTATTTTTGCTTTTGCTAAAGCGATTATAGATGCAACTCATGATCTTTGTGTGGCTTACAAACCTAATACCGCTTTCTTTGAAGCTTATGGAGTTAAAGGTTGGATGGCATTGGAAAAAACGATTCAATATCTCAACAAAAATTATCCTGATCACTTCACTATAGCAGATGCTAAGCGTGGTGACATAGGAAACACTTCTACTCGTTATGCCAAGGCGTTTTTTGAAGACTTGAACTTTGACAGTGTGACCATTGCACCTTATATGGGTAAAGATTCGGTAGAGCCGTTTCTAGCGTTTGAAAATAAGTTTGCTATACTATTAGCGCTCACCTCAAACGCCGGTAGTGCCAATTTCCAAACCAAATCTGTTGACGGAAAACCACTCTACCAAGAGGTTTTAAAAACCGCTTCTCAATATAAGAACAGCAACCGATTGATGTATGTAGTAGGTGCCACAAAAGCTGAGTACTTAAGTGACATCAGAACAATTGTACCAGATGCTTTTCTACTTGTGCCTGGAGTAGGTGCTCAAGGTGGTTCTCTCAAAGACGTCGTGAAATATGGAAAGAATGACCAAGTAGGTCTATTAATAAACTCCTCTCGAGGAATCATCTACGCATCACAAGGAACTGATTTTGCTGATGCTGCAAGAGCTAAAGCTATGGAATTACAGCAGGAAATGGCAGATTTGCTGTAAAGCATACAAATTCCTACATTTGAACATAAAACTTACAAATATGTTCAGATTAAGCCTTATTACTTTTTTATTAATTACTAGTTTCGCTAGTTCTCAAACATTGATGACCAACGAAGAAGCAGCTGTTCTAGCCAAGCAATATGGCTATCAAACAGTTAATTACGAATTAAAAAGTCAATATAATGGCCTCAATAAAACCGAAGCTACCATAATTGATAAATTAAAAAATAAAGGTATAATCACGTACCAAGTTGTAAACCCTACAGGTCCTCAAATAAAAGTAGATATCACCGCTACAGGTAAGAAATACATTGCTGGTTTTAAAGAAGAAAATGGTGTAGGTTATATCTATATGGCTGTAGCGCTGGTTGAGACTGATAAAGTAAATGAAGTGAGATTACACCAAACTAAAAACAACGCTCAAGTTATTGATTATCAACTGAAGGTTTTAGATGTTTCTCCAGTTGGAGAATCTCTCGGGACGTTTAAGCGTTTTCAAACATTTTCTCATAAAGTAGATTATGAACCAACCTCAAACGGGTGGCAAAAAGCTATATCTGACGAAAACGACTTAAGAATAACGAGTAACAATTTAAGTCAATATGGAAAAACTGCTGTTTACTCCTATCAAAACTATCTAAAAAATCAAGAATTTTTAACTGACTTACCTAACATCATACAAGGTAAATGGGATCGATCCACAAGTAAAGAGAAAAAACGAGAACATTACATTTTCAATGCTGACGGTAGCTTTGAACATTACGTTGCAAAAAAAGATAAGACTACAAAGGGTAAATATAAATTTGGTACAAGACTAGTATCGTCTCGATCTCTAATTTTAATTCCTAGAGAAGGTAGAGATAAAACTGTATCAATAGGTAGATCGGGAAACAACATTACTATAAATAGAACTGTTTTCATAAAAGAAGGTAGTGGAATAACTAGAGGCAGCGCGGCAGTTTCCAATGAAAATGCAAATGCTGAGAGAAAAGCTAATATGTTAAATCGGAAGAAAAAACTATATACCACTTATATGACTGGTTTCTGGAAATCTTCAAATGGTAAAGTGACCATGGATTTTTTAGAAGATAATAAATTAACATTTAAAGAAAAAAAGAACGAATATAGTAATGCAACATTTGAGTATATTATCGAGGAAGGTGAATTATTTTTAATCATACTTGATCAGGATCTTAATGAAGTTTATAAGAAAAAAGCCAGTGTTATAAGAGGAGAATCGATGAGGTTAGGTTCTACTACATTTAATAAATTATAAAGTCTATAATCAAGTAAAATTAAATTTTATAATCCTTAAATATTACTAAGCACTTTCCTTTAGACAGAAAGTGCTTATATTTTTTTGTCCCTTAATTATTAAACAATTTTGGGTTTGTGAACTTTTAAATTTGTTAATCAAAACTTCTCCTTATGAAACAGCTTACCTTCACGAGTGTAAGCTCTCCACGTTCCTGTTTTTTCTCCTTTTTTGAATCGGCCAGAGATTTTTAATTCACCGTTGATGTGATATAATTTATATCTACCATGTGGCATTCCATCTTTGAGATAGACTTTCATCTCTGTTTTTCCAGTATTGAATTTTGTTTCATAACTGTTTGACGTGAAGTCGCTCGGGAAAATCTCTGGAATATTGAAAATGGTTTCTTTACTGATTTCTTCTTTTTTAATATCAAGAACTGAAAACGGAATATCCTTTGTTTTTTCTTCTAATCGCAGTGCCTCAACATCATAATCTGCATCATAATGAATTACAGCTTTGGTCTTGAAATGATTATCGTCTGCCTTTAACTCTAGACCTAACTGAGTGAATTGTGAGAAGAAATTCTCATTGTTCTGAAGCTCTTTTTTAGAATCTGTATTCAAGTAGGTTTGTGAAGCATGCGCTAGTCGATTCGTATCCACATATAGAAACACGTTACTAGAATTACTAAACTCATCTATGAAATCACGGTAGTACTCGTCTGTGAACAAGGTTTTTTGAGACTCGTAAGCGTCGATGTATAGTTTCAAGGTTACCGGTGAATTACTGAAAACTACATACTCATTAATCGTAGTGTAATAAGGTTTTTCTATGTTCTCAAATAAAGATCCTAAAATCAATTTAAAAAAGCCTTTTATGTTCAAGTAGTGAATATCATAGCCTTTATAATCCACTGTTTGAAACTTTACAGGAGTCGTTTTTCTAATCTGATTTTCAATGTGTTGTAAACGCTCATTACTATCATCTACGTCCTTAGTTTTAAAGGCAACGGCAAGTCCATCCTTCTCGTTGAGTTGTGGGAAGTCCGCTTTCGCGAAAGCGATTTCATCATCAATCCAGCTATAAAAATCTTTTTCAAGATCAATATCTATGAACTCTTCTACGCTCTTTTTTCCCGACTCATATTCTTTCACAACATCGGGTTGTTTCTCGCCCAAAAGATTATAAAAAGATTTATGCAGCGTTGCAAAATCTTCAAAACCAAAACTCATGTACAGCGCTGTTTCACGAGGCAAAATACTTGTCGCATCTATAGATCCAGTTCCCGACTCATCGAGCGCTTTTACCAGCGCATCCATGACTATATTACCGCTGGAATAACCGGTTGCAGTCATTAAACGATCGTCATCTTCTTCTATGTAAAAGCCCGAATAATTGAAATTTTCTTCCAGTGTTTGTACTATCGGGCTAGGCTCGTTTGAGAAAACTTTATAGTAATCAGTCAGTAATTTGTGATTCAAATAGAAACGAAACAATCCTTTTTTCTTCAACTCTTTTTGGATCTCAAGAAATTGTAGATCACGACCTATTTGCGGATTCTCATATTCATCAATAGATTTCTCTACGAGTGTGTGCGTGTATGAAGCGACCATTTGGTTTTTTACAAACGCTATGGATAGCGTTTCATAAGTATCTAGATCGGTAACTTCTGTGATTTCGGTTTGTTTATAAAGTCGTTTAGTGACCTTGAAATCTTCATTAAGTAGTTGGTTGATATTGTTTTTCACAACACCTAGTCTGGATAATTTATCCATATCCACCACATATAGAAACGCATAATCATCGCGCTTGATCATGTGTGCAGAAAGCAAAATATCGCGCTCACCTATCAAATTAAATACGTCGGCTTTTTGCTGGAATAGAGAATCGAGTGTGTTGACTTTGGCAGACATCTCGTGAATCGCATCATTAGTCTGCAAGTGATCCCATAGGGCACTTTTAGAAAGCGTTTCCATGTTCTCCAGCGGTTCATCAAACTCCATGATAAATATCGCATCACTAGGAATCAAATACACCGAGTTGATTTTATCTTCTTCTAGCGCAAAAAAGGTCACGGCTTGATAGCCTAAAAAAACTAGAATAGCGATGATGGAAAACCAGATGATTTTTTTCTTGGACACTTGAAAACAATTTAATTAAATATTTCTTCTAAATCTAGCATTACAAAATTACTAAGAAACTTATATAGAACGAAAGATTACACTTTTAGTTATAATCAATAATGTAACCACCCAAATGTTATTTAAAATATTCCCCATATGGGGTATTTCAATGCGCAAATTTCACTCATAAATTTGAACAAACTTAATATCATGAAAACAAGATTACTAATTATCATAGGCTTTATAATGAGCTTATCCATCTCACAAGCTCAGCCATCGGATTTTATGGTGGGATTATATCAACTTACTAATGGGACAACATCCTTAGGTCCTGCTTTTGGCGATACAAATATGAAAGAAGGCATTGTAAATATTGCTGTAGGTAATGCTCCAAATGAAAGAGTTTTTACCTTTCAATTTCTACCAACTAACAACGGTAGTAGCGCTCAAGTGACACTAGATTTATCCTCAAATGAATTTTTGTTTCCCACAACTACTTCAAATCTATCTTGCGGTGGTGCTCCTTTAATAACTTATGGTCCTGCGGCAACGGGAAATAATAGTACATGGAGTATAGCTGCTGGAGATCAAAGTTTAACTGTAAATTATACTGAAAACACACTGACCTCATGTGGAGTTGCTCCAGCGCAGGCTTCTTTTATCCTTAATGCATTACCACCTGGACAAACTTATGTTCCAGATGATAATTTTGAGCAAGCTCTAATCAATCAAGGTTATGACACAACACTAGATGATTTAGTGACGACGGCTAATATAGATGGCTTAACCATCCTAGATGTGTCGGCAAGTGCAATTTCAGATATGACTGGAATCGAAAATTTTACAGCGCTTAATGAGTTGACAGTTTCTAACAATCCTATTTTTAGTATCAATCTGTCTGCACTTAGTAATCTAGATATTTTCACCTCGTTTAATGGAGTTACTGATAGTGTTATTTTAAATCCTAACATAGAAGAGGTTACCATAACTGGATCAAATCTAACGTCATTTGATTTAAGCGCTTATCCTAATCTGTTGAAAACTAATTTAAGTTCTAATCCACTTACTGGGACATTGTCATCGGGTATTTCTTTGCAAGAACTCAGTGTTACTGGAACAAATTTAAATTCTATAGATGTTAGTAACTCAGCTACACTTACTTTACTGGACGCTAGAAATAATCCAAGTTTACAAAGTCTCAATTTAAAGAATAATGCCAATAATTTACTTCAATCTTTTATCGCTACTGGTAATCCTAACTTGATTTGTGTAGAAGTAAGCGATGTAGCATTTATGAATGCTAACTTCAATGTAGCTCTAGATGCTGGACAAATGTATGAGTCCACATGTGGTGGTAGTACAAGAACATTTGTACCAGATGATAATTTTGAGCAAGAACTTATTAATTTAGGTTTTGATACTATCCTCGATGATTTTATTGATAATGCAAACGTGAGTAATGTCATTGCTCTAGATGTAACCGGTAAATCTATAAGCGATTTAAGAGGTGTAGAAGCATTTGTAGCACTAGACACATTAAGAGCTGGAAGTAATAGCATTGCCTCATTTGACTTTTCCAGAGTTGCAAATGCACGTTTCATAAGAATATCTAGCAATCAATTAACCCAAGCAGACCTAACTGGAAATCCAGCTGTAACGTGGTTAGATGTTGATTTTATGCCTTCACTTCAAAGCGTTGATGTAAGTGCAAATACAAACCTAGTTCACTTAAGAATGCAATTGAGTCAAATAACAAGTATCGATTTTTCTAACAATCCTAACCTAGAAGTCTTCTTTCTAGCAGGTTCTAATAATCTTACTAGTATTAATACATCAAACAACCCTAATCTATTATATTATGATGCTTTATTTTGTCCAGCTTTATCAGCTATAGACGTAACCCAAAACACAGCACTGGAATATCTTAGATTTGGTGGCGGATTTGATAGAACTACAACCAATTACCCTATAAACACTATTGATGTAAGTAATAATTTAAACTTAGAACAACTTATAAATGCCGGTAGTAGAATATCCACTGTAGATGTAAGTAATCTTACAAACCTTGAATTATTTCAATGGCAGAATAGTGAGTTAGCAGCGGTAGATTTAACTAGCAATAGCAACTTAGAACGCTTGTTTTTAAGTGACAATTTAATGAATACCCTAGATTTAAGTCAGAATCCATTATTGAATTCTATAGGAATTCAAAGAAATCTAATTACAACTATAGATCTTTCTGCACAAACTGCTCTATTATTTTTAGGAATAAACGAGAATAATATATCGTCATTAGATCTTAGTAATAATGTCTTGCTAGATAATTTACTCGCTCAAGATAATGATCTGACTATGCTAGACCTTTCTAACAATAATTTGTTAACCAACTTAAATTTACAAAACAATCAACTGACAGATTTGAACATCAATAATGGAGCAAACAATCTTTTAGTACCTAATGATCCAGCAGATCCAGCAAATCAAGCAGCATGGAGTATTAATGTATTGAATAATCCAGGTCTAACTTGTATAGAAGTTAGTGATGTTCCTTACATGAATGCTAACTTTACAAGCAACATTGATCCCACTGCTGCATTTAATGCAAACTGCTCTACAGCAAGCGTGGACGATTTTGAAGTAAGTCTGAAAATGTACCCTAATCCTGCAGTAGATCAAGTAAGAATCACTGCATCAGATTCAAACATAGAAAATGTGAGTATTTATGACATGATGGGAAGACTTGTTAAACAAGTTGAGTTAGCAACAGTTTCTAGTTCCTATCAACTTAATGTTCAAGAACTAAATAGTGGTCAGTATTTACTTGTAATTGATACTAACAACGGTCGAGCGGCCGAAACTCTAATTAAGAACTAGAGAAACAAACCGATTTTTTTAAAATAACAAACCTCTCAATTCTATATGGAATTGAGAGGTTTTTATATTGATAATAAAATTTCACTTTTCAGCTACTGCCCTAACTTGATTTTATTTTTGATTTTACTTTTTTAAGTCTGTATAATCCCTAAATTAAAATCCTTAGTAATAGGCGCATGATCTGCAGCTTCTATTCCCATAGAAATCCATTTACGAGTATCACGTGGATCTATAACTCCATCAGTCCATATACGTGATGCGGCATAGTATGGAGATACTTGCTCGTCATAACGATCTTTAGTCTTTGCAAAAAGTGCTTTCTCTTCTTCTTCAGTCAGTTTTTTACCAGACTTTTCAAGAGATGCTTTTTCTATTTGCATGAGTACTTTTGCGGCGCTATTTCCACTCATTACAGCAAGCTCTGCACTAGGCCACGCTGCTATTAATCTTGGGTCATAAGCCTTACCACACATCGCATAATTTCCAGCTCCATAGCTATTTCCTATGACGATTGTAAATTTAGGAACGACAGAGTTTGAAACGGCATTTACCATTTTAGCACCATCTTTTATAATCCCACCATGTTCAGACTTAGATCCTACCATAAATCCAGTAACATCTTGTAAAAACACGAGCGGTATTTTCTTCTGGTTACAATTAGCAATAAATCTTGTGGATTTATCGGCACTATCGCTGTAGATTACTCCACCGAACTGCATCTCGCCTTTCTTAGTCTTTACAATCTTGCGCTGGTTTGCCACTATTCCTACTGCCCATCCATCAATACGTGCATACCCATTAATGATAGTTTGACCGTAACCATCTTTATAGGGCTCAAAAGAATCTGCATCCACAACTCTATTGATGATTTCCATCATATCGTATTGCGCATTGCGTTCTTTAGGTAAAATTCCAAATAATTCTTCGGGATCCAGCGCTGGTTTTACAGCCTCTACTCTACTAAATCCTGCGCGGTCATAATCGCCTATTTTATCGATAATGCTCTTAATTTTATCAAGTGCATCTTTATCGTCTGCAGCTTTATAATCTGTCACACCACTAATCTCGCAGTGTGTAGTCGCGCCACCTAAGGTTTCATTATCTATACTTTCTCCTATCGCGGCTTTTACTAAGTAAGAACCAGCAAGGAAAATACTTCCTGTTTTATCTACTATTAAAGCTTCATCACTCATTATAGGTAAGTAGGCGCCACCGGCAACACAACTTCCCATTACCGCAGCGATTTGGGTAATTCCCATGCTGCTCATCACGGCATTATTTCTAAATATGCGACCGAAGTGTTCCTTATCTGGGAAAATCTCGTCCTGCATAGGTAAATACACACCTGCGCTATCTACCAGATAAATAATCGGTAGTCGATTCTCCATCGCAATTTCTTGCGCTCTTAAGTTCTTTTTTCCAGTAATAGGGAACCATGCACCAGCCTTTACCGTAGCGTCATTTGCTACCACCATAACCTGACGACCTTTTACATAACCTATCTTAATCACCACGCCACCACTAGGGCAACCGCCATGTTCTTTATACATTCCATCACCTGCAAAAGCTGCAATCTCAATACAATCTTCTGGATCATCCACCAGGTAATCGATACGCTCACGAGCGGTCATTTTACCTTTAGCATGCAGTTTTTCAATACGCTTTTTTCCGCCACCTAAGTGGACTTCACCTAGCCTACGTTTTAAGTCAGAAAGGAGTAATTTATTATGATCTTCGTTTTTATTGAAGTTGATATCCATGTAAAATGTCTTTGCTCAAAAATAGCGATTTTAGATGTTAGAAAAATGTGAATTATTACGCTTTCGCGAAAGCGTAATAAACAACCTCTTATCTTTAACTTTAAATCCAGCTTATGAAAAATCTACTTTATATATTTTCACTTTTCCTTATAACAAGTTGTTCAAGTCTAGACAATATTTTCAACGAAGGTGGCGTACTGCAAGAATCTTATAACGAGCAAATCCCATTTAATTATAGTTATAACCTTGCCCTCGTAAATGTGGAAATCAACGGCAAAGAATACACTTTTTTAATAGACACTGGTGCTCCTACTGTGATCTCTCAAGAAATTTTTGATGACCTTAATATAAAAGCCAAAAAAAGCATCTCAGTAGGTGATTCTCAAGGGCAGAGTAATATGCAAAAAGTAGCCGTTGTGCCCGAAATGAAGTTGGGTGATTTAATATATCAAGACACCGGAGCTGTGGTGGCAAATTTGCGTGACATTTTTGAATTTGATTGCATGGAAATCGACGGAATTTTAGGTGCTAACCAGATGGCAAAGTCTTTTTGGAAATTTGATTATCAGAATAAAGAAGTTACTATAACAGACGATTTATCAAATTACAAGGTGGATGCCTATCCTAATAAGTTCTCTTTTTATTATAATTCTCAAAGAACACCTAAGTTTAAACTCCAAGTGAATGGAATAGAGACTACGATGACATTTGACACTGGTTTTGCTGGTAACATGGATATTAAAAAATCGATTTCCAAATTTGAAAAATCTAAGGGCTACACTGAATATGGAAATTCAAGCGTAGGTCTTTATGGAGCAAGAGATTCTGTAAATCAACGTGTTATAAAACTAGATAGTTTACAATTAGGAAACTTAAAAATAGGTCCTCAAATTGTGACTCTAGATGATGGTGGTTTACTAGGTAATGATTTTATGAATAAGCATGATATGATTATAGACTGGCCTCACAAGACTATTTACCTTAAACCTATTGCAGAATTAGAACCTGCGGTGGAAAGCTCTTTTGGGTTTGCAATGCGCGTTAAGAATAATAAAGTGATCGTCTCTTCATTGATAAAAGAACTACCTATCGAGCTTGAATTAGGTGATCAAATTATAAGTATAGACAACCATAGATTTGATAATCTAAATGATACAAGCTCTTGTAATATTTATACCAATTTTGAGCTTAGCGAAATTCAATCTATTGATAAACTGACCTACAAACGGGATAGCACCATTTATCACACTTCCTTGAGTAGAAAAAATATTATCAATTAAACTCAATAGATATAAATTTTACTGTGAATTAATTTTCTTAAATTAGACAAACAATAATGTTTAAAGATTAACATTTGTTATGTTAAGTAATCTATTTAAGAAGCCAGCAGTACCGCAAACCTCTTTATTGCACGATACTTATTTCAATGAATTAAGACGTAAAGAGTATTCACGGCTATGCAATCAAGAACACACTTATTTAGATTATACAGGTGGTAATCTTTATGCACAATCTCAAATTGATAAACACCAAGAATTACTACGCAATCATATATTAGGCAATCCTCATTCCACAAATCCGTCTAGTAAACTATCTACAGAGCTTGTTCAAGAAGCAAGAGAAAAAGTGTTGCAATTCTTTAATGCTGGAGATGACTATGAATGTGTCTTTACACAAAACGCAAGCGGCGCACTTAAAATAGTAGGTGAATGTTATCCTCACTGTGAAGAAAGTCATCTACTCATGATTGCCGATAATCATAACAGCGTTCACGGAATACGTGAATACTGCAGTAAACAAGATGGTACTTATAATTATGCGCCCATCAACTTTGAAGATCTAACTATAAATGAGGAACAACTTGAAGAAAGTTTAAACGCACAAGTTGATAAGAAACATAAACTCTTTGTATATCCAGCACAATCTAATGTGTCTGGCGTAAAGCATGACTTAGAATGGATCCATCAAGCCCAAAAATTAGGTTGGGATGTTTGTCTGGATGCTGCAGCTTATGTACCTTCAAGTGTTCTAGACTTACAAGAATACCAGCCAGAGTTTGTGGCGCTTTCTTTTTATAAAATATTTGGTTATCCTACTGGATTAGGATGTTTACTGGTTAAAAAAACTGCTTTTCCTAAACTTAATAAAAAATGGTTTGCAGGTGGAACAGTGCAATATGCCAGTGTGAACAATCCCTTTTATCTCCTTCACGATAACTACGAGAAATTTGAAAATGGAACCATTAATTATCTTGATATTCCAGCCATAACGATAGGCCTGAATTTTATTGAAAAGATAGGAATGCAACGTGTAAATGAACGCATTACCTCAATGACTAAATATCTCTATCAAGAACTCAAAAAACTTAACTATGCCGATGGCTCTCGTTTTGTCCACATTTTTGGACCTACTTGTCGAGAATCTACTGGAGGAACTATAATCATGAATTTCTTTGATCGTGCTGGTAAACTAATCTCTGTCTATGATGTTGAGGCACAAGCAAACGAGATGAACATATCCTTGCGATCGGGTTGTTTTTGTAATCCTGGAATAGACGAGCTTAATAATAACATCAGTAATGATGGAATAGAAAACCAATTCTTCACCACAGATTCTGGCAATCTTAAAGGCTTAGTAAGTAAATTAAAGGATATGCGTGGAGCTACTCGAGTATCTGTAGGACTACCGACCAGCCAAAAGGATTTAGATAAATTTATTGATTTTGTAAAATCTGTTAGAAACGAGTTTTCTAATTAAGTAAATTATTATTTACAATCACTTTAGTATATGTAAATTTAAAACATAATAGTTTTTAACTATACCTAAGTAGCTATAAAAAATAAGCACATCCTTTTTACAACCATTATTTTGTCTAATTTTAGAGTGAAATCTAATTCTTAAACATCATCATATGGATTCTAATAAAACTAATGTCTGGGATATCAATAAGTCCGATGCTGCTAAATGCCCATTTATGGGTGGCGCATCTCAAAATGTTGCTGGACAAGGAACTAAAAATAATGACTGGTGGCCTAATCAACTAAGGCTTAACGTCCTACGTCAAAATGCTCCAAAGTCAGACCCAATGGATCCAGATTTTGATTATGCTCAAGCCTTTAAGAGTTTAGACATGGATGCATTAAGAAAAGACCTAACTGATTTAATGACAGATTCCCAAGACTGGTGGCCAGCAGATTATGGACACTATGGTGGATTTTTTGTACGTATGGCATGGCACAGCGCAGGAACTTATCGTGTAGGAGATGGACGTGGTGGATCCTGTTCTGGTAGTCAGAGATTTGCTCCATTGAACAGTTGGCCAGATAATGGAAACCTAGATAAAGCGCGTCTACTTTTGTGGCCTATCAAGCAGAAATACGGTAAAAATATCTCCTGGGCAGATTTAATGATACTAACTGGTAATGTAGCCATGGAATCCATGGGATTAAAGAAATTAGGTTTCGCAGGTGGACGAGAAGACATATGGGAACCAGAACAAGATATTTATTGGGGTAGCGAGACGGAATGGCTAGGGAATGGTGCGCGTTATGAAAATGGAGAGCTAGAAGGACTACTAGGAGCGGCACATATGGGATTAATTTACGTAAATCCCGAAGGTCCTAACGGTCATCCAGATCCTATGGGAAGTGCCCGCGACATAAGAGAAACCTTTGGTCGTATGGCGATGAATGATTATGAAACCGTTGCATTAATTGCTGGTGGACACACATTTGGGAAAGCACATGGTGCCTCAGATCCAGATAAATACATGGGTGCAGAACCTGCTGGTGCAAAGATTGAAGAAATGAGTACCGGTTGGAATAGCACTTTTGGAACTGGTCACGGTGATGACACCACAACTAGTGGTCTTGAAGGTGCATGGACACCTCATCCAGATCAGTGGGATCATGATTATTTTAGAGTTCTACTAGATTATGAATGGGAATTAACTAAAAGTCCAGCAGGTGCGCACCAGTGGAAACCTACTGCCACTTCAAATGCAGACCAAGCTCCTAAAGCTGGAGATTCCTCAAAACGTCAGAACTTAATGATGTCAACCGCAGACATTGCCCTTAAAACAGATCCTGAATATTTGAAACTTTCTAGACATTTTAGAGAGAACCCAGATGAGTTTGAAGACGCTTTCGCGAAAGCGTGGTTCAAATTAACACATAGAGATATGGGACCGATTTCACGCTATTTAGGAAATGATGTGCCCGAAAAAGAAGAATTGTGGCAAGATCCAATCCCAGAAGTAAATCATGAGTTAGTTAATGAGAATGAAGTATCTCAATTGAAATCTCAAATATTGAATTCGGGATTATCAGTTCAGGAATTAGTATCTGTTGCTTGGGCTAGTGCGTCAACTTTCAGAAATAGTGATAAGCGTGGTGGCGCAAATGGTGGACGCATAAGACTAGCACCACAAAACCAATGGGAAGCAAATAACCCAAAACAATTGCACAAAGTACTAGACGTACTTGCAAAAATTCAATCAGATTTTAATAATGCTCAAAGTGGTAACAAACAAGTTTCCATGGCAGACTTAATAGTTCTAGGAGGAAATGCAGCAGTTGAAAAAGCAGCGCAAGACGCTGGTCATAACATCACAGTTCCTTTTATTGCAGGACGTGGCGACGCAACTCAAGAGCAAACTGATGTAGAATCATTCAGTTATCTAGAGCCTAGAGCAGACGGATTTAGAAATTTCTTAGGTAATGAGCAAAAAGCAAAAGGAGAGAATCTTTTAGTGGATAAAGCAAATTTATTGAATTTATCTGTTCCTGAAATGACGGTGCTAGTAGCTGGAATGAGAGCCATGAATGCAAACTATGATGGATCTGATTATGGAGTTTTCACAAATCGTCCAGGGCAATTGACTAACGATTACTTAGAAAATGTATTAGATTTAAGCACCACTTGGAAATCTAAGTCTAGTGCCGATTTACTTTTTGAAGGTCGTGATCGCAAGACTGGAGATTTAAAATGGACAGGAACTCGAGTAGATTTAATATTTGGCTCTAATACAGAATTAAGAGCCATCGCCGAGGTTTATGCGAGTAACGATAGTAAAGAGAAGTTTGTAAACGATTTTATCGCTGCATGGAATAAAGTGATGAATGCAGATCGCTTCGATTAGAAGTACAATTCAATTCTCAAATAATAAAATACCCCAAAGATTTTCAAAATTTTTGGGGTATTTCTATGTTGATTAAAACCTGTGAGGTTGAATTAATAAGTGAAACTACACCTCAGCATCCAGCAAATCAGTAGCGATATGATATCTAGGATCTTCCACACTACTTTCTATGATAGTATCAAACTCTGGATTATTACGTATCAAGATTTCCTTACATTCTGGGCTTAAATGTGTCAACTTAATTTCTTTCCCTAAATCTAAATACTTGTTTGCTACACCACGTAAGGCTTCTATTCCACTATGATCTTGAACTCTGGATTCTATAAAGTCTATTTCGATTTTATCAGGATCATTTTTAGGATCAAATTTCATATTAAAATCTGTCACTGAACCAAAGAACAAAGGTCCCCAGATTTCATAAACTTTAGTTCCGTCGCTCTTGATACTCTTGCGAGCTCTAATGCGTTTAGCACTTTCCCATGCAAACACTAGTGCAGATATAATAACACCTACAAACACAGCAATAGCAAGGTCAAATACAACCGTTACCACAGAAACTGTAATTAACACAAGTGCATCAGAGATTGGGATTTTACGTAAGATTCTAAAACTAGACCAAGCAAATGTCTCAATAACCATCATAAACATCACACCTACTAATGCCGCGATGGGAACTTGTTCAATCAACTTATCTGTAAAAAGCAAGAAGATTAAAAGTGTTACAGACATCATAACACCACTTAAACGACCACGTCCACCAGCATTGATATTAATTACCGTTTGACCTATCATTCCACATCCACCTGTTCCACCAAATAATCCACTGACTATATTTCCAGCTCCTTGAGCTACACATTCTCTGTTACCGCTTCCGCGTGTTTCAGTTAATTCGTCCACAAGATTCATAGTCATTAATGATTCAATTAGACCTACCGCTGCAGCTAGAAATGCATAAGGTAAAATGAACTTCAAGGTGTCTAAACCGAATGGTAATTTTTCCCAAAGCTCCATATTAAACACTGGAAGTTCGCCTTTAAGTCCTGTTCCACCACCATCACGTATATAGGAACCTACGGTACTCACGGCTTCCATATCTCCTATAACTACGATTGCGGTTACCACAATAATAGCGGTTAATGCTGCCGGTATTTTTTTAGTCAGTTTAGGTAAGAAAAAAACAATCGCCATAGTCAGTAAAACGAGTCCTATCATGGTCCATAATTGTGAACCACCTATATCCATCCAGCTTTCTACATAATTTGTTACACCATTATCATCTACGACTGCACTTCTATTTTTAAACATCTTTACTTGAGCCCAGAAAATCACAATCGCAAGTCCATTTACAAATCCCATCATTACAGGATGCGGTATCAATCGTACAAATTTTCCAACTTTAAAAACTCCTGCTAGGACTTGAATTAATCCCATAAGAATAACTGCGGCAAACAAATAGATGTACTGCATATTATCCACAGGAACTTCCATGGCTAGACCTTTTGCTTTTCCTTCTATAATTAAATCTGCAAATATTACAGCTACCGCACCAGCAGCTCCAGAGATCAATCCTGGTCGTCCACCAAAGAGTGCCGTGATTAATCCTATCATAAAAGCTCCAGACAGCGCTACTAAAGGATCTATACCTATAACAAAAGCAAATGCTACTACTTCTGGTATCATCGCTAGAGAAACGGTAATACCGGACAGAATATCGTCTTTAGGATTCTTTGTAAAATTATTGAATATTTTGCGCATGTTGCTTGATTTTTAAAGCGTGCAAAGGTACTCTTTTGATGTAGAAACTCTAGAGATTCATTGATGAGTTCTATAGTAATGAATAAATTTACAATCTATGATTGATTATGAAATCACCGCAGCCCTTAAGGATGAATTCCCGCAAGTTCTAGAATTGCTCAAGATTGCAGCAAGTAGCTTGCAGCATAAAGGTATCAATCAGTGGAGCTACTGGCTCCATCCACCAAAAGAAAAACTAGAATGGATACAAGAAGGAATCGATAAAAATGAGTTCTACTTTGTAAAAGACAACTCTACAATTATAGGAATGTATCGATTAATGACTGAAGACTTACTCTACTGGGGAAAACAATCGAGCACTGCTTATTATATTCATTCTCTAGTCATTATTCCAGCGTACAGCGGTAAGCAACTAGGAACTCAAATCATTGAGATTATTAAACATCAAGCAGCTTTAAACAGTATCTCATTTTTAAGACTGGATTGTGATGCCTCAAATCTAGGCTTGTGTGATTACTACGTGAATCAAGGTTTTCAGAAAGTTGGAACCGTACAAATGCCGTTATCTCTCAATAACTTATATGAGCTTAAAGTTTCTATCTAAAACTTAGACACCTAAATGCTCTTGGTCACAATAGTAATCGTGTAAACTCAAACTCTCACAATGTTCTTTAGGAACTAAAATAGGTTGGGTTCTATGAAATCCTTTTCTAAAGATTTCTATAAGGTTGAATAATGATTTTACTGGACTTTTCATGATATGTAGTTTTTTGATTAATAACACTACAAAGATGCGTTCATGACCAGCCTTGAAAAATATGTATAACTCCTAATCGCTTATCTATTATTCCCTAAAAAAAAAAATCGCGATTTGAAAATCCAAACCGCGATTCTTATGATATATAAAAAGGAATTTTAATACCTTCTTCTAGGTTTATTACTCGAGCTTCCAGATCCTTTAGAACCACCAGATTTTGAATTTCCACCAGAACCACTGCGTTGTGGTCTGCGACCGCGCTGTCCTTGTTTTTTCAAACTAGGCTCTGCAGCATCTTCCATTTTAAATTTAAAATCGTGATCTTCAATTACAGGAATTTGTTGTTTGATCAACTTCTCGATATCTTTTAAGAAAGGTCTTTCTTCTAGCATACAGAAAGAAACGGCTAGACCGCTTGCTCCTGCTCTACCAGTACGACCTATACGGTGAACATAAGACTCTGCTACATTAGGTAGATCATAATTGACTACATAACTTAACTCATCGATATCAATTCCACGTGCTGCAATATCAGTTGCTACAAGTGTTTGAATTTTCCCGTCTTTAAAATCACCTAGCGCACGTTGTCTTGCAGCTTGAGATTTGTTACCATGAATGGCAGCACTTCCTATTCCTGCTTTCTCAAGATCTTTTACGATCTTATTTGCACCGTGTTTAGTTCTAGAAAATACAAGTGTAGAATCTAGCAACTTCGTTTCAAGTAACTCCACGAGTAGAGCTGTCTTGTTCTTTTTATTAACGTGATAGATTTGCTGCTCTACTTTCTCAGCAGTTGTTTTCTCTGGTGCAATTGTTACACGTTCAAAATCTCCTAAAATTTGTCTGGATAATTCCACAATCGTTTTAGGCATGGTAGCACTAAAAAATAAGGACTGTCGCTCACTAGGCAGCAACTTTAGTAACTTTTTAATGTCATGAATGAATCCCATGTCCAGCATTTGATCTGCCTCATCCAGCACAAAAAACTCAATGTGTTTCAAGGTTATAAAATCTTGATTGATTAAATCCAGTAATCTACCTGGAGTTGCAACGAGTACATCGATACCACTTTTAAGTCTATTAACTTGTTGGGCTTGTTTTACTCCACCATAAATAACGGTGTTTCTTATATCAGTATATTTTGCATAGGCCTTGAAATTCTCATCAATTTGTATAGCAAGTTCTCTGGTAGGTGTTACTACAAGTGCTTTAATAGGACGACGACCTTTAGGTGGTGCTCCGTTATATAAGTGTTGTAAAATTGGAATTGAAAACGCGGCTGTTTTACCGGTACCTGTTTGTGCAACTCCTAATAAATCTTTCCCTTTTAATAAAACAGGAATGGATTGCGCTTGAATAGGTGTAGGATTTTCATATCCTTGGTCTTGCAGCGCACGCAAGATAGGCTCAACGAGCCCTAGTTCTTTAAATGTCATGAATTGTATTAAGCTGCAAAGGTAATCTAATTAAGCTAGGCAATACTGCCATACCACTTATACTATTGCAGTATAAGAATGGTTTTTTAAAAGTGCGCTATAACAGCATCTTTGTAAGAAATACTATTCCTCGATCTCAAGATCCTTAAGCAGCTGCTCGTAATCTATATCCATCTCACTTTCCTCACTTTCTAGATCATACTCTAGCTGTGTAAGTGTTTCAAGAGATTGATAGAACGACGGGAAATACTTATCTTTTCTATTCTTGAGTGTCCAGCAAGTCGCATAAAATATATCGTGCTCACTTTCAACAGTAGTGATAAGGTAAACGATATCCATTCCATCTATTCTTGCGCTCGCCTCGGCAGTCATGGCTGGCATTCCATTAATGACGTGTGTCATTTTAGGCTTAGTAACATTATAATCAAACGCCTCTTCCATAGAATCTAGTTGCATGTCCATATAATTCTCTGCATAAGAAAGACTATCACTTCCCATGTCTAGAATACGTCGTGCAAAGTCAAAATCCGACTTAGACTCGGCCATCACAATCATGTATGTTTCACGGAACATGTTCTGCATTTGCATCTCGGCATCATCATTAAGGTCTGTCGTCTCTGTAAGATAATCTGGAACCTTGATGTTAAACTTTGTGCTTTCAAAAAGTTTAAAATCTTCGTCTATATTTAGATTTTCTGGAGCATTTGAACCGCCTAAACAGCTAGTTAAAGTCGTTAAAAGAATAAGAATGACACTCGTTTTAAGAAGATGTTTCATGTGGTGATGTGTGTGAGTTGGTTGGTTGGATTACGCTTTCGCGAAAGCGTGTCCCTAAAAAGCAAAAATACTATTAATCTACGACCTGTAACTAATAAATGATTCAGATTGAGTACCATCCTGAACTGAAGTAGAGTTATCGATTTGTTGCAATTGCTGTTCTAACTGGTGATAACCTTCAATGATTTTGATCACTAAATAACCTGCAACCAGGGAACATCCAGAAGCAATATAGTCTGTGATAATCGCTGCTTCATATAATCCAAGATCATCAGAACGCCAGTAAAGTCTACCCGATATATTTTCTATGATGCCATAACTTATATATGCTGCCCACCACCATCCTAGAGATACCTGACCTTCAGTAATAGAAGGTTCAACATTATTCATTTTTAAATATTGCGGTGTGTCCTTCCACAATTCCTGCATGATATTATAAGGTCTGAAAAGACTAAGAATAGGAACAAACCATGCACCTGCAGCCCAACCTTCACCATGATCTAAATTTTTCACAAGTTGATGCAAATTCCAGTAAGCACGTCTAAACCACATGATAAATAAAATCCCAACGATAAGAGCTACTATAAGCTGAGCCGTTCCAGAGAGAATATCTAGATAATAACTCATAGTCCCCATAAAATCGGGAATATCATTTCCTGCGAGGTTGTAATAATTTATAGAGACTCCTATAATATTGATAACGTCCATAGCCATGGCAAAGTAAATGGCTATAACTGCAACTTTTTTACGGTCTTGATTATTTCTTAATAGTTTCATTTGCAGAATTCAAGAGCGCAATATGGTGCCATTTACCTACATTTCAAAATACTTCAAGTAAATAATAGACGGAATCATGAGAACTCCATTATAAATAGCATGAAATAACATAGAATAAAGTAATCCAACTTTCACGCGTATCAATCCTAGAAATAATCCCGCAACGATCTGAGGTGCGGTAAGAATAGGAAGTAATAAAATGGTGTTCATGCTTATTCCATAATTTGTAATATGAACCGCTCCAAAGAGCAGCGCAAATAAATAAAATATCCATCTAAAATCACTGCGGTCCACACTACGGAAAAGCGTGATAGGCGCTCTAAAAATAAGTTCCTCTAGTAAAGGCGCAGCAATAACAGCTGCCACCAGAATAAAAAGTACCGATTGTTCCTTTACCATATCCATCACCGCATGGTTGTCTGTACTAACCCAACCTAGCGCTTCTACTCCATAAATGAGTATAGAAAGTCCAATGTTGCAAACCATAATCATCCAGAAACTGGTCCAAAACAATTTTACCTTTTGCGTATTGAAAATATTAGGGCCTTTTTCAGCATCGGGATTTTTAAAGTAATTAAGGATATCATGAACCATGTGTAGCTTATTTAATTCATTAGTGGTTGAGTGAGGTGATTTGTTACAGAATGGGTTATTGGGTTATTGGGTTATTGGGTTATTGGAGAATAAGAAAACGGATGTGGGAAAAGGAATTTTGAAGTAATAAATATCATGCGTGTGTCAAACCCTTTTGATATTCAGCAAGCTGAAGTATCTGTTTTCCCTTCGTCTGAAGGGAAAGGCTTTTTAATGATTCCGATTTGAGTAGGAAGAAATTTTTGAGTTTGAAAATTCATGCGTATTTCAACCTATCCGACCAAATTTGCGCTGCAATTTGCCCACCTTTTCTCTCCCAGAAATTTGCGAAAACAAATTATCAGGAATCTGAAAGGAGCTTTTAAATAAGATATTCTGTAAAAGTCTCTCTTTGAAGAGAGATTTAGAGAGATGTAAATACGGCATTTATTAAAGAATAGAACTACCAGCCACCACTAGCTCCACCACCACCGAAACCGCCGCCGCCGAAGCCACCACCGAAACCACCACCGCTTGATGAGCCGCCGCCAAATCCTCCACCACCAAAACCGCCGCCCATGCTGCCGCGTCCCATATTACTGAGAATGATGATATCGAGTAATGACGGACTACCGCCACCACGACCGCCATTATTACGATTATTTTTACTGGCACTGAGAATTATAAATAATAGTACAACTCCAAAGAATATCAATACTTGCCAAGGGAATTCTTCCTGGCTGAAGTCTCTGGTTTCTTTAAACTCACCATTTAGCGCCTGGAAAATAGCATCGGCACCTTGATTGAGACCTGCATAGTAATTTCCAGACTTGAATTGTGGTATCATCACGCGATTGATAATGCGTTCTGACATTAAATCTGTCATGCGATATTCTATGCCGTATCCTGTGGAGATGTCCACCTTGCGATCATCTACGGCTAGTAAAAGAACGATACCGTTATCTTCTTGTGCTTGCCCTATGCCCCATTTTTGTCCCCATTGTGTGGACACCATGGATATATCATCACCGTTTGTGGATTTAATGATAAACGCAACAATTTGTGTAGATGTAGAGTCTGCATAGCGCAGGAGTTTATTCTCTAAAGCGACTCGTTGCGATTGATCGAGCTGGCTTGCGTAGTCATAGACGGCGGTTTGCTTGCTTCCCGTGGGCTTTTCTGGAATAGTAAATTGTCCCAGCGCTTGCATGGAGACCAGTAAAAAAACGCCTAGAATGGTATAGATCTTTTTCATCAACTGGTCGTAATTTCGTCGGGCAACTCGTTGGTATCATTGATATCCCATGGATAGTATTGTGATAGTTTTTTACCGGTAAGATGTATGGCTTCTATGAGGCCTGTGTGGAACACGCTTTCGCGAAAGCGGGAACGCAACAGCTCCTTAATACTTAACCAAAATTCATCTCCTACGTGTTTATGAATTCCCTTATCACCGATGATGGCAAACTTGCGATCGGTCACGGCGACGTAGAACAGAATGCCGTTTTCCTCCTTAGTGTTATCCATTTTGAGCAGGTGGAAAATCTCCTGTGCACGCACGTAAGCGTCGCCAGCGCAGTGAGACTCGAGATGTACTCGTATCTCACCGCTCGTGGTGCGCTCTGCGGTTCTAATCGCGGCAATGACTTGCTGCTCTTGTGCGGTCGTGAGAAAATCTTCTACTCTAGAATCCATGTGTTACTCGCCAAAAAGGTCCTCAACGTCTGGTGCGTTCTCTGATCCAGCCTCGGCCTGGAAGAATGCTGCAGAATTGAATCCTAGAATTTTTGCATAGATCAAACCTGGGAATTTTTTAATTCTTACGTTATAAGTTCCTACTGCACTATTATAGCGATTACGCTCTACGTTGATACGATTTTCAGTACGTTCTAGCTCGTTGATGAGTTCTTTAAAGTTTTCGTTTGCCTTGAGATCTGGATAGTTCTCATAAGTGGCGAGTAAACGTCCTAATCCTGAACTTACAGCTCCTTGAGCCTCAGAAAACTCTTTGATTTGCTCGCTCGTAAGGTTTGAAGCATCTACGTTTATGGAAGTCGCCTTAGCACGTGCTTCTATTACCTGAGTTAATGTTTCTTGCTCAAACTCTGCATATTTCTTTGCAGTTGCAACGATGTTAGGAATTAAATCTGCACGACGCTGGTAACTGCTCTCAACATTTGCCCATGAAGAGGCTACTCCTTCACTCATCCCTACTGTTCCATTATACCAGAATATGCCATAAATTACAAATGCGGCTAAGAGTATTCCTGCTATTGCTAATCCACCTATTTTTTTCATTATTATCTCAATTAATTATTGTCTTTGATTTGTTTTATTCAAGCGGAAAGTTACGAAAAAGAATGGTTGGTCTTTATGGGGTTGATGTTCAAAGTTTGAGGTTTATAGTTCAAGGTTTAAAGTTAGTGGTTAGTGGTTAGTGGTTAGTGGTTAGTGGTTAGTGGTTAGTGGTTAGTGGTTAGTGGTTAGTGGTTAGTGGAATTTAATTTTTTTGAAGTAAAATCCGTGTGTCAAACCCTTTTGATATTCAGCAAGCTGAAGTATCTGTTTTCTACTTCGACCTTGCTCAGCACAAGCCTTCGTCTGAAGGGAAAGGCTTTATTTAAAACGCTAACGTTGATCTAAAAGTAACTTTAGAGTTTATGAAGTCATTCGTTTATCAACCTATCCGACCAAATTTCCGTGGACTACAATTTGCCCACCTTTCCTCATCTGAGGAAAGGAGCTTTTTTTATTCTTCTCTGTAAAAGCTCCTCGCCTTAGCTCCTGCATCCGACGAGCGAAGTTTACGTAGCGAGAGGAATGCACAGGACAGATGATTCTTCGCTTGTCGAAGGAGTATCAGGAGTGGTTGAAAACTTGTTAGATTTTTAAAACAATAACTCATTTTTAAAAATAACATACCTATTTCCACCTATCCTTCTTCCGACAGTGACTGAATCCACCTTTCCTCTCCCAGAAATTTGTGAGAACAAATTATCAGGCATTTGAAAAGAGCTTGTTAGAATTAAATATCAACCTCGCAATGCTGTTTGATTTCTTTTAATACAAGATCGAGGTGTTCAAAAATGTATTTGTTCTCGTATCTCAAAACGTGAAATCCGCTTGAGTTTAAATAGGCATCACTTTTGTTATCCTGTTCTAGCTGGTTGGGCTCGTCGTGATATTGTCCATCAAGTTCTATGATTAGTTGATGTTGCGCGCAATAGAAATCAACGATGTAGTTGTGGATGGAGTGTTGTCTTCTAAACTTTAAATTGTGAAATTTTCTAGAAGTAATTTCTTTCCACAAAAAAGCTTCAGCTGGAGTCAGTTGTTTCCTTAATCTTTTCCTAAATTTTTTTAAGTGTTTAAGATTATGTACTTGTATTTTATTTCTCATTTGTTGTTTTTGTAAAAGCTCCTCGCCTTCGATCTTTCATCCGACGAGCGAAGTTTACGTAGCGAGAGGAAGGCACAGGACAGATTCAATTTTGACAAGTCAAGAATTGAATTAGAAGTGGTTGAAAACTTGATAGATTTTTAAAACAATAATTCATATTTAAAAATAATATGCGTGTTTCAACCTATCCGACCAAATTTCCGTAAACTCCAATTTGCCCACCTTTCCTCATCTGAGGAAAGGAGCTTTTTTTATTCTTCTCTGTAAAAGCTCCTCGCCTTAGCTAAGGCGAGGACAGATGATCCTTCGCTTGTCGAAGGAGTATCAGGAGTGGTTGGAAATACGTAAGGTTATAAAACAATAATTCATTCTTAAAAATAACATAGGTGTTTCAACCTATCCGTCTTCCGACTGTGTCGGAATCCACCTTTCCTCTCCCAGAAATTTGTGAGAACAAATTATCAGGAATCTGAAAGGAGCTTTTTTTATTTGTGTGTATTTGAAAATTAATTTGATAAATCAAAAAAGACCTGATTGCTCAGGTCTTTTTATTCTTAAATCTTAAAATGGTTTAAGCTTTATTTCCCATAAGAAGTAACTCGCTGCAAACGATTTCTGTGACGTATCTTTTGATTCCTTCTTTATCTTCATAAGATCTTGAGGTAAGTTTACCTTCTATTCCTACTTGGTTTCCTTTTTGAACGTATTGCTCAACGATGTCGGCAGTTTTTCCCCAGGCGATGATGTTGTGCCATTGTGTGTCACTTACTTGCTCACCTTGCTTGTTTTTGTAACGCTCTGTGGTTGCGATAGAGAACTTTGCAAGCTTGCTACCTGAGTCTAGAGTTTTGATTTCTGGAGTTGCTCCTAGGTTACCGATTAATTGTACTTTGTTTCTTAACGTGCTCATAATAATTGATTTTACGTGGTTAAAATTAGTTTGTGTTTCGTGACATCATTGTTTGTTTGTTGATGACGGTGCAAATATGTGGCTACATTGAAGTTTAACAAGTATTTTAAACGTTTGTTTACGTTTATTTTCGTTTGTAAGTGGTTGAATTTAATTAATGGGTTGTTATTGTTGAATCTTAAGCAAAATAAAAAAATTAGAATTTGAATGTATTTTATTGTTGATAGGAATTGTATTATTAAAAAACTACCTTTATACACTAGTTGTGTGTAATGTGAAAATCGTACTAAAACTGAACATTTGAACTAAAAAAGCCAACGCTCAAACAGCACATTTATTTTTTTTTGCCAACGCGAAATGCCAACGCTCAAAAAAATAAAAGAGCTGTTTCTTTCCAACGCTGACTCACGAGAATACAACGAACTTTTTCACTACATTTCAGCGAATTATTCTTACATTGCAACTGAATAACCAAAACGGTTAATTATGAACAGAATAAAAGAAGTTCTAAAAGAAAAAGGTATAAGTCAAACTTGGCTTGCTGAAAAAACTGACAAAAGTTATACAACTATTAACGAATACGCTAGAAATAAAAGGCAACCAAGTATTGAGGATTTATATAAAATTGCTGAGATTTTGAACTTGGAAGTAGCTGAATTACTAGAAAAAAGAGAGAATATATAATGAGTGACTGGAAAAAACTAACAAAAGACAAACTTGCTAAAAGCAAGAATAAGGTTGCAAAAATCGATCTTGATAAATCTAAAGTTGAATATTCAAAAGATATTACTAAACCGAAAATTGAGAAACTTGGACCTGAAGAAGTTGTCAGAGCTTTTTTAATTGACAAACTTGTAAATGAACTAGGTTATTCTGAGAAAAATATCGAACTCGAAAAATATTATGTAAGAGGTAGTATTGGTCGAGAAAAACAAAAAAACAAAGATGATTCAGCACGTATTGACGTTATAGTTAAAGATAAAACTGGAAACCCATTTTTATATATTGAGGTTAAAGCACCTGATATGTTTGAAGATGGAGAAAAAGACATAAAAGGGCAACTTTTTGAACTTTCCGATTTAGAACAAAAACAGAACAAAACCAAAGTAAAATATCTTGTCTACTACTCATTAGATACTAGTGAGGAATTAGCAGATAGAATGTATTTAATTGAAAAGGACGAATACAAAGAATATGATGATTGGCTAGAAGAAAAAGATAAAACTTTTGGTTTAGAAATACCTTTCAATTATGGCAAACCAAAATTGAAAGAACGAGTAAAAGATGAAGATGATTCTGATTTGCTTTCTATTTCAGAAACAAAAATGTCTGAAATTAGAAGAAACATACATAACACACTTTGGAGTTCAGGCGTTGAAGATAATGAAGCTTATATTTTCTTAGTTCAGTTTTTACTTACCAAAATTTATGACGAAGACGAAACCATTGAAGGAGAAAAATACAGATGTCAGATTTACGACAAAGATTATGACGACCAAAATAAATTCTTTGATCGTATCAATCAATGCTACAAAGATGCACTTCAAAATAAGCTGAATTATACAGCAGAAGATTTAAAAAATGTAGGCAATATTTTAACAACAGAAAAAATCTCTTTACAAAGCTTATATTTTCTGGTAAAAGAACTACAGAACTACTCGTTCTCGAAAAGTATAAAAACACAGAAAAAAGATATTTTAGGTCATTTCTTTGAAGAAACCAACAGAGAAAAATTCAAACAATCTAAAGGTCAATTTTTTACAACTACAAATGTTGTAGATTTTCTAGTTTACGCAATGAAAGTTGACGAATTAGCAATTGAAAAATTTGAAAAAGATTACTCTTTGCCATACATTATTGATCCTAGTACAGGAAGTGGAACTTTTCTAATTCAAGCAATGAAAATTATTACCAAAGAATTTTCAAAGCACGACTTTAAACTAACAAACACTAAAAAATCAAAACTAAAAAAACTTTTTCCAGAAGAAAAACCAAACGATTGGGCAGAAGAATATATTTATGGTATAGATAATTCATACAGTTTAACTGTTTCTACCAAAGTAAATATGATTTTACACGGAGACGGAAGTAGTAACACTTTTAAAGATGACGGTTTAAAAAGTTTACAAACGTATTCAAAATATAAAAATTCAAAATTAGCTAGTTACGAGACTGGACATAAGGTTTATAATAAAGCAAAAGGAAATATTGGAGTTAATGAACAGTTTGATGTTATTATTTCTAATCCGCCTTTTAGTGTAAATATAAATGACTCAAAAGAAGAAGTAGATAAATACTTTTTGTTTGGAAAGAAAAAGAATTCTGAAAATCTGTTTTTAGAGCGTTATTATCAACTTTTAAAAGAAGGCGGAAGACTTGGAGTTGTTTTACCTGAAAGTGTTTTTGACACTACGGAAAACAAATACATTCGTTTGTTTTTATTCAAGTATTTTAAAATTAAAGCAGTTGTAAGTTTACCGCAAATAACTTTTGAGCCTTTTACTTCAACAAAAACAAGCATTCTTTTTGCACAAAAAAAGAAAGTAGCTGAAATTGAGAAATGGAATGCTAAATGGGATCTTTATGGTAAAGAATGGAGTTTATTAAAAACAAGGTCTTTAAATCTTATAAAAGTTTACATAGAAGACAAGGACAGAAAAAAACTACCATCTGTTAAAGATTTAAAACCAAAAGAAGAAAAAGCTGTTTTGTATAGATTTTTAAAAGATTACATAACTGATGAAGACAAATTACTTGACGTCAAAGATTTAATCACAAAATATCTATCTGAAATTACGGATTTATCTAAAATGGAGAAAGACACAGAAATTTTCGGTCATTATAATGCTTGGTGGGTTTTTGGAGAAGTTGCTAAAGAAATGGAAATTGATTACGACATTTTTATGGCAGAAGCAGAAAATGTAGGTTACAAACGAACAAAAAGAGGAGAAAATCCAAGACCAAATGACTTGTACGATATTGAATATGCACCAAAAAATTTAGATTGCGAGAAAATATTGGAAGGTTATAATAATAGAATTATCGCTTTTAAAGAAGATCAAAAGGTTCTTGAAACAAAACTAAAAACTTTAAAGGCAAAAAAAGAAACAGAAAAATTAAAAAAGTCAATTGAAAAGTTAGATTTAGAAATTACGTTACTAAAAACCAAAATAGAAAACCTTGAAATAGAGAAAGAGACTGTAAAAAAAATTCTTGAAACATTTTATGAAAATAATACTCTTAGAAATGAATATTACGAAAGAACTGATGATGCTTTGATAGATCATTTTGAAAAAGGACTCTTAACAAAATACAAAAGCAATGATATTATTTTGAGAAAGTCTGAAACCCATAAAATTTTGGATTCAATTAGAAAAGATGTGATATGGGAATAAGAAAAATAAGTCTTAAACAGTTTGCTTTAGACCCTAAACTTGGGCTAAAAGATTATAGTTTAATCAACTCTACAAAAGGATATAGGCTCAAAAATATATTAAAAAATGCAGATGTATCAACTGATATTAAATCAGGAAGAACACCTTCAAAATATAATCCAGATTATTGGTTAGGAGATATTGAATTCTTAACTATGCAAGACATTAATACAAGTACTTATGTCTTAATGCCAAAAGTATCTGCTCATATTACGAAATATGCTGTAGAGAATGAAAAACACTTTATCAAGCACCAGCAAATTCATTAATTGTATCTAATGCTATGACTATTGGTTTGGCATTTATTGTTGACAGACCTATTTATTTAAATCAAAATGTTTTTCACTTTAATATTGAAGAAACAAAGTATAATATTACTTTCTTAAAATGGTACTTTAATTTAAAAATAAGAAAAGCTTTTCAGTCAATTTTCGCATCTAAATATTACTCTAAAGACGAATATAGTAGATTGATACTGCCTAATATTGATATTGCACTACAAAATGAATTTGCAACAAAAATTAAAGAGCTAGAATTAGAGCTTAATTTACTTGATAACTCTAGAACTTTAGATGTTGACATTATAAATAATGTAATTGCAGAAGAACTTGATTTTAATTTAGAGACTTTTGAAAAATTAAAAGCTGAAAATAAATTTAGTTCAAACCTTAAAGAATTTGGCAATAATATAGATTGTAGATTTAGTTTTAAGTTTCACAATAGAGCTGGTCAATTTGTTTGGGATTTCCTTAGTTCTAAAACAAATAAACGAATCAAGGACTTCATTTCAGAACCAATTGTTTTAGGTAAAAGTGTTTCGCCAAAAGATTATGATGATGATGGAGACTATTTTTACATAGCAATGTCTAATATAAAAACTTGGGCTTTTGATGCAGAAGGTTGCAAAACTGTTAGTAATGCTTATTCAAAATCGAATATGAATAAGTCAGTAAAAAAAGACGATATAATTTTAGCACGTTCTGGAGAAGGAACAATCGGAAAAGTTGCATTAATCGAAGATGAAGAAATTAACGCAATCCACGCAGATTTTACACAAAGAATTAGACTAGCGAATTACAATCCGAGATTAGCGTATTATTATATGCGTTCAGACCTATTTCAATATTTAGTTTATACTCATAAAAAAGGCTTAGGAAACAATACAAATATTTTTCCAAGTCAAGTTCAAGAATTTCCGATTCCAGATTGGGACGAAACAAAACAAACCGAATTAGTTGATAAAATAAAAATGCAAATAGACGCACAGAAAGAAATTGATAAACAGATAGCGGAAAAACAAGCTGAGATAAGTGCAATAATTGAAAAAGCATTAGAAACTGAATAGTCAACGCTCAAAGCCATACACATTTGCAATTCGCTTCAGCCAATACACAAGTCCAAAATTGCAAAAGAGTATGTCTTGCCAACGCTCACATTTGAACTAAATAACAAACATCGGAAAACCAAGCAGAACGAAAAAAACACTACACACAACAACGTGTATAAAACATAGCTATTATAGGCTTTCCGAGAGGTTTCTGTATATTTAAAAAGTACGCCAAATTTTTTATTTGGTTATATTTATAAAAGAAATTTAAACATAAAAATAAAACAAGAGTAGCTGTTAAAAACAAGAACCCATGAAAAAAAACATCCTTTACTTATTAATCATCATTTTAACGGCTAGTTGTATTAATACATCAACTGTTTATGATGATCCTATTCCAGAACACGACAGTTTAAAAATAGATTCAAAATTCACAAATGATGAACGAGTCATAAACATTTGGACTCCGCCTAATTATGACACGACTACTGATAGCTTAACTGTGCTCTACATGCCTGATGGCGGAATCAAAGAAGATTTTCCGCATATCGCAAATACCCTAGATACGCTTATCAAGCAACATAAAATCCCTAATGTCATCTTAGTAGGAATTGAAAATACCGAAAGAAGAAGAGATCTATCTGGCCCATCAAAGGTTGCTTATGATTTAGAATTTATTCCCAATCCAGGTGGTGCAGACAATTTTAGAAAATTCATAAAAAATGAATTGGTTCCAGAGATAAATAAAAAGTATAGAACAACAAATAAAAAGGCGATTATAGGTGAGTCGTTGGCTGGATTGTTTGTTGTAGAAACTTCCATATTAGAACCTGATATGTTTGACTACTATATTGCTATGGATCCTTCTTTGTGGTTTAATGAAAGTTATTTAGTTAAGAATTACGAAGACTTAACTAAAGAAAATAATTATGTAAACAAAAAGCTTTGGTACGCTGGATCAAGTGTCACTGATATTTCTACTTATACCAATCAATTAGAGCAACAATTGAAAGGTATTGAAAATGGGTTAACATGGAAATATGAAGATGAACCTAATGAAAAGCACAACACCATTTTTAGAGCCACAAAAGAAAAAGCGTTGATATGGACATTTAGTGAGTAAAAAACTGATTGCCTCCATCCTATTATCAAGGGAACTTATGAAAAATGTTGTTTTACTTTTAAGCTTCCTATTTGTAGTCTTATCTACTACTTCATGTAGTGTCTTGCAATGGCGCAAATCTGATGCAGAATTAATAGCAGACTTTAAAAATCCCAACTATAAGAACGAGGTTTCTTATTTTGAAATCGACAGCCTCGATTTAAAAGTGCGCATTCAAGAAGTAACTTCACTTGATAATAATATTAATGTGGTGTTCTTTCACGGTGCTCCTAGTTCGTTATCAAACTGGGAAGGATATCTTAACGACACCACATTACTAGCTGTCGCAAATATGTATGCTATAGATCGACCTGGATATGGCTATTCAAACTTTGGTGATGAAATGCCATCTATTGATCAACAAGCCAGAATTTTTAGCTCGATTTTAAAGGAAAAAGAAATCCATAATATAATAGTAGCAGGTTCATCATATGGTGGTCCTATTGCGGCAAGAGTTGCAGTATTAAATACTGACGTTAAAGCTGTGATGATGATTTCGCCAGCAATAGACCCTACGATTGAAAAAGATATTTGGGCATCTCGATTCACGCAGTGGAAGTTAACACGATGGATAGTTCCTACTGCTTATCGCGTGGCAGGTGACGAAAAGAAAATCCACGCTACAGAACTTGCCTTAATAGAAAAAGACTGGGAACAGCTAGCGATTCCTGTCGTTCATATTCATGGAGAAAATGATAAGATTGTTCCTTATGAAAACGTTCATTTCAGTAAAGAGCATTTCCCACAAATAGAAATCATCACCATTCCAGAAAAAGGTCATGAAATATCTTATGATAATAAAGAATTAGTGATTCTACCTTTACTTGAATTAATTAATGATCTTAAAGAGCATACTCAAAAACCTAAGCTATAGAAATTATGAAAGTTGCAGTAACATCGGCTAGCGGACAATTAGGTCAAGCGATTGTCAAAAATTTAATTAAAGAAATAGGAAAACAAAATGTAGTAGGCATTGCGAGAACTCCTGAAAAAGCAAAACATCTAGGAGTAGAAATACGCAAAGGAGATTATAACAACCGCAGCGATTTTAATGACTCATTACAAGGAATAGACGCAGTACTGCTAATCTCTGGAATGGACGAGCCTCAAAAAAGAATTGAGCAGCACCGCAATGTTATCAGCGCTGCTCAACAAAATGGCGTTTCAAAAATCGTTTACACCAGTATTGTAGGTGATGAGTTCCATACAGCATTTAGTCCCATAGTCCAGAGTAATCGACAAACAGAGAAAGATATTCAGAATTCTAACATGCAATGGGTCATCGGTAGAAACGGGATTTATATTGAACCAGATCTGGAATATCTCGACACTTATATAAAGGACGGCGAAATAAGAAATTGTGCTGCTCAAGGTAAGTGCGGTTATACCAGCAGGACAGAACTTGCTCACGCTTACACTCATATGTTACTCGATGAGAAACATAATAACTATATCTACAATTTACTCGGTACCGCTATTTCTCAGCAGGAATTGGCCACATTGATGAATCAAGTTTACAAGACTCAATTGGTTTTTAATTCCATGTCTGTAGAAGATTATGCTGTTGAAAGAAAACAGGAATTGGGTGAATTTATAGGTGGTGTTATTGCTGGAATTTATGAAGGAATAAGAAATGGCGTTTATGATATCCCTTCAGACTATGAGCAAGCTACTGGCAGAGCTCACAAATCCACCATGGAATTATTACAGCATTTTAAACGCTAGTTATGTCATGGCAAGTTGTTTTATGACGCTTTCGCGAAAGCGTACCTCAAAAATATAGTGCTCTAAAACGTAAAACCTATTCTTATACCGCCATAATTTGCAGTGTTTCCAGTAGCAAATTCTCGGGTAAGCCTGCTGCGTGTGTATTCAAAATATAGCGTTCTAGTCCTGAAAACAATTCCATAATTGAGCTGTGCAGTAAACCGTTCCACATGGCTGGCAGCTATAGTATATGGACTATTATCATTAAATAATCCACCTTGCAATGTAGCGTCATAAGCGACTGCGGTTACTAGTGGTTGTGCATAAGCGTAGAGTTTAAAACCACTATTATGTTGCATAGTAGTAAATGGATTATTGATAATACCTACAGTGGTATTTAATCCTATAGATGCATTTGTAAAAAGTGTTCCGGCCTTGAGATTACCTTGAGCTTGGATAGCAAAGTAATTCTGGTAATGAAATAATTGTTTTTCATAACCTATTTCATAATTAAGAACTAAGTCATTTTTAATTTGATTTCCCCAACCACGTGGAGTTCTATTGCCGGTTGCTCTATGAATTTCTACCTGCATTTCTTTGCCAAAAGCTGCTGGTCCTATAATCCCTAGATTAAAAGAAGACGTGAATCGAGTGCGCTTTATGGAATCTGTAGCAATGATAAAGCTCTTGAGCATAATAGCTGCCGCAAATGGCCTATCGCCTACCTGAATCGCTGGTTCATCATAACGATCTGGTGTGAAACCTATATGTTCCACAGCGAGACCATAACGTGTGTAACTGTCTTGAGGATTGAGAAATAAATAATTTGCAGGATTACTTTTAAAATAAGGAGTCACCAGCTCAAAACTGTAGCCTTGAGTATAATTCCTATCTGTTGCTGCAAAGTAATCGTTATCATAGTTAAACCTAAAATAGCGCTCACTTTTAATATCTCTATGAGATGAGAGATTATCAATTTTTTGGGCAAAGCTTAATGGAGCCAGCAGCACTGCCAGTAATAATAGTAAAAAGGTTTTTCTCATAATTGATTTACGGAAATTGACCTGTGGTGGTTTTAATTTAAACTGATCAGGAAAAAATCAATTATTAGGTTGTTATAAGAAATGGCTTTTAGTTTCATATTAATGAATCTAAAAGCTTTTAGTGTTTTTTAAAACTCATATCAAGCTGTAATTAATTCAAAATATTTAAATTCACTACTTATAATTAATAATGAATTTAACTCTTAATTCGTTCTTCGTCGATACCTTATACGATTAGTATATGAAAATTAAAAAGCAATTAAGCTCGATAGTTCTACTACTACTCTTTATATCAATTAGTTTAACGTCATTTAAAATCCATGATTTAGAGAGTTCAAATCGTATCTTGAAAGCGGATTTAACAGAATTATCAGATATTAAGTATGGCTTATTTAATGTAGATAAATGGAAAGAAAAAATAGCGACAATAATTGGAAAGAAAATAGACCAACTAGAGCTAACAGAGGCTAATAGAGAAGAGAATAAATTAAAAATCATTAATTTATTAAGCAAGATAATTGATGATTTTGAAAAAAATTATAAAGAAGAAAACAAAAAAAATTCTAGCTTCGGGTTTTCTCTCAAAAATTTTGGTGTAAAAATTTTTTCAATTTTTGAAGAGTTGAAAAAAAACATTCCTGAAATAGCAGACACTATTCTGAATTTTTTAGAAGAGAAAGAGAATAGAGATAATATTAAAGCATATATAATTTCTAAACTTGATAATTATACTAACGAAACATTTCAGAGTATAGACTATACTATTTATGACAATATCTTAAATAAATATTCTTGTGATACCGGAATTTCTTGTGTTTTAAAAATTGAAAACAAAACTCATGAATTAAAATCTAAATTGAGTTTATATTATTATTTAATAATTTTCTTGTTTTGTACTACTTTGATAACAATTTTAATTATCAGATTTAAATCCAATCTTGATATTATTTTGTATTCCCTAATAGCAATAGTTTTTCTTCTTTTGGGAATTACCTCACCAATGATTGATATAGATGCAAGAATTAAATTTATGGAATTTAATTTGTTAGGAGAAAATATTTCCTTTGAAAATCAAGTGCTTTACTATAAAAGCAAAAGTGTCCTAGAAATGGCAAAATTATTGTTACTACAAGAAGAAGTGAAAATTTTCTTTGTAGGCTTACTAGTGCTACTTTTCAGTGTATTATTTCCGGTATTTAAAATTATTTCAACATTACTTGTATTGTTTTTTAATAAACTAAAAAATAATACAATTATCAATTTTATGGCTTTTAAAAGTGGTAAATGGTCCATGGCAGATGTTATGGTAGTAGCTATTTTTATGTCTTATATTGGTTTTTCAGGAATTATATCTAGTCAACTAGCTCAGCTCGAACAAATTTCATCTAGAATCAGTATTCTCACAACTAATGATTCTGATATTCAAAGTGGATTTTTCTTTTTTACAGGATTTGTAATATTAGGAATCTTAATCTCACAAATGTCATTGCTAAAAATTGAATCAAAAAATGATTAGTTAAAGGCTAATAAATAAAAACCCATGAAAACAACACCAGAACATGATGAACGCATAGCAAAACTTACGTTTGCAGGTGTTTATCCACATTACGTAGATAAGGTTGAGAAAAAAGGTAGAACCGTAGCAGAATTACATCAAGTGATTGAATGGTTAACTGGCTTTGATGAAAAAAAACTTCAAGAACTCATTGCAGATAAAGTGACTTTCAAGACATTTTTTGAACAAGCTACTTTAAATCCAAATGCTCATCTCATTAAAGGAGTGATTTGTGGCTACCGCATAGAAGAAATTGAAACCAAACTCACACGACAAACCAGATACCTAGACAAACTCGTCGATGAACTTGCCAAAAATCGTAAAATGGAAAAGATTCTTAGAACTGAATAGACAATTACCAAAGCTTTTCCCGAACCACATGGAGTTTTATTGCCGGTTGCTCAATTAATTTCTACCTGCATTTCTTTTAAAATTTACACATCACCTTTCAGCATCTTATAAGATCCTGTATAGGAACCTGATATAACGTGACCAAAATCGTCAATCATATTAAAAGTAAAAGTGATTGTTCCTGTGCGAGTGATAAAATCCTTTGTAATTGCCGTTATATTTAAACTGGCCGTTCCCGTATTCTGCATTACATATTCAGTAGAGTTTAAGGAATCTGCGTCGCCATAGTTCATACCGCTTTGAGTTGCTGTAACAGGAATCGTTTGTATTCCATCAATAACTGTGGTATCCACATCAAGCGTATAATTACCTATACCCAAATTTACTTGTGATTCTGTAGCTACACTTGCTCCATTAGTATCATAAAATAATACCGCAGCAACAGATGTCGTTGTTTCTATAAGAAATTCATTATTTATGTCATTAATAAGGTCTCCATCACTCAATATGACACTAAAAGCGTCTTCAAATGGTGCATTACGTTCAAAAACGACAAACGCTTTTAAGGCTGGAGTAAAATTACCTTCTATGGTAATTCCATTTGTACTAGTAGTCGATCCAGACATTACATCATCATCACCACCACAACTCATTAAACTCGCTACAGCGATTGCAATTAAAAAGTACTTATTGATTGTTTTCATTTTGAATATTTTTAGTTATTCAAAAATGATTCTATTTTAGAATTAGAGAAACCATCAATCTATGAACTGCTTAGTTCATTTGACGATTGGTATGCTCACTAAGCACAATAATTATTTAGGGTATTAAAAAAGTAAAACGAAGTACTCGATTAAAATCAAGTTTAAGTTTAGCCTTAAATTATAAACACAACTGCTTACTATATTTTAGCAAGCGTAGCGCCGCTAAAATCAACCTGCCTACTGCCTACTGACAACTGGGACTGAGACTGAGACTGAGACTGAGACTTAATCTTAAATTTAAACTCAAATTTAAACTTAAACTTAAAAAAAACTGCCTACTACATTTTAGCAAGCGTAGCGCCGCTAAAATCAACCTGCCTACTGCCTACTGACAACCGAGACTGAGACTGAGACTGAAAACTTCAAAACAAAAGCCTTTCCCCAACCCTAAAGGGTGAGCTTTTGCATTCCGTTTTGAAATTTGATTAAGACTTGAACAACTGCTTACTATATTTTAGTAAGCGTAGCGCCGCTAAAATCAACCTGCCTACTGCCTGCTGACAACCGAGACTGAGACTGAGACTGAGACTGAAAACTTCAAAACAAAACCTTTCCCCAACCCTAAAGGATGAGCTTTTGCATTCCGTTTTGAAATTTGATATAGACTTGAACAACTGCCTACTACATTTTAGCAAGCGTAGCGACGCTAAAATCAACCTGCCTACTGCCTACTGAAAACTGAGACTGCAAACTGCGACTGAATACTAAAGTTGCTCCTTAATCTTCAACAACTCAGCCTTAACGTGCTCTAGCTTTTTAATGATTTCGAGCTGGCTCAATTCATTTTTATGAGTTTTCATGTAGTCGCGTGCACCTTCAAGTGTAAAGCCACGTTCTTTTACTAGGTGATAAATAGTCTGCAGATTCTCAACATCGGTCTTAGTGAATTTGCGGTTGCCACGTGAGTTCTTTTTAGGCTGTAGAATGTCAAATTCCTTTTCCCAAAAACGGATCAATGAGGCATTCACATCAAACGCTTTGGTAATCTCACCCATGGAATAATACAGCTTTTCTGGAAGATCTATATGCATTAATCTAGAGATATATTTTCCTGTTGAGATGCCTTCAATAGTAAATTGAATTCCTCTGGAGTTAAGTTACCGTAGTAAAAATTAATAGGATTAATACGCTCTGTATCCTTAAAAACCTCGTAATGTAAATGTGGTGCTTGAGATCGACCGGTACTACCTACGTAGCCTATGATGTCTCCACGCTTCACGCGCTGTCCTACTCTCACATTATATGGATTTGTCGCACGCAAGTGTGCATACAGAGAAACATAACCAAATCCATGATCGATACGTATGTGATTTCCATAACCAGCACTATTAGCATCGGCACGTGCTATGACGCCGTCGCCCGTTGCAAACACTGGAGTTCCTCGCGGAGCTGTAAAATCCATACCATAATGGAATTTTCTAGTCTTATTGAACGGATCTGTACGATAACCATAACCACTCGCCATGCGTGTTAAATCCTTATTACGTACTGGTTGTATCGCTGGAATTGAAACCAGGAGTTCTTCTTTACTCTTTGCGAGTTCTTCAATCTCATCAAGAGATTTAGACTGGATTGCCACGCGTTTTTTTAATTTATCGACAGATTCTTTTAAACCTATGACCTTTTCTGAACTGTCAAATCCTTCATAATCTTTATAGCGATTCACTCCACCAAAACCACTCTGGCGCTGCTCGTCGGCAATAGGTGCGGCGTCAAAATAGATGCGATAAATCGAGTTATCGCGTTCCTCTACATTCTTAATCACCTTTGCTAGGTCGCTCACATCTTCCTGAGACTGTGCGAGGCTTAATTTTAAAAACTCATTCTCACGTTTCAATTTACGCGCCTGTGGCGACTCATAAAACTGCGAGGCAAGATTAAAAAATAGGAACCCAAACAGCGCACTCGCTATAAAAAATACCGTTATTTTTCTAAAAGTATTGCGCTTGCGCTTCTGTACTTTTCGATAAGAAAGCGTTTCTGCATCATAGTAATACTTGACCTTTGACATACGGTATAAAATGCTATTTTTGTGTCCTTAAATGGAGTGTCATTATAACGATTAAAGATATGAATTGTTACGCTTTCGCGAAAGCGGACTCACAACAATCCAACTGCTCCATTTCAACAAAAATAAGAAATTACCATTAACCGTTTTTAAAGCCACGCATGAAATCACAACAGATACGCCAGACGTTCCTAGACTTTTACAAATCAAAGCAGCACGAGATCGTCGCCAGCGCGCCCATGGTAATAAAAAATGACCCAACGTTAATGTTTGTAAACGCTGGAATGAATCCGTTTAAGGAGTATTTTCTGGGAATAAGTGAGTCTAAGCACAACCGTATTGCAGACTCGCAAAAGTGCCTGCGCGTGAGCGGTAAACACAATGATCTTGAAGAAGTAGGTGTTGACACCTATCACCATACCATGTTTGAGATGCTGGGAAACTGGAGTTTTGGCGATTATTTTAAGAAAGAAGCAATTGCCTGGGCATGGGAACTACTCACTGAGGTTTATAAAATCGATAAAGATTGTTTGTACGTAACCATATTTGAAGGTGACGCAAGTGAAAACCTAGATCGCGATACAGAGGCTTATGATTACTGGAAGGAATTCATTGCCGAGGATCGTATTCTTAATGGTAATAAGAAAGATAACTTCTGGGAAATGGGTGATCAAGGTCCATGTGGTCCATGTTCTGAAATTCACGTGGATATAAGAACACCAGAAGAAAAAGCTGCTGTAGATGGCGCATCACTCGTGAATGCAGACCATCCACAAGTGGTAGAAATATGGAATCTCGTTTTCATGCAGTATAATCGCATGGCAAACGGTTCTCTTAAAAACTTACCAGCACAACACGTAGATACAGGAATGGGATTTGAACGTCTTGCGATGGTAATGCAAGGTGTGCGCTCTAATTATGATACAGACGTATTTACACCACTGATCCGTGAGATAGAAACCATAACAGGTCATGCTTATGGTAAAACAGAACAAGAAGATATCGCGATACGTGTCATAGCAGACCACGTGCGCGCCGTATCATTTTCTATAGCAGATGGGCAGCTGCCGTCTAACAATGGTGCTGGATACGTAATCCGTAGGATATTGCGACGCGCGATACGTTATGGATTTACTTACTTAAATAAAAAAGAACCATTTATTTATATGCTGGTTAATACACTGTCTAAACAAATGGGCGATGCTTTTCCAGAACTAAAATCACAAAAGAATTTGATTCTTAATGTGATCAAGGAAGAAGAACAGTCATTTTTACGCGCGCTGGATAGCGGTCTTGTATTGCTTGATTCCATGATTGTAAATGCAAAAAGTCAATCGCAGAATATCATAGATGGAAACAAAGCGTTTGAATTATATGATACTTATGGATTTCCTATTGATTTAACAGCTTTAATCCTGCGTGAAAAAGGAATGGAACTCGACGAGGCTGGATTTGATAAAGCAATGGCAGCGCAAAAAGAGCGCTCTCGTGCAGCAAGTGAAACCACCACAAGCGACTGGACTGAGATACGTAGTGATGACACGCAAGAATTTATAGGTTATGATAAACTAGAAGCAAATGTGCGCATTTCTAAATATCGTAAAGTAACCACTAAGAAAGACGGCGATTTATATCAGCTAGTATTTAATATGACTCCTTTCTATGGAGAAAGTGGTGGACAAACAGGTGATAAAGGTTATCTAGAAAGTGCTAGTGGTGACACCATTTACATCATCGATACTAAAAAAGAAAACGGACAAACCGTTCACTTGACTAAGAACTTACCTAAAGATCTAGAAAGTAACTTCACGGCTCAAGTCGATAAGAATCAACGTCATAGAACGAGCTCAAATCATACCGCTACTCACCTATTGCATCAAGCATTACGTAAAGTATTGGGTGATCACGTAGAGCAAAAAGGTTCTATGGTGCGCAGTGCGAGTTTACGCTTTGACTTCTCACATTTCTCTAAAGTAACTGCAGAGCAATTACAGGAAGTAGAAAACTTTGTAAACGCACGAATCCGTGAGCAATTACCGCTAGAAGAAAATAGATCCAATACTTATGAAGCTGCTGTAGAAGATGGAGCGATGGCATTATTTGGCGAGAAATATGGTGATGTGGTACGCACCATAAAATTTGGAGAAAGCTACGAACTCTGTGGTGGAACACACGTAGCAAACACAGCAGACGTGTGGCACTTTAAAATCATGAGTGAAGGAGCTGTTGCAGCTGGAATACGTCGTATAGAGGCAATTTCTAGTGATGCAGTTAAAGATTTCTTTGCAGAGCAGTCTAGACATTTTGATGAGATTAAAACCATCTTAAAGTCCAACACAAAAAATCCTGCCGATGCAATTGCACAATTGCAAGATGAAAATGCTTCATTAAAGAAAGAGATCGAGCAACTTTTAAAAGCCAAAGCTGGAAATCTTAAAGGTGACCTCATCGCAAGTGCGCAACAAATCAATGGTGTGAACTTTATCGCTACGCAAACTGATCTTGATGCTAAATCTGTAAAAGAATTAGCATTTGAAATCGAGCGAGAAATGGAAAACCTGTTCCTCATTATAGGAGCGAGCGATGGAGAGAAAGCGACGTTGACCATTATCATTTCAAAGAATCTGGTAGAAGAAAAAGACTTGAACGCTGGAACTATGGTACGCGAGTTAGGAAAACACATTCAAGGCGGCGGCGGTGGACAGGCACATTTTGCAACCGCTGGAGGAAAGAATCCTGAAGGAATTGCTGCAGCGCTTGATGCGGCTAAGGAGATGGTTTAAATGGAATACGAGTCCGAAGATATTAAGATTGAGTATGTCTTAACGAAAGATGAATTTGCCAATCATTATTTCAAGGTTTATTTTGATAAGCCTTGGAAAAAAATAGTTATTGGAATAAGAATATTAAGTTTTATAATTTGTGTAGCGGCGCTTATTCTATTGCATGAAAAGTCATCAAGTCTATACATTCTAGGTCTTTTAATTTTATATTTTGGTTATACTCTTTTTGAGCCTTTTATTATAAAAGGTAAAAACCGAAAAATATATAGCAATCATGCTGGTTCTGGTCTTAAATCTAAATTGGTTCTTGATAAAAATGGAATCGAATCAACTAATGCTGTTGCTTCAACAAAAATAGATTGGTCAGGCATAATTAAGGTTTCTAAAGAATATGAAATGATTAAGTTTTATGTTGGTGAAAAGCAATCCTTAATGATACCAGTTAAATACTTTGAAAACCAACACTTCATTGTATTAAAAACTCTTTTGTCACAAAACTCTGTTAACAATAACCTGTAACATTTACCCTACTTTATAGACTCATATATTGTTATGAGTTTTGGAGGATCTGCAAATGCGATGGTTACTGCAATTAGAAACAATGAGAAGTTGTTATCTAATAGAAAAACACGTCGTAAAAATTACAGCAAACTAAAAGCAGCATATACCGAAGGGATTTCTCAAAAAGATTTCTCTCCTCAAGAAATTGAAGCGGTGAAGAGAAAGATCCGTAAACAAGCTGAAAAGCAGAAGCAAAAATCTAGGTTGGTTCTTATCATTACCATTATTGCTGCACCTATTGTATTCTATATATTGGGTAATCTTTTATATCAACTCGTGAAGTTTCAATATAATTAGATTCGTTGATTCACGTACCTTTGATTTTATCAAACGATACTATTAAAATGCAACTCACCACACCAGTTCCTATTCTACCTTTACAACCACCTATGGACTATAACAGTTCTATGGTTTTTTTAGGCAGTTGTTTTACGGAGAATATAGGAACAAAAATGGCCTATTATGGTTTTGAGACTTGTATTAATCCGTTTGGGATAGTTTTTAATCCTTATAGTTTGATGGTGTTGCTGGAACGATCTATATCGAGTGAAATGTTTAGTGAAGATGATGTAGAATCGCACTTCTCCTACCTCGCACATTCTGACTTAAATGGTGCTACCCGAGAAACTGTTGTAAAGAACTTGAATGACTCAGCACAATTACTAGCTCAACAAATTAAAAAGGCTTCTCATGTTTTTATTACACTGGGAACGGCTTGGGTTTATGAGCATATGGAGCAACAAATGATTGTTGCAAATTGTCATAAACAACCGCAAGCATTATTTAATAAAAAGCTGCTTTCCATAAATAAAATTACAGACTGTTTAACCTCTATTATTTCGTTAATTCAAAAAGCACAACCACAAGCTCTAGTTGTTTTTACTCTTTCTCCAGTACGACATATTAAAGATGGTTTTACAGAGAATCAACGCAGTAAAGCAAGACTTTTTGAATCCATTCAATCTGTCGTAGAAGATAAAAATGTGAGCTATTTTCCAGCTTATGAAATCGTCATGGATGAATTGCGGGATTATAGATTCTATGGTCGTGATATGGTTCATTTAAGTGAGTTAGGTGTAGAGCTAGTTTGGGAACGCTTCCGCGAAAGCGTAATTAACCAAAACATTTTCCCTATTATGAAAGCTGTTGAAAAACACCGCAAACTCGTTGAGCACAGACCTCATAATTTAGAATTACACCGAGAACAAATTCATAAATCTGAAATGGATTTACTTCAAAAACATCCTCAAGTACAATTATGAAAAACTTAAAAACCCTTGTTCTAGGTGGACTTATCATGCTAGCCATTGTACTGCTTTATGATTACATAAAAAGTTATCGTACAGAGCAATCTCAATTAATTGCACAAACGGAGCTCATAGAAAAAGAAGTGCGCAGTGTAAGTAAATTGATTGTTACTGAGATTAACTATGGAAAAGTTTACACATACGAGAATTCAAAATCTTATGGCTGGGATTTTTTCTCAAGTCAGAAAAAAGCGCTCGTGGTTTCAAATGCCAAAGCACAAGTAATTTATGACCTTAAAAATCTAGAGTATAAAATAGACAGCGACCGTAAAGAAATTGTGTTCTCTAAATTACCTAAACCTACCATCAATATAAATCCCAATTTAAATTTCTATGAACTGGATAATGGGATTCTCAACACGTTTGAAGCAAAGGATTTCAACAGTATGAAACAAAAAATTTCTAAAGACATAGAACGTCAAATAAGAAAAAGTGATATCCTCAAAAATGCCGACGACCGATTACTTACGGAACTCACTAGCCTTTTTGCTCTCAGTAATTCTATGGGCTGGACGGTAGTCTATGATGGGATATCTGTTGAGAATGTAGAGGACTTTGGCGAGTTCTTAGATTAATACTTCTTAGAACTATAAAAGTCTATCGTTAACCATATCTGGAAAGTGCGCTACCTAATGATTTTAAATGCTTAATAAACTAGTCAACTTTAATCTCGTACTCTTCAGACAGTTTATCGTATTCATTCTGTAGCAGCTGCCATCTTGTTTTGAAAACTTGCTTTTTAAGTGAACAAGCTTTTGCATTTTTTTCAAGTGCCTTTTCAAATTCAGGAGCGGTAAGTTCCTTTTTCATGTATGCCGTAGTAATTGCTGGACGTTCTTCTTTACAAGATTGATAGTCGTTAAATGCATTTACATAATCTTTATATGCGGCACTACTTCTTATCGCGTCAGTAGTTTTTGCAGTGGTCGCGTCAGTCTGTTTACAAGATGCTGTTGCTATAACTAGAAGAATTAAAAGGAGCTTTTTCATGACTGTTATTTTCAACCAAAGTTACGAGTTGCTGTGAATATTTCAAACATAAAAAAGCCTTTTCAATGGCTTATTGAAAAGGCTCTATCCATAAACTAACTAAATAAATCGACAGTTGTCTTAAGGTCTGCCTCTACCTCTACGATCTTTATACTCCTTAAGCATCTTTTTACGGAAATCTAATTGCGCTTTCATCAATTTTAAGAAACGTTTGGCTCCTATAATTTCGATGATTTGGGCTCTATTTTCTTCATAACTTGATGCAAAAATTTGACTTTCTAGATCTGCTATTTTATTGACATAAACCGCAGCATCTGCATCAGTGAGTGATTCAAACTTTCCTTCCATTTCCTGAATCAAACTCATTTTATCGCGATCCAGTTGATGACGTCGATCTCTCAGCCCATTTAATAACGGCCATAATTTACTCGCTTCACTAGGCGTTAACTCCAGTTGTTCCGTTATGTAAGCAACGGCTAGCGTGTGAATCTTTTCTTTATTCATTTTACGCTCCTTATCTCTATCGCTGCCTGGACCTTGTGCCATTCCTACAGCACTTATAAGGATTACCAGTAATACTATATATTTTTTCATTCTGTTATAATTTCGTTTAATTCCATTTCTTCTTGTAAATAATCATACAATTCATCAGTATCTAGATCGCTCGATATGCTCATGGTATCGAGTATATCATTGTCTGCAAATAATGTTTCTAGTGAACTATCATCATATAAAGATTCATTATTTATCAAATACTCTTCTAGTTCTTGAGTTTGCACACTTGCAAGATCATAAGTTTCCTGCTCAAAATTAAGTGTGAATATCACTGCAAGAACTGCGGCAATGGCTAGAATAGGAAAAAGTATTCTCTTATAATTAGTATGTGGCAATTGTACCACTTTAGGTTCTTCCATCACTGGAAGCAATTGATCCTCTAATGATTCAAAATAACCATCAGGAACTTGAAAACCAGTTTTCTTACCTAGTTTTTCTTCTAGAACTACTTGCGTCATCATTTCTTCTTCAAAATTTTTGAAAAAGTCCTGCGGCACTTGAAAACCTAGATCCTTGTTATGTTTATTTTCTTTATTCATCTTCTTATTTGTAAGACTCTTAAGTTCTTAAAAAGTTTAATTTACATTAATTGTTTAATTTAAAATGACGTGCTTTTTTGAATTACGCTTTCGCGAAAGCGTAATAAAACATCTAATTAACTACTCATCACTTTTTATATATTCTTCAATCTTCTTTGCCGCAATATGATAACTGGATTTCACAGCTCCTTCACTAAGATCCAACAGCTCTGCTATTTCTTTAAATTTAACCTCATCATAATAGCGCATTTTAAATATTTGGCTTTGTCTAGCTGGTAACTGCGCCAGTGCTTTTTGTAACGCGAGTTGTATTTCATCACCAGTAAAATACACGTCTGCCTCGAGTTGATCCACCAGATGGGTTTGCAATTCTATATCACTCACCTGTAATTGTTTCCCTTTTTTAGTAAGAAATGTCATGCTCTCATTATAAGCGATGCGATATAGCCATGAGGATAATTTACTGTCTCCTTTAAAATTTTTAATTCCTTTAAAAACCTTCACAAATACGTTTTGCAGCACGTCATGAGCGTCATCATGATCTATGACGAGTTTCCTTATTTGCCAGTATAATTGCTGTTGAAAGTCTTGTAATAGCATACGGTAACCAGCCTCAACAGTTTGAGTGGATTGTATAAGCTCAAGAATTTCACGTTCTTTATCTGCTATCATAGTCCATGTTATGACTAGAAATCTAAGATAAGGTTTAATCGTAGTGAATAAAATTTTATTAATCTTTTTACGTTGTGAAATAAGAGTTTATTTATCTTCACTTCTTGTAATAAAATTTAAAAATGGAAAATAACAACCCTTCAACATATCAACCGCTTATCTCTGTAGATGAAGATACTAGAGTTGCTTTTTATAAACGTACTTATGCACATGTTGCTCTTGCGGTAGGATTATTCATAATCGTAGAGGCTATATTTTTAAGAATTGAACCACTTGTAGAGTTTGCCTTATCGATGACACAAGGCTGGCGATGGATGATCATGTTAGGTGGTTTTATGCTTGCTACTAACTATGCAGAACGTCTCGCTCATAAATCTCATGACAGAACGCAACAATATCTTGCCTTAATACTTTTTGTAATTGCCGAGGCTTTTATCTTTTTACCATTGATATGGATTTCTATTGCCTACTCTGGTGGTAGTATGGATTTATTTTCTAATCCTGTTATTAATCAAGCAGCAGTAATGACACTGGCTTTATTTACCGGTTTGAGTGCGATTGTGCTTTTTACTAAGAAGGATTTTAGCTTTTTGCGCAATGTTATCATGATCGGTTCTTTTATCGCTCTAGGATTAATTGTGGCTGGAATGCTTTTTGGGTTTAATCTAGGTCTTGCTTTTAGTGGTGGAATGGTAGTTCTAGCTGCTGGTTCTATTCTTTATCAAACTTCAAACCTGGTTCATAAGTACAGTACAGATCAGCATGTAGGTGCTTCTCTAGGTCTATTTGCTTCATTAATGTTACTTTTCTGGTACTTATTAAGCATTTTCTCTAGAGATTAGATATTTACTACACATACTAGTTTTAAATCCCGAAACTCAATGGATGGCGCCGTATGCATTTGCAGCGGTAGGTCTAGGTTTTGTGTTCTTTTTTACGCACCTCATTTTGCGCAAAATGCAGAACAAAAAAGACTTTGTTTGGAACAGACAGCCATTTACTTATCGCAAATTGCCGCTTGCGCAAAAGCGTATTCTAGAAACATATCCTTTCTATTTAAAGCTTTCTAAGAAATATAAGAAAGAATTTGAGCACCGCATGGCGGCGTTCATTAAAGATAAGGATTTCAAGCACAGATATGAACCACAGGTAAGCGATGCACAAATAGTTTACACTACTGCTGTAGCGATTCAACTCAGCTTTGGACGTGCAAACTACTTGTATAGCATGATAAATACCGTGCTGTTCTTTGAACAAGCATTTCAAAGTCCTACCAATGAAGCAATGCATAAAGGAGAATACAATCCTCGTGCAAAAGTACTAGCCATGTCCTGGGAAGATTTCCTCAAAGGTATGGTCATCGATAATGATAATTTACATCTAGGATTGCATGAGTTCATGCATGTCATGCACTTTGAAAGTAAACACAGCACAGACGTAGATTCTGTACGTTTTCATAAATACGAGCAAAAAATCTTGCGCCACATCATGAAACCCGAAGTGAGAGAACGACTGGACCGTACGAAGTATTTCAGAGCTTATGCTTTTACAAATGAGTATGAATTCTTATCAGTTCTCACAGAGTACTTCTTTGAATCGCCTGCCGATTTTAAAGCTGGTTTCCCAGTACTATTTGAATATTTTAAAACGGCGTTGTTATTTAAGGATGAGTGGATTTTTGAGGTTTAATACCTCGCCATATCATTTCGACCATTCCACACTAAATAAAGTCCTAGTACAAAAGGAAATGTATATACCGCAATCACAAATTTATTTAACGTGATGACATTATAAATAAATGGAAAAACGCATCCAAAAAATAACAAGGCAACACCTATCCACAGTTTAGTTTTTCCAGATTGATGAATATTTTTTAATTCAGTTAATCTAGTGACTCTTTTATCAACTCTGTTTACCGTATAAGTTACATCATTTAAATCCATCATTTGATGTTTCAATTTATTACGTACGGCACTTAAATCCATTTTCCCATCACTTACTTCTTTTGCATAGAACTCAATTTGTGTTCTTATATCGGCGGTTTTTGGAATCATATTATTTTGGTTAAAATCTAGTTGAAATAATGAAATAAATGCGATATCGTGCGGCGGTCGAAATATGGTGTTTTTTTGTATTTTTCGATTAAGAAACTTTAATCAACTATGATGTGGTACTTTATTATTGGTCTGCTCGTTTTCATTGTATTGTATATAAAGTACACTATCAAGGCACAAGAGATAGTATCAAACGCATTAGTATTAAGCAAGAAACAAAAATTAATTAATACTATACTCATTTGGTTAATACCGTTTGTATGGTTTTATTTAATCAAGGATTTTATAATTATCGATCAAAGAATAATAACGAAAAAAAGAAGAGAAAAATTAAACAAAGAAGAAAAAAGGCATTTTTATGAAAGTGAAAAAGGTATCTGGGGTTGATTGTGGGCTCTCGCTCGAACTGACATAAAAATTAATTCCTCAGAATAAACAAACATTAAAGAAGTACATAACCGAAACCTCTTCCCTAACCCTAAAGGGCAAAGTTTCTTCTTTCGTAATCTTAAAGCTTTTTAGTTTCCGCACCCTTTAGGGTTGGGGAATGGAAACTGAACGATAGTTTTTGAATAACTAAAAAGTTCTCTTATACCTATTTACTAATTCTGTCTAAAAAAAATCCGCAATTCATATAACTGAACTGCGGACTATATACTTAAAGACTTAAAACCTAGTCTCTAATCAATTTCTTGTAACGTATTCTCTTAGGAGTTACATCACCTAATCGCTTGCGTTTATTTTCTTCATACTCTGTAAAACTACCTTCAAAAGAATAGATTTGAGAATCACCTTCAAAGGCTATGATATGAGTACATACTCTATCTAGGAACCATCTATCATGCGAGATTATAACCGCACAACCAGCAAAGTTATCGAGTCCTTCTTCCAGTGCACGTAATGTATTTACATCAAGATCGTTTGTAGGCTCATCGAGTAATAATACGTTACCTTCTTCCTTAAGTGTCATCGCAAGGTGTAAACGGTTACGCTCACCACCTGATAGAGCAGATACTTTTTTGTTTTGCTCTGATCCTGAGAAGTTAAAACGACTCAAGTAAGCTCTTGAGTTTACCATTTTACCAGCCATCATGATCATGTCTTGACCATCTGCAAAGTTTTCCCATATGGATTTATCTGGATCTATATCACTGTGTGCTTGATCTACATAAGCTAGTTTCACTGTTTCTCCTACCGTGAAAGAACCTTTATCTGGTTGTTCTTGTTCCATAATCATTTTGAAAATGGTTGTTTTACCAGCACCGTTAGGTCCTATAATACCTACGATTCCGTTTTGTGGAAGTACAAAGTTCAAATCTTCATAAAGTAACTTATCGCCAAAGGCTTTACTTACTCCTGTTGCTTCAATCACATTTGTTCCTAGACGTGGACCGTTAGGAATGTAGATTTCAAGCTTATCTTCTTTTTGTTTTTGGTCTTCGTTCAACAACTTATCATAGTTATTTAAACGTGCTTTTTGTTTAGTCTGGCGACCTTTTGCGCCTTGACGTACCCAATCAAGCTCACGCTTCAGTGTTTTCTGGCGTTTAGATTCTGTTTTTTCCTCTTTTCTTAAACGATCTCCTTTTTGCTCTAACCAGCTCGAGTAGTTTCCTTTCCATGGAATACCTTCACCACGATCTAGTTCAAGAATCCATCCAGCTACGTTATCAAGGAAATACCTATCGTGAGTAACTGCGATTACGGTTCCTTTATATTGTGCAAGGTGTTGTTCCAGCCATAGAACAGACTCTGCATCCAGGTGGTTAGTAGGCTCATCGAGTAATAAAATCTCAGGCTGTTGTAATAACAAACGACATAAAGCAACACGACGTTTCTCTCCACCAGATAGATTCTTAATACTTGCATCTCCAGGTGGTGTGCGCAGTGCATCCATCGCGATTTCTAACTTAGTATCTAGTTCCCAAGCGTTTACTGCGTCTATTTTATCTTGTAATTCTGCCTGACGGTTCATTAACTTCTCCATCTTATCAGCGTCAGAATAAACTTCTTCTAGACCAAAATCATCGTTGATCTTATTATATTCTTCAAGTATCGCAACAGTCTCAGCAACACCTTCACGTACTATTTCCATCACGGTTTTAGAATCATCTAGCTCAGGTTCCTGTTCTAAATACCCTACATTATAACCTGGTAAGAAATTAATATCACCTTGATAGTTCTTTTCTATCCCAGCAATAATCTTCATCAGTGTAGATTTACCAGATCCGTTGAGACCTAGGATTCCTATTTTTGCACCGTAGAAGAAACTGAGGTGAATATTTTTAAGAACTTGTTTTCCAGTACTTTGATAAGTCTTTGAAAGACCGGACATGGAAAATATTACTTGTTTATCATCGCTCATGATTGCGTTGTTTTTTGTTTAATTAATGTATGTAGTTGTTGGAGGGAATCTTCTTGGAAACGCTTTCGCGAAAGCGTCACCTCATCCATCCCTTTTATATTTAAAATCAGTCCTTTTTCAATTAAACTGATGTGCTCTATTTCACTAAACTGAAAACCAAAAGTTTTGCGACCTAAGAATTTTGCCGTCAATCCTGTGTTATTATACTTGATCGTATTGCGACGTCGTATATTTTTAATTTGTGGAATTCCTATCAGAGCAATTCCAATAATTCCCAGGATGGCAAAATAAATCGTTGTTTGATCCCTAACGATTAGAATCCCACATATAAGACAGAAAACTGCTCCTATAGCCGTGGGAAGTATATTTTTAAGCGAAGTTAAATCTTCAAATTGAATCTTTTCTTTCACTTAAACTCTTCCTTTCAAGGCGTTAAAAACCCAAGCGATTGCAAAAAAACCTACTCCTACAGCTCCAAAGCCATAACCAGCAACTTCATTATATCTAAATGCGCCTAGAGCGATAAGTCCCAATCCTATAATAATCATTATAAGTGTCGCCCAGCCTAAAACACCATTTTTATTCATAGCCATAATATCAACTTTTCAAGCCCAAAGATAAGAAGGAAAGAGTAAGATTTTCAACTCTATGAATTACAATAACCGCAAACTCATATTACAATTGATTATCAATAACTTACAATAAATACAGATAAACTTGAGTTTATTATAATGTAGAAAATAAATTATTACCCAAACATACACTTTATCGATTAAATCGTTAATTAAACGTCATAATCAAGAGTTTACAATAATGAAACCCGACAAAACACCTATTTTTACCATCTAGCTATAGCTTTGCTCATATATGAAAAGAAAACAACTGCGTATTTTATTGCCTATAGCAATACTATTATTAAGCTTCTCAGCAACCGCTCAACTTATTACAACCACTACTGGTGCTACCGCAGATCAACTCGTAAGGCAAGCACTTGATAATGATTGTGTAACTATAAGCAATGTTACGTCTCCTGTGAATGGTTCTATCAACGGATTAGGGAGTTTTGGGAGTTTTGATCGAGCAGGATCTGCTTTTCCATTCAATGATGGCTTTTTTATAACCTCAGGTAACGCTCTTTCTGCAGGTAATAATACTATTGTACCAGATCTTAATGAAGGTTCTACCACATGGACTGGAGATGCAGATTTAGAAAACGCACTTGGGATTACCAATACACTCAACGCTACAGTTATCGAGTTTGATTTAGTGAGTGTTACTGATGCTATCAGTTTTAACTATCTCATGGCATCTGAGGAATATCAGATGGATTTTCCCTGTAATGTAGCAGACGGATTTGCTCTTTTAATAAGACCTACGGGAAGTACTGCGCCGTATCAAAACATGGCAGTTATTCCAGGAACTAATATACCAGTAGGAATAGATACCGTGCATCCCGAAGTAGTAGGGCAATGTCCAGAGGAAAATGTAGCATTCTTTGGTGGTACACAAATAGGCGATACTAATTATGAAGGTAGAACGGTAAGTTTTACTGCTAGCGCTCCAGTTATTCCTAATCAGTCGTACCATTTAAAAATGGTCGTTGCAGATCAATTTGATTTCAGATTTGACACAGCTGTTTTTATAGAAAGTGGTAGTCTAAGAGCCGAAGTTGATTTAGGACCTGATTTACTAGTCTGTACTGACACAACCCTTGATGCAGATACTGGAAATCCACTTGCAACTTATGAATGGTTTGATAATTCTGTACCTATTCCTGGTGCAACAGGTAGCACACTTTTTGTAGATTCAACAGCTACTTACACAGTTGAAGTAACCATTCCTGGTACTGGAAATAATTGTGTAATTACCGATAGTGTCATAATTACAGTAGATCCTAATCAGTTGAGTACAAATCTTCCAGATTTTTCTCTTTGTGATGATGATACAAATGATGGGATTGAAAATTTTGATCTTTTATCACATGGTAATTCTATAATAAACACACTTCCACCTAGCACCTATAATTTTGACTTCTATGCAAATTTTAATGATGCTCAAAATGAATTGAACGCATTACCAGCATCATATACAAACATCTCAAATCCCGAAACAATTTACTTTAGAGTAAATGATACCGATTCTGGTTGTCAAGGAATATCAATTCTCAATCTAGTAGTAAATCCTATTGCAGACGCGATGGATTATACTTATGAAGTATGCGATAGAAACTATGATGGATTTACACCAGTTAATCTTGCACCTATAGATGTAGAAGTAACTACAAGCACAACTAGTACAATTACATATCACTTAACCATGATGGATGTGGTAAATAATACAAATCCGTTATCTACAAATTACGTTAACAACTCAAATCCAGAAACTATTTTTGCTCGTATTACTGATCCGGTTACAGGTTGTTATAATACAAGTAATGTAAATATCATAGTTAATGTGCCGCCAGTTTTAAATTCACCTCTCGAGTTAATAGATGGTTGTGATGCAGATGGTGATGGCTTTGCCACATTTGATTTAACTAGTGTAGAAACAGATTTTACTGGTGGACAATCGAATATAATGGTAACCTATCACACCTCCCAAATGGATGCAGATGATGGAACTAACCCAATTCCAAATCCTAATGCGTTCAACAATACTGTTAATAGAATTCAAACTGTTTACATAAGAGTTGTAGATTCTGTAAATGGCTGTCCATCAACAGGAAACATTACTTTGTATTCTAACTTATTACTGGATGCAACAAACATTCAAGACTTTGACCTTTGTGACGATATCACAAATGATGGAATAGAAAATTTTGCCCTCGATGATATGGAGATCACTATGATTAATGGCTTAGAAATGGTTGAAATTCAATTCTATGAAACCATGGCAGATCAACAAGCAGATATCAATAGGTTAGATAAAACGGTAGGATATGCTAATATGACAAATCCGCAGACGTTGTGGATACGTATCACAAGTCCAGACTGTGTAGAGTTTGCAGAGATAGAAATAGAAGTATTACCATTCTTTGAATCAGATCCTATTCCAAACCAAACCTATTGTGATGAGGATCAAGATTTAGTTACTGCAGTAGATTTGACTGTTTTTGATGATGCTGCAAGAGGTATGCTTCCAACAAATTTTCCAGTAAGATATTTTATATCTCAACAGGATGCAGATGATGGTAATTCACCTATAAATACAATTGTAAACACTACCAATCCATTTGATGTTTATGTTCAAGTGACAAATTTAGATGGTTGTAGTGATGTACATCCTATGCAAATCACCATTTTACCAGCTCCAGTAGCTGCAGATCCGTCACCATACATTATCTGTGATAATGATCAAGATGGTTTCTTTATCATAGATTTAACCAGTAAGGAAAATGAAATAACAATAGATCCGGACCGCACTATTACGTACCACAACTCCATTGCCGATGCTGAATCTGGAAGCAACTCTATTTCTGGAACTACATCTTATAATGCTCAAACTGAAACAGTTTATGTTAGAGTTTTAGATGATCTTAATGGTTGTCCTACTATAGTTCAACAATCCATTACCATAAGTACTATTCCCGTATTTCCAGTAATCACCATTTATAATGTTTGTGAGACTGACGGAGATAATACTGAAAGCTTTTTACTAAGCACAAAGGATAACGAAATTCTTAACGGTCAAGCTGGAAAAGTGGTCTCATATCACCTCACACCAGCTGAGGCAAGTAGCAACAGTAACCCTATAGATAAAAACGTAGGTTATATGAATATTTCCACGCCGCAAACTATTTATGTACGTGTGGAAAATATATCTGATCCGACTTGCTTTGACACTGATTCATTTAACCTTGAAGTTAATGACGCTCCTACTTATAATGCTCCTACTGATTTAACAGTTTGTGATGATAATAATGATGGAATTTCCACATTTGATTTACAACCTACTATCGACGAGATTAGAAATGGAATCTCATCTAATTTAACCATCAATTTCTTTGAAAACACAATTGATGCTGAGGCAAATTTAAATTCATTACCTCTAGTTTACACAAACACGGTAAATCCACAAACCATCATCGCAAGGATAGGTAACGATGCTTTGTGTTATGAACTTGAGTCTTTTGAGCTTAACGTTGTGGACGCTCCTACAGTTTTAACTGTAAATCCATCTGTAGAATGCGATGAAGATTATGATGGGATAACTACGTTTGATCTTAGCTTTCGCGAAAGCGATATCACAGGAACCAGACCGTTCAACTCCATCGTTACGTGGCACACAGACCCGATGGATGCAGAAAATGGAGTGAATCCAATTCCAGATAGTACTAATTTCACAAACACGAGCAATCCTCAAACCGTATATTTAAGACTGTACAATACCGTTTCTGATTGTTATATCGTAGGAACCTTAGATCTTGAAGTGAATCTACCACCAGCATTTACGCCAGTTGCCTCATACAGGTTTTGTGACAATCCAACAATGGAAGTAGATTTAAATGAAGTTACTTCTAATTTTATAAATCCGTTGCCTGGTAATAATATGGTAACCTACTATGATAATGCACTAGATGCTGCTGATGGTATTAATTCTTTACCTACTCCATACGTATATACTGCAAACTCAACTACTATTTTCACTCGCTTAGAAAATACAACTACAGGCTGTTTCTTTGTAACTGATTTTGATTTACAAATACAACCTAGTCCTATTCTACCAGCAGCTGGAACTTATGATTTGGTGCTTTGTGATGATGATTATGATGGTTTATTAATTGTTGATGTTACTGATAATGAAGCAGCCACATTGGGATCTTTAAATCCAGCAAATCATACGGTTCAATATTACTTCTCACAAGCGGACGCTGAAAATCAAACCAATGAAATCGTAGGTAATATTACTGCCGTTGATGGTACTCAAATCTTTACTTTAGTTACAGAAACAATCTTAGGCTGTACGAGTATAGGAAACTTTGATATTATCGTGAATCCTTTACCAGTTCCACCTATCGATAGACATTATGTAATTTGTGACATATTTGTAACAGTAGATGCTGCTACAGGAGCTGCTGGAGAAACTTATCTTTGGTCTAATGGTGCAACTTCTTCTTCCATTGACATCACAGTTCCTGGAGATTATACCGTTGTAATCACAAGTGCCGAAGGTTGCTCTTCACCAGCAGCTCGATTCCTAGTGACTCAATCCAGCAGCGCTATGCTAGATTTTATTCTTAAAGTAGATTTTGCAGATCCTAATTCTATAATAGTAATAGTAAGCGGTGATGGAGATTATCTTTACGTACTCGATAATGGTGAACCACAACGCAGTAATGTATTTCCTGACGTCACTCGTGGTTATCACGATGTGGTCGTTATAGATATTAATGGTTGTGATCCTACTCCACCGCAGCGTGTTCTTATCATAGACTACCCTAAATTCTTCACTCCTAACTCAGATAATTTCAATGATTTCTGGCAGGTAGATGACATTGAAACTTTTGATGATGCGACTTTTGCAATTTTTGATCGCCATGGAAAACTTTTAAAGACTTTTGATAAAGACTCGCAAGGTTGGGATGGAATGTACAATGGCAACCCATTACCATCATCAGACTACTGGTTCTTGCTTGAAATTAAAGATTCTCGAGGAGACTTTGATGTGAGAGGACACTTTAGTTTAAAGAGATAGTAGCATATATAAAAAGATTGAATTTTCATCAGTAGATTCCGCATCAAGTGCGGAAATTAAAAACTCTAAAATCATTGATGTCATAAGTTGAATCACACAAATGAGTTGAGCATAAACAAATCACTCGAACACAAAAAAATACCCAAACATCATATGCACTTGCAAATTATGTTTGGGTATTTAAATATTCTATAAGTGATATTATTCTTCCTCTTGACTTTTTTCTTGTTCTCTATCTACAAGTTTATGTAATTTCTTAGTTCCGCGATACATTTCATACTTGACAAAACGTGCTTCTAGCTTACCGTTGTACATCTTTATTTTGCGAGATGGACGTAATCCTACATACTTTAATGCTTCTAGATTCCCTGTAATCATCCATGCGGTTGAACCTGCATAACGTTGCTTTAAAGCGTCACCTATAGACTTATAAAAACTTTCTGTATCGATTTCAATACGCTCATCATACGGCGGATTAAACATCAAGAAAGCTTGAGCACTTTGATGATCTCTAAAGAAATCTCCTTTTTCTAACTTAATAAAATCACCCAGATTAGCATTCTTTACATTCTCTTTTGCTTTTTCAAGCGTGTAACCATCTGCATCGCGGGCGATGATAGGACCTTCAAATTCACGCATTTTTTTCAAACAGCTTTCTTGAATACTCTCAAAAAGAGAATTATCATAATTAGGCCATTTTTCAAAACCAAATTCTGGTCTATTCAAGTTAGGTGCAATATTTGCCGCAATCATGGCAGCCTCAATCGCAATCGTACCACTACCACACATAGGATCTATAAATTGAGAACGTTGATCCCAACCGCTCAATAAGATTAATCCAGCAGCAAGTACTTCGTTTATAGGTGCAATATTAGTTTCTTGTCGGTATCCACGTTTAAAAAGCGGTTCACCACTGGAATCTATAGAAACATCTACAACCTGATCATTAATGTGCACAGATATTCTCAAATCTGGATGCTTCGTATCTACATCAGGACGGCGACCAGTATTATTACGTATTTGATCTACAATAGCATCTTTAGTTTTTAATGCCACATACTGACTGTGATTAAAATACTGTGACGCTACAGTTCCATGCACTGCAAGAGTATCATGAGCTGTTAAATACTGTGACCAGTCCATTTGATAAATTCCATCATATAAATCTACCTCAGTACGCGCTCTGAAAGAATGTATCGGGACTAGAATACGTACTGCTGTCCTCAACATCATGTTTGCTTTATACATAAAGCCTAGATCACCTTCAAAACTCACCATGCGCACACCAGGTTTGATGTTCATGGCACCTAACTGGAGTAGTTCTTTTTCAAGCACTTCTTCTAGGCCAAAAAGAGTTTTGGCAATCATCTTAAAATTTTGGGACATTCTTTACAGATTTGAGCCACAAAATTAAGCTATTTTTGCGGTCTATGAGCACCGCATCACAAACAGATCACTGGTACGCAAGTTGGTTTGACACACCATATTACCACATTCTTTATAGAGATAGAGATTATGAAGAAGCTGGAGCCTTTATGCGCCGTCTCACGCAGCGTTTAGAACTTTCTACCGCTTCTCATATTATGGATTTGGCTTGTGGACGTGGTAGGCACAGTATGTACCTCAACCGGTTAGGATATCGAGTGACTGGTGTGGATTTGAGTCCTTCAAGTATCGCTTTCGCAAAAGCGCAATTAAGAAACAACACTACTTCCACTTCAATTGTAGAGAATGAAAAATATTTACTACCGCTAGATGCCAGCCGTATCAACTTTGAAGTGCACAACATGACCGTTCCTTATGAAACACAGTTTGACGCAGTTTTTAATTTATTCACGAGTTTTGGATATTTTGATGATGTTGAAGATAATGTGAACACGATTAAAGCGATTCATGCTAACTTAAAGCCTGGTGGATATGGTGTTATAGATTTTATGAACGCACCACAAGTCGTTAAAAACTTGGTGCCATTCAATGAAAAAACTGAAGAAGGAATTACCTTTAAACAATGGCGCCGTTTTGAAAATGGACACATTTATAAAGATATAAAATTCACTGACCAGGAACGTGATTATCATTTTACAGAACGAGTAAGTGCACTCGATCTCTCTGACTTCACTGACTACTTTGAAAAAGCAGGACTAGAACTGATCGATGTCTATGGAGATTATAAACTTAATAACTTTGATGAATCGACCAGTGAACGGTTGATTATGGTTGTGAGAAAACCAGCAATCTGATTCAGCCATATTAAATTTTTATACAACCTTTACCACTTAATAACTAACCCAAAGACTTGAATTTTTTACTTCCATTTATAGCTGTAATCCTAGGTGCTGGAGCTGCGATGCTTTTCAAATCGTCTGCTGCTAGTCGCATGAAATTATTGCTTGCCTTTTCTGGCGCTTTTTTATTAAGTAGTGTTGCATCTGAGTTTCTACCAGAAATTTATGAAAATGGAGATCACAATATGGGTATTTATCTCATAGCTGGTGTTTTTTTACAAATCATACTTGAATTCTTTTCTAAAGGTGCAGAGCATGGTCATCTACACATTCATAAAGAATCTAAACAATTTCCTTATCTACTCTTTATAAGTCTTTGCTTACACGCCTTACTAGAAGGAATGCCATTGCAAGAAAATAGCGGTATGGTTTACGGGATTGCAATTCATAAAATCCCGATTGCTTTTATTTTTGCTAGCTTCTTGATGAATAGTGCAATGGCTAAATGGAAAGCAGTAGTGATACTATTATTATTTGCAGTAATGTCGCCTTTAGGTAGTTTGCTTGCTGGCGAACTTGCATTTTTTGAATCGTATATGACTCCTATAAAAGCGATTGTGGCCGGAATTGTGCTTCATGTATCTACGACTCTTATATTAGAATCTAGTGAAGCACATAAATTCAATCTTGCAAAAATTGTAGTGATGTTAATTGCTGCGATTCTGGGGTTTTTAGTTTAAGGACTTACTCACCACCTCAAGCACCATAAAAAAGTGGCTGATACTACCACCTAAAACAAACAGATGCCATATCACATGATTGAAGTACAATCTGTTCCATGCATAAAAAATGATTCCGACGGTAAAGAACATGCCACCAGCGATCAACCAATAAATCATGGAATCTGTAAAAAGTGTTTGAACACTTTCTAAATCAAGAATTATCAACCAACCCATTACTAAATAGAGAATACTAGAAAAAGCCTCGTATTTTCCTGTAAAGAAGAGTTTCCATGTCAATCCAAATAAGGCAATTCCCCAAACTGCATATAGAATCAACCAGCCGTTGCTGTCTTGCAATAGTAGCAAACACATAGGTGTATAAGTTCCTGCAATTGATCCGTAAATAGCGATATGATCCATTTTGCGCAATAAATCTTTTCTAGATCCTACCGCAACCCAATGGTAATAAGTAGATGAGAAATACAAGAATATTTGTGACAGCGTGTAAACGGCAATAGCTGGAATAATATAAGCTTGTGTACTTTCTCCTATTCTAAAAAATAATAACACTGCGCCTATTATCGCGAGTATAAAACCAAAACCATGCGTAATAACATTCCACTTTTCTTCCAGTGGCGATTGCATTCTAGCCATGTAATGACTTATTAATCATTTCCTGTCGAGCTTCTTCATACTCAGCGACCATATTTTCAACAACCTGAGCGGCTGGAATAATATCGTTAATCAATCCAGAGATTTGTCCTATTTCTAGTTCGCCATCATTTAAATCACCTTCAAACATTCCTTTTTTAGCTCGTGCACGACCTAGTAAATCTTTCAATTTTTCTGGAGTTGGCGCTGTTTTGTACAATTCTTGAACTTCGCCCCAGAATTTATTGCGTAATAATCTTACTGGTGCGAGCTCTTTTAAAGTTAAGTGCGTATCGCCTTCTTTGGCATCTACCACAGCTTGTTTAAAAGCTAGATGACTACTTGCTTCGTGAGTTGCGACAAAACGACTACCTACTTGAACAGCCTCAGCTCCTAACGTCATCGCGGCAAGCATTCCTCTACCAGTAGCTATTCCTCCGGCAGCAATTAATGGGATTTCAAGAGCAGCTTTTACCATAGGAATTAAGGTGAGTGTAGTAGTTTCTTCTCTACCGTTATGTCCGCCGGCTTCAAAACCTTCAGCAACGACGGCATCTACTCCAGCATCTTGACATTTTAAGGCAAACTTTACAGAACTTACTACGTGAACAACAATAATTCCAGCATCTTTTAAACGTTTGGTATAAGTCTTAGGATTTCCAGCACTCGTAAAAACAATCGGGACTTTTTCTTCAATAATGATTTGCAGTATTTCTTCAAGATCTGTGTATAGCAAAGGAACATTTACACCGTAAGGCTTATCGGTCGCTTTTTTACATTTTTGAATATGTTCTCTAAGAACATCTGGATACATAGAACCTGCGCCTATTAATCCTAAGCCGCCAGCGTTTGATACAGCGCTAGCTAGTTTATAACCGCTCGCCCATATCATTCCACCTTGAATAATAGGATATTTGATACCAAATAAGGATGTCACTCTGTTTTCCATGTTTTGCTGATTCTAGTTACAAATTTATGAGAAAAATTATGGCTTGTGGATTTAAAAGCAGCGTACATTTTTCAACCTTTCCTCATCTGAGGCAAGGTGCTTTTAATAAGAAGTTAAAAAGCTATCTTAACTACTTCATCTATTCCATCTAGTTGTAATATATAAATTCCAGAATTATAAGAATCTAATTCAACTGGCGTATTACTTTCTATAGTTCCTTGCCACACGCACTGACCTACCAAATTATACAATCTTGCCGTTACCGCTGGATGCTCTTGAGGTAAAACAACGACTAACTGCTTTTCTTTTATATAAAAATTAAAGTCTACCGACTCCACATTCAAAGTACTCAAGGTTGTAAACGCAGCGCCAAAATCTGGAATTCCATAACCCAATTGATTATTAGGTGTTGTGAAATTATCTGAACTTTCTTCTACTGCCGTCTGAATTTGTTGTGGTGTAAGATTAGGAAAAGCTTGAACCAGGCACGCAATAGCTCCACTTATCACTGGAGCGCTGTATGAAGTTCCACTTCCATTCACCAGTATTCCATTTTCATCAACTAATGCAGTAGATGTTCCTTGCGCCATGACATCAGGCTTTAGTCTATTGTCAAACGTTGGTCCTATACTAGAAAAGTTGGATTTCTGACGTGTCGCGTTTACAGATCCTATGGTAAACGCTCCATCAGCATCTGCAGGTGCGGCGATGTAGGGATGTGATGCGCTGGTTCCTGAATTACCAACACTTACTACGATGATCATTCCTTTCTCTGCTGCAACATTTGCTCCTCGAGATATAAATGCGGTCTGTCCATCGAGATCTGTATAGCTCAAACTCTCACTGGAATTATCAAAACCTAGATAACCTAACGACACGTTCATGACATCTACTCCTAAGGAATCTGCTCGCTCAGCTGCTGCAACCCAATAACTCATTTCGGCAGGTGTTTCACTAGCAACATCTTCTGTACGGAATAAATAATACTGCGCATCGGGCGCGCTGCCCTCAAAATTCCCATTTTCATGTGCTGCCATTATACTCAATACACGAGCGCCATGAAAGTGATCACCATATATGGAATTATCTCCAGCTACAAAATCATAACCGCCAGCAATACCATTATTACCGCGCAATTGGTTAAAAGCTACATTTGTATCCACGTTTGGGAAACCACTATCTGTTACTGCAATAGTAACTCCAGTTCCTGTGTTTCCAGTATCATGTAAGGTGTTGAGACCTATCATGCTTATTTGGTTAGAAGCATTTCCATAAGTAAGTGGTGGCGTGGTCGTTTCAATAAATTTATCTCGATAAGGCTGCTGAACCATTTTACTGGGATCTCTAAAATCTATACTCGCTACAAAAGACAGTGAGCTCAGCGCATTAATATCTGCCTCGAGTCCAGTCACGTGCACACAATTGAACCATTTAGATTGAGTTTTATAGGTAATCCCAGGTTGCGATTTTACTTGTGCCACATAATTCTGATTCATTGGAACATCTCGAGAATCGATAGCTATTCCATGTCTCGCCTTGCGTTGAATGGCTTTTTGAGTCAGTATATTTTGCGGTGTTGCAAGACTGGCAGCGACGTTAGGTTTATCTGTAAAGTAAATTAAAGCATGAAATTCTTGTGCATACGCTTTCGCGAAAGCGAGATAAAAAACGATACAAATAACTATTCTCATAACGGCAAGTTAAGCAATAACGCCCGAACCTAAGCACTCATTATCAAGATACCAGGCGGCAAACTGTCCTGACGAAATCGCACTTTGCGGTGTGTCAAAAATTAAATATGCACCATTTTCAACAACGTGTAACATGGCTTTTTCCAGCGCCTGACGGTAACGTATTCTCGCCATGACTTCCATAGAATCTCCTGCAGCAATCGCAAGATCTTCACGGATCCAGTGCAGCTCACTCTGATCTATAAACAGTCCGCGACGGTATAGTCCTGCATGCTGTTTTCCCTGACCTACATAAATGATATTAGTCTCCACGTCTGTCTCAATGACAAATAGCGGATCTGGCGTTCCACCTACGGCAAGTCCTTTGCGCTGTCCACGAGTAAAATAATGTGCACCTTGATGTGTGCCCAGTTTTTTACCTTCATGTGGATGGTATTTACGCTTGCGCGAAAGTGTGACAAATTCATCTTCTCCACTCTCAACAGCTGCTTTCTCTATACTTAGTTGGGCTGGAATTTCTATTATATCTCCAATTTTGGGCTTTAATTGCTGTTGCAAGAAATCTGGTAATCTTACTTTACCTATAAAACATAATCCTTGTGAATCTTTCTTTCCGGCTGTAATTAAATCCTGTGCAGCAGCTATTTCACGTACCTCAGGTTTTTGAAGGTGACCTATTGGGAAAAGTGTTTTGGCGAGTTGTTCTTGAGAAACTTGGCATAAAAAATAGCTCTGGTCCTTATTTAAATCTGCGCCACCTATTAAATGGTGAACTTCTTTTCCATGGATGATAGAAGTCTGTTTTTGACAATAATGACCTGTGGCGACATAGTCTGCTCCTAGCTCTAGTGCGATATCTAGAAAAACATCAAACTTGATCTCGCGATTACAAAGCACGTCTGGATTAGGTGTGCGTCCACGTGCGTACTCGTCAAACATGTAATCGACGATACGTTCTTTATATTGATTGCTTAAATCTACAGTCTGGAATGGTATTCCTAGCTTGTCTGCCACGAGCATAGCGTCATTTGAATCCTCAAGCCATGGACATTCATCACTTATGGTAACGCTGTCATCATGCCAGTTTTTCATAAATAGACCTATTACCTCGTGACCTTGCTTTTTTAAGAGGTATGCCGCGACGCTTGAATCTACTCCACCAGAAAGTCCTACTACTACTTTTGCCATGGTGCAAAAATAATTCTTCTCTTCAAGAGTTTAATTAAGATACCTGTTGATTTTACTTATAGCGCACCATTAAAAATGCTATCGTCTTAGCAATATGGTTTTGTTTACCTTTTTTAACAAACTCTTAAACAAATCACTTCGTTATAGCATCTATATTTGAGGTAACAAAATAAACTAAAACCCAAAACCATGAAAAAGCTATTAACAAACTTCAAAGTTTTATTTCTTGCAGTTATCGCCATAAGCGCGATTTCTTGTGACGGTGATGATGACAACGGAAACGTGTTAGACAATAATAATTCTGCATATGACCTAACTGTAGATAACCCAGATTTTACAATTCTTAATGCTGCGTTATTAAGAACAGGACTGGATGTAACGCTTGATCAAAGCGGTGGAACATTTACGGTTTTTGCTCCTACTGATGTTGCTTTCCAACAATTCCTAGACGATAACGGATTTGCAACTATAGATGACGTACCTACTTTAGTATTGAGAAATACATTACGTAATCACGTTTTAAGTACTGTGGCAACCTCTACAGACTTAACTAGCGGCTATGTAAAAACAAATGCTCAAAACGCTGACGGAGATTTTCTTGATCTTTATGTAGATGTTACAACAGGTGTTGTTTTAAATGGTGGTGCTGAAGTAACCGCTGCTGATAACTCAGTAGATAATGGTGTTGTACACGTAGTGGATGAAGTTATTGCTTTACCTACCGTAGTAACACTTGCAGCAGCAAACCCTATTTTCTCTAATTTAGTCGTAGCAGTAGATCAAGAAGGATTAGTTCCTACATTGAGTTTAACTACCACTGATTACACAGTGTTTGCTCCTACTAATGATGCATTTCAAGCACTTATAGACGCAGATCCTGCTGACGGAATCTCAAGTGTACAAGATATCCTTAATCTTGCAACTCTATCAGACATTCTTACTTATCACGTGGTAGGCGGCGCAGCAGTAAGAGCTGGAGATATTATGGATGGAATGGTAGTAGACCCTATAGGACCTGGAACTTTCACAATAAATACAACAGCTGGAGTAGTTATTACTGACGCAACAGGAACAGAAACAAACGTAGTAGTAACAGATGTTACTGCCATAAATGGTGTCGTACATGCCATTGATTTTGTATTGAGACCATAATCACTTAGGTTAGTAGAAGAAAAAGCCTCATAGCTTCGTGCGTGAGGCTTTTTTGTTTTCTATTGTTTCGGTATCTTATTGTTTACTTTTACAGCTTACTATTTTATATGAAATCTATTGCTTTTAAAAAAGAGGTTTATAATCACTGTCTTCACATTCTAGAAGACCGCATGGTTACTATCCATAAAAATTTAGACCGATTAATGGATTCTAAGCAAAACGAAACTAAAAGTAGCGCTGGAGATAAGTATGAAACTGGTATGGCCATGATTCAAAATGAAGAAGATCTCTTTAAAAGACAACTTGCCGACACTTCTAAAATTCTTGAGCAAATCAAAAAAATAGAAGTTTCTAAAAAATGTACTCAGGTAGAACCAGGCGCCATGGTTCAATTACCAGCTGGCTGGTTTTATATAAGTGCTGGAATGGGAAAAATTACTGTAGATGGTAAAGACGTTTTTTGTATTTCGCTTCAATCACCTATAGGTGTTGCTATTAAGCATAAAATGGTTACCGATATAGTGAGTTTTAATAATCAAAAATTTACCATTAAAGATATTTACTAACTTTGAAAAAGCTTCACAATCAACTCCAAGAAATAGAGCAGTTCATTGAACTAGGTGCTATTTCAAATCCTGCTGTTTCTAAAGTAGATACTTACTGGCAGCTAGATCATGCCTTGCGTGTTATTAATGGAATTCCGCAAGCATTAGAAAATTCAAATCCTAAAGAGTACCAACCTAAATTCACCTTCATGAAATGGATGATCATGACCTTTAAAAAAATTCCAAGAGGAAAAGGTCGTTCTCCTAAACATGTATTGCCCGAAGAAAACATCACAAAAATTGAATTGACGGAACGACTAGGAAAAGCTATGGAAGGATTAAAATCCATTGATAGCCTTGATGCGCAATGTCATTTTAAACATCCTTTATTTGGAGATTTAAATGTGAAGCAATCCAAGAAATTTTTATGGATTCACACAGAGCATCATTTAAAAATCGTGCGTGATATAGTGAAGAAATAGAGTTTATCTATTCTTCCTCGTCTTTTACTTTAGGAACAAACATTTCTTTGCGTTCCAGTAATTTTTCTGAAATCTTGAACTCTGTGCTGTATTTACAAGATTTATCCTCGTAGAAATATTTGAAGAACGCTGTTTTCAACCATCTTACATCGGTTGCTTTTTTATTGAAATCATCGTGTAAAGCAATGGTCATCACTTCATTATCTTTCCACACTAACATTCTATAAGCACCTACTCCATTAGTACGGCAACGCTCAATAAGCTCTTTAAATACTAAAGCCTCAAATACATAAATACCGTCACCTTTATCTTCATATTCAAGGTTACTAAATAAAATCTCAGTTAAAAATTGTTCTTGTGGAGTCATGATAAAAATTGAATGACAAAGATAATCTTATCTTAAATCAAATAAATATTTATTCTGCGATTTGATTGTAGAATAAAATGAGTCCGCCGGCGGCTCTGTTTCCATAAAATTTCTCAGCTACGTTAAATTCAACATACTTCCTTGTCATTTGAGAAAAATTAATATCGACACTTTTTCCAGCAAGAAATCTTTTGTAAAATCGATAAGGAACTTTTTCACCATTCACTACAATTGCAGGGTTTTTATCAACGATAAATGAAGATGAAACGCCCAAATATTCTTCGGCATGTCTAGCTTTTAACTTGTGATACACTTGTACTTCTCTCTCATTTAAAACCACATCAATAGATTCATAATGAAAGTAACCCTTTACATACTCTTCAGGTAACTGAGCGTCATCAAAGGTGTAGCTAACTAAGTTTTTATCACTCACTAAATTTTTAGGTACGTTAAGAAGAAAAGTTCCATCTTCTAAAGAATAGGTGCTTACAAAATTAGCAAGACCATAGAAGGTGATTTTAACATTAGGCAAAGGATCATCAGAATCTGGAAAAGTTATTAATCCTCTTAACTTAACAAACTCGACATTTTGATTTTCATTATTAATAACACTTTCCTTTTTCACGGAAACAGCATTTGACATAGAATCAGTGCTGGCTTGCGTTTGATTTAACGAAGGATTTAATGAAGGCTCCTGTTGTTGCGCAGTTGAGGAAATACCTATACTTGCCGCAATCATAACTGTTGATGCAATTTTAGAATAAGGAAGTTTAAAAGTTGGAGATTGAGGCTCAGGATATATCATTTTAAGTTGCTCAGATGTCATGCGAGCACATAAATTATTTTTATGCTTAGACATTAAGTTTGATATTTCCTGAGCTGTTTTATCAGTAAAATCTACTACCGATTTATCGCACTGTGAACAAAATTTACCTTGGGCATGAGGTTTCATTCCATCCCAGTTTTCTGAACATTTATGTGTAAACTCTATTTTTCTCATCTTCTCTTGAACTTTCCCTAGGTTCCTTAAAGATATTCAATTAAACTCATAATCTAAGAATGTTTATTGAATTAGGATTATTTATACCTAGACCACGATTTTATTTTACTTGAAAACAATCTCAAAATCCTACCTTTGTCCCATGTCTGAAAACAAAGGAATACGCATTAATAAATACTTGAGTGAACAAGGTTTTTGCTCACGTCGCGCTGCTGATAAGTTGATCGAGAAAGGCCGCGTTACTATCAACGGATCTGTTCCTGAAATGGGAACAAAAGTGCAACCTGATGATGAAGTAGCTGTAGATGGTGAGCCTATTTCTAAGAAAAAAGAGAAACCAGTTTACATCGCTTTTCATAAACCTACTGGAATAGTATGTACAACTGATACTCGAGTAGAACCAGATAATATTATAGAATTCATCAATTATCCTACTCGTATTTTCCCGATAGGCCGACTGGATAAAATGAGTGAAGGGCTTATATTTTTGACTAATGATGGAGACATCGTTAATAAAATATTGCGTTCTCGTAATAATCACGGTAAGGAATACATCGTTACCGTAGACCATAGTATCAATGATCGTTTTATCCAACGCATGGCTGCCGGAATTCCCATTTTAGGAACGGTTACTAAAAAATGTGAGGTAGAACAAATAGGTCGCAAAACTTTCAGAATTGTTCTTACTCAAGGATTGAATAGACAGATACGCCGCATGTGCGAGTATCTCGATTATCGTGTGACTAAGTTAAAACGTATACGTATCATGAACGTAGAGCTCGATATTCCTAAAGGAACTTACCGAGATTTAACTCAAGAAGAACTGGACGAAATATACAGACTCACAGCAGAAAGCACCAAAATTTACAACGAGGAAAACGATATCAACGACGAAGTGGATTGATGATTTCTATAGGAACTATAGATTATAAATTCTATTTAATTAAAAAAGCCTCGATTCCATGGAATCGAGGCTTTTGTATTTAATTTAAATTCTGTTTACTGCTTCATCACTTTTGTAGTGTAAACAGCGTCTCCATTGCGCAACTCAGCAATGTATATTCCTGCTGGAAGGTCTGTTAAGTCTAGTTGAGGATTATTGTTAGTCAGCTTTCGCGAAAGCGTGATTCTTCCTCTCACATCATATAAAACCAGCTCTGCATTTTCTAATATTCCATGCTGCAAGTTCACTTGAACTATTCCCGAAGTAGGATTAGGCACCAAGTTGAATGTCACCTCATCTACTGTATCAATGCTCAGTGGCGTGCGGAATGTGGATGTGAACGTGTTAGTTATAATAGGTGGATTGAAATCAAAGTAGATTTCCGCCGTATTAGGAATTACAGTTCCTTCAGTACGTGATAATGGCTTGATTTTGAAATACACATAACCATTTGCTCCTACAGGATCTGTCGTAGAGTCTGGCAACAAGATGTTATCAAATCTCCATACTACTTGCTCTTCCATGCGTTCCATCACATAATTATGACTCGCGTTAATCATTTCAATACTATTCCAGTCCAGTTGAGCATCCAGCGTGTCTTCTATGCGCACATTAATTGCACTTGCTGTTCCAGTGTTTTCAAACCTGATAGTGTAGTAGAAATAGTCATCTGCGCCAAATTCCGCTGGGTTGATGAATTCACCACGAGATTCCATTTTATCGTTAGGATCATAACTACCTATCACGATTTGTGAGCTCACGTTTGTGTTATTACCAGGTGTAATATCGTTTGCAACTGGTGTGATACTCGCCGTGTTAGTTAACAAATCACCTAAGTTAATCGTAGGAATAGTAGGGATTTGCATCTCTATTTCCATAGTACGATACTCAAATGGCAATAAGTTAGCGTAGTTTAAATCAACAGATGTTGCTCCTATCACAGCTGCTGGATCATCCACGGCAACTATGGTTAATTGAGAATCATAAGTAAATTGTAGTTGACCTACAGGAACTGGTGTGGTTCCTAGGTTTGCATAAATCACTGTTTCTTTATAGGTAAATCCTGGTCGTGGTTGTTCTTGTGGGATGATATAAACCGCAACATCTTCATAGGCTGTGAGTGGCGTCACTAGAAAATCTCTAGTGGTTAGACCTGAGCCTGCAGGAATGGTTTGGTTTGTATAAGTTGCTGGCGATACTGAATAATTTGCCGCATAAGCTGGTAATACATTATAACCTAGATCGTAACTATTTGCAGGATCTGAATCATAAACCGCATAAGCAGATTCTGGTGTAGCGATTTGCATCACATTACCACTCATGTTCTTTTCCCAGTTGAATATCCCTAATGGGAAAGGAACATCACTTGCGTCCACTACTCCATTAAGATTCACGTCTAGTATAGATTGCATTCTTATACCGTCACAATTTACTGTTGCCGTACTTCCAGCACCTATTTCAACTTTCAAGAATCCTGGCTGGCTCGAGAAGTTTGAAGTTAACAGTAAATAATACTCGCCTGCTTGCGCGTTATTGATTTGTGCTATTTCAGGCATAGCAACAGAGAAACTATGATCTACATAGTTAGCCTGTGTGATTCCGTTTGTGCAACCACCTGTAGCTGTAGAAAAAGGTCCATAAAGTGCATAATCAATATCAAGATCTTGCCCTAAGAAATCAGGCTGCGTGTTTTGCCATACTTCTAGTGTTAAATCTCCGCTAGTTTCAATAGGAATATAATACCATGAAGGATTTCTAGGTCCTGCAGCTTGTGAGAACGGATAGTAATTTCCAGCCTCAGCGGTTGAACCGTCGAAAATATTTACAAATGGTTGTCCTATACGATCACAAAGCGAAAGTGCATTATCACATAAGTATGAGTTATTACAATTTCCTAATGCATTTAATTCTAGTGAGTATATCAAGTCGCAATCTCCGGCTACAGTTTCTCTCACAAAAACATTTGTAAATTGACTTGTTACTAATTGATTATATAAAGTTGGAGTCGTAATAGGTGAAGTTTGATTTTCAGCATTTACTGGATCCTCATAATATGTCAGTGTCCCATTAGGAATGATTTGAGTTGCTATTTGTGTTAAATCAAAATCAACAGATCCGTCTAAATCAGCATCACACTCTTCTAGACTGAGTCCAAGACTATTCATATAAATAAAAGTATTAATGAATAAATCAAACGTCCCTACTCTATAAGCTCCAGTTGCGTTCTCTTCTAATCTGAAATGAATCACCTGATTAGAATTCACACAATAGTTACTAGGTGTTGCGATTGAGTTTGTACCTGCATTTGCATCGGCATCGCTGTTGTGGTAGGATAAAGTGAAGTCTATCGGATTGTTGTTTGCCATGATTTGTGCAGCATGCTGAGTTAAATCAAAACAAACTGGCGCTCCAGGATCTGCACACTGAATAAGGTGTGATGGGTTTCCTATAGAAAAACAGTTAGGGTCAATATTTAATTGCAACGGTGAAACTCCTACACAACCCGTTGGGTTAAATTGTGTTCTTACATAAACTAAGGTTGTATTTACATCAGTAACAAAGTTGCTTAGAATTCCTAATGAGTTAATTTGAGATAACGCATCTTGTTCTGTTAAATAATACTCTGTGGACCATGAAGTCACATTACTAGGAATTCCTGTAGTTTCTGAAATCACGGAACTACTCATCCATTCTACAAACCCATCACCATCATCATCACAACCTGTGATAGGTGTAAAATTATAAGTTTGTGGAGATTGATTCAATATTAAATTGAAAGACTGAGTAGTGTCTACTGCCGTATTATTAGTGCTATCCTCTACTCTTATGAAAATTTGTTGTGCCGTTGCCGTACAATATGGAGATATTAAAGCATTTACACCATTATCAGCATCTGATTGTGAGATGTGATATGATACCTGATAGCTATTAGGTGAAAAAGTGCCTAATGCCGCAAAGTCATTTTCTTGTAAATCAAAACATGCAGAGTTATTAGGGTCTTCACATGCTTGAAGATCTGCTACTTGAGATTGATTTCCACAATCCACAAATTGTCCCACAACGTTGATCACAGTATAACATAAAGCCGAAGATTCAATACGTATAAAAATATCTACGGCTGAATTTGCCGGTTGAGTAAGATTACCTATGAGTGGAAAAAGACCACTATCTGCGTCTTGTTGAGAAAAATGGTAAGTAACGCTATAGCCTGTTTGTCCATTTAATAAAACTGGCTCTATTTGAGAAACATCTACAGTTACTAATCCTGCAGCATTCATTACACCACAAAAAGTATAGACCTGAGGATTATTTACAATAGGAATAGAATCCACTGTTAGCGTTCCTATAGTTGTAGCAAAAGCATTTGTAGATAAATCCTCTACACGCACAAATATATCTTGTGGATTTATTGTGTTTGTAAAGTTAGTTGGCAACATTCCAGTGTTGTTATCAGCATCTGCCTGTGTGAGGAAATATGAAACAACTAGAGACGCTGGATTTTGATTTCCTATGGCTTGAGCATCCCAAACGCTTAAATCAAAATTCTCAATTCCGTCGTTTGAAGGATCATCACATACTAAATAATCTGATACTGGCCCAGCACTTATTTGAGCTGAAATTACGGTGGTAAACAGAAAAACTGCTAAGAGTAAAAATCTTTTCATGGTAGTTAGTTTATGGTTGTAAGTTAGTGTAAATCAGTACTAAAAAGGCTAACAAAAAGAACTTTTAGATTACTGACTTATTACATAGATGAACTAATTACCAATAGGTTGCGTGAAAATATTTCCTACACGCTATAAATTCTCAGGCATTACTGCTAGACTCTTGAATAGGTTAGCTTTTGAGATAAAAAGTTTTTTAAAAGTATTTATTTCCTTAAGCTTAGAGTCTATTAATTTTATCTCACGACTATTAATCAAGAATAATGAACTTTCACCTAATTCAAACTTACGCTCTTCTCCAGTTAACATGATTTGAGAAGATTCTACGATTCCGTTAATCATTTTCACCTGAGTTTTATAAGAATCTAACTCGTTAAAAATACTGGTTACTTTATTTTTAATTTCTAATTGGGTTGCTGCAAGGTCGTATTGAGCATCGGCGATTTTAATGTTTGCTAGTCTTAAATCACCACGTTCTTTTCTTAAAAACAACGGCATTGAGAAGGTAATTCCTCCTTTATAATTTGCGGTTTGAAAACTATTGAATTCATTCCACTCTGGTGAAATAAAATTGTAATCCAAAGTTAATTTAGGTAACAATTTATTTGCTTTCAGTCTTCTATCTATATCGAGTTGATCAATTTTAAAGTTGAGAGAACGCAACTTAGGATGATTATCCACGGTAAATTCACTTAACGCAAATCCAAATATCTCTAGTGTTGCATCAATCTCCTCATCAAGCGCCGCTTGCGGAATAATATTGGTTTGCAATTCAACTGGAACATCATTCAGCCATAAAAAATTTGCGAGTTCTAGTCGTTGTTTTACTAATTGCACTCGAGCTTGTTCTCTACTAAGAGCGCGGTTTTGAGCAGCTATTCCAGCCTCTACCGTATCTATTGCTGCTTTATCTCCTGCACGCACACTGCTTTTTACAGCCTGTAACCTAATTTGAGCATTATCATAAAACTGATCATAAACTTTATATTCCTCATATATTTCCCACCATTTAAAATATGCTAACGCTGCTTCATACAGCACCGCATTTACTAATAAGTCACGATCTACTAGAGTTTGCTGATTGTAAATTTTGGCCTTTCTTAAGGTCGCCATACGGTCATTAATTAATAAACCTTGACCTAGATTTACACTTACTCCAGCGCTGTAGAGTCCATCATCTGGAACCGTATTTGAAGGATCCAGGAACGTTCCTTCATTACGTTCTACTCCAGCTTTAAATTCCACTCCATAATACGTCGGTATTTTAAACATACCGTTTAATTGGTCGTAGTATTCGGTTCCTTTAAACTCTTTACGATCATAATCTACCTCAATCTTTGGGTCAAATCCACCACGAGAACGCAGCAAATTTGCTTGTCCAGCATCGATGAGTAGTTGCGCTTGTTTTGCGATAGGATGATGCGCTTTTACAAAACCCATGTATTCCTTAAAACTCATCTCAGTAGAATCCAGCGCAACGGTAGGTTGCTGTAGGTTGTTTTGAATACGCTTTCGCGAAAGCGGACTCTCAACAATCATAGCACTCATTAATAAACCACTGAGCAATCCTATGACAAGTAGTAAATTACTTCTTTTTCTTAGTGGCATCTTTATCATTTTTAGGCTGATAATAATTAGGTGGGAAACCATTCAAGCGTCGCCACAACTCATACCAAATAGGAACATCTTCCAGCAACGCAATCGTGTAAGCACCTGAACCAGCGCGCAATGCGCTAGGCCATGGATGATCATCCTCATCTGGCGCGAGTAAAACTCTGTACTTTCCATTATCACTTATAAAGGTTTCTACGGCGACCACTTTTGCACCATAGGTTCCATAAGAAACGTTAGGCCAACCTGAAAATACGATAGCAGGCCAGCCATCAAACTGGACGCGCACTTCCTCTCCAAGATGAATCAATGGCAAGTCTAGAGGCTCGACAAAAGTCTCAACAGCAAGGTCATAGTCTGCAGGCATGACGTTAACTAGCGGTTGTCCTTCTTTAAATGATTCTCCTATTCCACCAATTATAGCTTTATTTATGTAACCGTTTTGTGGTGCGGTGATGAAATAAAGGTCGTTACGCATTTGATAATTAGTACGTGCATTTTCTAGTTTAGAAACTTCAGCCTCAGAGTCTGACTGGCTAGAACGAGCTGTGAATTGATCGCTTCTCGCTTTGGCAATTTTTTCTGCATACTCTTGCTGGATGCGATTTAAATCAATTTGAGCGTTTATAATTTCGTTGCGACTAGTGAGTAATTTATTCTCTTGAGAGATTAATTTAGCTTCAGTTTCTTGCGTTTTTAATCTCTTTTGCTCGACCTCAGTCATAGGCTTTAGGCCTTCGTTATTTAAAGTTTGAGCACGTTCCAATTGTGTTTGTGCAATTTTTAAGTTGGTTTGAGCTGCGATAAAATCTATGCTATCACTTTTTGCCTTTAACTTAGACTGCATTAATTTATTACGTCCTTGTTCTAGTTTCAACTGGCGTTCTTGAGAAAGAGCACTTATTTGATTTTCAAGAGCTTTTACCTTTTCTCCATAAGAGGAAACTGTCATAGTTTTAGCATCAATTTGCTGACCAGTACGCTCGACAATATTAGGATCAAAATATTCACTCTTGACTTCACTAATGCGAAGTATGGTATCACCTTTTGCAACATAATCACCTTCACGCACGTGCCATTGTTCAATTCTACCTGGAATAGTAGATTGAATAGTTTGTGGGCGCTGATCTGGTGTTAATGTGGTAACATAACCGTTACCATTCACATTTTGCGTCCATGGTAGGAATAATATAATTATACAAGCTATTGCTGCTCCTGCAATAAATCTATTAAAGTATTTATAATGTTTGCGTTCTAGCACTCTTTTACCTGACCTATATTTTTTAAGATCAAGCCTCTCCACTAGTTCTGTTTGAGAAATATTAAGCATGCTCTTTTATTTATTTTCAATTAATTTACCGTGATCTAAGGTGATCACACGACTACATTTGCTCAGCCAATCTTGATTTTGGCTAACTACTAATAGTGACCAACCATTACTTTTATCAGTCAAGAAATCCATGATACGGACACTTTCTAATTCATCAAATTGATCTAACGGATCCTTGAGAAGCAACATCTTTGGTTTACGTACGATGCTGCGAGCTAATACAATTTTCTTTGAAACTGTGTAAGAGAGCTGTTTACCTTCTGGAAAAAGGACTGTTTTTAATCCGAGAGGTAGTTTTTTCAAGAATTCATTAAGTCCTACTTTTTCAAGAGCCCAGTACACATCTTCATCTGTAACTTCAGTATTTCCAAAAGTGATATTCTCTCTCAACGTTCCTTCAAATGGAGTTTCCTCAGTAAGTGATTGCCCTAAATGTGATCTATAATAATTGAGATTCACACCTCTCAAATCTGTATTATTGATATAAATGTTTCCATTTGTAGGTTCTACAATTCCAGCAATAAGTCTCAACAATGTTGCTTTACCACTACCATTTGCACCTCGTAATGCGATGGTACAGGTAGAAGATATGCTCAAACTTACATTATCTATAATAGGTAAGGTTCTTCCTGGCACCTCATAAGAAACGTGTTCTAGGTCTACTTTATAATTCTCATTTTCTTTAAATGGTTTTTCTCCATCTAGCGGCTCTAGTTCCTTATCGACAACGTTACCTAATTTCTCTAATGAAGTAAGAACATCATAAACTGATTCTAGACCAGTAATTAACTTTTCAACTGCAGCGATAATGATAAGTATAATAAGCTCAGCGGCAACAAACTGACCTATATTCATTTCCTGACTCAATACTAAAATCCCACCTATAAGTAATAATCCTGCAGTTACAAGAACCTTAAAACCTATCATTTGTGTAAACTGACTGATCAATACGTTAAAATGCTTTTCTCTATATTTTAAATACTGAGATGTCAACTCATCATTTTTATCAACAGCAAGAGTGGTTTTACCAGATAGTTTAAAACTCACTATGGAACGTGCCACTTCTTGTAACCAGTGTGCCACTTTATATTTGCTTTGGGATTCCATTAAACTACTATCAAGTCCTTTCTGGGCCGTAAATTTGAATAGAATATAAACCAGCAACACAAGTAGAAATCCATAAATAATAAAGAATGGATGATAAAAAGAAAGTAAAACCAGTCCAAATATAATTTGCAATAAAGCAGTAGGATAATCCACTAAAATCTTAGAAAGACTTTTTTGGATCGTCAAAGTATCAAAAAATCGATTTGCCAGCTCTGGCGGATAAATTCCGTGCAGCTCGCTCATTTTTATTTTAGGAAAGCGATAAGCAAATTCAAATGAGGAACGAGTGAAAATCTTCTGTTGAATATTTTCTGTAATTCTTATTTGCATGAGCTGTAAAACTCCTCCAAAGGCGACTCCTAATGTTACAAGTATTACTAGTATAATCCAAGATGTACTCATTTGAGCACCTTGAATTAGGTTAATAATTGCCTGTATACCAAGAGGTAAAGACAACCCTACCAGTCCTGCAAAAATCGCATAGTAAAAGATTTGTCTAACGTCCTTTTTATCAAGCTTGAGCATTCTTACCAAACGCTGCCAAGCTGTTAAAATATTTTTTTGTGTAGCCATTTCTTATTTTAAAGTTTGGAATACTAAATGTTTGAAATAGTCAGTAGGTGATACTTGATCATTACAGTCTGTCATCTTCTTAAAATGATCTTTTAAAAAATGTTGATGTAATGCTCCTTCTAATATGGTACTACTAAGTGAAGAAGGATAAGGGTAGTTCTCATTAACTGCGAGTATCATATCCTTAACGCGCTCTACTAATCGCTTATAAATTGTGAAATAGCCATTTTTATTCTCTTCGTCCACTTCTTTAGTGAGGTATGACTTTGAATACTCTGCAATGACAATTTTATTAAGCAATACTTCATCAATGTGCTCAAACTTTGAATCAAACTGAGTAGGTTGTGTGATTATTTCAACAGCACGAGTTAAACGTTCTACAGGCTGGACTATCCTTATAGTATCTATTACTAGTTGATATTCTAACCAGCCCCAATACCATGAAGTTAGATACAATAAAAGCTTGTGTTTATTCTCAAAATACCTGTAAACAGAACTTTCATTAGAACTTATCTTTTTACCTAATTTTTTAAAGGTAAACTGCTCAAAACCCATTTCATGGATCATCTCAATGCTGTTGCTAATGATACGTTGTCCCAGCTCAGACGATTCTGGATCTTTAATGAAGATCTTGTCGTTAATTTGTACTTTTAAATTTTGCAGTAATCGATCCATAGTAATTGTATTACACTACAATACTAATAGCAATACTATTAACGTCAATATACTTTTGATAATATTTAACAGTTTAACTGTTATTCAGAAAAAATTAAGCATAAAAAAACCTGAGAAATCACAGGTCTTAGTCATTATAAAATAAAAAGTTTTTATTCAATCTCAGCTGTTAAACCAGCTTCAAGTAGCGTAGTACATCGTGGTTTTAAATCATCATATGAACCTGTTTTCACACTACATTTCCCTTTATAATGCACGATCATAGAGCACTGCTCAGCTTGGATAGGTGTGTGATCACAAGCTGCTACCAGCATGTCTATGACATGGTCAAAGGTGTTCACCTCATCATTATAAAGAATAATTTTATTCTCTATTTGTTCCAGCACATCAACTTCGGACTCTGGAGCTACTTTTTCTTTTGTACTCATAATCATCATATTACAAAGATATAAAAGATATTATTTATTAAATTAAAAGTCTCTTAAAGTTTAATTCTTTACCATTTTTAATCCTACCCAATTATCTCTCACTATGTGTGAGTCGTACTGGATACCTACTTTATTACAAGCTTGTTTAATTAATTCTAGATCTTCAGTATAGAAACCAGAGAAAAGAATTGTTCCACCAGATTTAAGACTATTTGCATAACGTGGAATGTCTTGAAGAAGTATATTTCTATTAATATTTGCGATTATAAAATCATACAATTTACAATCGAGTTGTTCAGCGCCGCCTAAGATAACTCGCACCTTATCTGCCTTATTACGTTCCACATTTTCAAGCGCATTTTCATAACACCATGTGTCGATATCTATGGCGTCCACAGCTGTTGCACCACGCATTTGAGCTAGAATTCCCAGCACGCCAGTTCCACTTCCCATGTCGAGAACTGACAATCCAGATAGATCTTCTTTTAATAAATGCTGGATCATCATGTGTGTAGTTTGATGATGACCAGTCCCGAAACTCATCTTTGGCTCAATTACGATATCATATTCCACGCCAGTCGGTTCGTGAAATGGTGCTCTCACCTCGCAGCGATTGTCCACGGTAATCGGGTCAAAATTCTTCTCCCATTCTGCGTTCCAGTTTGTTGGTGGTATTTCCGCTTTCGCGAAAGCGATATCAACCAGCTTACTACTCATCACATCTACATTTTCAAGAATATGATCTGTGTCCAGCGACTGCAACACGTAACCTGTAACTCCAGTATCTGTCTCCACAAAACTCTCAAAACCTACCTCGCCAAGTTGAGCAATTAAGATGTCATTCCAAGGCTCTAACGGCTTGATTGTGAATTGATATTCTATATAAATTTGATCTGTAACGCTATCGCTCATATCTGTAATGTCCTGTTATTTTAAATTGAAAAAGGCAATCTTCATAGACCTGTCCAGCGCCTATGTTGTGCACCATATAAAATCGGTTTGTATCGGGCACTTTCTTATCGCTTACTATTCCTATGTGAGTCAATCCGTTTGAGAGTACCCAACTTACTACGTCACCAGGTTTATAATCTGAGTCGTTTTTTGTGACTGATTGAGAAGCATTGTGCCTTTCAAAAAATCGTCTCAAGTTAGGGACACGTCTGTGATCTATGTTTTTATCAGTTCCTCGCAGTCCCCAGTTTTGTGGATAAGCGCTGAAATGTGCTTTCATATCCTCATGAACTTCCTTTTGAAGATCGATATTTAGCTTGCGATAAGCTCTTATGATAACGTCTGTACAAACTCCATACCCTACTGGCACATCACCGTTAGGATAATCTATTGAAAAATAAGCACCATTATAAATGACCTCATCATTTGTGAGCTGACTTGCGGCTTTTGCAAGTTTCCACCCAAAATCAGTCTGACTTATTCCTAAAAAAGGAAGAAGTAATAAGAGACTTAAAATGAGTTTTCTAGAAAGCATCGGCAATTGCGAGGAATGATGCTGCGTCTAAAGATGCTCCACCTACTAATCCACCATCTACGTCTGGCTTTGCAAAAATCTCAGCAGCGTTTGCTGGTTTTACACTTCCACCATATAGAATACTCGTATGATTAGCAGTCATGTCACCATATTTTGCTTGCACAAATGATCTGATCTCTGCATGCATATCTTGAGCTTGCTCTGGACTTGCCGTTTCTCCAGTTCCTATCGCCCATACAGGTTCATAAGCAATAACTATTTGTTCCATTTGAGAAGCGCTCAGCTGGAATAATCCTTTCTCAATTTGAGAAGTTACAGTGCTCACATGATTTCCTGCTTTGCGTTGTTCTAGATGTTCTCCACAACAAAAGATAACACGCATTCCTTTTTCTACAGCTGCTTTAGTTTTTGCAGCAAGCAATTCGTCTGTTTCACCATAAGTATCTCTTCTTTCAGAATGACCTATGATTACTGTCTTAACGCCTACGCTTTGCAACATATCAATAGATACCTCACCTGTGAAAGCTCCTTTTTCTTGTTCGCTTACATTTTGAGCTACCACTTCTATAGGAGTATCAAGGGTACTATTAAATGCTGGATATAAACATGGATGCGATGGTGCGATCATCAACTCACAATTATAATCTGCTTTAAGTGCTTTTCTCAATTCACCTATTAAGTCTTGTGTCATGGGTAAATCACAATTCATTTTCCAGTTTCCTGCAACTATGTTTTTTCTCATTTTGCTGTTTTTAAAGTAAGTGTTAATCCAGTTTCACTCTAGGATCGAGCCAAACGTAAATCACATCTACAAAGATATTGATTATTATAAAGAGTGTGGCAATTACTAACACTGCTCCTGTAATTACTGGAAGATCAAGTGTATTGAGTGCTTCTACAATCTCTTTACCTAATCCATTCCAGTTAAATATATACTCTACAAACACAGCTCCTGCTAGCATGCTGGCAAACCAACCACTTACAGCAGTAACTACCGGATTGAGTGCATTTTTAAACGCATGCTTTTTAAATACCTGTAAAATGGTTAATCCTTTTGCATAAGCCGTAGTGATGTATTCTTGTCCCATAACTTCCAGCAAACTATTACGCATTAACTGAGTGATTACGGCAAGTGGTCTTATTCCTAAAACTACCGCTGGCAGGATTAAATTGCGCCATTGAATGTGCATCGCCTCACCATAATCATCCATTTCATAAAGACTACCACTCATATTTAATCCAGTCGCTTCATGCAACACATAACCAAATAGAAAGGCAAATAATATTGCACTAAAAAAAGACGGCACACTCATTCCCATTGTGCTTACCACCTGAATTAATTTATCCAACCAGCCATCTCTATATAACGCTGAAATTACTCCTAGAAACAAACCTAAAAATAGTGCTACGCTTATCGCTGCAACAGCGAGAATCATAGTATTAGGTAATGTCTCACTGATCACGGCACTTACATTTTTACCTGTTTTTTGGAAAGACTGCCTGAGGTAAGGCCACTTTAACACAGTTTGTGTTTCTCCTATGGTAAAGAGTGCTACTGCGCTGTATTTAGAACTATCATCATGCGTGAAATCTCCAGCATCAGTACTATGAAAAGATAGCGGTGATAAATCATTTAAGAAATATAAATACTGCGTTCCCAGCGACTGGTCAAAACCGTATTTATGTTTCACAATCGCAAGTTGTTCTGCGCTCTCATTTTGTCCCATCATCATTTGCGCTGGATCACCAGGTAACATATAAAACAATAAGAAAACTACCGTTACAACTCCATAAAGAGTCAATAACGCATAGCCTAGCTTGCGCAGGACATAAGTTATCATAGCTCTAACTTCTCCACATCATTCCAGTGAGATTTTGCCACGATAGTTCCTTTATCTAGCAATACTATTCCTGGACTAGAACGTATGATTGTTTTAAGAGCAGTAGCATCAGTAACATAAAACGTGGTTTCAAAACCATACTTTTTCATTACTTCTTGCGCTTGTGAATCTGGCGAGGAGCTTAGTGCCAGTACTTCATAACCAGCACTTTCTGCACGATCTATAAAGGCATTCATTTTATATAGCCCATCACTTTCGGCGAGGCTCAAATTATAGGTGATAATTAATGCAATTTTTTCTTTAGATAGAATATCTGTTGTAAAATCTTCTCCGTTTCTTTCTATCGAGAAATCATGAATAGGTGGCACAAAGCCTTTTTCAAGTAATCTAGGTTCTACCTTATCGTATTTAGGATAACCGCTTGGTGGCGCACCATCAGTAGATACTATTTCCTCTTTTCCGTCTATGGTATAATACCAGTCATAAGTATAAACGTCTGGTCGGTTAGGATCTTCGGCCATTCCTTCTTCAATATTCACACCTACTTTGTAAGCTCTGAAATCTAGGATAGGTAAATGCATCAACACGTAATATGCAATTGCAAAACAGATTATGGTTACTGCGAGCACGATGTATTTTAATTTCGCTTTCGCGAAAAGCGGTTGAATATACTTCATGTTAAAAAACATAATCACAATCATAATCGTGAGAATAACGTCCTTTATAAAGGATTCAAACGGCACTAATGGAATCGCATCACCGAAGCAACCACAGTCAGTTACTTTATCAAACGCCCAAGAATAGAAAGTTAAAAAGGTGAAGAATACAATCATTAATAATAGTGACCAAATCGTAAATTTCTTCTGAAAACCGATAAGTAACATCACTCCTAAAACAACTTCAAAAACAACTAAAAATATAGCAAGTGGTAATGCCAGAGGCTGCAAAAACTCCAAACCTAAAACCGCTGCACTAAAATATTCATCCAGCTTGTAAGAGAATCCTAAAGGATCATTAACCTTAATTAATCCACTGAATATAAATAAGATACCTACAAACCATCTACAAAATTGAACTAGTATTTTCATGCTGTATTTTTAGTTGGGTAAATATATGAATTAGCGATGAGTTGTGAGCTTTGGTAAATTTAGTTTATGAGTTTTTTAGGTTGGGTTGTTGGGTTGTTGGGTTGTTGGGTTGTTGGGTTGTTGGGTTGTTGGGTTGTTGGGTTGTTGGGTTGTTGGGTTGTTGGGTTAAAAGAAATGAAGTTTCTATTTGAGCAGCGATCAAGCACAAGTCATTTTCTACATATTTTATTCACAGCTAGGAACTAAAAAGCCGACTTCAGTCGGCGCAATATAAAAACGCCGCAGGCGACAGCATTAATTCACAGCGGCATACTTCAGTTTGCCGGCAGGGAATAAGTACACAATATTTGTAATAACAAGCCGAAACCTTTTCCCTAGCCCTAAAGGGTAGGTTTCTAGGTTGATTATAATATTGTCTGAATGGATCTTAGGGTGGATAATGAGGTGGAATCTTCATTATTCTCCATAATGATCAGATTCCGCATCTAGTGCGGAATGACGAGAAAAAGCCGACTTCAGTCGGCGCAAATAGAAAGAACGCCGCAGGCGACAGTATTAATTCACAGCGGCAGACTTCAGCTTGCCGGCAATGGTTAAAAGCAGCATAAAAAAAGCACCAATTCCTAAAAATTGATGCTTATCAAAATATAATATTGAGGAATTACTTAATTCCTACTAACTCAACGTCAAACACTAAAGTAGCATCTGGTGGAATAACTCCACCTGCACCAGCACTACCATAACCTATGTGAGATGGTATTACTAATCTTGCTTTATCACCTACTTTTAATAATGCGATTCCTTCATCCCATCCAGCGATAACTTGTCCTACTCCTAATTGGAAATCGATAGGTTGTTTGCGTTCAAAACTAGAATCAAATACTTTACCGTTAGGCAACATACCTTTATAGTGAACAGAAACCATTTTGCCTTTTTCGGCTTGTGCTCCACTACCTTCTTGGATAATTTTATAACGTAAACCACTATCTGTTTTATCAAACCCAGCAGCTATTTCATCTAAATCTTGTTCTGCTTGTTTGCGAGCTTGCTCTTCACGTAGTTTTGCAGCTCCTTCAAACTGACGGAACTCTTCAACAGCGTTAAAAGACTGTGCAGCTGCGCCTTCTCTTATAATTTCAAGAGTTTCAATTTTATCACCTTGAGCGATAGCATCTACGACATCTTGACCTTCAATTACTTTCCCAAAAACAGTATGCTTATCATCCAACCAGTCTGTAGCGACATGAGTGATAAAAAACTGAGAGCCATTTGTTCCAGGACCAGCATTTGCCATACTCAATACTCCAGGACCATCGTGACGTAATTCTGGATGGAATTCATCATCAAATTTATATCCAGGACCACCAGCACCAGATCCTTGAGGATCACCACCTTGCACCATAAAGTCTGGAATCACTCTGTGAAAAGTTAATCCATCATAGTAAGGAGTTCCTTGTGGTTTTGCATCGTTTTCTAAGTTACCTTCAGCTAGTGCTACAAAGTTCCCTACTGTACCAGGAGTTTTATCGTGGTGTAATTGAACTAGAACAGAGCCTTTGGTTGTGTTGAATTTTGCATAAATACCTTCTTGCATATCTTCTTTTTTTAAGGCTGCAAAGATAGGCAATCAACTTAAAGTCTAGTACATAGCATTCTCATAAATTCCATATAAAAAAACCACCATAACAGAAGTGTTATGGTGGCTATTAAATTTATATCTCGTTGAGATTACTCAGTAGTTGCTCTTTTAAAGAATACTCCATCATCCCAATCGCTGTTATCATCTGGAAAATGACCAAAATCTTGATTATGACTTAAACGGTCTCTCAGATTTACTTGACCACGAGCGGCGATTAATCTACCATTACGATTGTAACGTACTTGTAATCCACCTACTTGATTCAAAACTCCACTTCTATGAGTGTAGTCCATATTGAGATGTCCTATGCGAGCAACTTGTCCACTTGCAAAATAAGAAATACGAGTAGTTCCTATTTTAGTGACTTGACCTTTTCTATTGTATCTCACTGCAGCGCGGCTGCGGTTATAAGAACGTCTATTGCGGTCATACCTACGGTTGCTACTTCTATTACCATAAGTTTGTACTGTACGTGGTAATTCAAATTCTACACGTCCATCTGGAAAGACTGCAAAGTCGATTCCATTGAGAGCAAAAAGAACTGGTTGCGCATTGCGGTAACGTGTTAATTCACCCTTTAAATTGTCTTGACTAGCAAGAACTTCATTTGCCTGAGCAGTAGTCATCATCATTAGACCAGCTGCAATAAAAAGTATCATTTTTTTCATGACTTAAATATTTAGGGTTTTGCCTACTCTATAAGCTTTTCGGCGATCGCTTGTTAGGTAAGTTTCAAATGCCGTGCCATTTTACGCAAACGTTTGCGTAAAATATATATGACTGATTGACAAGCGCCTGTAAATATCTGTTTTATAACGCTTTCGCGAAAGCGAAATAATTTGAAGCTATAAAAAAAGCGCACTTGAAAAAGCACGCTTAATTCTATTTAATACTATAATGATCTACTTAATTTGCCACATCACTTATAAACTTTATACGATATAAACGTAACTCTTCTTCTTCATAATCGCCATCAAATTCTTCCATTGCGTCTTCAATCTTATCACTTTCTGATTCAATAAAATATTCATGCAGTTCTTCTTGTTGATCTTCATCGAGCATTTCATCAATCCAGTAGCCCACATTAAGTCGTGTACCGCTGTAAACAATACTTTCCAGCTCTTCAATGAGCTGATCCATTTCCATACCTTTTGCACTTGCGATATCATCAAAACTTAACTTGCGATCGATACTTGTTATGAAGTAGAGCTTATTCCCAGACTTAGAACCTGTGGATTTTATCACTAAATCATCAGGTCTAGTGATATCGTTATCTTCTACATATCGCTGTATTAATTCCAGAAATTTTGCTCCATACTTTTTGGCCTTTCCTTCTCCTACTCCATGGATATTTGCCATTTCCTCCATGTTAACAGGATACTTAGTAGCCATATCATCTAGTGAAGGATCTTGAAACACCACATAAGGAGGAACGTTCTTTTGTGCTCCTACTTTTTTACGCAATTCCTTGAGCATTTTTACAAGTGCTGTATCTACCGCTCCACCTTGTCCAGCGCCACTTACGGTTGTACTAGCGTTTTCAGGATAAGTGTGATCCTCAGTCATCATAAACGATTTACCGCTTTTCAAAAACTCTTTTCCTGCGTCCAGCAATCTCAAGGTTCCGTAGGATTCTATATCCTTTTTAATATATCGTGCTACAAGAACTTGCCTTATAAGAGCCGTCCAGTAAGATGGCTCCATATCTTTTCCACTACCGAAGAAATCGTGTTGATCTAATTTATGAGAACTTATCATGGCGTTAGATTTACCTACGATAATGTTTACGATGTCCTTAGATTTATAACGTTGTCCTGCTGCTTCAATCACTTGAATTAACTTCTTGACATTATCCACAGCTTCTTTTTGCGGTTTAGGATTGCGCATATTATCATCCATGTTGCCACCTTCACCAGTCTCTGGATCAAACTCTTCTCCAAAATAATGTAAGATAAACTGCCTGCGACTCATACTAGTCTCAGCATATCCTACCATTTCTTGTAATAAGGCATGGCCTATCTCCTGCTCGGCAATAGGTTTTCCTGCCATAAACTTCTCGAGTTTCTCGATGTCTTTATATGAGTAATATGCAAGACATATTCCTTCTCCACCATCACGACCAGCGCGACCAGTTTCTTGATAATAAGATTCTATACTCTTAGGAATATCGTGATGAATTACAAATCGCACATCAGGCTTATCTATTCCCATACCGAAGGCAATCGTAGCAACTACAACATCACAATCTTCCATCAAGAATTTATCTTGGTGCAACACTCGAGTTTTTGCATCTAGTCCAGCGTGATAAGGAACGGCATCTATTCCGTTTACCTGTAATACCTGAGAAAGTTCTTCAACTCGCTTGCGTGATAAACAGTAAACGATTCCGCTTTTTCCTTCGTGAGATTTTATAAATCGTGTAATATCTGCATCTACTTGAGACGTTTTAGGACGTACTTCATAGTAGAGATTAGGTCTATTAAATGAGGCTTGATAAGTAGTTGCATTAGGAATTTGCAAGTTTTTAAGAATATCTTCTTGCACCTTAGGTGTAGCGGTTGCAGTCAGTCCTATAATAGGAATGTGATCATCGATACGATCTATAATCTTGCGCAAGTTGCGATACTCAGGTCTGAAATCGTGTCCCCATTCACTAATACAGTGTGCCTCATCTACGGCTAGGAACGAGATTTTCTCATCTTTTAAGAAATCTACGTACTCATCTTTAGTGAGCGATTCTGGCGCTACGTATAATAATTTAGTAATACCGTTTGAAATATCATCTTTAACTTGCTGTATATCAGTCTTAGATAATGAGGAGTTCAATACATGAGCGACACCATCATGATCGCTTATCCCACGTATAGCATCTACCTGGTTTTTCATTAACGCGATGAGTGGAGAGACTACAATCGCAGTTCCTTCTTGCATTAATGCTGGTAATTGATAACATAAAGATTTCCCACCACCGGTAGGCATGATTACAAAAACGTCTTCCTTGTTAAGGAGCGACGTGATTACTTTTTTCTGTAAACCTCTGAATTGATCAAATCCGAAATACTTCTTTAACTGTTGCTCGAGTCCTGTAGACGATTCTGGCATGGGGCTGTTACGTTTTACTTATCTTTGTAACTTGAAATTTACGATTTTTATCTTTTTCTACAAACCCTAAAACTAAATTACCTTCTTGGACACTGAAAATAATATTTTAGAAGTAGCAAAACGCACGATTCGTATCGAGTCTGCAGCTGTTAAGAACCTTGAAAATAGTTTGGATTCCGCTTTCGCGAAAGCGGTTCAACACATCCATACTGCTCAAGGAAGAGTCATTATCACGGGAATAGGTAAAAGCGCTATCATCGCAATGAAGATTGTAGCAACCATGAATTCAACGGGTACACCTGCCATTTTCATGCATGCTGCCGACGCGATTCACGGTGATTTAGGTATTATCCAAAAGAATGATGTCGTCATATGTATTTCAAAAAGTGGTAACACTCCAGAGATTAAAGTGCTCGTTCCTCTTATAAAGAACTTTGAAAATAAACTCATTGCCATTACTAGTCATAAAGATTCATTTCTAGGTAAGGAAGCAGATTTTGTACTTCACGCACCTATTGAAGAAGAAGCCTGTCCTAATGGACTAGCTCCTACTACGAGTACGACAGCACAATTAGTTGTAGGTGATGCTCTAGCGATTTGCCTTCTTGAGTTAAAAGGATTTACGGACAAAGATTTTGCTCGTTATCACCCAGGTGGTGCGTTAGGTAAAAAACTGTATTTAAGAGTTCAAGAATTAATCGACCAGAATGCAAAACCTCAAGTGAGTTCTAGTAGTTCTTTAAGAGAAGTTATAGTTAACATATCTGAGAACCGACTGGGAATGACCGTTGTTGTAGACAATTCTAAACTTACTGGAATTATTACTGATGGTGATTTAAGACGCATGCTTTCCACAGGTAAAGATATCGATAGTCTTACTGCTGCAGATATAATGAGTACATCTCCCAAAACCATCGCTGCAGACGATATGGCTGTTCAAGCTCGAGAAGTAATGGAAGAACATAACGTTTCTCAACTGGTTGCCGTTGATGAAAACGGTTATGCTGGAGTAGTTCATATTCATGATTTAATCAGAGAAGGAATTTTATAACATGGCACGTAAAAAGGCAGACCCTAATAATATGTCATTTCTGGACCACGTAGAAGAGCTGCGCTGGTCATTAATACGTTCTATAATTGGTATATTAATAGGAGCTATAATTGCTTTTATTTTTACTGAATTTATTTTTGACACCATCATTTTTGGTCCTAAGAGCAAAGACTTTATTACCTATGGTGCTTTATGCGATGTAGGTAGATTTATAGGCGTAGAAAGTGAGTTTTGTGATCCTCAACTAGATTTCATGCCACAATCACGTAAAATGTCTGATTTATTCAGTGCTCACGTGTGGACTTCTATAACTGTAGGTTTTGTTGCTGCCTTCCCATGGATTCTATGGCAATTCTGGAGATTTATTTCACCAGGACTTAAAGCAAACGAACGTAAATATTCTAGCGGTTTTATAATCGTGAGCTCGCTGTTGTTTTTTGCAGGAGTTGTTTTTGGATACTTTTTAATTGCTCCTTTATCAGTACATTTCTTAGCAACTTATGACCTGAGTGAAGGAATTAAATTTGAACCAGACTTACAAAGTTACATTGCTCTAGTACGCGCCAGTGTTCTTGCCAGTGGTTTAATGTTTGAACTTCCAGTAATTGTATACTTCCTTACTAAGATAGGTTTGTGCACACCACAAGCTATGAGAAAATATCGCAAATATGCACTGGTTCTTATTCTTATCGTAGCCGCTCTTATAACACCACCAGATATACAGAGTCAAGTAATAGTTGCTATACCTGTGTTAATTTTATATGAGCTCAGTATTTTTATATCGATGTTTGTACTCCGCAAAAAACGCAAAGAACAATTAGCAGCATAACCCTATGAGTAATATAGTAGAGGAATTTAATGAGTATCGTGAAAAAATGAACGGTGCCATTCTTGAGGATAATAATAAAATTATCAAACGCATTTTCAATCTGGACACAAACGCTTTTGCAGAAGGTGCCCTTGATAAAAAAACTAAAGAATTGCTAGGTCTAGTAGCAAGTACTGTGCTGCGATGTGACGACTGTGTAAAATATCATCTTGAAGCAAGCCACAAAGCTGGTTTAACTAAAGAAGAAGTTGTAGAAGCTCTTTCTATTGCTACGCTTGTAGGTGGAACGATCGTTATTCCTCATTTACGCCGTGCATATGAGTACTGGGATGCGGTGGAAAAAGCGTAAGTCTTTAGTCTTTTAGTCTTCAGTCCTCAGTCATTTTCTTGAGCAAGCATTTAATTAGTAGTTGTAAGCCGTCAGCTTTAGGTTAATTCTTCCCTTTGGGAAGATGTATACAGAACAGATGGGATTTTTAAGAGTACTGTTTTATATTTGAATAAAAACAGCTGTTATGCTTTTATGGGGTAGCCTTGGATTCGGTGGAATATTCTTTTTTATATGGTTGAATAATCATCAACGAAGTAAACGAGTAGAAAAAAGAAAAAGTTATCGTGGTAACTTAAAATCGAGACTTAAAGAAAATCGAAAGCAAACAGAAAATTAACATACCTAAACCTATGAAAATATACACAAAGACAGGAGACGCAGGAACTACAGCATTATTTGGTGGAACACGTGTTCCTAAACATAATTTGCGCATAGATAGTTATGGAACTGTAGATGAATTGAACTCTTGGATAGGTTTAGTAAGAGATCAACCGGTAAATGAGCACACTAAAAAGGTTTTAATTGATATTCAAGATCATTTATTCATTGCAGGTGCCATACTGGCAACAGACCCAGAAAAAGCCATCCTTAAAAACGGGAAAGAACGTCTCAATATCTCTAAATTAGACGACGAAAAAATCACGATGCTAGAAAACGAAATGGACGCTATGGAGCAGGAACTGCCGCCTATGACTCATTTTATTCTACCTGGAGGCAATCAATCTGTGTCATTCTGTCACATTTCACGTACCGTTTGCCGTCGTGCAGAACGTATTGCAGCCGAGTTACACGCACAATCTCCTATTGATCAACAAGTATTGAAGTACTTGAATAGACTTTCTGACTACCTTTTTGTCTTGGCACGTAAATTGTCACAAGACTTACAAGCAGAAGAAATCAAATGGATCCCAAAAAAGTATTAAAAACGTGGGGCAACTGAGGAGTATTTTCAGCAAAAACAATTTGATTTCTAAAGGCTCATACGCTCTTTAAAATCTTGATATCATTAATTCAAAAATAACTTGTGTAGTTTCACGATAAGTTTATTTTTGCAAAAATTAAAACGGTAAAATTATGTACTGGACATTAGAACTAGCATCTTATTTAAGTGACGCACCTTGGCCTGCTGAGAAAGACGAACTTATTGATTACGCTATTCGCACAGGTGCACCTCTGGAAGTAGTTGAAAATCTTCAAGCAATTGAAGATGAAGGAGAGATGTACGACTCTATTGAAGAGATCTGGCCTGACTACCCTACAGACGACGACTACCTCTGGAATGAGGACGAATATTAATAGCGATAATCGCTGCATAAAAAGTCTCGTAAGAGGCTTTTTTTTTGCTTTAATTTTTTGATATTGCAACTGGAACGTGTGTTTTCATAAACCACTATAAACCAATTAAATAACCACATAATGGGACTATTAGATTCCGTACTCAAAGTATTTGTAGGCGACAAGACCAAAAAAGACATTAAAGAAATTCAACCTTTAGTTGATCAAACTTTAATTCTAGGTCCAGCTATTGAAAGCCTTTCTATAGACGAGCTACGTCATAAAACCGTAGAGTTTAAAGATAAAATCGCTTTCGCGAAAGCGGACACAGTAGCAAAAATAACTGCTCTTAAAGAACAAGCAGAGAACGAAGAAGATATCGATAAGCGTGAGGATATCTACAATGAAATCGACAAGCTAGAAGATGTTGCATACGAGCAAGGTGAAGTTGCCTTAAACGAATTACTTCCTGAAGCGTTTGCAGTAATGAAAGAAACGGCAAAACGTTTTTTCCATAATAGCGCCATAAAAGTGGAAGCTACAGAACAAGACCGTATCTTATCTGCTACTAAAGATTATGTAAGCCTTGAAGGTGATCACGCCATCTGGCAAAACTCATGGGATGCCGCTGGTAAACCTATCGTTTGGGACATGATTCACTATGATGTGCAACTCATAGGTGGAGCTGCTTTACACCAAGGGAAAATTGCTGAGATGCAAACTGGTGAAGGAAAAACACTCGTTGCAACGCTGCCAGTTTACTTAAATGCATTATCTGGAAATGGTGTTCACGTAGTAACTGTAAATGATTACCTCGCAAAACGTGATGGTGCGTGGATAGGACCATTATTTGAATTTCACGGTTTAACAATCGACTGTATTGATTACCACAAGCCTAACTCTGAAGAACGTAGAGCTGCTTATAATGCAGATATCACTTACGGTACTAATAACGAATTTGGTTTTGACTACCTGCGTGATAACATGGCGCACAGTCCTAAAGACTTAGTGCAACGCAAGCACAATTACGCAATTATTGATGAGACAGATTCTGTTCTTATTGATGACGCTCGTACTCCATTAATTATCTCTGGTCCAGTACCACAAGGAGATCGTCAGGAATTTGATGTATTGAAAGCTCCTGTTGAAAACATAGTTCAAGCACAGCGTACTGAGCTTATTAAAACTCTTGCCCTTGCAAAAAAACTGATTGCAGATGGTGATCAAAAAGAAGGAGGAAAAGAATTACTACGCGTCTTTAGAGGTTTACCTAAAAATAAAGCACTGATTAAATTCTTAAGTGAAGAAGGAATTAAAACCCTACTTCAAAAAACTGAGAATTTCTACATGCAGGATAACAATCGTGAAATGCCTAAAATTGATGAGGCACTTTACTTTGTTATCGATGAAAAAAATAACCAAGTAGAACTTACTGACAAAGGTATTGAGTACATCTCTGGTGCTGATGATCCTAACTTCTTTGTAATGCCAGAAATGGGATTAGAAATAGGTAAGATTGAAAAATCAGGATTGAGCGTTGAAGAACAGGCTGAGGCTAAGGAAGAGCTATTCCGTGAGTTCTCTGTAAAATCTGAACGTGTTCATACCTTGAATCAATTACTGAAAGCATATACTTTATTTGAAAAAGATACAGAGTATGTAGTTCAAGCGCATGAAAAACGCACTCCTCAAGGTGTTGTGCAAGAAATGCAAGTAATGATTGTAGATGAGCAAACTGGTCGTATTATGGATGGACGTCGTTATAGCGATGGACTTCACCAAGCGATTGAGGCTAAGGAGAATGTAAAAATTCAGGACGCTACTCAAACATTTGCAACGATTACTTTACAGAATTACTTCCGTATGTATCGCAAGCTGTCTGGTATGACAGGTACTGCAGTTACAGAGGCTGGAGAATTCTGGGAAATATACAAACTAGACGTAGTAGAAATACCTACTAACAGACCTATTGCTCGTGATGATCGTCAAGATTTAGTTTACAGAACAAAACGTGAAAAATATAATGCAGTTATTGAAGAAGTAACTCGTTTAAAACAAGCTGGTCGTCCTGTTTTGATAGGAACAACTTCTGTAGAAATCTCTGAGATTTTAAGTAGAACATTACAACGTGCAGGAATAGATCATAACGTACTGAATGCAAAGCAACACAAACGTGAGGCAGAGATTGTAGCACAAGCTGGTGATCCTGGACAAATTACCATTGCCACAAACATGGCAGGTCGTGGAACAGATATTAAATTATCTGACGAGGTAAAAGCCGCTGGCGGACTAGCTATTATAGGAACAGAACGTCATGATTCACGTCGTGTAGATAGACAGTTACGTGGTCGTGCTGGTCGTCAAGGAGATCCAGGTAGCTCACAGTTTTATGTAGCACTTGATGATAACTTGATGCGTTTGTTCGGTTCTGAGCGTATGGCAAAAACCATGGATAAACTAGGAATGAAAGAAGGTGAAGTGATTCAGCATTCTATGATTTCTAAATCTATTGAACGAGCACAAAAGAAAGTAGAAGAAAACGCATTTGGTGTACGTAAGCGACTGCTAGAATATGATGATGTCATGAACGCGCAACGTGAAGTAATTTATAAACGTCGTTATAATGCATTATTTGGAGATCGCCTTGCGGTAGATATCGCAAACATGATTTATGATATTGCCGAGGTCGTTACTGAAAGCAATAAACAAGCACAGGATTATAAGAATTTTGAGTTTGAAATCATGCGTTATTTCTCCATGACGAGCCCAATTTCTGAATCAGAATTTGGTTCTAAGAGTGAACAACAAATCACAGGAGAAATTTATAAAGCAGCTTACCAGCATTATAAAGAAAAAATGGAACGCTCTGCTGCAGAGGTGTATCCGGTAATTAAGAATGTATATGAAAATGACGAGCGCCAGTACAAGCGCATCGCCGTTCCATTTACTGATGGTCTTAAAACCTTAAATGTTTCTACAGATCTTGAAGAAGCTTATACAAGTGAAGGAAAGTCACTTGTACTTGACTTTGAAAAGAACATTACTCTTGCTATCATAGATGACGCATGGAAAACACACTTGCGTAAAATGGATGAGTTGAAGCAAAGTGTTCAACTTGCCGTTCACGAGCAGAAAGATCCACTACTCATCTATAAGTTTGAAGCATTTGAGCTTTTCAAAAAGATGGTAGATAAGGTAAATAAAGAAGTGATCAGCTTTATGTTTAAAGGAGATTTACCTTCTCGAGATACCACAGCCATTCAAGAGGCTCAACAGCGCAAAGTTGAAAAGACGACTACTCAAAAAGAAGAAGTTTTAAATAGTGATGAGCGCGCGGCACAAAACCGTGCCGTAGGTGCTGGAGCAAGTAGCGCAGGACAACGTCCACCAGTTACTGAGACCATTACACGTGACCAACCTAAAATAGGTCGTAATGATAAGGTCACTATTAAAAATATAATGACCGGCGAGACTAAAGAAACTAAGTATAAGTCTGCTCTACCTTTAATTAATAAAGGAGAATGGGTTCTGGAACGATAGTATTTTAATCACGCTATTGCGAAAAGATAATTTCAAAAATGCCTTACTCAATAGTAAGGCATTTTTTGTTTTACCTTTTTAAATCCAACCTCACAGGTCTTGAAGACCTGTGAGGTTTTGCTTATCAAAATATATTAAACATTCTTACAACCGTTTTATACCATGCCAACACCAATATTAAGGTTCTCGAAATGCGGACTTCGAGAACCTCAGTCCTCAATCAATAGTTTTTTACTAATATGCAAAGTTTAACTTTCGGCATGTTTGGGTGAACGATTAGATTTTAAAAACCAAATCAAAAAAGGCTCCTTTCCTTAGAAAAGGAAAGGTGGGCAAATTGTAGCGCAGCGTAAATTTGGTCGGAAAGGTTGAAAACACAAATATTATTCAAATCACCAATTTTAATTATCTTCAAATTATGAATCGCCGCAAACCTATCCATAACCTGAGAAATCTACAAAGGAACCGTAAAGGTCTAAGAAAAAGTCTTACTCCAGCTGAAGCTTTTTTATGGAATGAATTAAAATCTCAGAAGTTTCATGGTATAAAGTTTAGGAGACAACATTCTATTAAATACTACATCGTTGATTTTTATTGTGCTCAGCACAAATTGATCATAGAGTTAGACGGAGATTATCATGATGAGACAGAACAGCAAAATAAAGATGAATTAAGAGATAAGGAACTCAGTGAAATGGATTTGACTGTATTAAGATATGAGAACAACTATGTTTTTGAAGAGTTAGAGCATGTTTTAGGAGATATTAAGAAACATTGTAAGTTAGAATAGAATTTTGAGTATTAAATCAGCATTTTTCAACCACTCCTGATTTGCAGCAAAGCTGCTAAATCTGTCCTCGCCTTTTCTAAGGCGAGAAGCTTTTCATTCTAGATTGTAAAAGCTCCTTGCCTCAGATGAGGAAAGGTGGGCAAAGTAAGCGACAGCGAACTTTGGTCGGAAAGGTTGAAGATCTATAAAGATTATAATAACATCAAGGTATTTCAACCACTCCTGATATTACTTCGGCAAGCGAAGTATCATCTGTCCTCGCCTATTCTTAGGCGAAGAGCTTTTAAATGACGTAAAGGAGTCAACCTCACAGGTTTTGGAAACCTGTGAGGTTTGACTGGAGTAACAACTATTATTACTATTTTTAAATCCTAAAACCAATTATCATGAACCCAATATTAAGAAACATCATCGCAGTAATCGTAGGGATTTTAGTCGGTGGATTTGTAAACATATCATTAGTAGAAACTGGAAACGCCGTATTTCCTATAGAAGGATACGACATCACTACACCTGAAGGATTAAAAGGAGCTATTTCTCAATTTGAATTTAAGAATTACATTTTTCCATTTTTAGGACATGCGATTGGAACCTTAATAGGTGCCATGGTAGCTGGTATTATTGCTGCAACTCATAAAATGAAATTTGCCATGGCTATAGGATTCTTCTTTTTACTAGGTGGAATAATCATGGTGGTTTCCTATCCTGGAGCAATGTGGTTCAACGTAGCAGATCTATTACTAGCTTACATCCCTATGGCATGGATTGGCGGTAAAATTGCAACCTGTAAAACTCCAAAATCATAATTGGACTCAAAATCTCATATCAACCCTAAGGCAAGACGCAATAAGGAAACTCTAAATATAAGTCAGCTTTTCAACGACCTGAAAGCTGGACAAGTTAGTGCGTTAAGTCGTGCGATAACTCTTGTGGAGAGTACTGCTGGTAGTGATGCCGCTTTCGCGAAAGCGTTAATTCAACAAGCCCTACCCGAGTCAGGTAAGTCTTTTAGACTAGGAATCACTGGAGTGCCAGGCGTGGGAAAATCGACATTCATTGAAGCATTAGGTAAACAATTAATAGCAAGTGGCAAGAAAGTAGCCGTACTCGCCATAGATCCATCGAGCAACATCTCACGAGGAAGTATTTTGGGAGATAAAACACGCATGGAAGAACTCGTCAAAAGCGACCAAGCCTTCATAAGACCTAGCCCAGCAGGAACAACCTTAGGTGGCGTGGCACGTAAAACCAGAGAAGCAATCATTTTATGTGAAGCCGCAGGATACGATTTTATCATCGTAGAGACCGTAGGTGTAGGACAAAGCGAGACTGCGGTCCACTCCATGACCGACTTTTTCTTACTACTCAAACTCGCTGGTGCTGGAGATGATCTTCAAGGAATCAAACGCGGCATCATGGAAATGGCCGATGCTATTATCATCAATAAAGCCGATGGTGATAACCAACTCGCCGCAAAACATGCCCGACGCGAGTTCAAAAACGCCGTGCACCTCATGCCACAAAAAGATCACGGCTGGCCTACCCAAGTACTTACTTGTAGCGGTTTGAATGGCATAGGCATTACGGAAGTTATTGAAGAAATTAACAACTACAAAGCTCACGCCACCACAAATCAAAGCTTTACCCAAAAACGCCACGCACAAGAACTCTACTGGTTCCATCAAACCGTAGAAGACGCCATTAAAACCAACTTCTATAACCGACCAGAAGTGATCGAAAAATTGGTTGTTTTAGAAAAAGAAGTGTTGAGTAAAAAGAAAAGTCCTTTTGATGCGGCTGGGGAATTGTTGGGGTTAAAATAAAAAAGCTATTATAAATAATAATATTAAAACCACTTCTTTGATTAGTGATTAAAATTTTGAGAATTGATACGAAATTTAAGGTTAAATAAGTTTTTAAGAGAGCATAACATTTCATTAAATCGATTTGGTGAAATTGCAAACTATCTAAATTTAAAAATAGAATTAAGACCTACCACAAAACTTGACGGAGATACAGTTGCCTTTATTGAAAGTTATTTAAAATTAATTGACAGCGAGAAATATTTGTTAGATAATAAAAATAGTTTTGATTATTCAAGATCAACAGAAGGTGTTCTTTTGAGATTACGCAAACAAAAAGTTCAACCTCAAACGATATTTAAATACTATTCGAATGACGAAAAGGGTTTAAATCTAGATGCTCTGAAAAATAAGTATTTATACTATAGCAGTTTTAAATCATTTAATGATCCCTTTGATTGTAACATTAATTTAGTTTCGTTTAAAAAAAACGGTAAATTTAAAAAGACTAATAAGAAAAAGAAAGAGTTATTCAAAAACAGACTTGATAATATTGGGATTTGTTGCTTTACGACTAAGAAAGATTCAATATTAATGTGGTCGCATTACTCCAATAGTCATAAAGGTTATTGTTTAGAGTTTATAAAAAAAGAGGAAGAACTATATCCAGTGAATTATATCAAAGATTTTAATAAAACAAATTACTATGATAATGTTAAGGATTCAGAATTTCATTTAACGTATAGTAAGTCAGAAGAATGGAGTTACGAAAATGAGTACAGATCGATTGTAGATAATATTGACCCTACTAATCCAAGTTCTAGAAAAAGAAAATATTCTCCAAATAGATTAAAATCAGTCTATTTTGGAGTAAATACAAGTGATAAACTAAAAATAAAAATAATTGAAATACTTAGAGAAAACTATATAAATTTTAAAGAAATAGAATTATACGAGAATCATCTAATGGAGAACTCATTCGGTATCGAATCTGTAAAAATTAATTAGAGCTCAATCAACGTTATAATAATTATATTTTGAAACTTAAATCATATTGTTTTAATTACAGATCATGAGATACAACAAAATAGAAAGAATTGGAGTAAATGCCGCTGAGAGTATCTTCATTAATGATTTTGATTGGATTTTCAGAGTCCAAGATGCCGTTGACGTAGGAATTGATGCTTTTGTAGAACAGTCAGTAAATGGCGATCCAAAAGGAAAATTCATTGCACTACAAATTAAAAGTGGAAAAGGTAACTTCCATGTTTCAAAGAATAGTTTAACCTATTACATTTCGAATATACATTATAACTATTGGTTAAATTTTGACATACCTGTTATTATAATAGCGCACTTACCGGAAAATAAAAAAACATATTGGCAAGAAATTTCAAAAGTTAAAATTGAGAAAATTAAGAAAAGTTGGAAACTAGTGATCCCATATGAAAACTTACTAAATTATAAATCTAAATCTGTTTTAACGAAGCTACTTTCAAATAAGAGAAAAGAATACCAATCAATTAAAATTTTCCAAGGGAAACAAATCGATGAAAGAAGTTTGTATCATCTTTCAGAAAAAACTAAATGTATAGCAGATGCAAATGAGTCAACTTCTAGAATGGTAAATATGATAGAAGAAATGGGTGAGAAAACTAGAGATTGTGGTGAAAAAGTAAAACATTTTAATAAATCGGGACAATCTATAAAATCGCCAGAAGCAGAAGCTGTAATTTGGAGATTTGCAAAAGATATAATGATTTTGTCTAAAAGAATGGATAATGAAAACCAAATTTTTACTGAGTCATTTACTGAAGGATTGTTCGCGTATGAGCAAATTTTAAAAATACATAAAAATATGAATGGGAATGACAATGAGGTTTACTTCTCTAAAGAATTATTGAATAGTATTCCGAGTTCAATTAACCAAGCTATATCTGGTGTTAATTATTTAAAACAATCGACAGAAAAACTTCCTGATGATTTTGAGCCGTTAAAACAGGCCAAATACATTATGATAGAGGTACTTGACAATTATATTTCTGATTATGAAGATGCTAAAAAAATGGTTATAGAATTATCAAACTCTATTTAATCCATTGAACAATCCTTCCCATTCCATTACCCTTTTCTTACTTTAGCAACTCCAAAATAACCCAAATGAAAAAGGCACTATTTCTAGTTCTTACCAGTATATTGACATTAATCAGCTGTCAAGAAAACAAAGAATCTAAACAAGAAAACACAAAAACTTACCTAGAAGAATCCCATTCCTACGCACAACCTAATGATGCGGTAATTACACACTTAAACCTAGACATCGACGTAGATTTTGACACACAAGTAATTAGCGGTGTGGCAACGTATGATATCGTAAATAACAGCAGTTCATTCATAATTCTAGATACCAAATTCCTAGAAATTGAAGAAGTAACAGCTGATGGTAAGGAAGTAGGTTTCTATCTAGGCACAATGGATGAATCCTTAGGGCAACCATTAACTATTGAAATTAAAGAAGACACTAAAAAAATAGCCATTACTTATAAAACCACAGCACAAACTGAAGCGCTACAATGGCTCACCGCTCAACAAACTGCTGAAAAAACCAATCCTTTTCTATTTACACAAGGTCAAGCGATATTGACTCGTACCTGGATTCCTATTCAGGATAGTCCGCAAATAAGGATTACTTATGATGCGACTGTAAAAGTACCGTCAAACCTCATGGCAGTAATGAGTGCTGAGAATCCTAAAGAGAAAAATGCTTCTGGAGTTTATAACTTCAAGATGAAACAGCCTATTCCAGCTTATTTGATAGCGCTGGCAGTAGGAGATATTGAATACAAAGCGATCAGCGACCGCACTGGTGTCTATGCAGAAAAATCTATGCTGGATAAAGTTCATGAGGAATTCTCAGACATGGAAAAAATGGTTGTTGCTGCCGAGGATTTATATGGAGAGTACGACTGGGAACAGTTTGATGTGATTGTGTTGCCACCTAGTTTTCCTTTTGGCGGTATGGAGAATCCGCGGTTGACCTTTGCGACTCCTACGGTTATTGCTGGAGATAAAAGCTTGACATCACTTGTGGCTCACGAGTTGGCTCATTCATGGTCTGGAAATTTAGTGACAAATGCGACTTGGAACGACTTCTGGCTCAATGAAGGTTTCACAGTGTATTTTGAAATCAGAATCATGGAAGCTCTTTATGGAAAAGAACGTGCAAATATGCTAGCCTTAATAGGTCGTCAAGATCTAGATGATGAATTAGAAGGAATGAAAGAAACTCCTAATGACACCAAATTAAAACTAGATTTAAAAGGTCGTAATCCAGATGATGGTATGAACAGCATCGCTTATGATAAAGGATATTTGTTTTTGCGCACGCTAGAAGAAAAAGTAGGTCGTGAAAAAATGGATGCCTTTCTAAAATCTTACTTCAATAAAAATGCTTTTTCTACAACAAATACGGAGGATTTCATCACTTATCTCAACGAGAATTTGCTAGAAAAAAACAACATCACTTTTAATACAGAGGAATGGATTTATGAACCTGGAGTTCCCGATAATGCAGCGATTATAAAATCAAACGCATTCACAAACGTGGAGAAAACCTTGCAATCATTTATTGAGACCAACAAAATTGACGTCGCAGCAACGCAAAACTGGACACCTCAAGAATGGGTACATTTCGTTCGCAATTTTCCAGAGGACATTTCGGTGGATCAAATGCAACAACTAGATGATACCTTTGACTTCACTAATTCCACTAACTCTTACATCACTATGGTTTGGTACGAGCAAGCTATTTTGAACAACTATCATGGTAACAACGTAGATGCGAAAATTGCTGAGTTCTTGAATACCGTAGGACGTCGCTGGTATGTAACGACTTTATTTAACGCTTTCGCGAAAGCGAATAGAACAGACGAAGCACTAAAAATATACAAAACCGCTCGCGGGAATTATCACTCAGTCACAGCAAATACGGTGGATGAGATGCTAGGATTGTAAATCTAAATTTTAAGATAGTCTTAATCAATCATGGATAGCAGATTTTGTATTTTAAACAAAATCAAACAACTATACCATGGAAAAGCCAAATTTTAGTGATCTAAAAGTAATTTACATCAACTGTACTCTTAAAAAGTCACCCGACAAGAGTCATACTTCCACGCTCATGGATGTCTCAAAGGAAATCATGAGAAAGGAAAATGTTACAATAGATGAAATACGGCTGATAGATCATCAAGTGGCCAGCGGTGTGTATCCAGACATGACTGAACATGGCTGGAAAAAGGATGAGTGGCCATCTATTTCTAAAAGAATCATGGACGCAGATATCCTCATCGTGGGAACTCCTATATGGCTAGGAGAAAAATCAAGCGAAGCACAAAAACTTATCGAGCGACTCTATGCCATGAGTGGTAAAACCAACGATAAAGGTCAGTACTACTATTATGGTAAAGTAGCCGGTTGTATGATTACCGGTAATGAAGATGGAGTCAAGCACTGTGCGATGGGAATATTATACTCGTTGCAGCACGTAGGATACTCTATCCCGCCGCAAGCAGATTGTGGATGGTTAGGTAAAGTAGGTCCTGGACCTAGTTATGGAGATACAGAATGGAAAGGTGAAAAACTAGATGAACCAGTAGGTTTTGACAGTGATTTCACAAATAGAAACACAACCTTTATGACTTATAATTTACTGCATCTAGCCGCTATGCTCAAAAAGAATAATGGTTATCCTAGCTATGGAAATTCACGTGAAGAATGGGACGATGGAAAACGATGGGAATTTGAAAATCCTGAGTATCGCTAGATTGTTTTTTGAGATATCTCATGCTTTTTAATCGTGTATTTTTTGAATACTGATTTATTATAGAAACCCTGAATTTGAATTATATTGCTTTTAAAACACTCGTTTATGAAATTTCTTAAAATCGTTACTATCATCTTAATAGGATTTACACTATTCTTAACGTCTTGTAAAGATGCCGAAAATGCAAATCCTAAGGAAACTACAGCTCCCGTAAAACCTGCTAAAGTAACTCCAGCTAGTTTTCAAAATGCTATGAACCCAGCAGCACAGAATAATACGGAACCAGCACAAAATGCTGCCGGAATATGGCATTACACATGTGCCAGTGGTTGTGCAGGCGGAGCTGGAACTCCATCAAATTGTAAAACTTGCGGAAATGTTCTAGTTCATAATACCACATATCATCAATAATTAGATGATAGCTCTTTGAATTCAATTGATTAGAAATTTCTAAACAAAGACTGAATTAAAATATTTGCACGTTTATGGTTTTAACAAAAATTAATGCATTCTAGTAAGTAATTGCAAAGAATCTTACTATTTATTAAATAACTTGAACCCAATTTTAGTATTATGAACACTTCCATCAGCATTCAAGATTCCTTATTACCGTTCTTACCATTACTATACATCGCTTGGGCAGATGGCGTACTAGAAGAACATGAAATTGAATACATCAAGCAGCAAATTGAGGAGAATGATAAGATCAAGCTTGGAACAAAGAAAATGGTTTATACATGGTTAGATCCTAATAATCCACCAACGGCTAGAGAACTGGCCTATTGGAAAAATTACATTAAACAACATGCTGATGTTTTAAATACAACAGAGAAATTAGATATGTTTTCTCTTGGAATAGTATTGGCAAAAAAACCAGATAGTGAAGAATGGTCAAATAACGAAACAAAGCAGTCTGTATTAAACATAGAGAACTACTTAGGTATTGCGAGTCATGAGGCAATCCGATCAGTATATCAAATGAATCCAGTTTCATCAAAAGCAGAACCTGTTTCTATCAAACCCAATCATTCTTATGTAGAATCTCTTAAGGTACTAATGCAACATGGAAATGCAGATTTAAAAAAGAAAGTTCAAGAGATCTTAGATCCACATAAAGAAGCTATTGAAAGCTATGATGATGATTTAAAAACTCGTAAAGAAAAAGTATTCAAGTGGTGTAAAGAACTAGCAGATGCCGGCTTAGGTAATCTTGCTTACCCAAAGAAGTATGGCGGAGCTGATTCCATGGTTCAGTATGCGTCCATATTTGAAGAGATTTCTAAATACGATTTAAGCTTAACGATTAAATTTGGTGTTCATTTTGGCTTATTTGGTGGTAGTGTCGCATCACTTGGTACTGAATTCCACCATGATAAATATTTAAAAGACATAGGTACGATGGAGTTACCAGGCTGTTTTGCCATGACTGAAATGCATCATGGCAGTAATGTAAAAGCTTTACAAACCACCGCGATTTACCAGCCAGAAAGTAACACGTTTGTTATCAATACTCCATCGCAAAACGATAGAAAAACCTACATAGGCAATGCAGCTATGCATGCTCAAATGGCTACTGTATTTGCTCAATTGATTGTCAATGACGAGGAACATGGAATCCATGCATTTTTAGTTCCTATCAGAAATCAACAAGGCGCGACCATGCCTGGGATAACCATAGGAGATAATGGTCATAAAATGGGCTTGAATGGTGTGGATAATGGAACCTTGCATTTCGATTCCATCAGCATTCCTAAGGAAAATTTGCTCAACAAATATGGAGATGTTGATGAAGATGGACAGTACACTAGTCCTATAAGTAGTCCATCGAGAAGATTTTTTACCATGTTGGGAACATTAGTCGGTGGCCGACTTTGTGTTCCTATCTCTGGAAATACTGCTTCTAAAAAAGCCTTGAACATGGCAGTTTATTTTGCATTGGATCGTAAACAATTTGGTCCACCAGGAAAACCAGAGCAGTCGATAATGGATTATCCTACGCATCAAAAAAAGTTAATGCCTTTAATTGCCAATGCTTATGCGTATGATTTTGCTCATGATCATTTATTAAAAGAATACACTAGCAACTCAGATCATGATGCTCAACAAATCGAGGCACTTGCAGCTGGTTTAAAAGCATTGAGCACTTGGAATACTACGGCGACCATTCAAACCTGTAGAGAAGCTTGTGGTGGAAAAGGATATTTAAGTGAAATGTACTTTGACCTCTTAAAAGCTGACTCTGATATTTTCACAACATTTGAAGGTGATAATACGGTATTGTTGCAACTCACCGCAAAAAGCCGATTGACTTATTTCAAAAAACAGTTTGGAAAAATGGACTGGTGGGATACGTTGAAATACATTTCTAGTATTGCTTCAACAACTTTAAGCGAGTTAAATCCTTTAGTGACTAGAGACAGTTCTGAGGCCCATTTATTAGGTGATGAATTTCAGTTAGCTGCCTTTACATATCGAGAAGAATTTTCTTTACGAACGCTCGCAATGCGTTTGAGTAAGAAAATCAAAAATGGAATGGACAGTTATGATGCATTCCTGGATGTTCAAGTACATTTGATAGACATGGCAAGTGCTTACATAGATCGTATCGTTTTGGAACGATTTATTGCAACTATTGAAGAACAAGATGATGCTAGAGTTCAAGAAATACTGACTGCACTAAAAAATCTTTACGCACTAAATACGATACAAAAAAATAAAGGTTGGTATCTAGAACATGATTATTTATCGGGCTCTAAGTCACTAGCGATCAATAAACTTCTAAGCAAACTCTGTGCAACACTTAAAGATGAAAGCCAGCATTTAGTAGATGCCTTTGACATCCCAAAACACATGACGGAAAGTGCTTTGAAATTTTATTAATTCATAATTTTGATTTTAATTTAATGCTACTATTAAAATTATCACATAATCAGTAGATTTTAATTTATAACTATACATTTTGAGTACTTTTGCACGCTGAAAATTAGGAGGTACTATCATCATCCTAATATTTCTTTACCACGTAAGACTGTAGTCGAATGAATGATTTATTAACGTTTGCAATTAGTGTATTCACTGGCTTTTTTGCCATTATGAATCCTATATCTAATATGCCTATTTTTCTCACCTTAACTGAAGGTGCCGATAAAGAGACCAAACAACGTATTAACTTAAAAGCCGTCTTAGTAGCTTTTATAATTGTTACCACATTTGTTTTAGTTGGTAATTACATCTTTGATTTATTTGGGATTACTATACCAGCATTTAAAATAACTGGTGGAATTTTAATATTCTTTGTAGGATTTGAGATGTTGCAGTCTAAAAAATCTAATATTAAACGTCTTAAAACGGTGAATTATGATGAGAATATTGCTATCTCTCCTCTAGCGATACCTATTTTAGCAGGACCTGGAACTATTGTTACAGCCACTAACTTTGTAGCAAATACAACTTCCTATCTTAATATCGCAGTGATTATCGTTGTGTTTGCACTCATGTGTTTTTTGAATTACCTCGCATTTAGTATGAGTGAATTCATCGCAAAAAAAATAGGTGATAACGTGATTTCGGTAATTGGAAAATTAATGGGATTGATCATTGCTATTATAGGAACGAGCATGATTATTCAAGGATTGAAGTTAACCTTTGATGTATTGAATTAAGAAGATCGAACAATTTTAATACGCCTTAATTACTCAGCTTGCAAGGTCTTCACATCCGCAATTAATTGATCTATAGAGGCTTTATTCAAACCGTTGTAGATTCCACGGATATATTTGTTTTTATCTACTAGAATAAAGTTTTCAGTATGTAGAAAATCGTTAACGTCTTTTGCAGTGCCTAAATCTTCTTCAACAAAATATTGATTTCTACCTAAATCGTAAATCATTTCTTTATCACCGGTAACAAGATGCCATCTACTAGAATTTACGTTTTTACGCGTTGCATATTCTTTTAAGACTGCAGGAGTATCATAATCTGGAGTTACGGAATGTGAGAGTAATAAAATTTCATCATCATTAATAAATTCCTCTTGTAGTCGATTCATATTTTTAGTCATCGCTGGGCAAATTCCAGGACAAACCGTAAAAAAGAAATCCGTTACATAGATTTTATCTTTAAATGTATCTTGAGTAATAGAATCACCGTTTTGATTTACAAAATTGAAATCTGGGATGCTATGAAATTCTTTTAATGAGTCACTATCTCTTGATAACCAGTGCGGTGTAAATGTAGCTTCCTTATAATAAGGTAATGCCTCTACTCTACTTTCCCCTTCTTTAACCACAGCTGGAGTTTCTTCCTTAGATCCACAACTTGTAATTAAAATAATACTACAAAGTATCACTAACGACTTCTTGATTCTCAAGAGAGAAACAAAGCGTTGCTTTTTTAAGGCCAAAAATTCTTCCATTTTTTGCTTCATAGTTATTATAAAGTTTACCGTTTTGTCTATACGATTTTTGCATTCCTTGCTCTAATCCATCAACTAATTGAATTTCCTTAAAAATAGATCCATTTGTGTACCATTGAAACTGCTTTCCTTGGGCTACACCGTTGACATAATTATTCTCGGAGCGTTTATTCCCATTACTCCACCACGAAATTGTTTTCCCTTGTTGCAGACCAGTTTCATAATTAGATTCAAAACTCATTATCCCATTAGGAAACCACTTTTGATACAAACCATGTCTTAATCCGTTGAGATATGAAATCTTTTCAGAAGCAATGCCGTCAGGATAATGCTGTGTTGCATAACCTGTAAAGGGCCCATTGTGATAATACATGAGCCCTTCATTAGGTCTTAATTCTAAAAAAGATTTTTCAACTTCTACAAGTTCGGTTATAGGACCAACTTGGTCTTCCTTTTTACAACCTACTATGAGAAGTAAGAGTATAAAACTACTGTATGTTATTAGGCGTGCCTTGATAATTTCCAGGGAATATAATGTAGTATTGATTTAAATAAACCGTATTCTGAATATGGTAATGATACTCAGCAGTAGTAGTATGTTGTGTTGTTGAAGTATGTCCACCAGAAGCGTCTAAATCTGTTGGATAAGTACCTGTAGAAGCACATTTTCTACCGTAGATAAAGAATCCATCGCTTATAATTCCTATAAGAGCGTTATCATCATCTGACCAAGCTTTAGGCTCTAAATGGTAGTGATAACTCTGTGGTCCCGTATGTGCTGCAGTATAATCTAATGATCCTACTGCATTATCAAGAGGAATGTTAGGACCTTCTTCATCATTATAAATAACTGAACCACTTACTGCAATTCCTATCGCTCCTAAACCAGTTGCAGAGGATGTACTAGCTACCGTCGGACTAGCTGGAACTGTTAAAGAATAAGAACCATTAAAATCATCTATGTTTCCTGGAGCCATTTGAGCATAACTAGTAACGGTAGGAGCTACAAAAAGTGGATGATCAGAACTAGCTGCAGGTGTAGTTAAAGTATTTCCCATAGGATCAACAGCACTTCGTGCAGTTGTGTTAGACCAGTATGGAGATGTATGGTTAGGTAAACCATTAGTCTCAATATTTACCGAAGATGTACCGCTCATCATAATCGTTACATTGTTAGCATCAAAATCTGCAAAAGCTGCGTGCAATTCTGTAGATCCACTACCACCGCCATCATCAGTGCCACCATTATCGTCTTCACTAGACGTACAAGAATAAATTCCAGCAATAGATAAAGCCGCGATGCCTATATAGGTAAGAATTGATTTGTTTGTTAAAATATTCATAGTTTCAAGATTGTACAACTTTGCAGTTGTTATTAGTTAATTATGAATCTATGACTCTGCATTTACTCAATGGTTTAATTCACTCTTAAAAAAACTATATGAAATTTATAACTGACTGAATATCAATATCAAATTTTACAGAGTTTGCTATAAAACAAAGTTTGTGCGCTTGTTCATGCAAACTCATCGCTAGTAATTCTTGTGAAGGATCCTTCAAGGTTACTACAGGATTCAAAACTACTTTACTAAAACCACCACTCATATCTGAGCGCAATTCCAGCGTTCCTATGGCACAGTCCTTATATTCTATGATCTTAACACCATGTTGCTGGCATACATAGAAATAAGACATCATGTGACAAGATGATAACGCACTCAATAGTAAATCTTCTGGATTATAAGCTGTGGCTTCTCCCTTAAATTCTCGTGCGGCTGAGACGATTATTTCTTGTTTCCCATCAATAATGGAAACATGAGTTTTTGGGTTTTCAAACTGCCCTTGCTGCCATTGAGTTTGCACTTCAAAACGGAATTCTTTTTTCATATCTAGAAAATCTCTTGAGCTGTAAATAGCAACGTCCTGTTATTGAATAGCATTAAGTTTATGGAACTACGCTTTCGCGAAAGCGTAAAACTAAAAATCCATATAGCTTAAAACATAACCAGCCTATAATAGTTCCCATAAACATACCCATCAACACGTCTCCAGGATAATGAACGCCCAAATAGACACGACTATATGCGACTAAAATGGCCCATACAAATAGTAGAATAGCTACAGTTTTATGAGATTTCTTCAATAAATGCCACAGGAACACAGCGAGCGCCATGGCATTACTAGCATGACCACTGTAAAACCCATAAGTTCCACCACTTTTACCGACTTTGGAAATTAAACCTTCTAAACCAGGCTCACGGAATGGACGTAATCGCTGGACGAGTGTGTTTTTAAAAAGCATAGCAATCTGGTCGCTAGCAGCAACTAAAACTACTATGGTTAACAGTGCTATGATTAATTCACGTCGTGATAATTTCTTATACAGGAGATAAAGTAAGTAAGCATAAAGCGGAATCGCATAATATTTATAGGTAATAATATTAAAGATTAAGTCAACCGTATCATTTCCCCAATCATTGAGGAAAAGCATAATGTCCCAGTCCAGTTGCTTAATATCTTCCATTATTCTTTATCGTAGATAGCACATTGCTCATCATAGAATCGGCTGGCTTCTTCTACGAGGTTTTTAGTTTCTTCTTCAAGTTCTTCAGCATCTTTTTTCTCGATATCTTCAAGAAACTCTAGCGTGTCATCTTTAAGATTAATCACAAATCGTGGATAATCGAGGTGTACTACAAAAATATCTTCGGGATGATGAGCGTTATCGCCCATGAGGAATCTTGGGAAAGCCATTTGACAAATTATGATTTATGAGTTCAGAGTTTACATAGATATGAACCTATTTAGTTACTTCGCTCAATATTTCTGTTTTAATTATAGTGCAATCTAAGAAATTCTAAATTCAGAATTATAAAAAGTATCTTTGTTTTATGCAACAACTAAGAGCAGATAATTTACAGAAGTCCTATAAAGGCAGACCGGTAGTAAAAGGAGTATCTTTTGAAGTTAACCAAGGCGAGATTGTAGGCTTGCTAGGACCTAATGGTGCTGGTAAAACGACCTCATTCTACATGACCGTAGGACTGGTAAAACCTACTGGTGGTGATGTGTGGCTGGATGATAAAAAAATCACTCAGTATCCTATGTATAAACGTGCTCAAAACGGTATAGGTTACCTAGCACAAGAAGCTTCTATTTTTAGAAAACTAACGGTTGAGGAAAATATCTTAGGTGTGTTGCAGCTTACTGATCTTTCTAAACAAGAACAAAAAGAGCGCTGCGAGAAACTGCTGGAAGAATTCAGCTTGCAAGATCGTCGCAACCGTAATGGTGATTTATTAAGTGGTGGAGAACGCCGCCGTACTGAGATTGCTCGCGCACTCGCCACAGATCCTACTTTTATATTACTCGATGAACCATTTGCAGGAGTAGATCCTGTAGCGGTTGAGGATATTCAACGTATCGTTGCGCAACTGACTAAAAAGAACATAGGTATTCTTATTACAGACCATAATGTTCAAGAAACGCTTGCCATAACAGATCGTACTTATTTAATGTTTGAAGGGAATATTCTCAAACACGGTAGTCCAGAAGAACTTGCTGAGGATGAAGTAGTACGTCGTGTGTACTTGGGTCAGAACTTTGAACTACGTAAAAAGAAGTTGTTTGTGGATTAATTCATTCTTGAAATTAACTTTTTACTATCATTTATTTTCAAATTCTTTTTAAATAAATGAACCTTTTTACAATTTGTCCGTCTTTAGTATGTAGTCTATCTTGATAGATGATTAAAAACTAAATGTGACTGACTCCACCATAATAGAGAAATATCTAAACGGCGATAAAAAGGTTTTACCACTGCTGGTAAAAAGATGGCATCAAACCTTTTGTGAAAAAGCATACTGGATCGTAAAGGATCCTGATGTTGCTAAAGATATAGCTCAAGAAAGTTGGGTGGTCATCATCAATAAATTACATACACTTCAACAACCTAGTAAATTCAAATATTGGGCTTTAAAAATTGTGTATTCTAAATCTATAGATCTTCTACATAGAACCAATCTAGAAAAACAGAAATCTTTAGAATGGGCTACAGCCTCTGAAAAATCTTCAGACAATGTAGATGATGAATTGCCAGAACATAAACAGAGGTTATTACAAGCTATTTATCAACTATCTATAGAAAAACAGCATGTGATACGCCTTTTCTATTTAGAGCAACACAGTGTAAAAGAAATAGGCGAAATTCTAGAAATATCAACTGGAACAGTAAAGTCTAGATTATTCAACGCACGAGAAGAATTAAAACAAATCATTAAAAAATAATATTATGAAGACTAAAATGGAAGACATAGATCAACTTATTAAAGAAACTTTAAATGAGGAAGAAGCTAAATTTTATGATGGATTAGAGGAACAGAATCTCTTCGGAATGATCAAAGGATTATATAAAGGTAAAAACAGCTGGCTCGTTCTAGCAATGAATATCTTTAATGCTCTTGTTTTTGGAGTTCTTATTTACTGTATCATTCAAACTTTTGATGAAGAAAATACAAACAATCTAATTATTTACTTAGGAATTATATTAATTGCATTCATCACCATGAGCGTTATTAAAATCCACATGTGGATGCACATGCATAGAAACGTAGTCACCCGAGAAATAAAAAGACTAGAACTTCAGGTATCATCTCTGGCTAGCAAATTAGCAGAGAAATAAATTAACTTATACGGGCAGACTTATGTCTGCCCTTACAAAACAAAAGACTAAGTAACTTTAGACTTATTCATCACATTATTGAACACGCTCATCAACACATAAAGAACAATAATACAAGGAACCGCATAGATTTTAAGAGTTATAATCATAACAACACACAGGACTATAAAAATCCATCGGATCTCATTTGTCTTCCAGCCAAAGCTCTTAAACTTTAAGGCAAATAAAGGCAATTCAGCATTTAATAAATAACAACTTAAAAGTGTTATACCTATTAAGATGTACGGATTACTCAATATACTAAATATCAAATCGTTATGAGTAATCTGCGCAATAATTCCCAGAGAAATGATTAAAATAGCATTTGCTGGAGTAGGAACTCCTATAAAGGAATCGGTTTGTCTAGTATCTATGTTAAACTTAGCAAGTCTGTAGGCGCTTGCAGCGGTGATTAAAAAGCCTAAAAAGGTAATTTCCTTGAATAAACTGGTAGCACTACTCCAGCCCAGATCAGCATCTACGGTAAAGAAATTTGAGGAATGACCAGTAGCATCTGCCAGGAGCTGGCACATAACTATACCTGGCACTACTCCACTGGTAACCATGTCTGCTAGTGAATCGAGCTGTTTCCCTAGTTCGCCACTTACATTGAGTAAACGAGCGGCCAGTCCATCAAAGAAATCAAATAGTATTCCTAGCGCTACAAATATTCCTGCCAGAATCAATTCATCTTTAAAAGCATAAACTACAGCGATGCAACCACTTAGCAGGTTAAGCATCGTTATTAAATTAGGAATCCATTTCTTCATGATACAAATATGCAGATTTCTACGCTACTTGTTGGAATTCCTATGCAATATCCTGCGCATTTGCTAGTTATTTAGTGAGAAACCTAGATATTTGCAGCTCTATTGCTTATGATCAGAAAAGTGCATTTTATTATTGTGTTGTGTTGTGTTCTCGCTTTCGCGAAAGCGTATTCACAAACCTCCAGAGCCTACTCTAACGAATTCCTTAACATAGGAGTCGATGCCGCAGCACTAGGAATGAGCAACGCCGTGGTCGCAAGCACTAACGATGTAAACGCTGGATACTGGAATCCTGCTGGGCTCATGAGAGTTAAGGAACGAGAAATAAGTGTGATGCATGCCAATTATTTTGCAAACATCGCACAGTATAATTATGGTGCGTTTGCGATGCCTATAGATGATTTTAGTGCTTTTGGATTTTCAGTTATCCGTTTTTCAGTAGATGATATTTTAAACACCACGCAACTCATCGATCAACAAGGAAATATTAATTACGATCGTATTTCTACTTTCTCAACCGCTGACTGGGCCTTTACACTTTCTTATGCTCGCGAAGCGCAACTGGACGGATTCACGTATGGAGCAAACGTAAAAGTGATTAGACGTGTTATAGGAGAATTTGCAAATTCATGGGGTTTTGGGTTTGATGTAGGAGCGCAATTAAAACGTGGAGATTGGGAAATAGGAATTATGGCGAGAGATATTACAACCACCTATAACACCTGGACTATCGATGAAGATAAATATGCCGAAGTTCAAGGAGCCGTGGCTAATCAAAATCAAGACCTACCAGAAACTACCGAAATTACATTGCCCAAATTACAGCTAGGTCTCGCACGCACATTTACATTTCATTACGACCACGTTCTTACTGCCGAGGTTGATTTGAACATGCGTTTTATACAAACCAATGATATCATATCTAGTAGTTCTGTGAGTGCCACTCCAGCCTTAGGGTTGCAATATGGATTTACAGATCTGGTATTTGTAAGAGCTGGAATGGGAAATTTTCAAAATGTGCAACAACTCGACGGTAGTGATAACGTAAATTTCCAACCCAATATAGGTATAGGATTTAAGTACAAAGGAATCGCCGTAGATTATGCACTCACTGATATAGGAGATTCTAGCGAAGCACTTTACTCAAATATTTTTTCCATTAAAGTAGACCTTTCTACATTTTCAAGATAACCATGAAGTTTCATAATCAAATCAAGATTAATACCTTAGCATCTTAGATTTCTTATGAAGTATAGCAACATTCTTTTAGCAATAATATCAGGTATTTTACTGTGGTTAGGATGGCCTACTTATGGTTTGCCTTTACTATTATTTGGAGCTTTTGTCCCACTACTTTTTGCCGAAAAGAAATTACGTGACTCTACTATAAGGAACAAAGGATGGCGCGTTTTAGGGCATGCTTATTTGACCTTTTTCATATGGAATCTTGCGACTACTGGTTGGCTGTATTATTCTACAGCATTTGGGATGTGGTTTGCCGTTCTAGTGAATAGTTTATTAATGGCTCTGGTATTTCTATGCTATCACAGGTTTGCTCGCAAAGTTTCTCAAGGCGCAGCGTTTACTTTTCTTGTTTGTTTATGGATCAGCTTTGAATACTTACACTTGCACTGGGATTTCTCTTGGCCATGGCTTAATCTAGGTAATGGATTTAGTGAATATACGAGTTGGATTCAATGGTATGAATACACGGGAACCTTTGGCGGTGCGCTGTGGATTTGGATATTAAATATTGTTATTTTTTATGCGGTTTCTAGCTTACGCGAAAAAGGTTTCACCATAAAAACAGTGCTCATAAAAGCGATTCTTCCAGTAATTATCATACTAGTTCCCATATTAGTTTCATTAGTAATTGAAGCGACCTATTTCGAGCTGTACAAAGGCGGCGGCACTGAAGTTGTCATCGTGCAACCTAACATAGATCCTTACGAGGAAAAATACACCACGACTAATGACAAAGTAGTTGAACTCATTACAGAGTTAGCACTGCCAGAACTTACTCAAAACACACAATTTGTTATCACACCAGAAACAGTGATTGCAGATAATTTGAGGCTGAGTCAGGTAGGTTATCATCCTACTTTAAGAACGCTGCGAAGTAATTTTGCGGCTTATCCTAATGTGAGTTATCTAGGTGGAATATCATTACTTGATGTATTTAAAAATAAGGAAAGAGCAACTATTCAAACCAATCTTGCAAAAGATGGAGTGACTTATTATAATGATTTTAATAGCGCTATGTTTTTTAATCAGCGTGGTTCTATAGAGCTGTATCATAAATCAAAACTGGTCGTGGGAATTGAAAACTTCCCATATAAAGGAATTCTAGAACCTATTTTAGGAGACGCGATGATTGATTTAGGTGGAACAAATGCCACCAAAACTACACAAGAAGAACGCAGCGTGTTCACCTCATCAAATGGAACACGAGTTGCACCTATCATTTGCTATGAATCTGTTTATGGAGAATATGTTACTGATTACGTTAAAAACGGTGCGGACTTTCTAACCATAATTACTAATGACGCCTGGTGGGGAAATACACAAGGTCACAAACAGCATTTAAGTCTCGCTCGATTGCGTGCCATTGAAAATAGAAGATGGATTACTAGAAGTGCTAACACTGGAATAAGCGCCATCATCAATCATCAAGGCGACATTGTTCAGTCACTTGGATATGAAAAGCAAGGCATCATTAAAGGTATGGTGAGAAAGCGTAGTGACATAACCTTCTATACACTGCATGGGAATTATATCGCTCGTATCGCTATGTTTATGGGTGTTTTTACGTTTTTATTTGGGTTTGCAAGACGCAGGAAGAAACGTTCTCTTTAATTAGTCTTTAGTTTTTTAGTCCTCAGTCTTCAGTCTTTAATTAGTGGATAATCGAAAAATTTCTACTAAAAGTCTCACCTCAGTCCTCTCCAGTGAGGCCGAAGTTAAATTAATTGAATATCTATTAGCGGTTTTGAGGTTCTTCTATTTATTTAGATTAAAATTCTAGTTCAGTTTCGAGTTCAGTTTCAGACTGCCTACTGCCGACTCAAAGACTGCCTACTGAGTCTATTGTCCTTTAAAGAAGATAATCGTACTCAATGTTTTCACTACAATTCTCAGATCCAGGAATACACTACGGTGTTTGATATAATACAAATCGTATTGAAGTTTTCTCAAACTATCAGCTTCTGTCTCGCCGTATTTAGTTTTTACTTGTGCCCAACCAGTAAGTCCAGGTTTTACAACGTGACGAGTTTCATAAAAAGGGATTTTCTTAGATAGTTCTTTTACAAAAATAGGTCGTTCTGGTCGCGGTCCGATAATACTCATTTCGCCTTTTAAAATATTGTAAAATTGGGGAAATTCATCAAGCCTCGTTTTTCTTAAGAACTTACCAAAAGGTGTAATTCTACTATCGTTTTTTGAAGCAAACTGCGCTCCATAAGCCTCTGCATTCTTAACCATCGTACGGAACTTATAAATCTGAAAGTGCTTGCGATTTTTCCCTACTCGTCGTTGCTTATAAAAAAGTGAACCTCGATTCCCAATAAGGTTTCCTAGAAAAATAAATGGTACTATAATAATTCCAATAAGAATCCCCAGAACGGAAAACAGAATATCAAAACAGCGATGATATACCATGTACAACTTATTATTATTATTACGCGCAAATGGGAAGTATTTATAAAAATCCTTACCTACATATTGTACAGGAACACGATTTGTAATCTCTTCATAAATCTGAGTGTACTCTCTTACTGAAAATCCATTCTCAACAAGCTCAATAAGCCAGTCGTAAAGTTCCGGTGTTATACCTTCTACATGAGAAGATGCGATTACTATTTCGCTCACTTCCTGACCTTCAAGTCGGTCTTTTGCCTCTTGAATGGTTAAAACATTTATACGATCATCGTGACCTATTTGTAATTCTATATCGGTGTTAATATATCCTGCAATTTTATAATTAGGATCTGCTTCTTGCAATGTATTAGCCACCTGAGCGGCGTCAGTAGCATCGGCAATGATTAAGATGTTTTTGTAAAATCTTGAACTGGAAAATAACTTCAAATAAATCGCTCGCCATATTAGTAATGACAGCGTGATTGCAAGATAGAAATAGAGAATTTGCAATCTATTCTCGGGTAGTGATGGCGTGAAAAATGGTGTTAACAAATAAAATAGCGAGGTTAACGAACTCGTGAAGACTACACCTCTCAAGGTTGCTGTTACACGACTGGCTCGTTGTAAATGATACAGTTCAAAAACGGTCGCAAAAAACAAAAGATAACTACCTAAAACAATAATCCATGACCAATGCTCTTCATTAATTTTAAAATAATCAAAATCAAAAACAACTCCTACTAAATGTAAAGCACCTAGAACTATAGCTACATCAATAATGCGCAATAAAATCTTGCGCTCTGATATTTCAAAGTGTATGGAACCTGGTTGGGACATGATTCATTTTAGGGACTATAAAGATAAGATTACCAGTGTAATAATTGAAGCCAAGACTGTTTTACTTTATTCCAATCAAATTCTAGTGCAGTATTTCTAGCTTGATGAGCCATTTTCTCTGAGTTGATTCTTTGTTGGATTAAGTCATCAATTAAGTCTGCTGCTCGTTCAGCTTGATAAGGTTCAAGAAGCAATCCATTCAATTCATTATCAATTAAATAAGGGATTCCGCCCACGTTTGTAGAGATTACAGGTAATCCTAATGCCATTGCCTCAATAATACTGACCGGTAGATTGTCAAAGTGAGACGTATTGATAAAAATATCATAGTCGGTACTCATAGCAATCCAGTCCTCTTTATCGAGTAATCCAGTAAATTCTACGTTTAAATTCTTTTGTGCTGCCAGTGAAATACAGGTGTTCATCGATCCATCTTTGTCTGGTCCTACCATGCATAATTTTGCTTCGGGATACTTTTTTGATAAAATTTCTAGGACATCAATCGCCATCTCGGGATTGTAGATTTTATCAAATGATCTTACCCATAACAATTTGGGTTGCAACACGGCTCTATGTTTAAAGTCATATTGGTTAATATCGATATGATTCGGTATTTTGATGAGTTGTTGGTATCCTGCTTTCGCGAAAGCGTGTATCAAGTAATCACTCGGACTCACCACTTGATGAGCGTTTTCTATAAACGCTTTAATCGCTTTAGGATTTTTAGTAACACGTTCCGGAAGGTTACCACCATGCAAAATAGGTATATATTTAATTTTAAGAGACTTACAAAGTCTTCCTATAGTAATCGAGTACCAAAAATTACGGGTAGAATAAGTATCAATAAGCACAAAATGAGCCCAGTTTCTACTTAAAAAAGTCACTCGCAACATATGTAACATACGTGCACTGACATTTTGCACTGAGGATGCATAACGCAACTGGAATCCTTCCTTTTTCAATAATGGGCCGAGCACATCTATAGTAGTTACCGTACGACCTTTACCAGCAAGTTTATTCCCGATGTAGAGTATGTTCTTGCTCACGTCGCTATGATTTTTTGTGAGTTACCTTGTGGAATTAGTTTCTTTTTGGCCTCTGGTCTTACATAAAGCAACGCCATGCCATAGAAAAAAGCTGGAGCTGCAATACGCATCGCACTATGGTTAATAGTTGCTATCCAAAATATTAAAAAAGCGTAGAAATAAATATTACCTCTATGGAAAAGTCTATAAAACAAAGGTGTCAAAATCAACACAAAAAGAGAAATTATCCCAATGGTGCCATGTTCTGACAATAACCTACTTGTTTCATTATGAGAGGCGGCAACAATCCCATCTTTTTTTTCTCGATAATACTTTACTTGTCCTGCTCCTATTCCCGCAATAGGATTTTCAAGAAAAGCCTCTAACTCGATTGTAATTAACTCTGTCCTACCAGTAGAAAGATCTTCTTTTGCTCTTCCTGCTGCGTCTTCATTTGCATAACGCTTATCTATTAAACCATTTGTTACTAGAGAAGTATAACCCCATGCAAGCATTAATCCTAGAGCAATAACTCCTAATTTAGGAATAAATGACACTTTAAACTCACTCCTTTTTAATAAAAATAAAGTACCTATCACAGCAATAATCATAAGGAATGCAGTGTAAACTCCACCTCTAGAAAAAGTTACCCAAGCTCGGTAAGTCATCCCTAAAAACAACACAATATCAAGTACATTAATAGCCAGATTTTTGACTCTTAAAAATCGCACAAAAGTGATAAACATACCTATTCCCAACACCGTAGCTACTTGATTAGGTCCATATCCACCCGAAGTAGCAAAATTAGATGCTGTATTTGTAACAATATCTCTTATGTCTGGTGTTACTAAAAATAAATAAATGGTAATCATAACAATAGGCCCTACCGCAAGTTTCAAAATTTCATCGAGCCGTTTAGTATTAATAGGCCTTTGATAGCAATAGATTGCGGTAATTCCCAGAGTTACCGGACCGCTTAAATTAAAGGCAACCGCTTTACGTAAACTTTCTCCTAAAGGAATGTTTCCTGCAGCTACTATAATACTAGGAACGAGTAGTAGCAAGTAAAATACATAAGGAATAGATTTTAATGAAAAGCCGCGAAGTATGATACCTAACATCATGAAAACAATGACAAGGTATTTCATCATTTCATAAAATATAAGCGCTTTATTCATTCTTAAAAAAACCTCTAGAGTAACCAAGTATGCACAAGCAAGTAAAGCCTCTTGCCCAGTATCTTTTTGCAATAATACTCTAAGACCGAAGTAACCAATAGCAGCATAAAAAAACAGCGGAATTAAAAAAGGTAGCGCTATCATAAAGATGGTCAATATGATATGACCAGCAATTAATAATGGATATGGTAACTTCTCAAATTGAATCATTACAGGGAACTATAAAACAGCTCTAGTTTCTTTATATAAGTAGCGGCTCCAAAGGTAGTCATTACATGTTGTTGAAACGAAAGTCCTGCTACTTTTGCATCGTCAAGATTCTCCATATAAGAAAGTATCTGAGCAGCTAGGTCAGTTGGATCTTGCGCTACGACTATTTTACCGTGATTATTTAAAACTTCACGACATGCACCTACATCTGTAGCTATGACTGGTAAGGCTGCCATTCCATACTCTAATAAAGCTACGGGAAGACCTTCTGACTTTGAAGAAAGTATAGCTATATCACAATCTTGCAAAATAGCGGTCGTGTCATTTCTTGAACCTAATAAAAATACCTGTTCCTCTAACTTCCTGTCGATAATCTCTTGCTTCACTCGTTCAGCATAATCATCTTTAAAATCCATTCCTACTAAAAGTAAATTCCAATCTGGTATCTGTTTCTTTACAATTTCAAAAGCTTTTAAAAGAGTTACATGATCTTTTTGAGGTCTTAAATTTGCCAAATGAACTATACGTTTACCGTTTTCTCCTGGTAGTGGTTTTAACAAATCTTGATTTTGTGGAGCAGATACAAAATTTCTGAAATATTCCACTTGAATCGGTTTTAAATTACGAATCGACCAATCTTGCAACTTCTCATTCACACTGATGATTCCGTTAAAGAATCTCGAACATTTTTTAAGGACTCTAGCGCTGCGTTGTTCTACTTCTTCAGCATTACCGTAGTGATCGTGCCATATTAATTTTAAGTCAGGTAGCCACCATTTAATAACACTTGCTGTGAAAAAAGAAGTACTATGTGCATGAATGATTTCAATATTATTCTTGACGATATAGGTTTTTAATTTGGTCATAGCTTTAATGCCAAACTTGCCTTTTTTCTCTAAAAATATATAACCTACAGCATCATGAATCGTTTCTTTAAGTAATCCTTCTTTTCTTGTAGTACACAAATGGGATTCGTGTCCAGCAGCGTGTAGCTCGTTTGCAATTTGTACCGCCATGCGTTCTGCTCCACCAGCATCTAGACTATCTATGATTTGGATTACTCTCATGATTGGAGCAATTTAACTATTTCCCTTTCAAATTTATCGAGCGTGTATTCTTGTGACCAGTCTTGAGCATTTTGTGACATTAAGGTCATTTTTTCTTGTTGCTCAATGAGTTCTTTAATGAGTTGCGTCGTTTGATGCACCTCTTTAAAAATGATCCCTCGTGATCCTATGTCATTAGAATCAAAACCTTTCCCTAGCCCTAAAGAGTAGGTTTCACTTGAACTTGAACTTGAATGTCGGTCTTCGAGTGCCTCAGACCTCGCATTTTGGTTGGAATTTGAACTTGAACTTGAATTTGAGATTTCTCCTCTCAACTCTGAACTCTGAACTCTGAACTTTGAACTTAAAGCGGAACTTGAAAATCGGTCTTCGCGAGCCTCAGACCTCGCAGTTGATGTGGAACCTTGAACATTAAACCTTAAACTTTCACCTATTCCTACCATCCACGGGACACAGCTTACTGGTGTTGCGATGGGAATGCAGCCATACCACATGGACTCTGCAACAGCTTTAGGCCAGCCTTCACTTTGAGAAGCCAGAAAAGAGAAATGTGCTTTTTTATAGGCTTGTTTGACGACTTCGCTGGGCTGGTTGCCGTAAAAAGAAAATACCCCATTGTCCTGCGGACATTTCCCCAAAGGGGAAACTTTTTCATTATCTAACAATCTATTAGGCGATAAATTCTCACTTTGAACTATCAACTCTGAACTTTGTTCTTTAAGCTCTTCCATCATGGGACCATCACCGTAAAAGTGTGCTTGACACAGAATTCCGTTTTTAATTAACTGCTTTACTAATTCCACCAGCAATTTCGGATTCTTGTTTTGAGATAGTGTTCCCACAAAAATAAATTGGTACGGTTCTTTAAATTCTTTTTCAAATCTTCCTTTTTCTTTTTCAGAATATGTAGCGGTAAAAAACGGCTTGATATTTTTAGTTTGGTTGGGCCACTCTCCATAGACTAAAACATCTATATTTTTAGTTAGTACAGTGTTGGATAAAATTTTCTTCTGCCAGCGATATGATAGTGGTTGTGATGCACTAGGACTGAAATTACCGGCATATTTTACAGTTTTACGCTTTCGCGGAAGCGTGATTTGTACAAGGCTTGCTAGCAATGCTAAATTCCCTGGACACCTTAAATGGATATGGTCTGCCTTGCGCATAGCGTTCCACAAAACAATGGCTTGATAAGGAATAGTAAAAAAGGAAATTAGAGCCGATAAAAAAGTATGAAACTCAAGTCTCCTTAAACCTATTTGATGAAATTCCTGCTTTTTAAATGGTAGTGATAAAAGAGTGCCATTGATTCTATCAGGACAGACAAAAGTTACGTCATCTAAATGAGACATCCACAAATCCATCTCACGAACGTAAGGTGCATAAGCAACTTTTTGACCCTTTTGAACAACTAAATGAGCATCTGTTATAACGATGAACTTCATAATTTAGGCTTATTGAACCATAAACTAATTATTCCAGCAGCTCTACCTAAGAACTCAGTGAGAGCTTCTTTGCGCTGGGCTGTAGTAAAGATATTGAGAAATCTTATAGTAGTAAGTAAAATGGTAATTTGATACCATTTGAAATTGTTTTTAAGAGATGGATCAGGATATTTTAATCGCCATACATACCAGCCATTGCGTACAACCATTTTACCATAATTATATTTATTAGGTCTTCCTGCAGCATCGTGATGGTGTTCTAGCAATACACTTGTGGCAAGATAATTTTGTCCAAATCTAAGAGCTCTCAATGAAAAATCTGCATCTTCATATAATCCATAACCTTCAAAATATTTAGAAAACTTGATTTGATCTACTACATTTTTTCTAAAGGCCATACTCATACCTACAATCAAATCTACAGGATAGTTTTTTCCAGTAATGGGATAGGAAAATGTACGCCCATGAGAATATTTAGGCATAACTCCAGGTAGCTCATTTGATGCGAGTTTGAGTTTATTACGTAATACATTTCGTGATGATTCTTTTACAACATATTCTTCAAATTGATAAAAATTATTTTTATCGTATTGTTTTTGGGTTTTGAGCTGCCATCTATTTTCATTAGTTGCTATTCCTCCTATGCCTGCAGCATCAGGTAAATCTTTAAATGCTTGAATTAAATTTTTAAAGTAATTTTCTTGAAGGATTGTATCATCATCTAGAAATGCGACAATTTCCATATCCTCTTGCACTCGTTCTATTCCGTAATTGCGTTGCTTGGTAAGACCGCGATGTTCTGGTGGAACTTTGTGATAGGAAATGATTGAGGTTGAATCGAAACCTTTCCCTAACCCTAAAGGGTAGGTTTCATTTGAACTTGAAATCGAACTTGAAAGTCGGTCTTCGAGTGCCTCAGACCTCGCATTTGGATTGGAACTTGAATTGGAATTATCTATAAATCGTTCTCGACCTGCCTTTGCCTGCAGGCAGGCTTCGCTCGAACTGGCATTTGATGGAGCGTTAGGATTTGACATTTCTCCACTCAACTCTAAACTCTGAACTTTGAATTCTGAACTTAAAAAACCGTCTTCGAGAGCCTCAGACCTTGCATTTTGTTCAAACCTAGAAGTGATTTTTTCTAGCATCAATTGTGTATCATCGTCAGTAGACCCATCGATGATTAATACCTCATCAGGTACTTGAGTTTGTGATAGGACTGACTCCAGTAACCTGCGTAATGGTTCTGGCCGCATGTAAGTACAAATGATGAGCGAAAGTTTCAAATTACAATAGTGCTTTTAATGAATCATGCAACTTACAAAAAAAGGCGTGTCTGACTAAGTAATCTTCATAAAGCCTTCTATTTGATTTTTGTAGTTCTTCAAATTGATCTGGTTTTAGACTTTTATGAAAATTCCATAATTTTTCTTCTAGATTTTCATGAGGTAAAACACGACATATATGTTGATCCCAATCAATCAAATCTTCTAAAGGTAAAACTACATCAGTATCAATAAGTACTGGAATACGTCCTAAGGCAAGAGATTCATAAAAACGTACTGAAAAATTACCAGCACCACGTAAACAAAAGGTATATGGAGAATCATTTAAATTTTTAAAAAACTCTGCGGTGGTTTGTTCACGTTGTTCAAAAGTGACAGCGCCTGCACGATATTTCTCTCTATAGATAAAATCTGTATTTATTTTTGAGTTATTCTCTAACTCATTTAAAAATGTAAATCTTTTTCGTGCTGCATTATAGAAAGACTGTTTATCACTACGGTTTCTTCCCTGCGCTCTTTTCAAGTTACCCTTTGCCGTAGATAGTAGAATTCTTAATTTCTCTTTCCAACTGTTAGTGGCAAATCCCGTAAAAGAAATTTGTGGTTGTGTTTTATATAGATGAATGTTAAAATTCACGTCATCACGTTCTATAGGATCCTTTATAAACGACGGGATGATAATCGTTTGATGATGGTTACTAGATTTAAATCCTGCATTACGCCAAGTAATAATATTGTCATCCTTAAAAGTTTTTCCATAATCACCACCAGTGTACACCATCAACTTTTTACCTTGTGATACTGCTAGTTGATATGCAGCTTTAAAAAGCTCTAAATAGCCTTTTTGTTTTATCGTGAAATAGTTCACAGGAAAAATAAAAACATGAGCCTCGCTAGGTTCATCTACTAACTGATAGTATTGCGTCACTGAAGGATGCGCATTCTCATAATAGTATAAATCAAAAAGTAGTGGAAATACCGCTGTTCTATTCTCTGGAATGAGTAATTCTTTATATGTGTATAGCTTTATCATAATTGACTAGCCCATTTTTCACTCTCATTCCACGCCGCTTGATATCTCTTAAAATGCTTCCATGGATTTTTAGTCCCAAAAACTCCATAGGTCTTAAAGAACTGTATCATTTTATAACCCAGCAACTGATGTTGAGAATAATTCTTCTTGCGATGATACATGATTTGTGGTGAAGGTTTAGGCTGTATTTCTTCTTTTTGCCATGGAAAAACATGAGGTTTTCTAAAACCACCTACTGGTGCTTTTAAATGTAAGATTTGAATTTGAGGTGCATATAGGATATCATATCCAGCGTTGCGTATTTGCATACCATAATCCACATCTTCTCCGTAACCGTGTTCTAGTGCCATATCAAATTTACATTGCTCAATAATGTCTCTATGAACAATAGAGCAACCTGAACCAAAAGATTCCCACTGTTTAAAAGCTTGCATAAGCTCAACTTCTCCTTTTTGTATGCAAGCAAATGTGATGCATTTTGCCTTAGTTTTTTCAATAAATTCTTTTACTAACACAGTAAAATTTGATTGAATACGTACATCATCATCAAATAGTAGTACCCATGGTGAAGTGGTTAAGGATATCGCTTCATTACGTGCTCTGCAAGCTCCAGCAATATGAGTAAATTCATGAATCACCTTAAACTTATAAGATTCAGTTTGCAAATAATCTAAATCACTTACAGAATTTTCATCGTTATTTTGCTCTACAATTATGACTGTTTGTGGCTTAATGTTTTGGTGATTTAAATCTTCTAAAACGTCTTTTAGATAAGTGGATCTTCCCATGGTAGGAATCACTACGTCGTATTGAAAAGAATCTAAATGATTTGCGATTTTCTGTTCTTGTAAAGCTGGCACATCCAGTTTTAAACTGCGTCTTTTGAAGAATAACGCTTTCGCGAAAGCGTAAATAGGAAAACGTTTTTCATACCAACTATGACTTATCAAGAGGAGAAAAATCCAGCGTGTTTTATAATGTTGCTTTACAAAACGATACAATTCAGATGTGTTGAATTGATCTTCCTTAAGAGTTGTAAAAGGAATTTGATAATTCAATACACCTAATGGCCTAGATAATTTGGCTATAGAATTTATCCAGTAGAAAAAAGAGCTGTGAGGTGAAATTTGATTTTTAACTTGGTTAATAATTCTAGAGCTAAGACAAACTACGGTATTACTTTTTATCCAAGTAGGGTAGATATTTTCAATAGAAATATTGATAAACGGACCATCCTCAATATATCCTAAATCCTTAGAAATCATCTTTGAAGAGGAAATAATCGTGTAAGGATTTAAGATTTCTTTTATTTTTTCTTTAAAAACAGATATATCTAAACCTTCTTTTGATACGATGATGTAATCTTCAGGATGTTGTCTTGCCGTTTTTTGAATTGCGTTAATTAGAGGCTCATCAAAATATGAAGTGCTGGTTACTTTTTCATTTTTATATTTTAAATGGATCATACTTAGATACTACTCTTGTAAAACGCTAAATTCTTTTCTATGATTTGAGTTTTGGAAAAATGAGCTTCTAAATGCTTACGAGCTTGTGTACCACATTGAACCGCAAATTCTCGATCATTTATCATTCTATCTAGGGCTTGAACAAATTCACTAGTTTGATCTGGGTGCACCATTAAACCAGTAGATTCATGGACCATTAGTTCTTTTGCCCAACCTATATCGCTAGTGATAAGAGGTTTTTCTAGAGCCATCGCTTCTAACCAAGTCATGGGAAATGCTTCGGCATAACTAGGTAAACAAACAACTAGCGCTTTATTAATATACTCTTGCACCTTTGAATATGGAACTTGGTCAATAAAGGTAACTCTTTCAAAGTGCTCGTCGCTCAATTGTTTTTTAATCAATTCACTGGTCATCTTACCCGTCGTGATATCCTTAACGTCCTTTCCTAGATACATTAATCTGATCTTAGAATTATGAGAGGCAAGTTGATCAAAAGCCTTTGCCAGTGCTATCACACCTTTTTTTCTAATTACGGATCCAAAGTTCAATATATAATTCTCTGTGGAGACTGAGCTATCTTTTTGAAAATGGTCTAGTTCTATAAAATTAGGAATAGTGGTAATAGATGTATTGAGTTGAAACAATTCTTTGGTTACCTCTGCAGTATAATTACTTACGCTTGTAATAGCTTGTGCACTTTTTAATGCCCATTTTTCAAATAAAAAGTTTTTCTTCTTTTGTGGTCTATTTTCTAGATGACAAAAATAAGTATCGCTTCCATGTAATCTAATTACTAGAGGTGTTTTATAATTACAGAATGCAGTAATTCCTGTCCAGTCAGGCGCTTCTAAAATATCAATATTCTGACAGTTATTATTAATGTAACCTTGAACAAATTTTCTATATAAATAAAAGCCACCTAAATGGTATTTTTTATGTTGAATAAGGTGAAATTGAATCTTTTTATCAGTAAAAATTTGATGTTGCTGCTGTCCATAAATAAATAAGGTAACCTGGTGACCTTCTTCAACCAGAGCTGTAGCAAGATTTTTTATACTCGTTCCTATCCCGGCGCTATGACGCACTTTTTCATGTGGATACTCTGGTGTAAGGAAAGCGATGTGCATTATGACAAGATCTTTTTCAGTCCATTCCAAATACGCTCGCTAGCGTTCTCAGGAGATTCTGGTTTATTAATAATTCTGTACCATTTTTTAGTGATTTCTGATTGATGATTCACATCTTTTATTGTTGCTAAAATCTTATTTTCTATTTCTTGAACTGAATTTATCCAGCACACTGCATTTTGTGGCATACTCTTAAAATGCACATAATCATAACATTGCTTAATTCCTTTTACTTTTCCGGCAAGGACTAGTTCTTGCTCATAGTTAAAATAAAGGCACAACTTATTATGTATGATAAAATCAAATATTGTGCTGCTTCCTATATTGCAAACCATAATGGAATGCTCGCAAACATTTGAAAATATTGCCATATCTTCTCGTGTAGGTTGTACTTGATTCCAGTTATTTCCTTTAGAAATCCACAGAGGCTCTATAGGGATTATAAGATGTTTAAATTCCTTTAAAACATCATCATATCTGGCACTTAGGTCAGTAGGCACTCGTCTAAAGATAATTCCGTAATCACTAGAACCTGCATTAAGTCGATCTACTGCCTGAGCTAGATCTCGCAAATACAGATGATCTAAAGGTGAAGTCGTCACATCATCACCAGAGAAACAGATGTACTTAGTTTGTTCTTTTAAACCATACTGTTCACAAAAACGCTTTCGCGAATGCAATAAAGAACCATCATAATGAGGCTCAAATTGCGGTGTTCCTGTAACAAAGATTTGATTTTCTCTGGTTTTAGGATAATATTCTAATAATTGAGCTTTCATCAATTCAGACCAAACAAAGTAAAAGTGTGTTTCTACCGTGGTCATACCTTTAGGTAAATTATCCCAGCTGTAAATCCAGCAGGCAGTTTTAATCCCTAAATCCTGTGCCGCTAGTAATGGAGCTATAGCTTGGGTAGCTCGTTGTGTGGTGCAAAAAATGAGATCAGGTTGATGTTCTTCTAATTGTGCTTTTACTTCTTGATAGCGCTGTGTGGATCGCTCTGCGGCATTCATTTGATCCATGAGGCGTTGCCATCCTTTAGGAGATGCGCTATAGGTTTCATGGAATTTTACAAAAGCACTTTTAGCGATGTTTTTCAACGAATTCCATTTTAAGGGAAATCTGTAAGTGGAATATACTTCATCTTGAGTGCGCTTGTGTGATATAGCCAACTCTACGCGTTTTCGTGCGTGACTTATCACAGGCGTTTTAGGATGAATGCGCGTGCTATTTATTTTGAGTTCTGGGTAGCCCAGCTCACTTTCAATGGAAAAATTTGTATTGTTCCAGTAGGTGATATTAAAACCATGCTGTTCTCCTACTTCTTTAAATTGAGTGAGAGCAAAATTGCGCAATCCTACACCATCTGGTAATAGAATAAAAACTTTTTTATTCATTATCTACAAATTGCTTTTGGTGATTAATGCTCCATAAATTTGAATGTTCTAAAGAGTTCATGAACAATGATGCACTATCTCCAGCACCAAATTGGGTATCTATTCCCATCTGATTGTAGTTTACATTAAGAATCGCATTCACAATTTCTTGAGTTGTTGAGCCTATATTAATAATCTCATCACTGGTAACTCTATTAAGCTGTCTCGTCCCTATATTAATCGTAGGAACACCATAATATGGAGCTTCCCTCACACCAGCACTGCTATTTCCTATTATAAATTCTGCATTTTTAAGAGCGACAAGAAAATATTCAAACCTCAACGATGGAATAATTCTAAATTTTAAATTGCCATCTAATCTCTTCATGCTCTCTAATATGACGCTGGAGCCATGATCATTATTTGGATAAATGACTAAATAGTTTTTACCCGATTGAACAAGCGCGTCATATAAAGCGTCTATTTGAGTTTTTAATAATTCAATCTCAGTAGTTATAGGGTGAAACATACATATGGCAAATGTATCAAAAGCGATATCATAGTAAGTCTTAACCTCTTCAATAGAAGGTAGCTGGTCAGAGAACATAATATCTACGTCTGGTGAACCGATTACTTCAATAGACGCTGGTAATTCTCCCATTTGAATAAGACGTTCCTTTGCTCTAGAATTAGACACATAGTGGATATGAGACAATTTAGAGACACTATGTCTTATTAGTTCATCAATAGTGCCACTTAACTCACCACCTTCTATATGTGCGACGAGTATGTTATTTAAAGCGCCTACAGTTGCACCAGCAAGTGCTTCAACACGATCACCGTGGACGATAATAAGGTCGGGCTGTAAGTCCTTCACATAGTGACTAAAACCGTTAATCGTTTTTGCCAGAGTTAGATCCATTGTTTCCTCTGACGTAAAATTTTCAAATTTAAAAATGTTACCAAAACCAGAACGCTCTATTTCAATAACAGTTTCTCCATACTTGGGCATTAAATGCATTCCTGTAACAAATAGATAACATTCAAATTGAGAATGCGCTTCAAGTGAACTGATTAGTGATTTTATCTTACCAAAATCAGCTCTAGTTCCAGTTACAAAAGTTATTTTTTTTATATCACGCATTATTTAAGACACGTCTTTTTTAAATAATTGTTGATCATTCTGAATATCTCGTGTGGCAATTTTACCTAATATGTCATCATAAAATTCAGCAAGAATCTCACCTGTTCCAGGTCTTTTTACCCAAATATTTTCCTTAGTAAACGTTTCTCCTTTTTTAATAGGTTTAATGGAGCAAACAGTAGCAAAGGCAAAATCTATGGTTACTTTTTCTTCCAGAGCTGGTTCCTTGGTTCCACCTCTCATTTGTTGCATTATTGCACTTGCTTCTATTAAATCTTTTGTTTCTTTCTCATCCATAGAACAAATGATGTCTGGACCTGTGCGCAGCATGTGATCTGTGAAGTGTCTTTCTAGTATGGAGGCACCTAATGCTACAGCTCCTAAACAAGCTAGATTTGAAGTAGTATGATCAGATAGTCCAAAGACTAAATTTGGGAAGGCTTGATGCATTTCCATCATCGCACCATAACGTACTAAATGTGCCGGTGTGGGATATAAGTTAGTGGTATGTAAAATGGCAAGTGGCACGTCATTTTTTTTAAATATAGCAACAGCCTTGGATACACTTTCTATGGTATTCATTCCTGTGCTTAGAATTACTGGTTTATTAAAACTAGCAATATGCTCTAATAAGGGATAATTATTACACTCACCGCTGCCTATTTTATATGCAGCAACATCCATAGACTGTAATCGATTTGCGGCAGCTCTAGAAAATGGAGTAGAAATAAAAATCATTCCTTTCTCTTCTACATATTTTTTTAAAGCACGCTCATCTTTTTCATTCAGTGCGCAACGTTCCATAATTTCATAAATAGATACATCTGCATTTCCAGGAATTACTTTTTTTGCAGCCCCAGTCATCTCGTCCTCTACAATATGGGTTTGATGCTTTAATACCTCAACACCAGCTCTAGCAGCAGCATCTACCATTTCCATTGCGGCTTTAAGACTGCCTTCATGATTAATTCCTAGCTCTGCGATAACTAAAGGTGCATAATCCTTGCCTATTTTACGTCCTGAAATTTCTATATAAGGGTGATTCATTGTACTATTTGAGATATTTATTGATGAATCGTTGATTTTTAAATTTCATGTAATGAAACTTGATGTGATGTATAATCACTCTCAATAAACCTACGGTACTATTTTTTACAAAAATAAGGAATGCTCTTGTTATCGATATAGGCTTAGTCTGCAACATTTGATGTGAAGCTATTTCTTCATTACGCATTCTATTTAAGATCGCTTTTTCTGAACGTTTTATAGAATAGAAAAAGGTCTCCGTTATTTCAACAATTTGATATCCAGCATTCATTATCTCGTTAGACCACAACTTATCCTCACAAGCGATGATCTGCTCATCAAACTTAATTTCATTCCATGCTCCTTTATAAACATAAGCGCAAGATGCTGTTAGTCCTTGTGTCAAGGGATTTTTTATTTTAAAATCGTTTGATAAAGCTCTTTTATAATTTGTAGCGCTATTGATAAAACGAGCCGCTCCTATTTTCTCATTGTTAGAGATTTGTTTTGATAGACTTTTAAAAAAAGAATCTCCTATGGGAATACTGTGAGCGCTTAATAATATTATATGATCTGATTGACTAACTTGGATTCCATTATTGATCGCTTTACCATAAGTAAACTTATGAATAGGTACAATCACACATCCATAATCAGCTGCTAGTTCACGACTACCGTCAGTAGAATTATTATCTACTATAATAATTTCTTTAATATCATTTATATACTGCTTAACGAGTACTTTAAGTAATAGCTCCAGCGCACTGAATTCATTTTTCACTCTTATGACTATACTATATCGAATCATTTAATCCATTTTTTATGCACAAAGGCTGCAAATTCAAAATCAACAAGCGTATCGATATCAACTTGAGCTACTAAATGATCAATCACCTGAACGATATTATCTTCAGTCATTATTTCTCCTTTTAAGATCGATTCTGACTTAGTAATATACAGCAGACCGTTCTCATAATAGAGCGGATTTAAGTCTTGAGATCTTTCTCCAAATTTATAATTTGCTGGTTTGAAATTATCATCCGTAATTGTTCCAAGTTTGTCATGAAGAGTACTTACCGTAAAAAAACTACTGGCATTTGAGTTATTAAATAGTTCCAAAGAATCGTCAAGTAATTGGGCTGGCCTAAAAGGATTTGTGGGCTGCAGTAAAATGACGTTATCATAGTTAAATGCTGACTCTTCTACAACATTTTTAAGAACACTCGCTGTTGTCGCAAAGTCTGTAGCTAGATCTGAATTCCTCACATGAATATTTACACCCATAGATTGCGCATGTGAAAGTATAGCTTCATCATCACTACTTACTACAATTTCATCAACTAACCCTCTATTTTCCAAAGCATATTCAATCGAGTAATCAATCAGTGGTTTCCCTTCTAATAGTTTCAAGTTTTTCCCGGGCAGCCTTTTTGAGCCACCACGAGCAGGGATTATAATGACTGACTTCATAATATTAATTGGTATTTTCAAATTTAAGTAACGTATCTAACTTATAAGCTTTAACCATTTTATATTATCATTGAAAATTAAGTGAATGTTAATTTTTCTTTCAAATTCAATTTAAGACTTTAACTCTTCAAGGCCATAAGCAATCGATAATAAAAAACTTGAAATCGTTCTTTTTTAGTGGACTTTAAATGTTTCGAAATATCGGGATCCTGAGGATTAGAGGTTAAACCTCTATAGCTCTGACCAATAAAGTTGTTGTTATTTTTCGCTAATTGAATTTTATTAATAATTTCATTATCATATTTAATTCCAGATGAATGAATTAAAACATCATTCTTAATTATAGGATATATAACGCGAGAAAGAAAATGCTGATCATCACCATAATTTGCTGTTCTTTGAAAACCTTGAAAAACTTTTAAAGCCTTACGTAATTTCAATGAGTTTCTACTTCCAAACATTCCTCCCATAATTTTTGCAGCATGCATAGGGTGATCTCTAATGATATGAAAGCTCTTTCCACTTTGCAACCACTCTTCTACTGCTTCTTTTTCTCTCAAACTTAATCTGGAGTCTGCGTCTCTTGACAACATTATTGTATTTGTTTCAAAAAGCGGTTCGAAGCGCCAGAACATTCCAGATATACCAACATTGTTGGTTCTAATTTCAATTTCAGATCCAAGCTGTTTTAAACTATTGATACATTCTTCAGGTACAGTGTTGTCAATATAAAATCTACAAATCCAATCAGGAAATAAATCTTTAGCAATCATAACGTTTTCCAATGCTCCATTACAATAAATTTCTTGATGACCATACAAACTAAACGCAATTATCTTTTTCATAATTAGCATTTAGTTATAATACAAATACGCGAGTAAAAATGAATTGAAAATACTTCACCTTTTAAGTGATCTAAATCATAAATTAATTGATTGAAGAATGTATCCATTTCAGAACGGTCATTATCTAAAGTTTCATTACCGTTATATTTCATCCCTGGCCAAGATTCCTTTACATTATGTTCTGTTTGCAACTTTGAATAGCTACATCCTAAATCTTCTATGATATACATTCCACCTGATTTGAGGCGATCATAAAATAGATAGTTGAAAGTTTTTTTAATCATATGGTTTACATGAGCACCATCATCTAGTATAACGTCAAACTCAGGTATATCTATAAAAGCCTTTTTCAAAAAATCAATATCAATTTGACTTCCTATAGCTATTTCAATACCTTTTTTTTCAAATTTTTTACATCTAGGATCTATATCTAGACCCTTTATTTTACCGTTAGTAAAATAAGAATTCCATGTTTCAAGACTATAGCCCTCTTTTACACCTATTTCAAGAAACGAGATTTCATCATCTCTTTTATCTTTAAAGTAACTATCATAAATATCAATGTAACTCTTGTTTTTAAATTGGTGTACTTTATCGACTTTATCTGTTCCATAATAATTAGCAATGTCTACTAAGGTTCTTCTATGCTTTTTTTTAGTTAAAAAATGAATAGACTTACTAGGCTTAGAGTGCCGCTTTTTGAAACGTCTGAGACTATTTAAGTTTTTAACTCCTATTATTTTCTTAAGCAAATGCTTCATTGATGAGATTTAATTAATTTGGTGAAGTTTCATTATGATTGAATTTAAACTCTTTTTTCTATACCTCAGCTTTTCTTCAATACTTAAATCGCTTATTTTATTATAAACTTTAATGCATTTATTCATTCTCCTTATAAACTCTGCTTCACTCATATCTTGAATAAAATTGAAAAGTTTTTCTGGATTATTCATCTTAGAGTAATCAATAAATGAATTCTCAGGAAAAAGATCATAAATATTAGTTCCTGCCCCATAATAAATGGGTAAGCAATAATTTGCAATACTATCCCATATTTTTTCAGTCGTATATCGTGGAGCGACTGTATTTTCAAAAGCAAGATTAAAATGATACGGTTCTAAAATACCCGTTTTTGTATTCACCCAATCGCCGTCTCTACTGTCCTCGCGAGACATTTTTTCAGGCCAACCTTTACCGTAAACATGCATCAACCCTTTTTCATGTCCGTACAAGGCGATAGCAGTCCTTTTTTTAATGAGATCTACATCTTCGCCTTTATACCATATTTCTTCAGTATTGAGACCTTTATAAAATGACATAAGACCTACTAATGTTTTATTTGAAAAAGTAAACTCTTCACTTATAGGTCTTAATGAGCGATCAATCTTTCCTGCATGAAAACTCAACGGACTTGCAAATACATCTCCTGTGTAAACATTCATGATATTAATTTTCATAAGACCTAAATATACCTTTTTAATAGAAGTAGGGTGAATATTATACCTAGGTTCTAATGTCCAAATCAAATATTTCTTGGTATTGAAATATTTTCTAAAATAAGGTTTTAACTGTTTCACTTGTTGTGAAACAATAACATCTGCCATTTTAGGTTCCTGAACCATCTCAACACCGCTTTCTTTGAGAAATGGAAGATCCGACTTGTGAAAACCATTGAACGGTGTGTAATGCATATTTTTAGTGGCAAAGACTTTAATCATACTACTTTTCTTTTATAGAATTATAAGTTTCTAGAACCTTATCCTGAACTGTCGTTCTAGACAATTGTGGTACTATATGAACATCGTTAAAAGCAATACCATTCTTTCCTAAGGAATCTGATTGTAAAAAAAATGTAATCACATCTTTGATTTGTTCGATATTTTCACAGTCGTCTATAAGTAAACCGTTTTCACCATGTTTAATAATTTCGGCAGTAGCATTACCAGGATTGGACTGCACAGGAAAAGCACCAGCGCATATGGCTTCAAGCAACGTATTAGGCATTCCATCACTATTAGAATTCCCGATATATATTAAACTAGTACACAGCAATTGAATAATACGATCATACTCCATTAAACCTAAAACTTGAATATCTAATTCAGTGTTCTTTTGAAATTCAAATACCTCTAAATTTTCAGCACCAAAAACGATAATTTTATAGTCTTGTAAGTCTTCATGCAATAATTCTAGAGCTTTTAAAACGGGAACTGCTCTACCCGATCGATTTTGATTTCCTTTTACGGCGATAATGTTACGTTTCTTATATGGAGTTTTATACTTTTCAAATAACGATAAATCAAATCCACCACCACCAGGAATAACTCCCAAATGCTTTCCAGTAAAACCTAACTCATCGGCAATATGTTGATCACGCTTACAATCTGCAAACATGTAATTCAGTCTTGGTAATACTTCTTTAATATCTATTAAATAACTGGGCTCATTTCGGTAATAAAACAAGTCACTGCCCCAAGATGAATAAACCCAAGAAACGTTTGGGTGCGCATTCATTATATTTAAAATAGGCGTACAGGATACGTATAACGCAAAACTATGTACTAAATCAGGCTGTATTTCTTGTAACGCTTTCGCGAAAGCGTGTTCCACAGAAGTATCGTATTTATGAACTAGTGCATTATATAATTTAGGAAGTCTATTTTTTAAAAAAGTGCGGCCTCTCTTTTTAAGAAAACCTTTTTTCCATCCCGTGATTTGAGTCATCCAGCTCATAGACGGCGCGTAACCTTGATCTTTAATATCAAACCAAAAGACTTCATGGCCACTTTCCCGCAATTGGTCAGACCAGCGGCGGAAATGTATAGAGTTCATGGAGACCATCATTATCTTCATGAACCCGAGTTAATATGAATATATAAATCTATAATCCCAGAATCTCTATCAAAACTATATTTGTGCGGTGCCTCGTGATGATTCAAAATAATAGCCTCCAGAAGCATTTCATTTGCCTGTTCCATAGTGATAAATAAAGGCGTTTTTTTACCAGCTGCTTTTTTTGCTATGCTTTTTATGCTTTTAAATTCAGGATGAGCAGTAACCTTGAGATGAATCACTTGAGATAAAATATTTGTACTCAAAAAATGAGTAAAAGCCTTAATATCATTTAAGGTAGCAAATAAATTAATAGATTCAGTAGGAATATCAAGGTTTCCATAAGCATTTAAATCAAAAGGTAGTCCCCAAGGTTTTACGCCGTTAGCCTTTGTTTTATTAGAATTTCCAACTCTAGTAAAATAACTATGATTGATGCGTTCTAAGTAGGCATGGAAAGGCAATACACTTTCTTTACTCCTATATGTTTTAGGATGCCATTGGTGTTTAAAATAAACTTGCTTATCATAAAATGTAACTGGATATCCCGTATTCTTTAAACGTACATGTACATCAGTATCTTCACTGCCCCAACCGTGATAAAATTCGTCAAATCCGTTAATAGATTTAAGTTGTTGAGTAGGAAAAACAGTTATTCCTGTTGCATCTTCATCTGTCTTGAATTTGATATCATACTCGTCAAATGATTGTTCCTTAGCACTTTCATCTTTGGTCATGATTCCCACACTGTAATAAAGGGATTGCTCTATTGAAAATCCAGAGAGCTGTTCTTTGATAAATTGAGGATGCCATATCATGTCCATATCGCAAACCATAAAATGGGTCGTCTCTGCTTGTTGAAGGACTATGTTGATACTTCTTGATTTACTCCACAATTGCAGCTGCGTAGGACATAAAATAAGAGTAATGCTAGGAAAGGACTGTAACAGCTTTTCTAATTCTTGTTGGTAAGACAGCTCACTACCGTAATCGACAAGATACAATTGAACCTGGTCATCTAATTGACCGTAAACAGAATTCAAGCTTTTTTGAACCAGTTTCAAATCGCGATTGCGATTAGGGATTATAATGGTTAATGAATTATGATTCATGAATGATTTCAAAAGCTTTTACTACAGATGCAGCACTTAAATAAGATTCAACATCTGGTCTATTCAAATATAGTTTTTGATCTTGATGTCGCCATTTTTGGTACAACTCTTCAATCATTTCACATATTTGGTCTATATCATCTATTTCACTCCAGTAAGGGTAATCTTTACCTAATATACGTTTAGTCTCGCTATAATATGGTCCCAATAATAATATAGGTTTATTTGCTGCAACGCAATGTGGCACTTTGCCTGGTAAAAATGGACTCGCAGGACCCTTAGCTTCTAGAACTACGTTTACTGCAGCTTTTTGCTGCATGTTAAAGGTTTTTTGAAAAGGTTCTTTGGATGGGCTTAAAATAATTTGAGGTGTGTCTTGAGCGAGTTGTTTCATTTCTTTATGGAATACTGAATCTTCACTTACCATAACCATACGAGCATCTTTTTGAGCCTCAGGATTAGCTTTTATAAATCTAGAAAATGCTTTTATTAATGCAATAGGATTACGAGCGCTCATTAGAGAACCGGCATGTAATAGATTAAATAATGATGGATCAAAGTATGCTGGAAATATACCAGTATCTTTTAAGTCCTGTGAAATTAAATGAGGTATAATGACTGCTTTTCCTTTACCACTATGGTAATAGCTCTCCATCCAATCTCCTAATAATTTACTAGGATATATAATAGATCTGGCTGCTGTAAATAAGGCTATAAAAAAGTCACGCTTTTTTTGGTGTCCAGGCTCTACCCAATCATATGGTCTAGGATAACTATGCATAGGATAAGGATCATGTATATAAGGTAGAAATTTGTGATGCCATTCTGGTAATTGCAATATAGCCTTATGAGCTCTAAAACTGCTTGCATAACTCAACGCAACGATGTAATCGTAATTTTCTGGAGCTTCTTGTTTAATGGTGTGTTGAATACTCGCAACATCATAATCATGAGTATATGAAAAACCTTTTCTTGCTTCTATTCTATGGTTGATATTGTGTTTAGACAATCGTTGATATAACAATTGAAGCTTAGCTTTAAAATAAGATCCAGTATTTTTTTTCTCAGGTATGGAAAAACATGAAACGCCTTGAATTTCGACCTCTTTCCTTGAATAATGTAGCACCTTAAGTTGATAGCCTAGTTCCAGAAAACCTTTAATAAGTGCTATTCTACCTTTAGCACCGCTGCTTTTCTCCACGTCTAAGGTATCTGCTACTATTAATAATTTAAAAGGTTTATTCATTTTAAAGACCATCTTAATAATATCTCATGTAGTTAATATAGGCTCTTTTTGCTTTATAAAGTGCCATTTTCATTTTATGAAAATTATTTTTGTGCGTAATATTTTGTGAAGGCTTTAAATAATTATAAACGTGTTCTTCCCATTTTTCATCTAACCAATCATTAAAAAATTGAGGTGAACATTTTTCTTGAACCCATTGATTTGCTTGATCAAGCAGTGAATTATTGAATATATGAAACGCAGGAAGATGAGTATCTACAAAGATCTTAATTCCTAGGACTGACGCTCTACTACATATATGCCTGTCCTCACCTTTATAAGGCATATTATTTATACGGTCAAAGGACAGACCTTTTAACATTGCGTTACGTGAAATCAATGTACAAGCTCCACCAGCTCCTACTTCATAAGTACCTGCTTTTTTAAGCTTTAAAATGGAGTCGGTATTAAAATAATCCCAGGGATGTACATCCCAACAATTGGGTTTTGCAAACAATTGATCTGTAAAAACAGTCCAAAAGATTTCAAAAACAAAATCTTTATTCAAGGATTCTAAATGTTGTAAAGTTTGTGGATGAAGCGCCAGATCGGCATCCACTAAAAACAAGGCATCATATTCATTTTCTATTGCATATTGAATAGCTTGATTTTTTATAGTAATGATACGATCTACTGCATGAAAAGTCCAATTATGATTTTTATAATCAGACTCATCTTTAAACAAACCATCAAGTAAATTAACTCTTTTATTTTCTTGAGCTAAATTAGAAATGTACTCACTAGCTTCTACTGATTTATTATCATCATAAAAAAGTAGGTCTAGTTGCAAATTTTCACATTCTTGAGTGAGCCATGTAGGCACAGCTATTTCAAGAATAGATTTTTCTTTACACAGAGAAGAAAATAATAGGACTTTTTTCAAATTATCGATGATAGATTATGATTCAAAAATACAACTTATGAAACTCTTCTTTTAAGCCTTTTATAACCCTTCAAAAAGAAAGATACCAACTTAACTTTTAAAAGAAAGAAAGCACCAAATCTCTTTTTAATATAATATGATTTACTATCTGATATTTTTTGTTGTAATTCTTGAGAAATAGAAGAACCTGATCCACCACCTAAATGCACAATGGTAGCCTCTGGAATTAAAACACTACTGTAATTATGCTGGGAATATCTCCATCCCAGCTCCATATCTTCGTAGTATAAAAAAATATGAGGATCAAACAATCCTAGCTCTTTAATTACAGTTGATTTAATAAGAATTCCAGCTGCAGCTAGATAACCTACCTCTTTTGAAGCTTCTTTATCACATACTTTATAGGTCGCATAGATTCGTGATTCTTCAATTGATAATTTATTAATCCCTAAATCGCTCCATATTTTGCGCTTCTCTAGTAGATTACCATAAGCATAATTTTGGGAACCATCTTTTTTTATGAAGTTAGGACCTACTATTCCCACATGTTCATGCTTCTCTAGATAGTCCATCATCATAGGAATACTGCTGCTGTCAACCAAATAAGCATCAGAGTTGAGTAATAGGATATATGTACCTTGAGCATGTTGATATCCTAAATTATTTGCTCTACCAAAGCCTAAATTCTCCTCACTTTTTATTAAGATCACTTCAGGAAAAGCAGCCATTGCATTTTCTATAGAACCCTTTGTACTCGCGTTATCCACCACGATCACTTCAAATAACTGCAAATCCAAATACTTATAAACGGAAGAAACTGCTTGAGCAACAAGATCAGGTGTATTATAATTAACTATGATGATGGAAACCATTACTTAAATAGCTGTTTAATCTTTCTTATCGATTTGAAAATCTTATAATTCAAACTATTTTTAAAACCGGTCAACTCCATTTCTTGATACTTCAACTTCTTTAATAATTCATGGTAACTACCAAAGGTCTTCATATAATAGTTTGCATGTTTATTAAACACATAAGACTGTATTTCGGCCTGTAATAATTGATTCACTCCAGTATTGCGAGACTCTGGTTTGATGCGATAATAAAGACTTATTTCATCAATGAATTTGACAACCGGATCATCTTTTAATAAATGAATCCAAAACTCCCAATCCTCAAGTCCTTTATCCAATTTAACATCATATCCTCCTATTCGTTGCCATTCTTCTTTTCTGTAAATTCCACTGACAGGAATTATATTAGAAATAGCAAGTTCCTTCATGCTGAATTCAGGTAATTCCCATTTTTTATTCTTCTCACCTACCATCATAACAGCTCCATAAACTACTTTACATGAAGGAGAAGTATTAAAAATATCAAATGCGCTTTCTAAATAATTTTCATGAATGTAATCATCGGCATCGAGTGGTAAAATATATTCACCTTTTGCTTTTGTAATTCCCTGATTACGAGCATTACTCACGCCAGCATTCTCTATGGACATTAAGGAAAACCTAGAATCATTTTGTATCCATCTTCTAAGAATATCCTCAGAGTTATCAGTACTACCGTCATTTACGATAATGCATTCCCAATCTTCATAACTTTGGTTTAAAACAGACTGCAGGCACTCGTCAAGGAATTCACCTTGATTATAGCACGGTACGATTACTGAAACTTTAACCATCTATTATTATATTTTTAATTTTTTTAATCAATGAATTCATTTTCTTTTTGGCAAGACTGAAATTCTTTTTTAGCTTACTAGGGTAATATGAATAATGTAATTTAAGTTTATTAGGAAAATATTGACGAATTACTTTTGCACGCTCTTTACTAATTTGCGCATGCTGTTGGCTGCTAATGCCGTCGTAGTAAAAAACACTAATGACTTCATCTACATAACGGTATTTAAGTGATTGTTTACCTATTCCTAACAAGAAGAACTTCCAGTCTGCAACTATATCTAACGAAGTATCATAAAGCTGGTTATTAAAACAATCTTTTCTAATAAGCGTTGCAGGATGCGGTAAACTATCTTTAATAAAATAATCTAAATGAAGTATAGCTGGATATTTTTTAATCCAAGTACGATCTGCTACAACCTCTATATTTCCATAAATTAATTCAACTGGATCAGTTTCATCTATAACTGCGACTAATTTTGATAAACTATGATCATCTTTAAAATGATCTCCACTATTTAAAAAAAGCAAATAATCTCCGTTTGCTTTTTCAATACCTTTATTCATGGCGTCATAAACTCCATTATCAGGTTCACTTATCCAGTAACTAAAGCAACTTTTATGTTTCTCAATTAATTCTTTACTTCCATCATTACTGCCGCCGTCTATGATTATATGATCTTTGAGAGCAATTGATTGATTTTGAACACTTTTTATAGTGCGTTCAAGACCTGATACATCATTATAATTAATCGTTAAGATTGAGATAGTATAAAAAGACATGCTTTGAATCTAATTTATCAACTTAGATAAGTGATTATGAATTTTGTGAACATAAATTTCATTAATAAAATTATCCTCAAAGTATGTTCTACCATTTTCACCTAATTTTTTCCGAAGATTTTTATTTGTAATTAAGGTAATCATTTTATCTGCTAACTCAATATGTCCATTTTGATAGAACAAACCATTATAATTTTCTTTGATAATTTCAGCTGTACCACCATCATTAAAAGCGATAATAGGTAAACTAACAGACATTGCTTCCAAAGTTACTCTGCCGAGACCTTCTTTTTTAGAACACATTAAATAAGCATCCATCTCTAAATAGTACTCAAAAGGATCATTTACTTCTCCAATGATACTTACATTATTATCCAAGTTTAAGGACTGTACTAACGTTGAAAGTTCATCCACATCTCCACCACCTATAATTAACAATTTACATGAAGGGAATTTCTCTACGACAATTTTTAGAGCCTTTATAGCCTCTATTTGCCCTTTATTTGGATGTATTAAACCTACTAAACCAAAAGTCAGAAAATTACTTTTTTCAGTTTTAATATTCGATCTTAAAGCTTCTAAAGAATAGAGGCGATCTTTGCTCATTACTGAATTGTATTCAACAATGATGTCCTTTAAGCCCAAACTATTAACGAAATTTTCTCTGACATAATTGGAAACTGAAATAATTAAATCAGAATCATTAAAAGATTTAGTAATTCTACTATTTTTATATATCCATTTAAATTGATATTGTTGAGGAGTTTCTCTAAGATGCCAAACGTGTCTGGAATCAATTAATTCTGAATAATTGAATCCAAAGTCAAAAACAGAGGTATTTGAATAAACAACATCAAAATCTTCTTCTTTTAAAATATTACTTTTGAGATTTAACAGTTGTTGCTTATTATATTTCTGTATTTTAATTCTATTTTCCTGCTTTTCCCAACAATGAATCATTTTTGACTTCAAAGAATTTGGCTTGACGTCATCGATAAAGATCCAAGGCTTAAAGTGATGAATTATAAATGGAATGTTTTTTTTTAGTAAAGCATTTGTTAAATCTCCACCATTAGGCATGACTACAGTGGAAATAACGCCAAATTTCTCTAACCCTTCAATTATATCTATCAACGACCTGTTAGCTCCGTAGAGTGAACTATAATGTGTGAAAAATAAAATTTTCATTAAGTGGTTATTAAAGGTTTTAATAGGTTTAATTTATTTTCCAAAATCCTTTCGTTAAAAACGTAAGTAAATTGTCCATCTTCAATAAATTTATTGAAAGCGGATTTGCCTTCCTCTCCATAAATTAAAACTTCGATTCCTAAATTATAAGCTTCTAAAGCAGTTCCTGAAAAACAAGTAATTAAACCAATTGATTGCTTTAACAACTCTTCTAAAACTGAAGTATTTGCTTCATGTATATATAGGTTTTTTTTATTTAGCTTATCCAACTTATTTAATTGTGTCTTATCATTAGGATACCTGGGATGAAGACGTATGAACCATTGATGATTATCATCTTTAATTATAAAATCCTCTAACCATTGAGGCATCCAGATACCCTGTAAACAAATCAACAATTTGTTTCGCTTTTTTTCTCCTAAAGTTGGAAGCGGTGCTAAATGTTTAATCCCAACTATTTTTCCTTGAGGTTTATGACAAACTCCTACAAAATTGTCATTTATCAATAATAGATCACTTTTATTCCATACATAAAAGTATGATGGAAAATGTAAATATAGCTCATCTACTCTTTCCCATTTTGAATAGGCAAAATGGGAATTAGAAATTGCACTATGTTGATATTCAATTGTTTTTATATTTAATGAATTTGCAGCACTGATCATTGCATTAATCCTATTTTCATAAAAACAATAGCCTTGAACAATCGATGGTTTAAGTTTCAATAATAATTGTCGATAAGCATTTTTATGTACTAAATATTCAACGACTTGATCTGCTAAAAAAACATCAATTCCCTTAAATGATTTACCGACATGAGATTGAAGGTGCGAGTTTATACTATCACCATATTTTTTAAAAAACTTTAATGATTTTTTTGAAAATGAATATTTGAGAGAATAAAGTATTTTATACCATTCTATAAATAAATCCAAATAAAAATCACTAAACTCGTTATTATTTTTCGCATCCAAGTAAAGTAACAATCTATCTTTTGGCGAATATTTCTCTGTAAAAGCACTTAAGTATAAATTTTGACATTCATCATTCAATAAAGTGTTGTGAGTAGTATTACCGACAAAAACTATGTGTTTTTTAGAGAACTTTACAAAAAACTTAAAGTAAAAAATTTTTAACGATAAAATAAAAAGGGATTTGAGGATATAAAAATAACTTGATACACTTCCATATTTATTTAAATATAAAGGTCTATAGTCATTAAAATTAGGAAAACTACCTTTTGCATAGGCTAAATGAAGCTGATAACTTAATTGAATTTTCAAAATAAATTCAATGTTAATGCCAAAGAAAGAATCAAATATATCTATAACTGAATTATTGATTTGCTCTACAATACCAATATATTCCGATCTGTTTTTGAACATTATACACTAAAAATGAGTAAGTAAATTGGTAATTCTGTCATTACCTAAAATGGTCTCAACAAACTCTCTAAACGCACCTTCTCCACCTGCCTTTTGGGTTGTAAAATGTGTGATTTTTTTAATATAATCAGGTGCATTAGCAGGACTGGCACTAACACCTGCTTCTCTTAATAAACTGATATCACCTAAATCATCTCCTATGTAAGCTACATCACTAATTTGAATATTTAAATCTTTACAGATTTGTAAGGCTACTGGTAATTTATCTCCTATACCTTGATGTAATATGCTTATATTTAATTTTTCTGCTCGTTTAGCGACTATGTTCGTATTCTCTCCTGTTATAATCCCTACAGGAATATTTAGTCTTTTACAAAATAGTACTCCTGCACTATCAGAAGTATTAAATTTTTTAAATTCATTTCCTGTTTGATCGTAGTACATCCCTCCATCAGTCCATACACCGTCAATATCTGTCAAAACTAATTTCGGTAATTTCATTTATTCAAAGATTAAATATGATTGAATACCACTAAAAGGGCTTCTTTTAATTGCATAATTATGCGTGCCAAATACTTCGCGTAAAGCAATGGTTTCTCCAGGAAAATTTGGATCAACAAGTTCATCAAAACCAATTATACTACCCTTAGTCAAATATGGTTTTATCAAATGCAGGCATTCTTTTGTAGGTTGATAAATGTCAAAATCAAAATATGCAAATGCGATAATTGTTTCTGGGTGTTGCTGTAAATAATTAGCTAAAGTTTCAATTGCATTTCCTTTTACAATTGAATTCTTTTGGATTTGTGAAAGCGGACTTTCAGTTTCGTGATAAGCAAGTATTTTATTTAAGTAGTCTTCATAAAATTCAGATACTCCAAAAGCACCTTTTTCTATTATTTCATGATTACCATCTTTTATATCTATGCTATCAAAACCCTCAAAAGTATCAAATCCAATGATTTTTCTGCTATAGTTATATGGCTCATGAATTCCTCTCAAATTGTTCAATGTTACTAAATTTTGTCCCCATCTTACACCAAATTCCATTATTACTCCATGAACATCTTTTATTTTACTATAGAGGTCATTCAAGAATAATTGTTTTGTAAAGTCTTGCCTTTTTACAAAAAGTCCAAGATTTGATAATCTTTCATTAATAGGAATGGGACATTGCTCATACAATCGTTGAAATTCTTCTCTTTTTTGCAACTCTGAATTAGAAGCTAAGGTTTTAGTTTTAATTGCCATATTATTTAAGATTTTCCATTAGTAAAATCTCGTTTGATGGCATGTCCGTCAATAAGGTTTTACCTATAATTTCTTCGCGATTAGTCCATTTAATACCATTTCCTGGAGATAAAAGATGAATATCATCTTCAGTAATTACATGACCTTTAAGTAGCTTTTTATTTGATGCAATCGAGCGTTCTAATTTTTCTCTAGCAGTTTTAACACTATCGGCAATGAAGATTTTCTCTTCTCCCATCGATTCTTCTATAATTCTTATGTCTCGCATCATTCGGTAAACGCCTTCTGGCCCTAAGGATCCAGCTTGATCAGTTCCTTTCATCCCTCTATCTAAGGTTATATGCTTTTCAATTATCTCGGCACCGAGAGACATTGCTACTACTGGCGCTGTGATACCAATTGTGTGATCTGAATAACCAATCGTATATTGAGGATATAATTTTTTTAAATAAGGAATTGTATTGAGATTAGTATTCTTAGGTTGAGTAGGGTATTCAGAAACACAGTGTAAAATTGCAATATCCTCATGAAATTTTGTAAGAACTTCAAGAGCGTCATCCAACTCTTTCTTACCAGCCATACCAGTGGATAATATTATTGGCAACTTAGTTTCCGCTAAAGCTTCGAGTAATGGCAAATTAGTTAGATCTCTACTCGCTACTTTTAATTTATCTGGTGTAAAGAATTTAAGCATAGAGAGGCAAGAAGGTGCGCAAAGGGTTTCTACAAAATCTAAGCCTTTACTCTTAGCGTGTAAGTAGATCTCAAAATGCTCTTCATCATTTAATTCAAGAAAATCTCTATGTTCACCATATGTTTTTCCAAAACTATTTGGGTTATTATAAGGTCTGTTCATTTGTGAATCAGACAATTCATATTTTAAATCTCTTTTTGTTAATTTAATAGCATCCATTCCTTTAAAGGGAATATCAAAATAACCTTCTTTTCTAGGTTTAGTAATAAGATCAATTATAACTTTAGCTAAGTCTGTTGATCCATTATGATTCTGTCCAATCTCACCAATTACATAGGTCATTTGATAATATATATTTTTCGCGCAATGCAGTTTTTCTCTTTAAAAGATTTAATATACTCCTTCATTTTAATTTTTTGACCTTTAGGTAATTTTATTTCCTTTTCGACATCTACTTTGTCACAATTTTCAAGATTATCGTCGATATCTTTTAACGTGACTTCATTCAAATTCTTTTTCCCTATGTTATTTAAAAGATTCAAACATCTTAAATAATCTTCTTCATAATCAACCGATAGGTTAACCAATTCAGATTCGTTATTCATTTCTACGTCAATAGCACCCATTCTTATATCTTCATCATTCAGAACATACCAAGACAAATACTCAGAAGTCATAGTGTCATCTAATTGTAGATATAAATTCCACAAATATTTAGTTGAAAAAAGTTCTGCTCCTACTCCAAAAGGTACTCCATTAACTTTAACATAGTCCAAATCATGTAAGTGAAGCAACTCGACCATCTCGTCTAATAATTGTGGATCTGTAAAAGGGTTATCTCCGGTAACTCTAAAAATAGCAGAAGCTTGTTCTTCCATTGCTAAATCGAGCATCCTATCAATAACAGAAATAGGATGACCTTCAAATACCTTAAGATTTTTTTCTTGAAATAAATTCACCAAAGGTTTATCCTCATTCAAGTTACTAGTAGTAAGAAATACTTTCTTTATTTTATTAGCCAGCGATAACCTCTGATATAAGCTCACAATCATTTTATCACCACCAAAAGGTAAGAGGACCTTATTTTTCAATCGTTGTGACTTTAACCTTGCAATGACTGCTACAACAATATTATTTTGATCAAATGTGTTAATTTTATTTTCTATAAAATGCTGACCTTTATCTGACCTCTTCAAAGTGTTTGAATTTGGAACTACCTTTTTGTACATGATATTCCTGAAGGCCTTTTCATTTTCTGTGGGATGTTTTACTCCATTACCTAATGCCAATTCATATTGTCTGATGGTATGCACCATTGAAGCAAACTCATGTGGATACAAAGATACTTGCCAGTCAAAATTCCTATGATTTCTAGACAATGTGATATGCTTTTCAATATATCTACATCCTTTAGCTAGCAGCATTAAAGGTACGTTTTGAGTATCAATAGTATGGTCTGCAAACCCTACATGAAAACCAAAATCATTTTTAAATGTATCTAATACATTTAAGTTTAATTCTTCTACCTCAGATGGATAATTACTATAGCCAGAAAATAATGCTTCTACTTTATCTTCTCCTAAAATATTGATACCTAATTTAACTTCAAGAAGTGTAGCACATTGAGTTTCAAGAATTACTCTACAATCACTTTTTTGAGCAATCTCTTCTAATAATGGTTTATTAGTAATGTCTGTAGCATGAATTTTTATCAGTCTATAACCGTATGAATAGCATAAGGAAAAAGATTCTTCATCTAAAACACACGGAATAACATCTAAAGATATATCATTACAATAATCAAATAACTCAATCCATTCTTTCTTACTAAATTCAGTTTCTTTATATAAGGTATATTTAGAATAATCTTGAGTGCAAAATGCCTCCACGTTCATTACTTGACAAGTAAAAAAATCAGCACCTGATTTCCTTGCTTCATTAGCAAGATTTTTCAAATAAGTTAATGAACCTTGATGATTAAAAGCACTTTCAGCTATTATTTTCATACACAAACTTTAAGAATTCCATTTAAATTTTTTATAAATATAACCAGCCCTTTTTGATCGAACATTTTTAGAATCTTGCAACTCAAAATTCAGCAAACTTGGAAAATGATTTGTTTGACCAGTATCATTATTAACGATTCCTACGTACAAGTAATATCTGTCTGGTTTGAGTAATGGTTGCTCTATTTTAATAGAGTAATTATAATATCCAGGTTTCTCAGGTAAAACATTACTATTATTATCATTAATATCTGAAAATATCACAAACTCATCTCTACTATTTTTAAAGTGAAACGATATCAAAGGTTTTCTAATGACCTTCTCACATTTGATTCTGAAATTAATATAAAAGTCGGTGTACACATCATGAATACCCTTTACTAAAGTTCCATTCTCTAGATTTAGAGATACACTAATTAATTTTAGATCTTTATCAACTAAGTTTTCCGGTTGCACCTGAACTTTAAATCCTTCGGTATTATCAGCTAAATATTGATCTAACACATTACTGGTTATATCATGAGCAACAATTGAACCGTTCTTCAATAAAATACATCTAGGACATAATCTGTTTATGGCTGCCATATCATGACTCACAAATAGCACAGTCCTTCCACCCGTATTTGAAATATCTTGCATTTTTCCAATAGCCTTTTTCTGGAACTCAGCATCACCGACAGCAAGCACCTCATCTACTACCAAAATATCGGGTTCTAGAAACGCCGCTACGGCAAATCCTAATCGCACACGCATACCGCTCGAGTAACGTTTAACCGGTGTGTCTATATACATTTGACAACCCGAGAATTCTACGATCTCATCTATCTTACTGGTGATTTCATCTTTGGTCATTCCCAGTATGGCGCCGTTGAGAAAAATATTTTCTCTACCAGTAAGTTCTGGATGCATGCCGGTTCCTACTTCTAGTAAACTCGCAATGCGACCTTTGGTTTTAATAAATCCTGTAGTAGGGCTAGTTACTCGAGATAAAATTTTAAGAAGTGTAGATTTTCCTGCTCCATTTTTGCCTATAATTCCTAGAATTTCGCCACGTTTAACCTCAAAGTTAATATCTCTCAATGCCCATACATAGTCAGAACTTGCTGTGGCGCTTCGGTCGTTTATCGCTCCTATTTGTAAATATGGATCTTCCTTGCCTCGCACTCTGTGCCACATTCTGTTTAAATCATGTGCGATAGTACCAGTTCCTACCAGTCCCAGACGGTACTGTTTAGAAATGTTTTCTGCTTTTAAAATGATATCATCATCGCTCATGAGTCGGTAGATTTAAAAGGACATACTTGCATTAAATTTTCTTGTATTTCTAGAATCGCGGCAGCTTGTGGCAATCGCTGCTCGTGACGGGTTACTTTTTCTATACAAATTTCAATCTCTAGGGATTCATTCATAAATTCTGGATCATAAGGATCAAGTCCTACAGACATTAAATAATCGTGATATTTCACTCCATCACCATAAATACGGTCAGAGAATTGTACTTGCACCGCCGGAATTTGATATGCATGCGCTACTATAATTCCGTGTAAAGATGAAGATAAAATATGTTTACAAGATAAAATCTCGTTTGTCGTATGCTCTACATCATTGGTTTTAAAGTTAATGATTTTTATGCGATCATGATCCTTATACCATTCCAGCACATGTTCATAATCATTGATATGTGGCACGATTCCTAGTTGATATTTTTTTTCTACTCGTGGACGATAATGTAATGGCAGCAGTAAAGCAGGATCTCCATAAACTGCCGGACAATCGTAACCTAGTTCTTGAATACGCTTGCGCGAAAGCGGACCTCTCACCGCCAAAAATGTTCCACTAGCCACTTGTGCCTTTCTAGAGATAATGCCACTACCCCAAACGGTGCAATGCGACCCAATATGTTCTAGAATACTACCTATAGTCACATATAGCGGTTTCCAGTAATTTTTCAAGTAAAACTTGTGAGCACGTTGCCATATTACTTTTTTACCTGCTATTTTTTCTACCAGATATTTCCCTAATAAATCACCATAGTTTTCATAATCCTTTTTCTGGATATAAATCTCGCTCCACCAGTATAAACGTATCGTTTTTCCCATTATACGGTATCTATAAAGGTTTTTTCGGTCTTATTAAAAACAACAAGACCTATAAAAAACAACATCAGTCCTAGTCCAAGCCCTACATAAATTCCAGTCCAGTGAATCTCAAGATTATCAAACCATATCGTACGATAACTCTCTATAATATGCGCTAGCGGATTCCACTCTACTGCCCAATAATAATCCTTTAATTTATCTTGAGCGGCCTCCATAGAGTACATGACAGCACTTAAATACATCACAAGATTTAACCCAAAACCTATAAGAATAGATAAATCTCTATATTTAGTGGTAAAGGCAGATAGAATCATTCCTATTCCCATAGCCAATAAAATGACATTGAGTATAACTATTGGCAATAAAATAAGGTAAAATGATGGGCGCACTTCCATGCCATTAACAGCATAATAGACATAAAAAATAATCAAGATTAATAATTGTATTCCAAATTTAAAAAGTCCCGACAGCACCTTAGATGCTGGCGCGATAAATCGTGGAAAATACACTTTACCGAAGAGTCCAGCATTTGACTTAAAAGTATTACTGGTCGCGTTCAACGATTCCTTGAAGTAACTCCACAGCGTTAAACCGGTTAAGTTGAATAAAAAGTTAGGAATCGCACCATTGTCTATTCCTGCCACTTCATTAAATACCAGAGTAAAAACCACACTCGTAAAAAGTGGTTGAATTAAAAACCATAATGGCCCTAGAATGGTTTGCTTATAAACAGTAACGATATCTCTTTTTATAAAAAGAACAAGTAAATCTCTATAGCTCCATATCTCGACTAAATTCAAATCTATTAGTTTGCCCTTAGGTTTTATTTCATAAAGCCATTCTTGTTTTTGAGCCATTATCTCTTATTAAACGCTTTCGCAAAAGCGGAATTAAACTATTTATTAGGGATGAGAATTGCCTTGATAATTTTTTTAACTCGTGTTAAAAAACCGTCTTTCATGTCATTTTCATGATACCCATTTCCATAAGCTCCATAGCCATAACCATAACCGTAGCCATAACCATAACCATATTTACCACGCTCATTAAAGTAGTTAAATACAAAACTAAGGTTCTTAATCTCTTCACGATTATATTTTTCATTCACTACATCAAGCATTCCTTTCTTAGTATATCCCTGACGCACCATGTACAAAGAGGCGTCGGCATACTTAGCAATCTCGAGCGCATCAGCCACTAGTCCTAGTGGTGGCGTGTCTAGAATGATGTAGTCATAGTCTTTTTTAAATTGCTCAATCATTTCTCCTGCTCTCCTGGACATGATCAACTCACTAGGATTAGGTGGTACTGGACCTGACAATGCTATATCTAAATTTTCCATTCCCGCAGAACGTATAATTTCATTTAAATTACAATCATTTACGAGGTAATTAGAAACCCCTAAATCATTATCGATTCCAAAATCGTCAAATATTTTAGGTTTCCTCAAATCCATTCCTACCAGTAAGGTACGTTTTCCACTCAAAGCAAAAACAGTTGCAAGGTTGATACTAGTAAAGGTTTTACCTTCTCCACTTACACTACTGGTTACCATTATAGTACGAGATCCATCTAAGGAATCTTGATCATAAATAAAATGTAAACTGGACCGTATTCCTCTGAAGGATTCTGCAATGGTAGATTTAGGCTTATCCTTAACAATCAAATTAGTAGGGTGATCCATTTTACCTATTACACCTATGAGTGGTATTTTAGACAATTTTTCAATATCCTTAGGAGAATGGACATAAAAATCAAGTAGTGTGAGTATGAATGCTACTGTTATAGGAATAGCGATCCCTACAAGCAGCGCCATTAGATAGTTGATATTCAAGTCCTTACTAGCACCACCGCCACCGGTATCTTTAGCCTCATCTATTACATAAACGTCTGATACATTTGCAGCTTTGATGAGTTCAGCTTCGGCTTTCTTGGCCATGAAGATATTATAGGTGTTTTGATTCACATCAAACTGTCTCTGGATTTTGAGAAATTCTTGTTGCTCTTTTGGTAATTTTTTAATTTGTGCTTCCACTTTATTAATTTGACCATAGAGATCATTAATTTCTTGACTTAAAAGTGATTTAGAGCTGGTGATATTTTCATATATCACTTGTTTTACAGCATTAATATCTCGATCTATTTCACGAAACACAGGAGCATCTGCACGCATAGCAAACTCTCTTTTTTTACGTTCCTCACTCAATGTAATTAAGCGAGCAACTGCCGCAGATATACTTCCTTCTCCTATACCAACTACTGATGGTGCTTGAATAGCGGTATAGTCCGTTTTATTTTGTAAGTAGCTTTTTAAATTATCGTAATAATTTAATTTGTTTTGAATACCGCGTTTTTGAATTTCAAATTCAGTGAGCTTTTTATTAAAATCCGAATTTTGGACAGTTGCATCGAGCATTTGAGATTTATCTCTGAAGTCGTCTAAATCTTTCTCAGACTTTTTCAACATCTTTTCTTGAACGATTAGTGAACTATCAATGTATTGAATGGTACTGACCGCATATTTATTCTTGCGCTCCAGCTCACCTCTTTCTAGAATGACGGAACTGGTGTTGATATAATCTATAAGTCGCTGTTTGTTTTTACCAGATAAACTAAGCAGTAATATTGAAGATCCTTTTGGCTCCTGTCTTATGGAAATCGCTTTGTAACGATTTACAGTTCCCCAATAATTTCCAAAATTAAAAAGCCATTCTCCCTTCTTTATTTGCTCACCTCTTTTGTCAATGACTACTTTAAGAAATGGTAAATCTATTTTATCGCCAAATTTGAATTGCTTTTTCCAAGGTCCTTGCGGCACATTAACAGGCACTGGTTTTTTACTAGCGTAATCATAACCGCTCGCTGTTGAGCTAGAAAAATCTGTAAAAAGCTCAAAACGCTCTTGATCTAGAACTTTAATTCTTATATTTTTCCCATAAAGTTGTGCTGAACTCGTATCTGCATAGATAAAGAACGGTGTTTTCTTATAGGCATCAGTATTATAATAATCACCTTCTTTTACGTAATTGATATAATACTGCAACTCATCCACAACTTGCTCTGCGTGCGTGCGAGACTTGAACTGTACAATTGCTGTTGTCACTTTATCAGTTGTTCCACCCCAATTGAAGGTTAAACTAGTATTACTAGTAAATAATGGATTTGAATTATCTTTAATACTTATCAAGGAGTTAGCACTATAAACCGTTTGAATAAATTGGTTTTTATAATGAGCATAACCCAAGCCTATTCCTAGACAAAGAATGAATAACCACCACAATTTGATCAGTTTTGTAAAAAACTGTCTGATATCAAATATCCCAGATAAGGAATTAATTTCTCTTTCTTCTTCCATCTTATAAACGTGTAAAGAATAATACGGTAGTCACCAAGGTGGTCACAACGGAAATTATAGTTGTAAAAGATGCCAGCCCAGTTGTACCTGTCCCCAGAGATTTCTGTGGTAAAGGATCTACTACAATCATATCGTTAGGTTGAATATAGTAGTATGGTGAGTAAATCACTTCAAGTTGTGTAAGATCTAGGTGATGTACTTTAACACCATCAGGATATTGCCTGACGATTCTCACATTAGTCAAATCACCAGTTATAGGTACACCACCACCATTTGCTATGGCTTCAACTATGGACACTTGATCCCTATAAATTGTTTGTTCTCCTTTACCACTTACTTCTCCAGCCATTACATATCGCAAGCCACCAAGGCGCACAGTAACAAATAAGTCTGCATTTTCTTTAAAATACTCGGATAGCAATCTTTTTTCAATGAGTTCTCTTAATTCTTCAAGTGTTAACCCTAGTGCTTTAATTTTCCCTAATTGTGGTACTCTTATATCACCATGTTGATCAATGGTGTATCCACTAAAATAAAGTCCGCCAGCTTGTTGAATACTTGCATTTCCGTTACTATTTGCTGAAACGTTAAACATCGATACCAGCTGAGGATCATAAGGAGCTTTGATTTGTATGCTCAAAATATCATTGATTTGTAATCTATAAGGTGGCTGTACTTTTTGAATGGTAATTAAGGAATCATTCTTAACAGAATCTGACTCCTGTAAATATGTGATTTTACGGGTAGGAATACAGGAACTTACCATAAGAACCAGTATCACTATTAATAAACCTATTAGGGAACGCATATACTAAATTAGAATAAGCGGTAAATATAAAGTTATCTAGTGAAAATGCCTATTTAGTAGAACCTATTCTATGAGCTACTCGTTGAAATGAATGGATTGCTAGTTTTCAGTCGCAGTATTGAGTCGCAGTGTTCAGTTGCAGTCTCAGTTTTCAGTCGCAGTTACAATGTCAGTTCGAGAGCAGTTTCAATTTAAGTTTCAATTTAAGTTTAAGTTTAGATTTAGGTGGGAATCTTACATATTAGGAAATGATTTTTTATGTCGGTTCGAGCGAGAGTCTGTCTGCCGGCAGAGGCAGGTCGAGAACGGTTTTATCTGTTGAATATCGAAACTGATTAACGATTAACGCTTTGAGATTTAAAAAGTCATTCTTGAAACACCCATCCCAGCCTTCCTTCAAGGGAAGGAGTTTTATGTTTTAGAACTTGAAAATTAGTCAACAGTCTTGACTATACATGGAATACCAATTTGAGTTTTTGAGTCATGAGATTTGCTTTCTTCCTCTAGTTTACAACTCCGATGTCAGCTCGAGCGCAGCCTGTTTGCTTAAATATCAAACATTGATTAACGATTAACGATAAACGATTAACGATTAACGATTAACGATTAACGATTAACGATTAACGAAATTTGAATTCTTAGTCTGAAGTCTTGAATCTCCAATAAAAAATTAGACAATCCAAAATCAAATTTTCACGAAGTGAAAAGAGATTAAAAAATCAAACACCTACGACTTTAAACCATCAACCTAGAACCTTTAACTCACCTTAAAAACTCGTATCATTGCAATCTCTTAAAACTTAGGAATTCATGAACTATATATCTGTTGAAAACGTCTCTCGTAGCTTTGGGGAACGTGTGTTGTTTGATAATATCTCGCTTGGGATAAATGAAGGTCAGAAAATAGGTTTTGTTGCAAAAAACGGATTCGGTAAAACGTCTTTACTCGATATTATAATAGGTAAAGAACCACCTAATACAGGAAGCGTGAATAGACGTAATGATTTGCGCATGGCATTTTTACTACAAGAACCAGACTTGAATCCTAATTCTACGATTGAAGAAGTTATTCTGGATTCAGACATTCCTACCATAAGAATTATTGCAAACTACGAGAAAGCCTTGCAAAACATGGAAGATGCAGATAAGTACCAGGCGGCTTTTGACGCGATGGACGCTGCCAATGCTTGGGATTTTGAAACCAAGTACAAGCAAATTCTTTCTAAACTTAAACTCGACGACCTTTCTCAAAAAGTAGCTAACCTCAGTGGTGGACAGAAGAAACGTATTGCAATGGCGATCGCGCTAATCTCAGATCCTCAATTGCTCATTATGGATGAGCCTACTAACCACCTGGATCTTGAAATGATTGAATGGTTAGAAGAATATTTCAAGCAAGAAAATTATACCATTCTCATGGTAACGCACGACCGTTATTTCCTAGATCGTGTGTGTAATGAGATTATAGAACTGGATAACGGTAAACTTTATACCTATAAAGGAAACTATTCTTACTATGTTGAGAAAAAAGAGGAACGTCTAGAGATTGAGCAAACCACTCAAGAAAAGGCACAACAGCTCTATAAAAAAGAATTGCAATGGATGCGTCGTCAGCCTAAAGCGCGTACGACTAAGTCTAAATCTCGTATCGACGATTTTTACCAGATTAAAGAAGCTGCTCACAACCGTCGTAAAGACCATAAAGTAGAGCTAGAGATTAACATGGAACGTCTAGGAACTAAAGTCGTAGAACTTCATAAAATCTCAAAATCGTTCCCAGGTAAAAACCTTATCGATAACTTCTCTTATAATTTCATTAAAGGAGAACGTATAGGAATCATAGGTAAAAACGGAACTGGGAAATCAACATTCCTCAATATGTTAACCGGTAATTTGCAGCCAGACTCTGGAAAAGTAGTCACTGGTGAAACCGTTAAAATAGGTTACTACACGCAAAACGGAATCGACATCAAACCAGGTCAGAAGGTGATTGATGTGATTAAAGAATATGGAGAGTACATACCGCTGAATAAAGGTAAAATCATCAGTGCGAGTCAGCTGCTGGAGCGATTTATGTTTGATAGCAAAAAGAAGCATGATTTTGTAGAAAAACTCAGTGGTGGCGAGCGCAAGCGATTGTATTTGTGTACCGTTTTGATTCAGAATCCTAATTTTTTAATTCTTGATGAACCTACAAACGACCTTGATATTCCTACTTTGAATATTCTCGAGAATTTCCTTATGGATTTCCCAGGTTGTCTGATCGTAGTGAGTCACGACCGTTATTTTATGGATAAGATTGTGGATCATTTATTTGTGTTCAACCAGTCAGGAACCGTTACAGATTTCCCTGGAAACTACAGTGATTTCCGCGCTTATGTAGGAAATACAGACCTTGCACTTGATAAGGATGATACCGCTCAAGGCGAAAAGGTAATCGCACCAAAACCCGTAGAAAAGAAAAAAGTTGCAGCTGCAGGACCTACTCGCGAGCAGCAGAAAGAAATTTCCAGACTAGAAAACAATATTAAAAAACTTGAAGAGCAGCGTGCTAAACTCCAAGAATCATTTCTAGACACCACACTCACACCAGAAGAACTCGCCGCAAACTCCATCAAACTCGATCAAGTAAAAGCTGATCTAGAAGAAAAAGAAATGGAGTGGCTGGAACTTACTGAGGCTATTGGGTAATAGAAATTGAACTTGAAATTGAATGTCAGTTCGAGCGCAGCCTGCCTGCCGGCAAAGGCAGGTCGAGAACAGTTTAGAATTACTCTAACCCTTTTAACAATCTTGTCAGTTCGAGCGCAGCCTGCCTACTAGCAAAGGCAGGTCGAGAACAATTTAAAACTCTTAACTTACTCAAAACCGATATGTCAGTTCGAGCGCAGCCTGCCTGCCGGCAAAGGCAGGTCGAGAACAATTGAGAATCTAAATAGTTTTTATTAACTTGTAGTTATGTTTTCTTACCAATACTATGTTTACTTATTAGAATGTTCAGATAATTCTATTTACACAGGTATCACAAACGACTTAGAAAGAAGATTCATTGAACATCAAAAAGGAACTAAAGAACATACTTACACATCAACTAGAAGACCTGTGAAACTCATTTTCTCAGAATGTTTTAACGATGTATTACAGGCAATTTACTTTGAAAAGAAAATTAAAAAGTGGAGTTCAAAAAAGAAAAGAGCCTTAGCAACAGGTGATTTTGATATGCTAGTTATTTTGGCAGAATGCAGAAATTGGACGCATTATAAATATGGTCCAGATTTTAAACTAGTTTTGTAGAATATAAACTGTTCTCGACCTGCCTGCTGGAAAAGGCAAACTGCGCTCGAACTGACATTGGAGAAGTTAAATTGTCAAGAAAAAATTTCAGCTACAACACCACGATAGATCACTGCTTCATTGTTTTTAAATTAGCTTTGCGATTGTCAACCTGTCCTCGACTGCGCTCGAACTGACATTGAGGTTCAAATAAACAACAAACCACAAACAACAAACCATAAACCAACAAGTTGCTCCACCAACTCAAACATTACATAAAACACAGTCTCAAATCCTTTCATTTACATGGGATTCACTCGCCGTTTGTATTTACACTGGAGAAAAAATGTTTAAGAGATAAAGATCATTATGAGCAGTATGGTGAAATGTTACGCTTTCGCGAAAGCTTACAATACAATCACACGATCCTTAACATAAAAGATTATGGTGCTGGCAGCAGAGTTTTTAAATCAAACGTGCGCAAAGTCAGTGATATTCTCAAGCACAATTCTAGTGATCAAAAATCAGCAGCTTTACTTATGCGATTGTGCTCCTATTTTAAGGTGCAACAGGTGCTGGAGTTGGGAACTTCTCTGGGAATTGCTACGCAAGCGATGGCGATTTCAAAACCCGATGTTCATATCACAACCGTGGAAGGAAGTCCTGAAGTACAGCAATTTGCCGTTCAATCCTTTAACGATTTGGGATTAAAAAATATTATTAGTATTTGTTCAAAGTTTACAGATTTTCTGGCTGATCATGATAGCAGTTATGACTTGATTTACATCGATGGACACCACGATGGTGCTGCTACCCTAGCCTATTTTGAGAGCTGTTTGAGATTTGCTCATAATAACACTGTTTTTGTCCTAGATGATATTTACTGGTCTGGCGATATGACTGCGGCATGGGATCAATTATGTCATCATTCACAGGTTACGGCAAGTGTAGATTTATATGATTTAGGCTTGTTATTTTTACGTAAAGAACAATTGCAGGAACGTTTTTACATCAAATTGTAACGTTAAGAGATTTAAAACGTCCTATGAGAAAGGAGCTTAATTCTATACTTTTACCTTATGAGCGATAATGTTATTGATGTGCGCGGTATTGTGCGTAATTTTAAACTAGGACAAGAAGTTGTAAAAGTTCTCAAAGGAATAGACCTCGAGATCAAACGTGGTGATTATGTAGCACTTATGGGACCATCGGGTTCTGGTAAATCTACTTTAATGAACTTGCTGGGTTGTCTAGATACACCTACTGCTGGTTCTTATAAATTGAACGGTACTGATGTTTCTAGCTTGAGCGATGATCAACTGGCCAATATTAGAAATACCGAAATAGGATTTGTTTTCCAAACTTTCAACCTGTTACCTAGAACTACGGCACTGGATAATGTAGCATTACCGATGGTATATGCTGGGAAATCTAAAAAACAACGTAATGCTCGAGCGACCGAAGTGCTTGAAAGTGTAGGCCTAGGAGATCGTATGGATCACCAGCCTAACCAACTTTCTGGTGGACAGCGCCAGCGTGTTGCAGTAGGAAGAGCGCTAGTTAATAACCCATCCATCATACTAGCCGATGAGCCTACCGGAAATCTAGATTCTAAAACTGGTGTGGAAATCATGGCACTTTTTGATAAAATCCATGCCGATGGTAATACCGTTATTCTCGTAACTCACGAAGAAGAAATCGCTGAGCATGCTCATAGAGTCATCCGTTTACGAGATGGAATTATAGAAACTGATGTACGTAATAAACCATGGAAGGAATAAGTAATTACACCGACTGGCTTTATATAGGAGCTGTAGTTATTGCCTTTTTTGTGTTCCTTTTATGGAATCGCAAAACCCATGGACGTTCTAGAACTAAAGATAGACGTAGTTTTAAAGCACGACTTGAGGAACGGAAGAGAGAAGAAAAGTAGGCAGGTTCTTAGTAGGCAGTAGGCAGTCCTGTATTTAGTATTTAGTATTTAGTATTTAGTATTTAGTATTTAGTATTTAGTATTTAGTATTTAGTATTTAGTATTTAGTATTTA
>NZ_JBPOGG010000044.1:0-2858 GCF_051251825.1 Nonlabens sp. | reverse complement strand
CCGGAGGTCGCTATAGATGCAAAAGGAGCTATTCACTATGAATGTGATGCACACTCTACGCCAACTCAGTTTATGCCAAAAATAGTAGCTTATCTAAAAAGCGCAAGAGTAAAGATTAGAACGAATGAAGAAGTTCTGGATTTAGAAGTAAAAGGAAATCGGATTCTCAAGATTAAAACTTCTAAAGGCAACTATACAGCGGATGAAGTAATACTTGCAGCTGGCTCATGGAGTGGCAAAATCGCAAAAAAAATTAGGATGGACTTACCTCTGCAAGGAGGTAAAGGCTACAGTATAAATGTTGCAAGGCCCACAGGAATAGCCATTCCTGCTATTCTTATGGAGTCAAAAATGGCGGTTACACCAATGGATGGTTTCACACGGTTTGCCGGCACAATGGAGTTTTCTGGCAACAATGATTTTGTTAGAAAAGAGCGAGTTATGGCTATTGCCAGCGGAGCAAAAAACTTTTATCCTACCGTAGATATAAACGCAAATGAAATTGCGAGTGTAAAAACAGGATTACGCCCAGTTTCACCGGACGGACTTCCCTATATTGGGCGTTCTTCCAAATGGGCCAATTTGACTTTCGCAACCGGGCATGCTATGATGGGATGGAGTCTAGGGCCGGCTACAGGAAAATTAATTTCTGAAATAATAGACGAGAGAAAAGTGTCCATGAATATCGATGCCTTTTCTCCGGATAGAAGATTTTAGCAAACTATTTTCTTTCGATAAGGTCCCAGAGGTTTCCGTACAAATCTTTAAATACGACAACGGTTCCGTAGGGCTCTTCACGAGGGTCTTCGTTGAATTCTACAGCTTGGTCTTTCATTTTTTTGTAATCTCTCCAAAAATCATCGGTGTGCAGAAATAGAAAAACACGACCACCAGATTGGTTTCCTATAGCTTTTCGTTGTTCGTCATTCGTAGCTTCAGCTAGTAAAAGCGATAGTCCGTTTAGACTAGGAGGAGATACCGTAACCCACCTTTTGTTATCATCTAATTGAATGTTGTCTACCAGTTTAAAGCCTAATTTATTAGTGTAGAAGACAATGGCTTCATCATAATCTTTAACTACTAGGGTTACTTGTGCTATGGCTTGATTCATATAAAGTCTTTAAATTTTGATTGTTTAATATCTGCCCATTCCTCTTTTAAGATTCCGTAACAGCATGAACTTCTTCTGAAATCACTTTTGGTGATGACATTTTTTCTGAGGATTCCCTCTAAACTTGCGCCTAATTTTTCCACGGCTTTTATAGACCGCATGTTTCGCTCATCAATTCGGAATTCAACTTTCTCAAAATCCATCTTTTCAAATGCATAGCTTAGCATTAAATATTTCATTTGATGGTTAAAACCCGTGCCACGGGTGTCAGGAGAAATCCACGTCCAGCCAATATGTAATACCATGTTTTTTTGATCAATATGACCAAAACGAGTGCTTCCTACGCATTCATTGGTCGTCCTATTATAAATAGTGAAAGGAATAGATTTTTTCTGCTTTGCTTCAGTTAAAGCTGTCTCTATATAGTTCTCTAATTTTTGAATTGTAGAGACATCATTAGAACCATATTGGTAAAGGTCTACTTGCTGTGCAATTGGCCAGAGTTCTTTATTGTGTTCTTTTTTTAATTGAACAAGCTTCACCAATTCATTTTCTAAAACAAGCGTTTTGTTCATTATACTAGATTTAGGATGAGTTCTTTTTTTATTTCGTGTCCGCCTTCAAAGAAAATTTGTTCTGCTTTTCCTCCAAACAGATGCTCTATTTTTTTTGATTCAGTTTTCCGTCTCTCCTTAGTTATATATTCATCTGTATCACCAACCAGTGTAGTCACCTTGGTATCTTTTTCTTTTAAGAAACTAAAGTCAGATGCTTTTAATTCATTGGGAATACCTCCAGCATAAAGCACTAATTGATTGCACTTTATCTTTCTTTGAGCTACCCATCTTGTGGCAATCGAAACTCCTTGTGAGTACCCAAGTATTATAAAATTACAATTTTCCGGAAACTCTTGTGCGGCATACACAGCATCTAGATAGGCCAAAACATTTTGTGTTTCTTGTTCTGTACCTTCTTTGGTAAGCCAGCTGGCTCCAACGCGCCTATATGTATTGTTTAAATAGTATTTTGATGGTGCTTGAGGTGCAATAATATAGTTTTCTTCAGGAGGTAATTCATCAAAATACCTTAAGAAGTATCGACTTAAATAACCAATGCCATGCAGTACAATCCAAACGTTTTTAGTTTGACTTGAAAGTAAATTTAACGTAGCATAGCTATTTGTGGTGGTATAAGATACCGTATTTTCAGAATAATCCATAGAACAAAAATCTCTATAAAAGTAATGGCTTTTATTGATGACGTAATGCTTAATTTTGAAAAAAATAGTAGTTATGGACGCCTACAAGGAAAAAATACTGAAAGTTTGCAATGAATCTTCAAAAAATACACTGATGGAGACCCTACAAATTGAATACGTAGATGTGGGAGAAGATTTTTTGGTCGGAAAGATGCCGGTAAACTCACGAGTTCACCAACCAGATGGGGTTTTACACGGTGGAGCTATGGTTGCCTTGGCGGAAAGTATAGGTAGTATGGCCTCGTATATTTTTCTTGATGCACAGCAATTTTCCATACGTGGTATTGAAATTTCTGCTAACCATGTCAAAGGTGTTCGTAATGGCGATGTGTTTGCAAAAGCTACTATTTTACATAAAGGAAGAACTACCCAGCTGTGGGAAATTAAGATTACCAATGAAGAAGGTAAACTTGTCTCGTTCTGTAAATTGACCACAATAGCTTTACCAAAGAAAAAATAATGCCCTTGGATTTTTTTCAAAAAATTGAA
>NZ_JBPOGG010000043.1:0-2907 GCF_051251825.1 Nonlabens sp. | reverse complement strand
GTATCATCTGCGTTTAATACTAAGGTAGTAAGTGTCTCGACAGCATTGGTATCAATGGTTACTGGAGTTCCAGCTTCGTTGGTATAGGTAAAAGTACCATCAGTATTGTCAACTAGAGTAGTAATCGTTTCCAGATTAGCAACTAAGTCTGTGAAGTCCAATTGCGTCGTTGTTCCGTCTTCATCGGTATAATCTAAATTGGTATCATCTGCGTTTAATACTAAGGTAGTAAGAGTCTCGGCAGCATTGGTATCAATTGTAGTTACCGTACCATCTTCAGAAGTGTATGTGAATGTTCCGTCGCTGTTATCGGCAAGTGTGGTGATTGTTTCAAGGTTTTGTATTACGGCTGTTAAGTCTATAGTTGTTATTAAACCGTTTTCATCGCTATATTCTAGAGCAGTTTGAGAAGCATTAATACCTAAGGAAGTAAGCGTTTCCATAATAGAAGTGTCAATAATGGTTTGGACACCAGTCTCATCTGTGTAGGTATATGTTCCATTTGCATTATCAACTAAAGTAGAAATAGAAGTATCCTGTATAGTTATTATATTCCCTAAAGCGTCTGTAAATGTGTAAGTTCCGTCGCTATTATCTATAAGCGATACGGAATTTGTAAGACCTGTAAGTTCGTCTATCGCATCTTGCACATTCATAGCGGCAAGGCCTGAGGTAGCATTATTATAAGGATTTGAAACAGCGTTTGTATCTATGATAATGTTAGTACCATTTGAATTTGTAAAGCTGTAGGTCCCGTCATTATTATCAGTAAGGCTCACTTGTGTACAAAGACTTTCCCAGTTGTTATTTTTAAACTGAAAAAGACAGTTCTGTGAAGTATTGTAGATAAGAGCTCCATTCAATGGAATTATTGCTGACATTTCCGCATCAGTATGTCTTGTAACCACAAGTACTTTATCAGTACTTTCTAGTTCTAGAATGGAAAATGGATTAATTGAATTTGGGTTGTCTCCTATTTTAACTTGCGCTGTGCTTAGCGAACTGACGAGGATTAAAATGATAACAGATAATTTTGATATCAACTTCATAAATATGCTTTTTTGCAATATTACTTAAGAATCGTGCCATTCCATATAAACTAATTTGTCATATTGTCTTTCAGCGCCCAACTGCATATTTTTTCGACCAATTACGTTTTGTATTGGATTTGCATTTCATTTTACGCTTTCGCGAAAGCTTATTAAAACTGCAAAAAATAAAATAGATATTAACGATTTATCTGCTGAAAATAAATTATTAAATAATACGAGATAAAAAATCAAGGTTTTTCATTATACGCCTGAAACAGGATTTAACATTTGACTTTCTTTTGCCTCAATTAAAGTCAACTTATCTACACTCGAAATGTTAATTTTTGTTAAAACACTGATTATGTTGAAACTGAACTCATCAATAGTGCGTAACTATTTAATAATACCAAATTAATCAAAATCAAAATCTTATGAAAAATTTTACTCAAAGATGGAGCCTATCGCTTTTTGCGATGTTAATAGCCTCCATTACTTACGGCCAGTTTACAGTTACTAACGGAATGGACTCAGGAACAGGTTCTTTAAGACAAGCAGTAGCAGATGCTAATGCAACAGCAGGACCCAACACAATTACCTTTGTAGGTAATTTTACAGTAGGTATTACCGGAGGAGCCATCTCTATTAGTGATGATATCGTCATTACAGGAAATGGACCAACTAATACTTTAATTGACAGAACGAGTGGTAATAACCGTTTATTTATCACCACTCCTGGATCCTCATTTTTATTTACATTAAATGGTGTTACTGTAAGTAATTTTAACGGTGGAGTCGGAAACATTACGGGTGGAGCAATTAATTTAGTTGGTGGCGCAGCAGTTTTTGATAATTGTGTTTTTTCTGGAAATACTGTTACAAATAATACTGCTACTGGACCTACTTACGGTGGTGGCGCAATTGCAAATACCAATGCCGACACCACTATTTCTAATTCCGAATTTATTAATAATGATGCATTAGGTACTTCTGCCAATGGTGGAGCTCTTATGACTAGAGGAACTTCTGGTCTATTAACTATTACCAATTCTACCTTTACTGGAAATAGTGCTGTAAGAGCTGGTGGAGCTATAGAAGTGCAGTCTTCAGATTTAATGACAATCTCTGGAAGTACTTTTACAAGTAATATAGTAGGTGCTTCTCCTGGAAATGGTGGTGCTATACATATTACAGGAACTGCAAATTCAAATATATCCACTAGTACATTTACTACAAATACAGCTGCTAACGAAGGTGGAGCTTTATGGAACGGATCTGGAGTAATGACTATTACAGATACAACTATCGATGCTAACACAGCATCTGGTAATGATACAACAACTGCAGGTGCTGCTGGTGGTGGAGGAATATACAATGAAGGTGGAGTTGTAACTACTGACGCAACTACTATGATAACTAATAATGTTGCAGATGGAGCACAAGGAACTGGTGGTGGAGTACTTAATGCAAATGGTACTTTTACAGCAACTGGTTCAACAATTTCAAATAATAGTTCAAATAGAGCTGGTGGAGGAATAGAACAAAACCAAGCATCAACTACTACTCTTACTAATGTAACGATGAGTATGAATGCAACTGGAGTAGTTACTGGAGCAGGAGCACCAGGAAACGGTGGAGCAATTCACGTATCTCAAGCTGGAACAGTAAATATTACAGACGGAACATATTCTCAAAATACTGCTGCAAATGAAGGTGGCGCATTATGGAACGGATCAGGAGCTATGAACATTATGGGTGCAGCTCTTATTGATAACAACACAGCAAATGGTGAACCAGCAATGGGAGCTATGAATCCAGGAGAAGCTGGTGGTGGAGGAATCTACAATGAAGGTGGAGCAGTCGTAATTACTGGGACTGT
>NZ_JBPOGG010000042.1:0-2961 GCF_051251825.1 Nonlabens sp. | reverse complement strand
TTAACATTCGCATGCCTAAAACGCCGCACTTTTGCAGCAAATTGAGAAAACGTAAAAACTGAACAAATGAAAAAGATGTACTTCGCTTTGGTCTTATTTTTAATGACGACCGTGGCATTTTCACAAGGAACTATTACTGGTACCGTAATAGATGGCGAGCTTAATGAGCCACTACCGGGAGCTAGTGTTGTCCTTCAGGGAACAACTAATGGAACTTCAACTGATTTTGATGGTAAGTTTCAAATCGAAATTACAGAAAATGCAGGAACGCTTTTAGTTTCTTACATTGGGTATACTTCCAAAAAAGTAGCTTACACTAGTGACGGTGATATTGGTAGAATTGTATTGGAGCCAAACGCACAAGAATTAGAAGGTGTAGTAGTAAGTGGTGTAATTGATATAGCTAAAGATAGAGAAACCCCAGTAGCGGTTTCAACTATTAAAGCTGCTGAAATACAAGAAAAATTAGGTTCGCAAGAATTTCCTGAAATTTTAAAATCAACTCCATCAATCTATGTTACAAAGCAAGGTGGTGGTTTTGGTGATGCTCGTATTAGTATCCGTGGTTTTGATACAAATAACTCTGCAGTAATGGTTAACGGTGTGCCAGTAAATGATATGGAGAATGGTGCTGTATATTGGAGCAACTGGTCTGGTTTAAGTGATGTTGCTTCTGCTATTCAGGTACAAAGAGGTCTAGGGTCCTCAAAATTAGCGACTTCTTCTGTAGGTGGTACTATTAACGTAGTTACTAAAACTTCTGAGCAAAGAGAAGGTGGTGTAGTTTCTGGTTCTGTTGGTAATGCAGATTACTTGAAAACATTAGTTGCTTACAACACTGGTTTAATGGAAAATGGTCTTTCTGCTTCTGTTTTATTAGGTAGAACTGCTGGTAGCGGTTATGTTGATGGAACTGAATTTGAAGCTTACAATTATTTTATCGGTATTGGTTATAAGCCAAATGATAAGCATGACCTTCAATTTATTGTTACTGGAGCACCGCAACAACATCACTCAAGAGGTTTTGCGCCAAGTTTAGGTAATTATTTAGAATATGGTAGCAACGGAGAAGATCCTAACATTAAATATAATAGTGACTGGGGCAATAGAAATGGTAAAGAAGATACTTTTGGAGGAAACTTTTATCATAAGCCTGTAGTATCATTAAATTGGGAATGGGAACTTTCTGAAACTTCTACATTTTCAGCTATTGCATACGCTTCTTTTGGTCGTGGTGGTTCAGTAGGTTCATTAGGTAGAATCAATGGAAATCAGTCTTTTTCCTCCACTTTTAAGACTGCGGATGGCCTTATTCGTATGGATGATATTGAGAGATGGAATAGTGGTGGAAATGTGCCTGATTTTGGCACACAAAGAGAAACGTATACATCGGGCGGGGCATTGTCTAACCAAGGGCTTTATGTAAATGGTAACAACAGTTCTTTTGGTTTTGAAGATGATAATGATTTTGTAAGAGGAAGCGAGAACGGTATTTCTCAGAGATCTTCTGTAAACTCTCATAACTGGTATGGTACCATTATGAATTTTCATAATGAAGTAAATGACAATTGGAGTTTTGATGTTGGTGTTGATGCTAGAAGTTATAAAGGGTATCACTACAGAAGATTGGTAGATTTACTTGGTGCGGATGCTTATGTTGATAATGATAATATAAACGATACTTTTCGTACGGTAACAGAAACATATGCACCTACTGCTGGTAACTCACTTAATGTTTTTAGTAGTATTGACGATGAAGAAAAAGTTGATTATTACAATATTGGTTACGTACGTTGGTTGGGTGCTTTTGGACAAGTAGAATATAAAAATGATAAAGTATCTGCTTTCATGCAAGGGTCATTTTCTAACCAAGGTTTCCAAAGAGAAGATTTATTTAACTATTTAGATTCTGATCCAGAGCAAAAAACGGAATGGGTAAACCAAGCAGGTGGAAACGTAAAGGGTGGGTTGAACTACAACATTAACGAAAAACATAATGTTTTTGTAAACGCAGGATATTATTTAAAGCAACCTTTATTTGATGCCGTTTTCTTGAATTTTGTAAATGATATTAATCCAGACCTTGAAAATGAAAAAATTCTTGGTGTAGAATTGGGTTATGGTTTTCGTTCTGCTGTGTTTAGTGCCAATGTTAACTTATACAGAACAAGTTGGAAAGATAGATTTGAAAGTGACGGTATAACAGTTAGCGACCTTAATGGTGATGTATTATTTCAAGGAACCGCTAACTATTCAGGTGTAGAGCAGTTGCATACAGGTGTTGAGGTAGATTTCACGGCACGTGCTACGCCAATCTTGACATTTAACGGTATGGTATCTGTTGGTAACTGGGAGTATACAGGAAACCCTACTGGTACAGTATTGGATGATGGGCGTAATGTCCTTGGTACTGCGGAATTGATTCTAGACGGTGTTAAGGTTGGTGATGCTGCACAATTTACGGCTAGAATTGGAGCTACAATTGAACCGGTAGAAAGATTGAAATTTGATGCTAGCTATTACAGAGCAGATAATCTTTATGCAGATTTTGATGTACTTTCTTTTCAAGATAATGATTTAGATGGTGTTGCTGATAACGATGGTTTCCTTCTGGAATTGCCAGCATATGATTTGGTTGATGCAGGTGTGTCATACAAAATGTTGGTAGGAAAAGAAGATAATAAGTCTATTACCTTAAGGCTTAACATAAATAACGTTTTAGATGATACGTATATCTCTGAATCAGAAACTAACATTGCGCCAGATTCTGACCCTCTTAACAACTATGATGGTATAAATACTGGTAACAGAGTATATTTTGGTTTCGGAAGAACTTGGAACTTTACGCTTAACTACAGATTCTAATTTGTAGAAGAAGTAAATTTTTAAAAACCCTGCCAGTCGGCAGGGTTTTTTTATGCGCAAAAATCAGTACATTTAAAGCTTAAAATAAAATTAATA
>NZ_JBPOGG010000041.1:0-3034 GCF_051251825.1 Nonlabens sp. | reverse complement strand
TTCTTACTAGACGCCTACGCACTTATTTTTCGTGGTTATTATGCCCTCATAAAAAACCCAAGAATAAATTCTAAGGGTATGGACACTTCCGCCATTATGGGTTTTATGAATTCACTTTTTGATGTTATCAAACGTGAAAAACCTGACCACTTGGCTGTTTGCTTCGATAAAGGAGGAAGCGCCGAGCGAACAGAATTATTTCCGGAGTACAAGGCAAACCGAAATGAGACACCTGATGCCATAAAAATTGCCGTACCTTATATACAAGATATACTCAAGGCCATGCATATTCCATCTGTTGTTCTTGAAGGATGGGAAGCAGATGACATTATTGGCACCTTGGCAAAACAAGCTGAAAAAGAAGATTACAAAGTTTTCATGGTTACTCCTGATAAAGATTTTGGTCAGTTGGTTTCGGAAAACATATTCATGTATCGCCCAGCAAGAATGGGTAACGGTATAGAAATATGGGGAATTCCAGAAATACAAAAACGTTTTGGCGTGGAACGTCCCGAACAGGTAATTGATTACTTGGGAATGATGGGTGATGCGAGTGATAACATACCGGGATTACCGGGGGTTGGCGACAAAACCGCTAAGAAATTTATTGAACAATTTGGCTCTATGGAAGGCCTTTTAGCTAATACCGATAAGCTGAAAGGTAAAATGAAAGAAAAAGTTGAAGATAATAAGGAACTAGGTCTTCTTTCCAAAAAGCTTGCTACCATTTGTATCGAATGCGATGTTACCTTCAATGCGGAAGATTACGAAATGTCCGTTCCCGACAGCGAGAAAGTTCAAGTGATTTTTGAGGAACTTGAATTTAGACGGTTAAAAGATCAGTTCATTAAAATATTTTCGGGAGAAGCAGAACCCCAGACACAAGTAACTAGCACTGATACCGCAAAAAAAGAAGCAGTAACATCATCATCTGCCGGCAGCGGACAATTCTCTCTCTTTGGAGGCGATGGCGCAAGTGCTGCTACAATAACAGACAGTTCTAGTAGAAAAACGATTAAGGACATACCTCACGTTTACCAAAGTGTGGCTCCTGGCATGGCCATGAAACTATTTGTTCAAAATCTAATGAAACAGACTTCGGTTTGTTTTGATACAGAAACCACTTCTTTAAATCCGTTGGAGGCCCAACTTGTAGGTATTGCTTTTTCTTGGGAGGCCACAAAAGGATATTATATCCCATTTCCAGAAGACAAGGGAGAAGCCCAAGAACTTATAGAAATTTTACGCCCTTTCTTTGAGGAAGAAAACATTGAAAAAATAGGTCAAAACCTCAAATATGACATCAAGGTTTTAGATAAGTATGCTATTAAAGTAAAAGGAATGTTCTTTGATACCATGTTGGCGCATTACCTTATTAATCCTGATATGCGCCACAATATGGATGTACTTTCAGAAACATATTTGAACTACACCCCTATTTCAATAACCGAACTTATTGGAAAAAAAGGCAAGAACCAATTGAACATGCGTGATGTTCCCTTGGAAAAGCAAACAGAATACGCAGTAGAAGATGCCGATGTTACCTATCAATTGGCTGAACACTTCAGACCTGAGCTTGCTGAAGCAAAGACAGACGTGCTTTTTAAAGATATTGAAATACCATTGCTACACGTTTTGGCGGATATGGAACTAGAAGGCATCAATCTGGATGAGAAATTCTTGAATTCCCTTTCCGAAGACCTTAATAACGATATAAAAAATCTGGAAGAAAAAATCTATGAAGCAGCCGGTGAAGAGTTTAATATAGCATCACCAAAGCAACTAGGCGAAATTCTCTTCAGCAAAATGAAATTGGTAGATAAGCCTAAAAAAACCAAAACAGGTCAATTTTCTACAGCCGAAGATGTACTTTCTTATCTAGCTAAGGACCACGAAATCATTAAAAATGTATTGGATTACCGAGGGCTAGCAAAGCTGAAAAGTACCTATGTAGATGCATTACCAGAGCAAGTAGAACCAACAACAGGAAGAGTACATACGGATTATATGCAAACTGTAGCCGCTACCGGCCGATTGAGCAGTAACAATCCAAACCTACAGAACATTCCGATTCGCACGGAAAGAGGACGCCAAGTCCGAAAAGCCTTTGTACCTCGTGACGAAAATTATATTTTATTGGCAGCGGATTATTCCCAAATAGAATTACGAATTATTGCTGCATTAAGCGAAGAAACCACCATGATTGAAGCTTTCAAAAATGGCGAAGACATTCACGCTTCTACTGCTTCAAAAGTATTTAATGTGCCTATTGAAGATGTTACCCGAGAGCAGCGTAGCAATGCCAAGACCGTTAACTTCGGAATCATTTATGGAGTTTCGGCCTTTGGATTGAGCAACCAAACCGACTTATCCCGTTCGGAAGCCAAAGAGCTTATTGACACCTATTACAAAACCTATCCAAAGCTTCGTAGCTACATGAGCGATCAAGTAAATTTTGCTCGAGATAATGGCTATGTACAAACCGTTTTAGGCCGAAGACGTTATTTAAAAGATATTAACGGAAGTAATGCCATAGTACGCGGAGCTGCAGAACGTAATGCGGTTAACGCACCTATACAAGGTAGTGCTGCGGATATTATAAAGATTGCGATGATTAACATCCATAAAAAACTTGATGAAGGCAACTACAAATCCAAAATGCTTTTACAGGTACATGATGAATTGGTATTCGATATTTTCAAACCGGAATTAGATGAGTTAAAAGGTGTCATAAAATCTGAAATGGAGAATGCTTACAAATTATCGGTACCATTAGACGTAGAAGTTGGTGTAGGCCAAGATTGGTTGGAGGCGCATTAAATCTCATATTGAGACAGTTAGAAGAAATATTAAGGGCTTTTCGTCGAAAAATTGTGGTTACCAGAATATTAGGGTTTATCTTACGTTAGTTTTTCTTTAACATATCTCAACCCCATGATCATACGTTCCCTCGCGCCTCTAATAGTATTTTTTTGGTCAGTTTTTTCTTTTTCACAAACTAATCTATTTGAAAATGGCAGTTTAGAAAATTGGT
>NZ_JBPOGG010000040.1:0-3255 GCF_051251825.1 Nonlabens sp. | reverse complement strand
GAATATTGCCGCAATTTAACACCTTTACTAGTGTTTTTCCTAAAATTGTAAGTAGTTCTTTCAATTTGACTTACAATTAGCTAATTGCTAGAGCGATGAAATATATTCTTCCAAATTTACACCTCTATCTAATTTCATCTTTTTTCGTACTCTATACCTCGTTGTATGAACAGATTCTACAGAAATACCAAGGAGCCTGGACATCTCCTTACTGGAAAAATTTAATTTTATCAGAGCGCATATTTTCTGATCAGCTTGGCTGAGTTTTGGATACATGGTGGTAATCTTATGATAAAAAGTTTCATTTACTGCTGTAAACCGAAGCCTAAACTCCTTCCAATTATCGGATCTATTATGAGAAATAGATTTGAGCACTTGCTTTATTTCCGGTTTTTCTGTGGTGCTTTCCAACTCTTTTAACCTGTCTGCAATATCCTTTAAAAATTCATCTTTTTCAACCATTTGCAAAGCAGTAACTGCTAACTCTTTATTTTTTAATGCTAAAAGTTCTTTTCCTTTTTTAATTTCTAGCTGCTTGTTTTTGCTTAAAAGTTGTTTTTCTGCCAGATGTTTTGTCCGCATATATTGAAAAAATCCAACCCCAATAATTATCAGAAAAATAAGAGAGCCAAGCAAAATAATACGTTGTAGAAAGGAGATTTCATCTGCTTGCTCTAATTTTTCCAAACGCTGCTTCTGTACTAGCCGTTCTTGATTTTCTTTTTCAATCCTAAACTCGTCTTTAATCTCTAACAAGCTTTGATTTATTGCTGTTCTACTATCAAAAAATTGGGCATCAATCTCTCTTGATTTTTTTTGATTTCTAAACGCTTTTTCAAACTCACCATGCGCTTCAAATAGATTAGCTAATTTTTCATGAACTAAAGAAGAAAAATCAACATGGCTATTATATTTTTTTGATATCTCTAAAGCTTTTTTATAATAGGTTTTACTCTGTTTATAGTTAGATAAATTTGCATATACGTCACCCATATCTGAATAAACCAAAACTAAATAGGAAGGTCTTTGCTCTATAAACCAAGGTTCTAACTCCTCTAACAATTGTAATGCTTCTTTGTTTTTGTCGTTCACCGATAATTGAAACGCTTTTTCAAAATTAAGATAAGCCAAAGGCAATTGACCATTGGTAGGAGCATAATTAACGAAACAACTATCTAGATAAACTTTTGCCATTTCTGGTTGATTCAGCACTCTATGTGTTGCACTCAGTAAATAATAGTTTCGTACTAAATCTGCTTTCTGCAACTGGCCTTTTTCAACCAGTTTACGATTAATTTCAAGAGAGGTCTGCAGATACTCCAAAGCTTCATCTTTCCGCTTAAAAAAACTATACAATCTGCCCAGCCAATTGTACACAGAAGCTTTTAGCTCATCATTCTTAGCTTTGTCTGCCAAAAATAATGCAAACCAAAGCGTGTCATAAGATTTGTTGTAATCTACGTGTTGTCCATAAATGTACGGCATCTCCAGCAAGGCTTTAACCGCATTTACCGTATCTCCTTTTTTTAAAAATTCCTCATGTTTACGCTGTAAAAGAACTAGAGCACTATCCGGGTTATCTCGCCTTAACTTTTTAGTTTCTTTAAAGAATAGTATAGCTAAAGAATCGTGTTGTTTTTCGGGGTTTTGCTGCGCACTTAACTGGCTCATTGCCGTACAAAGCAAAAAGACAAATCCAAAAAGTAATATATTTCTCATTGGAAATTTCATGCTTTAATTAGTAGTTGTTTTTATTTTAAATAAATCATGTTCATCATTATTATTAACTACTAATATAAAGCTTCCTGATTTCGTATTTATCGTAGTCATATTTCTAACATCTTTATCAGCAAAAAAACCTGATTGTAAACTAGAAATTGACTCAAAATCCCCTTTACCATTTCCTTTAAGGAAATTACCAATACCAGCATCCGAACGTGTGGTCTCCACCTCAGACTGATAGTTGTTGCCCGCTAACACTAAATCCCTGAAACCATCACCATCAAAATCTTGAAATAACATACTATTAATTAGTGCTACTTGAACTCTATTTTCAAAAGGTTGAAAGTTGAATTTATCACCATTATTCAAAAATATTCCTGACCTAAATTCTGTTGCTTTGTAATGAAGTGCCGTTTGAAGTCCCTCGCCCACAATACCTTTTAAATCCTTGCTGGCAAAATCAGTATATGTTGGTATAGTTTGCGCCAAATGCGGCAATTGCTGGGTCATACAACCTTTACCTCTAACAGGAACTTGCTTACCATGGTACTCTTTTGCTAGAATAACATCTTCGGACCCGTTCATATCAAAATCTGAAGTATAGATTTCAAATGGTTTTTCATTAGAAGCATGAAACTTAGAATTTAAACCCATGTTACCGGCAACAATATCTTTGTCTCCATCACCATCTATATCATCTATTAAAAGCTTATTCCACCAACCTACGGCATTTGCTAATTCTGGATATGCATCACTACGCTCTAGCTTGTTGTTTTTATTTAGAAAAACCAAAATACCCATCCACTCGCCAGTCACAACCAAATCAACTTTTTGGTCATTATTGATGTCTACCCATTTGGCATCGGTAACAAGACCTAACCCTTGTAATTCCGGAGCGAGGTTTTCATTTTGAATTGTAAATTTACCTGCATCATTTACCAGCAATAAACTACTTGCCGGATGTGGATATTTACCCGTAATTAGCCTTCCGCCAATAAATAAATCTATGTCGCCATCACCATCATAGTCCGCTGGCTCCACTACTGAACCTGAAATACCTACTTCTGGAATAGCATTTTCAGCTTTCTTAAAATTCCCCTTACCATCGTTTAGATATAACCTATCTACCAACATTCTTGGGTTATCCATAAATTCATAGCTTCCGCTTACTACGTAAAGGTCATTATCTCCGTCACCATCCGCATCAAAAAAGGCAGCCCCAACATCTTCATACGATTTATCTTCTACCAGAACAGAAGAGTTCATCTTCTTAAATGTATTTGACTGACTTATTAATAATTGTCCAGGTTGGTCTTTTCCTCCCCCAATAAACACATCTTCTTGTCCGTCTCCATTAATATCGGATTTTGCTAAGGAAGGCCCTAACTGTGACAACTTATGAGGCAGTAGAATCTGTAAATCAAAATCATTAAAGTAAGGGTCCGAGTGACGGTTGTCAAAAGTGACTTTAGTAAAAAGTAAATGGGCCTTATTTTCTTCTTTTACTTTGGTTTCCGCAAAGCGATAATTTAA
>NZ_JBPOGG010000039.1:0-3323 GCF_051251825.1 Nonlabens sp. | reverse complement strand
TTCAAAAAACATGGCGAAAAATGTCTGAAGAAGGACACAAGGCTGCATTGAAATTACCCCTTTCAAAAAATTCACTTGAGTTGGTCACAAAGGCCATAGCAAGTTAATTTACAGGTAGTAAATTGATATTCGTAACATGCAGAAAGACAAGACCCAATTACCGCTTGACTCTGAAACTTTTTTAAGTATAAGAAAGTGGTACCTATGGGCTTTGGCCGGTATAGCCGTAACCATAATTGTCTCTCAAATTTTGATTCAATTACATCTAAGTTCGCAATTGAGCGATTCTCGTGTTATTAATGTCGCGGGATTCCAAAGGGCTTACAGTCAAAAGTTGACAAAGGAATTATTGCTTATTAAAAGTGACTTTTCCAAAGGTGAGATTGACCCAAAAATAAAGGAACTCTCTAAGACCATTGCCATTTGGAAACACTCTCATATTGCCTTGCAAAATGGTGATATAGACAAAGGACTTCCCAATGAGGACGATACTGAGATTTTAGAGCTGTTCAATAAGTTAGAGCCACATCATTCGGCTATGGTACAAGCCGCAGAAACCATAATTACTTCCTATCATAACAACAGTCTCTCAGAAGCTAGTTTAGAACAAAATGTAACTATTGTTCTACAAAATGAAGACCGTTTTCTACAATTGATGGATGACATCGTAAATCAATATGATGAGCGTAGCAAGGCCAAACTAAAAAACTTAAAGCAAAAAGAATATTTACTTCTTTGCATTTCACTCCTCATCTTAATACTTGAAATTGTATTTATCTTTAAACCCCTTTCATTACAAATCCGTAAGACTATAGGGGATTTAATGCAAAACCAGGTGAATTCAGATGCGCGTGCCAAAGAGGTACAGCAGCTTTATTCCGAAAAAGAAAAATCACTCCAAGAATTACAGGAATTAAACTTTGTAATAGATAATGCCTCCTTATTTGCAAGTGCAAGAAAAGACGGTAGCATCGTTTTTATCAGTAAAAAATTTCAGGGTTTATTGGGTATTACTGAAAACCAATTGAATAAGCCTTTAGCGGAAATTCTTACGACAGACTCTGGCCAACAAGAATATCTTAGAGAGGTCCTGAAGAGTAATAGAAAAAATGTAATCCGTACAGAGGAAATCAAAATCACCACTTTAGAAGGAAAGGATTTTTGGCTAGATATGTCTATCGTACCCATGCACCAATCCAGCAGACAACAAAGTATTCTTATCCTGTGTTCGGATATTACGGAGCGTAAGGAAAACAGCATTAAGGTAGAGCAACTTACCAAACAGAATTTTGAAGAGCGAATGCTTCAGAAAAAAGTACAGGCAAGCCAAATCGTGGAAGGGCAAGAAGAAGAACGCAAGCGTATTGCTAAAGATATTCACGATGGTATAGGGCAAATGCTGACGGCATTAAAATTTAATATTGAATCTATCGATCCCGAGAATAAAGATAAGACAATAGAAAAAATTGCCTATTTAAAGACCTTAGCTTCGGACCTTATTAAAGGCGTGCGTACGGCTACATTCAACCTTACGCCCCCAGAACTTAGTGACCATGGCATTTTTCCTGCACTTCAAAAAATGACTGTTGAACTTTCAAAACTGACAGGGAAAACCATTCTTTTCGACAACAAGACCGATGAACACATTAGATTTGATTCTTTGGCCGAAACAAATGTCTATAGGGTAGTACAAGAGGCGGTCAATAATGCTATTAAATACGCAGAAGCCAGTTATATTTTGGTGACCATTAATTTCAAAGATGATATCTTAAGTGTTGTTATTGATGATGATGGAAAGGGTTTTGACGATTCTATTTTAGGACAAGTACCAAAGAATAATAGTGAAGGTGGAATGGGGCTCTTTTTCATGAAAGAGCGAATAGATTATATAAACGGAAGGTTATTTATTAATTCTATTCCAGGAGAAGGAACTCGTATCACCATCAATTATAAAACAGAAAAAGAAGAAGAACATGGAGCGGAATGAACTGTACCCGGTATTTCTTAAAGTATCGAATCTTAATATTTTAATTGTGGGCGGTGGAAACGTAGCCTTGGAAAAATTGACTTTTTTACTTAAATCAAGTCCCAATGCCCAGGTAGAAATGGTATCGCCCATGTTCAGGGAAGAGACCATTGCATTGGCAATTAAATTTGGCATTACTATGCATTCTAACAACTATAACAAAACCTTCCTTGGAGGTAAGCATATGGTGGTAGCCACTACGGACAAAGTAGAAATAAACGAGCAGGTGTACCATGATTGTAGAGCACAGAGCATCTTGGTAAACGTAGCGGACAACCCTCCTTTTTGTGATTTTTACATGGGTGGTATCGTCACCAAAGGAAACGTAAAAGTGGCTATTTCTACGAACGGAAAATCGCCCACTACGGCAAAACGTTTACGTCAATTTTTTGAGGATGTTATTCCAGAAAATATAGATGATTTAGTGAAAAACCTCAACGAATATAGAAAAACTATAAAGGGAGATTTTGAGGAAAAGGTAGAAACCCTAAATGAATTTACAAAAGGGTTAGTCAACAAAAAAGATTAAAATTAGGCTACGATTTACGCAGCCTGTACTCAATCGTTTTTACATTTCTTTCATCGCTTCAGAAAAAAGTCGGAATGAATTGATTCTGTCTTCTTGATTGTAAATATGCGAAACCGCAATAATTTCGTTTACACCAGTCTGTTTGATGAATTCCTCTGTTTTTTGCTTAACGGTAGCTTTGCTCCCCACAAAAGAATACTTCAACATCCGCTGAAATGCAGGGTCTACCGAAATCTGTTTTAGTTCTGGTGTCATTTTTACGGGTGGCTGCATATAATCAATCTTACCGGTCATTACCCCCAACAACAAACGCAACATAGAAGTAGATACCGTTTCTGCCTCCTCATCGGTTTCTGCGGCTATCACATTTACAGCTGCTATCGAATAAGGTTCCTGTAAATATTTTGAAGGATGAAAATTATTATAATAAATATTCAAAGCCTCCATAAGTTGGGTGGGTGCAAAGTGACTGGCAAACACATAAGGAAGCCCCTCTTTTGCTGCTAAATAAGCACTATCTGTACTTGAGCCCAGAATATAGATGGGTACATCCACACCCTCTGCTATAGGCGCCCTAACTTTTGCATCCTGGTTATCTTTTGAAAAGTACTTCTGAATATTATGCATTTCTTCCTGAAAGCGATAAACGGCCTGCACTCTATCTGGCCTAATAGCGTTCGCTGTTACCTGGTCCGTTCCCGGAGCCCTTCCTAGACCTAAATCTATACGCCCTGGGTACAATGAAGCCAAAGTACCAAACTGTTCCGC
>NZ_JBPOGG010000038.1:0-3625 GCF_051251825.1 Nonlabens sp. | reverse complement strand
ACTATCGCAAGAAAGAAATTGTTCGAAATGAACCGTGTTATTTCTGATACTGCTGAATACGGTTGTTATTTGTTTGACCATGCTTGTAAGCCTTTATTGACTGACTTCATGAAAAAAATAGATACTGATGTAATTGGTAAAGCATATGCTGCGGGTAAAGGTAATGGTGTTGATAACGCTAAGCTTATTACTGTTAATAAAGCACTTCGTGATCACAATGTAGAAATTGTAGGTGCAAGACTTCGTGGTGCTATGACGGCAATGAAGCCGATTGTATAATTTATAAAACAACCCTGTCCGGTTTTTTTTAGTCTTCCAGAATATAGGGAAGTTTAAAATCTAGACAGGGTTTTTTAATATGACCTATTTTCCTAAAATATCGGATATAAAAAAGGCGGCTGCTACCATTGCAGAGGTTGCAACGGTTACTCCGTTAATGTCCAGCATACGTTTGTCAAAAGGGTTTGATTCCAATATACTTCTCAAAAGAGAAGATTTGCACAGGGTGCGTTCGTATAAAATCCGCGGGGCATTCAACAAAATAAGTTCGCTTTCGGAAAAGGAAAGAAAAAACGGAATTGTTTGCGCCAGTGCCGGAAATCATGCCCAAGGCGTAGCTTTTGCTTGTAACCATTTAAAAATTCCGGGTACAATATATATGCCATCGGTTACCCCAAAACAAAAAGTTGAGCAAACACGTTTGTTTGGTGGGGAATGGGTGACAATAGTACTGGAAGGAGATACTTTTGACGATTCGTCAAAAAGTGCTAGAACGTTCTGCGAAAGCAATGCAAAAACGTTTATTCACCCTTTTGATGACCCTAAGGTAATAGAAGGCCAAGGGACTGTAGGCTTGGAGTTGTTAGACCAATTTAAGGAGCCTATAGATTATATATTCGTGGCAATTGGTGGCGGAGGATTGGCCTCTGGTCTAATCGGAGTTTTTAAAGAGCTATCGCCAAACACCAAAATTATTGGAGTAGAGCCAGAAGGAGCCCCATCCATGAAGACATCCATAAAGAAGAACAAAAATACGGAGCTTTCTAAAATTGATAAATTTATAGATGGTGCTGCGGTACAAAAAGTGGGAGACCTCACTTTTGAAATCTGTAAAAACGGACTTTATGATATGGTTACCGTTGCAGAGGGAAAGGTGTGTCAGACCATTTTGGATCTTTATAATAGAGATGCTATTGTTGTTGAACCTGCGGGTGCATTGACTATTTCTGCTTTAGATGGTTTTGCTGAAGAAATAAAAGGCAAAAATGTGGTTTGTATCCTTAGTGGAAGTAATAACGACATCACTAGGACAGCCGAGATCAAAGAGCGTGCATTACTTTACGGTCAGCTGAAGCACTATTTTATCGTTCGATTCCCGCAAAGACCAGGTGCTTTGAAAGAATTTGTGGCAGAGATTTTAGGCCCTGATGATGATATTACTCATTTTGAATACTCTAAAAAATCGAGTAGGGAGAATGCTCCTGCTATTGTAGGTATAGAATTAAAAAGTCCGGAAGACCTTCAGCCTTTAGTCCAGCGTATGAAAACAAATAACTTTTACGGAGATTATTTGAACGATAAGCCAGACCTTTTTCAATATTTGGTTTAGGTTCTCACAATTTCTAGCTCTTTTATGAAATTGACGCTAATCAGCTATATTTAGTATTCTCAAAAATAAGCTCTGATTTCTTAATTATGTATTTTCGTATAGCTACTCATTGTAGCATCATATCTATTATAATAAACCCTTCTGAAAATGAAAACAATACCCAAAGAATACGAGATTGACCAAAAAATAGACCAAAAAAAATATTTGGTTAATGGCGAACTGAAAACATGGGCAGGAAATACTACTGAAGTATTTTCTACTATATCATCAACAGAAGAGTACAAACCAACTTTATTGGGTAGTATTCCTGATATGGGAGAGCCGGCTGCCTTGGAGGCCTTGGATTCTGCTATGGGCGCCTATAAAAGAGGGCAGGGGGTTTGGCCTACCATGCATGTAAAAGACCGTATTGAGTGTATGGAGAATTTTGTGCGTCAAATGAAAACCAAGCGCGAGATTGTTGTAAAGCTTTTGATGTGGGAGATAGGCAAGTCATTACCGGATAGTCAAAAAGAATTTGACCGTACGGTGGATTATATTAATGATACAATAGAAGATTACAAAGAACTAGACCGGAATTCGGCCAAGTTTCAGAAACACGATGGTGTTTATGCTCATATAAAAAGAGGATCATTAGGCGTTGTATTATGCTTAGGGCCTTATAACTACCCGCTAAACGAAACATTTGCTTTGTTAATACCTGCTATAATAATGGGTAACACCGTTATTTTTAAACCAGCTAAGCATGGTGTTTTATTGATTACTCCTTTGTTGGAAGCTTTTCAAACCTCTTTTCCAAAGGGAGTAGTAAATATTATTTTTGGTAGAGGTAGAGCGGTAGCTGCACCAATAATGCAGACTGGTAAAATAGATGTACTTGCATTAATAGGGAATAGTAAATCTGCGAATGCGTTACAAGAGCAACACCCAAAAAGCAATCGTTTGCGTTTGGTTTTAGGATTAGAAGCAAAAAACCCTGCAATTATCCTTCCTGATGCAGATTTGGATTTGACTATAGATGAATGTATCGCTGGTACATTATCTTTCAACGGGCAAAGATGTACGGCACTTAAAGTGATTTATGTACATGAGGATATTAAAGATGAATTTTTAAAACGCTATTCAAAACGAGTAGATGAATTAAAATTTGGAAACCCATGGGAAGATAGTGTCAAGCTTACGCCTTTGCCAGAGCCTGGCAAGCCAGCTTATATTCAAGAGTTGATTGATGATGCTATTGGAAAAGGTGCAGAAATAATGAACAAAAAAGGAGGTAAGAAGTTTGATAATTATATCTGGCCAGCAGTACTTTTTCCCGTGAATAAAGATATGAGGGTATATCAAGAGGAGCAGTTTGGACCGGTTGTGCCTGTTCTTTCATTCTCTGATATTGAGGAGCCTTTAAATGATATGGCCGAAAGTAACTATGGTCAACAGGTAAGTCTTTTTGGTAAAGATGTTTATGCACTTTCACCGTTAATAGACACCTTGGTGAACTTGGTTTGTCGTGTAAACTTGAATAGTTCATGCCAACGTGGACCGGATATGTATCCGTTTACAGGTAGAAAAGATTCAGCTCAAGCAACTTTAAGTGTTCATGATGCATTACGTTCCTTTTCTATTCGGACTTTTGTTGCCTTTAAGGATAATGATTTGAACAATGAGACCATTCAGCAATTGTTGGAGGCTAAGCTTTCCAACTTCGTAAGTACGGATTATATTTTGTAATCTATCCATTTAAACTTTGAAAGCACAAAGATTTCAATAATAGCTTTATGCATATTTCAGGATTTTAATGGAAATGCTAACATATGTTTAAAGTATAAGATTTTACCCCTATTTATAGGGGTATTCTTTTTTAAGGGTAATTATAAACACAAATCTGATAATCGCGCATATTTTTAATTGATTTTCTCGTCATACCTTTGTTTAAAATTTTCGTTAATTTTTAATGTAAGTTCCAAATCTTACAAATAATATTGTTTAACTAAAAAGGTGTGTGCTATGAAAACAAAC
>NZ_JBPOGG010000037.1:0-3642 GCF_051251825.1 Nonlabens sp. | reverse complement strand
TGTAATATTTTACGGGCCCTATGGTACATTTTAAGGAGTTCCGCGTCACGAGAATCATAAACTTCGCCATTGATCATCTTCTCTTTTTCGGTCATAGTCATCTGGTTTCAACTGGAAATCACCCCTTAAAATGTATTGTCTGTTTTTGGTAGCTACTCTAATACTTGGTCTTATCATGTTTTGATGCCCAGTTATTAAAAACTTCAACAGCTTCTTCTTGTAACATTTGTTTAAAGTGAATTTGTCTGTCTTGCATGTCCACTTCCAATTCGTCATAAATAAACTGGTCATCAAAATCTATCGCTTTTGCATCTGCTTTATCACAACCATAATAAACTGCTTTTGGTCTAGCCCAATAAATGGCGCCAAAACACATAGGGCAAGGTTCGCAAGAGGTGTAAATAATGCAATCTGTAAGTTGAAAAGTACTTAATTTTTTACAGGCATCTCGTATAACAACCATTTCTGCGTGTGCAGTAGGATCATTTGTAGAGGTTACTTTATTATGACCTTCGGCAATAATTTCTCCGTCTTTTACAACTACAGCACCAAAAGGGCCACCTGCATTAGAGTTCATTCCTTTTGCTGCCATTTCAATGGCTCTTCTCATAAAAAACTCGTGATCTTTCGTCATATTTCTATAATTCTAATAATATATTATTGAGTAAATGGGGGTGCAAATTACGTCATTTATATACAATTTTAGGGCTAGTGTTTTTTGAACATGAAAGATATTTTTTAGGGGAATGTTAAAATAATTATGAAAGATTAGGATAATAATACGACTGAATGTTAAAACCGACCAATTTTAAAAAGATTTAGGCGCATTATTGATTAGGTAATATTTTTTGCATTCGCAGCTCCATAAAATCTATTCAACTGTCGTATGAAGTAACTCTGTTAAATTTAAAGCTTCTGCATACTATTGATAATTAGTAATATTGGTTTTGTTAAAATTATATTTTGAAAGCAATAACTAAATATTGGTTCTTAGAAGGATTTAGCCTTTTTAAAAAGTTAGGGATGCCTTCTATGATGAAACTATGTGATTTTTTAGAAATGGATCATGTAGATAAAGGCAGTGTCATTGAAATAGGAGCACGAGATAGAAAATGCATTTTCTTTTTGAAAAATGGATCTGTTAAGATTATGGACTCTGATAGCGACATTGTAAAGTATGTCGTTAAGAAGGGAAATATTTTTGGAGAACTATCCATTTATGATAAAGATAGCTCATCTAAAGAGGTTGCTATAGCTCTAGAGGACGTAGTAATTTGTTATATCGAATCTGATATGATGGAAGATTTGATGGAAGAACATAAATCTTTAAAAAATGGCTTGTTAAAAATATATGGTCTACGCATTAGAAAATTAGAGACAAGACTTCAAGACCTGTTATACAAAGACAGTAAGACAAGAATCTCTGAATTTATTAAAGCCTACATAGAAGAGTTCGGTGAAAGTGATAAGGAAAGGGTAATAGCAAAGAATCTTCTTTCTCACAAAGATATTGCCAACTTAACAAACACTTCTAGACAGACGGTCAATAACGTATTAAGTACAATGCGTAAAGACAACGTCATTGATTATGATTCAAAATTTATATCATATTCACAAACCACTTTAAGTACAACCACTAAGTAAAGCAACTATAATGAAAAAGTTCACCCATTTTCTCCTAATCTTCCTTTTAGCATTAGTTACGAGTACTGTTTCTTCTCAAGAAATAGAGCTGTCCATTTATGTTACAGCCAACACATGGGATGTTTCTGATACTGAAGTGCTCTCTGAGATTTCAAAAAAATCGCAATTAGTAAATAAGCCTACCGTATTAATATTAGGTAACGCTGCACCTAAAACTGAAATAGAAAAATCATTGGATAAGCAGTTGTCTATATTATCAAATTTAGGAAATGATGTCATTTTTATTCCTGGTAATAAAGAATGGGTAAATGGGTATAAAAGTGTTTCTGATATTGAAAAGTATATTCAGAAAAATAGCAAAGCCAAATTTTCTCCTGATGATGCGGAACCTATTAAGCATCAAGATTTGGGAGAAAACGTAGAATTGATAACGGTAGATTCTCAATGGTTCTTAGAAAACTGGGACGATCACATTTATATCAATGAAGAATCTGAAATTCAGAATAGAACTTTATTCTTTTTGGAATTTGAAAATCGCATAAAAAAAGCACAAGGCAAAATCGTTTTTGTTGCGATACATCACCCAACAAAAACATATAGTAAACAAGGTTTTCTTAGTAATATTGGCGGATTCTCTACACAAGAATTTCAAAATATGCAATACCGAACCCTTAGAAACAGATTAAAGACAATTGCCGTAGGGGCAGATAACGTTATCTTTTTGTCAGGTCAAAGTGAAAACTTACAATATATAAAAGGTAATGTACCTCAAATTATAAGCGGAGCAGCTGGTAAACTTAAAGCTGTAAAAAATGGCGAACAAGATGATTTTTCTATTGCCAAAAAAGGTTATGTACGTTTAGATATTACTATTAACGGTAGTGTATTAGCAAAATATTATGCTTTAGAAAACGGCACTTTTAATGAGGTTTTTAAGACGACGGTTCTAAAGAGCGAAACTGAAGATTTAGAAGTGTACAACTTCGATAAAAATCTAGGAACAACTAAATCAGCGGCTATTTATACAAAAGAAGCTGCTACAAAAAGTGGATTCTATAAAGCGCTTTGGGGTGAACATTATCGTAATTTCTATGGTAAAGAAGTTGATGCGCCAGTTGTTTTCTTAGACACATTAATGGGAGGTTTAACTCCTTTGAAACGAGGAGGAGGGCAACAATCAAAATCACTTAGATTAGAAGATAAAGGGGGTAAGCAGTATGTTATGCGCGCTTTAAAAAAGAGTACCATAAAGTTCTTACAAGCGAATGCTTTTCAGGAAACTTATATTGGCGATGTTTTAGACGGTACAACCGTCGATAAATTTTTAGCCGATTTTTATACGACTTCAAACCCATATACTCCTTTCGTTATAGGTGAGTTGTCTGATGCGGTTAGTGTCAATCATACCAATCCTATTTTATATTACATTCCTAAACAAGAAACCTTAGGTGTTTATAATGACGAGTTTGGTGATGAGTTATACATGATTGAAGAGCATGTGGGCGACACACAAATAGAAGCAGAGAGTTTTGGGAAGCCATTAAAAATATTAAGTACTGCTGATGTTTTACAGGAAATAAACAGATCGGGTAAATCGGTAGTAGATGAACCTTCTTATATCCGTGCAAGAATATTTGATATGCTTTTAGGAGATTGGGACAGGCATGAAGACCAATGGCGTTGGGCACTCTATAAAAATGAGGACGGAACGGAGTATTGTAGTCCAATACCTAGAGACAGGGATCAAGCATTTTCAAAATACGACGGTACTTTAATTAGTTTTCTAACTAGAGTAATACCGGGGTTGCGTAAAATGCAAACTTATGATGAAGATCTTAGAAGTGTAAAATGGTTTGCATCGTCTCCGTATCATTTAGACTTAACTTTTATTCATGCCTCTGGATGGGAAGAATGGGAGAAACAAACTGATCATATTCAAAAAGAACTATCAGATGCTGATATTGAAAATGCTTTTGAAGCAATTCCCGAAGAAATAAA
>NZ_JBPOGG010000036.1:0-3932 GCF_051251825.1 Nonlabens sp. | reverse complement strand
GTAAACTTAGAAAATCAGATTTTTTCATCCTACCAAAGAAACCCCGTTTTATTCGACGAAATCTTTGATCAAGAAGGACAAGTAAAGGAAGTGTATTCTAAACTATTCGACCTCTATGGCGGGCATTCCATTAGTGAATATGTCAATTTAAACGAAAAGGCAAAGTCGTCATTTTTTAATCAGGGAATTACTTTTCAGGTGTATGACAAAAAGAAAACCAAAGAGAAGATTTTTCCATTCGACCTTTTTCCTAGAATAATTCCACCAGAAGAATGGGAAATAATTGAATCTGGTTGCATACAGAGAAGTAAGGCGCTAAACCTCTTTCTGTGGGATGTTTATCATGATAAGAAAATAATTAAAGATGGTATAGTTCCTATGAGCCTCATAAGCTCTTCTGCTAACTATTTAGAACAAATGATAGGTTTAGATCCACCTGGGGGCATTTACAACCATATTTCAGGTACTGATGTCATTAAACATAGTGATGGACAATATTATGTTCTTGAAGACAATATAAGGTGCCCAAGTGGCGTAAGTTATGTTATTTGCAATCGTACAGCATTAAAAAGGGCTCTATTTGGTGTCTTTGATCATTACAAAACGTATTCCGTTACAAATTACGCGGAAAACCTTCTTGACTTGCTTGAAACCGTTAAACCTAAAGGTGTGGATGTACCCAATGTAGTAGTCATTACTCCCGGTATGTACAATTCTGCGTTTTACGAGCATTCCTATTTGGCAAAAACTATGGGTGTTGAATTAGTTGAGGGTAGAGATCTTTTCGTTGAAAATGATTTTGTATACATGAAAACCATAAAAGGCCCACAAAAGGTTGATGTAATATATAGAAGAATAGATGATGCATTTATAGATCCACTGGAATTCAAACCAGATTCAGCTCTTGGCGTGCCAGGTCTTTTTTCCGCTTATAAAAAGGGCAACGTAACTTTGGCTAATGCACCTGGTACCGGTGTTGCAGATGATAAGGCCATTTACACTTATATGCCGGAAATAATTAAGTACTACTTAAACGAGGAGCCTATTCTAAATAATGTAAAAACATATCATTGCAGCAGACCCAAAGAGCTAAAATATGTATTAGATAATATTAAGAACTTGGTAATTAAACCTGTAGATGAGGCAGGTGGTTATGGTATATCTATTGGAAACCGATTGAGCGATAAAGAAGTTGAAGTTGTAAAAGCAGAGATTCTTTTAAGTCCTAGGAAATACGTTGCCCAACCAATTATGTCACTTTCCGTACACCCTACATATATAGATGAAACCGAATCTTTTGAACAGCGCCATGTTGACCTCAGAATTTTTACTGTATTAGGAAAAGACAAAGAGTTCGTTTTAAAGGGCGGACTAACAAGAGTAGCGTTAAAAAGAGGCAATTTAATCGTAAACTCTTCACAAGGTGGCGGATCTAAGGACACATGGGTATTGAAGACCTAGTAGAATACTAAGCACGAATATTCTACCCTATAAAAAACAGAAAAAAAGAACACTAACTATTAAATAACACCTATGCTAGCACGAGTTGCCAATAACCTTTTTTGGATGGGAAGATATATAGAACGTTCAGAACATATTGCGAGGTACCTTCGAGTAAATTATTTTTCATCTCTTGATGCCCCCAATCAAATATCGCAATCTAGACAATTTGTTCTTCGTTCAATGTTAACTTTAGTGGGCGACCCAGCTGCTGATGAGGAAGGCGAACTTAACGAGACCGAAGTTTTATATAAAATAGGATTAGACCCCAACTACTCCTCTTCTATTCTTAATAACGTAAGGAATTCACGAGAAAATGCCAATAGCGCCAGGGATCTGATCTCTACTGAACTTTATGAATCCATCAATAAATTTTACCACTTCATCGCTAACTACGACGCTAACGTTTATACAAAAAACGGGCTTGATGATTTTACACGGAATGTAACGGAAATGTCAGCAATTCTAAGGGGAAAAGTGCGTAGTACTCTAATGCACGATGAAATTTATGCTATCATTATAATGGGTGCAAATATAGAGCGGGCAACACAGGTAATGCGGATTATTAGTTCTAAATATAATGATGCTCTTAAGGCTCAGGGTAGCTATGGCGATAAGTTCAAGAATAGCTTTGAATGGACCACCTTATTAAAGTGTACGGAATCTTATGATATGATGCGCAGGCATTACAAAAAAACGCCTACAAGTATTTCTACTTTAGAGTTTTTGATTCTTAATCCAAACTGTCCAAGGTCTATTATGAACAGTTTAAACCAAGTATGCAAACACATAAAAATCTTGGACACCAAGCAAAAACACGATAGAGACTCTACTTCATTTCTAGTTGGAAAAGTTAGAGCGGAATATGAATTTAAATCCATGGTAGATATTGAAAGTGATATTCAATTATTAATTAATAATACGTTGACACATCTTTATGAAATTAGCCAAAAAATGGAGAAAGAGTTTTTTAGTTATTAAGCCTTATATTACAAAGCTAACCAGGAAAAAAATCACTTTCTTATCAAACCTAACGAACTCACAATTACCTAATGTCATTAGAATATTCAATTACTTATAAAGCAGAAAACACCTATGAAGAACCAGTACGCGAAGCATATTGGCAATTTCTCATAATACCACAAGAGAACGACTCACAACAGTTCATTAGTATAGATTTTAACAACTCGCTAAATGCTAGGAGTGAATTTTCTATAAATGGATATGGCTTTAAAACGATTCGGGTTCACCCAAAAACCGAATTTACACACATTACTTTTGAGGCGAATTTTAAACTATTAAAGAAAGAAATTAATCCGTTTGACTTTGAACCGGAAGAAGATGTGTTGAAATCGTTTCAAAAGCTTCAAGAATTAGATTTTAAGGTAGATTATGACACCTTCTTAAAAACAACGGATTATACTAGTCTTCCTGAGGAAAGTAAAAATCTATTTACATTAGATACTGCACTATCGATATTTGAAAACCTTTTGGCCCTAAATAGCTTTGTACACCATTATATTAAATTTAACGCAGAAGCTACTGATGTATACACCAAACTAAAAGATTTACTAAAAATCCGCCAAGGCGTTTGCCAAGACTTCACCCATCTATTTTGTGCCTTCGCAAGATTAAACGGTATACCTGCACGTTATGTTTCAGGATATTTGCATCAAGACAACGGCTATTTTGGAGATGCGCAAATGCATGCTTGGGCAGAAGCCTACGTGCCCTTTGTTGGCTGGATTGGTTTTGATGTAACAAATGATATTTTGGCTGGGACATCCCATATAAAAATAGCTGATGGCAAGGACTATAATGACTGTTCTCCCTTAAAAGGTGTAGTATTCTCTACCGGTAAGAACGAAACCGTTCATTCTGTAGTAGTTAGCAGTCAAAGCCAACAATAGAATTTAAAATGTAATTATTCTAACCTTGCAAACATTCAATCATTAACTGCGGAATAGATAAAAAAGAGTAGTATTTTTGTTTGAAAACAGAATATAATGACAATTACTACAGACCTATTTAAAGGTCTACAAGAGCGCCTTGGTGCGTTAAGGAGGTATCTTTGACGTTGATGCCAAACTTATTGAAATAGAAAACGAACAGGAGAAAACTTTAGCTCCTGATTTCTGGGATAATCCACAGGAAGCCCAGGCTCATATGAAATTCATACAATCAAAAAAACAGTGGGTAGATGATTACAATGCTGCCAAAACACTGGTTGATGACGTAGAAATTTTACTAGAGTTTCAACAAGAAGGAGAAGATAACGAAGCAGAAGTAACCGCTCAGTATGATAAAGCCCTGAGCCAGTTAGAGAAGCTCGAATTCAAGAACATGCTTTCTGAAGAAGGTGATGAACTTCCTGCCGTTCTACAAATTACAGCTGGTGCCGGTGGTACCGAAAGTTGCGATTGGGCCTCCAT
>NZ_JBPOGG010000035.1:0-4229 GCF_051251825.1 Nonlabens sp. | reverse complement strand
CTTCTTCCGTAAGTTGCGCCATATTGGTTAGTTCGTTAAAATAACGAACACCGTGCTCTTTGATCCAGTTATCTACCCTTTCCTGAGCTTTCTGTAGTTCCATTAGAAGTAATTTTTGATAAAACTACTTTTTCTGTTTCTTTTTCAACGATATTTTTAAACAATTCTTTTAAGCCATTATAGTAGCTTGCAGCTATCACTGCCTGATTTATCTTAACATCAACCTTAAATTGTACTGCTGTTCCATTATCTAAAACTTGATATTGAAATCCTCCTATTTTATCAACCATTGTTATGTTTGCACTTTCTGGCAAAGATGTTATTTCGTAACCTTCAGGAATCGCTATGTTCACGGTATATTTTTCTCTCCATGGAAAGCTAAAATCTATTGGATATTCTCTCTTTTCCAGTTTAAAAGGATTTTCTTTCATCGCAAGATGAAACAGAGGTGAAAAGTATATCTTATCACCCACAACGTCTGCTTGGTTGTCTAACGAAAAACTATAACTCTCTGAAACAGGTTTTCCCATACTGCCTTTATTTTTAATAGAATAATCAGATATTTCCATTCCATTGTTTTTGTTTTCCAATTTTTCTAGGTAATCATCTTCTACACTGTTTGCGTATTTATTTCTGAACAAATAGGCATTATAGTCTCTATTAGTAAGTCTTACTTTCCCCTCAATACTCCCATTTTCTTTTAAGTTAATACTTAACTGTACACTCTCCTCAGAAAGGTTTTTAGGAAAAAGATCTACCAAAATTATAGAGCCATCTTTTTGGATTTTCCTTCCAAACCAGTTTAGCGCTCTTGTGGGCAACAAATTAGGCCTAGTATACTTATTGGTTGCATCTAACAATATTAGATTCCCATCTATTTCAACCGAAGCAATTACATAGTTAAAACCTTCTCTAGTAGGAGACATTGGAACCCCATGACTTCTTGTACTCACCAATACAGGACTAGCGCTTAGGCCAGCCGTTTGTAGCATTGCAGTTAACATAAGATTGATATCCGCTATGTTTCCCGTTTGCTCCTTGTACGCAGTTTTAACTCCCTTATCCACATAATATCCGTATATATTATTCCAATTCATGTGTCCCTGTACATGTGAGAAGATAGCCACCATCAATTCAGTCGCAGACGAGGTTTTACTCCGTAAAATCTCAAGCTCATCTTTAAAATATCTTGTAGATTTTAATTGCCCTCCAAAATTATCACTTTCATATATTTTCTTAATTACATCTTCCCATGTGGTGGTATAGTTTTCCTGTAGTTGCTGAGGAAATTTCACATACTGAAGTTCATAATTAACAGAGCTCCTATAATTATTCATAGCATTCACAAACGGCTCCTCTTTTAAAGCAGGTATGTTGGTCATGTTATAATTAGTAACATTCACTTTATAATCTATGCTTTGACTAGAGTATTCTGTAGATGTTACTCCCCATCCCCCACCACTTGTAGTTCTAGATTTATTTGTGAAATTTATTTTATCAGACTTTGTGCTATACTTTGGATTCACCGCTAGATATCCTTTCATGTTTGGTTTAAAAACAAAATACTCTGGGGCTGAAATACTAATTTCTTGTTGTTTTATAGGTATGTCATATTGAAGTGCAATTTCATCTATTGAATAATAAAAGGGAGATGTTATTCTATATTGATACTCAATTACACAACCTTCTTTTACATTTGGAAGCGTAAATTTTTCTTCATTTCTATACTTATTTAATTCTGTCGTGAAAATAGCAGATTTTTCCATTTTGCTCTTTTCAATTTTACCATTCTTCAATGTATAGGTATATGCTTTTAACCCAGAAACAGTTTCTATATCATTATTATTTCTGTACAAAGATTGAGACACAGTGGCGTAATCAAACCCCGCTTTATCATAAATTTTAATTCTTTCAAATACTTCTGTAACGACATTAAATCCAGCTCCCTGGACATAATTAAATCTAATTTCCTTACTTCTATACAACACGGTTGCCGTTGCAGAAGAATCGCTAGGATTAAAGGTTTCTTTTAACTCTTCTTCAGAAACTTTTCCAAATTTAAAGTCCTGCGCGTTACCAGAAAATGAAATGGAAAGAAGAACCAACAAAACGGTTGTTCGAAGTTGTATCATACTTATGTTTTTTTTTATTACGGTGGTTTGATTATTTTTTAAGAAGAACAATCTGTGAATTATCCATACTGGCAATCTCTTTTCTAAAATTGCGATATTCTTTATATTTATCTTTTTGATAAAATCCCTTTTTGAGCAAAAACCTTCTTTTGTATTTCACAGAATGATTATCTGCATTCTGCTCAAAACTTACGGAATACGTGCCAAATTCATTTTCAATTTTCTTAGCGTTTGGAAGCGCCTCTACTATATACCCTGCAGGAAGTTGAATCGTAAAACTATCTTCATCTAAAAACCCTCTTTGAATTTCAAAAGGCAATTTTCTATTGCGATAACGATCAGGCACAACATTTTGATTGTTAAACGCATTTGCGATAAATAGAATTCTATCTCCACTTATTGAAGCATAGTTTGTTGCATTAAGTGAAATATCTTCAGTAAAGATTACATCGTTTGTATTGTTATCAAAATGATAGTTTGTAATAGCTAGATTATTAATTGAACCCCACCTACTCTTAAACTGCTTTACAACCTCCTCTTCGGTTTTCTCCTTCAACCTAAAGTGCGCGTTATACTGGCTTCCTTTTGTGACAAGATGTGTCTCTCCGAAAATACTACCATCAGGCTTTAATTCATATGACGCTTCTATGGATTGATAATTATCTTCATTGACGTAAGCCGTGGTCGTTACAATTTCTCCTCCATCAGGTTTTACAATCATCACTTTTCTATCGTCTGTAAAAGTTCCTATATATCCAAACGGGAGAATCTGGGATGTACAATCTACCCAGTAGTAAGTTTCATTATAAGGAATGGCTAAAATAATATGATTGCCCTGGGCTAAATCAGCAAAATTATCTTCAAAATCAACTTTATCTCCTCCAGCTTCTACCACAGCGTAGTAGGATGCAACACCCACTTCTTTCAAAAGTGCCTTGGTATAGTTAGAAAGACCTTTGCAGTCACCATATTTAACCTTATCAACATCAATAGCAGAGATAGGCTGAAGGCCGCCAATACCAATTTGAACACTAATGTACCTTGTATTATCCTGAACGTATTTGTAAATTATTTTAGCCTTTTCAAGATCATCATCTACCCCCAAAACTAGAGCCTTTGCTTTTGCTACAGTCTGCGGACTTAGTTTATCTCTGCCTGATAAGAGCTTGTTATCTACCCAAGAACCCATGTCCTTCCAGTTGTTAATAGAAGCATCAAATCCTTTATAATGAAAATTAGGTATCCGAGCCATTAACCTAGGACTGATTTTCTCAAAAGACGGACTCATACCTTCCCTTTTCATAGCCGGAATGATATGGGCCGTGTAGGTTATAGAATTATTTGTTTCCTTTTTATCAAATTCTAAACTCTCTAAATTTTTCTCGTAGACGACGGGTTTTTGACCTTCATCTTCATACACTATGGAATAATGACTTTTTTCAACACTTACTGTAAATCCGCTTAAAAAATACCAAGAGGGAATAGACCCGGTATCCGATGTTTCGTATTCATAATTAAATTCAATAGTGTACGGATAACTTATAGGAGTGTAATTATAATACAGTTTTCGATAATCAATATACAGTGAAAAACCATCTACGGCACTTACATCCTTAAAATCCTTTTTCTTGATTTTTTCAATCTCGTTGCCAACTGCATCGTAGATAACAATGTTTATACTCTTTATTTTTTTTGAACTATCATATCCAAGACCGTTTCTGGCATTACGATTACCCAGTTTATTCAACACCGTAATAACCTGTTTATTCTTAACGATCATTTTTTGTTGAGAGAGAATTTCAACATCCAACTGATTTAGGCGAACAACGGCATTTGCGTTTTCCGTCAAAGCTTTATCAATAAAAAGGGAATTATATTTTAGTTCTTGCGCATAGGAAAGAAAGCTCAAGAACAATAGAGAGAATAATAACGATAGTCGCATTGATTATGTGTGGTTGTGAAAATCAAACGTAAAACACATATTTTTCTTACAAACTGAAGAAAAAAATCGACGAAACTACATTATTCCTTGTTTTTAGTATCTATAGCTATTGTTACCGGGCCATCATTTAACAAATCTACCTTCATATCTGCACC
>NZ_JBPOGG010000004.1:0-281267 GCF_051251825.1 Nonlabens sp. | reverse complement strand
GTAGCGTAGCCCGGTCATCGCGCCTCGTTTGGGACGAGGAGGTCGCAGGTTCGAATCCTGCCACCCCGACAAAAAGCCTTTTAACTTCATTGTTAAGAGGCTTTTTTTATTACTTTTATTTAATATTATGAAAATTGGTTTAGCTCTTTCTGGTGGTGGCGCAAAAGGTATTGCTCACGCAGGCCTAATTAAAGCTTTAAATGAACGCAAAATTCAAGTGGATAAAGTCGCAGGTACTAGTGCAGGTGCATTAATAGGGGCTCTTTTTGCGGCAGGTATAGAAGTTGAAGTTATTTTTGATTTTTTTAAAAGTTCTAACTTATTCCATCCTAGTAAATTTGCTTTTGGACAGCCTGGTTTTATCAAATCAAACGTATTCATTGAGCATATAAGTTCTTACATACCTTTAGATTCCTTTGAATCCTTAAAGATTCCATTAATTGTCACCGCAACAGATCTCAATAATGCTAGATTAAAAGTCTTTGATTCTGGAGAACTATATTATCCTATACTTGCTAGCGCAGCATTTCCAGGTGTATTTACTCCGGTTAGTATTGAGGATAATACTTATATCGATGGTGGCGTTATAAATAATTTTCCTATAGACTTATTAGATGATTGTGATATAAAATTAGGTAGTTACGTTAACAAAGTTGAATTAGTGGATAAAAAAATGAAGCATTCCTATGATGTTGCTGGTAGAGCTTATTCGATAAGTCAATATCATCGTGATTCTTCTAAGTTTCATGTTACTGATTTACTTTTCGAACCAGATAATTTGCACAATTTTGGTCTTTTTAGTTTTCGTTCACTGCGTAAGATTTATGATATAGGATATGAAAATGCGTGTAAAGTATTAGATTCTTCTAATTTACTTAAATAATTTTATCATATCGCTTTCGCGAAAGCGATCAATAAAGTCTCACTAGAATTAATCATTGCAACTATACTTTAATTCCATTATTCCGTAACTTGCGGTAAAGCTTTATGGAATGCAAAGAGATCTGCAAAATTTGAGGAAAAACTATGTAAAAGGAGCCCTTGTTGATGATAAGGTTCCCATGGATCCGTTCCAATTATTTGATCAATGGTTTATAGAAGCCAAAGAACACTTATCGATTGACGAGGCTAACGCAATGAGCTTGTGTACTATTGGGCTTGATGGGTATCCTAAAAATAGAATTGTATTACTAAAAGAAATTGAAAAAGGATGTTTTCTTTTCTACACTAACTATAATTCTGAAAAGGCAATAGCTATGGAAAAAAACCCATCAGTCTCTCTACATTTTTTCTGGCCAGCTCTTGAAAGACAAGTTATTATTAAGGGAGATGTTTCTAAAGTTTCAAGAGAAAAATCTGCAAATTATTTTAAAAGTAGACCACGAGGTAGTCAACTAGGTGCTTGGGCAAGTGATCAGAGCAGTAAAGTACCTTCAAGAGAATTTCTAGAGCAAAAATTATTATCATTTGAGCAAAAATTTGATAATAAAGAAATTCCTCTTCCAGAGCATTGGGGTGGATATTCAGTAACTCCTATTTCATTTGAGTTTTGGCAAGGAAGACCCAATAGGTTACATGATAGGTACTTATTTGAAATTAAAGCTGATAAATGGATTTCTAAACGCCTAGCTCCATAATTTTATGAAAAGACTTATTCTAATAAGACATGGTAAATCCAGTTGGGAACTTAACGTGCGAGATCATGATAGAGTGTTACTAGAAAGAGGAATTAATGATGCACACTTGATAGGTAAGCACCTTGAGACAGTTTCAGTAATCCCAAATGAAATATGGAGCAGTACGGCTGCTAGAGCGCTGCAAACGGCAATTCTAGTTTCAGAATATGTTAATTATAAATTAGACAGATTTAAGTTGAAAAGAGAACTGTATACCTTTGACAGTTCTGAGTTAATTCAACAAATTAAATCTTGTACTAATGATATAGAGTCATTAATGTTATTTTCTCATAACCATGGACTCACTGACGCTGCAAATATCTTAGGTTCTCAATATTTTGATAATGTGCCTACAACTGGGGTAGTCATTATTGAATTTCCAGTTGATAACTGGTCCCAAATTAAAAAAGGTCAGACAATCACCCATTTTTTCCCTAAAAATTTAAAATGATCCAAAAATATTTTAATAGAGAGTTAAGCTGGTTAAGGTTTAATAATCGTGTATTACAAGAAGCAGCAGACGTAAATGTTCCTTTAATTGAAAGGTTACGTTTTCTGGGAATATTCTCAAATAACCTTGATGAATTTTTTAGAGTACGATATGCAACTATTCAACGTATTCTAAGAGCAGGAAAGAACGCCACTAAGTCTTTAGGTGGAATTACTGCAGCAGAACTACTGGATAAAATAACAAGAGAAGTTATCCTAGATCAAACGAAGAGTTTCGAAATTCTCAACCAGTTAGAAGAAGAATTAAGAAATGAAAACATCATCGTTGTAGATGAAACTGAGATTCTACCAGAACATGAGGATTACATTAGAAGTTATTTTAATAATGAAGTCAGTCCAGCACTAGCAACGATAATGCTTAACGATCATACTGAATTCCCAACACTTAGAGATGGATTAGGATACCTAGCAGTACGTATGGTGATGAAGGACAAGAGTCTTCCCGTGAAGTATGCACTCATTGAAAAACCTAAATCCCTTAATCGTTTCATTGAGTTGCCAGCTCTTGAAAATGATGATAAACAATATATCATTCTCCTCGATGATTTGATTAGAGATAGAATGCATTACATTTTCAATATATTTGATTATGAGCACCTTGAAGCTCACATGATTAAAGTAACTCTAGATGCAGAGCTAGATATAGACATAGATCTCAAAAAGAGTTTGATTGAAAAAATAAGTCGTGGTGTAAAGGATCGTAAAGATGGTGATCCAGTGCGATTTGTTTACGATAAATCCATACATAAGGACACGCTGGAGTTTATCATGAAGAAAGTAGAAATCGACGATACTGATTCTATAATTCCTGGTGGACGCTATCATAATAGAAGAGATTATTTAAAATTTCCGTCGTTAGGAAGGAAGGATTTACTTTATGAAAAAAGAATTCCTTTACCTATAAAGGGAATCTCAATGCGAGGTAGTTTACTTGAGATGATTTCTCAGCGCGACATTTTACAATATGCTCCATATCATACTTTTTCAAATACCATTAAATTTTTAAGAGAAGCAGCTCTTGACCCTAAAGTTCAATCGGTGAAAATTACAATTTACCGACTTGCTGAAGTTTCTCAAATAGCTGCATCCCTTATAAATGCTGCTAAAAACGGAAAAGAAGTTACAGTGTCCATCGAGCTGCAAGCACGATTTGATGAACAGGCAAATATTAATTATGCAGAGTTGATGCAGGAAGAAGGCGTAAAACTCATATTTGGCGTGCCAGGTCTCAAGGTTCATTGTAAGGCTTGTGTTATAAATAGGGAAGAAGATGGGAAGTTAGTGCGTTACGGATTTATATCAACCGGTAACTTTAACGAGGCAACGGCCGGAATTTATACAGATTATACTTTATTCACTGCAAACAAGAAGATTCTTAAAGAAGTTGATAAAGTCTTTGATTTCTTTGAAGTGAATTATAAATTGTACAGATACAAGCACTTACTCGTTTCTCCTCATACCTTGAGAAATGGTTTAGAGAAGAAGGTTCGTCGTGAGATCGCTTTCGCGAAAGCGGGAAAAAAAGCACATCTCAGAATGAAATTAAATAGCTTCTCTGATTTTAAAATGATTGATTTATTCTATGAAGCCTCAAACGCAGGAGTTCAAATCGAATTGATCGTGCGCGGAATTTGTTGTTTAATTCCAGGAGTAAAAGGAATGAGTGAGAATATTACAGTCATCAGTATAGTGGATAAATATCTTGAGCATCCACGAGTGTATCAATTTCATAACGATGGTGCTACTGAAGTTTATATTTCAAGCGCAGATATGATGGGAAGAAATCTAGATAGCCGTGTGGAGATTGCCTGTCCTATATACGATGAGGCAGTGAAAAAGGAAATTCTTGAAACCTTAGATATATGCTGGAATGATAATGTAAAGGCGAGAGAAATATGCTCAAATCAAGCAAACTTATACGTCTCTAATGAAAATAAACCAGTAAGATCGCAATTTGCGACTTATGATTATTATAAAAACCAATTGTAATATATGAGCTTTAAAATTCATAAATATGCCGCTATAGATATAGGTTCCAATGCGATACGATTATTAGTAGCATCAGTTACTCTATTTGATAATGAACCACCGGTTTTTAAAAAAACAAGTCTTGTACGTGTGCCTATTAGACTAGGTCAGGATGTTTTTACTACTAAAAATATAGGAGAAGTGAATATAGGAAGAATGCTAGACAGCATGAAATCCTATTCTTTACTCATGGATGTACATAAAGTAGAGAAGTATAAGGCTTATGCCACAAGTGCCATGCGCGAGGCAGATAATGGAAAAGAAGTGGTCAAGCTCATTAAGAAGAAAACGGGAATTGAAATAGAAATTATAGATGGTTCGCACGAGGCTGCCATTATTGCTATGACTGATTTACATTCTATAATAGACAGTAATAAAGTCTATTTATATGTAGATGTAGGTGGTGGAAGTACTGAGTTTACACTTTTTGCAAATGGTGAAGCGCTAGCATCTCGCTCTTTTAAAATAGGAACTGTAAGGTTGCTTAACGATATGGTTACTAAGAAACTATGGTCTGAGGCAGAGGAATGGATTAAAGAAGTCTGTAAGCCATTTCCAAAAATTGAACTCATAGGTTCTGGTGGAAATATCAACAATATCTATAAGTCTAGTGAAAAAGCTACAGGTAAACCTTTATCCTATTTATACCTGTCTAGTTATTATGAAAAACTTCAATCATATACTTATGAAGAACGTGTATATTTCTTAAGCCTTAATCAAGATAGGGCAGACGTTATCATACCGGCATGTCGTATTTATTTAAGTGCCATGAAGTGGAGTAGAGCAAAAAACATACTTGTTCCTAAAATAGGACTTACGGATGGAATCATAAAATCTATTTTTAATGCCGATAATCGATAAAAGCAGAAGTTTTGCTTAAATTTGATTTCTAAATGAATAACTCTGTTAACTTTGTTAACTTAATAAATACAAAATGAACAAATTTTTACTTTTAATCGTTTTTATCACAGCATCAACGATGTCATTTGCACAATCTGGTGATAACGTGCATTACGGATTTAGAACAGGTTTAAATTATTCTTCTCTTGAAGGTGATAATATCGATCTAGACAGCCGTATAGGTTTTCACGCAAGTTTCTTTGGTGACATCGCTGTAAGTTCTAACTTTTCTTTAGTTCCTGAAATAGGAGTATCTGCGCTAGGTGCAAAAGCTGACGAAATTAGATTAGAATCTGGTGATAACGTAAAACTTAAGACCAACTGGTTACAAGTAACTGTTCTTGCAAAAATCAATCTAGGAGATCGTTTGTTTATTCAATTAGGACCACAAGCTGGTGTTAATGTAGGAGAACGTGATAATAATGATTACTATAATTATGACTTTGCTGCCGTTGCAGGATTAGGTTATAATTTTAATGAGAACTTTGCGGTTGATTTAAGATACGGTTATGGTTTATCAAATATTTTTGATAGAGAATTTGGTGAGGTTAACGAAGCGAATAATAGATATTTCCAAGTAGGTATCGCTTACAAACTATAATAACTAATTACATATTATATAAAAAAAAGACCTCAATTGAGGTCTTTTTTTATGCTTATAATTCTAGGTCAAAACCTCTACGCAATAAATCTATCGCAGGATTCTTCTCTACTAGCTTGAGAAATTTCTCATGATCAGTGTAAGCATATTTTTTCTCAACTGCTTTATCTACGTGGATTTCAAGCTCTATGTTATAATTACTTAATGCAGCTTTTACATGCTCTAGAACTTGCCCTTGAGCTTTTTCAAGATCTTCCTTCATAGAAAGATTAGGATAACGTAGGACTAATTTTTCTCCTTCAAGTTTAGGAGTGTCTGCTTCCATTATGGATGCTAGAATTAATTGACCTCTTTCACGCAAATGCGCTGCATAAGAAGACCAAGTGGCTTGTGCTTCTTCCTCAGTAAATTTCTCTTCGGGTAATGACGCTGCATCTACTTCTTTATCTGAATGTTTAACAACATGTGCCTTTTTAGCACTAATGGCCTGTAAGGATAGTCCACTTACTTGGTTTTTACGTTTCTCTAATAAAGCTCTTCGAGCTTCTTCAAGATTTTTAGAACCATTTGAACTTACAGGAGCCGGATTTACAATCACCTTCTCATTAATGGCAGGCGCCGCAGTCTCTATATTCTGTTTCTTATCTACAGGTTGTGCTACAATTTCTTCAGGCTTAACAGCTACAGGAATTTCCTTTTCAGAAATTTCAGGAATTGATGTCGGTGTTTCAGCCTCTTGACTTTGTTGAGGCGTTGTTGCCACTGGACTATTTTCGGCTTTAACAGGTGCTTGATAAGTGCTCGCTTGCTCAGCGGCTTGAGGAACTTGAGTAAAACTAGCCGCGGGAATGATGTAGTTTACATCATTTTTTTTTTCTCCATCGCTAAGGATAGAGGCAAGTTGCATTAAGCAAAGCTCAATGTGTAGTCTAGGATTGCGACTGCCTCGATATTTAAAATCGGCATCATTACTTAGGTTGATGGCTTCTCTTAGGAATTTTAAATCTACTTTGCGAGATTGCTCAGCATATTTAATTTTTACATTATCAGACACGTCTAGTAAATGAAGCGTGCGCTCATCTTTACAAACCATAAGGTCTCTAAAGTGAGATGCAAGACCAGCAATGAAATGATGACCGTCAAAACCTTTAGACATGATCACATCATAGTCCACAAGTAACTGCGGTATATTGCCTTCAATAATTAAATCTGATATATTGAAATATGTTTCTCTATCGAGAACATTTAAATTTTCTGTAACCGCTTGAACCGTTAAGTCTTTACCAGAAAAACTAACCACTCTATCAAATATAGACAACGAATCTCTCAATGCACCATCTGCCTTTTGAGCGATAATGTGCAGTGCCTCATCATCTGCAGTGATTCCTTCTATAGCTGCGATGCGTTTTAAATGACCTCGCATATCTGCCACCGTAATGCGTTTAAAGTCAAAAATCTGACAACGCGATAGGATGGTAGGTATAATTTTATGCTTCTCAGTAGTTGCTAATATAAAAATAGCATGTGCTGGTGGCTCTTCAAGAGTCTTTAAAAAAGCATTAAAGGCAGCCGTGGAAAGCATGTGCACCTCATCAATAATATAAACCTTGAATTTCCCTACTTGTGGTGGAATACGCACTTGTTCAGTAAGACTACGTATATCATCTACAGAGTTGTTTGAGGCCGCATCAAGTTCAAAAATGTTAAAAGCAAAATCCTCATCAGGATCGACCTCTTCATTTTGTTGATTGATTTTTTTGGCTAGAATACGGGCGCAAGTTGTTTTACCTACACCGCGTGGTCCCGTAAATAGAAGTGCTTGTGCCAGGTGATTGCTCGCAATGGCGTTCTCCAGCGTCTTTGTAATAGAGCTTTGTCCTACTACATCTTCAAAAGTCTCGGGTCTATATTTTCTAGCAGATACTATAAATGGCTCCATCGATTCAAAGATAAACGCCTCATTAATTTTGGCACTTATTTATCGCATATTATTTCACAGAATTATCAACAGGGATCTCATAAATTAAAGTAGTTTTGCAATAGCAGGTCGCTCTATCGTTCCGATTTAATCGGGAAGGAAAGTCCGGGCACCATAGGATAGTATAACGGTTAACGGCCGTCATTTTGTTTTCGCTTTCGCGAAAGCGAGATAGGACCAGTGCAACAGAAAGAATGTACAGGTAATGCTGTAGTGAAACCAGGTAAACTCTATACGGTGAAATGTTGCGTATATCAGAGCTTGAGCACGATCCGTGCGATTCTGAAGGGTAAACAGATGGAGGTTGCAAGTAATTGTAATCCTAGATAAATGATAGAGAGTCCCGATCTAATCGGGATTACAGAATCCGGCTTATAGACCTGCTTTTTTACCTTACCCATTGAATCATACCAGGATCGAAGAAATATACGGCAGATCCAGGATAATGGTTGTCTAAGTCCATAGTTAATGTGTCTCCCGAAATTGTAATTCTACTGGCTATAGGTTCCAACATTTGCTGTTGAGTCCACGGATAATAATCAATCAATAGATATTCAGCATTGTTATTAGTACTATCCGTAAAGATTTTATAGTCTAAATTTTCGTTACAATGCCAATCGTAAATCCAACCAGGTTGGTTACCAGGAGTTATACTATTAAAATTAGGTACACATGTCGTAAAGACGCTATCAGCTGTTATAGTCATAACTTGATCACCACGATGATAGTAAAACTCTTCAATATGAACTCTATTTTTATATAAGTGCCATACTCCTTGAATAGGGTGAACTGGTACATTGTTATTTTGTAATCCTGGATCTATAGATTCACTATCACAAGCTATAATGGCCATTAAAATTGGGATGATTAATAAATACTTTTTCATGGTAAATTATTTATATAATGTGAAAGAATCCGGCTTATAGACCTGCTTTTTTATCTTACCCATTGCAGAACTCCAGGATTAATCGCGTAAGACCATTGCGCTGGATATTGATCTATAAGAGTCATAGTTAAAGTATCTCCTGAGATTTCAAATCTTCGTCCGTTTAGAAAATAGGGACCAAGCTGATTGAGTCTATCAAAATCGAATAAAAAATATTCCACATTATTATTGTCTGTAAAAATTTTATAATCTACTTTTTGATCACACCGACCACTATATATTGTATTGAACCCAGTATTAGTACTACTATAAATATTATGAAAGTTGGGAATACAAATTGTAAATACACTATCAGCAGTTATATTCATGACTTGATCTCCTCGATTATAATAATTAATATCATCTAATAATTCATTTTTATATAAGTGCCATTGTCCCTGAATAGGATGAACGACGATATTATTATTTTGCAGTAATCCAGAATCAATCGTTTCATTATCACAAGCTATAATTGCCATTAAAATTGGGATGATTAATAAATACTTTTTCATAATACCGTAATTTCTTATAAAAATAGGATATAACAAATTCATCAACAAGTATTTAATAAAAAATCTCATACCTCATCCCATATCCCTCATATTGTAGACTAAAGACCTATGAAATGTACGCTCACAAAAGTCTTCATACTTTCTACTCAAAACTTAATACTTAATATGATACTTTTGCCACCGCAAAAACTCCATCATGATTACAGTAGAAAATATAGCCGTAGAATTTAGTGGAACCACTCTTTTTAGTGACGTTTCATTTGTGATTAACCCAACAGATAAAATCGCACTGATGGGGAAAAACGGTGCTGGAAAATCTACGATGATGAAGATCATCGCTGGTGAGCAAAAAGCCACTCGAGGTCATGTGCGTACTCCAGGAGACACAGTAATTGCTTACTTACCACAACATCTACTTACTGAAGATGATTGTACCGTTTTTGATGAAACTGCCAAAGCTTTCAAACACGTCTTCTCCATGAAAAAGGAAATGGATGAGCTCAACGAGGCACTAACGGTGCGCACAGATTATGAAAGTGCCGAGTATATGGGAATCATTGAACGAGTTTCAGATCTAGGTGAAAAATTCTATGCACTAGAAGACGTAAACTATGATGCCGAGGTTGAAAAAGCACTCAAAGGTTTAGGGTTTAAACAAGAAGATTTCACGAGACAAACCAGTGAATTCAGTGGTGGATGGCGCATGCGCATTGAACTTGCCAAAATTTTATTGCAAAAACCAGATTTGATATTACTAGATGAGCCTACAAACCATATCGATATAGAATCTGTGATTTGGTTAGAAGATTTTCTTGTCAATAAAGCCGACGCTGTAATGGTGATCTCACACGATAAAGCATTTATCGATAATATCACTAACCGCACTATTGAGGTGACCATGGGACAAATCCATGATTATAAAGCGACGTACTCGCATTACCTAGTATTGAGAGCAGATCGCCGTTCTCACCAGATTAAAGCCTATCAAGAACAACAAAAATTCATAGCCGATACTAAAGATTTCATAGAACGCTTCAAAGGAACTTATTCTAAGACTAATCAAGTAAACTCGAGAGAGAAGATGCTGGAAAAGCTTAAAATCATAGAGATTGATGAAGTAGATACGAGTGCTTTAAAGTTACGTTTTCCGCCATCACCACGTTCTGGAGATTATCCAGTAACGGTTAAAGATGTGTCAAAATCTTATGGAGATAAAGTTGTTTTTCAAGATGCAAATATGTCTATCGCTCGAGGCGAAAAGGTATCCTTTGTAGGCCGTAATGGTGAAGGAAAATCTACGATGATAAAAGCAATTCTCAATGAGATTGAAGTAGAAGGAACTTGTCAACTAGGTCATAATGTAAAGGTTGGTTACTTTGCTCAAAATCAAGCAGCCTTGCTGGACACAGAGCTTACCATATGGCAAACGGTTGACGAAGTTGCTCAAGGTGACGTGCGCACACAGCTTAAAAATATCCTAGGTCGTTTTATGTTTAGTGGTGATGACCTTGAAAAAAAAGTAGGAGTTCTTTCTGGTGGAGAAAAAACTAGACTAGCGATGGTGAAGTTATTGCTGGAACCAGTAAACTTATTGATTCTTGATGAGCCTACAAATCACCTGGATATCAAGTCTAAAGATGTTTTAAAAGAAGCCCTATCTACTTATGATGGAACGTTAATCTTAGTTTCTCACGATAGAGATTTCTTGCAAGGATTATCTGAAAAAGTATTTGAGTTTAAAAATCAGCGTGTGATTGAGCATTTTGAAACTATCGACGCGTTCTTAGAAAGAAATAGAATTAAAAATATCGCCGATATTAATTTGATGGGATAATTAAGTTGTTACTATTCTTCCTCATCAGGATTTTCAAAGAAACTAAACACTGTTCCTCCATACCTACGTGAACTTTCTAACCACTCGTGGCTAGACATATCAGTATGTTTAGAATGTTCCATGATGAAGATACCACCAGGAACTAGAAACTCGCCATTCATGACAAGCGTTGCTATATTGTGAAATTCTTCTTCTTCTAAGCCATAAGGTGGATCAGCAAAAATAAGATCGTAGCTTCCTTTATGCTTCTCAAGAAAACTAAAAACGTCTGCTTTATTAGTGTCTATGGGAAGACTTAATGTAGTTGCTGTTTTTTTAATAAAATCAAGACATGGTTTGTGTTGATCTACAGCAAGAATACTTTTTGCTCCACGACTACCAAATTCATAACTCATATTTCCGCTACCGGCAAATAGCTCTAGTACTTTCATTCCTGGAATATGCGTGCGATGCCTTAGGATATTGAATAAGGCTTCTTTAGACATATCTGTCGTAGGTCTAACGGGTAAGTTTTTAGGCGCTTGTATGCGTCTTCCTTTATGTATTCCAGATATTATACGCATAAGATTTTTTCTGTGTAAGCTTTAGAATCCAGCACATAACTTACATTACGTACATAAGTATAGAGTAGATCATAAAGTGCCTCATCCTTAGATGCTGCGATGAGTTGTAAATCCATTAATTCTGGATCTAGGTTATTATGTTGAGCTGTGAAAAGTGTGTAGTATAAAATATCCTCTGCAGCTTGATGAGGATAGCAATTGTGTAATTTTAAAGTACCTTTTTCAAAAATGGTAATGTAGAAATGACTTTGTTTTATATCTAGTATAATATGGGACTTATCTATAGATGCTTTTTGAGAGTGTTGCAGCAAAGCAAGTGTAGAGTAGTGGTAGTAATTAAAATCTCCATACTTATCAAAAAAGTAATTATTGATATTACTGTAAGCAATATAAACTGTTTTATAATCTAATGCCTCAATAACATCATCTGTACTGATTACATCAGTTTCAAGAATGCGTGTATTGTACTTTAAATAATCGGAGTGGTGATTCTCATCATATATAGATGCTGGAACTCCTGTGAATATGGAATGATGATATACTACGTTTACTTCATCAAATGAATCAGTAAGTAAAGAGTTTTGCTCATAAACCATTTCTATCTCATGCAAAATTTCAATAGGATTAGACTCGTGTTTAAAAGACTTTACTATAGTATGATCGACACCACTTGAGGTATAGATAAAAAAAGAAAGTCCATCTTGATGAATCAAGACGGACATTTTTTTATTATTAACGGACATGTTACTTTTCGTTAAGGGCATATTGTCTAGGCCAGTTACCACTAGTGGTTACTTCACTTAAACTACCTACTACTATTACTTCTCCAGTAACACCTTCAACAGCTTTAGTTCTTAATTCTTGAGCAACTAATCGTTCCGGTTGATCAAATAGAATATCTTCCTTTTTTGCAATTGCTTCAAAAACACTGATAGGATTCTCGTCATCATAGAAAGTTCCTGTTTCAAGAGAGATCTTCCCAGGAGCGTCTATTTTTTCACCTTCGGCATTTTTGAAATCGTAATCTAATAAAGTAGCAATGTTCACTTTACTAAATAAAGAATCTTTTACAGATTTATAACCTAAAGTGTCTGTGATTACTATTTCTTTATAATATCCACCAGACTTAGGGTTAAGACCAAATCTTTTGTTCTTTACTTCATCTGCAACAGAGCTGTCTCTTCTTTGAACAAGGGCAAATTTAGCAGTATCAATAAATTTAGATAGCCTATTGATATCATTAGTATATTTTCCAGTAATTGTTTTATGAGCATTCTCTGCAGTACGCAAGTGAATCAATTGAGTAATCACTTTCTTGTATCGTTCTTCCTTAACTTTTTCAAATTTTACAGGAGCAGCAATAGAATTTACCAGTTTATAACTGAAAAAACCTATTAGAGCCAAAAGTCCCGCAATTACGATAATGTGGAATTTCTTAGGTAGCTTGTTGATTAAAAAAGCTAAACCTACTAATCCTATAATACCTAATACTATAGATGAAATGAGAGCTGTCATATTTCTTTTTAAATTATCTTAGTGTCAAAGCTAACAAATCTACAAAAATTTTTCGCTCATTCTAGCGTCACATTTCAAATTTGCGTTAAGTTTATCATCAGGTTTTCACCATTGATTCATGACGGCAGCAGCATATTACAAAATTATACGTACAGATTTTCCCTTTCAGCCTACGGTTGAGCAAGATAGAGCGCTAGAAAAACTCTCTGAGTTTATTATTGAAAAAGATAAAGACCGTTTGTTTTTATTAAAAGGATATGCAGGTACGGGAAAAACAACCTTAATAAGTGCCATAGTTAAGAATATATGGAAGGCAAAAATGACTTGTGTCCTTCTTGCACCTACAGGTCGAGCTGCAAAAGTGATCAGTAGCTATAGTAATAAAACTGCAAGTACAATTCACCGCGAGATTTATTATCCCAAAGCTCAGGGAAAAGGTGGAAACGTAGAGTTTACTCTTAAACAAAATAAACATCGTAACGCTCTATTTATAGTAGATGAATCCTCCATGATTCCAGACGTAGCGAGCGAGAATAAAATGTTTGGTGGGAATGGATCATTACTTGATGATTTAATTGAATTTGTGTATTCAGGAGTGAATTGTATTCTACTAATAGTAGGTGATACGGCACAATTACCACCTGTTAAGCTTGATGTTTCTCCAGCACTGGAGCAAGACTTACTAGAACAGCGTTATTTAAAAGAAGTTACTTGCATAGAACTGGATGAAGTAAAAAGGCAGGATAAAGATTCTGGAATATTATTGAATGCGACTCGCATAAGAAATCATATTGAGGAGCTGGATTATAATTTTAAATTTGATGTAGAACCATTCATTGATATCAATAGATTGATAGATGGTCATGAGATTATGGACGCTATTCAAACGGCTTATGATACTCAAGGTCATGAAGAAACTGCCATAATCGTACGTTCTAACAAACGAGCAAATTTGTATAATCAACAAATCAGGTCGCGTATCCTTTTTCGCGAAAGCGAACTCGCCTCAGGAGATTATCTTATGGTCGTGAAAAATAATTATCACTGGTTGAAACCTAATAGTGCAGCTGGTTTTATCGCAAATGGAGACATTGTAGAGATACTGGAAATCTATAATTTTAAAAATATTTATGGCTTTAAATTTGCTGAAGTTAAAGTGCGCATGGTAGATTATCCAGATGAAAAACCTTTTGAAACCGTACTCTTACTCGATACGCTCGAGTCTGAGTCGCCTTCACTTACTTATGATGAGTCTAATAAACTCTATCAAGAAGTGCGCATGGATTATCTCAAATTACCTAAATGGAAACAGTATAAGGAGATTAAAGAAAACCCATTCTTTAATGCGTTACAAGTCAAGTTTTCTTATGCCATTACCTGTCACAAATCGCAAGGTGGACAGTGGGAAAATGTGATTGTGGAGCAGCCATATTTGCCAGACGGACCATCTAAGGATTACTTGCGATGGTTATATACTGCTGTGACGCGTGCCAAAACAAATTTGTATCTTATAGGCTTCAACAAAGACTTTTTTATAGAATAATATGGACTGGATTACATCAAATTTTGAAATTTTCGTAAGCATTTGTTTAGGAATAGGACTTTCTGCAAGTGCTGGATTTAGAGTATTTGTCCCGTTACTTTTTTTAAGTATTGCTGCATACATGGATCTCGTACCACTTAATGAATCTTGGGCTTGGGCAGGAAGTTTAACATCAGTAATCATACTAGGAGTAGCCGCGTTTGTGGAACTTATCGCTTATTATATTCCTTATGTAGATAATATGCTGGATACCATAACCGTTCCACTGGCGGCAATCGCAGGAACAGCCGTTATGGTAAGTGTTGTGGGCGATCTCGATCCAGTATATACGTGGACACTCGCGATAATTGCCGGTGGAGGAACCGCTGCAAGTGTAGCCAGTACCGCTGGTGCAGCACGATTAACTAGTACAGCAACCACAGGTGGAATAGGTAACCCTATAATCAGTACTGCAGAGGCTGGTTTCAGTGGTATATTAAGTATTCTCTCGCTCGTAGCACCAGTTTTTGCTGCTATAATAGTAGTCTTGATATTTGTCGCAATTAGAAAACTCTACAAGAAATTATTTAAAAAGAAACCGCTTGCGCGAAAAGAGATAGAATAAAATCACTGCTCAATATTAATATTATGTCTTTAAAAACTATTGCCGTTATTCCAGCTCGATATGAAGCCAGTCGTTTCCCGGCAAAATTAATGCAAGACCTTTGTGGTAAGCCGGTCATAGTGAGAACTTATGAGGCTGCTGTAAATACGCAACTTTTTGAACAAGTCATCGTCGCTACAGATAGTGACATTATATATAATGAAATCATAGCGCACGGTGGTAATGCCGTCATGAGTGTAAAAGAACACGATTGTGGCAGTGACCGCATCGCAGAGGCCGTTGAAAACTTAGAAGCAGACATTATCATTAATGTACAAGGAGACGAGCCTTTCACTAATCAGGCCGACTTACAACAACTTCTAGCTGTTTTTGAAAAGGATGTTAATCAGGAGATAGCTCTAGCTTCATTAATGCATAAACTTGAGGAAGAAGAAGATATTCTGAATCCTAATAATGTAAAAGTAATTACAGATCTTTCTGGAAATGCGATTTACTTCTCACGCAGTCCATTGCCATGTAATAGAGATCGAGAAGTAGATGTTCCCGTTTATAAACATATAGGAATATATGCTTTTAGGAAAGCTGCTTTAATGGATTTTTATAATTCTAGTGCCACACCACTTGAGTTAAAAGAGAAAATAGAATGTTTAAGATATCTTGAACATGGCAAAAAAATAAGCATGATCGTCACAGATCAAGCAAGCATAGGTATAGACACACCAGCAGATCTAGAAGCTGCACGTGAGATGTGGAATAAATAAGGTTTTGGATAATTAAATACTAATCCCTACAGGAAGCATTTCTTTAAATTCGTTACGGTTTTTGCGAACAAAACCTGCAATTTTAGGATGAGTAGGAACCACTTTTATTTCCTTCACGTCTCTTATATCAATAAAAACAGCTCTTAAAAATTCGTTTTGAAAATCCTTATCATCTTCTAGAGATTCAGGAAGTATAAATTTAGTTAAGAAGATTTTACGTTCTTGTTGAGAGTATTCAATTTTTGCAAATTGTCCGTCCTTAGTACATTCATACTGGCGTAAAAATGCGTTGTCAGTAATTTCAATCGTTGTTGTTGATTCCATTTTCATTCTTTTTAACTCCTAAAAAATCATTAGGTTAATTCACTAATAAGATAAGTTTATTGCAACTTTGTGGTTGATTAGCGAAAGCGTAAAAATTGCTCTTTTAACACTGCAAAGGTAACTCTAAATTGTGTTTTACTTAACATTTGTTTTGTTAAAACATTGATACTAAATATATTCTTACAATGATTCCAGTTTATTTCATGCCGGGAATGGCAGCATCTGATTTGATTTTTGAGAATATTAAATTGGATGAAACGCAATTTGATGTTCATTTTTTACACTGGCTTATACCAGAAAAAAAAGAATCACTTGAAGACTATTCTAAAAGATTGATTGAACAAATCCAACATGAAAATCCAGTAATCATAGGAATTTCATTTGGTGGTATTATTGTGCAAGAGATTGCAAAAATTATACAAGTTCGCAAGATTATTATCATATCTAGCGTTAAAAATAATAAGGAATTCCCGCGACGCATGCGATGGAGTAAAGCTACAGGACTTCATAAAATAGTTCCTACTCGTCTTTTTGAAAATTTAGAATCGGTTATGAAATATAGTTATGGAATGGCTCCAAAGCGATTAGATCTTTATAAAAAATACTTAGACGTTAACGATAGGAGATACTTAGACTGGGCGATAGATACTATAATCAATTGGGATCAAAAGAAATCACTAGAAGGTATCGTTCATATCCATGGCAATAAGGACTTAATTTTCCCTTTGAAATATATAAAAGACGCTACGATAGTTAATGGTGGAACCCATATTATGATTATTAATAGATTCCGCTGGTTTAATGATAACTTACCTCAAATCATTTTGCAATAACTGTTTTACACTCAGTTAGATTCATTTATCTTTATAAAAAATATAGAACGCATGAAAAAGATATTATTGGGAGCAGGAATAGTAGTCGTTTTATTGCTAGGCGTGAGTGCTGTGCAACAAAATTCTGGACCAGCAGAACAAGAGCAAAAATCAACTCCAGAACTCAAAGATCCATCACGAGTAGGAGATTACAGTGTTTATGCACTTCAATTGCCTAAAACACTAGATTTTGCAGGAGAATCTGTGCCACTGCACAATCCAGATATTAAAGAACGAGCTGACCGTGAATTTCTAGTAAATACATACTGGCAATCAAACGGAATCATGCTCATTAAAAAGTCTAAAAAGTATTTTCCTATTATAGAACCTATCCTTGCAGAGGAAGGAATTCCAGACGATTTCAAATACCTAGCGGTTATAGAAAGTGGTCTTGATAATGTAAAGTCACCTGCTGGTGCGAGTGGTTTCTGGCAAATTATGAGCGCCACTGGAAAAGAACTCGATCTAGAGGTAAATAGTAACGTAGATGAACGTTATCATCTTGAAAAGGCAACTCGTGCCGCATGTAAATACTTGAAAGATAGTAAAGAGAGAATGGGAACATGGACACTTGCTGCGGCGGCTTATAATGCAGGAAATGCTGGTGTAAATAGAGAACTGGAGCGTCAACAGGCGACTAGTTATTATGACCTATTGTTAGGTCAGGAAACTGGTAGGTATGTTTTCAGAATTTTAGCTTTAAAAGAGATTTTAAGAAGTCCTGAAAGCTTTGGTTTTAATGTAGATCCAGCTCAATATTATTATCAAGTGCCTACAAAAAAGGTTAATGTGGACTATGAGATTGATGATTTAGCTGCTTTCGCGAAAGCGAACTCCATCAACTATAAAATTTTAAAAATTCACAATCCGTGGTTGAGAGAAAATAAACTCAACAATAAATCAGGGAAATTATACCAAATTGAGATTCCTGAAACGGGTTACTACGACTAGAAATGATCAATTGGATTACTGGCAACTGGTTTTTAAGCCTACTGATAGTTAACTATATAGTAGCGATTAGTGCCGCTTTTTTTCTTATAAAAAGTAATCAGAATCCACGTAAAACAGTTTCATCACTACTGTTTCTAGTTGCGTTACCATTTTTAGGTTTAGGGATTTATTACTTCTTTGGACTAGAATATCGCAAATCCAAAATCTTTAAACGTAAAGACCTTAATGCAAACGAGCTGATCCAAAATTGGAATAAACGCCTGCATATCTCTGAAGATGACTTAGATAAGTATGAAGAGACTTTTCTAGTCGATCGATTGAAAATGGTGAAGTTATTGAGGCACAATCAAACGGCACCATTAACATTGCGTAACAATCTTAAAGTTTTATTCAATGGTCGCAATAAGTTTGATGAATTGTTTAAAGACATTAAAAATGCTACTAATCACATTCATCTTGAGTATTTTATAATATGTGATGATCACATAGGGCTTGAGGTCATTAATTTGTTAATTGAAGCAGCTAATCGTGGTGTAGAGGTGAGGATTATCTATGACTCTGTAGGAAGTGACATTTCAAGGAAAACTAAACGTAAAATGACCGATGCTGGGATTGAATATCAATCGTTTATGCCTGTGTTGTTTTCTAAATTCACTCGTAAAGCAAATTATCGCAACCACCGCAAAATCTTTATCATCGATGGATCTATAGGTTATATAGGTGGAGTTAATATCAGTGATGATTATGTAAATGAACCTATCAATTATAATGATACTTACTGGCGCGACACGCATTTACGTATTGAAGGTCATGCCGTTAAAAGTTTACAAGCGCAGTGGTTACTAAATTGGTACTTTGTTAAAAACCAGAAGGATGATTATGAAGTTCCTAAAGCATATTTTCCTGAAATAGACATCGCAGAAAATAAAGCAGTTCAAATTGCTGCTAGCGGTCCAGATACGGACTGGGCAAATATCATGGAAGCTCTTTTTATAGCTATTAATACTGCAGAGGAATGTGTTTACATTACCACACCATATTTTATTCCTAATGAAGCTATTCTAACCAGTTTGAAAAGTGCAGCACGCAGTGGTGTTGAGATTCATATTATGGTTCCTAAAAAAGGTGATAGTTGGGCAGCACGTTATGCTTCTAGATCCTATTTTGAAGAATTACTAGAAAGTGGTATTCACGTTCACTGGTACTGCCGTGGAATGTTGCATGCAAAAACAATGGTAGTGGATCAATTATTTGCAACTATCGGTACTTCAAATATGGATTATCGTAGTTTTGACATTAATTTTGAAATAAACGCGCTCATTTATGATGATGATATTGCCATAGAGTTAAATGAGCAATTTCAAAAAGATTTGGAATATTGTGAAGAAGTATTACCTGATTTGTGGTTTAAACGCGACAAAATGAACAAATTTAAAGAGTCTTTTTGTAGATTGTGGGCTCCTTTATTATAATTATGAAACCTAAGAAAATGACCATAGAAACTATATTACTCCTTTTACTTTTAGGATTACTCGCCGGATTTTTAAGTGGTAGTGTAGGAGTCGGTGGTGGAGTGATTATGGTGCCGCTAGCTATTTGGTTTTTAGGATATAGTCAGCACCAGGCACAAGGAATGAGTCTTGCGGTGCTTGCAGTACCTGTAACATTCCTCGCTGCATATACTTATCATAAAAGCGGTCTAGAGACTAATCAAGGTTTGGACTGGAAGTACGTTCCTTTTATTGCCGTAGCGTTTGTAATAGGTGGTTACTTTGGTTCTAAGCTAGCATTAAGTATTAACCAGCAATTATTGAAAAAGATATTTGGAGTCATTCTTATTATCGTCGCTATAAAAATGATCTTCTTTTCTAGTGCAAAAGCTTAAGTTATTGTGAAAATCATAACAGATAGTTTTATTTAAAAACCTTTATTTTACATAATCATAAATCATTAAAATTAAAATCATGAAATATACATTACTACTTTTTATGTCATTATTTGTAGCTACAAGTGTTAATGCTCAAATAGACGCACCACAACCTAGCCCTAGTGCTATGGCAAAACAAACAGTTGGACTTACCGAAGTTACTTTAGAGTATTCACGCCCAGCGATGAGAGATAGAGATATCTTTGGAGACTTAGTTCCATTTGATAAGATGTGGCGAACTGGAGCAAACGGTAATTCTACCATTACATTTTCTGACGATGTTATGGTCGCTGGTAAAGAATTAAAAAAAGGAACTTATGCGGTTTTTACTAAACCTGGAAAGAGTCAGTGGGACGTTTATTTCTATACAGACTACTCAAACTGGGGAACTCCTAGAGAATGGGATGACGCAAAAGTTGCTGCAATGGTAACTGTACCAGTAAATAAATTAAAAAATGCTCAGGAAAGCTTTACAATGGCAATCAACGAAATTACCATGGACAGTGCACATTTACAAATGATGTGGGATAAAACAATGGTAGCAGTTCCATTTACAGTTCCTACTAAAATGAAGACTCAAGCAAGTATCGATAAAGTGATGGCTGGTCCTGCAGCAAACGATTATTATCAAGCAGCTTCATTTTACATGGATGCCGATGGTGACATGAAAAAAGCACACGACTGGATTACTAAAGCAACTGAAATGCGTCCAGAGGCATTCTGGATGTTCCGTAAAAAGTCTCTTATTGAGGCAAAAATGGGGAACACTAAAGCAGCTATCGCAACAGCAAAGCAATCACTTGCACTTGCTGAAAAAGCTGGTAACGCAGACTACGTTAAAATGAACATGGACAGCCTTAAAGAATGGGGCGTTAAGATGTAATCATTTATATGAATAACGCTTTCGCGAAAGCGTAACTTTAAAAACCACTTAGGAAACTAAGTGGTTTTTTTATGCCTTTCACGCAACCTTCTTACTTTTTTAATACTATTAGAAAAGAACTCATAGTTATGAAGAATTACGTTTTATATTTCGCAGCCTCATTATTTATGCTAACATCTTGTTCTCCAGATGAGATAGAGGACACATCTACTCCAGTGCCTAGTGCTACTTTATCCAAATATGTCAAGTATAATATTGACCTTACAGTAAATCCACCTGTGGCATTAGACTCTACAGTGTATACTATTGTAAATGATCGTTATCAAGAAATAAAAATTCACAATAATTCTGGTTCCACTAAAAGCGCTATTTTCAATTACGTTAATAATAAATTAGATCATATCGATTATTATAACGATGGTGTTCTAGCAGTTAATGATAGAGAAAGGTTCACTTACGGTTTAAATGGATTAGTTTCTGAAAGGATATCTCACAATAGTGTTTTCAATATTTATACTAAAAGTACTTATCAAAAAATAGCTGACACTACCTATGTTGACGTTTTTGAAAGTAATGATGGAATTAACTTTATACAATTGCCTATTTCTAGTAAAGCAGTTACAGATTCTCAAGATAAAGTAACTTATCTAGAACGTAATGATATAAATGGTAATGATCCTTCTTCTTATATTACCTACACTTATGATGCGATGGATAACTTAATTGTTGAAAGTAAGGATAGAGATTATGATGGAAATGGCAATTTGATAAACGATATTACTTTTACAATGACTTATTCAAACATTGATAATCCTATAGCAAGCTTGAGAAATAATACCTATTCCAAATACTTTAATAATATTAATTATTATACTAGAAGCGGCAGTGTGAATTTAACCATAGGACCTGCCATGATATCACCACAACAATTAAATACGTACAGCTATAGTTTATTTGCTGATTTTCCAACTACCATTACTAATCAAACTAATACAGACGGTAACATAGATACAGTTACCTACGTAACAGTAGATCCTGGCGGTGTACCTTACACTTCATTCTCTCAAAAATTCTTTTATCAATAATTAATGAGCTTAGAAAATCTCATAAAAGCTTGTAAAAAGCAGGATAGAAAGGCGCAGGCGCAACTATATCATCATTTTAAGGATACGATGATGGTGCAGTCGCTCAAGTATAGCCGTAATAGAGAACAAGCGCAGGATAATTTACATGATGCTTTCATAGCTATTTTTCAAAACATAGATCGATATAAAGGAAAAGGATCATTTGAAGGCTGGATGAAACGCATAGTAATTAATAAAGCCATCACGCTTTATAAGAAAGAATCATTTATGAATGTTCTCGTAAATGAAGAGATCACTGAGGACGTTACCGTTGATACTGAGGTGCTTGATGAAATAAAATTGCCAGAACTTTTAAAACTCATTCAAGAATTACCAGATCGTTATCGATTAGTATTTAGTTTATATGAGCTAGATGACTATTCTCATCAAGAAATTGCAACGATCATGAACATCTCCATAGGAACATCTAAGTCAAATTTACACAGAGCAAAAGTACTGCTTAAACAAAGTATTAATGATGTGCGACAAGCACGTTTATCAAATTCAAGGATCAATGGGAACTCATAAAAACATAGGAAAAGCAGTAAAGGAAAAGCTCTCAGCTTATACCGATTCTCCAGATGATGCATTATGGGCAAGCATAGAACAATCACTAGGCCCAGAGAAAAAGAAACGTAGAGTTCTCATATGGTGGTGGCTCGCTGGTGGGATTCTGTTAGGGATTATGGGTAGTGTCGGTTATATATCTTTTATAGAAATTAATGAGGAAAATCATTTTATTCCCATAAATGAGATTGTGAATGATCAAAACGACATCACAAATCCATTAAATAATAAAAAATCGTCCACACCTGTTCATGTTGATGAGAATACAGAGTCGTCAGTCATTTCAAATTCTAATTTAGTGGATCATGAAAAGGTCATGAATCCAAATGATGTTGAGAAAGTAAGTAAGAAGACCAGAGCTCAATATCTGACTTCTAATAATAAAACAATTAGCAATGTTTTTAACTCTAAAGAATCCATTGAAAAAGAGTCAATAGATACATTGAAAGCCGGTAATGAGTTAAATGATACTGTAGTGAAGCAAATTGAATCTAGAGAAGTTGCTTTCATAAATAAAACTACAGAATCGTCAACTTCAATATCTGAAAAAACGATACTGAAAAATAGAAGAGATAGTATTAAATCTGTAAACGAAAAGAAACGAGAATTACGTATTGAGGAAAGAAAATTACTAGCTGACCTTAAAAAAGATCTTCCTCAAGACTCTACTGAACTTAAGGACACTAAACAAAAGAAATCAGAATCATCTTGGAGCGTAACTGCAATGGGAATAGTTACGCACTATCAAAATGTGAATAATGGTAATTCCCTTGATAAAGACTTTGATGATTTATTAATTGAAGATCGTGTTAGTCTTAATTACGGTGGATCATTAAACTTCATCACAAATGATTATCTACAATTAAGAATAGGAATTAATCATATGAGATTTAATCAAACTACTAAATCTGTACCAGCAGATTTTAATATAATTAATAACCTTCAATATGTTTCTTACGAAGTAGAAGAAACCGATATAGCAGCCTTTTTAGGGTCTGATAGTGCGAGTACCATTGAAATAGACCACGATTTGAATTATGTTGAAATCCCTTTAGAAGTGCGCCTGCGATTGAATGATGGAGATCTAGAGGTAAGCACCATTTTTGGTATGAGCTATATGATACTTATTGATCAGTATTTTACAGCCCGTAATTCAAATAGCCAACTTAGATTCGGCCGTGCGACCTTTATCAATGATGCAAACTTCAACGTAAACGCAGGTTTTGGACTTAGATACAATCTTTATAAGCGATTTTATCTAAACACCGATTTCATGTTCAAGTATCAAATCAAGACTTATTCACAAACTCGAGATATAGATCCAGCTTACTTTAATATACAAATGGGTATTGAGTATAAATTATAGCTTTTAGCTTACGCTTTCGCAAAAGCGTAACTTTAAAAACCACTTAGTTTCCTAAGTGGTTTTTTTATATTTAAAATATCGAGAACGTCATCAATTGTATTGCTCCAAAAACAAATCTCAAGGTTAGAATAACTGCAATGACTATACCTATCACTTTAAGATTTTTATCTTTAATGCTTAATGCTACAAGCAAAGGAAGTGCGGCAGATAATAAGTTCACGATTCCTAAAAAGACATAGTGATAATCTGAAGAGAAACTATTTCTAAAAATGAAACTAATAAGTCCATTCAGTAATAATGTTGAGAGCCAAATGATTAATGCTGTAATCAACAACTTATCACTTTTAGACTTTTCACCTACTTCAGGTTGAACGTACTGTGGTTGTTGATAAGCGATATTTTGTGATGGAGTAGGTGCTGGTTCAAACAAAGAATCCAATTCTGGAATATTTGATGCAGTACCTGTAAATGTGGTTGCTTCAGTTCTTATTTTAAAGTCAGGACGTAATTTTTTTGTCTTGAGTTCATTTAAAGTAAATGGCCCAAATTCACCGATGCCGTCTGAGAAGTAATATTGTATCATGATTTTATATATAACGTAATTTCTGAATAACAAAATAAAGGAAAAGCAATCCAATAAAACGCTTGAACCGTTTTAATAATTCCTACCTGATGGATAACTATCTTATTTACATATGGTTTTAAAAATTCAAATTCTTCTCGTCTAATTTTGAGATTCTTATTTATAAAGCTTTGAATCAATGGTTTCATCAGGAACTTATTCCAAACGAATAAAAAAAGAAAAGCAATTAATAATTTACCAATTAGGACAATCATTCACTTTCAATAGTTTTTAAATTGTCCGTATTCTTCCCGCCACTAAACTCAATCATCCATGCCAGTCCTACAGTAATAAGCGCTCCTAACGGATTTAACCATAAGAATGGTAACAATTTCACGTCTGGTACAAACTCGTCCACACAGTAGAAAGCAATTACAATAGCCTCAGAAATTATAGCAGCTATGAAAATAGAACGACCACGTACTTTTTTCAAATAGAAAGCCACTAAGAAAATCCCCAAAATAGTTCCATAAAATAATGATCCTATAATATTCACTAACTGGATCAAATTATCAAATAACGAAACCACACTCGCAAAGCAAATCGCAATAATTCCCCACATGAGTGTGAACCATTTACTCATGCGCACATAATGATCATCATCTTTAGAATCGTTGTGATTAAATCTTTTATAGATATCTACAGCAGTAGTAGAACTCAATGCATTTAACTCTGATGCCGTGGAACTCATCGCGGCACTTAAAATCACAGCAAGTAAAAGTCCTATCAAACCTTTGGGTAAATGATGCAGTATGAAATGAATAAATACAAAATCTTTATCGTTAGTCTCTATGCCATCGTCTGCTTTGGCAATTAATTGTCTTGCAGCTTCTCTGTTTTCCTCTTCAGACTGGCGGAAGTAATTCAATCGCGTCTCCAATTTATCTTCAGGAGCGATATACTCATTATTCAGCTTCTTGGCATAATTCTCTTGTATAGCCTGCTTTTCATGCATGATCGAGTAGTGGCGTTCTTGTAGCGCTTCATATTCTCCAGCATACTCACTTTCCATCACTGCTTTCTCAGCAGCTGGATTAAAGTTTAGTGGCGTATCGTTAAACTGATAGAATACAAAAACCATTACACCTACCATGAGTATGAAAAACTGCATCGGTACTTTTAGTAATCCATTGAATAATAAACCTATACGCATTTGTTTAATAGACTTACCAGAAAGATATCGTTGCACTTGTGACTGATCGGTCCCAAAATAACTCAGCATCAAAAAACTAGCTCCAAAAATCGCACTCCACACATTATAACGATCATTCAGCGAGAAATCAAAATCAAGAATCTTCATCTTATCGGCACTTCCTGCCATAGTCAAGGCATTATCAAAAGTGACGTTATCAGGCAATTGAGTAACAATTAATACAAAAGCGGTAATCATACCAGCCATGATCACAATCATTTGTTGTTTTTGAGTGACGTTAACCGCTTTAGTTCCACCAGAAACCGTGTAGATAATTACCAGAATACCTATAATAATATTCAAGTATTTTAATTCCCAATCCAGTACCGCACTTAATATAATCGCTGGTGCATAAATGGTAATTCCCGCTGCAAGTCCACGCTGTATTAAGAATAGGATAGAAGCTAGAGATCTAGTTTCTACATTAAATCTCTTTTCAAGAAACTCATAAGCAGTGTAAACCTTAAGCTTGTGATAAATAGGAATAAATGTCACACAAATAATTACAATCGCAATGGGCAACCCAAAATAGAATTGCACAAATTCTAGTCCATCTGTATAGGCTTGTCCAGGTGTACTTAAAAAAGTAATCGCACTGGCCTGTGTTGCCATAACAGATAAACCTACAGTCCACCATCGAGCGTCTCCACCTTTTATATACTCCTCACTAGTTTGTTTTCCACGAGTTTTATAAACTCCGTAGAGCACTATAAAAGCTAGTGTGGAGACCAGTATGGTCCAATCAATTATTTCCATAAACGGCTGTAATTAAATAAAATATAGCCGCAAAAACGAGATTTGCAACAATGACCAGAACGTAAACACGATTCCACTTTTTAGAACTTTTCACGACGCTTTTTTTTAACAGATTTCTCTTCAACACCTATGCTTATCATATTTGCTAGCAATTTGTATGCACCGCTCACACCAGCTGGTAATTCTCTAAATAGACTCAACCCAGTATAAATAACATGACCTTTTCCATGACGCGCCACGATTAAACTTCCGTTAGTCATTTCCTCGCCTACATCATTCATTCCCAGAATAGGAGTGAAGGCGTTATCCCATTTTTCTGGAAAATACAATCCACGTTCCTGAACCCAATTTTCAAAATCTGTTTGGGTAATTTTGTTTGGATAATTTAGGACAGGATGTTCAGGTACGAGAAATGTTACAGCAGCGTTTTCGTCGGTAACACGCTTTCGCGAAAGCGTTATAGACAGCGGCCCAAGTGCATCTTTATCAATTCTTCTACTCGTATTATATTGCATCATTAACGTTCCTCCATTTTTAACGTAAGTATCTAGACGTTCTTGAAGCGCAGCCATTTCTACAGGAGCCACATTATAAGCACGTATTCCCACCACAACGGCATCATATTTAGATAAATCGGTAGGTACTTCACTAGGTTCAAAACGAAATACTTTACTTCCTATGGCTTCAATAGCGGTTCCTACGTCATCTCCAGCTCCATTGATATAAGCGACAGTTGTAGCTGTGTTTTTAAGATCTGGCTTTACGATTTGTGCTTCGTTATTACGCACCAACTGCTGGTCTGGGATGTGATCGTAATCTATAGAAATAACCTCTTGAGTATAACTCGCATCACCTATTTTAACTAATCCGCTGACTAGTCCACGTGATGCTTTTTTAGGCGGTTTTACTTCAAATTCATAAGTGCGCACGGTGCCCGATTGCATATCATCAAACTTTATTTTAGACGGCTTTATTTTCCAGTCATTAGGTCCACATAATTCTATAGTTCCGGCTTTTAAATCAGCATTTGCGGTCATGCTTACTTGAACCATTTGAGAGTCATTATTAAAAATGTAAACAGGATTTTGTACACTTACTGATACTACTGGCACAATATTCAATGGTTCATGAATTTCTCCACGTACAGGATCATTTGACTTAAAATGAATTTTTAAGTCTCTATACATTTTGATTCCGTTGATGTTGAGTTGGGCTTGTAATCCTATCGGAACTTCGGCTTCGGGTTTTCCTCGTTCATTTTCTGACTTTACCTCATACATTCCTAGTGTTCCTTTTTCCTGTAAATAATATGGAGAAGTAGGTTGAAAATATTGTGGGATAGTAAGTGAGCCTTCAACATTGACACTAGAGTTAGGAGTAGCATCTATAGTTGTGTTATCTATACTAATCATAGTATAGCCAGTTAATGAGACAGAAATACTATTTCTAGAACGATTGGTTACTTCTATATTTAATGGCATAGTCTCACCATCAGTCACGTGCTGATTTCTCGTAGTCGCTTCTAGATAAACTCCAGTAATTTGAAGCATGATGTCTTCTAACTCTTGCAGCTTGATTTTTTTCCAGTGTTCTTCTTTTAGTTTAGAAATGGATTGATGTAAAGATGCTAATGCTGGTAAACTAGCTTCGGGATTTTTAAAGTCATAGCTAGAAAGTATTTTATTAAGTTGTGTTTGAATGGTGGTTCCTCCAGCAACTCGTGACCATGTGGTGTTTATTCCAGAGAATAAATCAGATTTATCCATAGGGAAAGAACCATCTAAGAATTCTAAATATTCAGTCTGCGTACCACGAGATCCACTACTACCGAATCCTTGTGATTTATGTTCACTACGACTAAGCGCTGCAATTTCACTATTTGATAATCCAGACCACGGATAGTAAGTTCCGGCATCGATCTCGAGTAAGTTGGTTTTATCTGCCTTTTCAAATGCTTCTTGGCTGCCATAAAACCACCAGCTGGTATTAAAAAATATACGTTCTGGTTTCCAAGTGTCCAGTTTGTCTAACTGACTTGCATAAATAGTGTTACTTCCTGAGTTTTCAAAAGCGGCCATACTCAACATGGCACTTGTAGTGTGATGTCCATGAGTCGTTCCAGGAGTGCGATGATTAAATCTGTTGATGATTACGTCTGGTTTAAATTGTCTGATTATTAAAACCATGTCTTCAAGAACTTCCTGCTTATTCCATATTTCTAAAGTTTCATCAGGATGTTTTGAATAACCAAAATCATTTGCACGAGTGAAAAATTGCTCGCCGCCATCACGATTTCGTGCCTCAAGTAATTCTTGAGTACGTATCATTCCTAGTTGTTCACGCAATTCTGGACCTATAAGATTTTGACCACCATCACCACGTGTTAAAGAAAGATATCCTGTGCGTGCCATTTTATCGTTGGATAACCAGGAAATTAATCGTGTGTTTTCATCATCAGGATGTGCTGCGATGTATAGAGCTGTTCCTAGAAATCCTAACTTTTCAAGATTGTGATAAATCTCTGCACTGTTTGGCTGTTTAGGGTATAATCGGTTTTCTTGAGCCGTTGCTTTTAAAATTAAAAATAAAGCAAGTATGGATGTAAAAATCTGTTTCTTCATATTGTGTGTGAAGATATAATTTTCAAATCTTAATTTTCTGTAAAGATTTATATCGTTTGTAGGGTTGAACTAATATTCTTAGTTCATCATTGGATTACTTCCTGATAAGCGATATAGTCAGAGTAAGTTCCTCTTCCTTGTATATAAGTAGAAAGCTTTTTGATTTGAAATTCTTTATTTCTGCAACTTCCCAACTATCCAATAATTTATCCAAGACTTCTATGTTGTTATCCTTAGTGAATCGGTAGCTGACTGTTTCAGATTGTAACACATCGCATTCATCACCGGAATACAAGTTAGAAGTTATCTCATCCTCTGTAAATACAAATAAAGACTGTTCTAGGCATGGTATTTTTTTATCTTCATCATCCATACGATCAGCCGTTGGTCCAGAGAAAGTTACGTTATCTAGTTTCCAATCACCTTTTAGATCTGCCAGAGATTGGGCAGTGGTGATGTGAGCCATAAATAGTAATGCAAATGAGAATATGTATATCAGTTTTTTCATTGTAAAAGTGAAGATATAAATTTTATATGAATGTTGATTAAAGATTACATTTTCGCGAAAGCGTAATCACATATCTTAAAAGTTAATAAGTGCCATTTTAATGATCAACTAATCGGAATATTGCGATGTCTCGCACTGAGCAATAAGAATAATCCATAACAACTCAACCCAGCAGCAACGATTCCCATAATAATGGCTCCGTATTCTGCGCTCATGAACTGGAAGGCATCATCTGCTCCTTTAGGCAAATTTTTGAGTCCGTAATAAATGGATCGAAACATCACATAAGAAAAAACTCCAAACACAATTCCACGGCTAAATCTCCCTATACGACCTAAAAGCATCAAATATTTATATTGACGATCTGTTAAATCATCTTTATGTGTCATTTTATCCATCATTACTGAAAAGGAAATCCACCATTCATTAATGGCGCTAACCGCAAGACCTGTGGCAATTATACCTACAATGATTTTTCCCCATATAGATTGTAACAGCATTAGCTTCCATTGAGAATCGCCGTTGTCACTGGATATTCCCAATAAGAATTTTAAACAACTATAAAATAGCAGGCAATATCCTAAGCCATTGATCAAATATGCTAATCGACGGAATGTAGGTTTACCATCGCTTCCATCATAATCTCCATTATTAAAAGTCAAATAGAATCTAGAATATATATAGCCGGCGAGTCCTATAGTCATGAGTAGTAATAGAAACCACCCAAAACTTAAGTGTGAAATCCACTCGAGTACATCATTTCCACCTTTTAATGTATATGTGAGTTGGAATGCTGTAATTAAAGCCATGAAGCCCATTAAAAAAAAGACAGCACCTTTTGTGGCGATACCTATTCTAGCAAATCTTCTGTAATTTTTCAATGAGTTGTTTTTACTCATTCAAAGATAATTCCTGTAAGAGAACTCGTAAAGGAAGTAGTTGAATTATAACAAAACTTTAGTTCTCTATCAACTGTGTGATTTTATTCCACATCTCATCATGAAATAATACAGGAACAGGCTCTTGAGCAGACGTGTCGCCCATGCGTATCACAACCATATTCAAGCTAGGAACTACATCTATAAATTGACCGTTTTTGCCGAGTGCACTTATCATATCATCTGGTCCAGATGGCGTTACAGATGAGGCAACAGGACTTGTAAAACCAGGAAAAACAACAGAGTTCTTTCCATTCAACCACCATAGGTAACCATAAGATTCATTAATATTTTGCGAAGTAGTGGTCATTTCATTAAAGTAAGTGGCATTACCGAGAACTGCATTTCCATCCCAATTTCCTTTATTTAAAGTAAGTAATCCAAATCGTGCAGCGTCTCGAGCAGTGCTAATGTACAGGTTGTCAAAAAGCGCAGTGTCTGTCCACTGACCATTCATGCCTATCTTATTTTCTATAGCAATATCTGTATAAACATTTTTATCCATTCCGGTGGAAATTTCTATGATACTGTGAAGAATTTGATAGGTGCCATTATGGTAGTACCATTGATTACCAGCATCAGTTAAGTAATTGAAACATTCTGCAGAGAAACAATTCTCGTTAGTCACATTATAATCTATTCCGGTAGTTTGAGTGAGATGGTTTTTTATGGTGATAAGATCTTCTTTATCTTGTGGCATATTGGTCCAGCCATTTCCTAGATAGTCAGAGGTTTTACTATTAATGTCTATAAAACCATCTTCTTGAGCTATTCCTATCACAGTTGCCGCCAGCGATTTTCCAGCGCTTGCCCAGTACCAGTTGCTATTCATATCAAAGGGTTGTCCAGCAAGATCGTCGTTCCAATATTCTTCTATCACTATTTTACCATCTACTAGAACTATAAAAGCGCGAGTTTCATTTTGCTCTAGAAAGTTTTTAAGATCAGTTACACGCAACTCGTCCCATTCTAAAGAAGTTGGATTTGTGGTTTCCCATGTGTTTCCTGTGATGGGTGGAAAATACATTTCAACTGCAGCTGTAGTATCATCATCGGTTGAAGAACAAGCTGTTAGAATAGTGAGCGAAAAAACAAGGAGTAAAACTGACTTTATCATATCAAATAATTTCTAATTACAAGGATAAGCTTTTGACTATAAATAAATGTAAAAGTTTAATAGGTGATTATCAAACTCCGCTATCGATTTCGTAATTTTGCAATCCATAAAATGAGAAAATCATAATGCAAGATCAGACTCCATATATTCCAGTAAATAAAGTACGTATTGTAACGGCTGCCAGCCTTTTTGACGGGCATGATGCTGCTATAAATATTATGCGTCGCATCATTCAATCTACCGGTTGTGAAGTAATTCATTTAGGTCACGATAGAAGTGTGGAGGAAGTGGTAAACACTGCTATTCAAGAAGATGCAAATGGAATCGCACTTACTTCTTATCAAGGTGGACACAACGAGTACTTCAAGTACATGCGTGATTTGCTAGTTGAAAAAGGAGCAGAGCACATCAAGATTTTTGGTGGTGGTGGTGGCGTGATTCTTCCTTCTGAGATTCAGGAGTTGATGGATTATGGAATCACTCGCATTTATTCACCAGATGATGGTCGTGCCATGGGATTGCAGGGAATGATTAATGATTTGGTGCAACGATGTGATGTTGCCGTTCCCGCTTTCGCGAAAGCGTTAAAAAGTTCAGAGTTAGGAGTTCAGAGTGATGAGTCTGACCTTAACAAACAAGTAGCTGCTGCTTTAAAGCAAAAACATGTTCCAACAATAGCTCGTTTAATTTCCCTTGCTGAAAATAGACATGAGGAATTTAAGGAGCTTTTTAATTCTGAATTCATAACTCAAAACTCTGAACTTGAAACTCCAGTTCTAGGAATCACAGGAACTGGTGGATCTGGAAAATCATCACTAGTAGATGAATTAATCCGTAGATTTTTAATCGATTTTCCAGAAAAAACCATCGGAGTTATTTCTGTAGATCCGTCGAAGCGTAAGACTGGTGGAGCATTGTTAGGAGACAGAATACGTATGAATGCGATCAACAATGATCGTGTTTACATGAGATCGCTTGCAACTAGACAATCTAACCTTGCTCTTTCTAAACACGTGCAAGAAGCGGTAGATGTGTTGAAAGCAGCAAAATATGACCTGATTATTCTTGAAACCAGCGGAATAGGGCAGAGCGACACCGAAATTCTAGAACACAGCGATGTGTCTTTATATGTAATGACACCAGAATTTGGTGCAGCAACGCAACTGGAAAAAATTGACATGCTCGATTTTGCAGATGTGGTAGCGATTAATAAATTTGACAAACGTGGTTCACTCGATGCACTACGTGATGTGAAAAAACAATACCAGCGCAATCATAATCTTTGGGAAGCAGATCCTGAAACCTTACCAGTGCATGGAACCATAGCAAGCCAATTCAACGATCCAGGAATGAATGCGTTGTATGAAGCATTAATGACTGAGGTGACTGAAAAAACTAAAGTAGATTTCAGTTCCACCAATAGCTTAAACACAGAGCAAAGCGAGAAAATATTTGTAATCCCACCAGCGAGAACACGTTACTTAAGTGAGATTGCAGAGAGTAATAGAGCTTATGATAACACTGCCGCTGCACAATCGGCAGTGGCGCAGAAATTATATGGTGTTTATCAAACGATACTTACGGTACTAGACACTTCGAGTGCCTCAGCGTCCGGACTTAATGCGCATTTCGAGAGCCTCAATGCTCGCACTAATGCGAGGTCTGAGGCTCTCGAAGACCGACTACTCACCGACAAAGGTCTTGACGAAGAAAAAATCAATTCCTTATCCGCTGGAGAAGGCAGGGATGAGGCTGACGGCGACTTTATAAAACTATTAATCGCCCAATTCAACAAATCACTTAAAGATCTTGATCCCTACAACTGGGAAGTGATCACCACTTGGGTTGATAAAGTAAATAAGTACAAACAACCTATTTATGAGTTTCAGGTACGTGATAAAGTCATTAAAATTGAAACTCATACAGAATCACTTTCTCATAAAATGATTCCTAAAGTGGCGCTGCCTAAATACAGCGCTTGGGGCGATATTTTAAAATGGTGTTTGCAAGAAAATGTACCAGGAGAATTTCCATATACCGCAGGATTGTATCCGTTTAAAAGAACTGGAGAAGATCCTACCAGAATGTTTGCTGGTGAAGGTGGACCAGAACGTACTAATAAGCGTTTTCACTACGTGAGTCTGGGAATGCCTGCAAAGCGTTTGAGTACCGCATTTGATTCTGTTACTTTATACGGTAACGATCCAGGATTGCGTCCAGATATTTATGGAAAGATTGGTAATGCTGGTGTGAGCATTTGCTGTCTGGATGATGCAAAGAAATTGTATTCTGGATTTGATTTATCACACGCGATGACATCGGTTTCTATGACTATTAATGGTCCGGCACCTATGTTATTAGGATTCTTTATGAACGCTGCGATTGATCAGAACTGTGAGCGATTCATTTCTGAAAACGGTTTAGGTGATAAAGTAGAGGCAAAGCTCAAAGAAGTTTATGATGATAAAGGTGTAGAACGACCTTCTTATTTAAACGCTCAAGGCGAAAAAGTATATTCTAAAAACGGTACGGTAGACACGAGCAAACTGCCAGAAGGAAATGACGGTCTTGGTTTGATGCTTTTAGGATTAACCGGAGATCAAATTCTAGATCCAGCAGACTATGCTCGTATCAAGCAAGAAACACTAGCTCAAGTACGTGGAACCGTTCAAGCAGATATCTTAAAAGAAGATCAAGCACAAAACACTTGTATTTTCTCTACAGAATTTGCGCTGCGATTAATGGGTGATGTACAACAGTATTTCATTGAAGAGAAAGTTCGTAATTTTTATAGTGTGTCTATCTCTGGATATCACATCGCAGAGGCTGGAGCAAATCCTATCACACAATTGGCCTTTACACTAGCTAACGGATTCACTTATGTAGAGTACTATTTAAGTCGCGGAATGGACATCAATAAATTCGGTCCTAACCTGAGTTTCTTCTTCTCTAATGGAATAGATCCCGAATATTCTGTAATAGGTCGTGTGGCGAGAAAGATTTGGGCCAAAGCCATGAAAAACAAATACGGCGCTAACTCTCGTGCGCAAATGTTGAAATACCACATACAAACCAGTGGTCGTTCACTACATGCACAAGAAATAGACTTTAACGATATACGTACGACTCTGCAAGCGCTTTATGCGATTAATGATAACTGTAATTCGCTACACACCAATGCCTATGACGAGGCGATTACTACGCCTACAGAAGAATCTGTAAGACGTGCGATGGCGATTCAGTTGATTATCAATAAAGAATTAGGACTTGCTAAAAATGAGAATCCTATCCAAGGAGCATTCATCATTGAAGAACTCACAGATCTTGTAGAAACAGCCGTTCTAGAAGAATTTGACCGTATTACAGAACGTGGTGGAGTTTTAGGAGCGATGGAAACTATGTATCAACGCAGTAAGATTCAAGAAGAATCTATGCATTATGAAATGTTGAAACACACAGGCGAATTCCCTATCATAGGAGTAAATACGTTCTTAAGTTCTAAAGGAAGCCCAACCGTTCTTCCAGCAGAGGTCATCCGTGCGACAGAAGAAGAAAAACAAGCTCAAATTGCCACTAAGGATAATCTGCATTCCGCTCACGCGAAAGCACAGCAAGAACAACTTTCAAAAATTCAAGAAGCTGCCGTACAACAAGGCAACATCTTTGAACACTTAATGGAAGCCACAAAGATTTGTACACTAGGACAGATTACTGATGCGTTGTTTGAGGTAGGAGGACAGTACCGCCGTAATATGTAAAATGGCTTTGCCATTTTACATATTAAGGAAATTCCAATTTTTTAAATTCCAAGCTCCAAGTTTGGAACTTCAAAAAGCGCAAATCAATAGGTTTGCGCTTTTTTTGTTTCTCTATTTAAAAAATGATTATTTTTAATATGTACTAAACCAACTTATTATGAATAAAATATTACTTGTCTCATTAATCATTTGTGCTTCTTTCTTTTCACAAGCACAAATTTATCAAGGTGCTCATACTTTTGGTGTCGGTTCTTTTGATTTACCACAAACATCAGCTATTGACGCTGCTGGTAATATTTATTCTGCTGGAAATATCTCAGGTGGTGCTTCATTTGGAACTGCTACGTTTCCATTTAGAGGTGGGAATTTAGATGGTTACTTAGCAAAATATGACCCTATGGGAAATCCGCTGTGGATCAAACCGTTAGCAAGTGGATTTGATGATAATGTTATTGCAATGACGATTTCATCTAGTGGAGATATTTTTCTGACTGGGTATTTTCAGGGAGCAGGAACGCAATCATTTGACGCAGATCCTGGTCCTGGAGTTTTTACTCTATCTCAGCCAGCTCCTATATTAAGTAGAGATTGTTTTATTATTAAATTAAATAGTAATGGTGATTTTGTTTGGGCTAAGCAAATTAGTAACCCAAGCGGTGGAGCAGCCCAAGAAGATAGTTATGATATAGAAGTAAATGAACAAGGCGAAGTATTTGTTGCCGGTAGATTTATATATGCAGATTTTGATCCAGGACCAGGTTCTCAAACTATTTTAACTCCATCAAATGGATTTGAAGGATTTATTGTAAAACTTGACGCAAACGGTGATTTTCTATGGGTCAACCATTTAAAAAACTCTCAAAATGTTGTCAGAGATATTGACTTTGATAGTAATGGTAATATTGTTGCCGTAGGTGAATATAGCGGTACCATAGACGTTTCAGGAGCAACAGCTACCGCGGTAAATTTAACAGCAACCAGTAGCTCAAGTATGTTTATGGTAAAATATGACACTAATGGAAATCACTTGTGGTCACAAAGTACTGGTGGAACAGGAACAACCTTAGTAAATGTACTAGAAAAAACTACTAATGATCGATTTTTAATAGGTGGTTCATTCAATGGCACGATAGATATCAATCCAGACCCAACCATTGCAGTTAACATAACTTCTGCTGGTTCATCTGATGGATTTGTTATGGAAATAGCAACAAATGGTAGATTAAATAGACAGTTCCATTTAGGAGCATCTAGCAGTGACGCAGTGACTGACATTAATGTAGATGTGCCTGGAAAAGTTTTAGTTTCTGGTACGTTCAGTAATGTCGTAGATTTTGATTCAGGTATGACTACAGCGACCAGTACATCATCAGGTGGAACAGACGCTTTCGTGCTATCGGTAACAGATGGTTCTCTAGCTTATGAAACGCATTTCACTTATGGAGGAACTGCAAATTTAAAAAAGACGAGAGCAGAGTTTAATTCAACACTTAGTTTGTTGAGTTTTATAGGTGGATTTAATTTAACTGTGAATTTTGATCCTTTCTCAGGCGTTGATAATAAATCAAGTATGGGATTAGATGATATTTATTTGATGCAATTAAATAGTTCGGTTTTAAGTAATGACCATGTAAACACAGACATATCTATAAACATGTATCCTAATCCTGCAAGCAACTTTATCAACTTAACCGCTGCAAATCGTTTAGAAAGTGCTACTATAATGGATATGAATGGAAGAATGTTATCACAAACTAATTTTACGGGTAACGCTACCGAGCAACGTGTTTCTTTGGAACATCTAAGCTCTGGAATTTACTTTATGACCATAAAAAGTGAAGTAGGGCAAAAGGTAGAAAAGTTAATTGTGGAGTAAACCCAAATTATCTCATTATTTCCAAAAGCGCAAACCACAGGTTTGCGCTTTTTTAATTCATATAATCCACTAAGATTAGAGTATAACACATTTTTATCTTAAAAAATGCTTCAATATTTTTCTATTATATTCTTAACACAACTTTATCGCAATAAATTCTGTTAATAGATTGGTATTTTGTCAATTTGCATTACAAGTAAGTATTATAAAACTTACCATTTAAATTGGCTGAAAAAGAAGAACAACATCAACCTCAGAAAAGAGGAACTAAATTCAGATGGCTGCGCAGGATAGCGCGTGTCATGCTGGGCATTCTTATATTTCTCATTTTGCTGCTGCTTTTTATTCGCAGCCCATGGGGACAAAGCATCATCGTGGATTACGCGGTATCTTATGTACAAGATAAAACTGGAACCGAAGTTCAACTTAAAAAAGCCTTTATCACCTTTGATGGTGATGTAAAGCTAGAAGGACTTTATCTGGCAGATACTCAAAACGACACACTCATTTATTCCAAAAGTCTAGAGGCAAACATCGCATTAATGCCGCTCATAAATGGAACTGGCTTTGAAATAGATGACGTAGAATGGGATGGATTTACCGCAAGAATTAAAAGAGAAGATTCCATAAGTGGTTTCAACTATAAATTTCTAGTGGACGCATTTGCCACTGCGCCAGACACCACTACGTCAGCGCCCATGGATATTAAAATAGGAGATATTCAATTGACTAATTTTGATATCGTTTATCAAGATCAAGTGGATGAGATGGATGCTTCTGCGACTTTTGATGATCTTTTTCTAGAAATGAATGCTATCGACCTTGATAAAATGATTGTTGATGTAGAGGAATTTACTCTTAAAAATGCAGTCATTAATTATGAGAAAGATGTGGTTACCGCTTTCGCGAAAGCAGAACCAGATAAAAATCCTAACAAAGACACTAACCTCGCAGAGGCCATAACCGACAGTGCCGACGACTCGCCATTACCATTTCTCAAAGCTGGAAAAATAAGACTCGATAATGTCGTCTTAAATTATAATTCTGAGCCCGATGGGATAGTTATTAAAACTAATTTGAAAGTCCTTGAAACCGTAATTCCCAAAGCAGATATTCAAAATAATGATATGGAAGTGTCTTATTTCACTCTCGATAATAGCAAGATTGAGGTTAACATGATGGATTCAAATGCTGTCACGACAGATGTTGCAGCAGAATCTACGGTCTTTGAATGGCCAGATATGAATGTAGCGCTCCATCAGTTGAACTTCAATAATAATCATTTCGTTTATACTCTTAATGGCGAGCAACCATCACGTAAGGAGCTCAACCCAAATGCAATCTCACTTTCAAACATTGATATTGATCTTCAGGATTTTAAATTAGGTAACCAGCAAGCGGCAGTTCAAATTAATGAGCTAAAACTAAAAGAGTACTCTGGATTGCGATTGAATAATTTAAAAGGAAACATCTCAGTTACAAATTCTCAAATCGATGTGAATCAGCTACTAGCAAGTGTGAATAATAGTTCTTTAAATGGAGCTATTCAGTTAAGATACAGCAGCATTGATGCATTAATAAACAATCCTGAAACTCTTAAGGTTCAAGCCAATATTCCTCAGTACAATTTTGTACTCAGTGATTTATATGCATTCCAGCCCGACCTGGCACAAAATGAATATGTAGCAAAACTGGCTCAACAACCTTTAAGAGGAACCACTAAAACCAGCGGAAGCACAGCAAATCTTAATCTTGATTCGTTTATTTTAAATTGGGGAAATAATACTTCTATTACAGCTAGTGGCCAATTAAAAAACGTAACTGATGTAGATCAATTATATTTCAATTTACCTAAAATCAACGCAGTAACTACTAGAAATACCATTCTCAACTTTATAAAAGAAGAAGATCTAGGAATCACGTTACCTGAAAACGCACGATTACAAGCAAGTGCGAGCGGTACTCTAGAAAATGTAAAGACAAATGCAAAACTACTGACCAGTTATGGAGCTCTTGCCGTGAATGGTTCTTTTAAAAACGCAGCATCGATTCAGTTTGATGCTCGAGTGAAACTAGATACATTGAATCTCAGTAAAATGCTGACTATGCAAGGAATAGGAGATTTAAGTCTAGAATTAAATGCAAAAGGAAGCGGCAGCGACCTTAAATCGCTTAACGCAACCATAGATGGAACCATCAATAAGTTTTCTTATAATGAGTATCCGCTAGAAGGGATACCTATTAACGGTTCTATGAAAAATGGAGTAGGAGCATTGAATTCAAAATTTAAAGATGATAACATCAATATTGTTCTAGATGCGACTGCAAATCTGGCTAGTGAGTTAACTAAAGCATCTGCAACTATAGATGTGGTAGGTGTGGATTTAAGAGCATTTGGAATCACTTCACAAAATGTGAAAGCCGCAGGAAAAATAGGCGTTACGTATGAAGGAGATGCCAGTAATTATAAGATTAAATCAAACATTGATGATGGGATTGCTGTATTTGATAATCAATCCTATTTATTAGGAAACCTTACGGTGGACGCATTTGTACAACCAGACTCGACGTCGCTAGATATTCATAATAAAATGCTCGATCTTGAGTTACGTTCAAATACAGATCCAGAGAATCTTGCTGGTGCCTTACAACGTCACATCGATCGATACTTGACCACCAGTAAGGCGATGGACACCACTAGACCAGTAGTGATGAAGATTAAAGGAAATGTAAGTCCTGCGCCTATTTTACGTGATGTGATTTTACCAGGTCTTCAAGCATTAGATACTATTAACATTGCAGTCGATTTTAATGAAAAAGATAGAAAGTTAGACAGCGACATCAGCGTTGCTTATCTTAAGTATGCAGACAGTGAGGTTGATAGTCTCGTCATTTCCTCAAGGTCTGATGCTGATAATCTCAAATTCCAATTAGGTTTTAAAAACATTATCGCTGGTCCTGTAAACATACAGCGCACCGCGATGACTGGAACTGTCGCGGGAAATATATTGAATCTAGATTTCACCTCATATGATGATGAGGAACGTTTAATTCACTTTGCGAGCACGCTTTCGCGAAAGCGTGATGAACAAGGCATAGAAGACCTTATTTTTAATCTATCCCTAGAGGATTTAATTCTCAATAAGCAACCATGGACCATACCTGCAAATAATCAAATTGCGGTGCGTGAGAATAGAATACGTTTTACAGATTTTAAACTTACCAATGGAGTGCAAAGTCTAGAGTTGAGAGCAGATCGACCGAATACTGATAAGGATCACATCGCGCTGTTAATTGATAATTTTAGATTGCAAGGATTTTTAAGTTTCTTAAATGCTGATGATAAACTCGCAACTGGAGAAGTAAACGGAGAATTCATAGTGGATGATATCTATGGAGCTACAGGTTTCCTTGCCGATCTTGAAATTAAGGATTTTCATGCCATGGAAACGCCGCTAGGAACCTTAAAACTAGATGCAAAAACTCTTGATGATTCTCGATATGATATGACATTGAGTGTAAAAGGTGATGATGTGGACCTAGTTCTGGATGGTGATTATGAGGCAAATGAGGTTGCGGCGCTATTGAATCTAGATCTGGATATTAATAAAATATCTATGAGCACACTAGCTGGATTATCTGATGGATTTTTAAAAGATGGTAATGGTTCTTTAAATGGAAACTTTAAAGTTACAGGAACAACTCTCGAGCCTAAATATGATGGTGCTTTAAGATTTGATAATGCGAGTGTAAATGTATCCATGCTAGACACCAGCTTTACGCTTAAAAATGAGGAAATTAAAGTTGATAATGCTGGGATTTACATGAATCAACTAGCCATTATAGACGCAAATGGTAATCCGTTTACGATAGATGGTAAGGTAGGAACAGAAGATATTTTTACGCCAACTTTTGATTTAAAATTAAAAGCAAAAAACTTTACAGCACTTAATAGTACTGAGAAAGATAACGAGTTGTATTATGGTAAAGCGACGTTTGATGCACAAGCTAGAATCACTGGAAATTTAGATATTCCTGTCATAGATCTGGAAGTTACGGTTAAAGATGTAACTGATGTTACTTATGTGGTACCAGCAACCGAGTTAGATATCGTACAGCGTGATGGAATTGTTCAATTTGTCAATAAAGAAAATCCAGACGCTATTCTCACACAAACCGAAGAGGAATCTGCTACGTTAACTGGATTTGATGTAACCGCAAATATTAAAGTTAAAAAAGACGCTACGGTCCATATCATACTTGATCCTGCAACTAATAGTGAATTACAAGTTCAAGGTAATGGTGATCTAAAGTTTAGAATGACTCCTAACGGTAGAATGACCTTAACCGGACGCTATGAAATAGCAGATGGTTTTTACAAACTGGATTTATATGAAATTGTTTCTAGGAAATTTGATTTAGTAAAAGGTGGAAGTGTTACTTGGTCAGGAGATCCGTTTGATGCAACTCTAGATGTGAGAGCGCTCTATAAAGTAGAAACCAGTGCAAGCGCATTAATGGCGAGTCAAACCAGTGGAGCAGATATTTCTACTAAAAATAGATTCCGCCAGAAGTTGCCATTTCTAGTGTACTTAAATGTAGATGGAGAATTAATGCAGCCTGAAATCAGTTTTAAAATCGATATGCCTGAGGATGAGCAAGGAGCTGTAGGTGGACAAGTTTTTGGAAGGTTGCAGCAGTTGAATAGTCAGGATCAGGAATTAAATAAACAAGTATTCTCATTACTCGTTTTAAATAAATTTTTCCCAACCAGTGGTGCCGATGGTAGTGATGGAGGAACAGCTACGATTGCTAGAGATAATTTAAATCAAGCGTTGAGCGATCAGTTGAATCAATTTGGTGGTAAATTATTAGGTAATTCTGGTATTGATTTAAATTTTGGTCTCGATAGCTTTACAGATTATCAAGGTGCAAATCCGCAGGAGCGCACACAGCTGGATGTGACAGCAAGCAAGAAATTACTCGATGATCGATTGATAGTAAGTGTAGGTAGTGAGATAGATGTTCAAGGATCTGCTCAAGATGGTCAGCAAACTCCAGTGATAGGAAATGTAAGTTTAGAATATTTATTAACTCAGGCTGGTCAGTGGCGATTGAGAGGTTTCCGTCGCAACCAGTATGATAATGTGGTAGATGGACAGTTAATAGTAAGTGGTATTTCTCTAATTTTCACTAAAGAGTTTAATGAATTTAAAAGCTTATTTGCTAAAACGGTTCAAGAAGAGGTTGATAAACAGAAGAAAAATCAAAACGAAAATCAAAATCAAGAAGAAGAAGAGATAGAGCAAGATCAAAAGCAAAACAAGAAATAAAGATAAAGGACTTACGCATAAGCTGCGATAGGAGATTATAAATAAAAAGTATAAACTAATTGAAATTTAAAAATTACATATCGTCATTCATCATACTGAGCATGTTGCTCATGGTGAGTTCTTGTGCCGTAAAAAAGTATATTCCTGAGGATGAATTGCTTTATACTGGAGCAGATCTTGATATAAAATTAGATACCTTAAGTGATGTAAAACAATTAGACGCCTTACGACTAGAATTGCAACAGGCAATGTCACCACAGCCTAATTCCACGTTCTTAGGAATGCGACCAGGTTTACATTATCATTATAAAGTAAATAAAGATAGTGCAGGATTTATTGCTCGTTTTATGAATAAAAGAATAGGCGAGAAGCCTGTTTATTTATCTGACGTTGAGGAAGAAGCAACTAGAGATTTATTACGTAACAGATTAGAGAATCGTGGTTTTTTCTTCAGCAATATTACTTCCAGAGCTTTTAGAGATGAAGAGGCTAAGGTAGGAAGCGTTACTTATGACATACAGTTGCCCAATCCATATAGAATGAAAACCTATCAAGTAGATAAAGACTCGATACCATTTTATACAGTGTTAGAAAACCAAATCAAGGATTCTCCTATAAATGTAGGATCTAGATTTGATCTCTCAGCTTTAAAATTAGAAAGAGAACGTATCGATAATAACTTGAAGAATAAAGGATATTATAATTTCAATTCTGGTTTTCTCATCTTTCAAGCAGATACAAATCAATATGATAATAGAAGATTTGATTTGTTTTTGAAATTGAAACAAGACGTTCCTTCTAAAGCTGTCAAACCTTATCAGATTCAAAAAGTAAACGTGTTTCCATATAACGTAACTGGTAGTGATTCTACTAAAATGGATACCACGAGGTTTGAAGGTAAAAATTTTATCCAGGAAGATGATTTTTTCAGACCTGATCGACTGGATCCTTTTATAGTTATAGAACCAGGCGATTTATATAATCCTACTAAATCTAAAGCCACCAGCCGTAGATTAGGTTCCATAGGCGCTTACAAGTTTGTAAATATTGAATACAATGAAATAGAAAGTGAGGAGAATGATTCACTTAATTTCCTCGAAGCAAACATTTATTTATCGCCACTGAACAAGCGAGCGATAAGAGCAGAATTACAAGCCGTGACTAAGTCCAATGATTTTACAGGACCAAGCCTAGGATTAACATTTTCTAATCGTAATCTATTTAAAGGTGGAGAAATTTTAAACTTAAAAGCAAATGCTACTTATGAAGTGCAAATCGCAGGAAACAGCGATGCAGGACAGACCAGTACAGAATTTGGTCTAGGAGCAGATTTGATTTTTCCTAGAATGATTGCGCCTTTTAAAGTGGATAGTGATGTGTTTGAATATGCCATTCCTAAGACTAAGGCTAGTTTAAGTGCCGATATTTTAAATAGAAGCAAACTGTATAGTTTACTCACTTTTTCGGGAAGTTTTGGGTATGTGTGGCAAGCAAATAGATATGTGACACATGAGTTAAATCCGGTATCTATCAATTATGTAAACCTTTTAAATCAGTCTGAAGAGTTTGATGCGATTCTAGCAAGTAATGAATTTTTACAAAGCAGTTTTGACCAGCAATTCATATCTGGATTGACATATTCCTTCACCTATAATGAGTTGATTGACGAGCGTAAAAAAGCCTTGTTTTATGTCAACAGTACGCTAGATGTAGCTGGTAACAGCATCAGTTTATTAAGTAAAGAGAATGATGAAGGTAACAATGAATTTCTAGGTCTAGAATATGCTCAATACGCAAAAGCCGATGTTGATTTTAGATTCCATTACTTACTAGGTAAAGAATCCCGTCTAGCAACTCGTTTCTTTGCCGGTTATGGGCTGCCGTATGGAAATAGTGATGTGCTGCCATTCAGCAAGCAGTATTTCTCAGGTGGAGCTTACAGCGTGAGAGCTTTTAGAACGAGATCCTTAGGACCTGGAACCTACACACCAGAGGATACTGACGATCGCTCGTTCTTTGACCAATCTGGTAACGTGCGACTTGAGGCAAACGTGGAGTATCGTTTCCCTATTTACAGCTATTTTAAAGGAGCATTGTTTATAGATGCTGGAAACGTATGGACGACCGCGGGAAATGGACTAGAAGGTGGCGAGTTCAGCAATAACTTCTATAATGAGTTTGGGATAGGCGCTGGACTAGGTATGCGTGTGGACGTTCAGGGATTTGTAATCCGTTTTGATCTCGCAGCGCCATGGCATGATCCGTCTCAACCTGTGAATCAACGATGGAATTTTGATGTCGAGAATCCAGTGTTTAATTTTGGAATAGGATATCCTTTCTAGAATGTGTTGTTAAATCACGCTTTCGCGAAAGCGTAAAAACCACAATTTATCTCATAAAAAGTAGCATAGAATTTTTCCTTACTTATCGGGTTTGATATATTTGCCTTTAATGCAAAAATAGCAGGTTTGAGGTTCTACATTTTCCTTATATTTTTTTCTTTAACGAGTAATCTTCTCACGGCTCAAGACTCTATTCCTGAGGCAAAACCTTCCAACTGGGCATCTTGGGGACGAGTTAGTTTTATTTTTAATCAGAGTGCGTTTAATCCAGAGTGGCAAGGTGGTGGAGTGACAAATATTTCTGGAGATATAGGCTTGAGTTATGACCTGCAATTCAAGCGCAAGAAATTCTCGTGGGATTCACGATTTATTACTGATTTTGGACTTTCTCAAGTAAAGGACCAGCGTTACCTGCGCAAAACGACTGATAGAATTGAGCTCAACAGTATTTTAGGAAATCAAATCAATCAAAGTAACTGGAATTATAGTACGATTTTTAACTTCAAGTCTCAGTATATTTCTGGTTACGAATTTAAGAATGTAGAAGTCACAAATGCTGATGGAACCACGAGTACAGAACAGACGCGTCGTGAAACCTCAGGCGGATTCTCTCCAGCATACTTTCAGGTAGGTATAGGATTGTTGTGGAAAAAGTCTAAAAGCTTTAATATTAATCTAGCACCTGCCACGACTAGATTGATAACTGTTTCTTCAAATTTTACAGATGTTGATGAGACTGATGCAGCTGCCGTGGAGAGCTATAAACCGTTCTTTGGGGTTGAAGCAAATAAAACGGCTCGATGGGAAGTAGGAGCTGCGGTGCGCGGTTATAATAAAGTAGAAGTCGCAAAGAATATTCAAATGGAAAACATTTTAAGTTTATACAGTGACTACTTAGATAACCCAGAAAATATAGATATAGATTTTGCCTTTAATTTATACTTAAAAGTGAATAAGCACATCAGTGGAAATTTTGCTTTTCAAGCTATTTATGATGATAATGCAATTAAAGGATTTCAAGTTCGTCAGGTGATAGGTCTAGGGTTTAAATATGATATAGGAGAAAAACCTAAGAAGAAAGCTTAGGTGTAATAGAGGACTTTTTTTAAATACGCTTTCGCGAAAGCGTATTTATCTCAACTTATTACTTCTTCATTTTATCAAGGATTATCGTTAATTACTTTTAAAAGATTGAATTAAAACCTATTTAATAACTTCTTAAATTACCGGTCTAAATATATAACATGGAAAACACCAACCAACCACAAAACACAGAAGTACGTTCACGTCGCGACAGAGAACCATTCATGCCTGAAACCAATGAACTAGGAATGATGGATGCCGTTAAAAAAGTCTTCAATAATTATGCGAATTTCTCTGGCAGAGCAAGAAGATCTGAATACTGGTACTGGCAACTTTTTAATTTTATAGTTGGGATGATACTTTATGTACCGATGATCATTGGATCAGCTTCAAGAAATCAAGATCTTGCGCTGCCATTTGGAATTCTCTTTTTACTTTATGCTTTAGCAACTTTTATTCCTACTCTCGCAGTATCAGTAAGAAGGTTACATGACACTGGAAGAAGTGGATGGAATTATCTATTTGGTATGATACCGTTTGTTGGCGTTGTTATTTTGATAATATTTTATGTAGAAGATAGTAAGCATGGCGCTAATCAATGGGGCGCAAATCCTAAAGGAATAGGAAATGATGATTTTAATGCAAATCAGTTTTAAATAAAATTGCTTAATAGTTTTAAGTTCTCCAATTTATTGTCTTAATTTTTTGTCAATGATGAAGCGTTTTATGTTAATGCTTTATATCTTGAGAAAAAAATATAATGAATTGGAGAATTATTTTTCAAGTACTTGGATTTATAGCAGCTTTACTAAGCTTGCTTCCACTAATAGCTGCAGATTATTGGTGGATTAGAATCTTTGATTTTCCTCATATTCAGTTAACGGCTTTTACGTTACTAGCCATTCTACTTTACTTCTTTACCTTCAAGCCTAAATGGGTAAATGATTATGCATACATTTCCATTTTACTAGGGTGTTTTGTTTTTCAATTTCTAAAATTTATAGATTACACACCATTGTATCCGGTAGAGTTAAAAGACAGCTCAACAAACGTGTCTTCGGAAAATGTAGTATCCATATATACGGCCAATGTATTGCAGAAAAATAAAGAAGGAGAAAAACTATTTGTAGAAATTAAAGAGAAGCAGCCAGATCTCATTGTATTTACTGAAACAAATCAGCGCTGGAGTGAACAGATCAAATCAGCTATAGGAGATGCATATCCTTATAAAATCGAACAGCCGCAGGACAATACTTATGGAATGCTTGTTTATTCTAAATTAGCATTAAGTGATTCTGCTATTAAATTTCAGGTTGATCCAGAAATACCTTCTATACACACTAAGGTGTCCATGAAAAACGGAGAATTATTTCAACTGTATGCTATTCACCCTACGCCGCCTATGCCGCAGCACAATCCTACAAGCACAGATCGTGATCGAGAATTAATTCTTACTGCCATGGCTAGCAATAAGTCTGAAATTCCAGTAATTGTGTTAGGTGACTTTAATGATGTTGCGTGGTCTGATAGTACTCAATTAACTAAGACCATAGGTAAGTTGTTAGATTTAAGAATAGGTCGTGGATTTTATAATACGTATCACGCTCAATACCCATTATTTAGATGGCCATTAGATCATATTTTATTATCACCAGAATTCCGATTAAAAGACGCAGGAACTGGAGTGGATTTTGAAAGCGATCACTTTCCATCTTGGGCAGTATTAACTTTTGAACCTGAACTTTCAAAAGATCAATCTCCTATAGAACCAACTAAGGAAGACTGGAAACAAGCAAAAAAGCAAATGAAAAAATCTGGAATGGAATCTCTGATTGATATTCCTGAAACAGCAACTAATGCTAAAAGGAACCTTACTCAATAATTACTTTATGGTTAACACAATTAGTTTTGTAATAAAGTAAGAATCGATATAATATTTTAGTTAAATAATAGATAATTTGTTTTGCTTTAACTTATTAGTTGAGATTCTTGAAGCATATTTGAGTGGTAAATTACTCTATATGAAAAAGACAATATTTATAATTTGTATCGTGGCAATTCTTTCAGGTTCAGTTGGTTTTTTTATTCCATCGCCATTCACGACCATACTAAGAGTTGTGTTCCTAATTACTGCCGACATGCTTTTCATTTTATTACTGGCAAAGTTACTTTTTGCAGGAAGTAAAGTAATTAAAAAACGTAACAGTAAAAACAGATTAAAAATGTCTTAATAGGAGCTCAATAGACGTTCCATAGCCATATAACTTATCGCAGCAGCGATTATTCCCAGCACGATACTTAGTAGTAAGTACATGATAGCAGAGGAATAAGCGCCCGATTTTATAAGCATAAAAAGCTCTGCACTGAATGTGGAAAAAGTTGTTAATCCACCACAGAAACCTATTCCCAATAGTATATACCAGTGGTGAGCCATTTGTTCTTTATGAAATGCGGCTAGAAATCCACCTAGTAATAGACAACCTATAATATTTACACTTATAGTAGGAATCCATTTAAGGCTCGTACTATTCTCAACTATTGAGAAGTAGAATCGCAGACAGCTCCCTAATCCGCCACCTATAAAAACAAATAATAATTGCTTAATCATTTGCTATGATAGGGAAATAAATTTCGGTTACGTTGTTAGCTGGATTTGGTGTAAGCGCAGGATCAGTTTTATAAATTTCAAAAGGTGGTTGCTTACTAGGAATATAACCTTGCTGAGCAAGGAATATTTCTCCTTTTTTCCAAGCTTCTTGAAGATGGTCATACGTACCAGTTAAAGTGATTTTAACCGCTCTAGTTGGTTCTATATAAGTACATAACACTGAAGAGTCAGCAGCTGGAATAACACGATCTCTTACTGGTACAGCTGTTGAGAAAATAACAGAATTATTACTGATGTCCATTTTTTCGTAAATACTCATGGGCATTCCAAACATTGAGATATTTTCTTCTTTCATATACTTCATAATATCTTGTAACATGGTTCCCATTTCCTTAGAGAAATTTGCCATATTAGAAGATTTGCTTTTATATAAAATGTATCCACCACCATAATCAACAAGTCCTGGATTGCTTATTTCATACTTCTTCATGGAAGCACTTACATATTCTTCTAGATTAGCCAATCCTTTTTGGTACATAGGTCTAATCTCATTTTCTAGATCTAATCCAAAGATGAAGTTCATTACTTTGTTTTTAAGTCCATCTTCTCCTTTAATATTCCAGACAACTTCAGTTCCATTCTCAACTGGATTTAATGTCATACTCACGATACTTTCAGAATTAGTAAGACTAGTGTGATAATTCATTTGTGCTTGAATACTCTTATCTGGATTAAGTTCTGTGAACGTCATAGAGCCGTTTCCATATTCATCAGTAAATGAATAATTACCATCTATTCCTGTGGTTTGTTCACCAAGTGTATTTGTAACATCTGGAGATGAAGACCATGGATTCCAATTTTGCCAATTTTTAAAATCAGCCAGTTGTTCATAAACTACTGATGGATGTGCTTGAATAGTTTTTTTCTCAGTAATAGAGTAGGAGCCATCTTTGAGAGAAAAGAAAACAGCACCACCTATAAAGGTGATTAAAATAAGCAGAAATAAATACTTAAGCACTTTCATTTAGGGATATATTTAGATTTGAAATCAAATATACAATTAAGTACAAAAAAAACGGTCGGAATAAAATTCCGACCGCAAAGAGAAAGTCTAATCAGGACCTTCTTCCCCCTAAAATATTGTTATAAATGGAATAGCAATAGCTACTCTTCAATAGCTTACTCAAAGTTAAATGTTATTCACTATTCATAAAATACCCGTTAAAGGGTATATTTCTTCAAGTTTCTTTCAATCTTTCAATTTTGTTTTAACTAATGTTAATTAATTAAAATGTTGATGTTTTTGTAATGCGTAACGTAATAATTCACCTTTGCCTTGTAAGCCTAATTTTTGAATGATGTTTTTACGGTGTTTAATAATCGTGCTTACGGCTGTGAATCTGATTTCAGCAATTTCAGATGATGTTTTACCTTGAGCAATGAGTTTTAGAATCTTTTTTTCACTAGGTGAGAGGATTGTTTTTTTGACTGATATTTCAGTATTTTCAACTTCATCAATATTTATTGCTGAATCAAAATAACGTTCACCTTGATAAGCCTTTATAATAGCGGTTCTCACTTCGTTTAAACCACTTGTTTTTAATATGTAACCAGAAGCTCCAGCAGTAATCATTTCTTTCACGGCATCTTCATTATGGAACATTGAGAAAGCAACTACTTTTAAATTTTCTTGTATTCCAATGGCTTTCTTACATAACTCGACACCATTCATACGTGGCATACTCAAATCTGTGAGTAAAACGTGTGGTCTTTTAATCTGTAATTTTTCTAATAACTCTTTGCCATCTCTGGCCGTACCAACCACTTCAATTTCATTATCGTCTTTAAATAATAATTGAAGTCCATCAATGAGCGATTGATGATCTTCGGCAATTAAAAGTCTAATCATACTAATGGAATATCTAGATTAATAGTCGTTCCGTGGTTTTCGTTTGAATCGATTTCCATGGTACCGTCTAAATTTTCAATTCTTTTTTCAATGTTATGTAAACCAATGCCATTATCATTTGCAATTTGAGATTTATTAAATCCTATGCCATCATCTTCTACCATGATATTAATACTGTTTTCATAAGCTGTAAGACTTACAACAGCATTGTGAGCTTGTGCATGTTTGATCACATTACTCATGAGTTCTTGAATAATCCTGAAGATAGTTAATTCTAAACTGTTCTCTAAAGATTGATCAAGTCCATGATGAATAATTTCTACTTTTATTTTACCGCTTTCGGTTATTTTTTGAGCAAGTGATTCTAGGGTGGGAATCAATCCTTTACTCGCTAATACACCGCTATTTCTAGTATGAGACATATTTCTTATTTTCTCATAAGCTTCATCTAGTAGATTCTCAGTGCGATTAAAAACTTCTTGAGAATTATCTTCAGTGAATTGACTTTTAAGATTTTCAAAATAGAGTCTAACGGTAGTAAGAGTGCTCCCTAAATCATCGTGTAATTCTTCGGCCAGTCGTTTGCGTTCTTTTTCTTGCCCAGAAATCATAGCATCTATGGTTGCTAGCTCTTGGTTTTTAAGAATAGCATCGGCTCTAGATTTTTCAATGATTTGTTCTTTTTGAGCGATGAGTTTTTTCTTGCGCTGGTTGTTGTAGACTAATCCACCGAGAAGAAATAGAGAAAGTGCTGCTCCACTGAGTAAATAAATTGTGGAAAGTCTTTGTTGGCTTTCATTTTCTGAAATAAGAAGTTGTTTCTCCTTTTCTGCGGTTTGATATTTTATTTCTAACTCATTTGCAGCTATTGTTTGTTCATTTCGATTGAGCGAATCACTTAGCGAAATTACTTTTTCATAAGTTATAGTTGCGTTCTCATTATCTCCTTTTAGGCTATAAGTTTTTGCCAGATTTTTAAGATAAAATAGTTTGGTACTTAAATCTTCTACTGACAAATCTGACTCGATTGTTTTTAAATGGTATTCTATTGATTTATCAAACTCTTCAAGATTTCTATATAATATAGCGTAATTATTATTCAAATAAGAAATTGTATTAAGATCATCAGTCATTTTCGCTGATTTCATTGACTTTTCGAAGTAAAAAAAAGAAGAGTCCTTATTCTTAGCTTCCATATGAATAGCACCTAAATTAAATATAGCTATTTCCACTTGATCTTTTAAATCGTTTTGAACCGCTATGTTTTTATATTTCCATAAATATTCAAGTGCTTTTTTATTTTGAACTGGATTAGAAACGTCTTTTAATCTACTTAATTTTCTGTATAAGCAATCACATTTGAGCTCTGCGTCGTCAACTTTTGATGCGTATTGACATATTTCTTCAATAAACCCATTTACGTATTTATTGTCAACCTTTAAGTAAGTTGCTGTCGTAGAGAGATATCTATTCATTTCTATAACCATTCTTTCATCTTCATTAACTAAATAAAGGGCTTTAGCTTTTAAATAATTAGAATATGCTTTATCATGTTCATCTCTATGGTAGTAAGAGTCAGCAATTATCGTGAAATAGGTTGCAAGTTCTTTGGATAACAATTGAGTTGTATCCATTGATTTTAGAAGTTCCTCAGCTTTATCAAATTTGTTTTTTTCAATAGCCGCTCTTGCGCTATCTAATTTAGGATGATGGTCATGTGAATAGCAATAGCTAGTAAAAAATAATAATATCCAGATTAAATTTTTCATTTATGGCTTTCCTCCTTTAAGAATTGAACCAGTTGATAAAGGATAGTGTGAATTCCTGGAATCTTTATCGCTACTTATCCTAGGATGATTTTCAGTTGGTTTATGGGAATGATTTTCTTGACCACTTGGATCTGTATGACCTATCTCACAGCCCATAATATCAATCGGTTTAACCTCAGTTATGTCAAAAGAGTGGACGTCGTGTGTCATCCCATTTTTTGTAATAAAGAAATTTTCTTCGAAGTTGAATTCATAACTTTCTTTAGTAGGCGTCCCTTTTTCATATAAATAAGTAAAACTATTATCATCTTTACAAAACATGATACCTGTAGGAATGATTTCAGATTCAGATTTAACATATATAGTAGCAGTTTTTGAGATGTTTCTGTTAGCACCAGACCACATAAAGGAGACTTTTATATTTCTATCAATATCATATTTCAATAAATCATCTTCTTGATCTAAGTCTATAGTCTTAAATACAATTTCTGCAATCTTTTTTTGAGTTTCTGCTGGTTCTATTAATTCTTGTGTCGTTGACTCATCTAATTTATTTTCTTCCTTCTCTTTACAAGAAACAATAAGAATTAATAATAAACTGAGCAGTGATAATTTAAGTTTCATAGGGTTGGTTTTAATATTGGTTTTTATTGATGGTTAAATATCCTTGAATTCATAAGAGAATCAAATACCCCTTAAAGGGTATTTATTAAGAAATTTCATCTTAAAGAAACTCTTTTTAATCGGATTAAACAAATGATAACAAAAAATCCTGCCGCAAGGACAGGATTTAAGTTAAAATAATGAAGAGATTTAATTATCTAAAAACACCGCTAGGAAAGCGCACGATACTTTCTATGCCATCAGCTCCTACAGCCGCAACTCCAAAAAACGAGTTGTCTATTACAATCTCTTTTAACGTATGTTCTGTAACGTTACCTACATATCTAGAATTGTCCCAAGTAGGACTCGTAGTGTCTCTCCAGTAAATTTTATAACCTACCGCATCTTTTACAGCATCCCATTTCAGTTTAGCATGTGCCTCAACAATTCCACCTATTTTTACATTTTGCGGTGGAGTAGGAGCCCAAGCTAGCTGGGCTAGGTTGATGGCGTTAACGGCGGTTAACTTACGAGCATAAGGGAAATTAACATGTTCTACCACGTCACCATAATTGATTCCATTTTCAGTTCTTATGTCTTGATGTTGTTGGGTATAATTCTCATGAGCTTCCATGATACGTATTGCTGGGAAACCTAAGTCTGCAAAAGGTCTGTGATGTCCTCCACGACCAAAACGGTCTAAACGATACACCATCATAGGTTTCATTTCAGGCATGTAATTCTTAACAGATTTGTGAATATAACGTGCGAGTTGTCTTGAGATTCCATCTACTTCACCACCATAAAAGCGACGACCGTTTCTTTCTCTATCGGTCTCTGCTGGGTTAGTAGGTTCTGAGAAGATTCTAAATTCACGATTATCAATCACTCCATCTACACCTTCAATATTTCCTATCATATCATTGTTAAGAAAACCTATGACGTTCCATTGGTTTTTTTGAGCATAATCTGCCAGTCCTTTTCCTCCAAAAAGGCCTTGTTCCTCACCACTCAATCCTACGTAGACGATGCTGTTTTTAAACTTGCGCTTTGAAAGCACTCGTGCAGCCTCGATGGTTCCTGCCATACCACTCGCATTATCATTTGCTCCAGGAGCATCGGTCGTGAAATCCATGGTGTCGCTGGCGCGAGAATCTATGTCGCCACTCATCATGACCATAGCATTAGGATTTTGAGTTCCTCGTTGAATAGCAACGACATTTACTACCCAAGCGTTTTTAGGAATGCGACTTCCCATGTCAGTAGTAACATAATCTTTTTGATAAAATACTTCAAGGCAACCGCCACAATCTGCAGATATTTTATCAAACTCAGCTTTTATCCATCTTCTTGCAGCACCTATTCCTCGAGTATTTGAAATAGTGTCTGAGAACGTGTTTCTTGTACCAAAATCTGCTAGTTTGCGCACATCTTTCTCGATACGGTCTGCGCTCACTTCATTAATGATATTATAAAGATCCAGCTGATTTGTAGATGGAACTTGTGTGAAACCTATGAAGCTCACTAGCAACATGACTATTAAAATTCTCATTTCATTTATTTTATTTAAATATAGTGGTTATCACGCTTTCGCGAAAGCGTAAAACAAAAAAGCCAATCTATATAGACTGGCTTTTATTTATGAATTGAGATTTTATGCTTCTTTTTGAATTTCAACTGCATGAGGATAAGGAATTTCAATGTTTTCTTTATCAAGCACCAATTTAGTGTTTTCTACAGTCCAGAAAAATACATCCCAGTAATGCTCTGGTTTGCAATATGGTCGTACGGCTAGGTTTACAGAACTTTCTGCCAGTTCTTCTACGTTTACAGATGGCGCAGGATCTTCAAGAACCATAGGATTAGACTGAAGCATGGCAAGCAATGCATCTTTTGCCTGTTTCATGTTTTCATTATAACCTATTCCTACCGTGGTATCTACACGTATATTTCCTTGAGTCGTGTAGTTAGTCACGTTACCGTTAGCTAGTGGACCGTTAGGAATAATGACCGTTTTATTACGTGGTGTGAGAATGGTTGTGTTAATAATTTCAATCTCTTTAACATGTCCTATTTCACCTTGCGCTTCTATAAGGTCACCTATTTTAAAAGGTTTTAACATGATGATGAGAAAACCACCAGCAAAGTTTGCCAGTGAGCCTTGTAATGCTAGACCTATCGCCAGCGCAGCACCTGCAAAAATTCCTAATAAACTAGCGGTATCTACTCCTAGAGTAGAAATAACACTGACTACTAAGAATATTTTAAGTGCCCAACTTAGAAGGCTGAGTATAAACTTTTGGATAGAAAGATCCCATTGTTTTGCAAGCATTACTTTATCCAGCTGCTTGATCGCCCATTTAATAATAAAACTACCTATTATAAATATTATGATAGCTTTGAGTATAGGTAATCCATATTCTAAGGTAAGGTCTAGCACTTTTTCAGTGGTCCATACAGTATCTTGTGACATGACGTTTACGTCTACGTTTTCGGCGGTAACTACTGGTTCTTGTAACATTTGTGATATTTAAGTACCAAATATAGTAAGGTTATTTAAAACAGAAATGAAAAAGCCGTTCAGTTATGAACGGCTTATTATCTTAAGAAAAATGAATTTAAGCTTGTTTATGAATCTCAACTTGATGCGGATAAGGTATTTCAACACCTATAGCATCAAGTGTAGGTTTAAAGTTTTGCTGCAAGTAGAAATGTACGGTCCACATGTCTGCGGTGAGTGTATATGGTCTAACTATAATATTTATAGAACTATCTCCATTACCTACCACTTTAACTATAGGTGCTGGTTCTTCTAGTACCAGAGGATGATCAGTACATAATTTAGTTAAGACTTCGAGAACTTTAGGAATATCTGCATCATAACTTACACCTATTTCTGTTTCACATCTCAAAATCCCTTCTGCATCAAAGTTGATAATGTTACCGTTTAATAATGGACCATTTGGAATAATAGCAAGTTTGCGCTGGAAGGTGACAACTTTAGTTTGTAAGATGTCTATCATTTTTACAGTTCCTGTAATACCTTGCGCTTCAATAGTGTCACCGACTTTGAATGGCTTGAATAATAAAAGTAAAACTCCGCCAGCAAAATTAGAAAGCGATCCTTGTAAGGCTAGACCTATTGCTAATCCTGCTGCAGCAAGAATGGCAGCAAAACTTGAGGTTTGAACACCTAATGTTCCCACTATGGTAATAATTAGTAAAATCCATAATCCCCATTTTATCAAATTAAGAAGAAATTTTTCAAGAGTAATATCATAATCTCTAGCGAGCATGATTTTCCTAGTTAGTCTTAATACTCTTTTAATCAACCACCTACCGATGATAAAAATCAAAATAGCCTTAAGCAAAGGCATACCGTATTCTAGAATTAATTTAACTCCAGTTTCAAAATTTAATTTTGCAAATATATCTTCCATAGTTTGCAAAGGTAAAGCTCATAAGGAGATAGCTTGAAAATGATTTGTTAAGATATTTCATACTATATCTTAAAATCTTGAGCCTTGATGCCTAGGTTAGAATTTAGATTGTAACATCTAAGTTTGAACTGTGAAAAACTACTATTTTTTTCTACCCTTTAGTTTCAATAATCCAGCGGCCTGACCTTTCCAATCATCTCTATGGATACGTCCTGGGAAGAACTCTATGAGCATAGTAATGGCCTCAGTATCCTTATCTCGTAGTTTAGAAAGTTGCTCATAGCTATTGATACCTATACTATTTAACTTCTCTTCAACAAACGGACCTATACCTACGATTTTTTGAAAATCATCGGCATTTTGGGGATTACCTTTTCCTAAATACTCTAAGTCTAAGATACTTTCTATAATGTCACTTTTTGCATCATCAGAGAGTTTTCCGGTTCTTTCTCTGGTCTTCATAGCTCGTACTTGTCCAGGTTCATCAATATCTGAGATTTCTACTCGCTTTTCTACACGATCAAGTTTGCGCTTAACATTTTGAACTTCTTCAACTACTTGCTTGACTTCATTGCTAACCTTTTGTTCCTTATTGTCTTGATTACCGAATATATAACCAATTATAAATGCACCGAGCAACATTATAGCTAGAACTATGTACAAACCAAACTGAGAATTAATAAATGATTCCATATTTCTAATTTACAATGATTACCATACCACGATTATTTCCTTGCGCTCCAGAAGGTGTTTCTCCTTTGGACACGGCAACTATTCTTGATGCTGGAATTCCATTCTGAATTAATAAACGTTTGGCCGTGTTAGCATTATCTTTACCTATGTTATAATTATCTGTTGCGTTTCCTACGGTATCTGTATATGCATAGACATAAACTTTTTTACCGCTATTGCTATTTAAATAATTGTTGAGTTCCTTTAAATAATTGGTAAAACTTCTATTACCATAAAATGAGTCTCCTTGATATCCAGTGGTGAATCTTTTATATCCATAAGGACCAGTTCCTTCTATCACGGTAGGTTTAGGAGCTATTACCTGAGGCTTTTCTTTACTTAATTTATTGACGGTATCATGACTCACGTTAGTTAATGAAATATCCACGCCACCTTGAGCAATACCCGATTTAAATGGAATTTTTTTCAATTCTTGTTTTATGATTATTTGTTCCTTTTGTATCCCTAAGTTGGTAAGCAATTTTTTTACATATTGAGCTCTTTTTAATCCCATGTCAGAATCCTCTTCTGGAGAACTGTAACCGTTGATATGCAGTTGAGCGTTTTTACTACCGCTCATCAATTCCTTCAGTTCATTACCATAGTTACGGCATGTATAAGGGATTTTTACTTTTGAGTTGTTTTTATAGATGGTAGTGAACGTCGAGCATTGCGTTAAGGCGTTTCCTTTATCATCTTTAATAACAAAAGTATTTGCCTCATAATTAGTGAGCTCTACCGGTGAAGTCTTAGCTTGTGATGGTTCTGATTCGTCGAGAGCAGTGGTTATACTATCTACAGCAGTTGTATCCATTTCTTCTTGTTGATCTATATCGAGAAGTGGTTGATCAATAGCATTTTTTGCAGCGGCAATAGAATCCAGTTGATCATTAAGTGAGTTTTTAGAATCGCTTAATGTGTCTTCTACAATTACTATTTCTTCCATAAGAGGTTCCTCATCGATAATTTCTGGAACTACCTCAACAGAATCGGTTGTTTGAAAACTATCATTGAATAGATAATTAAATAGCAATAGACACATTCCTGCATAGACTATGTATGCTAGTGTACCTGTAAGAATATTTTTCACTAGAGTTAATTTATGGCTAAATATAAGAAACCTAGACAATTGATTAACAATTGTTTCTTCCTACTTATGAAGGAACTTATCACGAAGTGCTGTTGTAGGAATCATGCAGCTTTCTTCTTTACCAAACCATTTATATCTATTCCTAGCAATGTAATCGTAAATGGTATTTGAAATAAATTTAGGAATGATGATAAAAAGGTAGAGTAGTGGCCATAATCCACTCATTTTTTGAGCGATGCGTAGTGCAGCACTTGCTTTAGAATAAGCTTTTTCACCTCTAATTAATACTATGCTATCAATTTCTTGAGGATCGATATTATGTTTTTTCAAATACATTTTACCTATTTCACTTTGCAAAGCTGCAAAGCGATAATGATTTTTACGATCTCTTTTAATGATAAAAGTTACCGCACCATTGCATAAATTGCAAACACCATCAAATAGAATTACGTCATTTTGTTTTCCCATGATTAGACTTTTTCTAGTTGATCTATTGCAACAATAGTTGTAAACATACCATAATTAATGGTAGCTTTTCCTTTCTCAATTTTATCTATAGTTCCTATAGATCTAGAATTAAGCAATCGTACTCGATCGTCTTTTTTAAAATTCACCTTGGGTTTAGGTTGTTCTACAGGAGCAGGATTTTTCTTTTTTTCTTGTCTTATTTTAGCAACTTTTTGAATGACCTCATTCTCGACTTGCTTCTTTTTCCCTTGTTCTTGTTTGTGCTTCTTAGCTTCTGTCTTTTTAGGTGGTGGCAAGCGTTTTACATTTTCAGTAATCACCATTTTCATTAACTCGTCCACCAGCTGTTTTTTCTTTTTATTCTTAGAGAAATCGCTTGCAAGACCATCAAATTTTTTACCTAGCTGAATGTAACGCTGGTAACTGTCATACATTTCTTGAAAGTCTAGAAGTTTTTGCTGCACGCGATCTTGAGTATCATCCAGTTTATTAACCTTTTGAGTCGCCTTTATCTCACGTTCTCGCAGTGATTCATTATTCTTACGTAAGTTAGAACGTTCTTTTTGCAAAGCAGCGATCGATTTATCAAAGCGTATTTTTCCACGTTCTACTTTCTTTTTGGCTTTATTAATTAAAGAATAAGGAATACCATTTTTCTGTGCTACCTCAAAGGTAAAAGAACTACCAGCTTCTCCTAACTGTAATTGATAAATAGGCTCGAGCGACTGTGCGTCAAAGAGCATATTTGCATTAGTCATCTCAGGCATCTCGTTGGCCAGCATCTTCAAGTTTGTGTAATGCGTAGTGATGATTCCATAACTCTTACGGCTGTAGAGTTCCTCGAGCATACTTTCTGCCAGTGCACCACCTAGTTCTGGATCAGAACCTGTACCAAATTCATCAATGAGGAACAGCGTTTTTTCATCGGCTTTTTTGAGGAAACCACGCATGTTTTTAAGACGATAGCTATAAGTACTTAAATGATTATCTATACTCTGGTTATCACCTATATCTGTTAAAACGTGCTTGAATAAACATACACGACTTTTCTCATGCACCGGAATTAAAAATCCTGACTGAATCATGAGCTGTAATAATCCTATAGTTTTTAAAGTGATAGATTTCCCACCAGCATTAGGACCAGATATGACTATGATACGATTATCTTCTTTCAGTCCTATCGTTTGTGGATAAGTTTTTTCATCACGCGCACGATTTGCGACCAGTAATAATGGGTGATAGGCATCTACTAATTCTAGCTCTCGATTTTCAACCATCATCGGTAAAATAGCGTTGATAGATCGAGCATATCTAGCTCTGGCCGCAATTATATCAGTATGTATTAGATAATCACGATAGATTTTAAAATCTTCTAGAAATGGTCGTAATGATTCTGTAAGGACTTTAAGAATGCGATTGATTTCTTCTTTTTCCTCAACTTCTAGTTCAGCTAGCTTCCGCGAAAGCGTTAAAACACGTTCTGGTTCAATATAGGAGATACTTCCCGTTCTTGAACTTCCCATCACTTTTCCTTTTACCTTGCGGCGGTACATGGATTTTACAGCTAGAACTCGACGGTTTTCTACCACACTTTCTCGTATCTCGTCCAGATAATCTAACTGGGAATAATGACTAAGCGCCTGACCGAAGCTACCGTTGAGCTGACCTTTTACACTATTCATCTCATGTCTCAATACTTTGAGATCAAGAGATGCATCATCTTTTACTTCACCAAAACGATCCAGAACCGCATCTACAGTTTCTGGTATATAATCATTGCGATCTATGGAGTCTAGTCTATAAAAAAGCGAAGGAAATAATAATTGCTGTTTCTTAAAGAACTTGATGTGCTCATTTACAGATTTGGGCAACACCACAAGCTTGCGTATACTTTCCTTATCCAGCGTAGAGTTCTCAATTCCTAGCAGTTGCAGTTCCTTTTCAATAGGTTCAAATCCATGGTTAGGGATGCGGTATTCACTCGAGAATGATTCCACATACTCATGAGTATGACTGAGTGCTTCTTTAACTGCCTTGCGATAGGTGAGCGGTTCAAGTAGAAGCATGTTTTTCTTACCGTCTGTGGTAGTACAATAGGCAGCTGCCTGTTCTAACACGACGTTGAACTCTAAATCTTGAATGGTTTTACTGGAAATTCTACTCATAATGTGATTACAAAAATACACTTAGGACAGTGTAGTAGTCGCAGGTTTTAGAATTAATTATAAGTTGATTCTATTTTGTTTCTCAAATACTAACTTTGAATCATGAACGTAAAAATACACGAGAGCTGGAAAAATGCTTTACAAGCTCAATTTGAGAGCGATTATTTTAAAGAACTGTCTGAGTTTGTTAAGGCAGAATATCAATCACAAACATGCTATCCTCCAGCTTCTAAAATCTTTGCAGCATTTGATGCAGCACCGCTACATCAAGTAAAAGTGGTGATTATAGGTCAAGATCCTTATCATGGTGCTGGACAAGCAAATGGATTATGTTTCTCAGTGGCTGATGGTATTGCTCATCCACCATCATTGAAGAATATTTTTAAAGAACTTCAATCTGATTTAAATATTACTATTCCTGAAAGTGGTAATCTAGATCGATGGGCACAGCAAGGTGTGTTGCTCTTAAATGCAGTTCTCACAGTAAGAGAAAGTGATGCCGGTTCTCATGCAAAGAAAGGTTGGGAACGCTTTACAGATGCCGTTATTAAAACTATATCAGATGAAAGAGAAGATGTGATATTCTTACTTTGGGGTGGTTTTGCAAAAGGAAAAGCAAAACTCATAGATAAAAAGAAACATCATATTCTCACCAGCGGTCATCCATCACCACTAAGTGCTAATCGTGGTTATTGGTTTGGAAACAAGCATTTTTCTCAGGTGAATGAATTGCTTATGGGAATGGGAAAAGAGGTGATTGAGTGGTAAGCTAGGATAAATTCTTTGGTTTACTTGTCATTCTGAACCTGCCTGCTGGTAGGCAGGTTTTATTTCAGAATCTACTTATGATAGAAATGAAAGATTTTATACCTAATAGTTTTAAGACGTTATAAAATGAGAAGCTGAAACGAGTTCAGCTTGACAGGTTTAAGAGATTTATGATTTAATTCGAGTTCAACTTCAACTTCAAGTTCAACTTCAAATTCAAAGGCTATTCTTCCTCATCCAGTTTAGGAAGATCATAAATCAATTCATTTAACTGGACTTTACGATCTATAATTCCTACTGCGGTAAATTCATTATTTATTTTATCAACGGTTGCGTTCCATAATTGGTCGTCACTAAACTCTGTGCGTAGTAACCATTGTTGAACATCACCTACTTGAAGATCGTAATGGGAAGCGATAGTTCGGTCTATGGAAGGAATTTGTTTAAAGTCTGCTGTATAGCGATTGATGACGGCTAGCATTTTTGCGAGCGCTTCTTCTTTCTCTGCAATGCATTCTTGAGTTGCTGCAATGACAAAACTAGGCCATGGAGTAGCAATAGTTTCTAATCTTTTAAAAACACCTTGATCTACGATAGGTTGCGTCATATAACGTTCCCATAAAAAAAGCTGTGCTTTATTATTAGAAAGAGCTTCAACCGCACCGTCAAGTGTATTTACTAATTCAAAGTCTAAATCGCTCGTGTCCCAACCGTGTTTTTTAGCAAGTAAATAGCTCATTAAATGAGAACCACTTCCATATCTACTTATGGCAAATTTACCATCCTCGAGTTGTTGTGTTTTTTCGGCTTCTATATTTCCTGGTGCATGAACGCCCCATAATAGAGGAGAAGCAACATAAACCTGTAAGATACGTGAAGGATTTCCAGCCATGATATCTTTTACAATTCCGTCTGTAAGAATACATGCTACGTCTAGTTCTTTACTGCGTAGTAATTTACTCATGCGGCCAGTTCCTTCTGGTACGTCTTGCCATTGCAAATCGATCCCTTCTTTTTCAAATGCGCCATCTTCAAGGGCAAAATGCCATGGGAGATTGAAATGTTCTGGAACGCCGCCTATTTTTATAGTAATCATGCTGTTTGAAAGTCCTACAAAGATAAAACTCTTTGTTTTAATTTTTATCCAATAGATAGGAATGTATATCTATTTGTGATCTTACTGTTTTAGAATCGGTTGAAGAAACAATTTGATTATCTTCTTTCTCGGTATGAACACGAGCCTTTACATTATCAGCCAGTTGAATATTTAGAATGTCATCTAGCTCTTTGAAAATGTCTTGATCATAAATAGGAGTGAGGACTTCTATTCTGCGATCTAGGTTACGAGTCATCCAGTCTGCACTACCTGTAAACATTAAAGGTTTGCCTAAGTTATGAAATTTATAAATCCTTCCATGTTCTAGGAACTGATCGACTATACTTGTCATGTAAATATTTTCACTTAATCCTTTAACTCCAGGAATCAATCTAGAAAATCCACGTACAATTAATCGGATAGGAACTCCTGCAATGCTCGCTTTATATAAGAGTTTAATAATCTTCTCATCTTCTAACTGATTCATTTTTGCTGTAATGCTACATGGTTTCCCAGCCTTAGCAGCTTCCGTTTCATTTCTAATTAATTCTTCAAGAGTTGCACGAGTCGTGAAAGGAGAAATTAAAAGACGTTTTGCTCGCGGAATGATCATATCACCTTGAAGTACTTTAAAAACACGATGTAATTCTTTGGTGATTTTTTTATGAGCTGTAAATAAACCGTGATCACAATAGAACTTAGATGTTTGAGCATTAAAATTACCAGTTCCTATATAAGCGTATCTTCTAAGTTTCTTTCCTTCTTCACGTAAAATGAGCATTACCTTACTATGCACTTTAATTTTAGGATAGCTGTAGATAACATGAGCACCTTTGTCTTCAAATATGCGTCCCCATTTTATATTATTCTCTTCGTCAAAACGTGCTTTGGCTTCTATAAACACTGTTACTTTTTTTCCATTTTCAAGTGCAAGTAACAACGCATCAGTTAGAGCAGAGTGGTCCGCGACTCGATATAAGGAGATTTTTATTTCACGTACTAGCTCATCAGTTGCCGCCTGATTAATTAAGTTTTGTACATAGTCAAATGACATGTATGGAAAATGAACTAATTGATCCTTTTCTCTTATTACATCAAAATAGTTATCTGCTTCTTGAAAAGCTTTATGTTTTATAGAGCTAAGTTTTTCTGCTTTTAGTTTTTTATTATCTGTAGGTTCAGGGAATTTTATGAAATCGTCAAAATTGTGATAAGCACCACCGGCAACCATATCTACTTTTCCTAATCCTAAGCTTTTTCTCAAGTTTTTGCGCACTTCCTTAGGCATAGAACTGTCATAAAGTAGGCGAGTAGGTTGACCTTCCAGTCGCTGACTCAAGGATTCATAAATTAAATCGGCAAGTGTTTGATCTAGTTCTCCATCTATTTCTTGTTCTAGATACAACTCTGCATCACGAGATAATTTAATAGCAAATGAATTTGTTATTTCTTCCTTAGGAAATAATCCGCCTAATTGCGATTTAAGAATATCATCTATAAAAGCAATCACGTGTTGATCTCCATCTACTTTAAGTTCTACAAATCGTGGTAACTGATCAGAAGGAATATTTACAATACCATATTGCATTGCAGACTTGAAAGTCACTAAAAAATAAAGCTCACTATTTTCAAGAAAAACATCTGAGTTTGTAGAGGCTTTAATCGTATCTATTTTAAGTAGTTCCTTGATATTCTCGTTAAAATAGGACGTTGCCTCTTCTAGGTAAGAAGTGTTGAGCTCTTCAAAAGAAAGTAATTGAATATTATTTTCTTTCAGTTCTGGAATAATAGTGTCAAAGAATATGGCTCCTAATTCTTCTTGTTGTTCATTTACCTTTTTCAAGATTTCTTTAAGAATCTTATTAGGTCTGAAGGCTAGTTTTTTACGGAGCGATTTGTTGACTTTTTTAATTTGGCGTAATTGAGAAACACGCACTCTAAAAAACTCGTCTAGGTTTGAAGAAAATATGCTGACAAACTTTAATCGCTCATATAAAGGATTAGTTTCATCTTTTGCTTCTTGAAGTACTCGATCATTAAAACTAAGCCAGTTTAAATCACGATGTCTGATGGGATAATTGGTTGTTTCTTTCACTCTTGAAAAATACAAACTCTAATAAAATCAAATCGTCAAATCCTTGTTAATTATCTACGATCGCATTTAAAGTAAAACGTATAAGTTCATCTACAGTCTGCTGCGGTTGTGTAGAAAATTTTCCTGTAGCGCGATTTGCGAGTATAGCATTTAAAGAAACAGCTCTGTGGCCTAGAAGCATGGACATGGCGTAGATTCCAGCCGTTTCCATTTCTAGATTGGTTAATTTTTCTCCTTCATATTCAAACGCCTCGATACTGGAATTCAGCTTGTCATGAGCTGGTTTTAATCGCAATTGACGACTTTGTGGACCATAAAAACCTACGTTTGTTATAGTGTTTCCTAGAATCATTCTGTCATATTTGAATAGGCTAGCGAGCGCCATGTCACAGGAAATGGTATAAGGTCTTGCGGCTTGTTGAGAGAGGTGTAGTTGTTCTTGTACCACTTTCGCGAAAGCAATATCACCACCATCATTTTCATACCAGTGAAACAAAGAGTCAAAACCGATGCCTCGTTGAGACAGTAAAAATGAATCCACAGGAATATCTGCCTGCACCGCACCAGATGTACCGATACGTATGAAATCCAGCTGCGTCAATTTCTTCTTAATCTCGCGAGTTTCAAAATCGATGTTTACCAGCGCATCGAGCTCATTAAAAACGATGTCAATATTATCAGTTCCTATACCGGTAGAAACCACACTGATGCGTTTGCCCTTTAAAGTTCCTGTATGAGTGTGGAATTCACGCTTTCCCACTCGATGTTCTATGTGGTCAAAGTGCTTAGAAACGTCACTCACACGATCTGGATCACCTACCGTAATGATCGTGTGCGCCAGTTGATGTGGTTGTAAATTGAGATGGTAAATACTACCATCATCGTTTAAAATCAATTCTGATGCTGCTATGGCCATATTAAAAAGTCATTGCGATTACAGAGATTTCTACGTTCACGTATTTAGGCAAGTTTGCGACTTCTACCGTTTCTCTCGCTGGAGCCGTAGCTTCATTAAAGTAACTTCCATAAACTTCATTTACGGTAGCAAAATTCCCCATATCGCTTAAGAAAATAGAAGACTTTATGACATTCTCAAAAGTCATGTCCACTTGTTTTAAGAGACTCTCTAAGTGTTTCATCACTAGATGAGTTTCCTCTTTAAGATCATCTATTTTAAGTTTTCCAGTAGCTGGATCAATAGCGATCTGACCACTTGTGTACAGTGTTTTTTGCTGTGGAGTGTCTACTAAAACTGCTTGGTTATACGGCCCGATAGGACTAGGCGCAAGGTCTGTGTAAATGATTTTTTTCATGAGATAAATATAAAGGAAAAACAAAACTTAAATCTAAACTTAAACTAAAATCAAAATGAAAATCAAAAATAAAATCAAGACACTATACAAAAGACACAAGAAACGAGAAACAAGAATAATGACGCTAGGCTGGGTGGAATATTCAAGGTATGGTTTTATCAAGTTTTTTTATCAAACTGGAAGGCGTATCCATACTGTTCAGCGAAGTCTGAGGTTCTTGAAGACTGACTTATTTAAACCTAAATCTAAACTTAAACTTAAATTGGAATGCGTATTCATCCTATTCGGCGAAGTCTGAGGTTCTCGAAGACTGACTTATTTAAACTTAAACTTAAATCTAAACTCAAACTTAAAAAACCCCATTGTTCCTAGAAGTTTTCATTTTAGCAATAGGTAATAGGCAATAGGCAATTCTAAAATTGAGGATCTGGTTGTTTACGTTGATCCCATTTAATATCACTCAATGCTCCAGACTTGATTCCTATAAAGAAGAACCAGCTGTTTTGTGGACCTATAGGAGTCCAGTTAAAACTTAATCTCCAGCTTTCTAGATCTCGGTTAAAACGTAATGTGGTAAAAGAAACTCCTTTATTTGCAAAGTCATATCCTGTATTTCCACCTACACTCCAGCGTGGTGATAATTCCACGTCACCAGATACCATAAGTGATTGTCGATTGATCTCGTTTTGTCGTTGTGCATTATTATAGGTCATGGTGTAGGCAAAATTCAAATTCCATGGAATTTTAAACCTGTACCTAGTTTTATCAATATCTACACTTTCTTTTTCGGGCTCTTGATTAAAAGTGGTACCATCTGCATAATCTACTGATGCGCCGAAGAGATCGTCCTCACGTCCACCATTTTGTAAATTTCTATTTTGTAATGGGTCATCAGGTTTTTTATTGTCGCCGTCTTTGGCTTTTTCAAAATCTGTATTGCTCAATCTGAAGTTAAAACGAGCACCAGCACGAGTTAATCTGAATAAACTACCACCATTATCTACATTAAATCTATCGATACGCTGGTTGTTATTATCCAGCGCATATGGATCTAGATTTGCGTCCAGATTTAAGTCTATATTCTTAAAAATAGGAATTACACCTCTCAGTTGTAGCGGACTCCAGTTTAAGGAGTCACCAGCTAGATTGTAAGATGTATTCACATTAAAAGATTTAAGTAGAGATATTTTCTTTAACTCGGTTTTTGTGGAATCTCGATCACGTACTTTGGCTTCTAGCGTGTTTTGAATCCCTATTCCTAAACTACTAGAATAAACTCTTCCAGGAGCATTAAAAAGTGTTCCTTCAAAACGGCTATAGAAACGTTCCTCTTCTGATATGTCTAATCCTTGTTCATCTAGTAAACGCTCATAATATTGATCAAAACTAGGATTTGCACTATAAGAAACGCTAGGTCGCATCACATGGCGTATTGCTTGAATCTTTGAATCTTTGTTTGAAGATTTCCAGTTACCATATACAGTGGTTCCTATACTAGCTCCATAGTTGTAAGTTCTATAAGCGTCAAATCCAGGAACCGTATCTCTTACCGTTTCAATACTACCATTATCATTTACTTCTAGAAACTGGTCGATAGTTTCAAAAACCCATGACTCATCATAACTGGCATTTAACCCAACTGAAAAATAATTTGCTATTTTAAAGTTTGTAGAAATAGGAATAGAATGTCGCAATCCAGCAACAGCATTATCAAACATCTTACCTGTCAGGAAATCCTCATCATTTGTCGTGAGCCGATTTTCTCCACGCAAATTATATTGCATGTTGATATTTTGCAGCACACCTTTCTTAACACCTTCTTTAGGAGCAAAAGGAAATACTCTTGAAACACTTGCTTGCAGAGTAGGCAAGGTTAAATTAACAACGTTTGTGTTTGTGTTTTGATTATGTGAGACCGTTGTACTCACATTTACTTGCGGTTCACCAGTAAAGGTTTTAGAATAAGAAATGGACGAACTCAAATTATTAACAAGCGTAGCACTTTGATTCACTTGATTAAATGATTGTCTAAAAAACTGACTACTTCCTAAGTTTACACTTGCACTGAAACGGCTGTTAGGATTACTCTTTGCATCCTGACTGTGTTGCCAGTTAATGTTATAGCGATTAGTTTGTTGAAAATCTGAAAAGCCTCGTTCACTCTGAATTTGATTCTCATAAAGGAATCTAAAACTACCACTAAACGCATATCTTTTTCTATAGCTACTTTCTATCCTAGAACCCCAACTTCCATTTGTGAAGTAATCACCCAGTACAGTTAAATCGACATAATCATTAATGGCAAAGTAATAACCACCATTCTGTAAAAAGTATCCTTGATTGTTATTATTACCAAAAGACGGAATGATTACACCACTTTTACGCTCATTAGTCATAGGGAAATAAGCAAATGGCAATCCTATAGGAGTAGGGACATCTGCTATATACATGTTCACTAAACCAGTAACGATTTTCTTTCCAGGTACAAATTTAATTTTGCGAGCTAGGAAATAGTAATCAGGATTATCTGGATTATTAGAAGTTGTAAATCTGGCACGTTTCATAAAGTAAACAGAATCATTGACACGTTTTGTCACCTCAGATTTTACTTTAAATTCTCCTTCTTCAGTATTTGCGCCATAAATTAACGCCTTACGACTGTCTTTATTAAATATAATAGAGTCGGGTTTTACCACGCTGCCGCCTTGAGAAAAGACAGGTTTTTGTGAATAAACATCAGCCGTATCTACAACTCCATAGGCAAATACATCACCCGTATTCATATTCATAATAATTTTACCAGCCTCAAGTGTGATGTCTCCGTACTCGATTTTTGCCTCATTATATAAGGTGATAATATTATTAATACGATCTATCTCTTTATAATCTTTAGCACTAGAAATAAGCTTGTGTTCAAGTATAGGCTTGCGTTTAGTAGAGTCTATAGGCTTTTGTAATTGTAGAGAATCGGGTGTGATTACTAAAGTTTCTGCTGGTTCCTGTGGTTTGTTTTCGGGAGTTTTTTCAGGAACTTCTTCTGCTGGAATTGTAGAACCAGAAGACGGCAGCTCTTGCGCCCAACTTGTAAGGCTAGCTGTTAAAAAGACTATTGATAAAATGATATACCTCTTCAAGTAATGCAATCTACAGTAAACTATATTCGTTAATAGAAATGGTCTGGTTTTTGAAACGTCAAAACTACGTATAATTTTTAAGCGTTTTTGTGTAATTACGCTTTCGCGAAAGCGGATTTATCAAAACCACCTTAACACCTATGAACACTGTAATGAAAACGTATATACTTTTAATTATTGCATTAATAGCTTTTCCTGTTGTAAGTCAGGCAAATAAGCCTATAGATTCTACTGTAGTAAACAGCAAAACTTTTACTATTGTTCTCGATGCTGGACATGGTGGAACTGATCCAGGAAAAAAAGTGGGCTCTGTTAACGAGAAGGATATCGCGCTTAAAGTGGTCAAGAAAGTAGGAGCAATGCTGGAAAAACATCCTGAAATTAAAGTGGTGTACACACGTACGACTGATAAATTTCTAGAATTACATGAACGCGCATCTATTGCAAATAAGGCAAAAGCAGATCTTTTTGTGTCTGTTCATTGTAATGCTGCCGCAAATAAAAGTGCCAAAGGAAATGAAACTTGGGTGCTAGGTTTGCACCGTAGTGATGATAACCTAGAAGTGGTACAAAGAGAGAACTCTGTGATACTATTAGAAGACAACTATGAAGAGAAATATGCAGGTTTTGACCCTAATGATCCATCATCGTTTGCAGCGAGTTTGTTAACTCAAGAAGATTTTCTAGATAATAGTATAGAAATGGCTGCCGCAGTTCAAACTAAGTTTGAGGCTGCCTTAAAACGTAAAAATAGAGGTGTGAAACAAGCAGGTTTTGCCGTTTTAAGATTGTCTTACATGCCTAGCGTACTTATTGAAACTGGATTTATTACTAATAAAGAGGAACGAGACTTTTTAAATAGCAAGGCAGGACAAGATAAGGTTGCTGCTTCTATTTTTAATGCAATCCTAGGATATCAAAAAGATAGAGATATTAATAATTTTGAGGTGACACCTATAGATATTGAAGAAAATAATCAAACTGAAATCATTGCACCTCAAAACGGAGTAGAAAGTGCTGTCATTTATAAGGTTCAAATAGCAGCAAGTTCTGGTGCTGTAGCTCCTAAATCATATAACTTTAAAAAACTACCAGAAATCTCTAGAGAAAAACATGGCGGTATTTACCGATATTTCACTGGAAATTTTACAGACGTAAAAAAAGCTATTACTCTCAAAGATAAAGCTCTAGCCGTAGGATACGACGGTGCTTTTATCGTCGTGGTAGAAAATGGTGTTACCAGACGATTATAATGTATTGCTAAATTTGCATATATGTAGCTACAAAATACATAGCTTTATCTAAATTTGTCAAAACACCATATCTGTGAAGTTCTCAAAAGAAATTAAAGTCGGTATTCTAACAGTCGTTGCTATAGCGTTGTTCATATTTGGTTACACCTATTTAAAAGGAAGTAACCTTCTAGAAGATAATCGTGTATATTATGCGGTCTATAATAATGTAGAAGGGCTCACTAAATCTGCTCCAGTAACCGTTAACGGTTTGCGAGTGGGAAATATAGATGATATTAAATTCCTAGACGGTAATGGTAGGCTCATTGTTAAGTTTCATGTAAACGGTGACTTTGAATTCTCTTCAGAAAGTACTGCTAGTGTTTACAGTACAAGTCTTATAGGTGGAAAGGCACTGGCGATTGTTCCTAATTTTGAATCTACAGCACCACCAGCAAAATCTGGTGACACGTTGTCTTCTAAACTTGATAAAGGACTGCAAGGAGAAGTTATGGATCAATTCATTCCATTAAAAGATAAAATGGAACACATGATTGTAAGTGCAGACAGTGTTCTGGTTGCCGTTAATAAAACATTGAATCCTGAGACTAGAAAAGCAATATCAGCATCTCTTGTAGAACTTAATAAAACACTAGTTGAATTTCAAGGTTTATCTCGCAATGCAAATTCCTTACTCGCAGATAATAAAGAAAGTCTAGGTCGCACTATTAAGAACCTTGATACTACTACAGAAAACTTTGCAAAAATATCAGATACGCTAGCGCAAGTACAAATTGCTGGAACAGTAAAACAACTTGAAGAAACTATCAGTAACTTTAATACGGTTATTGAAAAAGTGAATAATGGAGAAGGTTCTCTAGGAAAACTCATGACTGATGATGAGTTATACACTAACCTTACCAGAGCATCAGAACAAGCTGCAGATTTATTGCAGGACATGAAGCTCAATCCTAAACGATACGTACATTTCTCTGTCTTTGGAAAAAGACCAGGAAAGTATGAAGAACCAGAAGATCCAAACAGATAATTTTACAATATGGAATACATTCCACAAGTCATTTTTGCGCTCTTATTAATTGCTGGTATAGGTTACTTTGCCAGTAACATACGTAAGATGATACGCAATATCAAATTAGGTAAAGAAGTAGACCGCTCTGATAATAAAAAAGAACGCTGGGCTCAAATGGCGCGCATTGCATTAGGGCAATCTAAAATGGTACGCAGACCTGTTGCTGGATTTTTACACGTCGTAGTCTATGTAGGATTTGTAATTATTAATATAGAAGTATTAGAAATTATCATTGATGGACTATTTGGAACTCATAGAATATTTGCTCCTTATTTAGGAGGCGTTTATGACTTTTTGATAGGAACCTTTGAAATACTCGCTTTATTAGTCTTGGTAACAGTTGTTGTTTTTTGGATAAGAAGAAATGCCATGAACATCAAGCGATTCACAATGGGTGAGTTGAAAGGCTGGCCTAAAAATGATGCGAACTATATCCTTTACTTTGAAGTGGTTTTAATGTCATTATTTTTAATAATGAACGCAACAGACTTTATACTTCAAACTCGTGGAGTAGAAGGATATGCTCATGCAGGTGAGATCTTTGGATCATTTCCAGTTTCTCAATATGTAGCTGTGTTTTTTGAAAACATGGCAGACAGCACATTAATAATCATTGAACGTGCCGCATGGTGGATTCACATTGTAGGAATCTTAATTTTCTTAAATTATCTCTACTGGTCTAAGCATTTACATATCATGCTTGCATTTCCTAATGTTTACTTTGCTAAGTTGACTCCTAAAGGTCAACTTACAAACATGGAAGCCGTAACAGCTGAGGTGAAACTAATGATGGATCCAGACGCAGATCCGTTTGCGGCACCAGATCCAGCAGCAATGGAAGAAGAACCAGCCGCTTTAGGAGCAAATGATATCTTTGATTTAAATCAGGTCCAATTATTAAACGCATACACATGTACAGAATGTGGTCGTTGTACCTCAGAATGTCCTGCAAATATTACAGGTAAAAAATTGAGTCCGCGTAAGATCATGATGGACACACGCGATCGACTGGAAGAAGTAGGTAGCGTGATTGATAAAGAAGGAGAATGGAAAGATGATGGTAAAACCTTATTGAACGATTACATTACTACTGAGGAATTATGGGCTTGTACTACATGTAACGCTTGTGTAGAAGCTTGTCCTATAGGAATTGATCCATTGAGTATCATCATGGAAATGAGAAGATATCTTGTACTAGAAAATAGTGCAGCACCTACAGATTTAAATAACGCATTAACTAACATAGAGAATAACGGTGCACCATGGCCTTATAACCAGATGGACCGATTAAACTGGGCAGACGAACTTTAACATGAAAGAAGAAAACGATTATCTAGAAGCAAAAAACGAAGACGGATCCTTAGCAAGTCCTATATTACCTGAAGGTGTTAAGAATTACCTTATTGACATAGATGGAACTATTACTGAAGATGTTCCTAATGAAGAGCCAGAACGCATGGCAACTTGCGAGCCGTTTCCAGATGCTTTAGAAACGCTCAACGGCTGGTTTGATGATGGACATGTCATTTGTTTTTTCACCTCAAGAACTGAGGAACATCGTGAGGTAACAGAGCAATGGTTAAAAAAACATGGGTTCAATTACCATAGTTTGTTAATGGGAAAACCTCGTGGAGGAAATTACCACTGGATTGACAACCACATGGTGCGTGCTACACGATATAAAGGTAAGTTCACAAACCTCGTGGAAGAAAAAGTGACTATAGAAGTATTTAAGAAATAGAATGATGTGGTTTACGCTTTCGCGAAAGCGTGATACATACATCTCAACAATACAATTATGAGTGAATTGATAAAAGTGCCTACTGCAGCTGAGTTTATAGCACAAGGTAAGACTCCAGAAGTTTTATTTTGGGTAGGTTGTAGTGGAAGTTTTGACGATCGTTCCAAAAAGATAACCAAAGCATTTGTAAAACTCTTGAACAAAGCAGGCGTAGAGTTTGCCGTTCTAGGAGCAGAAGAAAGCTGTACTGGTGATCCTGCAAAAAGAGCTGGTAACGAATTTCTTTTTCAAATGCAAGCCATGATGAACATAGAGGTTCTCAACGGTTACGGCATTAAGAAAATCGTTACTGCTTGTCCACATTGTTTCAATACACTTAAGAATGAATATCCAGATTTAGGTGGAAAATATGAAGTGATTCACCATACCTCATTTCTTAAAGATCTTATCGCAGATGGTAAATTAACCATATCTGGAGGGAAATTTAAAGGTAAAAAAATCACATACCACGATCCATGCTATCTAGGTCGTGCAAACGAGATTTATGAAGCACCACGTGAGCTTATAGAAAAACTCGACGCGGCGCTTGTAGAAATGAAACGCAGTAAACGCAACGGATTATGTTGTGGAGCTGGTGGTGCACAAATGTTTAAAGAACCAGAACCAGGAACTAAAGACATTAACATTGAGCGTACTGAAGAAGCTCTAGACACTGGAGCAGATATTATCGCGGCAGCTTGTCCATTCTGTAACACTATGATGAGTGATGGAGTTAAAGGAAGTGAGAAAGAAGGAAAAGTTGAAGTTCTAGACCTTGCAGAAATGATTGCAAGCGCTGAGGATTTATAGATGAAAAGCGAACCATCCAAAGTACCATGGAAAAATCGCATATTGCTTGGACTCATCGCTGGACTAGTATATGCAGGACTCATGGCGGCTTTTGATTATGCCAGTGGCTTGCCATTTCATGAAGTAAAATTTGTTTTCAGTACAATTGTATTTGGAACATTTATGGCCATCGCTACAATGTGGATGGTGAAGAAAAAAAATAATTAAACATGCACGCAAATTTTAAAGACCTTCCAGAAGACGCTAGAGTATGGATCTATCAAGCAAATAGACCTTTCACGACAGACGAGCTCAACGAGCTCAAGCCACAAATGGATAATTTTTTACAGCAGTGGACTGCACATGGTAAAGACTTAAAAGCTGGTGTAGAGTATCCTTATAACCGTTTTATAGTGATAGGATTAGATCAGCATATGGCTGGAGCCACAGGTTGTTCTATAGATGCGAGTGTGCGTTTTATTCAATCCATCGAAAAGTCATTTAGAATTGACTTAATGGACAAGATGAATGTGACTTTTAAAAATGGTCCCTATGTAGCTCATAAAGAATTAAGTGACTTTAAAAAAATGGCTAAAGCCAAATCAGTATCTGCAAATACGATTGTTTTTAACAATTTAGTGGCTACTGTAGGTGAGTATCGTGAGCACTGGGAAGTTCCTGCGAGTGAAAGCTGGCATTCTAGATTTTTTTAAAATCAAAGGCTATGAGGATTATTGTTGTTTGTATTCTTTTATCAATTTTCTTTTATTCATGTGCGCCTAAACAACCCGTATGGGAAAATGGTAAATGCCATCGTTTTGTGAAGAACGATTTTGGTTCTATCACAGAAAGAAAAACGTATCAATTAATAAATAATGATACCATTATAGCGACCGAGGTTAAATTTGAGTGTGTTTTTAACCCTTTTACTACCCAAAAAATGATGTTTGATAATTTTGGGAAGTGGAATGAATTCTTAACACCTAATGACAGAGATCACGGAAAAGTTTTAAAATGGGATAATGTCCAGCTTTTTGAAAATGACACTAAGAAGTTTACAGTGCTTGCAGATTGTGTTGAAAATCATCAAACTATGTACGCCTCGATTCTAGTTATCGATGAGAATGGTAATGATATGCTAGACTCCTCTTCTGTGTATAAAGATAAATTGATTGAATTCTTTTCTCAAAGAATTAGAGCAAACAAGAGTAATGACGATGATTTTGAAGAATTATATTGGACAACTTTTGATCCAGAAACTTGGCAAACTATCCTAAAACAAAAGCGTCAAATTTCAGAATCTAATCTTCGCGAACGTAAAAAAGAAAAAGCTGAAAGGGAGAAAAAAAGGAATAACTATTTGAATAATGGTAAAATTGAGTAGTTGATTAAACTTAAAATATTTAAGTTCTCTAGTTAATAAATTCGTTTAAAAGTCCGCTAATATTTATGCTTTATTAACTAAAGTTCAGACATGAAGTCTCTATCTTGTTGCTTTAGGAATGGTTATTGAAACAGGTTCCTTATATGCTACTTAATACTATGAATAGGACTTTATTACAAGGATTTGTTTTGATATTTGCTTTCGCGCAAGCGTTAACTTCACAAGCACAATTCTCCTCACACGACCCGTTAGTTACAAATGATTCTCTCGCTCAGGTAAAATGGGTAGATAGCGTTTATAATAGTTTAAACAACCGTGAGAAAGTAGGACAGTTATTTATGGTAGATTTGTTTTCTAACAAAGGAAAAGCGCATGTCGCTGCCGTTAGAAAATTAGTTGAGGAACAAAAAATAGGTGGAATCATCTTCTCAAAAGGTGGACCCGTTCAACAAGCTCATTTAACAAACGAATTACAGTCCAAATCTAAAACTCCTATGCTAATAGCTATGGATGCAGAATGGGGCTTGAGTATGCGACTAGATAGTACGTATGCTTTTCCATGGAACATGACGCTAGGCGCGACGCCTCAAACACAATCTAGTTTTGATGTAGGACGCCGAATAGGGCAGCATTGTAAACGATTAGGTGTTCACATCAACTTTGCACCAGACGTAGATATCAATACAAATCCTGATAATCCCATTATCGGGAATAGAAGTTTTGGTGAGGATATGTTTAATGTGACAGATAAGTCTCAAGCTTTTATGAAAGGAATGCAAAGCACGGGAACACTTGCATGTGCAAAACATTTTCCTGGACATGGAGATACAGATCAGGACAGTCATAAAACGTTACCTACGGTAGATTTTAGCGCAGAGCGCATAGATAGTGTGGAGTTATATCCTTACCGTAAACTCTTTAAGGAAGGAATGGCTAGTGTAATGGTAGCTCATTTAAATATTCCTAGTCTCGAGCCTAGACCTGGTTATCCTACAAGTATCAGTGAAAAAGTGGTAACAGATTTATTAAAAAACAGAATGGGTTTCAAAGGACTCATTTTTACAGATGCATTGAATATGAAAGGTGCTTCTAACTTTAGTGAACCTGGAGAGATTGATTTACAAGCTTTTAAAGCAGGAAATGATGTGCTCTTAATTTCAGAAAATGTACCTAAGGCTATTGATAAAATTATTGCTGCATGGGTGAAAGGTGATATTACTGATGAACGTATCGAGCATTCTGTAAAGAAGATTTTAAAAGCAAAATATGCGTCAGGATTACATAATTATAGACCTATAAGCACATTCAATCTCATAGCAGATTTGAATACTGAAAGTGATGAAGTTGTTTATGAACGAGCGATATCGCAAGCTGTAACTGTATTAAAAAATAAAGATTCAATACTACCATTTAAAAATCTAGAACTTAAAAAGATAGCTTATGTGGAGCTAGGTGATGCTAGTGGTGAAGTCTTTTTAAAAGAGCTTAATAAATATGCAAATGTCACTCAGGTAAAAGCCACGAAACTAAATGAGTTACTCAAAAAACTAGAAACTTATAATACCGTAATTGTTGGGTTGCACCGAAGTAATGAAACCCCATGGAAAGGTTATCAAATCAAATCTACGCAACTCACTTGGTTGTATGAAATAGCGAGAAAGCACGATGTTGTTTTTGATGCTTTTGTAAGACCATACATGCTGGCACAACTCAATACGGTTGAGAATTTTGAAGGTGTGATTATGAGTTATCAAAATAGCGAATGGAGTCAGAAGGTAAGCGCTCAGATTATTTTTGGTGCTCGCCCTGCAGTAGGTAGATTGCCAGTAAGCGCAGGTAGCCAGTTTCAAGTAAATGATGGAGAAGATACTCCATACTTACGGCGGCTAGCTTATGGTAGCACACCATCGAGTGTAGGTTTTGATAGTTACAAGCTGTCAAAAATTGATAGTGTTGCAAATCATACGATTAATAATAAAGGTGCTCCAGGAATGCAAATTCTCGTCGCGCGTAGGGGAAAAGTGGTGTATCAGAAGAACTTTGGATATCATACATATTCTAAGGAGCAACCTGTTCAAGATGAAGATATTTATGATATCGCATCGCTTACTAAAATTATGGGTACGCTACCGCTAGTTATGGAACTTGAAGAGCAAGGTGTAATAGATTTGGAAGACTCTGTAGGTAGTTTAATACCAGCATTATCTCAATCCAATAAAAAAGATATTACGGTAAAATCCATGCTATCACACTATGCAAGATTACAAGCTTGGATTCCTTTTTATAGATATACACTGGATAGTATTACCACTAAACCGATGTCTCAATATTATCGCAATTCAAAATCATCTATTTATAACATAGAAGTAGCACAAGGACTCTATGCAAATGGTATCGTAAAGGATACTATTTTTAATCGCATTGCAAACAGTGAGTTGAGAGAACGTCAAGAGTATAAGTATAGTGATTTGCCTTATTATATTTTAAAAGAATACATTGAAGATCGATCTAAGAAGTCATTACATGAATTAACGGCAAATCATTTCTATAAAAGAATGGGAATGAATTATATGGGGTATTTACCATTACAGCGATTCTCAAAAGATCAAATCGTTCCTACTGAAAATGATATGGCCTATAGAGGTCAACTTATACAAGGTTATGTTCACGATCAAGGAGCTGCGATGCAAGGCGGAATAGGTGGACATGCAGGATTGTTTTCAAATGCAAATGACATTGCCAAAATGATGCAAATGTATGTTCAGGATGGCTTTTATGGTGGAATTAGTTATTTTCAACCAGAAACACTATCCAAGTTTAATACCTGTTATTATTGTGATCAAGACGTGCGTCGTGGTGTAGGTTTTGATAAACCGCAACTCGATGAAGTAGGACCTACTTGTGGTTGCGTGAGTATGACCAGCTTTGGGCATAGTGGTTTTACAGGAGCTTACACCTGGGCAGATCCAGAATCTGAGATTGTGTATGTATTTCTATCTAATCGTATTTTTCCAAGTGCAGACAATAGATTTCTCTTATCTGAGAATATAAGAACTAACATCCAGCAAATCATATATGATGCTATAATTGATTAGTTTTATCAAAGACATTTAAAAGATTCTTAATGAAAATTGCCATAGTATGTTATCCCACCTTTGGTGGTAGTGGAGTAGTAGCAACCATGTTAGGAACTGCACTAGCACAGCGTGGACATGAAATCCATTTTGTCACTTATAAACAACCTGTACGATTAGAATTACTCGCAAAAAATATATTCTTTCATGAAGTTAACGTAGAGGAATATCCACTGTTTCATTATCAGCCATATGATCTTGCCTTGTCAAGTAAATTAGTAAATGTAGTTCAAGAACATGGAATTGAATTATTACATGTTCACTATGCTATACCGCATGCATATGCCGGATATATGGCGCAACAAATGTTGAAGGATTTAGGTATATCACTTCCCATGGTAACGACTTTGCATGGTACAGATATTACACTGGTAGGGAATCACCCAGTTTATAAACCTAGTGTGACTTTTAGTATTAATAATAGTGATGTAGTTACTTCAGTATCTGCTAGTTTAAAAAGAGATACGTTAGATTTATTTGAAATCAGTAAAGAGATTGATGTAGTGCCTAACTTCATTGACATGTCTAATTATAAGACAGAATTCACAGATTGTGATCGCACCGTCATGGCTTTTCCTGAGGAACGTATCATAACTCATGTAAGTAATATGAGGCCTGTAAAACGTATTATGGATGTGGTTAAGATTTTTGAAAAAATCCAAGAAAAAATCCCTGCTATATTAATCATGGTAGGTGATGGGCCAGAACGTTTTGAAGCAGAGGAATATGCAAAATCTAAAAAACTCCAGCTTCAAATTAAATGGGTAGGAAATAGTACTGAGATTGATCGCATTTTATGTTTCACAGATTTATTCTTATTACCGTCTGAGAAAGAGAGTTTTGGGCTTGCTGCACTTGAAGCGATGGCAAATAAAACTCCAGTGATCTCTTCAAATACTGGTGGATTGCCAGAGGTTAATGAAGATGGTGTGACTGGTTATACAAGCAACGTAGGAGATATAGATGAAATGGCGGCAAGAGCTATTCATATCCTTGAGGATGATGATCGCTTGTTAGAATTTAAGAATAACGCTTTCGCGAAAGCGAAACAATTTGACATACAATTAATAATACCACAATATGAGAAATTATATAACAATGTGCTCGCTACTGCTTCTCGCAGTTAGTACGGTTGCAATAACAGGTTGTAAAGGAAAGAAAATGGATGAGCCAGAAAAGGTTTTTGGGCTGCAGTCATATTATGAATTAATTCATGAGGGCAGTAATAGTAATCATGAGATTAAGGAAGTTATAATTGTGAATTCTCAAGAAGAATTATTAGCACAATTTGCTCAAATTAATAGTACACGTAAACCTGGATTAGAGATTCCTGAAATTAATTTCAAGAGAGAAACAGTAGTATTTGCGTATGGTGGTCAGCAAACTACAGGTGGTTACTTTATTGACATTCCAGAGATTGAAGATGAAAAGGATCTTACTCACTTCAACTTTGAATTAAAGAGAGAAAAAGGTGATATGGTAACTATGAGTCTTACCACACCGTTTAAGATTATCAAAGTGAAACATGATGACAAAAAAATAACGGCTTCCTTTTAAGAAGCCGTTATTCTAATGTGTTTTACTTATTGGTTAGAATTGGTATCTCAATCCTAAGCTTAATCCTAGACTTAAGTCATTTCTCAAGTCTCCAAAACCTAATTCAGGTCTTGTATCAATAGAGATTTGTAATGGAAAGTCAAAGCTATATTCAATACCTACTTGACCAGCAGCATACAAGAATGTTTCACTTGTATCTCTACCATCTAGGCCGTCAAAATCATTGTCATAATCTACACTTCCTACACCACCACCAGCACCTGCGTACCAGTTAAAGCTACCATCGATATTCCATACCCATTGATAGATTCCAGTAAGTTTAAAGGCAGTAAAATCATCGTCAGATTCTAATCCTAAATCAACTTCAAGTCTGTTGTTATCTCCTAATGCACGTTGATAAGATACCTCAGTACCTAATCCATTTGCACTACCGAAACGGAGTCCAATTGCGTTTTTAGAAATATCTTGTGCACTTGCTATAGTTGTTATACTTAGTACAGCAACTATAAATAATAATGATTTTTTCATAATTTTTAATTTTAATCAAAAATATAATTACTTAGATTGTGGAAATCATAATATTTGTTAATTATACATAGTATTTCTTAATTTTTTAAGACTATCCTTCAAATTCATCATCGCCACCACCATCACGGTTAGAATTACGCTCGTTACGTTTCTTTTGATTAAATCTGTAAACGAAAGCAACAGTAAATTGTCGCTGTCTAAATTGATATTCACTATCAGTAATAAATGAAATTTCTTCCTGCATGGTAACATCGTTAAACGCTGTACCAGTTGTAGTGCCTTGTCTTTTACGACTATTGAAAACGTCACTTAGGTTTGCAGTGATTGTAGCTCGTTCATTAAACAAATCTTTACTTACTGCTAGATTTAATGAAGCAATTCCATCATTTGTACCTTGCGCATCCTCAGAGGCTCCACGGTAATTGAAATTTGCCTGAAAATCGTAATTAGATGGTAAGGTTACTTTTTGATTCAAGCGAGCAAAGTAAGTTGTGTTGACAAAATCAAAACTTTGCCCTCCAAAATCTCCATCAGTTTCTACTCTATAAACATTCAAGTCAGAGTTAATGGTCCACCATTTAAATGGTCTGTAGGTAAGTGTTAATTCATAACCCAAACGATCTTGCGTTGATAGGTTTACTGGAAACCTGCGTATGATAGGGTCTCCATTATCAGTAACTTGTCCTGTATCTTCTTGAATATATTGCCAGTTATCTGTACTGCGATTGAAATAAACAGATGTACTTAAAGTTACTTTTTTCCATCTCTTTAAATAACCTAGATCTAGAGAATTTGCAAAGGAAGGGTTCAAATCCACATTTCCTTGAAAAATATTAGATTCACTAGAACGACTCGGGAATGGATTAAGAGACCTACCTCGTGGTCTTCTTATTCTTCTATTGTATCCTAGAGTTATATTCTCACCATCAGCAATTTCATAACCTAAATTTATAGTAGGGAAGAGGCTGCTGTAGTTTTTCTTAGTTTTTGAATCTGTTGTTTCTTGAGAAATGGTAACATCTGTTTGTTCAAAACGTAAACCAGCAAGAAGCGAGAATTTATTAATTTCTCTTCCATACTGACCATAAACTGCATTAACTAATTCTTGATAAACAAATGTATTATTAAGCCCTAAATCAGGAACGAGCGGTGAGTTTAGGTCTGCAGCTTCGGCAAGGTAGAAAGCGTTTGATATATCCCTATAATTTCCACGATAACCAGCCTCATATTGAACATCTTCTCCTACTGGTAATTCATAATCTATCTGGACTAAAGCATTGCGTTCATCTTCATTACCTTCTGTAAATTCTACATCATTTACTACGTTTTGGACCGTTTCAGTTTCTAATATATCAGCTAGCTCTTGTTCAAGTGATATGGAATATTGCATGCTAGCGGTTAGTTTTTGCCCATTTTCATCCAGATCGTTTTTATAATCTAGTGTGAATTGTACGCGATCTTCATTTTCAGACTCTTCCTCACGACGTAAGGTAGCTTCATTAAGATTTCTATTATCATCAAATCGGTTTATAGTATTTGTGCTTACATCATCATCATTACCATATCTATAAATAGCGTTTGCAACGATGCTGGATTTTTGATCTATATAATATTCTGCACCTAAACTAGTGAAGAAGTTTCTACCTAATCTGTCAAAAATTCTTGTTTCATCAACAAATCTATTCTGAGCATTATTTGTAAAAAACTCTGTGTTTGTAGTTGCGTTTCCTGGACGTTCTCTATAATTAAATCCGGTATTGGTAAATAGGTTGAATTTTTCAGTCCTATAATTCCCATTGAACGATAGCCCATGATTCTCTGGATATCCAGTATTAGCTTGCAGTGAACCGTTAAAACCAACTAATTTATTCTTGCGTAAAATTATATTGAGAATTCCGGCAGTACCTTCAGCGTCATATCTGGCACTAGGTGAAGTAATAACTTCTATTTTCTCGATGGCCTCAGCTGGAATTTGTCTTAGCGCATCTGCTCCATTAAAACCTACTAATGCACTCGGGCGACCATCTATTAATATGGTAACATTATCATTACCTCTTAAAGCCACATTTCCTTCTACATCTACAGATACTGATGGTACGTTATCAAGCACATCACTAGCCGTTCCACCTCGTACAGTAAGATCTTTACCTATATTATATATTTTTTTATCAAGCCTTATGTCAACTGTAGTTTTTTCAGCAATAACGATAGCTGCATCAAGTTCTGCAACATCGATCTCTAACTCCATAATCCCATAATCCTTGTCGCCCGTAATTACTTCACCTTTTTTAATAATAGTTTTAAAGGTGATGTATTCCCATTTCACATCATAAGTTCCAGGAATTACTTTAATACTGTATTTACCATCTAAATCTGTAATTCCACCTTGAGGTAAAGCACCTGGAGCAGTACTAATTAAAGAAACTGTAGCAAATTCTAACGGTGTTTTTGTAGCCTTATCAATGAGCGTTCCAGTGATTGTAACTTGATCTTGCTTCTTAGAAGCTTGAGAAAATGCTATTATAGGAATAAATAGCAGGATAAGAGTTAAGTGAAATAGTTTCATAGCAGTCTTTAGTTTTTAACTAAGACTACAAATCTAGCTTGCGGTTTAAACGTCAAATACTAAAGTTACGTTAAGCTTAAAGTTCTTTTTTATTTAATTTACCCTGAAATGTTTTAATGAAACCTAGTCATAACAATGCTTACAGCTGGTCAGACGGTTTTTCTTGTCCGCTCTCCATTAAGTAAGCTTTAAGAAACGCATCTATGTCTCCATTCATGACAGCATCTACATTTCCAGTCTCATGAGCCGTTCTTACATCTTTAACTAGTTTATAAGGATGCATAACGTAATTACGTATTTGCGAGCCCCATTCTATTTTCATCTTTCCAGATTCTATTTCATCACGAGCAGCATTTCGTTTTTGTAATTCAATTTCAAACAGCTGTGATTTCAACATTTGCATTGCTTTCTCACGATTTTCTAGCTGTGAGCGAGTTTCAGAATTATGTATGATAATACCAGACGGATGGTGCGTAAGAATCGCTTTGGTTTCTACCTTATTTACGTTCTGTCCACCAGCACCACTGGAACGTGCAAAATCCCATTTAATATCTGCTGGATTGATATCAATCTCGATGGTATCATCTGCAAGTGGATATACATATACAGATGCAAAAGATGTATGACGTTTTGCATTTGAATCAAATGGTGAGATACGTACTAGTCTATGAACACCATTTTCTCCTTTTAACCAGCCGAAACTATAATCACCTTCAATCTCAAGAGTCACCGTTTTAATACCAGCTACATCACCAGCCTGAAAGTTGAGTTCTTTTACTTTATAATCATTCTTTTGCGCCCACATCATGTACATTCTCATCAACATCTCAGCCCAGTCGCAAGATTCTGTTCCACCAGCACCTGCAGTGATTTGAATTACTGCGCTCATATCATCACCTTCATTAGAAAGCATATTTTTAAACTCAAGTTTTTCAGTAATATCAAGAGCCGCATTATACTTTGCCATTACATCTTCCTCAGTGGCGTCGCCTTCTTTGTAGAATTCAAAAAGAACTTCGGCGTCTTCAGCTAGAGTAGTGGCTGTGGCAAAATCTGTGGTCCATTGCTTTTTATTACGCAACTCCTTCATGATCAACTCGGCAGCTTTAGAATCATTCCAGAAATCAGGTGAAAAGGTCTTCTCCTCCAGATTTGTAATCTCAATCTCTTTAACTTCAATTTGAAGATATTCTCTTAAAGCAACGACGCGTTCTTGCAGGGTTTTTACCTGATCTACTGTAATCATGTATAAGTTCAGTTAGAACACAAAAATAGGATTTAAATCCGTGATGGCTGTCATCAGTTTAGGAGTATAAATATGCATATAGGTTAGGATAGTATATATAGGAGTGTTTATTTTTAACTCGATGTAATTTAATTACGCTTTCGCGGAAGCGTCATAAAACAATCCCATGATAGATTTAAGGAGTGATACGGTTACCAAACCTACTGCAGGAATGCTCGAGGCGATGATGAATGCGCAAGTAGGTGATGATGTCTATAAAGAAGACCCGACGGTTAACGAGTTAGAAAGGCGAGTGGCTGACATGTTAGGAATGGATGAGGCGTTATTTTTTCCTACTGGAAGCATGGCAAATCAGGCCGCTATTAAACTACATACACAACCTGGTGAACAATTAATTTGCGATAAATATGCTCACGTTTTTAATTATGAAGGTGGCGGCGTTTCTTTTAATAGCGGTGTTTCCTGCAAGTTAGTAGATGGGAATAGGGGAATGATTACTGCTCAACAGGTAGAAGAAAATATCAATCCACCAGATTTTTATCACAGTCCATTAACTAGTTTAGTATGTCTGGAAAACACGACTAATAAAGGTGGTGGAGCTTGTTATTCAATTGATACTTTTAAGGAAATTAAAGCAATAACAGATAAGCATGATCTAGGATTACATCTTGATGGCGCTCGATTGTGGAATGCACTAGTTGCAACTGGTCAGGACTCAAAAGAATACGGTAGCATATTTGACACGGTTTCTATTTGTTTTTCTAAAGGTATGGGAACACCACTAGGAACTGTTCTTGCTGGGAAAAGCAAACTTATGAAAAATGCCATAAGAGTGCGCAAAGTCTTAGGTGGAGGAATGCGACAAATAGGTTTTATGGCTGCTGCTGGATTACATGCTATGGATCATCATTTACCATTATTAAAAGAAGACCATAAAAAAGCACAAGAACTAGGAAAATTACTGAGTGAAATGAGTTACGTGTCTCAGGTTGAACCTGTAGAAACCAACATCTTAATTTTTAAAGTAGTTGATGAAATAGCTTTTAAAAACTACCTCGATAAGAATAAAGTTATTTATAGTGATATGGGACATGGCAAACTTAGATTAGTTACTCATTATGACTATACAGATGAGATGCATGAACAAATGTTGGGTATATTAAGAAAATTTTAATATCTTTAATGTTGTACAAGGTGTTTATTCTGTTGTTTAACGATGATTTATGTCATTTTAACAAACTGTTGTTAAATACTGCTATAATTTTTATTGAGTAACTCTAGAATTAGATGACCTTTGCAAAATATATTTTTAACTAATTAATTATTACCTCAAATGAAAAAATTAATACTTTCTCTAGTAGCTGTTGCTACTGCGGCAGTAGGTTTTGCACAAGATCTACCTTCTAATCCAGAGCCAGGAAAATGTTACGTACGTTGTACTACACCAGATGTGTATGAAAACGAAACTGTATCTATCCAGTCTACACCTTCTTACAAGAAGTTAAGTGTAGTTCCTGCAACTTATGAAACTGTAACTGAAAGAGTTCTTGTAAAAGAAGCTTCTAAAAAGTTACGTGTAATTCCTGCAACTTATAAAACAGAGACTCGTACTTATGTTAAGAAGCAAGCAGGTTCTACAATTACTATTTCTCCAGCATCTTTCGGTAAGTCTACTGAGACTATCGAAGTGAAGCCAGCTTATGCACAATGGGAAATGAGTTCTGTACCACCAGCAGAGTGTACTTCTTCTAACCCAGATGACTGTCGTTACTGGTGTTACAAAGGTTACCCAGCTGAGTATACTACTGTATCTGTAACTACTCTTGCAAATGATGCAAGTTTTAACAGAGTTCCTGTAGCTGAGCAGTCTGGTACTTACACAGTTCGTGTTATTGATCAACCAGCTCGTGTTGAAGAGATTGACGTACCAGCAGAATATGCAAATATTACTCGTACTATCCTTAAGTCTGATGCTGCAACTTCTGAGTCTGTAGTTCCTTCAACTTCTCAAACTATTTCTCGTGAGAGATTAGTTTCTAAAGGTGGTCTTACTGTATGGTCTGAAGTTGATTGTGCTCTTGTTGAAGAGAACAACCTTCAAATCAACTGGGCAACTGGTAGCTCTACATTAACTAGCGCTGACAAGGCTGAAATCGATGCTAAATTGCTTTCTGTTCTTAATGCTACTGCTGGTTCTAAAGTAGAAGTTGCTTCTCACACTGACTCTAGAGGTTCTAAGACTTCTAACCAAGCATTATCTGAAAGACGTGCACAGTCTGTTGCAAACTACCTTATTTCTAAAGGTATCAACAACTCTCGTATCGTTGCAAATGGTTACGGTGAAAACCGTCTTAAAAACCGTTGTGCAGATGGTGTTTCTTGTACTGAGCGTGAGCACAAATCAAACCGTCGTACTACATTCCGTTTAATCAACAACTAATCACTGATTAGTAGTCGATAGACAATCAATTATAAAAAATCCCTTCTAGTTTTCTAGAAGGGATTTTTGCTTTAATAAAGATTCCATTCCGTACTTGATGCAGAATCTGCAAATTATGGAAGGTAATATTTATGCTACCTCGTTTTCCACAAACTATTATTCTCAGCCAGCAGACTGAAGTCTGCCTCTAAGAATGTAATCTGTCGCCTGCGGCGTTCTTTTATTGCGTCGACTGAAGTCGGCTTTTTAGATGGTAGAAATTAATAACAAGTATAGAATAAGAATGATTCTCGTCTGTTACTCAAACTCAAATTTCATTTCTTTTAACTCACCAACGAGACTGTAGACTGAGGTCTAAACAGCTGAGGACGTAAAGAATGCGGACTATTTAAACATATCCATTCCTGGAATGTTAGGCATACCGTCTTTTGCTACTGCAGCAACTTCATTCTCATAGATTCCTTCGGCTTTATTTAATGCTTTATTGAGGACAAGTATCAAATAATCTTCTAGCTGTTCTTTATCTTCAAGTAGGGAATCATCTATAGTTATACTTTTTATAGTTCTACTTGCGGTAACAGTTGCTTTTAATAAATTGTCACTAGAATTCTCATCTATAAGAACAGTTTCCATTCTTTTTTTAGTCTCTTCTACTTTTTGCTGGGTTTCTTTAAGTTTCCCCATCATTCCCATCATATCTCCAAACATAATTTTTGTATTTAATTGTTTGAAACAAAATTATAACATCTGTGAAAGCTCTCCTAAATAACAGTGTGGTTTTATATCTTGCATCGGTTTTTTAAATCGCATTAATGAAAGCGCAACAAGCACCTATTGCAAAGAAAATAGCTCACGTTCATGAAGCTCATGGACATCAACGTATTGATAACTATCACTGGATGATAGAGCGCGATGCTCCTGAAGTTTTATCATATCTCAAACAAGAAAATGAGTACTATGATATAATGACTTCCCATACAGATCAGTTGAAAGAGGATCTTTTTGAAGAGATAAAGAGTCGTATTAATGAAGACGATGAGTCTGTTCCATATAAATGGAATGGATACTGGTATTATACAAAGATGAAGAAAGGAATGAGCTACCCTTTTTATTATCGTAAAAAAGAAAGTTTAGAAGCTCATGAAGAATTATTATTTGACGTAAATGAAATGGCGACCGGTCATGAATTTTTTCAAATAACTGGAATGAGTGTTTCTCCAAATAATAAAATGGTTTCTTATGGAGTCGATACTGTAGGTAGAAGACAGTATACGATACACTTTAAAAACTTAGAAACAAATCAAGTGAATTCTCATGCGTTAGAGTTAACAACCGGTGGAGCCGTTTGGGCAGCAGATAATAAGACACTGTTTTTTGTGAGAAAAGATGAGCAAACTTTAAGAGCTCATCAAATTTATAAGTATAGACTGGGAGAAGACCCTTCTACAGCAACTATTATTTATCAGGAAGATGATGAGATATTCAACTGCTACGTTTACAAATCTAAATCCACAGAATATATAATGATAAAATCTTCGTCAACACTTACTGACGAAGTTAGATTTATAAAGTCCGATGCACCCGATAATGACTTTACAATAATTCAACCTCGTACAGATGATTTAGAGTACAGTGTATTACATTACGGTAATCATTTTTATATCATGACAAATAAAGATGAAGCGACTAACTTTAAAGTAATGAGAACATCTATTGAAACTCCCGAAATGGAGAATTGGGTAGACCTCATACCGCATCATCCTGATGTTCTCATAGAGGATTTTGAGATTTTTAATAAGTATCTAGTCATCTCAGATCGTTTCAACGGTTTGAATAGGATAAGAGTTAAATCTTGGAATGACACCGTTGATTATTTTTTACCATTTGATAATGAAACCTATACAGCTTTTACTGGTGGCAATTTTGAGTTTGATACTACTAAACTAAGATATCAGTACAACTCTTTAACTATGCCGCCGTCAGTAATAGAATTTGATATGGACAGTAGGGAAGAAGTAGTTCTTAAAACTCAAAAGGTTCAAGATCCCAACTTTAATCCAGACGACTATACATCAGAACGTGTCTGGGCAAAAGCAGCAGATGGAGTCAAAGTCCCTATAAGTTTAGTTTATAAAAAGTCATTAAAGAAAGAAACTGGAAATCCATTATTACTTTATGGTTATGGTAGTTATGGTTCTACGATTGATCCTTATTTTTCTATTTCTAGATTGAGTTTGTTGAATAGAGGATTTATTTATGCTATAGCACACGTGAGAGGTAGTGAGTACTTAGGAAGACCGTGGTATGAAGCTGGTAAAATGTTTAAAAAGCTTAACACTTTTTCAGATTTTATAGCGTGTAGCGAGCATTTAATTAAAGAAAACTACACAACGCCTGCTCATTTATATGCAAGTGGTGGATCTGCTGGTGGTTTGTTAATGGGTGCGATTATGAACATGGCTCCACAACTATATAATGGAATATTGAGCGCAGTTCCATTTGTGGATATAGTATCAACCATGCTGGATGATTCTATTCCATTAACTACTGGAGAATATGATGAATGGGGAAATCCTAATCATAAGGACAGTTATGAATACATGTTGAATTATTCACCTTATGATCAAGTTACTAAACAAGATTATCCTAACGTGCTGGTAACTACGGGATATCACGATTCACAAGTACAATATTGGGAACCAGCAAAATGGGTAGCAAAACTGAGAGAACTTAAAACAGATCATAAAGTTTTACTATTTAAAACCGATCTTACTAGTGGTCACAGTGGCGCGTCGGGTAGGTATGATGCTTTGAAAGAAGTGGCAATTGATTATGCATTCCTATTAGATTTAGAAGGAATAAAAAGCTAGTAAAATTTTATGTAAATTTGCAAAGTTTTTGGAATGCTTTGTGCATTATAAAAATTAAATCCCATTTATGAATAAAGACATAAAAGCTTACGATAGTGTGCTAGAGCTCATAGGTGATACTCCACTTATTAAACTATCCACTACAACAGCTGATTTTACAGGAGAATTCTTTGCTAAGGTTGAAGCCTTTAATCCAGGTCACTCTTCTAAAGACAGAATCGCTCTACATATCATTGAAGAAGCAGAACGTAAAGGTATTTTAAAACCTGGCGACACCATTATAGAAACAACCTCTGGTAATACAGGATTTAGCATTGCGATGGTAAGTCGTATTAAAGGATACGAGTGTATTCTTGCAGTAAGTTCTAAATCTAGTGCCGATAAAATAGACATGCTTAAGTCTATGGGAGCAAAGGTTTATGTTTGCCCAGCAAACGTAAGCGCAGACGATCCTCGTAGTTATTATGAAGTTGCAAAAAGACTTCATGAAGAGATAAAAAATAGTATCTATATCAATCAATATTTTAATGAATTGAATATAGAAGCTCATTACAGAACTACTGGTCCAGAAATATGGGAACAAACTGGTGGCCAAATCACGCATCTCGTGGCTTGTAGTGGAACAGGTGGAACGATCTCTGGAACAGCACGTTTTTTAAAAGAACAAAATCCTAACATTGAAATCTTAGGAGTTGATGCTTACGGAAGCGTTCTTAAAAAATATCACGAGACTCAAGAATTTGATTCTGACGAGATCTATCCTTATCGTATTGAAGGATTAGGTAAAAACTTAATTCCTACTGCGACAGACTTTGATAGCATCGATTATTTTGTGAAGGTTAAAGATGAAGACGCTGCTCACATGGCACGTAAGATTTCTCAAACTGAAGGTCTCTTTGTAGGTTACACCAGTGGTGCTGCAATGCAAGCCGTTAAACTTCTTAATGATGAAGGGCGTTTTGATAAGAATTCAAAAGTAGTTGTGATTTTTCCTGATCATGGATCGCGCTACATGAGTAAAATATATAATGACCAGTGGATGCAGGATCAAGGCTTTTTTGACTCTAAATCTACTGCTACTAAGCAGCCTATAGAGTATATAAAGTAAAATTTATAGGAATATTTAACATAGTATAAACCGCTGTTCTTTAGTTAGATAGCGGTTTTTTTATACGCTTTCGCGAAAGCGTAATTCCTTTCACAACTTAACTACCTATTTATCAACAGATTGTTGTTATCAACTTGTATCCTGTGCATGCATAAGGAATAGACATTTTGCGATTAGAATCGTATCTTTGTGCGGTTAAAATTTTCTTATGAAAGATTTATTTGATAAAATATACAAGGACAAAGGACCGCTAGGTAAATGGGCGTCTGTGGCTGAAGGTTATTTTGTATTTCCTAAGCTAGAAGGACCTATTGCAAATCGCATGCGTTTCAAAGGTAGAGAAGTAATCACCTGGAGTGTGAACGATTATCTAGGTCTAGCAAATCATCCCGAAGTACGTAAAGTAGATGCTGAGGCTGGTGCTGAATTTGGTAGTGCTTATCCTATGGGAGCACGTATGATGAGTGGTCATACAGATCTTCATGAACAATTACAGAATGAGCTTGCAGCATTTGTAGATAAAGAAGCCGCTTATTTATTGAATTTTGGTTATCAAGGAATGGTATCTACTGTAGATGCTCTAGTTTCTAAAGATGACGTAATCGTTTATGATGTGGATGCACATGCATGTATTATCGATGGTGTGAGATTGCACCATGGTAAACGTTTTACTTACAAGCATAACGATATTGAAAGCATAGAAAAGAACCTACAGCGTGCTACAAAAATAGCAGAACAAACCGGTGGAGGAATTCTGGTAATTTCTGAAGGTGTATTTGGTATGCGTGGTGAGCAAGGTCGTTTAAAAGAGATCGTTGCACTTAAGAAAAAGTATAACTTCCGTCTTTTTGTTGATGATGCCCACGGATTCGGTACTCTAGGGAAAACCGGTGCTGGAGCAGGAGAAGAGCAAGGTGTACAAGATGATATCGATGTTTATTTTGCAACATTTGCAAAGTCACTTGCGAGTACAGGAGCATTCATAGCTGCCGATAAAGAAATTATAGACTACCTTAAATACAACTTGCGTTCTCAAATGTTTGCAAAGTCACTACAATCACAATTAGTGGTAGGAGCTTTAAAAAGACTTGACATGTTACGTACCATGCCAGAACTTAAAGAAAAGTTATGGGAAAACGTAAACGCTTTACAAAACGGTTTGAAAGATCGTGGTTTTGACATAGGAACTACACAATCTTGTGTAACTCCAGTATATCTTAAAGGTAGTATTCCAGAGGCCATGGCGCTGGTAAAAGATTTACGTGAGAACTATGGTGTATTCTGCTCTATTGTAGTGTATCCTGTAATCCCTAAAGGATTGATTCTTTTAAGATTGATTCCTACGGCGTCACACACTATGCAAGATATAGATGAAACTCTAGCTGCTTTTGAAGCAATACGTGAGCGCCTTGATGGTGGTGTTTACAAGAGATTAAGTGCCGCAGTTGCTGCAGCGTTTGAATAAATAGAATAATATCGCTATTGCGAAAATGATATTAAAAAAGCTCTAGGAAACTAGAGCTTTTTTTGTTTCTATAAATTACTCCTTATACAAAACCGCCTTCTGCATTACGGAAAGCGGATAGTTTTTTACAATAGCGCTCTCGGCATTACCGGTCATGGATGTGTCTTGAACTCTTGACATGGTTATCATAAACTCCATATAATCGTCATGGAACACCTCTGTACAATTTAATAAATTTCCCATGACTTCATAGGTGCTGAATAATGTCTTATCAGCATAAGCGGTTTCTAGAACGATACCATTATTTTCATCTACTAAATAGAGATTAGGATTATGAGTTTTCTTTAAATTATAAGCCCTTTCAGAACGTTCTGCGCCATAGAAAATCTTATACTCATAATTTGTACTATCATTTGTTTCAAGTAAGTGAAACTCCATAGGAATGGCTTCTTTACCTTTCATAGTGGTAATGTTGAGATTACCTTTATATATTCCTAGATAATCATTAGGGAATATTTTTGCTTCACCGAGAACATCTTCCAAAGGCGATTTTGAAGCAGTTTCGATTTCTATTGATGTAGGTTCTATTACTGTTTCTGCAGGTTGTTTGCAGGAAATGATTAATAATAATAGGAGTAGTGTAAGTTGTTGTTTCATTTTTTAAAAATAGTCATAAATGAGGAAATCCCGAGTTGTCAAGACGACTTCTCAGGATTTCCCACTAACCAACCAAAAAACTTTATGAAAGTTTAATTACTCTAATAATTACTTTCACTTATTATATTTCAAATTGCGTGCCAAACTATTATGCATGCATAATTAATACTTATAACATTATAGCTAAAATGAAGAATTCCCAAGAGCAAAGATGCATCTTGAGAATTCTTACTAACCAACCAAAAAACTTTTATGAAAAATAATTACTCTTGATAATTATCTTCAATTACTATATTCCAAATTGCGTGCCATAAATGGAACTATACAATATAGTTAGCTTCGTTGTATATGTCGATAAAAGCTAGAATTCATTACATGATCTCTAGTAATTTTTAATGCCTGTTATCGCATTGAATATAGACTGGTAGTTCCTTACTATCTAAGAAATCAATAAAAGGACAACCAAAACTAGTGTAATACAAACCAAATATAACTGGTGGCTTGTTTTCAAATAAAAGTCCAGAATAATGAACAGGTTCAGTAGAGGATGTTTGAAGATTATCACTTAGATAGATTGATGGACTGTAGCCTTCAGAGTCACCTATTTCAGTTTTATATAATAATTTACCTGATTTTGCAATAACGATTATGTAATCCACAATATATTCTTTGTTGTCAAAACTAGCACGCATATAATAGTAGTTGTTCTCATCTATAATGTCGTGATAGGCGAGTAGAACTTCATAGTTTTTACTCTTATAAAAGTTCCCATATTCTAGTTCTACCTTAGGCATTTTTTCAATATCAGTTTTTTTCCATTCTATGGCACTTATACCAGCTTCCTTAAATGGATTTGTAGTACCTATATGTGCAAATGAGTTATAGTATGAATTAGTAGAAGTATCGATAATTCCTTGAACGTCAAATCCGGTCAGGTAATCAGGTCCACCATAAATACTTTCATGAGATAAAAGTGGCACATCCTTTACCTCAACTACTTTTAAATTATCGTTTAGGTAATTATAAATGTATAAATTATCAGTTTCCTTTATTTCTCTGTTAGATAGGAATTGAGTTCTTTCTTTTCCTTTAAGATAATAGACTAGTTCTTTAGAATCCTGATTTTTATTGTTCTCGTTTTCATACTCTGCAAGTACTTTAGGAAATCTATTATTCCAGTAACCATCAGTTAATGAGATAAATGCTGCAATATCATGATCGCCTATCTCGTAGCCATTAACAGTCATAATACTTAAGTCATTTACATATTCTTTATGTGCTACGTCAACATAATCGTCACTTAGAAAACCGTCAAATACATAACCTATCGCTTTATGAACGCCTACTTTTACCCAGTTTCCTTGAATCCTTTTTCCGTTATCTTCAATAGTTTTAATAAACCCAGTTGATTCGATTATTTCCACTCGAGTATTTAATGGGAATTTGCCCAAAACTTCACCATCAGGAACATCTCTAAAGTTTAAACCAGATGGTGCATTAACATACTTAAAGACTGGTTTTTGAAATTCTGCAGCCTTGACATTCTTAATACTATCTAATTCCTGTTGAGAAAGAGGCGTGTTAATTTTCTCTACCAGTTGCTCAATCGCCGCGTTTTCTTCGGTAGTGGTAGATGGTTTTTCTTTACAACTAGTAATAATTAGAAATGCAATGAAATAGGTTAGTTGTCTAAACCCAATAAATGATTTTACAGCCATTTTTTCCACTTAAAGAAACTTATAAGAGTAACGAAAATTATGACATTTATAATCCAAAAATACTGATATCCGTGTTCCCAAGTGAGTTCCGGAATGTATTCAAAGTTCATCCCGTAAATACCTGCGACAAAGGTCATAGGAATAAAAATAGATGATACTATAGTAAGCACTTGCATGATTTGGTTCATTTTATGACTCACACTAGATAAATACATATCTTTTAAGCCAGTATTTATTTCTCGATAAGACTCAATCGTTTCTGTAATTTGAATGCAGTGATCATAAGCATCGTGGAAATAAGTAACAATTTTAGGATCTATTAAATCATTTTGTTCCTTTAATATTTTACTAATAGATTCTCGCAAAGGATAGATAGCACGCCTTAAACTAAGCAGCAACCTTTTATTGCGTTGCACTTTATTTAAAGATTCTTTATCCGGTTCCTCAAAAATCTCATCTTCTAGATCATTCAGGTATTCACCTATTTGCTCAACGGCTATGAAGTAGTGATCTATAATACTATCTATTAATGAGTAAAACAAATAATCGTTGCTACTAGTTCTTATCCTACCACGGCTACTCTCTATACGTTCTCTTATATTTTCAAATACATCTCCAGTTTTCTCTTGAAATGTTATGACAGAGTTTTTAGTCAATAAGATTGAGACTTGTTCTTCATTGAGTTCATGCTCTGCAGCATCATAAGAAATCATCTTAATGCTCTGGAATATACACTCGTCAAAAAACTCAGTTTTTGGTCGTTGAGTCGTATTTGCAATATCCTCTACTAGTAAATGATGTAAATTAAAATCCTTTCCTAATTGCTCTAGTAACTCAATATCATGAACTCCATCTATATTGAACCAGTGAACCAGTTCTTTTTTTAAGTCATTGAGATGTATGTTTTCAAACTTCTCATAGGATTGCTCGTTATAGATAATCGTCTCAGTAGCAACATTACCTTCTCGCTCAATTCCCACATAAGATATCGTTCCAGGTGGCTGAAAAACAGAGTTTCTCGACTTAGGTGTTGCTTTACGTTTGCGCTTACGAGCCATATTTTTAGAATATATTATATAGTAAACTTACAGAAAAATATTATTGTATAGAATTAGTTTTGAATTACGCTTTCGCGAAAGCGTGTAAAACAATCCTACTTCAACTTCTCAGCAATATGTGGTGCAGTGATACTCTTCTTGATTTTAGCAACTTCCTCAGGCGTGCCTGATGCGGTGAGATAACCACCATTCATTCCGCCGTCGGGACCTAGGTCTATGATGTGGTCTGCACATTTTACTAAGTCCATGTTGTGCTCAATAACTATAACAGAATGACCTTTTTCTATCAAAGCATTAAAACTGTCGAGTAATTTATTTACATCGTGAAAGTGTAATCCAGTGGTAGGTTCATCAAATATAAAAAGCGTCTTGTCTGCAGTGGTTCCTTTTACTAAGAAACTGGCTAGTTTAATACGTTGCGCCTCGCCACCTGATAGAGTAGAAGAGCTCTGGCCCAAAGTGACATAACCTAATCCTACATCTTGTAGTGGCTTGAGTTTTCTCGTGATTTTTGCAATTTCGGCTTCTTTAAAAAAGTCAATCGCATCATCGATGGTCATGTTTAATAAATCATCGATGTTTTTATCCTTGAACTGAACCTCGAGTACATCTTTTTTGAAACGTTTTCCATTACAGGTTTCACAGGTTAATGTCACGTCGGCCATGAACTGCATTTCTATGGTTACCTCGCCATCTCCTTTACAGGTTTCACATCTTCCACCTTCTACGTTAAAAGAGAAATGCTTCGGTTTATAATTACGGATTTTTGCAACTTTCTGGTCAGCATATAAGTTACGTATGTCATCATAAGCCTTTACGTAAGTTACTGGATTAGAACGAGAGCTGCGACCTATAGGGTTTTGATCTACAAATTCAACCGTTTTAATATTTTCAAATTTCCCATCTATACTGGTAAATTGTCCTGCTTTTTTACCGTAACCACCTAACTTTTTAAGAATAGCTGGATAGAGTATTTGCTTTACAAGCGTACTTTTTCCGCTACCAGAAACACCTGTCACCATAGTGAGCACACCTAGAGGAAAACGCACATCTATGTTCTTAAGATTATTCTGTCTCGCACCGATGATATCAATATAATGCTTGTAGGTTCTACGTTTTCGCGGAAGCGGTATCTCCAAACTGCCGTTCAAATAACGTGCTGTAAGACTTTTTGATTTTAAAATTTCATCTAGAGTTCCAGCGGCAACGACCTCGCCACCATGAGTTCCTGCTTCTGGACCTATATCTATAATCATGTCTGCAGCTTGCATGATTTCCTCATCATGTTCCACGACGATTACCGTATTTCCTAAATCACGCAAATTTTTGAGCACTTTAATGAGTCGCGCCGTATCACGAGGATGCAGTCCTATACTAGGCTCATCGAGAATATACATACTACCGACCAGACTACTTCCTAACGAAGTCGCGAGATTGATGCGTTGTGATTCTCCACCAGAAAGTGAGTTGGACTTTCTATTGAGTGTCAAATAATCTAGTCCTACGTCTGACAGGAAATTGAGACGGCTTTGAATCTCAGCAAGTAATCTTTTTGCGATTTTGAGGTCTTGTTCTGAGAGCTCGATATTATCAAAAAACTCTTTTAAATCCTTGATAGGTTGATTTACCAGATCTGAGATAGAAACTCCTGCGATTTTAACATAATTAGTTTCTACACGCAGTCGTTTCCCTTTACAAACGCTACACTTGGTCTTACCGCGATAGCGAGAAAGCATGACACGATTTTGAATTTTATAAGCTTTGGCCTCAAGCTCTGCAAAGAAATCGTTGATTCCTTCAAAGTATTTATTTCCTGTCCAGACCAGATCTTTTTGAGCATCAGTCAACTCAAACCACGGTCTGTGAATCGGGAAGTCAAATTTACCAGCACTTTTTATGAGTTGGTTTTTATAAAAACTCATATTCTCACCACGCCATGGAAAAACGGCGTTTTCATAAACAGATAAAGCAGTATTAGGAATAACCAATTCTTCATCTATTCCTATAACGTCTCCATAACCTTCACAGTTAGGACAGGCTCCATAAGGATTATTGAAACTAAACAAATGCGGATTAGGCTCTAGAAATTCCATGCCGTCGAGTTCAAACTTATTTGTGAACTCGCGACCAGCAGTACCATCCATGTGTTCAATCATACAAACTCCTTTTCCTTCAAAGAATGCGGTGTCAATAGCGTCTGCAAGGCGATTGTAGAAATCCTCATCATCTCGTTTGATAATACGATCTATGACTATAGAAACGGTATCATTCTTTTTAAAACTATAATCGAGTCCTTCTATACGTTCTACGGTATCATTAATTTTAATACGTGTAAAACCTTGTTGTAAAAGAACGTCGAGCTGGTCTTGAACCTCTCGTTTTCCTTTAACGATAAGTCGAGTAAGTAATAAGAGTTTAGTTCCTTCTTCTTGTTTCTTTACGTAATTAACGACATCTGTAACGGTATCTTTTTTCACTTCGTTACCTGAAATAGGCGAGTAGGTGCGACCTACACGGGCAAAAAACAATTTGAGATAATCATAAATCTCTGTAGTGGTTCCTACGGTACTGCGTGGATTTGTGGAATTTACCTTTTGCTCTATAGCGATTGCTGGAGCGATACCTTTTATGTATTCAACTTTGGGTTTATTGAGACGACCTAGAAACTGTCGCGCATAGGAAGAAAGACTCTCTACGTAGCGACGTTGACCTTCTGCATATAAGGTGTCAAAAGCCAGCGAAGACTTACCGCTACCTGATAAACCTGTAATTACTACTAAATTATTACGTGGAATTACAGCATTAAGATCTTTTAAATTATGTAATCCAGCTCCTTTAATAAGTATGTTGTCTTTGGGACTGAGCTCATCGATATTTGCAAATAGGGTATTCTCCTTCATATGCTACAAATATAAACCGCTCAACGACCATTAAAAACACTGTATTATATTTTAAATGTTAAATATTTGGACTGATTTTGCGATTGTGGAATAAATGTTGTTATATTTATCCCGTTACTAATTTCAAATCAAACTGCGTATAGCTATACTATTACTTTAAATCAAGATCTTAAACCTTATGATAAGGTCTTAAAGTTGTTATAGTTATGAAGTTAGAAAACCCTACTACAGATGCGTTACTGGTAAGCCAGTACCTAAAAGGTAATGAGAGCAGCCTAGAAGTTCTTATCACACGACACAAGCAAAGAATTTATAGTTTTATCTATTCCAAAGTACTGGATAGAGATACTACTGAAGATATTTTTCAAGATACGTTCATTAAAGTGATCCGTACGTTGAAACGTGGTAAGTATAATGAGGAAGGTAAATTTTTACCTTGGGTGATGCGTATTGCTCACAATCTTGTGATCGACCATTTCCGTAGAAATAAGCGCATGCCTAAGTTTTCTTCCAGCAACAGCGACTTTGATATTTTTGATGTGATCAGTAATGGTCAAGAAAGTACAGAGAACGAGATGATATCAGATCAAGTACGTCACGATATTAAAAGAATTATCGAGGAACTTCCAGATGATCAAAAAGAGGTTTTAATTATGCGCATGTATAAGGACATGTCATTTAAAGAAATCGCAGAATGTACTGATGTGAGTATCAATACAGCTCTGGGAAGAATGCGTTATGCACTAATCAATTTACGTAAGGTGATTGATAAGCATAATATCATATTGACAAATTAAAGGCTTGAAATTATAATAAAGTTAGAAATGTGTCGTTTATATTGAAAATAAACACACAACATGGCAAAACTTTACAATGAATCAATACCTGAAAGAGTGGCTCCACTAGGACCTAAAGATGACACGGTGAAATTCCTGCTCAACTTTTCAAAAGCATTGAGTGTTATGAAGATACAGAACATGACGTTTGAGACGCTCAACAATTAATTTTTGTTTTCAGCTTTAAAAACCCATTGAAATCTATTGATTTTAATGGGTTTTTTGTTTTTGCAAATAATCTCGAAATATTGTTTTCGTAAACATCCATCCCAACCTTCCTTCAAAGGAAGGAGTTTATTTATTACTTTAAAATGTCTTTTCATCTTAAAAGAAAAAAGTCGCTTTGAAGAGATATTTAAAGGAATGTAGTTAAATATTCATGGATAAATGTGAATTAATCTACTTCTCATCGAGTATCGTTTTCTTTCATTATAGTATTTTAATTCACGGCTTCTCCGTTTTTATTATATCTCTGATGGCATTCTTCACAGTTATAACCTTTACTTAAATAATCATTATAACTTTTATAATCTTTAAACGGCGTAATCATGTAAGAGCAATTAACGCACTGTCTTCTGTTCATTTTTCCCACCATCGGAATGGTAAATTTTCTAGGTATATAAATGAAAAAGAAAATTATAAGTGCAATTGCAAAAACTATAATTACATATTCCATCACTTCTTCAACTTCTTATAATACTCATCAAGCACCGTTTTTCTTCCCACGGTTTTAGTAATAATATCTTTATCAAGATCCCAACCTCGTGCAGGACTGTATTCACGACCGTACCAGATGATTTGTAAGTGTAAATCGTTCCATTTTTCTTTAGGGAATAGTCTTTTTGCGTCTTTTTCTGTTTGAACTACGTTTTTACCATTGGTAAGATTCCAGCGGTACATCAATCTATGTATATGAGTATCTACAGGAAATGCTGGTATTCCAAAAGCTTGAGAAAGTACCACAGCCGCTGTTTTATGTCCTACCGCAGGCATGGCTTCTAGTTCTTCATATGTTTGTGGAACTTTACCGTCGTGTAAATCTATAATCATGTAAGAAAGCCCGTGAATTCCTTTTGCCTTCATAGGTGAAAGACCTACCGGTTTAATAATTTCACGTATTTCATCTATAGACATTTTAATCATGTCATAAGGATTATCTGCTCGTTCAAATAGTAGCGGTGTGATTTGATTCACACGCACATCAGTGCTTTGAGCACTCATTAAAACAGCGATTAATAAGGTGTAAGGATCTTTATGATCGAGCGGTACAGGTATCTCTGGATATAATTCTTCCAGTTTATTTATGATAAAATTGACCTTTTCCTCTTTATTCATGTTTTAACTTTATACTTTGAACAAAAATACAACTATGACCACATTAAAAACAGGAGATAAAGCACCAGATTTTTCAGTAGTAAATCAAGATGGAAATACCGTATCCTTATCAGATTTTAAAGGAAAAAAGCTAGTGTTGTTCTTTTACCCTAAAGCGAGTACACCAGGCTGCACGGCCGAGGCTTGTAATCTGAGAGATAATGTATCACGCTTTCGCGAAAGCGGATACGAAATCCTAGGTGCTAGTGCTGACAGTCCTAAAAGACAATTAAATTTCAAGAATAAATATGAGTTGCCATATGATCTACTTGCCGACGAGGATCATACTTTATTGAATGCATACCAAGTTTGGGGTCCTAAGAAATTCATGGGAAAGGAATATGACGGAATCCATAGAACGACTTTTGTAATTGATGAAAATGGAATCATTGAAGATGTGATTACTAAGGTAAAGACCAAGGATCACACAGCACAAATTCTATAATTAGGATTTATATAATAAAAAAAAAGACCGCAATAGTTGCGGTCTTTTTTTGTTACCTATATTGTTTAATTACGTGATTCTAATAATGTATCAGTATTACACCCAAAAAGATTTTGTTCATCAATAATTTCTGCAATTCCTGGTGGTAGCATTTCTCTCCATCCTTCATCACCGTCAGCTATCATGCGCAATACTTCTCTAGAAAATATGTGCATGACTTCTTCATTATAATCCTCAATATCAATCACACGGCCATTGTATTTAAAGAATTTATATAATTCCTTCATGCGTGGATGTACTTTAAGATTCTCACTATTAGTCAGTTCTCCAGTTTCGTGATTGATCATAGGGTAGAGGTAAACTCTCAAATCTTTAAAGAATAATTTCCCAAATGCTTCCAGAATTCCACCACTTAAATGAGTATAGTACTTAGTATCAAATATATCTACAAGGTTATTTACACCCATCACAAGACCTATACGTTCTTTAGTATAATTATTAAAGTATTCTACAAGTCTGTAATATTCCTTAAAGTTTGAAATCATTACCGTTTGACCTAGTGAACATAAAAGTTCTGCACGGTGCATGAAATCTTCTTCATCTATTTCTCCTTGGGCTTTAAGGTTAGATAAGGTAATTTCAAAAATAGTCTCCAATTTATCTTCTTGAACCTTACCAGATTTGATGAACATGGCCTTGGCCGTTTCATACATATCCATGTTTACTTTAGTAACAGGTCTAAAACTACCTCTAAGCGCCAGTACATTTTTCTTATAAAGAATGCGAGCACTTAAAATGTTATTTCCATCTGGGCCAAACATTACCGCTTCGGTCATATCATTACGTAATAACTGTAAAGACATCAAGCGGTTATCTACATGAGCAAAACGTGGACCGTCAAAGTTGATCATATCAATCTCAATCTTATCCTTATCAATATGGTCATATAGATATTTAAGTAACTTCTTAGGCTGGTCGTGCTTGTAAAACGCACCATAAATAAGGTTAACACCTAAAATTCCAAGAGTTATTTGTTGTAAACGAGCATCAGTCTCTTTGAATCTTACATGCAGTACAATTTCAGAATACTCTTCCATAGGTGCGGCCTGGAATTTAATTCCTACCCAACCATGTCCTTTATATTTTTTTGCAAAATCAATAGTAGCCACGGTGTTTGCATAAGTGAAGAACATCTTTTCTGGATGTTTTTCTCTAGCGATACGTTCTTCAATTAGGTTAGACTCATGTTGTAACATGCGTCTTAAACGTGCCTCAGTCACATAACGACCGTCATCTTGTATACCATAAACAGCGTCTGAGAAGTCCTTGTCATAAGCACTCATGGCTTTGGCAATTGTACCAGAGGCACCACCAGCTCTAAAGAAATGACGAACCGTTTCCTGTCCTGCGCCTATCTCAGCAAACGTTCCATAGATATTGCGATTAAGGTTGATTCTAAGCGCTTTACTTTTTAATGATGGAACTGATTCAAAATCATTATCTCCAGGTAAGGTAACTCCCATAATGGTGTTGTTATATCGTTTACACAAAGGTAGCAAACCACAACGTAGAACAAAAAAATATGGCTATTTTTAACCTAAAATAGTTCAAGTGAAAATTACCATTTTAGGAACAGGAACTTCGCAAGGTATTCCAGTGATAGGAAGTAACCATCCAGTTTGTAAAAGCACCGACTCAAAAGATAAACGATTGAGAGTAAGTGCAATGGTAGAATTAAATGAAAAACGGTTAGTTATAGATTGCGGTCCAGACTTTAGACAGCAAATGTTGAAACATGACGTACAACAACTCGATGGCGTTCTTTTTACTCACGAACATGCAGATCATACCGCTGGATTAGATGATTTAAGGCCCTTTTTTTTCAGACAAGGAGAGATTAATTGTCACATGACCTCTAGAGTTCACCTTGCATTACAAGACCGTTTTAGTTACATGTTTGCTACTGAGAATAAATATCCAGGAGTTGCAGATCTCACTGTTCATGAGTTTGATAATGAGGCTTTTGATGCAGCAGGAATTCAAGTGATTCCAGTACTAGCAAGTCATGGCTTTATACCAGTTCATGGTTTTAGAATAAAAGATTTTGCTTACATGACTGATGTTAAATCGATTGTTCCTCTAGAAAAGGAAAAATTAAAAAATCTGGATGTATTAATCCTTAACATGCTCCGTGAAGAAGTTCACCATTCTCATTTAAATCTAGAAGAAGCACTTGAGTTAGTAAGGGAACTGAATCCTAAACGTACTTACTTTACACATATAAGTCATCACCTAGGATTCCATGAAGAAGTTGAAAAAAACTTGCCAGATGGTATTTTTCTCGCTTATGATAATTTAGAAATTAATTTATAATATGAAACAGAGTCTTTATTTATACCTATTTATTTTTGCATGTTTAATTGCACTTATTTTATACGTTAACGGTAGAAATATTCAAGAATCACAGGATAAAGCCTATGTAACTCTTGAAGAAAAATATAATGCTACTCAAGCTCAGCTTGAAGCTGCACAAATGTCTGGAAGTGATACTAATTTATTTTCACTAGAAAATAATGAAGAAGCTTACAATTATTTTGCATCTACCGGTTTAGATAGAGATAATATAGAGTCATTTTTAATGGATCACCTACTGGAACTCAATATTAAAGAAGGAGGAAATCCGCTGGTTGATTACATAGGTGCAGGACGCGGATATCAAATTAATGATATGCAAGTGCTTAATCATAAATGGTTAATCGCCAACTTTACTGATAATGAGAATTGGGGAGAAGTCTTGATACAGTACGATTTTGATAAAGACAACAAGCTGTCTATGCAAACTATAAGAACAGTGCTTTATAATAAGTATCGTTAATTAAAGTTCTTTTTCCAGCCATGCTTTCATGTCATAAAAATTATCACGCGCCACGCCGTGACCTATAGGATAATCTTTAAATACATGATTTAGTTCTAGCTTTTTTAAGAAATCAGGAGCTTGTTTTGCCCAGGCATAAGGAACTACTTGATCTACCGTTCCATGTGAAATGAAGTAGGATGGTTTGTTCTCGCTTTCGCGAAAGCGAGATTCCAGTTCCTCAGGGTTTTCAATCATTTCTTCATTTAAATATCCACTCATACATACCACTTTATCAAATAGTTGTGGATAAGAAAGACTCAGTCCATAGGATAAAATAGCGCCTTGACTAAAGCCTAGGATATTTATTTTATCTTGAGAAATAGGGTAGGACTTCTTTAATTCTTCTATGAATTTAACGAGCAGTTGAATACTTTCCTTTGCTTGCTCAACGTCGCTAAATTTTCCTCCAGTTGCATCAAAGTTGATGGCATACCACGCAGCACCATAGGGTTGCATGTCATATGGAGCGCGAGCAGAAACAATAAAAAATTCTTGAGAAATCTCTGGAGCAAAAGAAAATAAATCGTCTTCATTACTGCCATAACCGTGAAGTAAAAGAAGTAAAGGTGCGTTTTCTTTTTGAGCAGGTCTTATAACGTGCTGTAGTGATAAATTAGTGAGCGCTTTCATTATTTAATAAAATTGAACCATTTCTGGAATAGTGGACCTACGATAGGAAGCTCGTCGGTTTGATTTCTTAAAGCACTTATTAATCCTAAAACGGCAAGTAGTACAAAAAAAGCAGTCATTAAAACAGCTATAATTCCTGTAGGAATAACACTTGCAAAAACACTTACAATTATAGCTGAAACAATGATTCCAAACATTTGTCTAATGTGAAATGAGGCAAACGGCTGGTTTTTTCCATTATTCATAATGAGAGCAACTCCAAATATCGCGATGCAAACTAAGAGATGAAAGAATAAAAATATAGCACTCGCATATGCGATGATCGCTAGATTCTTTCCTGCTGGTTCTTTATCCATTCCAAACGACCTTTTTATTATTTATAATTCCGTAGGCTTTTCCTTTTAGTTTTTTACCTAAATGAGCGCTATTTTTAGAAGAAGAAAAGATGTTTTCTTTTTCAAACGTATATTTTTCTGTTGGGATGAAAAGACTCAAGTTTGCCATTTCATCTTCTTTAATTTGTGGCTTTTCTAAACCAAATACTGCATAACCAGAAGTGAGAACTTCAATCGCTTTTTCAGTTTCTAGCACAGATTGCACAACACCATAAGCACTTTCTAGTCCCAAACTACCATAACTGGACTGATCAAATTCTACAGCTTTGTGCTCAATATTCAACGGAATATGATCTGAAGTAACAGTATCAATAACTCCGCTTTTTAGTGCTGATAGTAAAGCATTATTTTGCTTTTCATCGCGTAGTGGTGGTTGTATTTTAAAATGAGTATTAAAATCTTCTAGTGCGGTAGTGTTTAAAAACAAGTGATTTGTAGAAACACTACAGGTAATGTTGCTGTATTTCTTTTTGGCGTCCTTAATCAATTGTACACTTGCTGCTGTTGTGATCGTAGGAATATGTAATCTTGCTCCTGTGTAAGCAGCAACTTGAATATCTCTAGCGATTTGAACCTCTTCGGCAATGGCAGGTGTGGTTTTAATTCCTAAATGAATAGTTGTCTCATCTTCATTTACCATTCCTTTTCCTGCGAGATGATTATCCTGTGGATAGGATTGTATGATTCCTCCAAAAGATTTTACGTATTGCAATCCTACTTTGAGCAGATTTGTATTAGTAATAGATTTTTTAAAATCATAGAAAGAAACCGCACCAGCTTGTTGCATGTCATACAATTCTGCTAGATGTTCACCATCTTGTTGTAATGTAAAATTACCTACCGGTAAAACGGTTACCGCTTCACTGGCAGTTTTACCTTTTAAATAATTAATTCCAGACTCGTCTTGAGGATTAGGTTGATTGTTAGGGTTCAACATAATGGTTGTAAAACCACTTCTAGCTGCAGTTTCTAGACCATTCTTGAAGGTTTGTCGTTCTTCAAAACCTGGTTCTCCAAAACTAACACTACTATCAAACCAGCCTATCGAAACATGAAGATCTTCTTTTTCAATAAGTCGAGCTTCGTCGTTTTTAATGTTTGTAGCTATTTGAGCAATCTTCCCATTTTTGATAAGAAGATCTCTTTTTTTAAGATGGAGTTTAGAACCAGCATCTACGATTGTAACGTTCTTTAATAGTATCATTTCAAAAACTTTAAAATCAATAATTCACAGATGAGAAAAAATAGAGCGCCCATCACAAAATACTTCCAGAGGCTTAAAATCCCTTCTTCTTCACCTAATTTATAAACTAAATCTTCAATAGAGTAGGATATATTCTTGCCACCTAGCTCTGAGGAAGTGAAATAGTTTAGTTCATTCTCAAACCTATTTGTATTAAAACTTAGCGCTGTAATGAGTTCATCTTTTTTAGAAACATCATAGTTCCCAGCTTCCTTTAATTCATCATTAATTTCAAGTAATACAAAGGAATCAAACGCGCGCTGCTGCGGTATTATAGATTGAGTATCGTTACTGAGTTGTAAAATCTCATCATTTGAAATCGATGCTGGTATAGCTATCATATTGCTTGTTCCAGTATTGTAATATAATTGAGCAACTGGTAAACTATTTCTTCCCATGTTGTATAATACAGGAACAATTAAAGGCGAATTCTTAAAATTAGAATTGGTATCATTTAAAGGTGCTGTGAACTGGTAAATGTTATTCTTTTGATACAGGAAACTAGTTCCATCTTCATATTTCAATACTGGATTTAAAGCGGCAATATTGTTAGCGCTTGAATTTACTTTAGGATATTGGAAATTTGAAACTCGTTTGTTAAAAACACCTTTAAGTAATGGATGGTTAAAATTGATTTCAGTGATGCGTTTTTCAGTTTCACTTATATCATCTGCACTTTGAACTTGGTTAATGGCATCATAACCTGATTGTTCTAATGCAGGAATAATCACTAAATGTCCACCATTTCTAAGATAGGTATTCATTTCTTGTGCTAGATTACCAGAGATATTATTAAGCTCATTAAGTATAACTAGATTATGATCTTTTAAAAGATTGAAATTAAGATCTCTTGCTTTTACGGCAGTAAATTCAAACTCGTCTGCAGTATAGATGCGCTTTAAGAAATCACCATCCACTTGGTTAACTGCTAGAACCTTGATTTTACGTTCATTATTATTAGTTATAAATAACTCATTATCAAAACTAAGGCTACTGTCTTCTAGATATATACGACCATTAAGAGATTCTGCACTTGCATAATTAAAAACTGCTGTATTGCTGTTTTTACTTAAATCTAAGCTAGTCTTAGAAACTAGAGTTCCGTTATTATCCAGACTAACAGTCACTGGTTTATCGATAGCTTGATCACTTGAAACGGTGACACTTATCTCAATGGATTCAACAGTTCTGTTGCTTATAAATGCGGTATCTATGGAAATATTATTTGAATCTTGAGATTCTAGAAAAACGAGTTCACGTTTCAAACCGCTAATTGTATCTGGAAATGATTCTATATTTTTTTGAAAATCAGATATGATTACCAGTTCTTTCCTTTTATTCTTATCATTTAATAAGGAGTTTGCTTTGAGCTGTATTTGCTCATAAGAAAGTGATTGAGAACTATAACCAGAACTCAGTAAATCATTTGCAATTTCTTGCTTAGTGACATCTTTAAAAGTATTGTCATTAGTAAAGAGATTGATTTTTTGATTATTGGGTAATTTATCTAGTAGTTCAGTCACGGCAGTTTTATACAGTTCTCCTTTAGAACCGCTAGCTTGCATAGAATACGAATTGTCGAGATAAATAGCACTTTCTTTTTCTCTTGTGGCTACCTCACTACCTGGAATAAATGGTTGTGCAAATGCCAATACAATACAAGCAATCGCAGCCATACGAGCCAGTAAGGTCAACCATTTTTTAAGCTGGCGACTTTTACGAGTTTGTGTAATAAGTGGTTTTAGAAAAGCAACATTTGTAAAAGGCACTTTGGTAAAACGCCTCAACTGGAATAAATGAACAATGATAGGAACTATAAGGAATAGAAGTCCGTAAAGTATTGCTGGGTTTTTAAATATCATTTATTTCTAGGATTGGTCAAAGATAATATCTTCTCTCAGATTCACCTAGTTTATTTTGATAGAGTAATGATGAATTCTGTTCCTTTTCCTAGCTCAGAATCTATGGTGATCATACCGTTGAGTTTATTGACTAATTTCTGTACGGTATTGAGACCTATTCCGTTGCCACGTTTGCCATTGCGATCAGGCACATTAAGGGTTTGGAACATTTTAAAAATTTCCTCTTGTCTATCTTCAGGAATACCTAGGCCATTATCAGCGACCTTAATAATATAAAAGTTATCCTTTTCTAGAATATCAACTTTGATTTCTACAGTTTCTTTATCGTTATACTTAATAGCATTTCCTATTAAATTGATAAGAATTTGTTCCAGCACACTTTTATTAATATGCATTACTAGATTATCCTCGGGTAAAATATAATCTATATCATCTGAAATGGCGAGTATTTCATGAACGTGCTCGAGTAGTGAATAAGCGTCAAATTCATCTTTATCTTCTATTAGTAACGAATCACTTTCATAATGAGCTAGGATTTGTGTAACGTAATCAGATAACCCAAATGCAGCATCTTTAATATAAGCCAAATAATTTTTACCAGTTTCGTCGATTTTCTCACCGTATTTTTTTGCGACTAAGTCTGTGGTGAGCACCATGTTTGCAAGTGGCATTTTCATATCATGAGAAACCGTGTGTGCAAAACTCTTCAACATCTCGTTATTCTCTTCTAAAATGGCTGCTTGTGTCTTTAAATCTGTATTTTTTTTATGTAGATCTAATTGTCTTCTTGCTAGGTCTGCCACCATAAGTAATGATGCACGGTCTTCTTCATTTAGTTTATGTGGTTTATTATCTAGAATACATAGCGTTCCTAGAGGCAAACCTTCTTCACTTTTTAGTTTTACACCAGCGTAAAAAATTACAGGATCTTTAGCATTTACATAAGGATGATTCTTAAACTGTTCTATTTTTCGTGCATCTTCTACAAGAAAAATTTCTTCTTTGGAATTTATGGCGTGACTGCAAAAAGATAACTCACGTTCACTTGAATTGAGTTCAAGACCTCTTTGAGATTTAAACCATACTTCGTGTTCTTCAACAATGCTAATTAATGATCTAGGAACATTAGTTAATCTGCAGATAAGCTCAGTAAGTTCATCAAAGACTTGCTCTCTATCTCGAGAGATATTGTAGTCTTTAATTGCCTGAAGTCTTTGACGTTCGTTATTATGAGCCTTGGCTATCATTATTTAAAATTGAGTATTATCAAAGGTAAATTAACATTACAACTTTTACACTATATTCCTACAAATCATTAAAAACTCCTACACCAAACAGTGCAAAGTCATATTTTGCAGGGTCTTGCGGATCGAGTTTACGAACGAAATCGTCCAATTCGGCTACAGTTTTTCCGTCGTTTTGTTTTCTTTTAATCATTTTGAGCTTTCTGGCGACGTTTCCAGTGTGTACATCTAGTGGAATAGAGAGTTCACTCAACGGGATTTTATTCCATATGCCAAAATCAACACCTGCATTATCCTTGCGCACCATCCATCTTAAGAACATGTTGAGTCGTTTAGCGCTGCTATTTTTCATAGGATCACTTACGTGTTTTTGGGTACGAGGTAAGTGTTCAATTTCAAAGAAGTACTTCTTAAATAGAGAAATGCTGTGTTGCAGGTTTGATGTTTCTAGATACGCTTTCGCGAAAGCGTTTTCTAAACCACCATAATTCACTTCTATATGTTTCAAGGCTCGCATGAATGTTTTGCAATCCTCGCTATTAAAAGTTCTGTGGACAAAACCATCAAATCGTTCCAGATCTGATTCTTCATGATTTAAAATAAAATCTGCAGGAGATTGATCCATTAAATCCATCCATTTATGTGAATTATTAATAATGGATTTACGGTTTCCCCATGCAATTGTAGCAACTAGAAAGCCTGATATTTCTATATCCTTTTTATCTGTAAATAAATGTGGGATTTGAATAGGGTCGTGCGGGATAAAATCAGGAACGTTGTATTGCTCCACTTTTGCATCTAGATATTCCTTGAGCTGTGCTCTATTCATTGTTTAAAAATCTACCATCTTGCATGACCAGTTTACGATCTGCGAGATTTGCTAGTTCGTCGTTATGAGTAACTATGACAAAGGTTTGATTAAACTCAGCGCGTAATTTAAAAATCAATTTATGTAAATCGTTTGCTGTGTTACTATCTAGATTTCCAGTAGGCTCGTCGGCATAAATGACTTTGGGGTTATTTATCAATGCTCTTGCAACAGCGACTCTTTGTTGCTCGCCACCACTCATGGTTCCAGGTTTGTGGTCCATGCGGTCTGATAGTTTTAAATAATCTAGGAGTTCTTTTGCTCTTTTAGTAGCAACATCTTTAGGAGTATTCTTTATAAAAGCTGGTAAGCATACATTTTCTAGAGCAGTAAATTCTGGTAACAATTGATGAAACTGGAAAATAAAACCGAGTGATTCATTACGGAAACGGCTCAGTGCTTTGGAATTTAATTTTGTAACATCTGTTCCATCTATAACGAGTGATGTACCAGTCTTGATATCAGGTTTTTCTAGTGTTCCTAGAATATGCAGTAATGTCGTCTTTCCGGCTCCAGAACTACCTACTACGCTTACTATTTCTCCAGCTTCAATGGATAAATCCACATCTTTAAGAACTTGTAAATCTCCAAAACTTTTATGAATATGTCGTGCTGTTATCATGTAAGACAAATGTAGTTCCTTTTATGATTTAAACCATTGTCTCGCCGCATTCACATCTATAAAATAGGTGATACGTAATGAAAAATTATGTCTTACGGGTTCTAAGAATAAATCATTTAAGCTGTCTTCAAAGTTGATAGCTCCTTGATTATCAAAGTTTGAGATAGAGTTGCGATAGAGTAGTGTAGCCTCGCTTCCAGGTGCAAATCTCCATCGATAGGATAAATCAAGGTTCCACACATTAAAATTAGCATCGGGATTAAAATCTTCTTCTAGCTCATAATCACTATCTGCAACAGTTCCATCTACTTGGAGTTCTTTAAAATCACGATTAAAACTAGCTCGCGACCAGAAATTTCTAAAGGAGATACTCAACGCCTGCCTATTATTAAAATTATAAGTACCAGTTAATCTATTCTCAACACTGTGTGTGTCACGTTCACTGAAAATTGCAGTAGCGCCATCATCTATTAAAGTGACATAACTTATTCTATCATTATTTTTTCTCCAGTTCAAACTGTAAATCATTAACAATTTGTCTGAGAATCTATATCGTGGAGAAATTCTAAAATCATAATTGTGTTCATTTTCATTAAACCTCTTAAATCTTCCTGCTCTCGCATCGATTGCAAATTTCTTGCGATAATCACTGGAAATGAAACCACCAGTAAAGATCCCTTGACCATAACGTACCACTTGATCCTGAATTCTAGATTCAAACTGATCTTTACGATCTGTATAATAATCTATATCCATCCCAAAAGCAAAGCGCTCCTTCAACATAAAGAACGGATTTAAGCTAATTTGAGAACCGGTATGAAAGTTAGGTGTGGCAGCTCTTCTGTGCCTGGTACGCATTCTTATTTCATATCTATTAAAGATTCCTTTTTGTGTTAATTGTACATAATCGAGATCTGCACCAAAAGTGTGAAAGTTAGTCTGGAAATTACGTCCTAGATCATTAGGATTATAACCGCGATCTCTAAAAAAATGAGAAAAACGTGGTCTCCATTTACCACTAGTTTTACGCCAGTTTGCCTCCGTAGAAAAACCAGTCTCTGTTCCTGTAGGAGTGAAGCGGTTGGTCATTTTAACCTCGGCACTTATGTTGTTTGTTGCCGCTTTATTATTATGGTTTAGAACCAGAGCATTTGCATTTGCATCAGTAAAACTACCATTACGTAGTGTACTTGAGTTTACAAAAGCGATGGAGGAATTATTACCATATTGTTGATCTAATACTAACATATTATAATTAGTAAGTGGTTCAGTTTCTACCTCACGTCTGGAGCCATCTATACCATTTTCAATGGTTGCATAAGTTCTTTCAGTAATAGCGTTAAGAATTCCTATTCCCAATCCTTTCTCCGTACGACCGGTTACTTTAACCGCGTTTAAGAGTTGGGAAGAATTAGGATTATTTATAATTTCTTCATTTTCCAGTATCTCAACATCATTTGCTCCTGTAGGTCGCTGTCCTATTCTTCTTGAGAAAAATAAATCGCCTTTTCTAAATAGGTCTATTCCTTCATTAAAGAAGGCTCTATTTTCATTAAAGGTTTGCTCAAATGGACCTAAATTTAAAACCACTTGATCAAATGCTGCCTGACCAAAATCAGGAATTAAGGTCGCATCAAGCGTAAAAGCATCATTAATACCATATTTCAAATCCATTCCGGCATTAAAACTCGTGGATTCTATGCCATCAAATCGATTGTGGATGGTTGATACATAAGGATATAAATTGAGCCTAAGCGGTGGATCAATATTTTCAATACCTGTCAATAACGCATCATATTGTGTACCTGTTCCGGTAGTGATATCTATGAAATTATATGTGTATTCCTCGTTTAACGATTTAATACTACGGTAGATTTGAAAACTCCAGTCTTGTATCTCTTGCTCTGGAAAACGTAATGTGCGATAAGGAATTTTCATTTCCACATACCAACCACGTTCATCAAATGATACATTTGATATAAAAACTACGTTATAACTAAAATCTTGCCTGTTGCCTTCAGTAATAGCATCTCCTAGAGCGTTTGCACTGGTGGCATAAAAACGAGTTTGATTGATTTGATTATTATAGGTGTTTACAAAAAAGCCGAACAAATCTGCTTGTTCAAACACACGATCACGTTGTGAAAACTGCCTTAAAATAGATTCAGGATCATTATCATACATAAATCCAGCTACATAAATAGCAGTATCATCATAAGCGATTTTAAATTCTGTTTTATGGGTTTCTCTTTCTGGAGTACCATTTACAGGTTGTGTTTGTATAAAATTTGAACCTGTTGTCACACCATCCCAAACTTTTTCAAATGGCTTACCATCTATTTTAGGAGCTTTGGTAATGCGAGTAGCTCTATATGACTTTCTTTTTATGATGGTGGTATCTTGTTGTACTGCTGTGGTATTCGCTTTCGCGAAAGCGAAACATAACAGCATTAAAATACATAAACTCAGAATTCTCATAAAATATAGTCAACCTTCAAAACTAAAATCTTAATGCTACGGAATCATTAAAGAGATGTTAATTTAATGGACTAATTGTTCACGGTGAGCTAACTTGCTTAAAAAGTGAATATGGAAATTGTTATTCTAGCCGGCGGATGTTTCTGGTGCACAGAGGCTGTTTTTCAACGTGTAAAAGGAGTAGAAAAAGTACAGTCAGGTTTCAGTGGTGGGAAAATCAAAAATCCTCCTTATCGAGAAGTGGTTCAAGGTAGAACTGGACATGCCGAAGCTATTGAGGTTACCTATAATCCGGAGATAATTAGCTTCAAGGAATTACTTATGGTTTTTATGGCTACTCATGATCCTACAACATTGAATAGACAAGGAGCAGATGTCGGTACTCATTACCGCAGTGCTATTTTTTATACCACTGTAAAACAGCATGAAATTGCTGTAGATTATATTAAAGAGTTAACTGAAAATGGAGCTTTCAATGATCCTATTGTTACTGAAGTTACAGCCGCAACAGCGTTCTATAAAGTAGAGGCAGAGCATGATGATTTTTATAATAGGAATAGAGAATACGGCTATTGTACTTATGTGATTGATCCCAAAGTGCGTAAATTAATGACGCAATATGGGAATCTAGCTAAGTAATTATGCGTCTACATCAATAACTTGTGTTGGATCTTCTTTTTTAATGAAGTAGTTATAAACCCACATAATTGTAAATGAAGGAATGATATCTAATCCTGGTACTAATTCTTCTATGGTGGTAATGATTCCAGCGGCTACGCCGGCTTTTCCAGGATATAGCTTAGTCATTAAATAACCAGCAACTGGAGCCCAACCTATATCAGTAAATTCTCCAATTCCAGGAATTATATAGGATGCCATTCCTATGAGGTCAAAGATGATTCCGAAAATGAGTTTTGAGCGTTTTGATTCAAACATGTAATTGTAATTTTTAACTATCTAAATATAGTCAAATAACGTTCCAAAAATGAATCTAGTGCAGTTTTGATGTGATCAGCTTTAAAAACTCGTTGCGAGTTTCTACTTTTTCAAATTGCCCACGGAAACCACTCGTAGTCGTAGAGCTGTTTTGTTTTTGTACACCACGCATCATCATACACATGTGTGAAGCTTCTATAACAACAGCAACTCCTTGAGGTTTTAAAGTCTTGTCGATACATTCTAGGATATCGTGTGTTAAGCGTTCTTGAACCTGTAGTCTACGAGCAAACACATCTACGATTCTTGGAATCTTTGAAAGTCCAACGATATGACCATTTGGAATATAAGCGATGTGTGCTTTTCCAAAAAACGGAAGCATGTGGTGTTCACAAAGAGAATAGAGTTCTATATCTTTAATGATAACCATGTCTTGATATTCCTCGGCAAACATGGCTCCTTTAAGAATTGCCGCTGGATCTTGATCGTAACCAGAAGTTAGAAATTGCATCGCTTTTGCAGCTCGCTCGGGTGTTTTAAGCAATCCTTCACGATTCACATCTTCTCCTAAGTTTTCAATAACTCCTTTAAATTGGTTCTTTATTTCTTCTGTTGTTTCAATATTGTATTCTTCAAAAACGTTGTATGACATGCGATTTTTCTAATTTTAAGTAAAGTTACGTGATAATTGTTTAAGCTATTAAATAAATTGTTAAACGTTTGTTTATGTCATATTAAGTAATCATTATTATAATGTAAGCTAATTGTAACATTTTCAGTTAATTAAGTTGGATTGTATTAAATTGCAACTTAAAATTATTTGTTTTGAAAAGAATTACATTTTTCATTTTTTTAATTGCTTTTTTAGGACAGTCTCAAAGTCCTACTGATCCTTTAAATGTCCTCTTTGTAGGGAATAGTATTACTTACTTTAATAACCTTCCACAAACATTTAAAGCAATAGCTGAGGAACAAGGTTATTCTATCAACCTTGATCAACATACACCTGGTGGAACAGGTTTTATTAATCATGTAAATAATGCCACACTTTATCAAAAATTAGATAATACCGTATGGGATTATGTGATTCTGCAACCTGGATCAAATGAATCTCCAGCTTTTTCACAACCACTTGCATCTACTATAGCTAGAGCAGTAGTTTTAAGAGATAAGATTTATGAAAATAGTCCATGTGCGAGTATTTATCTTTATGAAATCTCTTATGGGATTGTAGATAATACTCCAGCAAGTATGCAACAATACTTACAAAGACAAACTTTAATTAAAAATAACTTAATGCAGATGTCTGATGCTACTAGTATTCCACTGGCACCAGTAGGCGAGGCTTTTCAGACTTCTATACAACAAAACCCTAATCATTTTTTATGGAATGGCTATGGAGATATTCATCCTAATGCAAAAGGCTCTTTTATAGGTGCCTGTACTTTTTATAATTCTATTTTTCAAAAACCGATTCTTAATTCTGCAATCAACCTAACTTTTTCTGTGAATGATGCAAACTTGTTCAGAAACGTTGCGCAAACGGTTAGTTTAAATGATTTAGATGATTGGAATATAGACACGTTAGTAGCTCATGCAAATTTTGATGTGGCTTCGATAAATTCAACTACGGCTAGCTTTACTAATACTTCCACAAATTATGATACGTTATTATGGAATTTTGGCGATGGAATGACTTCAACAATAGCAAACCCTACACATGCATATGATTTTACCGTGCAACCTGAATATAACGTTTATTTGACAGCGTTTAAAGGCTGTAAAGCACATCATTTTACTAGAAAAGTATCGCAGGCAACTTTAAGTAATGTAACTGTTGCATCTCAACAAGAAATAAAGGTTTACCCAAATCCTGTTACAAATTACTTCACTATTTCGGCAACTGGAGATTCAATTTATAAGTATCAACTCTATGATACCTTAGGTCAAGAGATAAGAGCAGTGGAAGTAGTATCTCAAAATCAGGTGAATGTAGATATGTCTGATCTTTCCAGTGGAATTTATTATCTACAAGTTCAAGTTGCAAATCAATCCTATAATTATCAAATGGTTAAGAATTGATAGTGCGTGAATTCTTATTTAAAGAATATTACAAGTAAAAGCACGGTCTATGGTCCTTGTTCTTGATTTCACTTGAAAACTTCAAACTGTGTTTGGTTATAGATAGATGTAATAGAGGAATAATTCACGAACAGGATTCGCTAACGTGCATCCCTTAAAGCTCCGCTTTGAATATAAAAAAACCGAAAACAAAATTTTGAGTAAACTCAATTTCGTTTCCGGTTTTTTTATTTATTCGTGATCGCGACAGGATTATTTCATATCCTGATAACGATCTATCCTGCAAATACAATCTCAACCCTATCGGGTCGTCGCGATTTTCTATATGTTCACTTCCAAGAATTAATTCTTGACGCGTCCAAATAAAAAATCCCGAGCGCTATCGCGTTTCGGGATTGTAAGTTATTGTGATCGCGACAGGATTCGAACCTGTGACCGTCTGCTTAGAAGGCAGATGCTCTATCCAGCTGAGCTACGCGACCTAATGCTTATTTACTAAGCGGTTGCAAATATATAGTTATTTTGTAAAGTGTACATTCATTTTCTTAAAAAATGGTGATGTTTTAGGAGGTTATTTCCAACTTACAGATTTTCAGTACTTATAGTTTTAAACCAAAACGTGCCAACATCTTCTTTTCAAATGCCCAGAAGAACTCAAACTGACCAAATAACCAACCCATAACTACTAGTAAAACCTGATAAATAGGAAAAATAATTAATAATCGTAACGGCCAGAATAACCATGCTGACATGGATTCTTTATCTATTCCTAATGATTCTAATAATGGAGCACTTAATCTAGCAGATGCAGATCCAGTAATCGCAAATACTATGAATATAGCAATCATCTCCCATCGGTTTTCAATCTTCCATTTAGTAATCAATCTTGGAAAAACCCACATACAAAATTTATAGAAGAGAAAGGCTAGGAGTAGAGTAACACCATAAATGAATACATATTCATATGTAACATCTTCAAACGTTGATGGCATAATACGGGAAGCTATAAAATAACCACAAGCTAGTAAGCCTATAATACCTAATAATGGAAATATGAGTTGCCAGTTACTGGTAATATCCCAGTTTTTCTTCAGTTTTTGCATGTTGCAAAAATACTACTGCAACTTTTGATTATATCTTTTTTCAAAGAAAAGAAAGTAATTATAAAGCAAATAATTTACTTCATAACCATAATCGACATTACGATCATAATCTATGCGCCATTCATAAATAGAAGAATCATATCTACCAGGATTATTCACTCTCAGATTGTATTCATTAACATAAAATCCGTTGCGCACTTCTAGCGTGCTTTGAGCATAATGGCCACGTGGTGGTTGTGAAGCTAGCCATGCGTTAAAACCTGGCTCGATAACTATGAGTTCATATTCCAAGCTATCATTTGCAATACGTAATGTGTCTGCAGATGTAGTGTTGGAAGAATTTGTGCTCGCGGTAGGCTTGTAACTATTACAGCTTACTATAAATGCGAGAATGGCGATAAAATAAAAGGTTGTTTTCATGGGGTAAAAATACCGCCATAAAAACAACCTTGCACGCCATAACTCGTCTATACTATATATGATTGAGTCTATGGTGTGTTTCATTGAGTTAACTTTTATTTTCCAAAAAGCCCACCAAGCAATCCGCCTAGTCCACCTTTTTTCTTATTTCCACCTAGAACCATTCCTGCAACATCATCGATGATACTACCATCACCATCTGCATCAAGGATTTGCTCAATAAACGATTGATCATGAGTACCAGACTGTCCTAGAACAGATCCTAATAAATCACCTATACCGTTTTGGTCTACGTTTGCAGCTTGTTTTTGTTTTCCTAAAACTCCCATAAGAATAGGAGCCGCTATTTTAATAATTTGGCCTACAGATTCCATATCCATTCCACTAGACTTAGAAAGTGCATTCTCTACTTGTGGTTGTTTTGCACCTAGTACGTGACGTAAAATACCAGCACCATCATTTACTAAATCATCTGAGCTACCAGCACCATCGCCAAACAATCCACCTAGCATATCAAGAACTCCACCACTGTGACGTTGATCGCTTAATGCATTATTTAAAGAACTTGCACCTTCTGGAGTAGAAGCATTGCGTTGCATTGCACCTAGAATTAAAGGCATAGCCTGTGAAAGTACGTTTGCAGTCTTATCTGCTGGTTGTCCTGTTTTTTGAGAAGCACCATTAATAAGTGTTTGTCCTAAATCTGATTGTAAAAGGTCTAGTATAGAAGCCATTGTTTATTTGTTTTTAATTTTATAATGAGTTCTAAATTACAATTTATATTACTTATTATATTTTTTTGTTAATGGAAAATAATTTCGCTTCCGCGAAAGCGTGTAATTAATCGGTGAAGTGACAACTAGTTAAAATATATAATATAATTCTATTACATAAAAAAAGCGCCCAATAGGCGCTTTTAGTAAATTGTGTAGGGACTGACTACCCTAAATATGACTTAAGGATTTTACTTCTTGAGTTTTGACGTAATCTTTTGATTCCTTTTTCTTTAATCTGGCGCACGCGCTCACGAGTTAAATCAAAGGTCTCACCGATTTCCTCTAGGCTCATAGGCTGTTGATTTCCTATACCGAAGTATAATGAAATAACGTCTGCCTCTTTTTGCGAGAGTGTCTCTAGCGCGCGAGTAATCTCTAGTGTCAATGATTCATGCATCAACTCTCTATCAGGATTAGGCGACTCACCACTACGTACTACGTCGTAAAGGTTTGAAGTTTCTCCTTCTTTAAGAGGTGCATCCATCGATACGTGACGACCTGCGTTTTTAAGAGACTGCTTCACGTCACTCACTGTCATGTCTAGCTCTTTAGCTAGTTCTTCTGGTGATGGTGGACGCTCGTGCAATTGCTCAAGGTGTGAAAATGCCTTATTAATCTTGTTAATAGATCCAATTTTGTTCAAAGGTAAACGCACGATACGTGACTGCTCTGCTAGTGCCTGAAGAATCGACTGACGGATCCACCATACTGCGTATGAAATGAATTTAAATCCACGAGTTTCATCAAATCTTTTGGCAGCCTTTACAAGACCTGCATTACCTTCATTAATAAGATCTGGAAGCTTAAGCCCTTGATTTTGATACTGCTTAGCCACAGAAACCACAAAACGTAAGTTTGCTGTAGTTAATTTCTCAAGAGCTCTCTGGTCACCTTTTTTAATGCGCTGTGCAAGTTCCACTTCTTCCTCTGCAGTGATCAAGTCGATCTTAGAGATGTCTTGTAGGTACTTATCTAGCGATTTAGACTCACGGTTTGTAACCTGCTTGGTGATTTTGAGTTGTCTCATTTAATGTATAAAGATTAAAAAGTTATTAGTGCCTGACAGCTTTTGTCATGCATTTTAATAGTAGCAAAAATCGTACCAAACTCACTTTATCTGACACTTATTCAGACCAGCAATAGTGCGAGATGCGCTACGTTTCATTAGTCGCAAGAACGTGTTTATTGTTACATATATTGTTTGTTCAATTTGCTTTCGCGTAAGCGTATTCTTCAACAAACCTAGTACTACAACGTTTGCACAAATGATAATTATTTTTAAAAATTTAGAAAAAGAACTTCTAAATGATCCTTTATAGTTATCAAAATTCAAGTTTATAATCCAAGATTAGAATATCAAGAAAATATCTAGCACGACGATGGCAGTCCATATAATGACACGTATCCAGTTCAATCGTGTCAGTTTTATACATATAGATGTGTCGGTAGGATTTTTATCAATAGCAGCGTGTAACGGAATGAAAATAAGCATGGTTGTGATCCATGTCAACGCTACTAGTATACTGTAAATAATGTTAGGAGCCACCATTGCAGGATAATAGGTCCAGAAGTAAATGGCAAGACCAATTTGCGCCAGCATCATAGGAACTACGATTATGGCGATGTTGCGCGCATATTTTCTATGCCATCGTGCAAGTCCGTTACCAGCAAAATATTCAAAACTAGGGTAGATCAGTAATTGTACCATCCATATTAATACTACAAGTCCGAAATCTATAGCAAGCCTGAATAATTCTATTTTCATCTAATGTAATTTTCTTTATATACTATAATTAACCTGCCAATTGCCTACTGAATTAAACGTCTTTCCTATAAGTACGTCTTCTTTTATGAAGTATAGGGTCATAGTTTTTCCATGATGCTTGTACAGCGAGATTATCTTCTAATTCTGGATTTGTCTCACAAAAGGTGATGCCATAATCCATGAAGTTTTGTGTAATGTTCCTAAACATAAGAGCGGTAACACCTTTACCTTGATATTCTGGATCGATTCCTATGAGATAAAATGCAGCTCTATTATTTTTCTTTTTGGCTCTTAAGAGATGGATAAAACCAAATGGAAAAAGTTTACCATTTGCTTTTTGCAAAGCTCGGGAGAATGAAGGCATGGTAATAGCAAATCCTACGAGCTTACCTTCTTCATCTACCACAAGTTCTATGAAATCTGGATTAATAAATGGTAAATACTTCTCTTTATATAAATCGATTTGATATTGTTGAATAGGCACAAACGTTACTAGGCTACTATATGTTTTATTCAATAAATCAAACATATCATCCACATAAGGTAGAATCTCTTTAGTCGAAGTAAACTGCAGCGTTTTAAGTTTGTAACGTCTTCCTATAATGTCTGCAAACTTGTTGATTTTTTCAGGAATAGGATTAGGTGGTTGAAACTTAAATTCTACCCATTCTGCTGCTTTTTCATAACCTAGTTGCTCTAGATGTTCTTTATAATAAGGAGCGTTGTACCAGGTAATCATTGTTCCTAATTCATCGTAACCTTTTGTTAATAAACCGGCTTTATCCATGTTTGAAAATCCAACGGGACCTTCAACATATTCCAATTTTTTTTCTTTACCTATTTTGTGAACCTCTGCAAGTAGAGCTTTAGTAACTTCTATATCATCAATCATGTCCAGCCATCCAAAACGCATCTTAGATTTCTGCTGCTCTTCAATCTCTACATAATTAATGATTGCTGCAATCCTACCTACAATTTTTCCATCTCGATAAGCTAGAAATAACCAGCAGTCTGCGTTTTTAAATACTTGATTCTTTTCAGGATCAAAGTTGGACATCTCATCCTTAATTATAGGTGGAACGTAATAGTTGTTCCCTTTGTAAAGTTCTTGTTGGAATTTTACAAACTTCTTTATATCAGCAGTTGCTGTAATCTGTTTGATTTCAATCATAGGTGATTCTTAGAAATCGATTTTCTTTTTCTTTTTATCTTTTTTGGCCTTTTTGCCGCTATCATCACCAGTTCCTTTAAGGTTCTTCTTCTGGCTTATTCTTTCATCTTCTTTATGGAAATCAAATCGATAAGACATTCCTACGTTAAACTGTAGAACCGTAGGAGTGTCCTTAAAATTAAAGGTAGCACTTGCATCAACTTGCCAATCTTTTGAAACAAGATAAGCAAGTCCACCACGACCTAGGTCATCACTATAAAAGTCTGATTTAAAACCTTGATATTCTCCAAAAACAGCCCATTTACGGTTGATACTATGTGTCATAGTAGCAATCCATTCATAAGATGGATAATCAGTTGTGATACGATCGACTATAAAATTGGTTACAAATACCCATCGTCCCCAGTTATTTTGAGTAATTAATTCAAATCGTGGAGAAAATGCAGGATCATTGGGTGGCGTCAGTGAATTAGGATCAGATAAATTAATATTTGCTCCAGCATAAATGGAAACTGCAGGAACAAGATCTTTCCAGTTCAATTTATGGTTTGCTTTCCAACTCATTATATTCACTTTCTTTTCTCCCCAAAACTTTAAAGGATCAAAAACTAAATACTTAACACCTAGCGTACTTCTTGAAAAATTTGAAAAACTAGTTTCTACATTACCAAAACCTCGATTATCCATTTGATTCACGCTCGCAAATGTACCTATGTAAGAGAACTCGAGTCGTTCCATAAACGCACCATATCGCAATTGCATGCTTAATCCAGTGTAATCTCGTTCATAACGCTGTAAGTCATGCTGTTCAGCACGATAGAAGACATTACCTTCAACTTGAGCCACACCATTTCCTACGGCAAATGCTCCTTGAGAAAGACCAGGATTATTAGTGTTAATCGTTTCAGTATATTGTGCTGTCGCCATAATGCTGAGCAAGCATAATGTGACAAAAGTTATTTTACGCATAAATGCTGTCATAAATTATTCCTTAAGCTTCAAATTTAAGATATATTAAAGAGTATTAATAAAATGACTTTTTAATTTTACCTAAAAATTACTTCTATTGAAACTTTTACAGGTCATATTTATTGTTTTAGTCTTCTATGTATCATTTCGTTTAATATTTAAACATTTTGGAAAGAGCATTATGGCATGGCTAGGGAAGAAGGCTATGCAGCGCATGGCACGTAGCTTTGAAAAACGCAGCGGTATGAATATGAGCGATTTTAATCAGCCAGGACAATCTTCTTCACAGAGCTCAAAAAAAGTTAATAAACCTACCGAAAAGAAAGTCGTAGGCGAGTACATAGACTTTGAGGAAATTGATTAATTTTCAACTTTCATCGATTGAGCTTACTACATGACTTTTAATTTCAAGAAATTTCTACCACATTTAGCTGTTATAGCTGTTTTTATTATCGCGGCATTAGCTTACTTTAATCCAGTACTAAGCGGTAAAAAACTATATCAAAACGATATTGTTCAATATAAAGGAAACGCTAGACAACTCATAGAACACAGAGCTGCAACAGGTGAAGAACTCTACTGGACTGATGCTGTCTTTGGAGGAATGCCTACCTATCAACTGGGCGCACGTTATCCATATGATTTTATCGATGGACTTGATCGAGCATTAAGGTTTTTACCACGTCCAGCAGACTATCTTTTTCTATATTTCATTTCCTTTTACATTCTCATGCTTGTTATGCGAGTCAACTGGAAAATAGGACTTCTAGGCGCGCTCGCTTTTGGATTCTCGACGTATCTCATTATTATTTTAGGAGTAGGCCATAATGCCAAAGCGCATGCGATTTCTTATTTCCCGCTCGTTCTCAGTGGAATAATTCTCGTTTTTCAAAAACGATATTTGTTCGGTTTCATAGTCACTGCCATCGCAATGGCTTTAGAACTGCAGGCAAATCATCCTCAAATGACTTATTATTTATTGCTTGCGGTAGTGATTTTAGGAATCGCATATTTGGTGGACGCAGCACGCAAGAAAATGTTGCCTCATTACTTTAAATCTATAGGAATCATGGTGGCTGCGGTATTACTTGCATTAGGTACAAACGCTGGAAACCTGATGGCTACCAGTGAGTATTCTAAAGAAAGTACTCGTGGTAAATCAGCTCTTTCTATTAACGCTCAAGGCGAAAAAGTAGTTCCTCAAACAGGTCTCGACTACGATTACATCACTCAGTATAGCTATGGACTTAGTGAAAGTTTGAATTTGCTGATACCAAGATTTGCCGGTGGTGGAAGTAGTGCTCGTCCAGACGAAGATTCTAATGCGGTCAAATATTTAACAGACCAAGGATTGCCTAAACGTGAAGTTGTAGGTTTTGTAAATGAAAGTGTTCCGCTTTATTGGGGTGATCAAATCATCGTAGAGGCTCCACCATATTTAGGGATAGGAGTAGTTTTTCTAGCTATACTTGGTTTATTTCTCATTAAAGGAAGATTAAGATGGTGGACTACTGGAGTAATTGTTCTTGCATTATTACTGTCTTATGGTAAAAATGCAGATTGGATTACGCGTTTCTTTATAGAAGTAGTGCCGCTGTATAATAAGTTCCGTGCGGTAACATCTATTCAGGTATTGATAGAACTGTGTGTGCCTATTCTTGCCGTAGTAGGATTATGGCAATTCTTTAATGAAAGAAATTCTCAAGAAACTAAAGCCAAAGCGCTTAAGTCCGCAGGAATCACCTTAGGTGGTTTATTAGTCATTCTTGCGGCTTTTGGTGGTCAGTTATTTGATTTTGCAAGTCCTATGGATCAGTATTACCTGGAAAGTGATCAACTAGGACTTGGCTTTGTAGATGCGTTAAGAGATGATCGTTTTGAAGTCATGCGAGCAGACACGTTACGTTCTTTATTAATAGTTGGAATCATAGCTGGAGCTTTATTCTTGTTATTGAAAAAGAAATTATCAGAAAATCTAGTATTAATTATTGCTGGAGTTGTCATTTTATTTGACTTAGTAAGTTTTGATTTGAACTATGTGAATAGCGAGGATTATGTAAAAGCTAGTGAGTATGAAAATGCTCACCGCAAAACGCCAGCCGATGATATCGCAATGAAAGATGCTCAAAATGGTGAACATTATAGAGTTTATGATTTACTTCTCAATCCATTCAATTCTGGTAGAGCTCCTTATTTCCATAATTCTATAGGTGGATATCACGGTGCAAAACCTAGACGTATTCAAGAAATTTCAGAATTCTATTTATTTGATAATAATGGAGTAGCTCCAGTAGGAGAAAAGAACGCAGAGATTCTTAAGATGTTTAATGTACGCTATGTCATTGATGTAGGAGAAACAGGATACGTCGCACTTAAAACTGCAGACCAATTAGGAAATGCGTGGTTTGTAAATAGCCTCGAAGTAGTGGAAAATGACAATGAAGAAATTCAAGGACTTTCTAAACTTAATGGTGATGCTGTTGCCATTATTCAAAAAAGCCAAAAAGATTTGCTTAACCTGACAAAAACCCATACAGATTCTACAGCAAGCATACAGTTAGTAGATTACGATCCTCAAAGGTTAGTTTATAGAAGTTCAAATTCTCAAGAAGCGCTTGCGGTGTTTAGTGAAATGTACTATCCGCATGGCTGGAAAGCGACTATTGATGGTCAAGAAACGCCTATCGCAAGAGTGAACTATACATTACGAGGAATAAAAGTTCCAGCAGGATCTCACGAAATAGTGATGAGTTTTGAACCTCAGGTTGTAAAAACTGGAAGTAGTATTATGTTGGGAAGTAATATCTTATTATTCCTAATAATCATAGGTGGAGCGATTTATACGTTTAAGAAAAAATCTTAAATGAAAAAACCAGTTCTTATCATCGCTTATTACTGGCCACCAGCAGGTGGACCAGGCGTGCAACGCTGGTTAAAGTTTACAACTTATTTACCACAACATGGCTATGACGTTACCATCGTCGTGCCTGAGAATCCTGATTATCCAGTAATCGATGAATCTCTGGTGGCAGAAATCCCTAAGCATATTAAGGTCATCAAGGTTCCTATTAATGAGCCTAGTCGCTGGGCGAGTTCGCTTTCGCGAAAGCGAACTAAAAATCTCCAAAAGGGAATATTACCTAAAAATGCAGGTCCATTACAACGTGCCATGATATGGATGCGCGGTAATTTATTTATACCAGATGCACGAGTAGGATGGAAGTCCAGAGTTTTAAAGGCGGTTCATCCATATTTACTTGAACATAAATCGCCTACGGTAATCACTACTGGTCCGCCGCATTCTGTACATTTAATAGGTCTGGAATTAAAGAAAAAATACACGGGTTTTAAATGGCTTGCAGATTTTAGAGATCCATGGACCACTATAGGTTATCATAAACATCTTAAAATAGGAGCAAGCGCTCAAAAAAAGCACGAGCGCATGGAGCAAGAGGTTCTCGATACAGCAGATTTACTAATGGTAACCAGTCCTCATACAGGAAGAGAGTTTGCTTCCAAAACTAAAACACCACTCCAGGTCATTACAAACGGCTATGATATTCAAGAAGCTGCAACGACTAGACAGCCTAAAGGTGCGTTTACAATATCGCATGTAGGCACTTTATTATCTGATCGTAATCCTAAGTTATTATGGGAAGCACTTGCAGATTTATGTTATAGTGATGCAAGCTTTCAAGCCCATCTACAACTTCAATTTGCTGGTAATGTGAGTGATGAAATTATCGAATCCATAAAGCCTTATGGACTTGAAGAAAACTTAAAATTATTAGGATATGTATCTCATCAACAAGCTGTTGAGATGATGTATGATTCACAGTGTTTATTGCTCATAGAGATTGATAGTGAAGATACTAAAGCTATTATTCCAGGAAAGATTTTTGAATATTTTGCCAGTCGCAGACCTATTATCGCCATAGGTCCTAAAGATGCAGATGTTGAGAACATGCTCCAGCACACACATTCTGGTAATTACTTTAATTATCAAGATAAACAAGCGCTTAAGAATCACATTCTTGAGAAATACGAGCTTTATAAAAACGGTAATAATGAAGGAAATACACATAATAGTATTGCTCGTTACAAACGATCTTTCCTAACAGAAACTCTTGCTAAAACCATAGAATACGCATGGGAATAGTCATCAAACAGTCGGGCTGGAATCTTGCAATAACCGCTGGCGGATTCATCTTAGGTGCGCTCAACGTTTTACTGCTCGCCACGACTTATCTAGACGATGAATACTATGGGTTGTGGGGTTATGTATTATCGACTGCGTTTTTACTTTTTCCATTAATGTCATTTGGGATTAATAATACGCTGGTGAAATTTTATTCTAAATATGAGGATAAAAATGAACGTGACGCCTTTTTAACACAAATGCTGCTTTGGCCATTACTTATTATCATTCCTGCTTTCATTTTAATCTATGTCTTTTATGATCCTATAAGATTATTTATTGCTAGCAAGAATCAAATTACGAGTGACTTTGTCTGGCCTATTGCGATTATAGCAGTGTTTCAAGCCTATTTTGAAATATTTTATGCATGGACTAAAGTTCATATGAAAACCATAGGTGGAAATTTCCTGAAAGAAGTGTTTTATCGAGCAGGAGCAACGGTTATGCTCGTGCTTGTCGCGCTTGATTACATCACTCAAATTCAGTTTATTTACAGTCTTGTATTGATTTATGGATTACGTGTTTTTATAATGAAAATGGTCGCTTTTAAAACCTACATGCCGCAATGGCAATTAGGAAAAATTAAGGCTAGTCGTGACTTAATAAATTATTCAGTTTTAATGATTGTTGCTGGTTCAGTAGGTACAGCATTGCTCGATCTAGATAAATTCATGATTAATGATTATCTTATTATAGATAACATTTCATGGTATAATGTTGCTGTATTTATCGCAACTGTTATTGCGGTTCCTGCACGTGGCATGGCTCAAATTATGCATCCTTTAACTGCAGGACATTTTAATAGAGGAGAAATGAATGCTGTAGAGAATTTGTATAAACGCAGTTCATTGAACTTGAGTATTATAGCTGGGTTCTTAGTTATTATTATCATATGTAATGTTAACGAGTTCTATGAACTTATGCGTCCAGAATACCGCGTAGGAATTCCAGTGGTAATTCTTATTGCGATTGTAAAATATGCAGAAAGTTTACTGGGAAGCAATAATGCCATTCTTTATAATTCAGATTTATATCGAGTGACTTTGTGGTTAGGATTATTGCTCGCTATTGTTGCAGTCCTTTTGAACATGTGGTTGATTCCTATATATGGTTTGATGGGTGCCGCTATTTCTACCTGTGTGGCTTATGTGATGTACGCTTTCGCGAAAGCGTTTTATGTATATCATCAATTAAAAATACATCCATGGACAGCTCAAACGACTCAATCGATAGTCTTGATATTGGTATTTATTGCTGTTTTTTACTTCTGGGATTTTAATTGCCATCCAGTGGTGAACATTGCTCTTAAAAGTATTTTGCTATGTGGTTCATATATCTTGATAGTGAGAAAGCTTAAATTATCTCAAGAAATCAATGAGTTACTTAAAAAGTATATTCCATAAAAAAGCCGATTCAATTAAGAATCGGCTTTTTAGGGCTATTTCAATTTTCTATTTTAACTTCTTCCTGAACTTCTTCTTGAAGAAGTACGTTTAGTACTTGTCGATTTTTTTCTACTCGTACTAGGTGTCGTTGCTCTTGAAGTACTTCTTGAAGAGCTACCTCTAGATGTTGCTGTACTAGTTCTAGAGTTTCTAGAAGAACTGGAAACATTACCAGTTGATCTTCTACTTGTTCTAGAATTACTCACTGCTGGAGTAGATCTTCTAGTTGTTCTAGATGTGCTATCAACATTGGCACTAGATCGTCTGCTAGTTCTTGTGTTGCTTATAGCTGGAGTCGTTGTTCTAGAGCTTCTAGAGTTAGGAATCGTTGCAGTACTTGATCTTCTATTTGTACGACTTGAAATCGCAGGAGAACTATTTGAAGTTCTACGACTTGTAGCATATTCATTTGAATTAGTCGCTCTAGATGATCTTGAAGTTCTTGTTGAACTATCTGATATGCGATTAGAATTACGAGAACCTACTGTTGTGTTGCTTCTACGATTTGTAGAGTTAACAGATTCAGATCTACGTCCATTACTAGCTAATCCGCTATCGCTTCTAGTTATAGTTCTGCGACCTCTTGTTATTGCTTCACGATCTCTGTTTGCTTCACGTGTTGCAATTGCACGACCGTTTGAACCTCTACGACCTCTTTCAAAACTGCGGTAGTTTACTCTATCATTAGGTCTATAAAATGTACGTCTCACGTTTGCTTGAGCATAACATCCATTATAATAGTTAGGTCTATTCCAGTTAACACGGTGATAACTCCAGTCATATCTATAAGGATTGTAATATACTCTGTAAGGATTATTCCACACGATACAGTTACTTACTAGTGGCACACCATAATATCCATGCCATGGTTGATATATGTAAGTTCTATTGAATCTATTAATATATCCAGATGTTCTTAAGATTATTCCAGGTCTGTTATAGTAAACATTTAAGTTTCCTACACGATTTACATAACCATTGCGATAGTTGATAAATACATCACCAGCTTGAATAATGCGACCGTAGCCGTCATAATATATAGGAGTGTTTTCAATTTGGATTACAGCTCCATATGAATCATACTGTACATATGCGTCATAGTTGTAACCTGTATTAAATGTTACACTTATATTACGTGTATTAATTGTTGTACCGAACTGTGGTCCATCATTTAAATAATTAAAGTCAAATTGTCCATCAGGGAAAATTGCAAATTCAATTCCGCCTTCGTTGAATATAAAACTATTAGTATAGCCTCTATATCGATTGTCCTCGGTGGTGTTTGCATAGCTCATCCCGATTCCTATCAGGAAAACTATAAGTAGGGTAGATAGCTTTTTCATAATTACTGGTATTATGAGTAGGACTTAAATGTCTTACTCGATTAAGTAATTACAATCAGCGTGCCAAACTACGCAAACGTTTGCGAGAAGAGGTTAATAGTTTGAAAATCAACAATATAAAAAAGACCGCTATTTCTAGCAGTCTTTTAATTATATGAATATAAATGTTATGAAATTAGAATTGCGATAAAGCTTCTACTAATTCTGTTTTACGATTTCTACTTAAAGGAAGAACTTCAGTACCTAGTTCAACGGCTTTGGAATTAAACTTCTCAATCTTACGTAAATTAACAATGTATGATTTATGAATTCTTAAAAAGTCAATTGCAGGTAATTCTTGTTCAAAGCTTTTCATAGTAGAGAGAACAACTAGACTATCGTCTTCAGTAATTAATTTCACATAATCACCTAAAGCTTGAATATATTTTAATTCTTTTAAATAAACTTTACGTTTTTTAAGGTTACTCTTTACAAATATAAAGTCACCACGATCCTCAATCATCTCTGTTCGTAACTTGTGAGCTAGTAGAGCACGCTCAACTGAGTAAAGGAATCGATCTTTCTTAATAGGTTTTTGTAAATAATCAATTGCAGCATAGTCAAATGCTTTAAAAGCATATTTAGTTTGTCCAGTTACAAAAATAACACCTGGTTTCTCGGTAATATCGTCTAGTAAATCAAAACCAGTAAGGATAGGCATTTCTATATCTAAGAAAATTAAATCCACGTTTTGGTCCTTAATAGCAGCCTTAGTCTCAATCGCATTACTAAATTCACCAACCAGTTTAAGGTTAGGGTGATTCTCGATAAGCTTAACTATAGCAAGACGTTGTATGCTTGAGTCATCTACTACATAACAGTTTAAAACAGTATTGTTCATCGTTTAAGTGTTGTGTTTACTTGACAATGTTAGCACAATATCTGATGTAATGCAAATAAATCTGTTCTTTAAACGTAATTAATTTGTTTTTCGTCGAATTCTCACAGGATTTGAGTTTGTTGAAATATTTTATTCATAAGGCTCAAAAGGGTTGTGAGAACTAAAGAAAAGGATTATTTTTGCATCCGTTTTAAACAATATATTATGAATCAATACGAAACTGTTTTCATTTTGAATCCCGTTTTATCTGATGATCAGGTAAAGGAAGCAGTAAAGAAGTTTGAAGATTTCCTTACTAGTCGTGGTGCAAAAATGGTAGCCAAAGAAGATTGGGGCTTGAAAAAATTAGCTTACACAATCGAAAACAAAAAGAGTGGTTTTTACTCACTTTTTCAATTTGAAGCACCAGGAGAGGTGATCAACGACTTTGAAGTAGAATTCCGTCGTGATGAGCGTGTAATGCGTTACCTTACTGTAAAACTTGATAAATATGCTATCGAGTGGGCAGAGAAGAGAAGAGTCAAAATGTCTAACAAAGCAAAAGCGTAACACATGGCAACTTTACAACAACAAGCTAAAGGAAAAAAAGATGGTGACATCCGTTACTTATCTCCTTTAAAAATTGAAACTCAACAGAGAAAGAAATACTGCCGTTTTAAGCGTAGTGGTATTAAATACATAGACTATAAAGATCCTGATTTCTTAATGGGATTTGTAAACGAGCAAGGTAAATTGTTACCACGTCGTCTTACAGGTACATCATTAAAGTATCAACGTAAAGTGGCTGTCGCTGTTAAGCGTGGACGTCACATCGCAATTATGCCTTACGTAGGTGATTTATTAAAATAAAACCAGACTAACGATATGGAACTTATATTAAAGAAAGATGTAGAACATTTAGGTTTTACTGACGATGTAGTAACTGTTAAGCCTGGATATGGTCGTAATTTCTTAATCCCTAACGGTATGGCTATCATGGCTACCACAGGTGCTAAGAAACAACTTGCAGAAACTATCAAGCAACGTGCTCACAAAGAAGCAAACAATGTAAAACTTGCTCAAGAGCAGGCTGATAAATTGAATGGTCTTGAAGTTAAAATCGCTGCCAAAACTGGTGACGGAGACAAACTTTTTGGATCTATTACAACTCAAGATCTTGCAGATGCACTTGCTAAGCAAGGAGTTGAATTAGAGAAGAAATTTATTACTGTAGCTGGTGGAAACATCAAGCGTTTAGGTCAATATGAAGCAACGTTACGTTTCCACAGAGAAGTAACAACTGCTTTCAATTTTGATGTAGTAGCTGCAAAGAACTAATTACAACAAATTAGAACATTAACTAAGCCGTTCCTTCACTGGAGCGGCTTTTTTACATCATATTATGAAGTATAGAAGATTATCTAAAGAACAACTGGAAGAACTTCATCCAGAATTTATAAACTTCCTAGCTACACAAACCATTACTGCTGCAGAATGGGAAGACATTAAAATAAACAAACCCAAAGTTGCAGAAGATGAACTTGATGTATTCTCAGATCTCGTTTGGGAAGGTGTACTTACTACGGCCGAATATCTTGAACATATCTCTCCACAAACTATGAATTTATTTCATTTGCGAGAAAAAGAGATTGCATTAATATCAGTGATGGTAGGAGATGAACTCATCGACATCACCACTAAAGATGGATATGCTTGGCTACAAAATAACCTAATGGATGATGAGGTGAAACTTTTTACAGCTCTTAAAAAATATAGCGATGATCCTAATGCTGACAAATTCAAACTTATTGAACAAGGCGCCGTAATTACTAAAGGAGATCTTTTCAATTACTTTGATGATCTCATGGAATTAGGAAAAGAAAAAAATGGGTTTTAAAATAACTCTAACTGTTCATTATTTAAAGCTCCTTCAATTTGAAGGAGCTTTTTCTTTGCAGGTAATCCACCAGCGTATCCTGTGAGATCACCATTTGAAGCAATTACCCGATGGCATGGGATTATAATTGATAGAGCGTTTGCACCATTTGCACTAGCCACTGCTCTTATGGCTTTTTCGTTATCTAGCTTTCGCGAAAGCGTTAAATAAGTAATCGTTTCTCCATATGGAATTTTCATTAATTGATTCCATACTTGTTTTTGAAAATCAGTTCCAGCGAGCAAAATAGGAATGTCAAATTCACATCTTTGTCCCTTAAAATATTCCTCCAGCTGTGTGCATAAGATTTCTTGTAAAGGATGCTTGTGCTCAATAATGGTAGCTTCTAGAGTTTTTTCAATGCGACTATCCACAGCACTGCGTTGTTTGCGATATCTCCAATCTAGAATACATAATTGATCCTTGAAAACACCGATTATCAATTCACCAACGGGTGATTTATAATAAGTAATATCTATGTTACTCATAGCGTAACGCCTCGATAGGATCTAATCGAGCCGCTTTTATAGCAGGTATAACTCCTGAGAAGATTGCGATGATTATAGAAATAATTGTTGCCCAAATAACAGGTGTCCATGGCATAGTAAACGGCACTTCAAGGAAATTTGAAACAAAATAACCTATCAATATTCCCAACAAAATACCCAATATACTTCCATACTGACTGATCAACATGGTTTCTATAAAGAATTGCCAAGAAATAGTAGAACGTTTTGCGCCCAGTGCTTTACGTACACCTATTTCTCTAGTACGTTCTGTTACTGAGACGAGCATGATATTCATAAGTGCTATAGAACTACCAAAAATGGTTATGATACTTATGATAATTCCGGCTGCGTAGAGTGCGACTTTAATCTCGTTTGCAGCGCCTAAAAGCTGATCACTTTGTATGACTCCAAAGTTATTTTCTTCAACCGGTGCAAGACCTCTTATATTACGGAATAGTACAATGGCGCGATCCTTAGCACCATTCATCATTTGATCGTTTTGGACCTTAACACTCAAGTCATAGTTAATGTTAGGACTGGTGTAAATACTACGTGCAACGTCTATAGGAATCAATACACGTAAGTCAATATTGTTACCAAATGTAGATCCTTTCTCTTCTAATAGTCCTATGACGGTAAATTTATTACCTCTTATACTAAGTGTTTGACCGATAGGGTTTAAACCTTGGAATAATTCATCTTCCATATCGCTACCTATAATACATACTCGCGCATTATTCTTTATATCAAAAGTAGAGAAGCCTCTTCCTTCACCCATATTAAGGCCGGCATTTTCAATGTAATTTGCATTTACACCAGCGATAATTACTTTAGGCTTTGTTTTGCGATCTTCACTTTTTACTTCTGCTTGTGAAGTAGATTGAAAAGAAACACCGACTTGAGAAAATGGAAAATCCCATTGCTCTTCAAACTCTTTTACTTCTCGATAACTTATTATAGGATTTACCTTAGTGCGCTCGCCACCTCCACGACCTTGCATAGTAAATGGGTAACGTTGCATGCTAAAAGTATTTGCTCCTATTCCTGAGAGTCCACCACCTATAGTGCTTTCTAGTGCTCTTACTGAACTTAGTATTCCTACTAGCGCTGTAATACCTATAGCGATGATTAAAACCGTAAGTGCGGTTCTAAGCAATTGCCCTTTAATGCTTTGTTGTGCTATGCTTATGTTTTGACGTAGTAATCCTGCCATGCTGTGTTAGACTATCAATTTATCACAATGTTACAAGTTCTAAACAAATAATTCATATGACTTTAAAATTTAATTATGAAGCATAGCCTTAATGATGTGTTTATATTTGCATCTTTAATTAAAGTTATGGCACAAAAACCTTCTATACCTAAAGGAACTAGAGATTTCAGTCCTGTTGAAGTACAGCGACGACAATATATTATGAGTACTATAAAGCATCATTTTGAGCATTATGGATTCATGCCTATTGAAACACCTAGTTTTGAAAATAGTGATACCTTATTAGGTAAATATGGTGAAGAAGGTGATCGATTGATTTTTAAAATATTGAATAATGGTCAATACCTTTCTAAAGTAAATGACCAAGACTTAGTTCAAAAAAACGAATTCAAAGTTTCTCCACAAATCAGTAAACGTGCCTTACGTTATGACTTAACAGTGCCGTTTGCTCGCTATGTGGTACAGCACCAGAATGACATAGCTTTTCCTTTTAAGAGATATCAAATTCAGCCAGTATGGAGAGCAGATCGTCCACAGCATGGTCGTTTTCAAGAGTTTTATCAGTGTGATGCAGATGTAGTAGGAAGTGATTCTTTATTGCAAGAAGTTGAGTTGGTAAAGCTCTATGACACGGTGTTTACTGATTTGAAACTAACAGGTTGCACTATTAAAATTAATAATAGAAAGATACTTGCTGGAATTGCTCAAATGATAGGTGCACAAGATCAATTAATCGATTTTACCGTAGCACTAGATAAACTAGATAAGATAGGAGCAGATAAGGTAAAAGAAGAAATGATTCAAAAAGGTATTTCTCAAACTGCCATTGAGAAATTGAATCCGGTATTTAGTCTTGAAGGAAGTTTTGGAGAGAAGCTTGAAGTTATGAAAACACTTCTTGCAGACTCAGAAATAGGGCAGAAGGGAATTGAAGAACTTGAGTTTATCAATAGTTCTATTGTGAAGTTAGGCTTAAAGTCTGCAGTTCTAGATTTAGATATAACGCTAGCTCGTGGATTGAATTATTATACGGGCTGTATATTTGAAGTCGCTGCGCCGGCAGGAGTTAAAATGGGAAGCATAGGTGGTGGTGGCCGTTACGACGATCTTACTAGCATGTTTGGTTTAAAAAACGTGAGTGGAGTAGGAATCAGTTTTGGACTCGATCGTATTTATTTAGTTCTCGAGGAACTCGGTTTATTTCCGGATTCTGTACGAGCTGGAGTAGATGTATTGTTTGTTAATTTTGGCGAGAAAGAATCTGAGTACGCTATGGATTTGGTATTTCGCTTTCGCGAAAGCGGAATAAAAACAGAACTCTATCCCGATACAGCCGCTACTAAAAAACAAATGAAATATGCGGATCGCAATCAAATCCCTTATGTAATTTTACTGGGAGAAGATGAGATGGCAGCTGGAGCATTACTGCTCAAAACCATGAAAACTGGTGAACAGGAGCTCTTAAAACCCGATGCAGTTATCAAGAAATTGCAATAAATAAAACGTCCTAACTAATTAATAGTTAGGACGTTTTCATTTGAATTAATAATAGATTATTCTATAATTACTTTCCTAGTTTGGATACCATAACTGGTTGCAATTGTAACGATGTAATTACCGCTTGCTACTTGTTCAACAGGAACACTTATGATTCCAGTTTGCTCTGTTACATCCCATGTTTTAATTTCCTGACCTAACATGTTAGTCAAGCTTACAGTTTCTATATCCAGTTCAACACCTTTCTTGATGTTTAATGTATTCATTCCCTGTGGTGTATAAACTATGAGATCGTCTTCATTAAGCGAAACACTATCGTTACTTAAAGTTGTAGGGTCATCAAATACGATAAAGAAGCGATCTGGATAGTTTCCAGCCCATAATTGACCACTTACAAAATCACCATTTCTTAAGTCGTGGTACGTATTTGTTACCGCATCCTTTAAATAAATTCCTTGTGTAGGATCTACATTTTCTAGCTCATCGATTTTAATAGTAATAGATCCTATCATACCTAGTTTAACGTGTAATGGTAGAATAGTCGTATTATCTATTTGATTAATTCCTTGGATATTTAATTTTTCACTTCCTAATTTAAAGCTCATATCATCCTCTTGAGAATCATATTGATACCCATCAAATGCTCTGTCAAATCCTGTACTAGCATTAGGATCGATTGTTAAAAGTAGTTGCCTGTGAATCACGTTAGGTGAATCAAATCCTATACGGAATTTAGGACGTGTATCTCCTTGTGTATTATAACCAGAGAACGGATTATTGTTTGCATTACTTCCTGGAGCAGCAACAAAAATGCTGTTTCCTGATGATTCTTTTACAAACTGACGTTGATCATTACGGAATTTTACAGTACCGTTTGATATTCCAGAAACAAAGAATCCTTGTGCAACAGGAATGAATCTTCCCGGTTCTTTAGTAGCAACTCCACCTTGATTAACTGATGGGTGAGAGGTACCAAAAGTTGCATTCCCTAATCCACCAGATAGATTGTACATAGCATATCCACCTTGATATAATTGCAATTGATGGGAATTTCCACCCCAATGTTCCCAGAAGTAAATAGTTCCGTCGATATTAGGATTGTCATTGATAAATTCATGTGCGTCAAGTGCACTAGGATATGGATTCCCAACAAGGTAATCATTACCATTATTTATAGTAAGATCGATATCACCATTGTTAGGCTTACCTACAAAAACATAGTTTTGTTCCATACTCACGTTACCTAAACCAGTACCTTTCATAGTCCAACCTTCACCAGTGTTTAAGTTTGAATTTTGGTTGATAAATTGCCAGTTTGAATATTGTCCACCTGCTTGGTTACCATATTTATATAACCATCTTCCAGAAATAGTTGCTGCTGTACTTGCTGTTCCTGGTGAACCATCACGTACACTTGAATTAGTCCAATTTAAATCACGTGGAGTGTCTGCATAAGTTCCATCTTTAAATACAGAATTAAGATTAAAACCTGTGTTTAAAGAACTATTATTAATCGTACTCACAGGAGAAGACCAATAATTGTAATTATACTTATCTGCAGTTCCTTGTTGATCTCTTTCAATGTGACCAGCACTAGTAGCTACTAAGTCACTATCAGCAGTTTGAATCAATTGAGATTCTCCTTTTAAATCTATAATACCATCTAATTGTAAATGGTGAGTAATAGTTAGACCATGATCGTTTTCTACATCTATTTGATTAGACTCTGACATAAGACCTAATAAAGTAACGTCTGTATTTAAAATATCTAGTTGATGATTACTACGCACGATGTTCCAGTCTATTTTAACCGTGCTTCCATTAATATTTCTAAAACTACCTGGAGTAAATAACATATTTCCATTCTCCCATGAAGATTGGTCTTCCCAGTTGCCATTTGTTGTAGATACGTAAGGTAGTGGTGCCGTCTGACTTTTTAGCTCAAAGAAATTCTCGTTTGCCATACGGCCATAACCTTTATTCACAGACTCATCATTTAATGAAGTCCCTATAAAACTATTCATGCTATAATATGCCGTCAAGTTATCCCAGTTTATTGTCGCGATTTCATTTTTAGTAACTGTATTAGGGATTACAGTACCGTTCACTAAATCTGAATTATTCTCTAATTCTTGATTCATGATAAACCTGATTTGGTTTACCGTAAGCGCCATTTCCCACATTCTAATTTCATCCAATTCACCTTTCCAATGCTCAATGATATTATTTGCCGCTTCATATCGTGCACCTATCGTTAATGTATTAGAATCGGCTATAGGAGCAGTCTTATTTTCAGAATTATCTAATACTCCATCTATATACAGAAATACTTCAGTACCATCATAAGCTACAGCTATATGTCTCCATGCATTATCATTAAGTGCTGTGTTTGAAGTTATTTCTTGAGTAGTTCCATTATTCCACCATACGGTTACTCTATTGTCAGGTCTCAAGTACATTTGGAATCCAGTGTTTCCAGATCTTTTTGCAACAATAGTTTTATTTGAAGCTGTGTTGTTTGCTCCATCGCTATAGATCCATACAGAACATGTGAAGTTTGATCCTAACCCTTCAGATTCTGGAATCTCGATATGATCATCTATTCCATCAAAAACAACACTACGAGTTTCTTTAGTTACATATGTTATACCGATTGTGAAATACTTAGTTCCATCAAAGTTATATGATGCTCTTTGGTAGCTTCCGTCTTCATTGAAAAATGATGTTTCTAGATTTGTAGTAAAGTTAGGATCATCTGCAATCATTAGCACATATTCACTATCTGGAGTAAGTGCAGGTAGCCCAGCAAAATCTGTTGTTGCTATTCTTAATTCAGTTTTTGGAACATCTGTACCGGTAACCTCACTAATCTCCCAAACTCTATTCACACGAGTCAAGTTAGTAATTACAGCGTTTGCTATTCCTAAATCATGATTAAGCACTGTTGAATTTGCATTCATGTCTAGTCCATTATGACCCCAAACAAGGAAGTCTTTATCATTTTCAAAAGCACTTGTATTATCAGTTCCTAAGTCTTCAACTCTATCTAAACCTATAGCCACAACAGAAGTTGAATTTTCACTTTTAGATTGTTTTTGATTTAATTCAGAATCATCATCTCTACCTATAGCTGCAACATCGTAATTATAATTAGTATGAAGACTGTAATCCCATATAACATTATCATCACTATCAAGGTAATCCCAATCTGCTCTATGATCATCAATAGTACTAGTAGGATTTTGTAAAGAAACCCCATTTTTAATGGCTAGATAAGAGTAAATACGCTGTTGCACAGTTTCAGACAATCGATCTCTATAGCTAAATATCTCAGTTATTTGACCATTTAAGTGAGTTTCATATGGAAGTCCATTCAGTTGATATCTACCAGCTCCTATATAAAAAGGTCTATTTGTAAAACCGCCAAAATCATTAATAACATCAGTTGTTATAGTTCTTGCACCTGTATTATCAATTCTCTTTCCATTAAGATAGATTTCAGTTGAATTATTTGCAGGATTATTTTTTACATTAATTACATGTACATCGTCAAAAGATTTTGAACCGTCAGTAAAGGCTCTTCCATAGCCATTAGTATTATCTGTATATGTAGCAGTACCTACACAATGAGCAAGTACCTCATTGTCAAATCTTGCTGACACTGGTCCCCATCCTAAACCAGATGGATCTTTAGATGGACTAACAGGTGCACACTTAGCTCCTAAAAGCACTGTTTCACCAGCGAGAGAATTAGTCATATCTATACTACTACGAACAACAACCCAATAGTCATTAGAATTATAACCGCCTTTTCCTCTCATATGTTGTTGTAGTGAACGATCAAAGTTTACTGTCGGATTGAAATTAATGTTTTGAGATACATTGTTAGCATAAGTAGGAGCACTAGCTGCAATTTCTTCTGCATCATTGCCTATAGCTAGATCGTTCCATGTTGTTAATAAACTACCATCAGTTTGCGCGATGTCTTGAGATCGTAACCATAAAGTTAGATTATCATTTACATCTGCTGGTCCGTCTGTTGCAGTTAATGGCACAAGAGGTGTTCCAGTTATGATTATGTTATCTATTAATACTCCATCATCAACATCATTATCATTATCAGAATCAAATCTTACTCTGAACCTAACTAATGGATTATTCTCTAATATAGCTGGTAACTCATGAGAAGCTTCTTCAAAACGACTTAGATTTGAACCTAAAGTTGAATTATCACCAGCCCATCCGTTAGCATTATTTGATATACCATCAATATCGTCAGCGTTATACCAGTTTTCACCAGATCCCATACTACCCAAGACATTCCATGTTACACCACCATTTGCGCTGTATTGAATTTGCATTCCGTCATCTAGATCATTAGTATTTGTTCTAAAATCAACATAGAATTTAAGGTTTGTATAACCTAATGTAGAAATTAATGGACTAGTAAGTCTAGCTGTTTTGTTTTTTGGGAAGTCATCAAAACTATCTGTGTACCAGTAGTTACCTTCACCTTTTTCAAACGTAGTACCTAGTGTCCAGTTAAAACTACCATCATTTGAAGAGGTCCATCCTCCAGCTCCATTATCAAAATTCTCATAATACATAGTATATAGGGAAGCTACTGATTGCGCCGTTATATCAAAATTATAATTAGCCTCATCTGTATCATCACTAGATATGTTAATTCTTGCATTACTAGTTCCTACCGTAGTTCTAGAAAAATTCACAGTAAAACTCTGACTGTTCCCACCTGTTATAACTGCTGTAGGTTGAGCTACTATGCTAAAATCACCAGCATTAACACCAGTAATACTTACACGTGGACTTCCCGTTAAATTAAGATCGTAACTACCAGAGTTAGTGATCGTAAATGTAGAAGAAAGTGTTCCCGCACCTTCTATGGTTCCTAAATCTGTTCCATCATTTAAAGCTGGAGTAGTGTCATTATCATTTATTGCAATACCATTCCCAAAAATGTCTATTTCCTGTGCACCACCTGTACAAACACCGCCGCCACCGTAAACATTGAAGTTAGCAGTACTGTTAAATCCACCATAATGTGATGTATTAAGTACTGTGTTACCACCAGAAACAATAGTTACATTTGAACCGAAACCATTCCAAGAATCACCCCAAGTATCATACATAATAACAGAATAGTTGTTGTCATTAGGTAAACAACCTAAATCTACAGTTGTGCTATAAGTACTATTTGCACCATCACTACAATTAGAGGGATCACAGATACTAAGTATTGGGTTTCCAGATGGGTCATAAACTCTTAAGTAATTTTCTCCTGCCCATGAAGGCCAGTTCACAGATACTGTAACCTGACTCGTTTGAGCGATGGAGCTAAAAGAGTATAGAAAGAATAAAAAGAATACAAAATTAAATTTTGAATTTGAGCAAGTAAAATTTTTCATAACCGTCTACATATTAAATTGGGGTGGTATGAAATTACTCCACTACAACGTTATTATATGTATTTCATCTTAAAAATCGTCAAACAGCAGTATTAATGTGTTTTTTATCGATATAATTAACTATTGTTACAAGATTTTAATTTTTATTATGCTTTCGCGAAAGCGAAATTGCAGAGATTAAATTCATAAAAAGTATCTTTACTATTCCCAAAATAGAATTATGCAACCTAAGCCTACATTAAAACTCCTCGCGGAAAAATTACAATTATCAACTTCTACAGTTTCTAAAGCACTTAAGGACAGTTCAGAAATAAGTACTGATACTAAAAAAAGAGTGGCTGAACTGGCAAAACTTATGGGTTATAGACCTAATACAGCTGCTGCTTCTTTACGTAATAGAGAAACCAGGACGATTGCTGTAGTGTTACCAGATATTGTAAATGACTTTTTTGGTCAGGTATTAATGGGAATAGAAGAAGAGGCTTCTCAACACAACTATAAAATTGTAATCTGTATATCAAATGAATCTCAAGAGAAAGAGAGAGATTATATGGAGATGTTCTCAAATGGCGCTGTTGATGGCTTTATTACCGCAGCTGCGATGGAAACACAAGAGTCAGGAAAGTTTGAACACTATAAGGATATATTAAACTCAGGTTTAAAATTAGTGATGTTTGATCGTGTAATTGATGATTTAGATTGTGATAAAATTATTGTGGATGATGCCGCGTCTGGTTCTAGACTTGTAGATTTTTTAAGATCTAAAGGCGATAGGAATATATGTATTGCATCTACCATTAGTAAATTAAGTGTAGGACAACTTAGAGAACAAGGAATAAGGAATCGTGTGGATGAGCTGGAAGGTGTACATCTTCATGTAGTCGCACATGAAGAAGATGCTGCGTTTCAATCTCAAATGGAGGAATCGTTTAAAAAGGACCAAATCCATTCTATAATTGCACTTGATCAACGAGCTGGAATTATGGCGCTAAATAAAGCGCATGAATTAGGAATAAAAGTACCACAGCAATTACAGGTGATATGTTATTCAAACAGTAACATGGCAAAGTATTCTTATCCGCAGCTTACTGTGGTAGATCAACATTCAAGAGAATTAGGAAAAAAGACTTTTACGCGAATATTAAATTTGCTTAAAAATAAGGATGAAGTGCAAGTTACAAGGATACATACACTCAAAACTACCTTAATAGAAAGAGGAACAACTAGAAAATAAAAAAGTCCCTTAGAGATCTAAGAGACTTTTTGTAGCGTGGGGCGGGCACGATCCGCCGACCTCAGCATTATGAATGCTGCGCTCTAACCAGCTGAGCTACCACGCCATTTTAAGCAAAATGCTTAAGCGGCTGCAAATATATACTTATTTGTGGTTTTATTCCAAATGTAATTCTCTTAAATATTTTCTGATTTTGATATTTTCTTTTCACAATTAATCTCCTATATTGCCGTCAAAGTAATTTTCCTATGCAAGATCCTATTAAATTTAACCTTGAATTTCCTATTCAAGTATCACCAGCATTACTATATCAGTACATCGCAACTCCTTCTGGAATGTCAGAATGGTTTGCAGATAATGTGAATAGTAGAGGTGAATACTTTAGATTTATATGGGACGGATCAGAGGAGAAAGCAAAAATAGTAAAGCGAGTAAGTGGAGAAAGAGCTCGTTTTCAGTGGGATTATGATGAGGATACTAAAAAGTTTTTTGAAATGAATATTCAAGTAGATGAGATTACTAAAGATGTTTCTTTAATAATCACAGACTTTGGAGAAGATGATGATGAAGTGGAGGATCAAAAAATGTTTTGGGAAAATCAAGTCGGTGAGTTAAAAAAGGTCCTAGGTTCTAGTTAAACCTAATTTCTATACTTAATTTTGAGCCCTGAAATAATACAGGGCTTTTTTATGGTTAATATTGACGGTACTATTCTTTCTTCTGAGCAAGCAACTATTGCTTATAACAATAGAGGAACTTATTATGGAGATGGAATTTTTGAAACTATAAGATATTTTCAAGGAAGACCTTTATTATTTGAAGCGCACTACTTTAGACTCATGGCTGGAATGCGTATTTTAAGAATGGACATCCCAGATTCTTTCACGCCAGAGTTTATTGAACAATCTCTCATAGATCTTATCTCTCAAAATGGATTGAATCAAGGTCATTCCAGAATAAGATTTACCGTATGGCGCAAAACAGGCGGATTCTATTCACCGCAAAACAACGATGTGCATTACAGCATTACAGCAACACCACTTGAAGGAGTATATGCAGCCAGTGATTATAGAGAAGTAGAACTTTTTAAAGATCACTATATATTATCTGGTTTGTTATCTACTTTAAAAACTAGTAATAAGATAGTAAATGTACTTGCTGGTCGTTATGCGCTGGATAATGACTACCAAGACCTATTGCTACTTAATGAAAAGAAAATGGTGACTGAAGGTATTTCTGGAAACGTATTTGTGCGTTCTGGAAATAAAGTTAAAACACCACCAGTACTGGATGGTTGTCTTAATGGTATTATGAGAGAACAAGTGATACAGCAATTAAAACGCATGCTGGATTATGAAATCGTGGAAGAAACCATCACACCTTTTGAATTACAACGTGCTGACGAGATCTTTACTACAAATGTGGTAAAAGGTATTCAAAGTATAGATAAGTACCGCAAAAAAGAGTTTAATAAGGAACTAGCTGCTGAATTGCTTGAGATTTTTAATGATAAATTCTTTTCTTAGTTATAAGAAGGGTTTTCAGGAGCATTAGACCACAATTCATAACTACCACCTAATTCTAGCATTTCATTTTTCCATAAATCAGAGATATCCTCTGAAAAGACAAATGGGGCAGAGGTACCTTCCTTAATGGCCCATGTTTGAGCATCAAGCTCTTGAGTGAGTTGATTTTTATGCCAGCCTGAATAGCCTAAGAAAAACTTAATTTGATCACTGGTAATTGAATTATTATTGAGAAGTTCATTTACACTTGTAAAATCTCCACCCCAATATATATCATCGGTGATTAAATGGGAATCGGGAATAAGATCTGGAATAGAATGTAAAAAATATAGATTATCCATTTCTACAGGACCGCCTTGATACACTGGTATTTCTAATTCCACTCCAGGAATAAGGTCGTTCAATGTATAATCTAGCTGTTTGTTAAGAATAAAGCCTACCACGCCATCTTCGTTATATTCTGTAAGTAATATGATGGACCTAGAAAATGATTCATCACCTATGATATTAGGTTTTGATACTAGAAGATTTCCTTTTTTAAGTAGAGTTGGTGACATTAAATTTCTATTGAATTCTAAACTTAAAGAAATAATTCGGATTAATGAATTAAAGGAAATTAAAATTTACTTTTAATATTATGTAGAAACTTATAGAAAACAAAAAACCCGATTCTTTTCAGAATCGGGTTTGATACTTTAAATAAAGTAGGAAATTAGTTTACAGCTTTCTGTAAATCACTACCTGCTTTAAACTTCACTACATTTTTAGCAGCGATTTTGATAGTCTTTCCTGTTTGTGGGTTTCTACCTTCACGTGCAGCTCTTTTAGAAACTGAGAAAGATCCGAATCCTACTAGAGAAACACGGTCACCTTTTTTAAGACATTTTTCAACGTTTCCTAAGAAAGATTCTAATGATTTTTTTGCTGCTGCTTTTGAAATTCCAGCATGCTCTGCCATTCCTTCGATTAAATCTGTTTTGTTCATAATTGTAGTTAAATTAATGTTGGTTAAACTAAAACGAGTAACAAATTTATACGGAATATACTACCACACAAGGATTAGAGCGATAAATGCCACAATTTGTTTATAAAACTAAGCAATTGTTAATAAGTTAAGCCATTTCATAAGCTTTTATTGCAACCCATTGTCAAATCTAGCGTTGGCGAGGAATTGAAATCCATTGAGAAGACTTTTTGAGTCCATTCTCTTTTTATTAGGTAATTGAAGTTCATGAATATGTAAGAAGCCATTCTTACAAGCTACTTTTATAACATCATTTTCTATGACGATGCTACCCGTTTTCATTTTATGAGCGATGACCTCAATGGTAGTTTTGTAAACCTTTATAGTTTCAGCCTTATCCTGAATCAATTGCGCCTTTGCAACAGGATAAGGATATAGACCTCTCACGAGTGCATCTACATCTTCCACATTGCAATTCCAATCGATCGTTGTGTTATGAGCGTTTAGTTTAGGAGCTTCTTTTAAAACACCACTCAAAGGTTGTTTTTGAGTAGTTATTTTTCCTGCCGCAATGTCATTAACCGTTTTTAAAGACAGTTCACTTCCTAGCTTCATGAGCTTACCATATAAGGAACCTACATTCTCATCTGCTTCAATAGGACAGCTCAATTGATCTATAATAGCTCCAGTATCAATCTTTTCATCAATAAAGAATGTGGTAACTCCAGTTATTGAGTCTCTATTTATAATGGCCCAATTAATCGGAGCGGCACCACGATATTCTGGTAATAAACTCGCGTGTAAATTAAATGTTCCTAGCGCTGGCATGCTCCACACCACTTTAGGTAGCATCCTGAAGGCTACGATTACCTGTAAGTCTGCACGGTAACTTTCTAATTCTTCAATAAATTCAGGTGCTTTTAAATTAGGCGGTTGTAATACGGGAATACCTTGAGAGACGGCATATTGCTTTACATGACTCTCATTCAATTTTCTACCACGACCTGCTGGTTTATCTACCGCAGTCACCACAGCGACTACATTATGATGTGATTCATGCAGCGTTTCTAGCACACCAGTTGCAAACTCTGGTGTTCCAAAAAATATAATATTCAATGACTTATCCATTCCAGGTATATTTATGACGATCACTTAATTGAACTTTTCCTTGATCGAGAAGTTCCTTTAATGCGATCACTAATTGTTCTTTTTCACTTTCTGGTCGCAAAGATGCAATTTCCTGCATATTTAAATCTGCAGTTTGCAGGGCATTTTTAAGCAGCATGATATGGTTTATAGTTCTTAAGCCATTTTTACACTGACTGCATTTCCCGCAAGGTTGTGATTCTTCACCAAAGTATCTTAAAATCAAAACGTTTACACAATCCTCTTTCTGTGAAACTAGTTTACATATTTGGGAAAGTTTATCTTTTTTGACATCATTTTGTTGCTGTAAAGTTTTAGAAAAACGGTTAATGGTACGATCATCATCCCGTGGTTCTAAGAAAGTAATTTGAGTATCGGCGTCTGTGATTTGCGCTTCTATAAATTCTTTTTCTTCAAGCATTTTAAGAGTTTCAATCACATCAGTCTGGCTAGTATTACTACGTAAAGCAATTATAGAGGTGTTGATTTCTAGGTTTTGATAGGTGCTGCTTCCATAAGTGCGCAGTATGGCTTGCACGATGGCGTTCATGGCAGGTCGATTTTTGAGAAATTGAAGTATGTTGTTCCCGCTTTCGCGAAAGCGTAAACTAGACCTTCTATGGTAACTTTGAGAAAGACTGATCACACTAAAACGATCCAGCGTGAGCAACGCATTATAACACAAAACGCCATTAATAGAGTAATGACTAGCAAAATCTGTAAAGCTGAGTTGGTGCGTGGTATTCTCGCCTTCTCCCATAGCGATGCGCAAATAGTTGTTCAACTTGCGATAAATAAATTTCACTTTTTCTATCGTAGGTAGTGATTTAAGAAACTGATTTTGAGCATGAATGACATCATTAACATTAAAAAAAAACTGTGCAATACTTTCATTTCCATCACGTCCAGCTCGTCCTGTTTCTTGGTAATAACTTTCTATACTATCCGGAATTTGTAAATGAACGACGCTGCGCACATCAGGTTTATCGATTCCCATCCCAAAGGCATTAGTCGCCACCATGACTTGGGTTTCATTTTGCATCCAGGATTGAGCTGTTTTTATTTTCACCTTATTATTTAATCCACCGTGATAAAATCCAGAGGAAATCCCATTTGTGGTTAATAATCTAGAATACTCAATTGCATTTTTACGACTTCTTATATACGTAATAGAACTGCCAGCTTGATTTTTATAAAATTGTACAAAGGCATTATTTTTATCTTGCGACTCAGTAATGTGATAACTTATATTAGGTCTCAAGTAACTATTCTTAAATATTTGAGGTTGCTGTAATTCCAGACTTTCTATAATATCTTGTTGCACGTCTACCGTTGCGGTAGCAGTAACAGCAATTACTGGAACTTTTTTATGAATGTTCCTTAATATTTTAATGTCTCTATAAGCTGGTCTAAAATCGTGTCCCCATTGACTCACACAATGTGCTTCATCTACTGCGATGAGTGAAATTTTCATGCGAGCGATACGTTCCTGAACGAGACTTTGCTGTAATCGCTCTGGACTTAAATAAAGAAACTGATATTGCCCATAAATACAATTATCTAGTATATCATCGAGGTCTTGATAGGAAATACCGCCTGTGATTCCTATAGCTTTTACACCTTTTATCTTTAATGCGTTTACTTGATCTTTAATGAGTGCGACCAGTGGAGAAACGACAATGCAAATACCGTCACGCAACATTCCAGGAATCTGATAACATAATGATTTTCCTCCACCGGTAGGTAGTAGTGCGAGCACATCTTGATTATTAACAACAGCGTCTATAATCGCTTCCTGTCTAGGTCTGAAGTCATCAAACCCAAAGGTGTTTTTTAAGATATGTTTTGCGGCTGGATTCAATCGTTTATTTGAGATATTAAAAATGAATAGCGTTCCTCAATCGTTCCTTTAGGAATCACGATAGGTTTATAATTAAAACGTTCGTAGAATTCTTTTAGAATATCACTTATAGTTTGTGCTTGCTCAAAGGTTTCATAGCGTTCATTATCAGATTGATAAATCTCTTTCCATGGTGGTAATAAAAATACCATGTCATAGATATATTCATTACATGCTGCTAGATAATCATCTGGGATAGGATCTCCTGTAAAAACATGATATGCTGGAACATCGGGTATTCCACGATCGTAAAAATTAAGTCCTGAAACCGCATTATTGAATTGATTAATTCTACCTGCGAGTAAACTATTACTAAAAGCTAGCGGATCTGTAAGAAACAATTGATCGATTCCTTTCTCTTGAGCTTCAAGAATGACTTGCCTGGATATCTCGTGATGCACGAGTAATCCTTGCGATTCCATGTGTTGAATTAAAGTGGTTTTACCAGATCCTGGTCCACCTATAAGTAAGATTCTTTTCTTGTCTTCCATAACTGGTACAAAATAACTAAATTCAATTGTAGAAAAGCCTACTCGCATGACTTATCTTTGTTCTCTTTTTAACTATGGATCCTAAGAACTCAGCAGAATTTTACCAAAAGCTTAAATCTCAACTAGAAGAAACGAGCACATGGCCCAGTAAATATTTATATAAATTTATTGTTCCTTCTCAACCAGAAAAGATTCATCAAATCACTCAAATATTTGATAACATAGGAGCAGTAATAGTTAATAAAGAATCTAGCAAAGGAACTTACACTAGTGTTTCCATAACAGTAGTCATGAAATCTCCCGATGCTGTGATTGAAAAGTATAAAGAAGTAGGTGCTGTAGAAGGAGTTATTTCTTTATAATAGTAATGTCAATTTAATTGCTGTAAATTGTTTATTTTGCAGCTCTTCACAAGTAATACAATATCAATTTGGTACCATCATTAGAATACAACACAGAGCGTAATCATCTCAATATACCTGAATATGGAAGACATATTCAAAAATTAGTTGAGCATTGCAAAGAGCTCAAGACTAAAGAAGAACGCAACCGCATGGCAACAGCCATAGTAGGAGTGATGGGTAATTTGAATCCGCACTTGCGTGATGTGGCAGATTTCCAACATAAATTATGGGATCAATTATTTATCATAGCCGATTTTGAACTAGATGTAGATTCTCCTTATCCATTACCAGATAAAGATCAACTCGATGCTTCACCAGATCGCATGCCTTATCCTCAAAAGAAACCTAAATATCGTTTCTACGGGAATAATATCCAGAACATGATTAATGTAGCGGTAAGCTGGGAAAAAGGTGAGAAGCGTGAAGCTCTTACTTTCATTATCGCAAATCACATGAAAAAGTCGTTCTTGAACTGGAATAAAGACTCTGTAGATGATAATGTGATTTTCAAGCATTTGTTTGAAATGAGTAATGGAGAGATTAATCTCGCAGATAAAGATCAAGATCTATTAGATTCTAAATCTTTGATTCATAAAGCTGTAGGTCGTAGAGATCACAGTACAAATCCTATACGTAATAACAACAAGAAACGTAATTATAAATCTAATAACCGCAACAATAAGCGTTCTAGATAATTACACCTGACGATTTCAATAATTAAAGCAGCCCATGAGGCTGCTTTTTTAGTTAATAGGATTGTTAATTAAATATGAATAGATAATTCAAGAATCCTTTTGCAACAGCTAGCATACCCTTATTTTTAAATAATAATAAGATTTAAAAATGGGAACATTCATTATAGAAGGTGGACACCAGTTAAAGGGTGAAATTCAACCACAAGGAGCAAAAAACGAAGCGCTACAAATACTTTGTGCAGTCTTACTTACAGACCAACCGGTACGTATTAATAACGTTCCAGACATTATAGACGTTAACAAGCTCATTGCTTTATTAAATAACCTAGGAGTTAAGGTGACTAAAAATGGTCCAGAATCCTACACATTTCAGGCAGATCAAGTTGATCTAGACTTCTTACAATCTGAGGATTATAAAGTTCAAGGTCGTGGATTGAGAGGTTCGATTATGTTAGTAGGTCCGTTATTAGCTCGTTTTGGGAAAGGATATATCCCACGTCCTGGAGGAGATAAAATAGGTCGTAGAAGATTAGATACTCACTTTGAAGGATTTATCAAGTTAGGAGCAAAATTCAGGTACAATAAAGAAGAGTATTTCTATGGAGTAGAGGCAGACGAATTACATGGAGCTTACATGTTGCTCGATGAAGCATCTGTAACAGGAACGGCAAACATAGTAATGGCTGCCGTACTCGCCACAGGTGAAACTACTATTTATAATGCAGCATGTGAACCTTATTTACAGCAATTGTGTAAAATGCTCGTAAGAATGGGCGCAGACATTAAAGGAATAGGTTCTAACATGCTTACCATTAATGGTGTTAAAAAATTAGGTGGAACGACTCATACGATTTTACCAGACATGATTGAGATAGGTAGCTGGATAGGTCTTGCTGCCATGACTAAAAGTGAAGTAACTATTAAGAACGTAGCATTTGATGAACTAGGTATTATTCCAGATACGTTTAGAAAACTAGGAATTACCATCGAGCGTAGAGGAGATGATATCTTTATCCCAGCTCATACAGATGGTTATGAAATTCAGAATTACATCGATGGATCCATACTCACCATTGCCGATGCGCCGTGGCCAGGATTCACACCAGATTTATTAAGTATCATTCTCGTAGTAGCAACTCAAGCTAGAGGTAGTGTTCTCATCCATCAAAAAATGTTTGAAAGCAGATTATTCTTTGTGGATAAACTGATTGATATGGGCGCAAAAATTATTCTTTGTGATCCGCATAGAGCTAGTGTTCAAGGGCACGATTTTAAATCAAGCTTGAAAGCAACTACTATGACTTCTCCAGATATACGTGCAGGAATCTCATTACTTATCGCAGCGCTAAGTGCAAAAGGAACGAGCACGATTCACAATATCGAGCAAATCGATCGTGGCTATCAAAATATCGATACGCGATTAAAGAAAATAGGAGCAAAGATTGAACGCTTAGCTTAATAATTTGTGTAGTAAGAACTTGATATACGCTTTCGCGAAAGCGTATATCAAGTTTTTTTATACCCTAAAATCATAATTAAGTCTAAATTTCAACGTTTTAGGCAAGACTTTTGCTAGTTTTAAATCATGAAGAAGATTGTTTTATCCTTTTTACTATTATCGGGCTTTTTAATTACTGCCCAAGAATTACCTACAACGACGTCTCGTACTATTGAACCAGTTCCTTCTGGAACAAGTACAAGTGGATCGATGTTATTTCCTAGTACTACCGAGAAGAAGACTTATGTAAGACCTAGTGAAACTCCTACCATAGATATGACTCAAAAAACTGATCTACTAGATCCAGGCGTAAAGTTTAAAGGTCAAAAATTTAAAACAGATCGAGCACCAGGGAATTTTGTTAACGACACCTATTTAGGTGAGTTAAGAACCGGTAAGGAAACTTTGCAAATGACACTTTGGGATCCTAGACTTGAAGATGGTGATCGTGTGCGTATATGGCTTAATGATGAAATTCTTATTACAGATATGACACTTCTTAATGCTTCTCAAGGTTTTAATATCATACTTAAAGATGGCTTTAATAAGATAGAAATAGAGGCTTTAAATCAAGGATACTCAGCACCTAATACGTCTGGTATCGTGATAAGAGATGAAGATGGAACGGTGATGGAACAGAAAATCTGTATGATTAATGCTGGTGTTAAATCATTACTCATCGTTATTAAGGAGTAATGCTCTCAATTCTGCATCCTTAATTTCTAGTACTGGTTTACCTTCTAAATGTGCAATTGTGTAAGCACCTATTCTTATTCTTGCCAGTCGTAAGGTAGGAAATCCTACTACACCTGTCATTTTACGTACTTGTCTAAATTTCCCTTCATTAAGAATCACACTCACCCAAGAAGTAGGACCGTGACGATCATCTCTTATTTTTTGTTTGGTTTCAGGTAGGCTAGGAGCATTATCAAGTAATTCCACTTTACAAGGCTTAGTGTTGTAAACGGCACCATTAATACTTATTTCAACTCCAGTTTCCATTTGTTCTACGGCAGCAGCAGTCATAATGCCATCAACTTGTGCAGCATATTCTTTATCAACTTTACCAGATTTGTTGATGTGGTTACTCAATTGCCCGTCTGTAGTGATGAGTAATAAACCTTCAGAATGTTCATCGAGACGTCCTACAGCCATTGTATCATCTGGGAAATCATGTAAATCACCTAAAAATTTCTTGTTTTTTTGATGCCTATCATTGGTCATGAACTGGCTCAACATGCGATAAGGTTTATAAATCAAGAAATGTCTGTGCATGCTGCAAAAATCAGCAATTATAAAATGTGATGCTAATTTTTAACTCTTTTAACCTTAGAAGGATTCAACCATCGAGATCTCAAATACTTTAATTGTCTCAAGGTTCCTTTAATATAAGCTTCAACCTCTGCGTTTTTAAATCTTTTCTTTTCCATCTTCATTGTTTTTAGCTTGTTTATATTCATTTCTATAATTTCTAGTATCGCCATACAATCAGTCGACTAGTAAAATTGCGACTGAATGAATAGATGTAATAACTTCATTATATTTTAAGATACAGCTATTTTTCCATAATTCTAAATTTTTAACTTGACCTTATAGATTGTGAAGCTGTATAGATTTCATAATTTATAGTTTATCAAAACCCAAATCTATATTGATTTTCACGTAGCAATCTGTGGGATATGAGAATTCACTATCTTTATTTTGTGAAAATCACAAATGATATGAATGTACAAGAGTTGATTCTAGAACGCTTCCGCGAAAGCGAACCCAATACAAAATCCTTTATACAACATCTCGCAGATGTTCTAGACATAAGTTATGATGCAGCATATCGTAGAATTCAAGGGAAAGCAAAATTAGAAATTGAAGAAGCTATGACGCTCGCAAGAGTAGGCGAGTTCTCTCTAGATCATATCATGACGGCGCATCAAGATCTCACGGCGCTGGGAACGGCGACAAAGAAAATTAACTCAATTGAAACTCTAGGAAAGTATTTTGCCGAAATGGAAATTAATCTTAAAATGGCTGGTAAGGAAAACGTAAAATGGATTTATAGTGCTAAGGATATTCCTGTTTTTCACCATTTTAATGATACGGTGCTAGCTCGCTTTAAAATGTATGTGTGGTTGCAATTACTGGATCCTAGCATGGAAGGAATGCGTTTTGAGAATTTTCATTTACCACTTAGTTTAAAGGAACAAATTAAGAAAAATAGAGTGCTGTTTGAACAATGTAATCGTCTTGAAATATGGAATGACACGACGATTTCTAGTAGTTTGCAGCAAATTCATTTTTACCACGAGGCTGGTTACATTAACAATGATGTTGCCATGGAACTTTGTAAGGATCTTAGAAGCTTGGTCAAAAAAGCAGCTGCTGATTTAATGGACAACTCTTATAACATCTATTATCATGAACTGCTCTTGATGAGTAATAATGCGGTTGTGAAGAAGAATGATAAAGCCATTGCAGGTTTTGTCACCATGACTATGTTGGGTTACATAAAATTTAGTGGTAGTAATATATTAGATCGTATGGACGAGTTTTTTCAACACCAAATGAGACAAGCTACATCTCTTAAAGACGCATCATTGAAAGAACGCTCTATATTTTTCAATAAAATGGAGCAAAAAATAAGCGCTCTAGAGAAATCTCTAGAGCGCTATCAATCTTGGGACTTTTAAATCTTATCCTTTTTGTAATAATACTTTGGCTTGATTAAAGGCAAATGCAGCATCTAACCATTGAGCCATATCATTCCATTGTTCACTTTTAAGATAATTGCTTTTATAAGTTTTAATGGTTTTTACTTTTAAAGTATTTCCTTCCATCACTGCAGTGGTGATAAAGTTACCTGTTGCATTATCTACAGAATTATTTAAAGCGTCTAAACCTTTAATGGTGTAACCATCTGGAATTTCTAGGTCTATTTCATAGATAAAAGTTTTAGCGTGATTCAAATAAATATCAACCGTACGCTCACGTTCTTTTTTCTCTAGTTCAACTTGTCCACCTATAAATTTACCTATTTCAATAATTAAGTTGTTTCCAGCTTTTTTGATGTAACCATCATTAAGTGTCATCGTTTCTTGAACTATAAGCGGTGAATCATCTCCATAACGACCTGTCTCAATAACCTTTGAAGTATAATCTTTTACGGTTGCAGCACTCCATTCACGTTCAGCAGCTTTTTCTCTACGTTCTCTAAACTCTTCTAGTTTCTTAGTCTCAAGAGCTTCAAACTGTTCTGCATATTTTACGACTTGTTTTTTACTACCACATTCATAAAAGTGCTCTTGCTCATACTTACTATAATCTTCTTTTAAAAAATCACTCCAGTGAATCCATGTAAACATATATTCTCTTTCAAAATGTCCAGTTGCAGACAACTCACGATCCATTTGGAATCCTTTTTTATTGTCATTCAACTTCAACTTTAGTTTTTCTTGATATACGTTTTCTGCAGCAGTAGAAGAAGATAGAGTAGTGCGTTTAACAGAAGATATTTTCTTTTTCTTGATTACAGAACCTACATAAGCCTCAGCTCCTTCAAGTTGTTCTGGAAAGCGCTCTAAAGTCATGTTCTCATTAAAGTCAAAGAAAAACAACTCTGGTTGCGTATTGAATTTAAGACCTACACGAGCATTTGACTTAATCAATAAATCGTCTAGTTTCCCATCAAATCGTGGTTGTACAAGAACAATATCATAATCTATCTTGAATGACTCACATATAGCTCTCAAATCATTAATTACCTGAGCATCATTTTCATAAATACCCATGTAAAGATCCCAGCATTTTGTTTTAGGTGTTCCTGTAACAATATCTGCTTGGTAAGCAAAAATAGGTTCAAAGAAACGAGTATATCTATTGAATCTTATAAACTCAAGCCCAGCTTTTAGCTTCTCAGCTTTGGTTTTATATTTTCCTTTCTTAATGTATGCGATCACTTCTTTGGCACTGTAAGAACTTGCTCTATTGAATTTACGGTCAAAGTAATCTAATACATCAGCCTTAGTCGCAACAGATTTACGTTCTCCATCTTCACCTTTAAATATCTCAGCATTGTACTCGTTTGATCTTCTACGTGCAAATGCCACTTGAAGCTTGACTGATGGTTCTTCAACTAGTGGATAATACCATCTGCTGGTTTCTAGTTTCTCAACATTTTTTGCTTCAACTACGTACATTTTTGTTGCGTTGCGTTCTGTTTCTTCTTCTTTAACCGCTGGTGCACCATTAAACGTGTTCATGTTTAAGAAGAAATCATTTTCAACCTCTACAGCGATGCGGTAGTCTAAAATAGGGTACTCGTCCTTAATAGTAGATTCTACAGCTGGATAAACATCTAGTCCATCATAATCTCTTTCTTTACGATCTGTCTGAATAAATATATCTATGATATCTCCTATTTCAAGATTAGGGATTGCAATCTTACGTACATCATCTTCCTCAACCTCTTCAGCTTCTACATCTACTATACTTTCTGTACCATCTGGTTTTATAATACGTATCCCTAGTGTAGTTTCTTTACGAGAAGATGTTCCCCAACCGAAAGATATTTTAGAATCTTTACTCAATGATATTTCAGAGAATCCTTCTAGTGAAGCTTGATCTAGAATTTTTACAAGTTGATGTTTATTTGATTTGAAATAAACCACTTTTCCACTGTTGATATATTGAATATAACGGTGATCTTTTAAAATTACGGCACTTTCGCCATTCCATTTTTCAGGAATTTCCATGGCCGTAATTTGAGCTCCAGTTTTATTCCAAAATTGCTCACGCAATTCTTTCTCTAGTTTGCTTTGTCCTTGCGCTAGTATAGTAAAACACAAAGCGATAATAGTTAATGATAATCTCATAAGTCTAGTAGTAATAGGTATTTGTTATATTTTCTTAAGAACGATTTGCTCGTCATAGAAGTTCTTGATCTCTTCTATAGCCGCGTTCCATGTGATGAACTGGCTTTTTTCAATCAAGCGGTTCTTTATTTTAATTTTTGAGGTATAGTTAATTGTAGAACCATTCAATTTATAACTAGCTTCAACGTGTAAGAATGGATTATCTATAGAAATGGCTTCTGGAAAAGTTTCAAGCGTGTAACCAGCTGGTAATTCAAGTGCAATGGTTTTTTGCTCTACTCTTGTATTACTCATTTTATAAGAGTTCTTACGTTTTTCATCCATGGTCCAGTTTGATAAGTATCTTACTGGATCAAGTTCCAAGTATAAATTATCGTCAAAACTACTTACCGCATTAGACACTTTCATGTCATAGGTAAGTTTGAGAGTTTGATCTCGGTCTGTAGGGTCAAATGCGCTCACATTGTCTATAGTAGCATTATCGTTACCGTCAGTAAGGACTTTTAACATTACTTCTTCACGTTTATCTTGTTCCATTCCAGTAAAACCATATAAGAAACTACTAGCTTGTTCTCCAGTAAGTTCTTTATTCATTTTACCTACTAAATCTGTTCCTTCGATTTTAAATGTAGCGTTGTAAATTTCCTGATTGAAATCTGGAGTTGCTTGTGGCACTTTATGCAGTATAAAACTATCTCCGTTTTCTATAAGAGCTTGTTTTCCTTGAATTCTAGTCGCAAATGTTCCATAAGAATTGAATTTCTCAGTTCCATCTATAAAAATAGGTTTGTCATTTACCATGATAGCAGTAATCATGTGATTATCTACACTTAACGATGGAGTAGAGTAATCATAAGCAATATTATCTGTTCCTATCCATACTAATCGCGCGTCATATCCAGCTTCTACGAGCATGGTTTTTAAAAGAATAGCCATTCCTTTACAATCGCCATATTTCTTATTATATACATTCTGTGGACTGTCTGGTTTAAAACCAGCAATTCCATCTTCAAATGCGATGTACTTGATGTTATCTTGAACCCAGTAATAAATAGCTTTTACCTTTTCATCATCAGTGGTTAGTCCATTTGTAAGTTCTTTAACTTTAATGGAAATATCTGCAGTTTCAATGGTAACATCATTTACTAGGGAAGAATACCAGTTATATAAATCTTGAGTTTCTTTAAACAATGTTACTTTTTCTCCTTTACTGTTTTCAAATGATTGCGTGAGATATAAAACATGCGGATAAATGAAAGAGTTACCAGGCATGCGGTATTCTCTTTTCATAGGATTCAAATTGCTAATTTTAAAAGTCACTTGATTCCCATTAGGGACTTTTTTTGATAGCTTCTTAATATCATTGTCGCCAAAATGGTATTCCTTAATATCCATTATTAACCAGTCTGGAACAGTGATAGTCATCGTTCCTTTCATAACTCTGTAAGGTTCTACAAAGTAATCAGTTGTAAAGTATTTAACGTCTTTGTATTCTTTAATCTCAGTCACCGTGCGCTCATAACCTTGTAAAGGGAAAGTAAGCTTAGCATATTTTACACGATAGTCATTATGAAAAATGGATTCTGTAGAATAAGCCTCATCCATGACATTCCACGCCATTTTTTTATTACGCTTATCACGCAATTCTAATTTCTCAATAGAAGATTCATTATCATATCCAGTGCTATAACCTATATCTGCACGCGGAGCGATAGAAAAGAATGTAGTTACTATTTCTTCGCGTACTTCAACCTTACCGGTTTTACTATTACGAGAAAAGGTGATTTCAGTCGATTTATCAGAGATAACGACATCTTCATCTTCATAAGTGGATTTTAATTTTTTTGCCTTGGAAACCTCTTGACTGGTAGGTTTATCTTTTTGTGCAGTTGCATTGAAACCTAGTAATAACAATAAGGTGAGACTTATTGCTTGAGCAAATATTTTCATGTAAGATTGTTAAAGCTGCAAATATAAATTAAAGTCATTATTAGGTAAGTATTTACTTAAGAAGACTTTATTGAATTATGAGCATGATTAATTACGCTTTCGCGAAAGCGTAATTAATCAAACCATAAATAATGCCAAAAAAATTGAGGTTTTAATCTAAGTGGTAAATCTCCATGATATCCTTAAGGATAGCAGCAAAGTCAATTTTAAGATCAATTAATTCTCCTGTTGCAAGGTCAAAAACCCAACCGTGAACAGTGATTCCTCTATCCTTAAACGCAATCTGTACATCACTAGTTTTAAGAACATTAATGCATTGTTCCTGAACGTTTAGTTCAATTAATCTGCGGTATCTTTTATCTTCATCTTCTATAGCATTCAACTCTTCTTTATGCATTCTATACACATCACGTATATTTCTTAAATACGGATTAAGAATACCTAAATCTTGTGATTGCATCGCCGCTTTAACACCACCACAGCCGTAGTGACCACAAACTACTACGTGATCTACTTTAAGATGTTGAACCGCATAATTAATTACGCCCATAGCAGTTAAATCTAGGTTAGATGCCATATTTGCGATGTTTCTATGTACAAACACATCACCAGGACCTAATCCCATAATTTCCTCAGCAGTAGCGCGACTGTCAGAACAACCTATGTATAATATATCTGGATCTTGACCAGAAGCTAGTTTATCAAAATATTTATCATCTGATGCTAGTTTAGACTTGATCCATTCTTTGTTATTCTCAAAGATTTTACTCATATTTTTCATATACCGAAATTTTTAGACTGAAAAATAAAGAATAAGGTTGATATTTTATAGTTTTCTAACAAATCTATAACGTAATATTTTATAAGTTTCTTAATGCCTGATGATTACAGTATAAAAAAATGGCTGACATTTATTAAATATCAGCCATTCATCAATTCTCAATGAATCTATTTGATAAAATCAAGGAGTAATTTATTCACTTCATCTTTGTGAGTTACATAAAGTCCGTGAGGTGCATCTTTAATTATTTCTAATTTTGAATCTTTAACTATGGAATGACCATGTTTAGAACTAGGTTCTATAGGAACGATATTATCTGTATCTCCATGAATAAATAGGGTAGGAATGTCTATTTTTTTAAGTGCGTCTCGTAAATCTGTACGACCAAAAGCATCAATACAATCTAGTGTTCCCTTAGGACTAGCATCCATAGCAATCTGGAAGTTATAATCTAGTTGTGCTTGAGAAACTCGATCTTTATTATCTTCAAAGTTCATAAATCCAGCACCAAAATCTTTTAAGAATCCAGCACGGTTAGTTGCTATTCCTTGTTCCATTCCTTTGAACACTTCATCTGGTGCGCCGTCTGGATTATCGTCTGTTTTAAGTAGATATGGAGCGATAGAACTCATAAATACGAGTTTATCTAGTTTACTAGTTCCAAAAGTATCCACGTACTGTGCGAGCTCGCCACCACCCATAGAAAAACCAACTAATATTACATTTTCTAATTCAAGTTGCTCGATAAGATCATTTAAATCTTCGGCCATCGTGGAATAGTCATATCCATTCCATGGTCGTGATGATTTACCGAATCCGCGACGATCGTATGTGATCACGCGGAAACCGTTTTCAATCAGAGCAAGAACTTGATATTCCCACATAGCGCCGCTCAACGGCCAGCCATGTATAAGAATAATAGGTTGTCCATCTCCTTGATCTTCAAAGTATATACTCACATCAGCATCGTGCTGTGCGGTTGTTTTTTCTAAATAGGGCATAATTTATTTTTGTTTTATTTAAAGATATAAAACAGGATTTTGAAAGATTTTAAATTCTTGTGAAAGTTTAGTTTGAAGTATCTCATTCTATAAGGATGAAATTCATTTTAAACTTATTAAGATTCTAATTGTTTATGAGATCCATCGCAGTTGGGCTTGCGTTTGGAGAGGCCACAGGTACAATCATGGAATCCGTATCCATCTTTGATACGTTCCATGTTTTTTACGATTCGTGCTGTTTTAGTTTTAGATTGTTTGGGCTGTGTAAAATGTAGCAGATAGCCCTTTTGCCTTCCAGGAGTTAGACTGTAAAACGCTTTTTCAAAATCTTTATCATTATTAAATTCAAACTCTAACTCTTCTGGAACTTCAAAATCTGAGGTCTTTTTCATGGGAACTTCCTTACCAGACTTCTCAATTTCAATAGCTTCCTTAATATATTCTTCAATTATCGATTCCTGATTAACGATTTGTACTAATCTTGTAAATCTTATTTGTCTGGTAGCTTGAACGTTTTCAGTTTGTTGTACTAGAATATCTTCTGGATCTTTTAGTAACACACCTTTAAAGAACATGATGGCACAATAATCTTTAAAGCCATGAATAATGATAACATTTTTATCATTTATGGTATAGCAAGGATGCATCCATTTAAAAGCTTCTTTTAATTCACTTTTAGTAATTATCTCATGCAATCTTGACAGTTCAGCTTTCCAAGATGTAAGATTCTCAAGATAATTTTTAATGTCCTTGTTCATAGTTCTAGAGTTAGCTCAAGGTCTTAATCTTTCCCAACTTTAAAAAGCTTAGAAACTAAATAAATGATTGTGAGAATGATGAGTGCAATTAAGGCATAAGCAACATACCAGCTATAAGTGACATAATCGTTAAAGCCTACATCATATGGATTCACATAATAAGTTAGGTAAAGAATAGCGCCACACATGATGACCGATACCGCCAAGAGCAACCAGCAAATATTTGAAATAAATGAGTTGTTCTTATCAGACCACAGCAGCATCATAAACGCTGGAATGGACATGAACGCAGCATAAAAAATCAAAGCCTCGCGATGCGCTTGTTTAAAATAGGTGTCTGATTCTATAAAGTTTATATCAACAATAGGATTGAAAAACGCTGCTATAACAAGTATTATGGCAATACCTAATAAAATATATGAGACTAACCGTTCTACACGCATGTTACAAATCTACGCTTCCTTTTCCTTCTCTTATTAAAACAGGATCATCACCTGTTAAATCTATAACCGTGGAACCTATGTTGTCACCATATCCACCATCAATCACATAATCTACTAGGTTATCCCATTTCTCAACTATAAGGCTGGGATCAGTTGTGTATTCAATAACTTCATCATCATCTTTAATAGAAGTTGAAATGATGGGATTACCCAAAGCTTGAACTAAGCCTATGGCAATGGAATTATCTGGAACACGTATTCCTACTGTTTTTTTCTTTTTAAAAACACTAGGCAAATTATTGCTACCTGGCAGTATGAACGTATATGGTCCTGGAAGATTACGTTTTAAGATTTTGAAAGTAGAGGTGTCTATTTGGCTTACATATTCACTTAAATTACTTAAGCTCTCACAAATGAATGAGAAATTTGCTTTTTCAAGTTTTACGCCGCGTATTTTGGCAATTTTTTCAAGAGCACCTTTATGATTGATGTCACAGCCTAAACCGTAAACCGTATCTGTAGGATAAATAACGAGTGCACCATCTTTCATAGCTCGTGCTATGCGCTGTAATTCCTTAGGACTTGGATTGTCCTCGTATATTCTTACTAATTGTGCCATGATTTTATGATTTGTAAAGCCAGCTATGTATAGGGATACACAATAAACCTATTGCAATGATAAAGAAAACAACCTTCATCCAGAAAATCGCGCGGTCGTTATCCACGTCTTCCTTAATCTCATAACGGTGCTTACCGTTGCGGTCTATTTTAATCATCACAGACTTCTTAGTTTTATGATGGTTTTCATTGTAGAAGCGATAAACCAATAGAGTACCAAACCCTATGACGCAAGTAACTATAGATAAAATCATCCAGTCTGTAGATGAAAAAATCAACGCTTGCAATTCTGTAGAAGTGGTACTATAAATCATAATCTATAATTACCTATAAAGTTAATCATTAAAGTTCATTATTAGGCTTTTTTAACTTCACTTTCTAATTTGAGCACTTTGTCGCCATCTTCTTGCTCAATGTAAAGTGCTTTATCACCACTTTCTCCATTGCGAGTTACCTCGTTACCTTTAATGGTTTTTGTAACAGATTCAGTGTAAGTGGAAATCACTTTTCCAGTTGCTGTTCCGTTTCCCCATTCCCATTCTACTTTGCTTCCTTCTCGTATCATTTTTTATTTTAAAGGTAATGAGAATCACGCTTTCGCGAAAGCGTAATAACAACACCTTAAGCAATTCTTAATAAAGTTTTATGAAGTCTACAACCAGTTGAGCGCTTTCTTAATCAAATTAAGTTTGCCAGAATAAGGAGCATATTTTACTGGAATGTCGAGCCATGTGCCGCGATGGACCACACCTTTAAGATGAGAAAAAGTCTCAAAAGTTTTCTTGCCATGATAATTTCCTATGCCACTATTTCCCACGCCACCAAAAGGCAAACGCTCATTTACAAACTGCACAATACTATCATTAATCACGCCGCCACCATAAGAAAAACGGTTGATGAACCATTGTTCAAAATCTGTATTGTTACTGAATACATAAGCGCCCAGCGATTTTTCATAAGAATCAATCCAATTTATAAGATCTTCCTGGGACTGATAAGAAATGATAGGCAGGATAGGTCCAAAAATCTCATTTTCCATCACCTTGCTATCTCGTTGTGGTTCATCAACTAGAGTAGGAGCGATGTACAATTCTTCCATGTCATGTGCGCCGCCAGTGATAATATGTTCATTCTTAAACATTTCTACCAGTTTCTCAAAATGTTCTTTTCTAATGATTCTAGGGAAATCTGGACTATCCTTAGGCTGAGAACCAAAGAAATTAGTGATCTCAGTTTTTATGTTTTCTACAAGTTGGTTCTTAACACTTGAATGAGCGAGAATATAATCGGGTGCGATACAAGTCTGACCAGCATTGAGGAACTTTCCCCAAACTATACGTCGCGCCGCTACTTTAAGATTTGCGCTTTCATGAACAACACACGGATTTTTACCACCTAACTCTAGAGTTACTGGCGTTAAATGCTTTGCCGCTGCCTGATAAATGGCTTTTCCCACCGGCGGACTTCCCGTAAAGAAGATATAATCCCATTTGAGACTTGTTAGTTCTTTTGCCACATCTGCATCACCTTGAATCACTTTTACGTGCTGTGACTCAAATGCCTCATCAATTATTTCTTGAAGTAATTGAGAAGTTGCTGTTGAGAATTCACTAGGTTTTAAAGTCACTGTATTTCCTGCCGCCACAGCACCTATCAATGGAGCCAGCGCGAGCTGAAAAGGATAATTCCATGGAGATATAATGAGCGTATTTCCATAAGGTTCTGGGTAACGTCGTGCTTTGGAAGGAAAATTAAGTAATGACGGTCTTACTTTTCTAGGCTTAGACCAACTATTAGTTTTCTTAATGTATTTATCGAGTTCGCCAGTGATGACATTATATTCTGTAATAAAAGCTTCAAACTCGCTTTTACCTAAATCACTTGCTAGTGCTTGATAAACTTGTTGTTCTTTGCGTTCTATGACCGCTTTTAGTTTTTTGAGTGACTTAATGCGGTAGTTGACATCTTTAGTCTGTTGGGACTTAAAGTGGTCTTGGTGGTCTTTATGTAAGGATTGAATATCACTTGCTGTACTCATAGTAGTTACTGTATCTTGAATTTTAAAGATAGAACAGAATCATCTCGAGTAGTGCTATGATTTTCTTAAAATAAAAAGGTGAGCACTATTTACTTACCGCTTTCCATATCGCATCGCCCGTAGGAACTGGAGCGATAATTTTAACAGGTTCTTTCTTTACAGGATGAATGAATTCTAGCTGACGTGCATGTAAATGAATACTACCATCTTTATTGCTTCGTCGCGCGCCATATTTTAAATCGCCTTTAATCACACAACCTATTTTGCTTAACTGCGCACGAATTTGATGATGTCTACCGGTTTCTAGCGCTATTTCAAGTAGTGTGTAACGATCTAGTTTCTGAATTACTTTATAGGTAAGAATTGCTTCTTTGGAATTAGGAACTCCATGATCGTGAGCGTAGCTTTTATTTTGTTTGGTATTGCGCACCAGGTGATGTACTAATCGTTCCTGTTTATGAGGAGTAGTTCCTTCTACCACTGCCCAATAGGTTTTTTTAGTATTATGTTCAGCAAATAGCTTGTTCATGCGTGGTAATGCCTTAGAAGTACGTGCAAAAACCACCACACCGCTAGTAGGTCGATCTAATCGATGCGTAACTCCTAGAAATACAGCTCCAGGCTTGTCATATTTCTTGGCTATATAATCCTTAATTAAATCAGGTAATATCACATCACCTGTTTTATCACCTTGCACCAAGTCTCCAGACTGCTTGTTTACAGCAATTAAGTGGTTGTCTTCAAAAAGGATGCGGTTGAATATGGACATAAAATAAAATCAATTACAAAGGTAAAATACGTAGTTGACTAAATTAAAGATCTTAAGAAGTTAATTCTTTTAATTATTAGTAATAAAGTATTTATTGCAACACAACCTCAACACGTCTATTCAGTGCTCTACCATCATCTGTTGAGTTAATAGCTAGTGGAGATAATTGACCTACTCCATGAGCGCTCACTTGAGTTGCAGGAATCCCATAAGTAGTGGTTAGAGTTTTCAAAACAGTGATGGCTCTTTTTTCAGAAAGAGTTTGATTTGAAGCTAAGGATCCTACATTATCTGTATGACCTACAATAAAATACTTTTGAGTAGGATTAGATTTTAAATAACCAGCCAGTGTTTCTATAATGGCAAATGATTCTTGCTTGAGGCGATCACTGCCAAAATCAAATAGGATATTATGGAAAACTTCTTTCCCTTCGTTCTTGATTTTTTCATCAATGGAAGCGGCAGTTACTTGTCCTGTTTCCATGTCTTCTTGTTCTACAATTTGTGCACTCACAAATATATTGTCTGTAAGACCTTTCCAGCTTGTTCTATTATAATGTATGAATAATGCAACGGTATAAATCTTTCCATCTCTTTTCCCTTTTGCTACAAAATAAGCATCATCATTATTAATATTGCTGTTATGACTAGACATAGAAAACCTAAAGTAACTTTTAGGTTTTATGTATTGATACTGTGTGAGAACCTTCACATCACCAAATGTTTTATAAACTGACTGAAGTTTATAGAATCCTGATATATTCTTCTTCCCAAATGCCGAATACACGATTTCAAAATTCCCATTTACTAATGCCTGCTCATAGTTTTTTTGTACTTCAAGAACAGTTGCTCTTTGAGTGTTTTCTATACCATAAATGATATTAATAACTTTTCCTTCTTCAGTTAGTTCTTGTGCTGCACCTTCTTGAGAAGTAATCTTTGATATAGGAAATGTAACTGCATCAAATTTAGACTCGCTATAAGCAACTATACAGCTGTTGTTATATTTTTCAAGTATAGGATGATCTACAGCTCCATTTACATCAGGACATATAGAATGATCTTGTGCTTTAACGACACAAAAAATGGAGAGAAATAATATGGTATAAGTAAATCGCATTCTAAATATGTATTAATAATTAAGACTTTGATAGTCAGAAGAGTTGATTTTAAAGTCTGTAGTTTCAATTGATAAACACTTCATGGTAATGGTTTGTGGTTTTCTTCTAGAGGTATCAATCATCACCATTTCCATCGCCCAACCGTCGATATCTTTCATCCATGCTTGATTGTTTTGATTTTGCTCTACGTCATAAAAAGTACTAGGAAAACGAATATCTACATCTTGTGTTACCCATATGGTTGCAGTCATATCTTTTCCTGTCATTTTATATTCAAGACAGTTATAACCCATGATGACCTTAGAATTTCCAGTAGCGGCAATATCGATTGTATCATCATCATCATCAGAATCTTCGGTTTTCAAATCAACAGCCATTTTAATTTTTTTACCATCGTTTTTCATGTAGGTAAACATGGCGTCTCTATCAATATCAAATACGGTGTAAAAATCATCTTTGATTCTATCATCTTTTACTTGAGCACATAGATAATTTTCAGATTGTGGTAAGAAGTAGTTGACGTCCATAACTTCCTTCTTTGTTGTGAACTGCATTTCTACTTTGTATTCAAACTCATAACTATCTGCTGGAATAGTGCTGGACATTCCTAGCGTTCCAGATCTTGTTTTCTTTTTACGTTTTTTATTAAATGTAGAGTCAAAGGCCTTCTCGGTTTCCTTAGTCGTTTTTTGCTCCGTTTTGCGTTCCACAGCTTTCTCTGCAGCTTGTGAAACTTTCTTACCTAGTTTTTTAAAAAACTGAGCTTGTGTAGTTCCACAACCACATATTATGAATGCGATTAAAAAGATTGTTTTTTTCATTTCACCTTGAGTTTAAGAACTTATGATTTAAGTGTACCCAAAGCTATGTAAAAGTCTTGCCTGGCCACCAGGTTTTGAAAAGTGATTGATGGACTTGTTGCGTCATTTCACGAATTGACCTCTTGTAATTATTTGTTTATCAATTAATTAATCGTGAAATAAGTTTGTAAGGTGTTTCATTGTATTTTGCTTGAAAAGCCCTTTCAAAACTTTTTTTAGAACCAAAACCAGATGCTTTTGCAATTTCCTCAATCCTATAATTCCTGAACTGGCTATCACTTTGAATGCGATTGTAAGCATATTCTATTCTCAAGTCGTTGATAAAAAGAGAGAATGATTTGTCATATTTTTCATTTATGTAATGACTTAAATACCTTTCAGATTTAATATCATGAGCGGCACAAAATGATTTTCTGGTAATATTTGGTTTTAAAAATAATTGATCAGATTTCAATAAGCTTATTGCTGTTTCAATTTTTTCAATCTCGACATCACTAACTACAAACTTTTTTCCAGGAGTACTATCGGGTTCATTTAGTAACTGTGAGTTTGTTTTATCACGCTTTCGCGAAAGCGTAAACCATACCATCGCAATAATTATAAGCAGTATTATTCCTATAATTATATAGGTCCTGTAATTTTTATCATGAGCCTTACTGAGTTCTCTATCTTTTTCTACATTATAGAGTTCTCTATATTTCTCTACTGAAAAGCTCAAGGAGTCGCTCACAGCCTCATTATAGATCTTGTGATACGCATTTGCTTTTTCTTGATTTCCTAACTTTTCATAAACAGTAATAAGCTTATTTGCAGCAACTTTGATTTGTTCTGGATCTTTAGTTTCAACAGTGAGCTTTAAAAATTCATCATAGTATGTTGTAGAAGTTTGCAAAGAATCTTGCTCCATTAAACAATCACCTATCATGGAATAAGCATAGCTTTTTGCATTTAAAAAGCTAGTGGTGTCATTGATAATCTCTAGGTTTTGCTGCTTGCATAACTCATAATTCTTGTTAAAGAAGTTATACTGCATCGCGACGTGATTCTTTACCTTAGGATCGATAGATGCCTTTTTAGTTATTTCATAAGCATTATTGATAGACTTTGATGCACTTGCAGTATCACCGAGCTCTGTATGCAATTGTGAAAGTAATAGATGAGTTTGAACCAGTAATGAAGCATCTTCACTATGTGTAACTACAAGATCAAAATATTCAATCGATTTTTGATAATCTGTAATGGCCGAATATATGCAGCCTATCATAAAATTAAAATTCACTCTATCAGACTCTTTATCAATACTATCCAGTGATTGAAAAGCTTGTTTTAAAGCAGCATTATATTCCGATTGGATAAACAGGACCTTTACTAGTTCATAGTTAAGAACCTTTATTTCCTCTTTTACGGTGGTAAGTTCTAGTCGATCTTGAATGAAATTACGTGCAGAATCTAGCTGAACGTGAGCGATGTAATTGTCTATTTTTTGTTTGTCATTAGACTGTCCATTTACGATTGTAATTATGGATAAAAAAAATATTAGAACAATTAAACGCATTAAATCAGTTTTTGGAAATTATTCCTTTCTTGCAATATAACCATCATCAATCATCATTTGATAAGCTTTATCAATATCTTGTTGAAATTTAGGTTGATCCAGATAGTATGGTAATTCCATTTTTGAAGATTCTAATCTTAGTAATTCTCCATCTTCAATTAAACCTTCTATAGTTGCGATGATGTCTTTATCAAGCGTTGGTGGTACCTCACCTGGCGGATATAAGCCTGCCATTTCCATGATATATTCTTTAATCGTTATTTGGCCTTTTGCTTTCAAGAAAACATGTTGAGGCCACTCGTCCATGGTAATGAGTCTGGTAGATTTATTATCAAAAACATGAATCATTTTATCATCTAACCAGTCCCATTGCATGGTGCGGATGAAGTACTTGTCTTTATTATTATAATTTTTTAAAAACTCAAAATCAGGATTTTGAATTGTTTTTTTCTTTATTTTGAATAAGTTGAATAATCCCATTTGAAACGGTTTATTGATTTAACTACCTCTTAAAAACAACCTCTGCTTTATGAAGTTGTAGTGTTGGGTTTTGAGAAGCAACTAGAATACCTTTAAAAGTGTAAGTGGCATCTTCATCAATGGTCAATTTAGTATTCTTACCCATAAAACTCCAGTCGGTCTTACCAAAAATGGTTTTTTGAACTTCACCTATGGTCACATATTTATCTGTTGGATCGATGTCCATGGTAGCTATTCTATTTTCATTCTTGAACATAGTCATTTTAAAGGTTAAGGTAACATCACCTTCGTACTGCATATCCATATCTGACCATATACCGATTTCATCACCTTTTTTAAGATCTACGGTGAACTCTTTGAGGATTTTATGATCCTTTCCAGTGCTTACTTCATTAATAGGTAATCTTCCAAGTTCTACTCCTGTGATAGCGTCACAGCTTATTAATGTTATTGAAAGGATGATTATGGTGATTAGTTTTTTCATGTAAAGTTTATTTTAAATATTCAACCCCAATTTCCCATTCTTAAAATCGAGTAGTGGAGAAGGGAACATTTTCTCTAGTATACTGGATGCAATAAAATCCTCTTTAGATTGAAAAGTTAGTTTCAAATCATGAATAGCAATAACTTCATCGGCCAGTGATAGGGCGATGGAAAGCTCGTGGCTAGAGAAGATGATACACTTGTTATGTTGATGGCAGTAATCTCTTAGTTTGAGTAATATTTCTGCTTTGTGGTGAACGTCTAGGTGGCTCGTCGGTTCGTCCATGAGAATGTATGGTGTGTCTTGAACGAGAGCTCGTGCAATTAAAACGCGTTGCAACTGTCCATCGCTGAGTGTGGAAAGTCGTCTTTTACGCATTTCAATAATTCCAAAATCTTCCATAATTCCGTCCACAAAATCAAGGTCGGCTGGAGTTAGTTTTCCTATAAAGTTAGTATAAGGAGCACGACTTAGATAGAGTATTTCTTCTATGGTTAAAAACTGACTAAATTCTCTTGTCGTTAGTACAACTGATAATAGTTTAGATTTTTCTAAGCTATTTATATTATGTGAGTTAACGTTATTTATGTGAACTTTACCTTTAATTATATGTTGATTGCTTGAAATAGCACGTAGTAGTGTGGATTTCCCTGATCCGTTAGCTCCTATTAGGGTGATGAATTTTCCTTTCGCGCAAGCGAGAACTCCATCATATTGTGCAATGACACAGTGACCATAACCTATTTCTATGTTGTGTAATTCTATCATTAAAAATGGAGGTTACGTTTTCTTAAAATAAGCCATATCACTATAGGTGCGCCGAGTAATGAAGTGACCGCATTTATGGGTAGTGATAAGTTTGAAAATGGTAATTGCGATACGATATCACAAAATAATAGGAGTGAAGCGCCCAGTAAAATCGTCGTTGGAATTAATATTTTATGATTGACCGTAGGTAATAATAATCGCGCAAGATGTGGTACGGCAAGACCTATAAAAGCTATAGGTCCGGCAAATGCTGTAATACTACCAGCTAGTAAACTGGTGATAATAATGATGATCCAGCGTGTGGATTTGATATTAATCCCTAAACTACGTGCATAAGTCTCGCCCAGCAATAGTGCATTGAGCGGTTTTAAAATGTAAATAACAAGTAATAACGACATCAAAAAGATAACGAGTAAAATCACAATATCACTCCAGTTGAGATTCCCTAAACTACCGAGTGACCAAAACACATAGCGTTTCAATTCTTCACTCGAACTAAAATAAGATAGAATCCCAACGATCGCACTGCTCAAACTACCTACCATTAGACCTACGATAAGCAATCCCATAGTATCTTTAATGCGTAAAGACATAAGAATAATAAGCATCATCACGAGTATACTTCCTATAACGCTTGCCGTAACAAGACCTATTCCAGACACCGCACTGATTCCCAAAACAGCACTTCCCATCACTACCAGCGCTACGCCTAATCCTGCACCAGAGGAAATTCCCAGCACAAATGGTCCCGCCAGCGGATTCCTAAACAAAGTTTGCATCAGTAAACCAGCAATAGCAAGTCCTGCACCGGTTAAAATGGCCATAATCGCTCGTGGTAATCGCAATTGGGTAATGATATAATTCTCTGAGGCACTGGAGTTTGTACCTATTAAAACGTCCCAAATCTTATGTGGTTTTATAAAAACCGTACCTAAACAGACATCGGCAATGAAGAGTGCGATGACTGTGAGGAGTAATAAGATGAGTGTTTTGTTTTTCAATCTTTTAGTGGTTTAAAAAAGTATAATTCATAATCGGGCAATACTTGTGGATGCAATATTTTAACTAGATCTTTAAGCACTAAATCTGGTCGCTGTGAGGCTTCTTCATAATAAGTAATTCCACCTTCTGCACCAGTATTTAAGGCAAACGTAAATACCTTTTTATTTTTAAAAGCGGTAAACTGGCTGTAGGCATTATTATTTTTATTCATTGTTGCATAGCTAGTATATTGACCTGGCGCAATCCACACATCAGCATGTTGAGCGTCTGTGAGGACACGTTCTATGTTAAAGGAAAGTGATCCAGTTCCTTTAGAATCGGCATAAATGTAATCACCATTAGCATCGGCTATGATTTTTCCTTGCCATGAATTTCCATAAGGTAAGTACCATGTATCTTTCCATGTCGCACCAGCAATGACTGTAGGTGCTTCCAGTGATTGGGCAAGTTTTTTAGTGGCATTATAGGATTGTTCTATTTGATTAAAAATGCTATCAGCTTCCTTTTCTTTTCCATATAAAACGCCAAAAAGCTTGATCCATTCTGCTTTACCCAGCGCATGTTGCTCAGTCCAGTCGCCATTATAAATAACTGGAATTCCTGCTTTCTGGATTTGTTCATAAACTGGATTATCTCCATCGATACCGAATCCCATGACCACGTCGGGTTGTAGGGTGACTATTTTTTCAACGCTTATGGTTTGGTTTTGACCTAATTCTTCAATCGCTCCGTTATCCACAAGTGCTCTTACACTAGAATCACTTATGTAATCTGTTCCAGGGAAAGCAATTATAGATTCCTGTTGTTCTAGTAATACCACTGGCGGAATGTGCGTGGTGGAACTCAAAATGATACTTTCTAGCGGAATATTAATGATTTGTGGAGCATCTGATTCTGGAATAATATTGCGACCTGTGGCTTTTTGAAGTTTAAAAGAGTATTCATGATCTGCATCGGGCCACGGATTATTGATGGTGATGTAGTAACCTGTTTCTGTAGTGTTTATGGAGAATCCTTTGGCATATTTTACAGTAATATCATGATATTCTTGGTTTAAGGAAATGCGCTGTTTTGATGCGTTTTCAGCTTCATTTTGTTTACAAGACGTGATAAAAAGCGGTAAAAAAAGTAGTAAATATATATGCTTCATAGGTTGTCAAAAATACTATTATTAGCATACATTTGCCGTGTAAAATTGGTTTCTGTGTGTTTTGTACGCTTTCGAACCGCAACAAGTGCGGTTTAAACTTATTTTTAAAAACGCTTTCGCGAAAGCATCTTTAAAAATAAAGCGAGAACTCACAACATGTAGAATTAAAAGGGAATCTAGTGCAATTCTAGAGCTGTTCCCGCAACTGTAAAGTTTACATCTGTAAAGATGTCTCGTAGAGATTTTTATCATGCGCCACTGAGTCGAGCACTCGGGAAGGCGATAGAAATGAACAAGTCAGGAGACCTGCCAGCTTACACAACATAAATAGTTAACCTTCGGGATAAAGGTGGCGAGTTTTTTAAAACATTTGAGATGATGATTTCTTCATTGAAGTCAGTTCTTTTTCTATGTGTTTATTATTTCTCTTCTCTTTTCCCGTATTTAAAAAATTACCATGAATAAAAAAGTCATCGCTATAAGCGCAATGATGGTAGCAGCCGTGTCGGGAATTGCACAAGTGGACTCTACCGCAACTAAACTGGATCAAGTACTTATAAGTGCCGATTCTAAGTTTGAATTACAAAGAAAAGATAGCGGAAAGCCCGTTATTAAAATTACTAGAGCCGATATTGAAGCACAAGCCGCAGCAAGTCTAGCCGATTTACTCAACCAGTATGCTGGAATAGAGATGAATGGTGCGCGTAGTAATGCCGGTCAGAATTTGGGCTACTTTATACGTGGTGGAAGCACAAGACAGGTCGCCTTTTTAATAGATGGTGCTCAAGTAAGTGATGCGAGTAACATCAGCAACGAGTTTGACATTAGGTTAGTAGATCTCAATCAAATTGAAGAAATTGAGATTTTAAAAGGAGCAGCAAGTACCTTATACGGTGCAAATGCAAGTACCGCTGTAATTAACATTAAGTTGCGCAAAGCTCCAGTAAGTGGAGTGCGTGTAAGTGTGGCTTCTTTTATAGGAACAGATAAAAGTGTAGAACAAGCTAACAATGGTCCTGATGAATTTAACAACAGCGTACAACTACAAGGAACTGCAAAAAGTGGATTAACCTATGGTGTAGGGTTCAATCATCAAGCAACTAATGGTGGTTTAAGTGCCGCAGAAGAAGCAGATGACGCCACATTTAACGAACCAGATGACTTTAATAGAGTCAATCTATTAGGTCGCATAGGTTATGATAATCGTAAAGATTTTAAATTAACGAGTTATGTTTCCTTTGATGAATATACAGCAGAGTTTGATAGTTTTGCTCTTGTTGATGCTGACAATGAAACCTACAGCCGTCAAGTGCGCTGGGGAACAAATATGAACTGGAAATACTCTGAAAAAGGAGAACTTGTTTATACTGATGTGAGCACGCACACACGACGTGATACGAGAAGCTCCTTTCCATCACTTTATAATGCTGATGGATATTCACTTGATTTATATAATAAGTACACATTTGATCTCAACGGTGAATCTTCATTGAAAACTATTCTAGGATTCAATTTTAGAAGTGATCGTTTTGAGGATTTTAGTATTCCGTTTGGTGGAAGCAGTTTTGAGCAAAATGCCAATAAAGATGATGTAAATGCTCAAATTTATGATCCATACTTTAATGTGGTTTACTTGAGCGATTATGGATTGAATGTAAATGCTGGCGCAAGATATAATGGACATAGTAATTATGATGGAAAACTGGTTTACAATCTAAACCCATCTTATAGATTTAAATTGGGTGAAAACACACTGAAGGCTTATGCTAGTTATAGTACTGCTTATATCACACCATCATTATTTCAATTATATGCTGCCGGTTTTGGAAATGAGGAGTTAGAACCAGAAGATAATGCTACACTTGAAGCTGGTTTATCTTGGACCAAAGATAAGAGCACGTTAACGGTTAGTGTTTTTCAAAGAGAAGAAAACAATTTAGTTCAATTTGTGAATGTAGATCCAGCAAACTTTATTTCTCAATACCAGAATGTAGATGAAAAATTTACTGCCAAAGGAGTAGAAGTTCAAGGGCAAACGACATTGTTTGATAAACTGATGCTTACGGCAAACTACAGTTTTACAGAGCGTAATGATGTGGCGTTATTACGTCGTATTCCTAAACACAAAGTAAACGCAAGCGCAAGATTTCAAGCAATCGATAGAGGTTTTATAACCTTAAGATATCAATATAATGATGATCGAGGAGACTTAGTTTTTAACAACATGACTTTTGTAAATGATGCTGTGGTACTAAGCAGTTTTCAAACTATTGATCTAGATATGACTTATGGTTTAAAAAATAAACCGGTAACCTTCTTTGCAGGTGTAAATAATCTTACTGATGTTGAATTCCAAGAATTATTTGGTTATCAAACTCGAGGAAGAACTTATAAAGTAGGAGTGAGATTGCAGTTCTAGAAATTGCTTATTTAAAAATGTAAAATCCACTATGAAAGCTAAGCTTTTATAGTGGATTTTAGTTTTCATTAATTTAGTAAAAACACCAACGCCGGAGCAACGCGCTGTCTCCAATATTTTTCACTGTGTTCATGACCTTCAAATTTTAGTGAGCGGTAATTCTCTGAGGTGTAGCCTTTTTTAAGAAACATGCTATCAACTCGTTTTTGGTAGGGCTCATAATTTTTGTCAAGTGTTTCAGTACCGTAATCGAAGTAAATGCGATGGAATTTTGAATCTGGAATAGATTCTGGAAGACTTTCTATAAACGCATCACCTAGTAAAGGAACCGGCCAGTGTGTGCTTAAACATCCAGCGTTACCAAAAACTCTAGGATATTCCATCATCCCATATAATGATATGAGTCCGCCCATACTGCTTCCCATGATGACGTTGTCTTTAGGCTCTTGAGAAACATTGAAATTTTTGCGCACAAATGGTAACACTTCGCTTGTAACAAACTTTAGATACTCGTCTGAGTAGAGCTGGTCATAACCGGTTTGTTTTTTTAATTCTGCTTTTGCTATAGCAGATTCTGTAAGCTCAGCAGGTTGTTGAGGCATGTATTCATTAAAACGTTTTTTAGGATGACACCAAGTAGTAACTACTATGGTAGGTTTTATTGCACCAACAGTGGTTAAGGAATCCATTTTTTCATCGATTTCCCAAGCTTCACCATAACTGGCACTGCTTTTATTGAAAACATTTTGTCCATCATGCATATAAAGCACTTGATAATCTACATCTGTCATAGGGTAACCTTGTGGTAACCATATTTCAAGATTGCGAGAGTCTACATAGCTGGATTTGAAATTATTAAAGTAAAGAATCGTATCCTGAGAAATAGGATTTTGAATTACAAAGCTGTTATCATTTACCGCAGCAGCTGGCGTGAAAACGTTTGTAGGTGATTGATCTTTACAAGAAATAAGAGCAAAGAGTAAAATAGGATAGAGGAGAAGCTTCATAATTTACTATTGATTATAATGTCCATAACGTTGCAAAGCATACTTATAGAGTTCATTTTTCCCTTCTAAGTTCAGTTTATGAATCATGTTTTTTCTATGTTTCACAACAGTACTCACAGCACTTTGTCGCTCTGCAGCTATCTCTGCCGATGTTTTTCCTAAGGCGATCAATTTTAAAATCTCTGTTTCACTACGTGATAAACTGTGATTTGATTCTATTTCTTGATCTTTTAAAATCGACTTAATATCTATGGCGGTGTCGTAGTAAATACCACCAGCTGCAACTTCTTCTATGGCTTTTTTAATTTCTGTTAATGAACTTATTTTAAGTACGTAACCATCTGCTCCGGCATCTATCATTTCTTTGATAGCACCTGGATTATCATACATGCTTAATGCGATTACTTTAATGCCTTGATGTTTCTTTTTAATGGCCTTACATAATTCTACTCCATTTAAGTCAGGCATATTAATATCTGTGAGAACAATACGTGGAGCCACGTATTCAAGCATTTCTAACATTTCTATACCGTTTTGAGCACTACCTATCACTTCGATATTTGAATCTTGTTCTAGAAATAGCTTGAGACCATCACTGAGCGAGACGTGATCTTCTGCTATCGTTATAAAAATCATATGAGCGGTATTTCAATGTTAATAGTGGTGCCACGTTCTAAAACAGTGTCTATTTCTATGGTTCCATCTAGATTAGTGACTCTTGCTTTTACGTTTTCTAATCCCATTCCAGAAGAAGTAATCGAACTGGTCTTGAATCCCATACCATCATCTTCTACAATAATATCTATATGATCATCATATCCTGTTAAAATAATACTGGCGTTACTGGCTTGAGCATGTTTGATAGTGTTATTTAATAATTCTTGGATCATTCTGAAGATTCCTAATTCCATACTATTACTCAATCTTCCTTCCAGACCATGATGAACTACTTCAATTTGTGTTGAGTGTGCCGCATTAATACGTTGTGCTAATTGCTCTAGAGTTCCTACTAAACCATAACTACTCAAGACACTACTCTTTTGAGCATGTGAAATGTTACGAACCTTCGTATAGGTTTCATTAAGTAATCCATATGCGTTCTCTAGAACCTTTTTAGACTCATTTTCATCACTTTTACTTATTACGTTTTCAATACATAGTCTAGCTGTGGTTAATGAGCTGCCTATATCATCATGTAAATCTTGTGCAATCTTTTTACGTTCTTTTTCCTGTCCAGTAATCATAGCATCAACCGCAGCGAGTTGTTGATTGCGCAATAAGGTTTCTTCTTTCTCTTTTTGAATCTCAGCTTGAGCTGCCATGAGAACTTGTTTTTGTCTCATTCTATTAAATAAATAAGCTCCTATCCCTGTGAGTGTAGCTAGGATGAATAAAAGAAGGTAGATTTTGTTTTGACTGTCTAAGTTCTCAGCAGTGAGTTCTGCATTTTCTAAATCTTTCTCTGCTGTTTCATATTTTGTTTGAAGTTCCTTAATGTTTTGAGCTATTTGTGTGCTGTTTAAGGAGTCTTTTTCATTTATAAATAGATTGTAGTATTCAATTGCTTTATCCTTATTTCCCGCAGCAACTTGAGCGTCGGCTATATTGCGTAGTAGACTAACACTTAATTCTTTATCGTTTTTATTTTTAACGAGTTGCTCTGCCTTAATAAGGTTGTCCACAGCTTCTTGTTCACGACCTATCTCGATTTGTAGCATAGCAAGATTGTTTAGCCTTGTAGCAATTTGTAACGTATCTTTCTTTACAATAATGTCTGCTAGATTCTTATTATAATAAAATAATGCAGAATCATTGCGCTGTTCATAATAGTGTAAGGTTCCTAGATTGAATTCTGTATCGAGTAATTCTTTTTCAAGTTTAGCGTTTAGACATATTTGCTTCATTTCATAACAAATATTCTTAGCCACTTCAAAATTCCCTAATTGAATTTCTTTAAACATAAAGTAGAACTTACTTTTTATAAGTAATTCAGGATCATTGAGTTCTTGTGCAATTTTTAAATTTTCATCCATTAAGGATTCTGGTGCTATTTGTAATTCGTTTGCAGAATTATTGAGCGCCATCATATAATCGTTTGCTCTGAAAATGAGACGTTTATTTTGATGTCCTTGTGTAGATTTTTGAAAATCAAGGTATGCATTTTCAAAATCATCAAGTGCAAACTTAATTCCACCACTGGCAATAAGATATCTAGCTTTATCATCTTTTTCAAGTGTCTCAAAATCATAATGTTTCATCATTATTTTAAGCTCATCGATGGCATTGCGATTTAATAAAGTTACCACACTGTCTAGCGGTTTCACTTGATCTTGAGCATTCATCACGCTCGTAATTTGTAGGAAGAGAAATAATACCAAAAATGATAAGTGTCGATAGGTAACTGGCTGGTATGTAGTCATTTTTTGGCTGTAAACGTTGTATAAACAAATATAGCAAACTCTTTAAATTATCAATATTCTTACAAGAATATCTATGAAAACTTATCATGGATTGCTTTTATAATTCGTTAAATTTGAAATTATTAGAGAAGAAGTTATATTACGCTTTCGCGAAAGCGCAATCCTCAAAGAACCATTACAAATTTTTAATCCTAATTTATGAAGTATTTAAAAATGGCTGGTCTAGCACTGGCAGCAACGGCATTCATCGCTTGTAATAAAGATGTGCCTAAATCTATGGAAGCTCCAGCAGATGAATTTAGTTATAACGTTACCGAATTTGCCGATATAGGTGTGTTGAGATATCAAATTCCAGGATGGGAAGAGTTGAATTTACAACAGCAAAAACTAGTGTATTACTTAACACAAGCTGGATTAAGTGGACGTGATATTATTTGGGATCAAAATTATAGACACAATCTCGCGTTGCGTAAAGGTCTAGAATCTATTTATACTACGTATGATGGAGATAAAAATGATGCCAACTGGAAAAAGTTTGAAACTTACTTGCACAGAGTATGGTTTGCAAATGGAATCCACCATCATTATAGTATGGATAAAATGAAGCCTAGTTTCAGTGATTCATACTTCAAGAGTTTGATGGAATCTACTGGAGTATCTATTAAAGATGAAGTATGGATGTCCATGTTTAATGATGCAGATGCTAAGAAGGTAGACAAAGCTCAAGGTAAAGATATCGTGCTAGCAAGCGCTGTAAATTTTTATGGTCCTGATGTGACTGAAGATGAAGCAAGAGCTTATTACAAGAGTATTGCGGTAAATAAAGAAGAGCCAATAGAAGTAGGTTTGAACTCACGTTTAGTTAAAGAAAATGGGAAACTAGTTGAGCACACTTATAAAAGTGGCGGACTGTATGGTCCAGCGATGGATGAAATGATTTCCTGGCTTGAAAAAGCTCAAGGTGTCGCTGAGACTGATGAGCAAGCTAAAGCGCTAGGTTTATTAATAGAATATTATAAAACGGGTGATCTTAATAAATGGGATGAATACTCAATAGTATGGGCAAAATCTACTGCAGGTGCAGTGGACTGGATTACAGGTTTTGTAGAAGTATATAATGACCCTATCGCTTATAAAGGAAGTTATGAAACGATTGTACAAATCAAGGATTTTGACATGTCACGTAAAATGGAAGTTTTAAGTGATAATGTACAATGGTTTGAGGATAACTCACCATTAATGCCAGAGCATAAAAAGAAAGAAGTTAAAGGAGTAAGTTATAAAACAGTGAACGTTGCTGGAGAAGCTGGAGATGCCAGTCCTGCAACTCCTATAGGTGTAAACTTACCTAACAATGTATGGATCAGAGAAGTTCATGGAAGTAAGTCCGTTTCTTTAGGAAACATAATCGCCGCTTATGGTAGCGCAGGTAGCTCTGGAAGACTAGAAGAATTTGCATTTGATGAAGAAGAAGTGGCGCTGGAAAAAGAATATGGCGCACTGGCAGACAAGTTACATACAGCATTACACGAGGTAGTAGGTCACGCGAGTGGTCAGATTAATAAAGGAGTAGGAACGCCCAAAGAAACTTTGAAAAGCTATAAATCCACTATAGAAGAAGGAAGAGCAGATCTTTTTGGACTCTATTACTTAATGGATCCTAAGCTTGAAGAACTAGGACTTGTAAAAGACTGGAAGAAAACAGGAACTGCTGCTTATGATGGTTATATAAGAAATGGATTAGTTTCTCAACTGGTACGTCTAGAACTAGGTCAAGATGTGGAAGAAGATCACATGCGTAATAGACAATGGGTGAGTGCATGGGTTTATGAAAAAGGACTTGAGGATAATGTTATTAAAAAAGTAACTAAAGATGGAAAGACTTATTATGATATTCAAGATTACATGAAGTTGAGAGAACTCTTCGGTGAATTATTGAGAGAAACTCAACGCATCACAAGTGAAGGAGATTTTGAAGCTGGACAAGCTCTTGTTGAAAAATATGGAGTTAAAGTAGATCAAGAATTACATAAAGAAGTGATTGAGCGCAACAGCCAGTTCAAGGCACCACCATATCGCGGTTTTGTGAATCCGCAGATTACACCGGTGATGGAAGGCGATGAGATTAAATCTTTTGAAATCGTACAACCTGAGACTTTTGCAGAGCAAATGTTAATGTACTCTGAGAAGTATGGTCATTTAGATTAAGAATTCAGGTTCTTAAAAAGTAAAGGCTCGATAAAAGAATTAATCTTTTATCGAGCCTTTTTTGCTTTGGCTTAAACAAATAATTAAAAAGTTTCTTTAATAGATTTTATACGGTGATGAAATGGAATTTTTAGTCCTACGTAAAAGTCTGCCGCTCGAGAATCATCTGTGAGTAGATTACTTAATATAGATCCAGACCCTACACTCAACGGACCGAAACGCAATCCTGCGCCCCAAGTCATGTCTGCATATTCAACAAAACTTATGTTTGAATACAAGGTGAATAATCTCGACTCATAACGAGGAACGATAGTGGTGTAATTCACATGGTTGTTGCTATATGCAGCATTTGAATCGTTTAAACCTATCGCACCTACCGCAGCGACATAAAGATTACGATCCACACGCACATCTAGAGAATAACGCAATGCTGTAGGAAGTTCAACAGTGATATTTTGAACAGTCGTGGTCTCTGTATAATTATCTTCAAGTGCTTGTTCAAAATCTTCTTCAAAATCGTTTGCATCTACAGTTCCTTGAACGGTATAATTATTTACTTCTACGTCGTTATAAGTGATGCTACCTAGATCAGTTAGACTCAAGCCTAGTTTAATGCGATACTGGTTATGACCTCTTAAAGCGAGAGAATCCATTTTTTTATCATTTTTCAGGGCTGGTCTATACTCATAAACAAATCCCACATCACCACCAAAACCGCTGCTACCACTACCAAAATCAAAATCATCATTTGAATCTGTAGCTGTTGTACTAGCAAATGATAAATCACCGTCTGCGGTAATTGTTTCGGCTACAGAGTCATATGAACCGTTAATGCTGTTTGAATTCATAAAAAATCCTCCGGCACCTATTAAATATTTACCAGTAATTCCACCTTTTATAAAATGACGTTCACCATTTGCAATCACAAATCCATAGGTAAGTCCTAATTCTCCCCAACCATGTGCTGTGGTATTAAGGTTTTCCATGTCTATATTAAAATCCTTATTTAAAACATCACCAGATTGAAAAGTCTCAAAAAGATTCCCGTTAACTTCTCGCAAATTCATATATCCACGAGCACGCGTCGTTATGGCAAGGCTATGCTTGTCTGATAAATTGAACATAAAAGACGGTAACAGCACGTCTACATTTTGGTACACATTATTGCTCTGACTAGGAAATCGTGTTCCAGAATCATTAAAGCTTATATTTCCAATGTCCTCAAATAATTCTGAAAAGTTGAAACCGTAATAATCGTTTGAAGTCGTAGAAGAGACTTGTAATAGGTTGATGTCGGTTTTAAATCTGGAGTCGGCTAGATTTGCGGGATTACTCGCAAGACTGGTGATACCAGCATAGTTATCAGTTTCTTTTCCTGAGTAGGATTGAGCGACGGCGATACTACTTATAGTCGCAATAGTAATGAATAGTAGAATGTTCCTCATGGTTGGTTTATTTGAGGAGCAAGTTACAATTTGTGAAAAAAAGGTTCAATACCCCTTAAAGGGTATATTGTAATTACGCTTTCGCGAAAGCGTACTATCAAGAAATCCTAGCTCTTCAACGTCATTTTAATGATAAATAACAGTAGTATAAAGCCTATAAAACCTAGAAGAATCCATTTCACACCTTTATAGTTTTTTTTGTGCAAGCCTTTATCCTTTATATACATAAATGATATAATCACACAGAAAACAATGAAAAATATAATTCCAAAAGTGATCTGACCATCAGTGAACATAGGGTCTTTTATAAGAAGAGATAAGTAAGACATAGAATTACTATTTTTGGTAAAATTACAACTCAATTTATCAATACTAGCACATGAAGAAACAAATTAAAGCCGTAGAAGAATTTCACACAGCATTTCAACTAGGTATGAATCATAATCCAGTAGGTGACATTACAGAACGTCGCAATAAACTACGATTTGAGTTGATGAAAGAAGAAAACGAAGAATATTTTGAGGCTGCTCAAAACAACGATCTCGTTGAGGTGGCAGATGCGCTAGGAGATATGCTATACATTTTATGTGGAACAATCATCGAGCACGGTATGCAAGACGTGATAGAAGACGTTTTTGATGAGATCCAACGTTCTAATATGTCTAAACTAGGAGCAGACGGAAAACCTATTTACCGCGAAGATGGAAAAGTACTTAAAGGACCTAGTTATTTCAAACCTAACTTTGAGAAGGTTTTAAAAGGAAAATAGAATTCATAAAAAATCCCGTCCTGAAATATTCAGGACGGGATTTTGATTATAAAATCGTGTATTAAATCTTTACGCGCCATCCATGATTATCAGGAGAACGGTTGTATTGAATATCTTTTAACGCTGCTTTAAAACGCTCAGCATAACTATCTTCCATAACTGGAAGTTCATGAGCAAATTCTTTATGCTTATAACCTTTAATAGGAACTATAACAGCAGCTGTACCAGAACCAAATATTTCTTTAAGACTACCATTTTGAGCAGCCTCATTTAATTCTTTAACACTTACTCTGCGTTCTTCAAAGTTGATTCCTGCATCTTTTGCAAGTTGGATCACACTACGACGTGTAACTCCATTAAGGATACGATCATTATTAGGAGCAGTAAGTAGCTTGTCACCTATACGTACAAAAATGTTCATGGTTCCAGCTTCTTCCAGGTATTCATGAGAAGCAGCGTCTGTCCAGATGATTTGTTGATAACCTTCAGCTAGTGCAAGATTGTTAGGGTAGAAGCTTGCTGCATAATTCCCTGCTGCTTTTGCGTATCCTACACCACCATCTGCAGCACGAGAAAAGTCTGATGCTATGATGACTCTAACATCACCTTTATAATATGCAAATGCCGGAGACATTACTACCATAAATTTATACTCAGTAGATGGTGCAGCTGCAACACCATTTTCACTAGCAATCATAAATGGTCTTAAATACAATGATAATCCATCACCATAACGAACCCATTCTTTATCAAGACCTACTAAGGTTTTCAATCCTTCAACAAATATTTCTTTAGGAACCGGTGGCATTGCTAATCGCTTTGCACTTTCATTAAAACGTTCCCAATTGTCCTCAGGACGGAATAAGAACACCTCACCAGTAGCATCTTTAAAAGCTTTCATACCTTCAAAAATGGCCTGACCGTAATGAAACACCTTACAGCTAGGCTCTACCATTATAGGTCCATAAGGTTTTATATGAGCTGTTTCCCACTTTCCATCACGCCATGTACATTCCAGCATATGGTCTGTAAATGTCTTACCGAAGGTCAAATTATCAAAATCAATACTTTTGATTTTGGAAGTTTCAACTTTATCGATAACGATTTCGTGTAGGTCAGTCATGGCTTTGTTTAGTTTTTGCAAAGATACTCGATAACTATGTATTAAAAACCTAAACGAATTCTTAAATTTGCTTCAAACTATTAACAACATGAAAAAGATAATGATGATCATACTTGCTGCAACAGCTTTTGTAGCATGTAAAGAAGAAGTAAATGAAGACGCAACTCCTGCCGTTAATGATGAGCAAGTAGAAGAAGTAGCTTATATGAGCTACGGCGATAAAATCGATGCTACTGACGCTATTGAAGCTGCTAAACTAGGTTCCTTTTATGAAGGAATGAAAGCTGGTGATACTATGGACATTAAAGTGCGTGGTACTATTCAAGAAGTTTGTGTTAATAAAGGATGCTGGATTAAAATGCCAGTGAATGATACAGAGTCTGCATTTGTGAAGTTTAAAGACTACGGTTTCTTTTTACCTAAAAATGGAACAGATAAAGAAGTAATCCTACGTGGTAGAGCTTATAAGAGCGTCACTCCTAAAGATGAATTGATTCACTATGCACAAGATGCAGGAGAAAGTGCTGAGGAAATCGCAAAAATTACAGAAGATAAAGTAACATATGCTTTCATGGCAGATGGTGCACTTGTTGAAAAGTTTGATAATCCAGATGTAGAAGTAAGTGAACCAGCTACAGAGGAATAAATGAAACGAGAAATAATAGATACTGGTGATGGATCTAAATCCATCAATATTCCCGAGTGGAAAGAACAATATCATTCTAAACATGGCGCCTTGCAAGAGGCGCTTCATGTTTTTATAGAAATGGGTTTGAAGGACACGCTTTCGCGAAAGCAAGACCCAAAAGAAACCATATCCATCATTGAATATGGACTAGGAACTGGTCTCAATGCTATGCTCACAGCACAGTTTCTAACGGATACACCTATTCACTATACAGGTGTAGATGCCTATCCTGTCACTTATGAAGAGGCAATGGCAGTTAATTATGGGGAATTATTAAAAGATGAAACACTATATAAAAAGCTACACTCTTGTGAATGGGAACAACCTGTGAAACTCACGAGTAATTTCACGATTGAGAAATTAGAGAAAAAGTTTAAGAACTTAGATGATATTGCAACTTATGATGTCATTTACTATGACTGTTTTGGTCCTAGAGTTCAGCCCGATTTATGGAAACTAGACATGTTTCAAGCGGCATATGCTTCTTTAAAACCCGAAGGAGTTCTAGTTACCTATTGTGCTCAAGGACAAGCACGTAGAAATATGATTGAAGCTGGTTTTACAGTTGAAAAGTTAGTAGGTCCACCAGGAAAACGCGAAATGTTGAGAGCTAGAAAGCTATAAACTATTCGTGATGATACGGTTCATTCTTTAGAATCGTAAACGCTCTATAAACTTGTTCTACCGCAAATAAACGCACCATTTGATGTGAAAAAGTCATATCGCTCAGTGATAATTTTGAGTTTGCTCTAGAATAAACATCTGGTGAGAAGCCGTAGGGTCCACCTATGATAAAAACCAATCGTTTCAAACCTGAAACGCTACGTTTGTTAATCAACTCTGCAAATTGTAAACTGGTTAGTTTCTTGCCTTTTTCATCTAGTAAAGTCACAAAATCACTTTTTTCTAGCTGATTGAGAATCAATTTTCCTTCCTCGTTTTTTTGTTGATCTGCGCTTAGATTTTTAGTCTTTTTTATATCGGGTAGGAGTTGTAACTCAAAATTCACGTAGTGTTGTAAACGATCTACATAGACTTGAGTTAAGTCTGCTATGCGTGAATCATCTGTTTTTCCTACGGCTAGTAATGTAATTTTCATGCTGCAAAGTTAATGTCATTATAGAATATGTAAAAAGTAATGATTAGCTTATTTTTGAGTATTAAATAGAATCCATGGAATACGGTAGTACAGAGTTTCAAGAAGAAATATCAAGAATTATAAAAAATGCGTTGAGAGAAGATGTAGGAGATGGCGATCACAGCAGCCTTTCTTGCATACCTGCCACAGCTACTGGAAAAGCACGTTTACTCGTTAAAGATGATGGAATACTTGCTGGAGTAGAGTTTGCCATAGCCGTTTTTCATGCCGTAGATCCTGATTTAAAGATTGATGTAAGAATAAAAGATGGAACTCCTGTAAAATATGGTGATGAAGCTTTTTATGTAACTGGTTCTTCTCAATCCATTCTAAAAGCAGAACGTCTTGCACTTAATGCTATGCAACGCATGAGTGCAATAGCTACTAAGACTAAGACCTTTGTAGATGCTCTTGAAGGAACTAAAACCAAAATTCTAGATACAAGAAAAACAACTCCAGGAATAAGACTTCTTGAAAAATGGGCTGTAAAAATAGGTGGTGGCGTGAATCATCGTTTTGGACTTTATGATGTGATTATGCTTAAGGATAATCATATAGACTTTGCCGGTGGCGTGAGTAAAGCCATTCAGCAAACACAGCAATATCTAAAAGAAACTAATCGTGATTTAAAAATCATCGTCGAAGCTAGAGATCTCGAAGAGATTAAAGAGATACTAACTAATGATGGCGTTTATAGAATCTTAATAGATAACTTTAATTATGAAGACACTCGCAGAGCTGTGGATCTTATAGGCGATCAGTGTCTTACAGAGAGTAGTGGAGGAATTACTCTAGAAACAGCACCTCAATATGCAGCATGCGGTGTAGATTTTATCTCTAGTGGAGCTTTAACGCACAGTGTTTATAATCTTGATTTAAGTCTCAAGGCAGTACATGAGTAAAAAGAAAACACTTCTTGAGCGCATACCTGTTCTTAACTTGCCCATCATACTGGCAAAGAAAATACGTATTCCTGGTCTAGAAGGAATGACGCTTTATGATGTAGCAGAGACATATATTCTAGGTATTGCTGAAGGTGCATTTTCTGCTCGAGCGAGCGCGATTAGCTATAGCTTTTTCATGGCTATTTTCCCTTTTTTACTATTTGTCCTCAACTTGATTCCATTTATACCTATTAAGAATTTCCAAAACGAATTCTTAGAATTCATCAATGAATTACTACCAGCACAAGCGGTAAGTATGTTTGATACGATTTTTAAAGAAATCGCTTTACAAGGTAATTCGGGACTATTAACCATTGCATTTGTCTCTTCATTAATTTTTATGTCAAATGGTGTAAATGCTGTTTTTAACGGTTTTGAAAGATCCTATCACACAGATTTTAATAGAGGTTTTTTTAGACAATATGCCGTTTCACTTGCCGTATCAATTATGATGACTATTTTCTTATTAATCATGGTCATTGTCGCTGGATATTTTGAATTTCTCATTGAAGAATTACGTAAATCAGATATAATGAGTGAATCTGGACATGGAGGAACACTTATTTTAATGCGATATATTATTGTCATTATTTTGACCTATATTTTTGTTGCGGTATTGTATTATTTTGGCACAAAAGATGGAAGGCAATCTAAATTTTTCTCAATAGGTGCAACGGTAACAACTATTTTAATTATTTTATTATCAGTTCTTTATGGAGTTTATATTGAAAACTTCACTTCTTATAATGAAATCTACGGTTCCATAGGTGCTCTACTAATTCTAATGATCTATATATGGTTGAATTCAAACATTTTATTACTCGGTTTTGAGTTAAATGCATCATTAAGAAAATTAAAGGCACAGAATTTGAATACTTAATATTATCTTTAAAAACCCAAAATAAGAAACACAATGAAAAAAGTAATTTTATTAGCTGTAGCTCTAGTAGCAACATTCACTGCAAGCGCACAGGTAACGATTAATAATGTAAAGGTTGAAAAGACCTTAACATTTGAAGGACAAGATTTAATGCTTAACGGTGCTGGATTAAGAGAAAAACTTTGGTATGACCTATATGTAGGTGCATTATACACCACAGTAAAATCTGGAGATGGTAACACTTTAGTGGACGCAGATTTGCCTATGGCTATTACTCTTGATATCACAGATGAGAAAGTAACTCAAGAAAAAATGAAAGACGCTGTAACTAGCGGATTTGAAGACAGTTGCTCAAGTAAAGAACGCAAAGCGATTGAAAAAGAAATCAATACTTTTATAGGATTCTTTAAGGATGCTATTGTAAAAGGTGATGAATTTCAAATAGCTTATATGCCAGGAAAAGGAACTTCTGTTTCTAAAAACGGTAAATTGATTGGAACTATCGCAGGATTAGAATTTAAAAGAGGTCTTTTCGGTATCTGGTTAGGTGATGACCCAGCAGACGAGGATCTTAAAGAAGGTATGTTAGGTAAATCTTAATATAATTTTCTAAATATTTAAAGCCACGTAAAGTAAATTTACGTGGTTTTTTAATTGATACCTATGAGAAATTTAATAGTAGTTTGTTTCGTTTTTTTCGCTTTCGCGAAAGCGTATTCACAAGACATTACAGGTACCTGGAAAACAGTAGATGATGAATCTGGAATCGTGAAGTCTCATATTCAGATATTTGAAAAGGATGGGAAGTACTATGGTAAAATACTCAAAGTTCTCGATCCTGATGCTCCAGAAGTACCGCTGTGCGTGAATTGCGATGGTGATTTAAAAGACACACCTATTGTGGGATTAGTCATAATGAACGATTTAGTTAAGAAAGGTGCCTACTATAAAAATGGAACTGTACTAGATCCAGAAAACGGTAAAACCTATGATTGTAAAATATGGCTCAATGAAGATAATCCAGACCTATTAATGGTGCGCGGCTATATTTTATTTTTCTATCGTACTCAAACTTGGGTACGTTTAAAATAAGAACTTGATAAATTAGTTCGTTTTTTAACGATACACTTTAAATCATCTACTATTTTTACATAGTAGATTTTTTATGGCTCATTATATAGACGTTATCATACCATTGCCACTCGAGCGCTTATTTGCTTATCGAGTCACTACTGCCGAGGCTGATTTTCTCCAGCCTGGTATGCGTGTTGCGGTGCCATTTGGAAAGTCTAAAATCTACACAGGAATAGTTCATAATATTCATCAAACGGCTCCTTTAAATTATGAGGTTAAGGACATCGAGCTTATAATTGATGAACGACCTACTGTAACAGCAGACCAATTGAAGTTTTGGGAATGGATTGCTTCTTACTATGTATGTAGTATAGGACAAGTCATGCGTGCGGCGTTGCCTAAGTCGCTATTGCTAGAAAGTGAAACGGTCGTTATAAGAAATAATGAAACAGATATAGACGAGTCCTTACTAGATGACAAGCAATTTCTTATCATAGAAGCTCTGGAACATAGACAGGTGTTAAAGGTTCAAGAAGTGATGGAGATTCTGGATCGTAAAACCGTGTTACCTATTCTGCAAAAAATGCTAGAGCAGGAATGGATCATTCTACAAGAAGAAGTCTATTCTACGTATAAGGCCAAAACCGTTAAATACATCTTTCTTAACAATCAGTATAAAGATGAAGAACGTCTAAAAGAATTACTTGATGAAATGACTCGTGCGCCTAAACAGCGCGAAACAGTCATGTCATTATTCATGCTACAAACTGGCAATAAATTAGTAAGCAGTAAACAGTTGCAGGAACGCTCAGGAGTTTCTCGAGCAGTTATAAAAGCACTTATTGATAAAGAAGTTTTTATAGAAGAAGAACAAGCTGTAGATCGTGTACTCGATGAAAAAGCAAAAGGTCACAAATTAACTGTTTTACAACCTGCACAACAAACTGCTCTTGATGAAATAAGAAGCGGTTTTGCTCAAAATAAACCAACGCTGTTACATGGTGTAACTTCTAGTGGTAAGACAGAAATCTATGTGAGACTGATTCTAGAACAGCTAGAATTAGGGAACCAAGTATTATACTTATTACCTGAAATAGCACTGACCACTCAGTTAATTACCAGACTTAAACATTACTTTAAACATCAAGTGCTGGTTTATCATTCTAAGTATAATCTCAATGAACGGTTAGAAGTATGGAATCATGTGATTGAAGCAAAAGAACCTTATGTGATTATAGGAGCTAGAAGTGCTTGTTTACTACCATTTCAAAATTTGAATTTGATAATTGTTGATGAGGAACATGAGACCAGTTTCAAGCAATTTGATCCAGATCCTCGTTATCACGCACGCGATGCAGCAGTAGTTCTAGGTCACATGAAAAAGGCTCAAATATTATTAGGATCTGCTACACCATCACTGGAGAGCTATTACAATACGACCATAGGTAAATATCATCTCGTAGAATTAAAAAAACGTTATGGTGAAGTGCTCATGCCCGAAATTCAAATCGTTGATATCAAGGATAAGCACAAACGCAAGAAGATGAAAGGTCATTTCTCAGATACTTTAATCGAGGAAATGCAACGAGCTTTTAAAGAAGGAAATCAAGTGATTCTTTTTCAAAACAGACGTGGTTATGCACCTATACTGGAATGTAATACTTGTGGTAGTGCACCTCAATGTCCTAATTGTGATGTAAGTTTAACCTATCACCAGTATAAAAAGCAGTTGCGCTGTCATTACTGCGGTTACAGTACATTTATACCACCAGAATGTCCTTCTTGTACGAGTACAGCACTGGATACTAAAGGTTTTGGAACCCAACAAATAGAAGAAGAATTTAAAGAATTGTTCCCTGATCATAAGATTGCCCGCATGGATTTAGACTCCACTCGTGGAAAAAACAGCGTGCAAAAGATTATCGAGGAAATGGACACTGGAGCAATCCATTGTTTAGTAGGAACTCAAATGCTTACTAAAGGATTGGATTTTAGAAATGTAAGTCTAGTAGGAGTTTTAAGTGCAGACAGTATGTTGAACTTTCCAGATTTCAGAGCCCATGAGCGCTGTTTCCATTTATTAACTCAAGTTTCTGGTAGAGCAGGACGTACAGAGCAACGTGGTAAAGTGCTCATTCAAAGTTATAATCCAGAGCATCAAATACTTCAGCAGGTAAGTACTTATAATTATACAGGAATGTTTAAGGAACAATTACAGGAACGTTATCATTTTAAATATCCACCATATCAGCGATTGATACGGTTGACTTTTAAACAACGTGATTATAATACAACCTTACAAGCCGGACAGTGGTTTGTAAACGCATTGAACCAAATTGAGCATGGAGTAGAAGTACTAGGTCCAGAATTCCCTCCCGTGGCTCGTGTGCGCAATTTATACCAAGTTCATGTGATCGTAAAAATGGGAAAACATCATCATCCTAATATGATTAAAGATTATATACGTAAGGTGAAACGTAGTTTTGAATCGATTAAGACTTTTAGATCGGTGCGTTGTAATGTGGATGTGGATTGTTATTAGACTCTTTTTGAGGCTAAAAGCTTTTTATTATACTTACAATTGAAATAATACTAAGAATCAATCCTAAAAATACCGTTAGAATGGCGATATTAAAAAGCTTCTGTGGTTCATTGTTAATTGTGTCTTTGTTATTATCAAAATAGGGGAAAGCTCTAAACCCTATTACAACGATGATAATTCCAATTATTAAAATTAAATAGTTATTCATCTATCAATCACTTTTTTCAATTGAATCGAGAATAATTAAACGGCTTTCTCCTTCAAAAACACTTTTTGAAACAGTTTCACTAAAGCAACAGCAATAATCCCAACCACAAGTCCGACTAGGAATTCAGCAACAATCGATGGTAAGCTGTGCAATAGGTCATGTAAATATTCCATGTTATGAATGAAAATTCCGCCAGCGACTAAGAGTAGAGCTATAGTTCCTATAACCGCTAAACTTTTAATAATCCATGGTAATGCGTTTACGAGAAATGTTCCTATTGTTTTGGCTACGCTTTTTTCGCTTTTACTAGATTTGATAAGTCTGTAACCTAAATCATCCATTCTCACGATAAGCGCAACGATTCCATAAACACCTGCAGTAGCAAGAATAGCCACTACAGTAACTACTAGGATTTGTGTAGTAATAGATTCTTCCAGAACAGTTCCTAGCGCAATAATCACAATCTCTACAGATAGTATAAAATCAGTAAGAATAGCAGATTTTATTTTATCCTTTTCTAAGCTTAAGATTTCTTCTTCGGTTAGTTCCTTAGCAATTATTTTGTTTTCAGGATGAGCGTGTGGGAATGCATATTCATAAATCTTCTCAGCTCCTTCATAAGCCAGATAGATTGCTCCTAAGATTAATATAATGGTAACAACAATAGGCACAAATGCACTTAATAGAAAAGCAAGAGGCAAGATAATAAGCTTATTGATAAAAGAACCTTTAGTAATCGCCCATAACACAGGAATCTCACGAGAAGAAACAAATCCCGAAGCTTTCTCTGCATTAACAGCAAGATCATCTCCTAGAATCCCAGCAGTTTTTTTAGTTGCGACTTTACTCATCACCACTACATCATCCATAAGAACCGCGATATCATCTAGTAATGCAAAAAATCCTGAAGCCATGTTTGTTATTTAGTTTGTTCAATAAAGAATGTAAAAATATAATTACTTTTTGGCTTCTTAATGTATTTATTAATGATCTTGTTTAAAGTTAATTAAATAATCATCCTCTTAACTCATCACCACCAGGCCATATTTCTCGATCAGGATTGGTATGTTTAGCAACGATGCGACGTGATTCTGCTTTGTTCTTGATATTTTTTTGTATGCCGTAGAGTATGTCTTGAGCACGCTTTCGCGAAAGCGTATTCTCCACCAACCGGACAGGATAATCCACACCTAATTTAAAGTCTAAGAACTGTTCATCCATCGCGGTCATTTTCCAAGGTTCATGCACAAAGCGTAGAGGTAAGTCAGCTAGTTCTGGAACCCATTTTTTAATAAAAACACCATCTGGATCGTGGTCTAGACTATTCTTTACTGGATTGTAAACACGCACGATGTTGATTCCAGTTTCTCCAGCTTGCATTTGCAATTGTGGATAGTGTATTCCAGGTTCAAAATCCAAAAATTGAGAAGCGAGATGATTGCTAGCGTCTTGCCATGGTTGCCATAAGTGATGTGTAAAGAATCCCGTCAACATAGCACGCAGTCTAAAGTTGATAAATCCTGTTGCGTTTAAACAGCGCATAGCCGCGTCCACTAGCGGATAACCTGTGTTTCCTTCTCGCCATGCTTTCTGGTATGTTGGGTTAACTTCTTTATTGAGATTGCGGTAAGCTCTGTGAACACTGCGCTGCTGCATTTGATATTCCATTTCAAATTTCTCAATGAAATGGGCTTGCCAGCGCAGCCTAGAAAGAAACGAATTAAGCGTTCTTTTATCCTTTACATAGTGTTTTGCGGCACTAGCTTTTTGTGCCACCATACGTATACTCACATTTCCCCAAGCAATGTAAGGAGATAACCTACTACTGTGCTGCCGACTCGTGAGAGGTTTGGAATAATAACGATTGTATCCTGTGATACGATCTTTGAGAAAGCTATCAAAGTATTTTAGTCCAGTAGTAGTGCCGCCAGGTTGAAAAACTGTAGATTTTGTCGTGTTTAAGTTCACAACTTTAAAGTTGTTTTCAAGTTCCTCAAGTGCTCTGATGCTCAATAAAGTAGCATTATCAAAATCTGGATGTTGCAAGTCTGCATTTATGAAGTGAATCCAGTGTTCTTTCCAGTTGGTTCTATTTTTAAGGCCACGTACTACACCATTTGAAATACTCTCTTGCCAACTAATACCGCAACCTTTAAAATACTTACCAATTTCAATATCTCTTTTATAAGTCTTGAGCAATCCAGTTTCCTGATAAGAAAATACATTTTTAATGTTGCAGAGATCATGGATCTTTTGAAAAGCACTAAGTGTATTTGATTCAATGGTTAATACTCGGGTAGGAATCACAACAAGCTTTTCATTCATGTTCTCTAGCGATTGTTTGATAAAGTTAAAATGTCGCTCACTGTAATGAGGATCGTTTAACAACATGGGCTCAAAAATGTAGAGTAGGAGTACTGGTTCTTTAAACTGGCACGCTTTCCACAACGGTTCATGGTCGAGAATTCTCAAATCTCTTTTAAACCAGACGATGTTAATGGATTGTTTCAAGTTTTGAATTTCTGGTTTTTAATTTAAAATAGCTTTTGAGCTTCTTGAACTGTTCTCGACCTGCCTTTGCCGGCAGGCAGGCTGCGCTCGAACTGACATTTGTTTTCTTTAAAGAAACTTACCCTTTAGGGCTAGGGAAAGGTTTCGGTGTGATATTTGTCTAGTTTTCGTTCCCCAACTCTAAAGGTGCGGAAACAAAGAGGTTCTATTTTTAAAAAAACTATTGACATTTGATTAGCAAATAAATCTGAGCATTGAAGCTCTCGAAATGCGTTTTTCCTATTTACATTTTCAAAGTTTAAAGCTATTACGCTACCGCTTCTTTGTATGTCTTCAAACATCTTTCTCGTGCTTCTTTATGATCTACCATCATATCTACATAATTACTGGTTTCAAACTCTGGAACCCATTGTTTGATGTACTTGTAACCTTTATCAAACTTATCTTTTTGGGTGATAGGGTTAAATATTCTAAAATATGGTGCTGCATCAACACCACTTCCTGCTGCCCATTGCCAATTACCGACGTTGCTAGAAAGTTCAAAATCTAATAATTTTTCGGCAAAGTAGCGCTCGCCCCAGCGCCAGTCTATCAATAGATGCTTGCATAAAAAACTCGCTACCAGCATGCGCACACGATTATGCATGTGTCCTGTCTCATTGAGTTCACGCATTCCAGCATCGACTATAGCATAACCCGTTTGTCCTGTTTTCCATTTTTCAAATTCTTCCTCATTATTACGCCATTCGATGCGGTCGTATTTAGAACGGAATGCATTATCTGTAGTTTCAGGGAAATGATATAAAATTTGCATGAAAAACTCACGCCAAATCAATTCACTCATAAAGGTCTTTTCCTCGGCTAGATCTGCTTTTTTCATCATCTTACGTATGCTCACAACGCCAAATCTTAAATAAACACCTAATCGAGAAGTTCCATCTTCTATGGCAGGATAGTTTCTCGTTTTTTCGTAATCTTCTATGAGAGTAGGTTTTACATTATAGTCTGGAATTTCTATTTGGGACTTTTTGAATCCCATATCAGATAAAGCTAGATTAGGTAAACGACTGTTTTTAATGCAATTATCGAGATAATCTGCCGTGTAGTGAATGGTAAGGTTTTCTGCTTTTCCTACTTCGTTACGGAAGTATTCCAACCATTTATTTTTATAAGGTGTATAAACTACATATGGATCGCCATCTCCTTTTACCACATCATCTTTTTCATAGATAACTTGGTCTTTAAAAGTATGGAAGTCAACATTATGGTCTTTAAAAAACGTCTTAAGTTTCTTATCTCTTTCTAGTGCGTATGGTTCATAATCTCGATTAGTATACACATCGTTTACCTCAAAATCTTTAAGAATTTCTTTCCAGATTTTCTCTGGTTTTCCATAAAACATAGCTAGTGAACTATCATGCTGCTCTTGAAGCGTATCACGCATGCGCTGTAATTCTTCAAAGATGAAAGTTACACGAGCATCATCTTCTGGTAAGTGATCGAGAATATCTTTATCAAAAATAAAAATAGGTAACACAGGTAAATCGCTTTTTAAAGCTTCTAGAAAACCTACATTATCATCTAATCTCAAATCCCTACGGAACCAGAATATGTTTACTTTTTTATTCATTTTAATTATTTTATTATCAGCTAATAATGCTTCTAAGCTGTTCTCGACTGCGCTCGAACTGACATTGGAAATTGAATTGTTAAATTATTCTCTTGCTAATAATCTACCCTAAACTCAAAGAACCTTTTCCTCCATTAACTCCTATCACTTGCCCAGTAATCCAGCCTTCATTTTGATTCAACAAGAATACTGCAAGACCAGCAATATCTTCTGGAGTTCCTACACGTTTTAATGGATGCATTTCTCCCATTTTTTCTTTCTTAGCATCGTTGTTTAACAAACGACCTGCAAGTGGTGTATCAACTAGTGATGGAGCGATGACGTTAACTCTTACAGTCGGCGCATACTCAGCAGCAAGTGCTCGAGCATAACCTTCAATGGCGCCTTTTGCAGCAGCAACGCTAGTGTGGAACGGCATTCCAGTGGCAACAGCTACGGTTGAAAAATAAACGATACTACTCGTTCCGTTTTTAGTTAATAATGGCAGTACCGTTCTGGTCGCTTTAATTAATGAAAAGAAATTGATTTCCATATCTTCTTCAAAGTGCTCTTGCTTGAGCATTTTGAAAGGCTTTAAATTGATGCTTCCTGGACAGTAAACAAATCCGTCAAGCGATTCTGGTAGCTGTGCAGTGTCTAGCTCTTCAGTTAGTGCGTCAAATGGTATGTGAATCACACCGCTAGGTAAGTTCTCGTTTTCTCGTGATGCTACATACACGTTATTTCCTTCATGTACGTGTTGTACAATTGCGTTTCCTATTCCGTGGCTTCCGCCTATGAGTAATATATTTTTAGACATGTTTTAAGTTCTATTGATTTTTAAATTCTCCGAAGTGTTTAGTGAGTGCGCTTTCGCGAAAGCGGAATATTTCCTCTAACTGCTTTTTAACAAATGGTGCTCCTAATTTACCTAAGAGACCTAGTGGCAAGCGGTAATGAATTAAGTCTTCCATTAACGTACCGCCTGGAATTTCTTTAATAAAATGTTTGTGGTGCCATGTAGCATACGGTCCATACATTTGCTCGTCCACAAAAAACTCCTTTTCTTGAACTTGTGTAATGTGCGTTACCCAATTGGTACGGTAGAGCGGTAGTGGTTTTACAGAGTACTCGATGAGTTGTCCTGGATACATACCGCGCTCAGTACCATAAAGGACTTTCATCTCCAACTCTGGTGGAGTAAGTAGCTTAAGATTATTAGCATCGGTTAAGAATTTCCATGCTTCATCTAAAGATATTGGTAACTTTTGCTGGGCAGAATGTTGGTATAATTTCACTTGTTTTGTTTAGACTGTAAAGTTAAACATTAAACAAAGTAAGAATAGTAAGAGTTTGTTAAATTATACAGAAATTGAATATAAAGAGCTTTTATAATAGCTCCATTCTATTCAAAAATTAAATTAGTCCTCACTGTCATCGCGATATTCACCGCTAGAATATTCAGGAGAAAGGGCAATTTTAATTCCAAAGTTAAACATCAAATTTGAAGTATTAATTGTCTTTACTTCTTGTGGTGTCATGGTTGTACTATCAGCACCTTGAAAGTTATAACCTATAGGATTACCTAAGCTCGTACTGTATTGTGGTGAGAAAAACACTTGAACAGACCTGCGGAAATAGTAATTAAACCTCAATCCACCTTCAATGTAAGCACTTGAAGATTTAGAGTTTGCCGCGTCAGATGTATATAAAACTTCTACGATTGAGTCTTGAGGATCACCGTTCACCACTCGATTATCGGGATTGTTATAAAAAGCAACGCCACCTTTAAAAAAGGTATCAAGTTGAAAACGACCTTTAGTATAACTATATGTAGGTCCTATCGCTACACTATTTGTGGTGTAGTTATTACTTGTTATAAAATTGTTCTCATCCACATCGCTATCTAGATAACCGAACTGGTTGTACTGATGTCTTATTCCTGCCGAAAGCCCTAAGAATTTATTCACTTGATAGGTGTAATCTATTCCTATATTTAATCCAGCTCTAGCGATATCTCCATAATCACCAGTAGGTTGTGTGACACCTAACTCTAGCAACATATTGTGACGAGGAATTTCTCTCAGGTGAACAGCTTCTCTAGGTGAAACTTGTGTGAGTTCATCTTGTGAGAATGCAATGGAACTGATTAATAAAAGGAGTAGTGCTATATTTTTCATGAATCAAAGATAGGAGTTACGTTTCTCATTGGGAAAATTTTAGATAATGATTAAGCTTTTATTGGCTACGCTTTCGCGGAAGCGTGATTAAATTTGAGTAAATCTTAAAACATATTATCATGAGCGACAAAGAATTAGAAGGAAAATGGGATCAAACTAAAGGAAAAGCTAAGGAAGAATTTGGTAAACTCACAGACGACAAATCTACTGAGGCTGAAGGTAAAGCTGATCAAGTGAAAGGTAAAATTAAAGAAGGTCTAGGTGAGGCTAAAAGGAAAATTAAAAATACCTTTGACGATAAATAAAATCACAATGGAAAAATTAACTGAAGACCAAGTATACAAGCATTTAGAGAATGTAGAAGGATGGGATTATTATGATGATGCGATCCACACGACATTTGAATTTGACAATTTTATGGATTGTTTCTCTGTTATGACACGTATAGCACTAGAGGCAGAAAAGATGGAGCACCATCCAGACTGGCACAATGTTTATAATACGCTAGAAATAACCTTGAGTACACATGATGTAAACGGTCTTACTGAAAATGACTTTAAACTCGCAGCGGCCATAGAGCATATCGTGGGCGACGAGTAAAACTGGCATTCATTTTGTAATATTGCAGCTGTTCAATTAAATGAACAGCTGTTTTTTTATGCGATATATTTTTCTTTTCCTTTTAGTAAGTATAAATGCCACTGCACAGCGTTATGACACTGCGACTAGTTATCTCAAGTTCATAGACAGTCACCATGCCGACGTGGTAGAGCAAACCTGGAATTACATGTACACATATACGCAAGAAGATGATTATCAGAAACGTAATGGCCAGCGTAAAAAACTAGAAAATGTCCTCAATAAGTCACTACGTTATGTGGTAAAGCAAGAGCCTTATGATGAAGATTTTCAGCGTGCAACAATTAATTACTTAAAGGGAAATATTGCAATCGTAAATAAAGATTTTATGCAACTTTTAAAATCTGATAAGCAAGAACCACCAGCTGTAGACAAAGCCTATATTTTAAGTAAAATCAGAAAGGCGATGTTTCAATTACGTACAGATTATGATAATGCGGTTCTAGCATATGGTAACAAGTATGATTTAAAGATTGAGAGTAATAAAAGTGCCCAAGCACAACAAATGAAACATACTATAAATGTCTATGATTACTATAATAATGTAAACGCACTTGCCAGACTATTAAAGGAAACCGAAGCCTACTTGTGGCAAGATGTTATTCAATTATCTCCAGAACAATTTAATGCAAGACTAGAAGATTTGAAAATGGTGATTGATGATAATAGATTTATAGTTTTAAAATTAAATACACCTAGTGATAGCAAGCAATTGCAAAAGTCTTTTCTAGATTTTCAAAAGGCATTTACTGACGATTTTATAAATCATACTCCAGCGATTATAGCTATACTAAAAGCTTATGAAACTAATGATCGATCTGATATAGTAAGAAAAACTGAGGAATTTAATAAAGCCAAAACTTGGTATAATGTAAATAGGAGAGAAGCTTATGATAATTGGTCCACAGCGGTTCAAACCTATTTAAGGTCTGAGGTAAAACCGATATAATAATTAAGGACATTATTTTCTCTTGCAAGGATAAGTTGAGAATCTTAAATTTGAACTTTAACACAAAACAACCACATTAAATGGGAAGAGCATTTGAATTCCGCAAGGCGCGTAAGATGAAAAGATGGAGCGCTATGTCTAAGGCATTTACCAGAATAGGTAAAGATATAGTGATTGCAGTAAAAGAAGGTGGACCAGATCCTGAATCTAATTCTAAGCTGCGTGCGGTAATCCAGAATGCAAAGGCTGTTAATATGCCCAAGGCAAACGTAGAACGTGCGATTAAAAAAGCAACAGATAAGGATACGGCAAATTATGAGACCGTACTATTTGAAGGATATGCACCACATGGAATTGCTATTCTAGTAGAAACTTCAACAGATAATAATAATAGAACCGTTGCAAACGTGCGCAGTTATTTTACAAAGTGTGATGGTAACTTGAGTACATCAGGCTCTGTAGAATTTATGTTTGACCATAAATGTCATTTTAGAATTCCTGCCGGTGACTTGGACTTAGAGGAATTAGAACTGGAATTAATTGATTTTGGTGCAGAGGAGTTGTTCCTAGATGAAAGAGATGAGGATGATGATAATTCTGTAGACGGAATTATGATTTATGCAGAGTTTCAAAATTATGGAGCTTTACAAAAAGGTCTCGAGGAATTAGGTCACGAAATCCTAAGTTCAGATTTTGAATATATTCCTACTATGCAGAAAGAGGTAACAGCAGAGCAGCGTGAAGATGTTGAGAAACTTCTAGAAAAACTAGATGAAGATGATGATGTGAACAATGTTTACACGACCATGAAAGATGAAGAGTAAGTAAATGTAAGAATTATGCTTTCGCGAAAGCGTATATTAAAGAACATTGTGCACATTTCATCGATTGTAATATATTTTAAGATAAATTATTGAAATATTAACAAATGATTCTTAACTTTAAAACATTAATAATTTAAAAAATAAAAATGGTAAAAGCAAAATATCAAAGCGTCCTAGATTTAGGTATGAAATTGAACATGAAAGATGGTGATGTTCAAGTAAACGGAGATAAATTAGAAATTAAAGGAACAGCAGCGACTCCATACGAGAAGGATTTGTTATGGGATGAAATTAAAAAGGTAGGTGGAGAAAATCCTAGCGACTTAATGGCAGACATTAAAGTAGCAGACGGATCTGTTTATGCACGTCACACTGTACAAAGTGGTGAGTCACTAAGCCTTATTGCAAAGAAATATTTTAAAGATCCTATGAAGTACAAGCAAATTTTTGCTGCAAACACTGGAGTACTTAAAAATCCAGATGTAATTCATCCAGGACAAGAGTTAGTAATTCCTAACTTATAGTATTAAAAACTAATTATTTAGAAGGGCTTTTAGGAAACTAAAAGCCCTTTTTTCTTACATAATATTTTTAACGATGGTTATAATTCTGATAAAATTAAAATTATATCGTTGAACTACATGAACATTTTGGTCTGATTATATCATTTCAACGTCATTAAGTGTCCTTTTATCGAATTCATTTATCAATTCCTACACGTATTCCTACTTAATTGAAAGGTGAAATATCTTTGTACAGTTATTTAAACCAATAATATGAATAGTCAATTACGTAGGGTAGGCTTTATTTTTCTTCTTGTTCTTTTGCAATCAGTAATTGCAAAGGCTCAAACTTATTGTGAGCCATTAGTAACTAATAACATTGATAGAATTTATATAGACGATTTTTCAATCGGTTCTCAATTATCAAATAACTCAACTTCTTTTAGTGCAAACGGTTACAACGACTTTACTTCAATAGCTGCGACTTTAACATCTGGTGACACTTACACTTTTTCTTTTAAAACTGATTCTGATGAATGGAGTGGATTCCCACCACAATCCTGGTTTTCTATTTTTATAGATTTTAACGATGACGGCGACTTTTTTGATCAAAATGAGTTAGTATATAGAACTACTGGTGGTCCAGATGGGCAGAATTTCAATTATAACTACACAATTCCATTAGGAGTTACTCCTGGGTCTTATCGATTGAGAATAAGAACAAATGATTACTGGATGGATCAAAGCCCTTGTTATGTTTACAATAACGGTGCAGAGACTGAAGATTACACCTTGAATATTCTTCAACCTATCAATCCTGTAGCTACAGATGATTCACTTTCTGTTTTGCTTAATTCTAATCCAGGAGCAGATAATAGAATAGACGTAAGTTTTAATGACAATATAGGATCTAGTAATGGAAGTGATGGAGAAGACTATACTCTTATTTCTGCATCTCCTACAGCATCAGGTGGAGTAATTACTGAAATTACTGATGGAGTATTTCAATATATTCCTGGAGCTAATTACGTAGGTACAGACTCATTTAATTATACCATGTGTGATGCAGCTAATCAATGTGTTACAGCAACAGTACATGTAAATATTAATTATGGTGCATGTATCCCAACTAGTGTTTCAAACGGACTTAATTATTTGGACAATGTAACTATTGCAGGAGAGTCGGGAAGTCAAATTAATAATACATCTGGTGATGATGGTGGATATGGAAGTTATATAGGGCTTCCTACCTTAAAGGTATTTGCTGGCAATACCTACAGTATTAATCTAACAGCAATTTCAAATGGTTCAGATTCTGGTTGGGCTGCTTACATAGACTACAACAGAGATGGAGTTTTTAATGTAACTACAGATGAAAAAATAGTAGATACTAATGGTACTGTAGCATTACCTTATCCAGCAGCTAGTTTTACAGTTCCTTCTAATATAGGTTTGGGTAAATATATTCTTAGAGTTGGGACAAGACAGTACTTTTCTGCTAATAATCCTTGTGGTAATACAGCAAATAGTAATGAAGAATTTGAAGATTACGTAGTCGAAGTTATCATTAATCCTAGTTCTGTTCGTACTGCTTCTTTAAGTGGTAATAATGTAGGTATTACTGATGGTGACACAACCACTTCACCATCCAATCATACAAATTTTGGAGTTGTAGATATTAATGGTGGTTCACGCATTAGTACTTTTAAAATAACAAATGCAGGTGGAGCTGATCTCAAATTGGGAGTGAATCCTATTAGTTTTGTAGGGATGGCTGTTCCAGAATTTACTATCGTGTCACAACCGGCTGGTTCAACTATTATTCCTAGTGGTTCATCTGAAATTTTTACTATAAAATTTGAACCTACGTCTGTAGCAAATTTTAGTGCTTTAGTTCGAGTTAAATCTAATTCGACTCCTTCAGGCACTAATAATTACGACTTTATGATTAGCGGCGATGGAGAACAAATATATCCAGATACTGATGGAGATGGAGTTTCTGATAACATCGATATTGATGATGATAATGATGGAATTAGAGATTCTGATGAACAGAATGTATGTTTAATAAATCCATTAAGTTCTTCAGCAGACGTAATTTTCTTGAATGAGACATTTGGAGCTGGATTAAATCGCGTACGTATAGATGATTTAACTCCTGGTGTTACAACCTCTTACTGTTATGAAGACGGGACAACAGCTCAAGGTGCTGATGAATGTGATAACAATCCCGATTTACAAGATGGTAAATACACAGTACATTATTCTATTTCAGATGGTAATTCAACAACTGATATATCGGCAACTGGACCAGATTTAGCATCATGGTCAGATATTTATTGGACTGAAACTCTTGATCACACTCCAGGAGACACAAATGGAAGAATGGCTGTATTTAATGCATCCTACACTCCAGGTGTGTTTTATGAAACTGAAATTGTTGGGATTATCCCTAACGCAATATTTACGTATTCATTTTGGGCGTTAAATGTGGATAGTCCAAGATCGGTTTTTGGTGGCGATAGAATCAAGCCTAACATCACAGTTAACTTTTACTCCTTAGATAAATCAACATTGTATCAAACGTATAATACTGGCGACGTTGAAAGATGTGACGTAGCGCCATTTGATGATTCATGCGCACAATCTTTGTGGCAAGAATACGGAACTTCGTTATCATTACCTGTAAGTGACTTTATAATTCAATTTGTAAATAATTCACCTGGTGGTGGTGGGAATGATATCGCACTAGATGATATTAAAATCACACAGAAGTTATGTGATTTAGATGGAGATGGTGTTGCTGATGTGGTAGATTTGGATAATGACAACGATGGAATTCCTAACGTTTATGAACTAGGACTGCCATCTGGTTATACTGATGTGGATACAGATCGTGATGGAACTATGATAGGTGACACACAATGGGTTGATACAAACGGGAATGGTATGAATGACGCCTATGAAGCGCATACTCCTAGAGATACTGATAATGACGGAATTCCTGATTATCTAGATTTAGACAGTGATAACGACGGTATTTTTGATGTCCTAGAATATGATGGATTAGGAGATCTTGACGTTAATGGTGATGGAATAGGTGACGGAATAGATACAGACTCTGGACTTGCTGATGATGAAAACGATGGAGATGGATTATTACCACTTATTGATAATAATGATGACGATAACGATAAGTTAGATCATGGAACTATAGGTTATGTGCCACCTATCGACACTGATAACGATGGCATTCCAGATTATATAGATTTAGACAGCAACGACGCTGCAAATGATTTATCAAATGGTAGCGATATTGATAATTCCTTATATGCAGATCAAGATGGTGATGGCGATGGAATGGTTGATGGAACTAATGATACTGACCGTGATGGTGTTTATGATGGAAGTAATGATTATGACACCACTATTTATGGTGCACCTATAGATGTTAATAGAGATTTATTCATCGATTTTGATGGCCGTAATGATTATATACAAACTACCAATTCTGTAACTTCAGGATTAACTCACATGACTATGATGGGTTGGATTATGAAAGAAGGTGGAAATAATCCTTTTATTATGGGTGAACTTCAATCATTTATGAGGTTGAGAAATGACAATACATTTTTTGCAAGAATTAGAAATAATAATGGTGGTGATTATACTATTAATTCAGACACCGCAATAGAAAATGATAAATGGTATCACGTTGCAGTAACCTTTGATACTACTAATAAGGAAATATTTCTTTACTTAAATGGAGTAGAGGTAGGTTCAAATACAAGCATAGCAACTGACCCTATAAAATCTGAATTGACTGAAAAGTTTACTGTCGGGAATGTACCACAGTTCGTAGGTACAGCTGGAACTTATTTTAATGGTGGAATCGACGAAGTGAAAATTTTTGATAAAGCGCTTACACCTGTTCAATTGAGAAGAGTTATGCATCAAGAAGTAGAGGCAAATGGAGTTCAATTAACAGGAAAGGTTTTACCTAGGGATATCACTGGTTTGCTTTGGTCAGACTTATTAGTTTACTATTCATTTAATCAGCTTAAAGCAGATCAATTAAATGATGAGTCAACAACGACTACAGATGGAACAATGTATAATATTAAATCTATTCTACCTCAATCTGCACCATTACCATATGTAACAATACAGGATGGAAACTTAGATAATAGTTCTACTTTATTAAGGAATGATGTATGGGATGCAGATGATATCGAGAACTTCCCACATTCTATAATCAAAGTTTCTCATGATGTCACAGCTCAAAAAGATTTAGGCTTTACTGGAATGGTCGTGGATAATGGTGGCGTGATTAATGTCAACGACGGATTCCATATTCAAAATGATTGGTATTTTATTCTTAACGGTAAAATGATTCTTGAAGGTGACGCACAATTGCTTCAATCAGATATGAGTGAGTTGGATAAAACGAGTAGTGGAACAATTGAGCGCAAACAACAAGGAGTATCTGATGTGTATTCTTATAATTACTGGAGTTCACCAGTAGGAATTTCTAATAATACAACTAACAATAATTCCTTTTACTTAAAAGATTTAGAAGATGCTGCAGGACAAGTTTCATTTACTGGTTTTGGAGTAGGAACACCACCAGTTACATCTCCAGTAACATTAAGTGGTAGATGGTTATATACTTTCTTAAATGGTAGTACATATAATGACTGGTCACTAATTGCACCTAACACAACAGCGATTAAGGCTGGACATGGTTGGTCTCAAAAAGGAACAGGTACTACAGCAGCCACTCAAGAATATATTTTTAAAGGGAAACCTAATAATGGAATTATCAATATTCCTGCAATACCTAATGCTGGAGCAAATACTACTTCGCTTTTAGGAAATCCGTATCCATCAGCTATAGACATGAGAGCGTTTATAGATGATAACTTAGGTGTTATAGATGGAACCGTTTATTTATGGGATCAATTTAGAGGTACTAATCATCAACTTGCCTATTATGAAGGTGGATATGCTACTATTACAAAATTAGCTACTGTAAAAGCAGCACAATATGACGGTTTAGGATATTTAAATGGTGGCGCTGGACCAGCAGTTAGACCTAGTTTTTTCATTCCAGTAGCACAAGGATTCTTTGTTACTGTTGAAAATAATGGAACCATTCAATTCAATAACTCGCAACGTGTTTTCAAGAAAGAAGCAGACTATGATGGTTCTTTAACTAATGGAAGTATATTCTTAGGAGCTCCTGGAACTAATCCTGCAGCGCAAGATGCAAGTAGCTATCAAGATATGAATATTAAATTATTACGCCTTGAACTGATTGCAGACAGTGGAGCAAGTCGTGAAATAGCCATAGGTTTTGACGCAGCGCTTACAGATGGTTATGATAAAGGATATGATGCTTATGCATCGGGTACTTTGAATGAAACTGACATGTACGTGCCAGCAAACGGTGATAATTTTATAATCAGAGCTTTAAGTGATATAACGATTGATAAAGTTGTTGATCTAGCTGTTAAAGGTGTTACTACTAAAATGTATAAAATCGTAGCTTCAGACTTTACAAACATTGATGTAAATCAAGATGTATGGTTAAGAGATAATGAATTGAATACATACCATGATTTAAAATCTGGAGATTATAATTTTACCTTCAGCCAGGATGGACTTGATGAAAACAGATTTGATATTGTTTTTAATAATCAGACCTTATCATCTGGACAATTTGACCTTAATGAAACAACTGTTTTTTTAGATAATTCATCTTCAACCTTGTTTATTAATGGTTTAGAAAGTTCATTAGACGGATTAAGTATTTATGATTTATCAGGTAAATTGATAGCTAGCTTCCGCGAAAGCGAACTAGAAACACCGCAATCAGGTATTAATATCCCTAGAGTTTCTACTGGAATTTATCTAGTCACTATGAACTTAAATAATACACAACAGACTGTAAAACTAGCTGTTGAATAACAATTACCCTAAAATTACATTTTCAAAAATTTATTGATGAAAAAAACTATTTTTCTAGTAGTCCTTTTTGTGGCTGCTCTATTACAAGCTCAAAATCCCGAAACTGATTCTAACAATTGGCAAGTCACTAAACTCGCAAATACTGATCAATTAGTTTCATTTCCTAATGAAATTACTTACGGTCCAGATGGATGGTTGTGGATAACTGAAAGAGCAACAAATGATGATAACGATGATGGAACGCTTTACGGTGAACGAGTTGTACGTGTAAATCCAGATACCGGTGCAAAAACTGAAATGATAGATTTGCATAATGAGGTCTATAGTGATGCTGGTCAGGATGGCCTCATGGGAATGGCAATCCATCCAGACCTATTTACAGATGTGACTACTACGACCAATAATCACGTATATCTAGCGCTAACTTATTATGAAGTAGCAACTCCATCACAACCTAGAAGATTAAGAATAGTACGATTTGATTTTGATAATACTACTAAAACTCTAGTTCCTAATTCACGCACAGTAATTATTGAAGATATTGAGGCTAGTAATGATCATAATGCAGGTAGACTTAAAATAGGTCCAGACTTAAAACTTTACTATTCAGTAGGTGATCTAGGATGGAATCAATTTGCAAATAAATGTAAGCGTATTCAAGCACAAGCTTTACCTACTCAAGCGATGGTAAATGCGCAAGACTGGTCCACTTATAAAGGAAAGGTATTACGTATGAATCTAGATGGATCGGTCCCTAATGATAATCCATTATTCTATCCATTTGCACCTACAGATGCTAATCCAGTTCCTGATAATGCTGACACTAATAGACCTGATACAGACAAAGTAAGAAGTCACGTTTATAGTTATGGTCATAGAAATGGCCAAGGAATCATCTTTGATAGTTTAGGAAACTTATACCAGTCTGAGCATGGAGAACGCGTGGATGATGAAATCAACTTTATTATAGCTGGTAAAAACTATGGATGGCCACTTATTGCTGGCTACCGTGATAATCAAGGATATGATTACTGTATTAAAGCCTCTGATCCTAACGGCTGTACCATAGGAGGAAATGATTGTCCTGCTGGAGCAGTAGTTCACCAGGAAGAAGATTTTGCAACTCCTGCAGACTTTAAAGCACCTATTTCAACTTATAATAGTACATCAGGAACTGTGCCTCAAGGAGGTTTTTTAACCTGGCCTACGGTAGCGCCATCAAGTATAGATGTTTATGAACCACAAGGACTTACAAATGAGATACCATGGAAAAAATCGATTTTAATTCCAACGCTTAAAAAAGGAACGATCTATCGATATGAATTGAACGCTGCAGGTGATGGAGTAGTAGGTGATCTTATAGAGTTTCATTCTTCTATAGATAGATACCGTGACATGACTATTTCTCCAGACGGGACTACTATCTATGCAATTACAGACAGTTCAGGTACAACCTCTGGACCATCAGGTTCAGTATCTGCACCTAGCTTAGCAAATCCAGGAGCTGTTATAAAAATTCAATATATTTCTTCTCCAGAACCATCTAATCAACCTACTAACTTCACTGCAACAGCACAAAACGGAAATATCAACCTTTCTTGGACAGATGCAACCGGAACTAATCCGGCGAGCGGTTATGTAATTACCGCAGCAAGTGATGTTGCAAATTTACCTTCACTTGTAGATGGTACAGATTTAGAAATCGACGCAGACTTAACAGATGGACTTGCGGTTGTAAAAGTAGAGCCAGGTAATGAAAGTTATTCATTTATTGGGCTTACTCAAGGAACTACATACCATTTCCAAATCCATTCTTATAGTAATTTTGGAAGTGATATCGATTACTTAACCGCACCAGCAGGACCAATCGCAGATGATACGATTCCAGCATTTCCAACACTATATATCAGTGAAATAACAAATACTTTAAATAACGATAATTCCAACTTTGTTGAGATTTACAATTACGGAACTGAAGCTGTAGATTTAGGAGCTTCGGGAATTTCACTTGCACGTCAAGCAGCTGGTAATCCACCTACTAATTATAACGTTGCATTATCTGGTATTATACAACCTGGTGCTTACTTTGTATTAGGTAGAAGTTCTTTTGCTACTGAATATGCACCACTCACAGCAGACATTATCGTTAATAATAATGTTTTAGGTGGAACAGGAGATGATCCATACCTGCTAGTTTATAATGGCGATTTCACAACTTCCACTTATGATGTTATAGACATATTTGGTGAAGTAGGAGTAGATGGTGACAATGAACCATGGAACTATGTAAATAGTAGAATAACAAGAAAAAGAAATACAACTTCAAATTCTATTGTATGGATAGAAGCAGAATGGGAAATAATCGCAAGTTCTAGTGCAAGCGATAATACACCTGGTGGACCAGACTTGATTGACTTTACATATACAAATGGATGGTTACCTTTTGATCCTAGCGGTATTACTACAAACGGTGATAACGCAACGGTAATCACTGGTAATGCAGCACTTACATCGATCACACAAATAGGCGATTTAACAATTCAGAGTGGACAGACTTTGGATTTAGGAAATCATGAGCTATCTGTTGCTGGTGATCTTGTGAATTCTGGAAGTATTGCAGCGACTTCAGGTACACTTGTTTTTAACGGGAATACTTCACAAACTGTTTCTGGTAATGATATTGAAGTGCAACAACTCCACGTTGATAACGATGTTACTATAAATGTAAACGTTGATATAACCGGAGTTTTAGAATCAAACTCAGGCGCATTAACGGTTAACTCAGCAAATTTCGTAACACTTAAAAGTACTGCTACAGGTACAGCATTTGTGGATGAAGTAAATGGAACTATCAATGGTACTTTCAAGACAGAACGATTCGTTCCTGCAAAAAGAGCATTTAGATTCGTATCATCATCTGTGACAACAACCACCAGTATTTATGATAACTGGCAAGAAGGTGGATCAACAGCTGCTGGATTTGGAACTCATATTACAGGTTCATTAACTGGCGCAAATGGCTTTGATCAATCCATATCTGGAAATGTATCTATTTATGGTTATGATAATGTTGCACAGAGTTGGAATTCACCTATGGATACAGATAACACAAATCTTGTAGCCGGTACTCCTTATAGATTATTTGTAAGAGGTGATCGTACCGTTGACTTATCTACTAACAGTTCTACACCTACTAACACCGTATTGCGTTCTACAGGAACATTAAAAGTAGGGACAACTCCTATGACTAATTTAAGTGGTGTCACTGGACAGTTCAACTTTATAGGAAATCCTTATCAAGCACCAGTGGATCTTAGTCAGGTATTGTCAGCATCTACAAACGTGAATCCTAACTTTGTTTATTTCTGGGATCCTACTATAAATACTCGTGGAGCTTATGTAACGGTTGACGTTCCATTAAACTCAACTAACTTGAGCAGTAACTTCAATAAGTACGCGCAACCTCATTCCTCATTTTTTGTAACCACACTGGCAAATGGAACTGCAAGCATGACTTTTAATGAGTCACATAAGGAAGTTAGTCAGGAAGCATTAAATACATTTAGCGTTCCTAATATTAATCCAAGAGTAGCGATTCAATTATTTGAATCTACAGAATTTGCTCAAGGTCTAAGAGAACGAGATGCAGCGATAGTTAACATTAATTCCAGTGCAAATAATGCAGTTGATGCTCAAGATGCACTCAAATTCACTAACCTAGATGAAAACATAGCGATTTTAAATAACAACAATTTATTAAGTATCGAGAAAAGACAGTCTATTCAAGATGACGAACAGATAGAACTATACACTTCAAATTACCGTGCGTTACAGTATAACTTGAAAATAGATATGACTGGAATAATCACTCCAGCTTATCTTTATGACTCTTATTTGAACACGTACACAGCGATTGCTTCAAGTAGTGCTACAGTTTATAGTTTTAATGTAAATCAAGCAGTTGCAGCGAGTATGGATGAAAATAGATTCCGTATTATGTTTTCAAACACGACTCTTTCTATAGATAACGTGTTAAATGATAATAAGGTTAGTATTTATCCTAATCCTACGAGCAATAACATCATTAACGTTTCTGGAATCGATGAAAATGTTGAGATTAAGTTATTTAATATGCTAGGTCAGGAAATCTCAATTCCATCTCAATCTATAATTTATAATGGAAATAATACGCAAGTATCATTACCACAATCGATGGTAAAAGGTACGTACTTGTTGACTTTGATTAACGATTCTTCTAGAGTTACACATAAGGTTGTGATTGAATAATCGATAATTCTAATTCTATTTCAAAAGCCTTTGTATTAATTTACAAGGGCTTTTTTGATTCACGCTTTCGCGAAAGCGTAACTTCAATAACTACTGATCTAAAAAAAGACGTTGCTGTTTTACATGGAATTGTAGATCTTCAAAAAAATCTCTGAAATGTCGCTCCATTTCATTATAATATTTCTCTAATTCAATAGGAGCAAAGTTCATTTTACTGCGATTGCGCGTGCGATGATTCATTTGATGGAATATGCGAGAGATTCCTTCTACAGTTGCATAGCTATTGAGCCAATTTTGATCGACCATGTACGGTAAAAAATTCTGTACTTTTTCTGGTAGCACGCCGTAGTAATTTTTCAAATCTGCATAGAACTGTTGGACATAAGAATCTAATGGTTCATCATGAAAATCAGACCAGTAAGCCGCTAGAAAATGGTCATAATAAATATCTACAATCACGCTACTCCAGTGACCATACTCACTGCGTATCAAGTCTTTACTTAGTTTTACTGTAGGATGTGAATCTGTAAAAGTATCAATGTGCCTGTGGAGAATGATTCCTTGTGCGATGCGCTCTGGAAACATAGAAAAGTCTTTTCCGCGCACAGAATCTGCTATGAAATTACCTATGCGTAACTCAGTATCATTTCCAGAAAGATAAATATGTGCAAGATAATTCATGGTGGCAGTTGTAGATGGCAGTTAGTACTCTTACTTTTGCTGTAAATGTAAAGTAAATTCTATGACTCTTATAAAATCTATTTCGGGAATACGTGGTACTATAGGTGGTGAACCAGGTGAAAATCTTACACCACTAGATGCCGTAAAATTTGCAAGCGCTTATGCTAAATGGATTAAAGAAGCATCTGGTAAAAGTGCTCCTACGGTCGTTATAGGTAGAGATGCTCGATTGAGCGGTGCGATGATTCAAGCGCTAGTTCAAAATACCTTAGTAGGTATGGGATGTCATATTGTTGATTTAGGATTAAGTACAACTCCTACAGTAGAACTTGCTGTCACAGCTGAGAATGCTGATGGCGGAATTATACTTACAGCAAGTCATAATCCTAAAGAATGGAATGCTCTTAAATTATTAAATAATAAAGGTGAGTTTCTCGATGGCGTAGAAGGACAAAAAATTCTAGACACAGCTGCTGCTGAGGATTTCAACTATGTTCAAGTAGATGATCTAGGAACTGTAAAAGTAATTACAGATTATATAGATAGACACGTAGATTTAATGCTTGAAATGCCTATCACAAAAATAGAAGCTATTAAAGCGATGAATTTTAAAGTAGTGGTAGATGGTGTGAATTCTACAGGTGGAATAGCAGTTCCAGCATTGCTTAAAAAACTAGGAGTAGAGGTTGTGGAATTATATTGTGATCCTACTGGTCATTTCCCACATAATCCAGAGCCGTTAAAAGAACACTTAGGTGATCTAGCAGCAGCGGTTCAAGAACATAAAGCAGATTTTGGTATCACTGTAGATCCAGATGTGGATCGATTAGCTTTTATGACTGAAGAAGGAGAAATGTTTGGTGAAGAATACACATTAGTTGCCTGTGCAGACTATATTCTAGGCCATAAAAAAGGAAACACGGTTTCTAATTTATCATCTTCTCGTGCCTTAAGAGATGTTACTGAAGCTCATGGTGGAACATACTATGCAGCTGCTGTAGGTGAGGTAAATGTAGTTCAAAAAATGAAAGACATGAATGCCGTGATAGGTGGAGAAGGAAATGGCGGAATCATATATCCAGAATCACACTACGGTCGTGATGCATTAGTAGGAATAGCAATGTTCTTATCCTTACTTACTGAAAAGAAAATGAAAGTAAGTGAATTAAGAGCTAGTTATCCAGAATATTACATGAGTAAAAAGAAAGTTCAACTTACTAAAGGAATGCCTGTAGATGATATCATGAAAGATATTGCTACTAAATATGCTAGTGAAGAATTAACAACTATTGATGGTGTGAAAATTGATTTCCCATCGCAATGGGTTCACATGCGTAAATCTAATACAGAACCTATCATAAGAATATATACAGAAGCTCCTTCTCAAAACGATGCTGATGCACTTGCCGATCGCTTTATTGCTGAACTCGAGGCGATAGCACAGGCGTACGCTTAACATTACTAGGAGTAGCTTTCCATCTTTTATGCGACCAGAGGTAAAACTCTGGTTGTTTGCGTATTTGAGTTTCTAGTAAGTCAAAAAAGGAATCAGTAATTTCCCAAACTTTAGTTTCTTTTGCATGCTCTGTAATGGTATGAAAAGTTGCGCTATAATAACCTCTTTTTACTTTTTCTACAGCTAGATATACCACAGCAGTATCGTGAGCTACAGCAAGCTTTTCACTTCCCATAAATACAGCACTCGTTTTACCAAAGAATGTAGTGAAATGTTGTGCTCTATATCGCGCAGGAGATTGATCTGCGACTAAACCATACATGGCCATTTCTCCACTCAATATACTTTTTGAAATGTGATTACTTGCCTCTCGCATGGTTATAAGAGTAGAATTGAATTTTTGCCTTATAGAAACTATGAGATTGTTGAAATACTTATTTGCCAGTGGCTTATACACTGCAATAATTTTATAATCCACTTGACCATCTAAACACATGGTCCATTCATAACTAGCTTGATGACCGAACATAGCTACAATAGGTCTGTTCTTAGCTCTTAAATCATGAATCAATTCTAGATTAGTATAAACAAATCGCTTCCTCATCTCGTCATGGCTTAAACCCATAGACATGATTACTTCTATAAAACTATCGCAAAAATGTTGTGTAGTTTTTCTACATAGCGCTTTTAATTCTGCATCTGTTTTATCGGGAAAGGCTACTTTAAAATTATTAATAATGACCTTTTTACGATATCCTATGAGGTAATAAACTATTAAGAAGGCAAAGTCGCTAATTAGATAAGCAACTCTAGCTGGAAGTCTTGAAATAATCCATAATAATGGATAAAAGAGGTAAAAAGCAATCGCTTGCATAAAAAGAATTTGAACAAATATACTATCTTGTTCGATAGTAAAATAATCACATGAATCAAGGAATAGATATAGTCACCATAGTCATTATAGTAGCTTGTGCGTTAGTAAGTTATAAAGGTTTTCAAGACCGCTACTTTTTTGACCAGTATAAATTTAATATTGCAGGAATTCAACGTGGAGAACAATTGCGATTCTTAACAAGCGGATTTCTCCATGCAGACTTGCAACATCTTATTTTTAATATGTTGACGCTGTACTTTTTTGCGCACTATGTAGTTGATTATTTAGGAAGTGTAGGCTTTCTAGTAGTTTACTTTGCGAGCCTTTTAGGAGGTGGATTATTAAGTTATGTCTTTCATAAAGATGAGTATCATTACAGCGCGATAGGAGCTAGTGGAGCTGTTTCTGGTGTTATTTATGCAGCGATATTGTTAGAACCTAGGATTTATATTTATGGTATTATTCCAGGATTTGTATTCGGTATAGGATATCTGGCTTATTCCATATATGGTATGAAAAATAAAGCCGATAACATAGGTCACGACGCTCACTTCGGTGGAGCAGTGGCTGGCTATGTAGTGACTTTATTATATGATTATAATATCATATTTGAACAAACATTAACTGTAGTATTAATGCTTGTACCTATCATCGCATTATTTGTCCTTAAAAAAATGGGGAAACTAGAGTAGCTCTTCTAATTTATCATGTAACGCTTGACCACGTAGGTTCTTTGCTATAATTACTCCATTTTCATCTAGTAAGAATGTAGCTGGAATACCAGTAACGTTGTAAAGCTTTGCAATAGGATCTTGCCAGTGCATCAATCTTGAAATGTGATTCCAGTCCATTTCATCTTTCTCAATAGCCGCTTTCCACGCAGCTTCGGCATTTTGTTTATCTAGTGAGACACTTATGATATTAAATCCTTTATCGTGATACTTTTTATAAGCTCTCACAACATTAGGATTTTCTCGACGACATGGTCCACACCACGATGCCCAGAAATCTATTAAAGTTACTTTGCCTAATACATCATCAAGTTTTAAGATATTGCCTTCTGGTGTTTTTCCTTCAAAATATGGAGCCTTTACGCCTATTGCTGTTTTCTCAAATTTCATTAAGTAATTCTCTAAGCTCTTTGCGATAGGAGAGTTCTTCACGTCACCTTCTAGCATATCGTAAAGTGTTCTTGCTTTATCAGTATCTATAAGTTTAGAATTTAGCATATCACCTATAATCATAGAACTTACTAATTTTTCAGGATTGCTCTCGATGGTTTTGTAAATTCCATTTTTATAAGATTCCTCAGCATCCATCCATGATTTAGTAACTAAATCACCTTTCTCTGCATCTCCAGCGCGATACGCTTTTCCACGTTCCGTCTTGAAATTCATAGTCTTAGTTTGATAATCTGCTTGTTCTTTTCTAAAATCGTAAAGAATTTTATTCTCTTCACTACCAGTTACATTACTTGCCCAAAGAGTATCCTTATTCAGTTCTATTTGTAAAGCTTCATTACCTTGAATAAATACAAATTTATCATCGCCAGTATCCATCGTTAAAAAACGTACATCTGGAAAAGTGCTAACTTCATTCTGATCAAAATAAAATTTTTCATCCATCACAATGGCTGTATCTACAGGCATAGGTCTATTTCCAGCGTTTAACTTATTCATATAAACGCGCATACCATTGTATACACCAGGTGCATTTCCTTCTATGAAATGAGTATTTTCAGTGGTTGTTGCTGTTTTACACGAAATGAGTAAAATAACTAAGAGAGTGGATAATAGGAATTTCATCTTTATTAACTTTTGAGCAAAAATAGATATTATAACTCTATTTAATAGGTTAAAAATTTCTAAAACAACTTACCACTAATCTGTTGTACAAGGAATAAAACTACCTTTGAATATATGAATTTGAAATCTACAAAATTTGAAATGAAAGTTTCCTTGAGTTTTCACAAGGTAATTGCTCATTATAGAGAAAGAATTATCAAGGAAACAAATCCTATTGCCTTGGAGTTTCTCAAGGCTACTCTAGACTATGTAGATAAATATCCTAAATTAGAAAATGGGTTACAAATCAATGAAATAGAAGCAAATAAAGATGTTATTGCATCCTTATTATCTGATTTATTTCCTAAAGCAATTACGCTTAATGAAATCAAAGCGGCAACCGTTCCTTTTTCAGATATTATTTTTTATAAAACCCAGCGATTTGAGAATATAACAAATCATTCTCAAATTAATAATTTCTCATTTCTAGCAAATAGTGATTTCAATTATTTCACCATGGCGAGTGGAGTTATATTAAAACAACTCTATAAAGCTCAAGTTGATTTAAGTAAACCTATGCATTGTAAAATACCTGATGCAAATGGTGCTATAAAAACGTATCGCATGACCTATAATGCAGATTTTATAGATGTGATACTTAATGATGAAAAATATAGACTGACCAATGAATGTGTAAAACAATTACTGCGCAACCCTACAGACGATAAATTGTGGAAATCTAAGTTTTCTCTAGATAGTTACTCTTTTAAAGGTTTTGGTATTGTAACACTTACTGACGTGACCATGGACGCAGCGATTTCAGACCTAAAAACCGTCCTATTAAGTAGTATAGCAGATAAAAATGGTTACGAAAACGAATACATCGAAAACATTTTCAGGCAATTATTTAATATTGATGATCTCAAAGTAGGTTTTACCGTGTTCAATAACACAAATCAAATTTTTGAAACGATGGTATATAGCGATTCTACAAGCTATTTACTTGGAACCAGTCATGAAAAAAATTGTAATAACGCACTTTGTGAAGATTCATATAATCATTTACTAGTGCAGTTCAGTCCGCTTATTATTACAGATGTAGATGATTATATAAACTCGGTTGATAACACATTCTTACCAGATAATTTAATAGATGCCGGTATTAAGAGCGCGATATTTTATCCTATTTCTCATAACGGTAAGCTTTTAGGTATTTTGGAATTAGTAAGTTATGAGCCATTCTTACTTAATTCTTACAATGCCACTAAACTAGATAGCATATCTAATTATCTTAAAATAGCTTTGCTCAGGTCAGAAGAGCAGCATGAGACTAGAATTAAAGCCATTATTCAAACAGAATGTACTTCTATCCACTCAAGTGTTCAATGGAAATTTGAACAAGAAGCTCACAGACTTATAAGATCTAGAGCAGACTCAAATGACGATCAATTTGCAGACATAGTTTTTGAAGACGTAAATCCACTTTATGGACAAATCGATATTGTAGGCAGTAGTAATGCTCGCAATGAGGCTATTAAGAAGGACTTGATGAATCAATTAGAGTTAGTTGGTGAGATATTCGCTTCCGCGAAAGCGAAAGAACCATTACCTATTTATAATCAAATTATTCATAGAATTCATAAACATCAGTCTCAATTGAAGGATGGACTTGTTAATGCAAATACTGAAAGTGAAATTGCAAACCTTTTCATAACAGAAATCAACCCTATAATTAATCATATTAAAGAGTTAAGTCCTCAACTTGATAAATTAGTTACCGGTTATGAATCAAATGTAAATAAGGATTCTGGTGTAATTTACACTAATCGTGATAATTATGATGTTACTGTTCAAGTGGTTAATGAACGACTTGCACGGTTTTTAGACAGTAAACAAATTGAAGCTCAAGAAATGTATCCTCACTTTTTTGAAAGATTTAAAACTGATGGTATTGAGCATAACATATATGTAGGAGCTAGTCTAGTAAGAAGTCCAGAATTCAATTCGGTTTATTTATTGAATATGAGATTATGGCAACTCAAAACTATGATTGAGATGGAAAATAAATTCTATCAATATCAAGAGAAATTACCGGAACAAATTGAAGCGGCTTCTATGATTCTCGCCTTTGGCAATACGTTGAGTATAAGATATCGTGTAGATGAGAAACGATTTGATGTTGATGGTGCTTATAACGCAAGGTATGAGGTTATTAAAAAGCGCATCGATAAGGCCAATATCAAAGGAACTGATGAGCGTGTTACTCAAAAAGGTAAAATATCTATTATTTATACAAACCATGAGAGTAAAAAAGAATACCTAAGGTATATATCATTTTTACAATACAAAAACTTCCTAACTGATGACGTAGAATCATTAGAACTAGAAGATGTTCAAGGAGTTATAGGACTCAAAGCATTAAGAGTTGGTGTGTTATACAAATCAACTCCTGATGAGAATGAAAGAATTCCTTTTAAGGAGTTGTTGCAGGAATTACATCAGCAATAGAGTCAAAATCTAGTAAGGAAAAAGACACTATAAATGCTATAACAGATCCTACTATACCTATAGTAAATATGGTATAAGTCAATCTTAATATCTTATATTTTCTAGCTAATACAACACCTAAATAATATAAATCTTTTACAAGAGATTCATACACATCTTCCTTATCTTCAAGTAAATCCATAACTGAATTCTTATATTTATCTAAAGGCATTTTATGAAAATTACCGAAGAATAATAAGTTCACTTTTCTTTCTCTTACTTGATCATCTGTAAACTGACCAGACGTAACATTAGGCCTAGTGGACATAATTGAAAGAACTATGGTAACAACTGAAAATAAGACAAGAATTAAAGTAGGCCATAATAAGTGCCTATTACTTACTTGTTCTAACTTAGGAATAAGGTTTGCAAGTGCGAGAGAGATAATTATGGCATTTACAGATAATAGAATGTTTGCCTTAGTATCTGCAATGTCACTTAATTTTATATGATTACGCAATGCTGTTCTAAAAAGAGTTTGAATCGCACGCTCAGGACTTTTATTTTTTAAATCCACTTTAATACGCTCTTTATCATATTTCTTGTTGCTTTTCTTTTTCTTTTTTAGCAACTTCATCAAGTTTTCATTTTTATCTTTATTCCAGTTTTTCACTGCATAATCAGAGTAGTAGCGGTGTTTCTCTGTAAAAACTTTGATATTTTCCTTGCGCCACTCTTTGTTAGAGAAGTTATTTGTTCCACGTAATTCTAGTTCCTTTTTTAAAAGCTCACTAGTTTCACTGTAGTAGTCTTTGGCAAAATGAGAAGAATCAGCATCTCTTAAAATTTCCTCTAGTGGACATTTAGGAGTGCCATTAAATTTGGTAGCAAGAATCAATCGTTTTACTAAAGTGATCGTTTCTTTATCTTCTTCATTCTTAGCTAGAAATTCCTCTGCAATTTTTGCACTGCGCTCTTCATGACCTTCAGCACCATCTATATAGCCTGTGTCGTGTAACCATGCAGCAAGGATTAAAGCTCTTTCTTCTTTAACATCGATTTGAGTATTTTCGAGAATCTCTTTAGTACTTTTGACTACACGCGCAGTGTGCATGTAATTATGATACACATATGTTTCATCGAGTTGATTTTTAAATAAATCAAGGACAAAATTGTCGGCTTTTTGGAAAATATTATCTGTCATAGATTCAATATTAATTCAATTTAAAATAATACCATCTTAATATATGTTTAAAAATACTACTCTTTTTTTCATCGCCATTTTTATACTTGCTGGTTGCGCTTCATATAAAAAGCAATATCGTGAAGAATCTCAAGAAGTATTTCCAGAAAATCAGGAAGTACAAAAGACTTTTTATCTTATAGGAGATGCAGGTATATCACCACTCAATGGTAAAAGTAATGGTTTACTTGCGCTAGAGCAACATATTAAAAATCAAAATACTGAGGATTCTCATCTTATATTCTTAGGTGATAACATTTATCCAACTGGAATGCCTAGTAAGGATGACGACTTTAGAGCAACTGCAGAGAATCATTTGAATGCTCAAATAGATGTTGCACAACAATTTAAAGGAAAAACCATATTTATTCCTGGTAACCACGACTGGTATAATGAAGGCCTAAAAAACGTAGAACGTGAGAAGGATTACATTGAAAAGGCGCTGGATAATAAGAACGTATGGGAACCTAAAGTAGGCTGTCCACTAGAGAGCATCGAGTTATCTAATGATGTGCAGTTACTTATATTAGATAGTCAGTGGTATCTTGCTAAATGGGATGATCATCCTACTATAAATGATGATTGTGACGAAATTAAAACAAGAGAGCAACTCTTTCTAGAAATAGAAGGTGAGTTTAAAAAGAATCAAGATAAAGTAATAGTCGTTGCGATGCACCATCCATTATTTACAAATGGAGTTCATGGTGGGCAGTATGCAATTACTAAACACTTGTTTCCTACACAACGTAATATCCCTATACCTATCCTTGCATCCTTAGTAAGCCAGATCCGTACTAGTGGTGGAATAAGTGCACAGGATAAGCAAAATCAGCGTTATCAAGAAATGGTGAGCCGCATTACTACTCTTGCTCGTTCTTCTCAAGCACAGCGCATCATTTTTGCAAGTGGTCATGAGCATACATTACAGTATATCGAGAATGATGGAATTAGGCAAATAGTATCGGGTAGTGGTTCTAAACAAAGTTATGCGACATTGAGTAATGATGGACTATTTGCCTACGGTGGTAAAGGTTTTGCACGTCTCGATATCATGAAAGATGGAAGTGGTTGGGTACGTTATTACACACTTACAAATGGGAAAGTTGAATTGATCTATACCGTAAAAGCCATTGATAAACCTAAAGAGTTTGATATAGAGCAATTACCTAATTCTTATCCTGCTTTCGCGAAAGCGTCTATATACGAGAAAGAGCGCACAGACGTCTCTGGAGTTTATGAATCAGTATGGGGAAATAAGTATCGTGATTTATATGGAATTGAGGTGAATGCTAAAGTTGCCATCTTAGATACATTATATGGTGGTCTAGAAGTAGTGCGTGCCGGCGGTGGACACCAGACCAGAGCACTGAGATTAAAAGATAAGAATGGTAAGGAATACAATATAAGAGCCTTAAAAAAGAGTGCTGTACAATTTCTTCAAACTGTTGTGTTTAAAGAGAATCAAGTCATTGAAGGATTTGAAGACACTACTACAGAGGATTTACTCTTTGATTTTTACACGGCAGCACATCCTTATGCATCTTTAACAATTCCAGATCTTGCAGATGCCGTAGGTGTTTATCATACTAATCCTGAGGTTTTCTATTTACCTAAGCAAGAGGCTCTAGGTAAATATAATAACGACTATGGTGATGAACTTTATTTACTCGTGGAGCGACCAGAAGAAAATCATAAAGACTTATTGAGTTTCGGTAAACCAGATGATATCGAAAGCACGAGTGGTGTATTTGAAAGATTGCGTAGAGATGAGAAATATAAAATTGATGAGCCACATTATGTAAAAGCTCGTTTGTTTGATATGTTGATAGGTGACTGGGATAGACACCAGGATCAATGGCGATGGTCTGAATTTGAATTAGAAGATGGAACGCACTTATTCCGCGCTATTCCTAGAGATAGAGATCAAGTGTATTCAAACTTTGATGGTGCTTTATTTGCTACGTTACGTACTATGATAGGTATAACTAACCAGTTTGCAACTTATGATGATAAAATTACTGATGTAAAATGGTTTAATACAGCTGCTGGTTACCTAGATAGATCATTAGCTCAAAACAGTGATCGCTTAGTTTGGGAAACACAAGCAAAATACATCAAAGAGAACCTGAGCGATCAGCAAATTGAAGACGCATTTAAAAAATTACCTGCCGAAATTTATCCTCACGAATCTACTCAAATCATCATTGAGAATATGAAAAAACGCCGTGATGCACTTGTTGAAACGGCAAATGAATACTATGATTATTTATCTAAACTAGCTATTATGACTGGTACAGATAAAGATGATATTATCGAAATCAATCGTATAGAAGATGGTAAAACTCAAATAACTATTTACAGAAATAAAGGTGGTGAAAAAGCTGATATAGTTTCTCAAAGAATGTTTGACATTAACGATACTAAAGAGATTTGGGTTTATGCACTTGATGACGATGATATCATTAGAGCATTTGGAAAAGGAAAAAAGAAAATTAAAGTACGTGTGATAGGTGGACAGAATAATGATATCTATGATATTGAAGAAGGAAAAGCAGTTTCCATTTATGATCACAAGTCTAAGGATAACACCTTTAAATCAAAAGGTGGTTCACGCATTAGGTTATCAGATAATTATGATACCAATCTCTACAATCCTAAAAAGAACATTTTAACCAGTAATGCTTTAACACCTGCTATAGGGTTTAACCCAGATGATGGTTTTAAAATAGGCGTGCAAAATGTGTATACTGTCAATGGTTTTAATCGTAATCCTAATACTAGAGTTCATAAAATAAAAGCAGGATACTATTTTGCCACACAAGGATATGACATTAATTATACAGGAGAATTTGCAGGAGTATTTAATGGGTTCAACCTTATTGTTAACGGAAGATTTGCGGGACCTACATTTACAGAGAATTTCTTTGGTGCTGGAAATGAAACCACAAATCTAGCAGATGATTTTGATTTCAATCGAGTACGTATAAGTGAAGCGACTGTAGGGTTAGGTGTTAAATATAGTGGTGAATATGGCTCAAATTTTACCATATTATCAAATCTTCAAGGAATAGAAGTTGAAGAAGGAAATGATCGTTTTATCACAGACTTAGTTGATCCTACTACTAATCCAGACTTTTATGAGCGTAAGTGGTTTGTAGATACTAAAGCGACTTATAATTATGAAAGTTATGATAACAAGCTTAACCCTACACGAGGAATGATCTTTGAAACATCGCTAGGTGGTATTTTATCTACAGATGAGCTGGATGAAAGCTTGTTGTATTTCAAACCAAAATTAGGCTTCTATAATGCTATTTCAAGAGATCGAAAATGGGTAGTAAAAACTATGATCCAAGGTCAAGTGAACGTAGGTAATAATTATCAATTCTATCAACTTGCAGAACTAGGGCAAAATAACGGATTACGTGGTTATCGCACACAGCGATTCTCTGGTCAGCGATCATTTGCAGGTAGTGCAGATTTGAGATACAGTTTTAATGAGTTCAAAACAGGCTTAATTCCTCTCCAAATGGGAATATTTGGTGGAGCAGACCTAGGTCGAGTTTGGGTAGATGGAGAATATAGTGATAAGTGGCACAACGACTTCGGTGGTGGATTGTGGATCAACTCAGCTGAGGCTATAGGTGCAACCTTCAATGTATTCACTGGTGCTGATGGGTTACGATTTAGCTTCCAGGTTGGGTTCAGCTTCTAGAAAGCTATGAAATAATAAATACAAAAGGCTCGTAGGTATTACGAGCCTTTTGTATTTTTATAATATGAATAATAAAAAAGGTGGAATTACACTCATAGCGCTAGGAAGTGCTATCGTATTTATAGGAATAGTAATGTATCTAATGGAAATAATAGGAGCTACTGGAATGATTCTTATAGGAATAGCAGTAGAACTCGCAGGAGCTTATACTTTCTGGAAACATAGAAAGTCTTAATCTTCTAATTTAAATTCATAAAGATTACCACCTGTATTCTTTCTCTGCTCATCACTAATCCATAAAAGATCATCTTCCTTGAAAATCACAGATTCCTTCTGTGAAGAGTGATTTAAATCGTAACGCTTTATATCAAATTCATTAAAGTCAACATCATAATTGTTAATGATAAATACTTTATCGCTAGTAAGTAGTGCTATATCTCCTTTGCTGTTGATGTCAGCACTTGTAATTAAGCAATCATCATTATCATTACATATCTCAATATCAGTGAGAAATTCTGCAGTTTGCGATGTGCCATCTACTTTGAGTCTGTAGACTTGTGTTTTTCCATTAAAATCTTTGCTGCGATTTTTACTAAACAAATAGAAATATTCCCCATTTCTGATTAGGGCTTCACAATCATAAATTCGATTTTTCTTTTTGGGTGGGAACTTTTTTTGATTTTCATATTCAAATGGAATACTTCGAACCTCAAAACGGGTATAATCTTGTTTATTTATATTAGTAATATCGAGTTCATAAATGGCTAAATCCTTACGCTTATTTCTGTTATTCCCAGTATCACTTACATAGAGTAGCGTTCTACCACTGATACTGTCATTGTAAAGAGCTAGATCTTCCCAGTCTTGATTTTCTAACTGCTCAGATTCTATTGTATACAAACCACTTTCTCTATCATACAGATATACTTTAGGTGCATTTCCACTATCATTTATCGCAAACAATAGATTATTATCAGGAACTATTTCCATACCGCTAATTTCTTCAAGCGTCTCTGGTAAATGCTCTAGAAGAGTAAGTTTACCATAATCCTGACAGCTTACAAATTGAAAACAGATTAAGAATATTATTAAAGATATTTTTTTCATAGAATTTTAAATAAAAAACCGCCTTTAAGTATCAAGCTCAAAGACGGTTTTCAAAATGTAATAAGTTGAATTATACCGTTTGATGATTATCGCTCGTATTCATTCTCCAAGCGTCCAGCATCCAACTTGTTTTCTCAAGTTCTCTTATGTAAGCACCTATTAAATCGATGGTTCCTTCATCTTCAGCATTTCCAGCGTGTTCCACAACTTTTCTCATTTGTGAGATTAATATACCGTGATCATCTAAAAGGGTTTCTACCATTTCCACATCAGTGTGTTCAGACTTAGACTCTTTAATATTCGATGATTTTAAATATTCTGACAGATTAGATGTAGGCTGATAACGTAAGGTAAGGATACGTTCTGCAATTTCATCTACTTTCAATTTTGCATCATCATACATTTCCTCAAACTTAACATGTAAATCAAAAAAGTTTTTCCCCTTAATGTTCCAGTGAAAGTTTCTAAGTTTTTGGTAATATAAATGATAATCTGCAAGAAGGATGTTTAATTCACTAACTGTAGATTCTGTTTTATTTATATCTAAATTTAAGTAATTCATAGTCTTATTTGTTTTATCTAAAGATACATATGATATACCGCTATCACTGGCAATAAAAGGTTAAAACATGTTTATGTTATCTTAAATAGGAGACCATTATTTAAAGATAAATCAAATTGATTATGACTTAAGCAATGACAAAAAACCGTTCAAAACTGCCATCATCTAATCTCATCCATATCAATGGCGCAAATCCTCTTTCTAGACTCTTAATTGCTATGAGAACTGCGTCTTCATGTGTGTAAAAAGTGTTCAAGGAATGTGCTTCCATTTTCCATGCATATTTTTCTGGGAAGTAGTAGAGGTTGTTGGTATCCGCTTTCGCGAAAGCGTCTCCATTCAAGTAATATCCAGCAATGGAACGCTTATTAATGTACTTAAAGTCATGTTGCCACAGTTCCCGTGGTATAAAAATGTGCGCCAGAAAACAGACGCGCTGCTCGATTTTATCTATATCTAACTTTAATGATTCCAGCGTTTCGCGCGCAGCAGCAGTGTAGAGTAGTGGTAACTGATGATTTAAAAGCCTATCAAATTTAAAAACAAAATTATCACGCTTGTTAGGTCCTACATATCTAGAAAGTTCTTGATTTTGAACTTCATTTAAATATGCAGACTTTTCAGTAACACTCGGATCGTAACAATAGAATTTATAGACCAATTCCACGTGCAAAACCTTTCCAGTTTTTACTTCTTTGATAAGGTAGTCCAGTTCACCTTTGGTAATTTTATTTACATTAATCTGAATATTTGAGGCAATTAAGTTGTAATTACTGCTTTGCTGTATGCAAAACTCATAGAAATATTCGGCTCTTTTTCCTAGAACCGTGTTTACTGGAATGAGTGGTAATTCTAGAGAATCCTTTTGCTCTTTAAGATGTGAAAAATCAAACTCACTTAAGGGAAATTGCTGTAAACCTGCCAATTTACCGTTCCACAATGTGGCCGTTTTAAAAAATACTCTGAATCTACTATAGTTATCTTGAGCCAATGGATTAACGTTTAAGTAATCCTAGTTGTTCCTTTAAATATACACCAGCACTAGGTCCTAAGTTGAATAACAAGTCTAAGCTGCTTAAATCGTTCATAAAACCATGTTTTTCTTGAAACACTTGTATATAAGGCGAAACAGATAGGATAGGAGCTTGTTTTGCAGTGATTAATTGTTGTGCTTTGGAATCATTTAAATATTCTGTTGAAAGATTTATAGTTTTAGAGATAGAAAATAACCCAAGCAACCAGTTGAATGTTTTAATATTCCATTCCATTAAAGTTTCTGGAATATTAGAGAAAAGGCACTGTAAATCGGCTTCATAATATTCATAAAACGGACTGCTATTATAAGCACTTTTAATGCTTTTTAAATGCTGTGTAGCCCAATCTTCGGCTTGACTGATTTCTATGCTTTTATAAGGAACTGATCCACCAGACTTTTGATGAATAATTGGAATATTTAAAGCGAGTTTACCATTTGCCGCAGCGATGTAGCATCTATTACGATAGGTCTGTTTTAAATAATTATCATGCGTCTCTAGAACTATTGAGTCACTGTGATATACATGAACTAGACTCACTACATCTATAAAATAACTAGGATGTAGTATGAGTTCCATGATTTATTTCTTAGTTTTCTTCTTACCAAATTTCTTATATCCAATGTATCCTAAAATACCAACGATAAGAACCCATAAATAAGAAGTAGGCTGTCCGTCTCCATTCACCGTTGTAAACATGCGATCAAAACGGAAACTAGGTAGACCGCTGCTCCAGTCCATACTCATCCATACAAACACTGGTTTTCCTACCACATGGTTTTCTGGTACAAATCCCCATGATCTACTGTCTGCACTGTTGTGACGGTTATCACCCATGAGCCAGTAATAATTCTGTTTAAATGTATAAGTTGTTAATGGTTTTCCATTTAAATAAACACTTTTACCATTTACGGCAACAGTGTTTAGCTCATGCATCTCGCTGCCTTCATAAACTTCTATAATACGTTTATAGTAATCTACATTTTTATAATCGATAGCTGTAGTCATACCTTTCTTAGGAATAAGGAAAGGAGCAACGTTATCATTATTATTTGCAATTTGAGAATTATACGGGAAGATATTAGGTCTCCAGCTTCCTGCAGAATCAATTTGGCGCTGCATTTTTAAGATGTTATCAGTACTTTCTAGAGCTGTCGCAGCTTCTTGAGTAGCAGCAGAGAAAAAGGCTGCTGGCACATCGCTTCCTTGCTTGTAACCTTGCTGGATGCCATCAGTAACATCATATTCTTCTTTTAAAACTTTAGAATCGATAGTTCGTCCTTTAGTTTCTGAATAATAACTGTATTGAAGTTTTGCTCTTTCTGGTAATTCTAACGGTAGTCCATCGATATGAACTTTACCATTAATTATAGATAAAGTATCTCCTGCAATTCCTACGCAACGTTTCACATAGTTAGATTTCTTGTCAATGGGTTTGTAATGATATAAACCATCTAAAGAAGGATAACCATAAATAGTGTCTGCTGGCCAGTTAAAAACTACGATGTCGTTGCGCTTGATTTTAGAAAATCCTGGAATACGTGTATAAGGTATTTGAGGACTTTCCATATAACTCTTAACATGCGCTACTGGAATAGTATCATGTACCATTGGTAAAGCCACTGGTGTCATGGGAATACGCGGCCCATAATGCATCTTACTTACAAATAAGAAATCTCCCGTAAGCAATGTCTTTTCTAATGATGGCGACGGAATGATAAATGGTTGCATTACATAAGTATGCACAATGGTAGCCGCAACCACAGCAAATAATATAGAACTAGTCCATTCTCCAGCATTAGTACGTGGAACTAAACTTCGATCTTCTATATAATTTAATGGTTGTGTGTAATTGATATAGTAGAGGTAGAGCCCACCAGTTACTATAACTAGAATAGTATCTTTTGCATTATTGTATCCAAAAGAACGTAATGCTTCAACCCAAACCACAATAAACATTATCAAGTTCACTACAGGTAAAAACAATAAGAACACATACCACCATGGTCTATTCAATATCTTCATGAATATAACCGCATTATAAACAGGAACAAAAGTTTCCCATGCTTTTCTACCAGCAGCGACATACATTTTCCAAGTACCTAACGCGTGTACCACTTGAAGTACTAAGAAAAAAATCAACCAACCTGTCCAACTCATCTGTGTATTCTTTAAATATTATATGGTTTATTGCTTATGAAAGATTTAAAACATCTTTCATAGTAAATATCCCTTTACGTTTTGTAATCCACTCTGCAGCAATCACGGCACCTATGGCAAATCCGTCCCGACTGTGAGCAGTATGTTTAATTTCAATATCATCAATTGCGCTACTATAGTAAACGCTATGAGTTCCTTTTACGTCATCAATTCGCTGAGCATCTATAGGTAAACTATCACTTTCATCATCAGTTCCTAAATGCCATTCTTTCAATGAAGTAGACTCTATAATTCCTTGTGCAAGAGTTACTGCAGTTCCACTAGGTGCATCTTTCTTTTGAGTATGGTGAATTTCTTCCATACTAATTCTGTAATCATCATGTGGAGCCATCATAGCCGCCAGTTTGCGATTTAATTCAAAGAATATATTAACTCCTAGACTGAAGTTAGAAGCATGAACTAGAGTTCCCTTTTTAGCGTTTACATAATCAGTAACCTCTTGTAATTCTTCACTCCATCCAGTGGTTCCACATACGATAGGCAATCCCATGTCTGCACAGAGTTTGATATTACTTACCGCACTATCTGGCGATGTAAATTCAATGACAACATCTGCTTTTTGAATATCGTTGATAGAATCGTTTCTACCTATACGCGTCACAACATCATGACCACGCTCTAAAGCAAGGCGCTCTATGGTGTGTCCCATTTTTCCATAACCTAGTAATGCTATTTTCATATCAAAAGCTATAAGTGAGTGATAGTCCAAAGTTACTACCCGACGGCACATGTTCAATATTCATAATGGTAGGTGTAACGCTCAAATTACGATCTACGTTAAAATCATCAAGATGGCCGTCCACGTTTGCATCTATAATTTGTAGAATATAAATTCCTGCAGTTATTAATATCGTTAATTCTTTATTACGTTGGGCTGTTTTTTGAGCACGTTCTAGTCCTAAATCAGATATGATAGGATTACCTGCAGCGTCAGAATAAATATCATTAGTTCCTCCAGCAAGTCGTATTCTAAATGCTTTTCTTAAATCTTGATACTGTCCATCATTGTAAAAGTAAACGGCAACAGCTCCACCTAATGCTCCATAAACAATAGGAACTTTCCAGTACTGTTTATTGTATGCTTGACCTAATCCAGGTAAAATAGCGCTGTAAAAAGCAGCTCGTGCTGGCTTATTTGCATCAAGTGTGGTATTTACAGAGTCGGCAGTAATCAACCTGAGTTCAGAGTTAGGTGGCGCTTGTCCAGCAGCTGTAAAACTTACCAAAATTAATAATATGTAGAATACCGATTTACGCATTCAATTGTTTCATAATACGTTCTAGTTCTTTCTGTGATTTAAAGGCAATCGTTAACTTTCCTTTCCCTTTAGAATCAACCGTGGCGTTAACTTTAGTACCTAGAGTATCAGACAGGTTTTTAGTTGCGGCAACAATTTCTGATGGCAATTTGGTAGTTTTATCCTGCTTTCGCGGAAGCGTATCACCACTTTTCTCAGCCTTTACAATAGCCTCAGTATCTCTTACAGACAGACCTTTTGATAGTATTTGCTGATAAATATCCAATTGTTTATCTAGACTTTCCACAGCAATCAAAGCACGTCCATGTCCCATAGAAATAAAACCGTCGCGCATACCTGTTTGAATGATAGGATCTAGTTTTAGTAAACGTAAATAGTTAGTAATCGCACTACGGCTTTTCCCTACGCGATCACTCATTTGTTCTTGAGTTAAATCGATTTCTTCAATCAATCGCTGGTAGGATAGGGCAATTTCAATAGGATCTAAATCCTGACGCTGGATATTTTCAACAAGCGCCATTTCCAGAGATTCCTGGTCGTTTGCGATACGCACATAAGCTGGAATGGTGTCCATGCCTAATAACTTTGAAGCACGACAACGACGCTCTCCACTTACTAATTCATACTTGCCAAAACCTTTTTTACGAACCGTAATAGGTTGAATAACACCTAGTTCTTTAATGGATGATGCCAGTTCACGCAGATTTTCTTCATTGAAACTAGTACGTGGTTGAAATGGATTCATCTCGATATCATCGAGATTCAAGTCAATAACGTTGCCTACGATCTGGTCGGCATTTTTATCGTTTGCACTATTAATGTCGTTTGATGGATCTTTCAATAAAGCAGAAAGTCCACGACCTAGGGCTTGTTTTTTAGTTGCTTTGGCCATAATTAATTAGAGGCGTTTTTTTGAATCAACTCGTTAGCTAGACTTAGGTAATTTTCAGAACCTTTACTAGCTGCGTCATAGTTGATGATACTTTCACCATAAGATGGTGCTTCACTTAAACGCACATTGCGCTGTATAATTGTTTTAAAAGTAAGTGCTTTAAAATGCTGATTCACTTCTTCAACCACTTGGTTAGAAAGTCGTAAACGACTGTCATACATCGTTAATAATAGACCTTCTATATCTAGTTGGTCATTATGTATTTTCTGCACACTTTTTACAGTATTCAATAATTTACCTAATCCTTCAAGTGCAAAATACTCACACTGGATAGGTATTAAAACAGAATCACTTGCTGTAAGCGCGTTAAGCGTTAATAAACCTAATGATGGAGCACAATCGATGATGATGTAATCATATAGATCTTTTATCTCAGCTACCGCTTTGCGCATCATGTACTCACGTTCATCTTTATCAACTAGTTCAATTTCAATGGCAACCAGATCAATATGCGCCGGTATGATATCCAGGTTAGGCGAGGAAGTTTTTACAATTAAATCTTTTGCAGCAACCGTATGTTCTAAAAGTTGGTAAGTACCATTCTCTACAGATTCCACATCTATTCCTAGACCCGACGTGGCGTTTGCCTGTGGATCTGCATCTATGAGAAGCACCTTTTTTTCAAGTACACCTAGTGATGCCGAAAGATTTACAGCCGTAGTAGTTTTACCTACACCACCTTTTTGGTTAGCAATTGCTATAATTTTACCCATTTAAAATCGAATCAATTTAAGCTGCTAAGGTAAAAATTTACTAGTTAAATTAAGTGCTTTATGATATACTTTATTAACGATAATTGTGTCACCGGTATCATCAATTTGAGCCTGAGAAAAGTAAGTAGGTAAGAGTTGAGAAATTAGAATTTGGTACATCTCCATAAATTGTTCTCGACTGCGCTCGAACTGACATTTGGATATTATATAAGTGTTATCGATTATCATACCTTTGGACTGTGAAAAAGAAACTCTTAATCATTGGTCACACTTGGCCAGAACCGCAAAGCACAGCAGCAGGAACGCGCATGTTGCAATTGATTCAGTTGTTTCAGGATGCAAATTATGTCGTGACCTTTGCAAGTGCTGCTTCCAGAAGTGATTACAGCGTTGCACTTCATGATTACCAAGTCACTGAAAAGTCTATTCTTCTAAACGATAGCAGTTTTGATGTTTGGGTAAAAGAAGAAGCTTTTGATGCTGTGATGTATGACCGTTTTATGGTAGAAGAGCAGTATGGATGGCGCTTCCGCGAAAGCTGCCCTAGCAGCATCAATATCCTCGATACTGAAGATCTTCATTTCTTAAGAGCTGCACGTGAAGTGGCATTAAAGAATAATGACGAAGTAACTGCAAAGCATTTACATAGCAAACAAGCGATGCGGGAAATAGCAAGTATTTATAGATGTGATGTTACCTTAATCATTTCAGAATATGAAATGGAATTGCTTCAAAACCAGTTCCGTGTCCCAGCAGATTTGTTATGTTACTTACCATTTTTAACAGAAACTGAAACACTTCAAAACTTAAAAGCTGCCAACTACAAAAGTTTTCATGATCGGGAACATTTTTCTACCATAGGAAACTTTATCCATAAGCCTAATTATGATGCTGTTCTGTATTTGAAAACTGAAATCTGGCCACTGATTAGAAAACAAATTCCTAAAGCTCAAATGCACGTCTATGGTGCTTATGAAAGCCCAAAAGTATCTCAACTACATAATGAGCAACAAGGTTTTTATATTAAAGGACGAGCAAAGAATGCAAACGAAGTCATCGAGAATAGTAGAGTAGTGCTGGCACCTATTAGATTTGGCGCTGGTTTAAAGGGCAAACTTTTTACAGCCATGGAAACTGGAACTCCATTTATTGGGACTACTGTAGCGACCGAAGGAATACTTCCAAAAATAAAATCAAATGGAAAAATAAATTCTTATGACGCTCCAGCTGATATTGTTGAGCAAGCAGTTAAATTATACCTTAATGAAATAGAGTGGAAGAAATATCAAGAAAGTGGTTTTCAAACACTTCAAAACCGATTTGATATGGCGCTATTTAAGGAAGTATTTATCTCTAGAATAAATGAAATTTCCTGTCAACTAGAAAATCACCGCTTACAGAATTTTATGGGTCAATTGCTTCAACAACAATCTTTTAATAGTACCAAGTATTTTAGTCAGTGGATTGAGAAGAAGAATAAGGAATAGTTACTTATGTGAAGTTCTTCCCTTAAATTTATCATTTTCAAAGACCAAGTAATTACTCATATTAAGAATATCATGATTACCTTTTATACTAGTAATTAGGAACAACTTTTCATTACCATTCACTTGCGGATTATTCCAATCAATTTCTAAATAATTAGGTTGTATTTCTTTAACTTCTTCTATCATTGAGCCTGTTTCTATTTCGTCTGCCCAATGGATAGCATCGTTATAGTAGTCTTTACAACTTATAAAAAAAAATATCGTGAAAACGAGAGAAATTATAGCCTTTGATTTACTCATTGTTTATATTTTTTTCAATAACCAAGTACCATAAAGTATATCTTCTTCAATATGACCATCTACTTCAAATTCCTCTCTCAACGACCATCCGCCGTACATTGAATTAAATTTTTCATCTACAAAACCTAAGTGTTCAATCTCGAGTATTCCGTTTTCAAAAACTAATTCTGAACTTCCTTGTTCCTTTATCCGTGGATATTTAGGATAGGTTTTTACAATAGATAAAACACCATTTTCAGAAAAACCTTTAATTGTAGATTTTAAAGGAACTGCAAACTCTGATTCTTTTTCTTCCATTATTCCAGTAAAACTGTGATTACTTCCTGACAAGCTCACTTCAATTACTACACGTTCACCAAAATGCGGCAACGCATAACCTTCGCCAAATTCATAATAACCTTTCCAATTTCCAATTAAATTCATTACATGTTTTTAATTTCATTTTACATCATCAAACAATCCACATAATCAGTAACCATGTGAAATAACAATCCAATTCCCAAAATGCGAATAGGCTTTTTAAAGCATAACATCGCTACATAAACAATCATCGCATAATAAGTGTGTAAAGGATGAAAGTTGATACTACACCGATTTGCTTGAAAAATAGGTGAGGCGAGAAGATGGTCTAAATCAACTAGCATAGTGGCAAGAAATAGAAGATAGGCCATTTTCCAATCCTTTTTAAAGAACACCAAAGCAATCAATAAAGGAAATCCAAAATGTAAAAAGTAATGGATAAAGGTTCGCATCATTTATCCGTAGGTTTCCATCATTCCTTCAATCGTTTCCCACTCAGGATCTGATTGTAAACTACAGCCGAAGTCCACTAATTTATCTTCACTTTCATACAGTTCGTTAAACTTAGCAAGCGCTTTTTCACGATCTTCAAAGTAAAAGAGCATTTCAATTCCAAAATCTGTTGGAATTCTTGAAATCATATGAGAAACACAAACTTTATTCATCTCTTCAATAAAATATAGCTGTATGTCTTGTTCTGATACGCCATTCATGTCCTCAAACTCGACAGTTAAAACACTCATGGTTTCGCAATACTCTTTATGAGGATAATTTTTATAACCGGTGTTGATCCAGCCAGTACGTGGTTCACCATCAATGGTAACAGCTACAAGAGCTACTTTTTCTTGTGGAAATGCTTTTCCAGCAGCCTTAATTTCTTGCCAAGTCATATCATTTGTGTTTGTTTCAAATCTACTTAATTGAGTAATAAATTAACTTAAGTAGGATGGAAGGCTAGTACTTATTTAAAATAATCTGCTATTCCAGATAGGATGCTTTGAACTGCATAAGCAGCTAGAATTAATCCCATAATTTTACTGATAACGGTGATTCCATAAGTTCCTATTGCTTTTTGAATATTATTGGCTAGTAATAGCGTAACACATGTAAGTCCTATAACCAGTAAAACTAATAAGGTTGTCAGTGCTTGTTGTTCAATAGAATAAATATGATTATCAGTAAGTAATACTACTGCAAGTATAGCACCTGGAGAAGCGATCGATGGAATGGCTACTGGAAAAATAGTCACATGTTTATAATCTGATATTTGACTTTTCTCACTTTCTGGTTTTCCACTACCAAATATCATCGTGAGTGCAAATAAGAATAAAATAACACCACCTGAAATTTGAAACGCATCTAGAGTAATTTCCATTCCTTCAAGAATGATTTGACCTATTACTATAAAAAATAATAAAATAAGAAAGGCAACCACAGATGCTCTTACTGCTACTTTGCGTTTATGAAGCTTATCAAACTCTTTTGTTGCTTCCAGGTAAACGGGAACAGTACCTATAGGATCAATCACTGCAAATAAGAAAAATATAGCGGTTAAAATCTCAGCCATGTTATTGTATTCTTTTAGATTGTGTGGTGAATGAAAGCCCTTGTTGACCTAGCACAGAGGTCATTACTCCTTCAAAAATAGGTTCTGGACAATTTTGCGGCGTTTTCCATTCAAAAATGAAGTTAGATCCAGTTCCTCCAGAAATATCTTTTTCGTCGATTATAATCTCAACAGTTTCTAATGGTGCTAAGTAAATAGACTTATCAAAATACTTTCGTACAGATTTACCGTACGTGTCATAATACTCTGCTTTTAAAACATAAATTGAATCTATGTCACTGGTGTTTCTTAAGCTCACCATACTCGTTAAATTCTGAGTTTTATGCTCTGAAATGCTATACACTTGAGAATAAATAGATAAATATGATTTACCAAACTCTAAAGAATCTTTAGAGCTGATATCTATACTACGTTTGTTCCAGTTTTCAGGATTGATAGAACTGATTTCTTTATTTTCTTGACAACTCAAAAACAAGAAAACCAGTATCAAAGAAAGATATTTATTATTCATCGTGAACCAAATTTAATAGAGATTAAATTTAAGCAATATTATGATAAGCCTCTTGATTTTAAATAATTCAAAAGCCACTTCAAATAGAGAAGTGGCTTTTATAATTAGATATAGTAAAACAATCTATCTATGTCCCACCATATCCTCAGGTTTCACCCATGCATCAAACTCCTCAGAGGTTACATAACCTAGAGCTAATGCAGCTTCTTTAAGTGTTGATCCTTCTTCGTGCGCTTTATTTGCAATCTCAGCTGCTTTATAGTAACCGATCTTCGTATTAAGAGCTGTTACAAGCATTAATGAATTATCAAGCAATGATTTGATTTTAGAATAATTAGGCTCAATACCTACCGCACAATTCTCGTCAAAACTTCTACAAGAATCTCCTATAAGTTGTGCACTTTCTAGTACTGCAGCAGCCATTACTGGCTTAAATACATTGAGTTCAAAGTGACCTTGCATTCCACCTACAGTAACTGTAGTGTCATTACCCATTACACGAGCACAAACCATAGTAATTGCCTCAGCTTGCGTAGGGTTTACTTTTCCTGGCATGATAGAACTTCCTGGCTCGTTTGCTGGAATTATTAATTCGCCTATTCCGCTACGTGGTCCACTTGCTAGCATTCTTATATCATGAGCTATTTTATTTAAAGAAACAGCAATTTGTTTTAAAGCTCCATGAGTTTCTACAAGCGCATCATGTGCAGCAAGTGCTTCAAATTTATTGCCTGCAGTTACAAATGGTAATCCAGTAAATTGAGCAATATATTCAGCCACCTTAACATCATAACCAGCTGGAGTATTTAATCCAGTTCCTACAGCAGTTCCACCTAGAGCAAGCTCGCTCAAGTGATCCATGGTATTGCGTAAAGCTTTCAATCCATGATCTAATTGTGATACATATCCAGAAAACTCTTGACCTATAGTAAGTGGAGTCGCGTCCATTAAGTGTGTACGACCTATTTTAACTACGTCTTTAAAAGCCTCAGCCTTAGCTTGAAGTGTATTTCTTAATTGCTCTACACCAGGAATAGTGTTTTCTACAATCTTTTGATAACAAGCTATGTGCATTCCCGTAGGGAACGTGTCGTTTGAAGATTGAGATTTATTCACATCATCATTAGGCTGAATAGTTTTTTCTCCTTCACCTATAGTCTTTCCTGCTAGTTGATGTGCGCGATTTGCAATCACCTCATTCACGTTCATGTTAGACTGTGTTCCAGAACCAGTTTGCCATATTACTAACGGAAATTGATCATCGTGCTTTCCAGCAAGAATCTCATCACACACCTGTGCAATTAAATCTCTTTTTTCCTCAGCAAGAACACCCAGTTCACAGTTTGTATATGCTGCTGCTTTCTTTAAATAAGCAAAACCATAAACGATTTCTAGAGGCATGCTTCCTGCAGCACCTATTTTAAAATTATTACGAGAACGTTGCGTTTGCGCGCCCCATAATTTATCTGCTGGGACTTCAACTTGCCCCATAGTATCTTTTTCTATACGATATGCCATGATTCCATATTTTCGACAAATATAAGTTTTGAGGCTGTTTTAATTACTCACTTTTAGAAGGCTTTAAGGTTCTTTATTTACACGCTTTCGCGAAAGCGTGATACTACCAACACTTTACTAACAATTACCTGTTAATAAATCCTAGATATCACTTCTTTTTTTTACAGAAAGCGTATATCTTTGCACCAAATACAATTACAATGTTTGAATTTGATCAATACTTAGGATTTTTAGCATTTTTAGGAATATTAACCATAGGATTCTGGTTAATGCTTTTCTTGACTCTTTTTGCAATTCCATACTGGATCACTGGATCTTTAATGGAAAAGATGAAAATGAAGAAAGAAGCTAAGAAAAAAGCACTCGAGGCAGATAACGCTTAATTATCTGATTATCATATATAAAAAGCCGTGTAGATAACCTCTACACGGCTTTTTCATGTTTGAAAACGTCAAACAAATTTTAATTGAATTACATAAAAAAAGTGCCACCGGTTAAGGCAGCACTTTAATTAAAATTATCTATTTCCTATTGATCTTCAGGTAGAAGTACAGCTAGTAAATAATTCTCAGTGATATACTTTTTTGCAGCTGCTTGAACATCAGCCTTGCTTAACTTTGCAACGGCGTTTTCATATTCTAGCATTTTATTTGCATCTCTTTGCTCATAGTCTGCTCTGTACAGTGAATTTAACCAGTATCTGTTACTCTTTAAATTCTCTTTATGTTCCAATAAATAGGCCTCTTTCACTTTATTCATATCCTTATCTGTAGGTCCGTTTTTCTTAATAATTTCAAGTTCATTAAGCGCTGCTGCTACTAATTTATCTACATTATCTGGTCCACATGGGAATGAGATACTAAAGTTATAACTAGGGTAGGAGAGCTTACTCATGTCTCCTCTAGCACCACCACCATAAATTCCACCTTCTTGCTCACGCAAAGTTTCTAGAATTTTAATAGATGCAATTTCTCCTAGTGCTCCTAGAGCCATATCTTCTTTGGCACTGTAAGCTGGTACTTCACCAGTCCATATGATCTGAACGGTACTTTTCTCTTCTAATCCTTTTTTAACTACTTTTTTACGTGGCTTATTGGAGTCTTCTCTCCATTCAGTGGCTTTATACATTTCTTTTTTGCCTGTTGAAGGTAAACTAGCGATGTACTTTTTAGCATAATCTTGGATTTGTGCTTCATCAATATTTCCAACGAAATAGAAGTTAAAGTCTCCTGCGTCTGAGAAGCGTTCTTTAAATAAATTATAAGCTTTATCATAGTCAGCAGCGTCCATCATCTCTGGTGTAGGAAATCCTGAATATCTAGGGTTAGATCCATAACGCATTTCATTTACTTCATTACCAAAATAAGCCTCTGGTCTAGAAAGGTAACTACCTAGAAAAGATTTTTGCTTATCGATGTAAGATTGATATGCTTCTGTGTCTTTATTAATGTCTGTAAAGTATAAATGAACGAGTTGAAACATCGTCTCCAGATCATCTGGAGTTGAACTTCCATTAAAGTTTTCACTAATAGTTCCTACTCTAGGACTCACACGAACCAATTTCCCAGACATAAATTTACTCATGTCGGCTTGATTTAATCCAGCAATTCCACCTTCAGTAACACCACCCATTGCTTGATTTACTGCATTATAATCTGCGTCAGAGAATAAACTAGTTCCTCCATAAGAGTAAGCACTCATTAAAACTTCGTCATTTTTAAAGTCAGTTTTCTTCGTTGTGATTGTTGCTCCATTACTTAATGTATAAGTAGTGGTACCTAATTTATCGTTCTTCTCAGTTTTTGCAATAGCTCCTGCTGCTGGAAGGTTCTCGATTAAGTTTTCACGAACTTCAGTATCTACATAAGCAGCAACTTTACTGTTTGCTACGTCGTCAATCACTTTTAAGATTTGTTCCTTAGTAGGTACAATCTCAGTTTCTGGACCAGTGAAAACAATAGCACGGTTATCATCATGAATGTAATCATCCATTTTTGCATTGATCTCTGCAAGAGTAATAGTAGGCATCAATTTCATAGCCATTTCATAAGAATACTCTGGACTAGGAACTGCATCGCCTTGAAGGAATGAGTTTACATAAGAACCTACAATACGACCACTTTCTCTTTTATCACGATCTTTATAAAAAGACTCAAAATAAGATCTATAAGTAGTTTTTGCTCTTTCTAATTCTGCATCTTGAAAACCGTATAGTTTTACTCTTTGATTTTCTTCAAGTAATGTCTTCAATGCTGTTAACTGACCATCTGGTGCTGTTCCGGCAAATGAAGAATAAGCATTTTTACCTCTTACTCCAAGACCTCCATAATTTGAAGACCCAAAAATAAATGGTGGATTAGGCTTTAATGTAAGCTCTTGTAATCGCTTGTTCATCATTTGAGAAAACAGACCATTAACTAAATCTTCTTTTAACTCAGCAACGGTTGTTGTTGCTGTAGCTGGTTTAGAATCTTTATATTGAATACGAACAGATGCAAAACTAGCCTCAGGATCTTGAGCAATTGCTACTAGAGTTTCTTCGTGATTAGGAATATTATATTCTTCACGTTTTCTAGGATTTTTAGCTGCTGGTATTGCTCCAAAATGCTCTTTAATCTTAGCCTCAAGTGTTGCAACATCAAGATCTCCTACAGCTACAACAGCCATAAGGTCTGGACGGTACCAGTCTTTCTGGAAACGACGTATCGCATTAGGATCAAAATTTTTAATAATGTCATCCTTTCCTATAGGTAATCTTTTTGCATAACGAGAGTTTGCAAATACTACAGGTAAAGTCACCTTATTCATACGGTCACTAGCACCTTTACCAGTACGAGATTCTTCAAGTATGATTCCACGCTCATCATTAATAGACTCATCATCTAGAATTGCGCCACCAGCCCAATCTGATAAGATCATAAAACCCTTTTCAAGCTTTTCTGGATCATCACTAGGGATAGGAAGAATATAAACCGTTTCATCAAAACTGGTGTAAGCATTTAAATCTGCACCGAATTTTACACCTATTCCTTGTAGGTAATCGATAAGATCGTTTTTCTGGAAGTTAGTCGTTCCATTAAAATTCATGTGCTCCATCATGTGAGCAAGACCTTGCTGGTCGTCATCTTCAAGAATGGAACCTGCATTAATAGCAAGTCTTAGTTCTACTTTATCTTCAGGTTTACCATTATTTTGAATATAATAGGTAAGTCCGTTAGATAGTTTTCCTGTTTTAACTGCAGGATCCATAGGGATTTGAGCTGATAAATCAATTCCATCCTTAACTGTAGTTGTAGTCGTGGTGGTCGTTGTGGTAGTAGTTGTTGTTTGATTTGTGGTAGTCGCTTTAGGACCTCCACAAGCAACTACAAGTAAAGAGGCTAGTGCTAGCCAACTTAAAAAGTGTTTTTTCATGATGTTAGTTTTAATTAGTTTGTTTTAAAGTTCTTCTTTTATTAACGTATTCAATCGTTTTGGACAATAAAAGTAAACAATGAAGCTTTGTAGGAAGAGTAATTAATAAATTCTTCACATAAAAAAGCTCATTCTTATTATAAGAATGAGCTTTATAAATAATTATAAATGAATTGGATCAGCCGCCTACACGCTTCACTTTAAATCCTTTTTCTTTTAAAAATTCCATAATACGATCGCGATAATCACCTTGAATAATGATTTCATCGTTTTTAAAACTACCGCCTACACCGAGCATGGTTTTAATCTCTTTGGCGAGTGTTTTAAAATCTGCTGTGGCACCAGTGTAGCCTGCTATTACGGTGTTTACTTTTCCCTTTCGTTTTTCAAACTTGCATTGCAATGGGTCATCTTGTAACCATACGTTGCTTTTCTCGGGTTGTTCTTCTTCTTTAAAATCGTGTTCAGGGAACAAGTTTTTTAATTGATCGCTTAAGTCCAAAATCTTATCTTTTATCTAATTCTTTTTTATTCTATTTTTTCTAAAGTAGTGCCCAATCATTAACCCGATAGCAATACCAACTGCCAGAGAAACTACTCGTCCAACTGAGAACAACTCTTTTAATGCTAACGGCTCTTCTTCAACAACATAATTATTAAATAAATCAGCACTTAATAAACAAACGACAAGAAATAATAAATCTCCCCAAACTGATTTAGTCATAGTTCTATTGTTCTTTTTCTATTTGAGATTTATAATAACTACTTCTTCTAAATAAATGTAGGATTCCTGTCGTTATCGCCACAGCAACACATATGATAATAATTAATCTCAACGTAAATAACTCACTAAGCGGAACTGGATTATCGTCTGTATAGTTAGTCACTATTTGGGTTGCTGTTAATACAAATCCGTAAAAAGCAAAATCTCCTAAAATTGATTTGGTCATGATTTTATTTTATAATTTAATCATGTAGTGAAGTTATGATTATAAACTAAACACCTTACTTTTTAATCAATCCTATCTCTACAAGACGTTGATGCAAGAAATCTCCAGCGGTAATGTCGTCGTATTGTTTTGGGTTGTTTTCATCTACACATTCATCCAGACAGTCCAATTTCATATCGCTACGTGGATGTAAAAAGAATGGAATAGAGTAGCGGCTCGTGTGCCATAATTCTCTAGGTGGATTTACAACTCTGTGAATCGTAGATTTTAATTTATTGTTAGTGTGACGCTGTAACATATCACCTACGTTAATAACCAGTTCGTCTTCTTGAGCAATAGCGTCCAGCCATTCTCCATCACGACGTTGTACTTGTAAACCTGGTGCACTTGCGCCCATTAATAGAGTAATCAAGTTGATATCACCATGAGCACCTGCACGTACAGCATTATCTGGCTCACTTGTAATAGGTGGATAATGAATAGGTCTCAAAATAGAATTCCCGTTACTAGCCCAGTGGTCAAAATAATATTCATCAAGACCTATGTGTAACGCAAGAGCTCTCAAAACATGAATTCCTGTTTTCTCTAGCATGCGATAAGCTTCCATACCTGTTTTATTAAAATCAGGTAATTCTTCAACTACTACATTATCTGGATAGTCTTCGTTAATATTAGCATCTGGAGCAACTTCCTGACCGAAATGCCAGAACTCCTTCAAATCTCCTTCTTTTTTACCTTTTGCATGTTCTTTACCGAAGGAAACATAACCTCGTTGCCCACCTATTTCCACTCGTTCATAACCTTTCTTAGTCTCCACAGGAAGTTTGAAAAACTTCTCAACTTCTCCATAAAGATTCTCGACAAGTTCTTCAGATAGGAAATGGTTCTTTAAAGCTACAAAACCTATTTCTTCATAGGCTTTTCCTATTTCATCTATAAATTTTTGCTTTCTGCTAGGATTATCACTTAGAAAATCTGCTAGGTCAACGCTTGGGATATTAGTCATGATAAAAAATTGTGTTGATAACAAAGTTAGTAAATGCCTCACACTTTTTTGTGCCTTTTGTAGCTATAATAATCGATTATGCTACATTTGATTATCTATTTTACATCATGACTGAAACCAGCCCACAAAATCTGACTGATTTATACAAAAACAATCTTGACAAAGAAACACTAGTTCAATTATACAAGCACATGCTGTTGCCACGTACTATTGAAGATAAAATGCTTATTTTGTTGCGTCAAGGTCGCATCTCAAAATGGTTCTCTGGAATAGGTCAGGAAGCAATCTCAATAGGTGTTACAGCAGCGATGCAAAAAGAAGAGTACATTCTTCCCATGCACCGCAATCTAGGAGTATTTACTACTCGAGAAATACCGCTGTGGAAATTATTTGCTCAATGGCAAGGTAAAGAAGAAGGATTTACAAAAGGTAGAGATCGTAGTTTCCATTTCGGTACTCAAGATTATAATATCGTGGGAATGATTTCTCATCTAGGACCACAATTAGGTGTGGCAGATGGGATCGCACTTGCTCAAAAATTAAAAAACACAGGTCGCGCCACTGCAGTATTTACTGGAGAAGGCGGAACGAGCGAAGGTGATTTCCATGAGGCGCTGAATGTAGCCAGTGTGTGGAATTTACCAGTCCTATTTTGTATTGAAAATAATGGATATGGATTGAGTACACCTACCAGTGAGCAGTATAATTGTGAAAATCTCGCAGATCGCGCACTAGGTTATGGTATGGAATCACACATTATTGATGGTAATAATATTGTTGAAGTTTACACAAAAGTATCGGCGATATTGAATGAAATGCGTGAGAATCCTAAACCCGTTTTAATTGAGTTTAAAACTTTTAGAAGACGTGGACATGAAGAGGCGAGTGGTACTAAGTACGTCCCAGAGGATTTAATGGAATACTGGGAACAGCGCGATCCATTGACTCGTTTTGAACAATATCTTTTGGATGAAAAGCACATTACTAGCGAGCAAATTGAAATGTGGACCACTGAGTTTAAAGAAGCTATAAATGATGGTCTTGAAACCGCTTCCGCGAAAGCGTTACCTCAATCATCACCCGAGCAAGAACTAGCAGACGTGTTTGCTCCACACGAGTTTGTGGAAGTTCCCGCAAGCAAAGAAACGACTAACATAAGACTAATAGATTCCATAAAAGATGGGCTCGATGAAGCGATGGAACGTTATGATGATCTAGTCATTATGGGGCAAGACGTTGCAGAATATGGTGGAGTTTTTAAAATTACCGATGGATTTGTAGAAAAATATGGAAACGATAGAGTGCGTAATACGCCTATTTGTGAAAGTGCTATCGTGGAAACAGGAATGGGATTAAGCATTGCTGGAATGAAAGCCGTGGTGGAAATGCAGTTTGCAGATTTTGTAAGTAGTGGTTTCAACCCGATTGTTAATTACCTAGCAAAATCATATTATCGCTGGAGTCAAACCGCCGATGTAGTCGTGAGAATGCCATGTGGTGCTGGAGTAGGAGCTGGACCGTTCCATTCACAGACTAATGAATCTTGGTTTTATACCATTCCTGGACTTAAAATAGTCTATCCTGCTTTCCCTGCAGATGCTAAGGGATTACTCACGGCATCCATAGAAGATCCTAATCCTGTATTATTCTTTGAACACAAAGCACTTTATCGCAGTATATATGGAGATGTTCCCGTAGGATATTATAACATTCCATTAGGGAAAGCGGCTACAATTAGAACTGGAAATGATCTGTCAATTATTACTTATGGAGCTGGAGTGCACTGGGCAATGCAATTAATCGACGAAATGCACTATGATATTGACCTTATTGACCTACGTAGTTTAGTACCACTTGATAAGGATAGTATAGTTGCTTCTGTACGCAAAACTAATAAGGTGATTGTTTTAACCGAAGATAACTTAACAGGAAGCGTAGCAGCGGATATTGCTGGCTTTATAGGTGAAACTTGCTTTGAATTTCTAGACGCTCCTGTAAGAAGAATAGGTAGTATAGATACACCTATCCCATTTGAAAAAGGACTCGAAAACAGCTATCTTCCAGTGGATAAACTGAAAGATTGTGTAAAAGAATTATTAAATTATTAAGAATTAATTTGTAAGAATTAATAAATTTGAGTTCCCCTATATCACTATTTAAACTTTAAAATGAAATTATTAGGAGTTCTTAATGAATTACACAACTTCCGTTATGCGTTGTGGATTTTAACTATTCTATTTACTTTCCTTGTGGCTTTTGGTCCTAGTGAAGGCTCTTTAGGGATGACGGGAAGAATATTATTAGGTCTTTTTGCCTTTTTATTAGGTTTGTATTTATTACTTAAATACAATTACAAGCGTAACAAAAGGAGAGAAGCTGATAAGTTGAATTCAAACAATTAATTAACTATTACATTCTAGTGTGAAAGTTCTTACCTTTAACAGGTGGAAAAGAATTATGACATTATTATTGCTGGTGGTGGACTTGCTGGTCTAGTCGCTGCTATACAACTATCACAAACTTTTCAAGTTCTAGTCATCGATCCAGATGACTATCCACGACACAAGATGTGTGGAGAGTATTTAAGTCTAGAAGTCAATCCTTTTCTAACGTCGCTAGGAATTAACTTAGAAGAACTATCCCAAGTTAATATTAATAGATTTTCTTTTTCACGAGGTTCAAAAAGTATAGAAACTACTCAACTACCTCTAGGCGGCAAAGGAATTTCAAGACATTTATTAGATTATGAGTTATTTAAAATAGCCAGTTTAAAAGCTACTTTTTTCAAAGAACGTGTTAGTGATGTAAATTACATCAATGATATTTTTCAAGTGGTTGCAGGAGATACTGTTTACCAAGCTAAACAAGTTCTCATTGCAACGGGAAAACGCTCTATACTCGATAAAAAACTAGACCGTTCATTTATCAAGAAAAAGTCGCCATGGCTAGCCGTGAAAATGCATTACGATTATGATATGTCCAGTGACCTCGTAGAACTCCATGCCTTTAATGGTGGTTATGCCGGTTTATCGCAAGTAGAAAATGGCAAAGTGAATTTGTGCTATCTAGCAAACTATGATTCTTTCAAGAAGCATAAAGACATCGACGTATTTAATGATGAAGTACTCTGTAAGAACGATGCACTCAAACAATTTTTTGCGACCGCAATTCCCGCATGGGAAAAACCTATTACTATTTCTCAAATATCATTTGAACAAAAAGAACCTGTTGAAGGCAAGTTGATTATGATAGGCGACACAGCTGGATTAATCCATCCTTTATGCGGTAATGGTATGGCAATGGCTATTCACAGCGCACATATCGCTTCTCAACATGTGACTCAATACCTCAATAAAAAGATCACAAGAGATCAAATGCTTATTAATTATAGTACAGAATGGAAATCTACATTCAAGTCAAGATTGCGCTATGGTAGATGGCTACAACGTATTTTATTGAAAGAAAACTATACAAATATCGCCTATACACTTCTAGAACGACTTCCATATCTTCTACCCATAATTATTAAAAAAACCCATGGTCAATCCATCAAACCATGATATATAAGGACCAACATAGAAATTCAGATCCGGAATGGATGGATGACCCTAATCTTGATGCGGTCGTTTTGCAACATGCGGTGGATGATATTAATAAGATCAATAAATGGCTGGGCGGTTTTAAGTTCACGTTAAACGCTGTTGAAAAGCAATTACTTGATATAAAAAAAGAATCAATAACTATTGTAGATGCTGGTTGTGGTGACGGCGCTATGCTTCGGTATCTAGAAAACCACATTACAGATTCAAGAGTACAGTTTCTAGGACTAGACTTCAGTGCAAAATCTATTGCAGCAGCTCGATTGAAAAGTGCAGGCTTGGATAGAATACGCTTTCGCGAAAGCGATATTCTTAAAATCGATCCAGCCGATATTTCCTGTGATATATTAACGAGCACACTGACCATGCATCACTTTAATGATAATGAGATTGTTAGCTTTCTAAAGAAATTTAAAGAAATTACGACTCACTCTATAATTATCAATGATTTACATAGAAGTAAGATGGCTTACCACCTTTTTCAACTGGTATGTCTTATTTTTATAAAGAATGAAATTTCAAAACACGATGGTTTAATCTCTATCGCAAGTGGTTTTAAACGTGCAGACTTTAAGAAGTATGCTCAATTAGTCCCTTTTAAAAATGACCAGGTTCAATGGAAGTGGTCGTTCCGTTTTATATGGTTAATTCCTGTTTATGAGTGTAAAAATTAAAGCAGTTGCCACGCAATTGCCTAAGTATTATAAAGAAACGAAAGAGATCTTGCCGTTTGTAGAAACATGGCTCGCTGATCAAGATGAGCGTTTACGTCGCAAAACCATCAAGATTTTTGAAGGTGCCGCTGTAGATAAGCGTTATTCCATCATGGATCCGATTGAAGTATTTACTAAAACCTCTTTTCAAGATCGCAATGCAATTTATAAACGAGAAGTCGTTCCGCTGGCAGAGAAAGCGGTAGGCAAAGCACTTGAAAAAGCAAACTGGCAAGCTACAGATCTAGATTATATCATCACTGTAAGTTGTACCGGAATTATGATTCCGTCTATAGATGCTTATTTAATCAATAGTATGGGAATGCGACAGGATATTTATAGACTGCCTGTGACTGAAATGGGTTGTGTCGCAGGAGTATCTGGTTTAATCTATGCGCAACAATTCCTAACCGCAAATCCTGGTAAAAAAGCTGCAGTTATAGCGATAGAAGCTCCAACAGCTACTTTTCAGCTCGAAGATTATTCCATGGCAAATATGGTGAGTGCAGCTATTTTTGGGGATGGATGTGCTTGTGTATTACTTTCTTCTCATGAAGATGATGATGGACCAGAAATGAAAGCACACGAGATGTACCATTTTCCAGATGCTACTCATATGATGGGATTTGACCTCGTAAATAGCGGACTTCAAATGGTACTCGATAAAGCTGTTCCAGAAACTATTGCAACCCATTTTCCTGCGATTATCCATCCGTTTTTAGAGAAACAAGGACTTTCTATTGAAGACATAGATCACTTGATATTTCATCCTGGAGGAAAAAAAATTGTGCAAACTGTTGAAAATCTGTTTGCAGGACTAGGCAAAAATATAGATGATACTAAAGAAGTTTTACGACTTTATGGAAATATGAGTAGTGCTACGGTGTTATTTGTATTGGAACGTTTTATGAATCAAAATGTGCGACCAGGAGAACGCGGATTAATGCTGAGCTTCGGACCTGGATTTACAGCACAACGTATATTATTAGAATGGTAAGAGAATTTGAAGGGCATTATGGTATTATTTTAGGCGGTAGCAGTGGTCTAGGCTATGCTAGTGCTTTAAAATTAGCTGAGCATGGTATGAACTTAATAATTCTCTATCGAGCGTCCAGAATGCAAATGAATGAGATTCAAACACGATTTGATGCTATCAGAAAACATAATGTAGAATTACTCACCATTAATGCCGACGCTACACGAGAAGACCAATTTGAAAAAGTAATGCCTCAAATTAAGAGTTTTATTAATGAAAATTCTATTTATCTCTTGTTGCATAGTATTTCTAAGGGTAATTTAAAGCCCATGACTGGCGATGAAATTTTATCAACTAGTGATTTTCAACAAACGATTCACTCTATGGGAATAAGCCTATACAGTTGGGTTTCTCAGTTGTTTCAAGAAGACATGTTTGCGCAACCGGCAAGAATTATTAGTTTCACTAGTGAAGGTAACACCAGACCTATGAAAGGCTATGCCGCAGTAAGTGCCGCCAAAGCAACACTTGAAGCAATCAACAGAAATATAGCTATAGAATTTGCTAGTGCGCAAATCACGGCAAACTGTATTCAAGCTGGTGTAACTGATACGAGCAGTTTACAACGCATTCCCATGTATGAAGAACTGAAAAAAGAAACTCTTAAACGTAACCCAAACAAGCGATTAACCATACCAGAAGATATTGCAAATTCTGTTTATTTACTGGCGCGCAAGGAATCACAATGGATTACAGGAAATGTTATTAAAGTTGACGGTGGAGAATCGTTGCAATAAATTGTCTTTAAAGTATTTAAAGGCGTTAATATAAAGTATAACTTAAGTGTATGTTGTTAGATGAATTTGATAAAATAGTAGCAAATCTACCTTATGGAGATGGCTTCAAATTTGTAGATCAAATTTTAGAAATGGATGAGGAGCACGTTATTGGTGTATATCGCTTTCGCGAAAGCGAGTACTTCTATAAACATCATTTTTTAAACAATCCTATCACGCCTGGAGTGATACTTATAGAATGTATGGCACAAATAGGCTTGGCTTGTTTAGGATCTTATTTGATGAGAGCAGATAAAAGTGCTTTAAACTTTGTGTTTACAGAGAACCACATTGTCTTCAATAATACTGTGAGGCCCAAAACAGCGGTGATCGTTAGTGCTAGGAAGGAATATTTCCGTTTTGGGAAATTAAAATGTCTAGTTCAAATGGTTGATGAAAACGAGCAAAAAATTGCAGAAGGTTGGGTGAGCGGAATGATTGTAAGCGACAACAAAATTACATAGCTATGAACAAATCTTCCTTAAAAAGAGTAGTCGTGACAGGAATGGGCGTTGTGGCACCTAATGCAACTAACCTTGCCGACTTTTATAATGCTTTAAAAACTGGAAAAAGCGGTTTGAGATACGACCAGCAGCTTGCTGACTTACAATTCGGTTGTCATGTATCTGGAACACCACAACTTACTGAGGAACAAGTAGCTGACTACTTTACACCTTTACAATTGCGAGGTTTGAAAGCCACAGGTTTAGTGTATGGAGTGATAGCAGGAAAAGATGCTTTCCGTGATGCAGGATTAGAAATAGCAGGTAAAGAAAATGCGCTTGCCGATTTTGGAATCATTATGGGAACTGGTCAGAGTGGTGGCGAGAAATTTAGAGAAGCAATCCATTTAATAGATGATGGACGCGTGCGCAGATTAGGAAGCACCAGCGTAATTCAAACCATGACTAGTGGTATAAGTGCGTGGCTTAGCGGAGAATTAGGAGCCGGGAATTTAGTAACCAGTAACTCAAGTGCTTGCTGTACAGGAACTGAGGCTTTTATTATGGGTTATGAGCGTATCGCTTATGGAAAAGCAAAGCAAATGCTTGTAGGATCCACCAGTGATTCTGGACCTTACATTTGGGGCGGATTTGACGCAATGCGTATTCTACCAACTAGCTATAACGATCAACCAGAAAATGCCAGCCGTCCGTTTTCTAACGACGCGGCAGGATTTATTCCAGGAAGTGGAGCAGGAGCTATAGTTCTAGAAGAGCTAGAAAGTGCACTAGAACGCGGTGCAACTATTTATGGAGAAGTTATAGGTGGCGCATTAAATTCTGGAGGACATCGTGCCGATGGAAGCATGACAGCACCTAATGGTACAGCGGTTCAACGTTGTATCAAACAAGCTTTAAGTGACGCAAAAATTGAAGAAAATGATGTCCAAGCTATAAATGGTCACGTTACTGCTACAGGAAAAGATGCTTATGAAGTTGCAAATTGGGTAAAGGCACTGGAATTAAAAGAATCTAAACCTTATTTAAACAGTTTTAAATCTTCTATTGGACATTGCCTCGCTGCAGCTGGAAGCATAGAATTAGTGGGCAGTTTGCTACAGTTAAAATACCAAGAAGTGTTTGCAAATCAAAACATTACAGATCTACATCCAGAAATTAAAGAGCTGTATGATCTAGATAAAATACCAACAGCAACTGTTTCTACAAACATAGATGTTCTTATAAAAGCTAGTTTTGGTTTTGGCGATGTGAATGCTGCGGTGGTTTTAAAACGCTATGACTAATGGATTACTACTTAGATATTTATGAATGGCTCAATGTTGCGAGGCGCGTCATTGAATTTGATATAATTGTGGGTTTTTTAGTTTGGAGTTGGATGTATTTCAGTTTCTTACCTCTTTTCAAGAAAAAGGAAGTCCCTAGAAGTATTGATTTAAAGGCCTGCAATACAATTGTTTATATAGGGTTTTTATATTTTATCGTTCATGTAATTCAACTGATATTATCTATTAAAATTAATAATAATTGGTTCACTAATGAACTTTCAGGAGCTTATAAGATCCTGTTTTTTGCATCTCCTATATTCTGTTTTGCAGTGACTCAAATGTATCGATGGAAGCATTTTAGAACATATTTCATCTACAGATTAGTTCCCGTTTTAGTTTTTACTCTGGGAATAGAAAAATTTGTTTTGTTCACGGTCATGTTCCATAGGGATTTTATGCCACCTGAAGTTTTGATGGATTTTCCGTGGATTGATGTGGTTTTAGGTTTAGGCGGTAAGCTTTTACTATTTATGGGACTTACTTTGTTTATCACTATGTTGCAGTATTGCTTTAATTATTTGAAAAACGTCTATGAAAAAAGAAGAAATACAACAGAAATTACATGATATCGTTAAGGTGTACTTACCTCAAGATGTGGATGCCGCACGTATAAAACCTGATAGTCATCTCATGCAAGATTTAGGCATCAACAGCGCACATTTAGTGGATATAGCGCTAGATGTAGAGGACGCTTTTGACATTACACTCGATGAAAAAGATATGGAAGCGATGCAAACGGTCTCACAATCGGTAGAAATCGTGGTTAGTAAACTAGAATCTTAATACTTTGTTATTAATGTATTCATAACCTTAAAAGCTTATTAAAATTGTAATAATACTATCTGAATTACTCGATTCAAACTACTTTTCTTATCTAAATTGAAAATAAAAAAATGAGTAATTCAACTAATCAACTTTTAAAAGAAACTCCAAACGATCATCCTATAATAGATGTCATTAAAAATAGGTGGAGTCCCAGAGCTTTTACAGACATGCCAGTATCACAAACGGACTTACAGTCTTTATTTGAAGCGGGAAGATGGGCAGCGAGTAGTAATAATTTTCAACCTTGGAATTTTGTTTGGGGAATTAAAGGAAGTGAAACTTATGATCGTATCATGAAGCATCTTGCAGAATTTAATCAATCATGGGCAAAAAACGCTCCGGTTTTGATGTTAGGAGTTATTGATACTAAAACGCCAGACGGTAAGGATAATTATCATGCATTACATGATCTAGGTCAGTTTAGTGCAAATATGGCTTTACAGGCTCATTCTATGGGAATAGCAGTGCACCAAATGGCTGGAGTAGATTTTGAAGCTTCAAAAAAGGAATTTGAATTTCCTGAACAATTTCATGTCGCAACAGCAATTGCAGTAGGCTATTACAGTAATGACTTGGAGCAATTACCAGATGATTTACAAAGCGAAGAAACTAAAAAGCGTGAACGTAAAAAACAAAACGAATTTCTATTTAATGGAAGCTATATTCATAGAGAAGAACTTTAATTGATAAATAGTTTTATAATAAAAAAAGGCTTTAGTTGAACTAAAGCCTTTTTTTTATGCTGATTGAGCAGCGCTATTCTGAATTAAAAATCTCTTAACTTCTTCTATAACTGATATAGCAGAGTGCTTAAATCTTCCTTTTTGTGCTCTGAATAAAACCTTGCGTTGATCCATTAGGATGGTAGCTACTATTTCTTCTTTGGTTCTTAATTTTTCATCTATCGTTAACTTAAACTCAACTAATATTAATGTTATAGAATCATTTAAAAACGCCGATAACTCATTATTAAAAATCGATTCTAAACGTTGCTTCTGTTGCGTGTGTTTGTAATTGAATGTGATCATCTTAAGAGTATTTAAGATAGATACGTAAAACTTTAAGTACTTAGTTTTCAATAAAATGTTAAAGTTTCTTTTCGGTATTTAGAGCCTCAGTAGTGTTTGATTCCTTGCTTGGAAAATATTTAGATAGAAGAGCTCCTACCATTAAAGCAATAAAAATGAATCCAAGTGAAACCCATTCAGGAAAGACATAATGATGAACTAATAGCATTTTTATACCTACAAAAGTGAGAATAGCAATTAAACTGAAATGGATATATTGAAATTTATCTAATAGGTTGGACAGAAAGAAGTACATACTACGTAAGCCTATTATCGCCATGATATTACTTGAGAAAACTAAAAAAGGATCTGAAGTAATGGCGAGAATGGCTGGTATAGAATCTAGAGCAAAAAGAACATCTGTTAATTCAATGACCACTAAAGCAAGAAACAATGGAGTAGCGATACGTTTCCCCATTTTTTTTATAAATAATTGCTGGCCTTCTATGCGATCTGTGACAGGAAACCATTTTCTAGCCAATTTATAAATAGAGGAGTTTTTAGGGTCAAATTCTTCATCATTACTGGTGAGCATTTTAAACGCTGTGTAAAGTAAAAAAGCTCCAAAAACATAGGTCATCCAGGATACCTGATGAATCAAAGCAACTCCAAAGAATATCATTATGGCTCTAAAAACTAGTGCACCTACAATTCCCCAAAACAGCACACGATGCTGATATTTTTGCTGTATTGCAAACGATTTAAAAATAATCGCAATCACAAAGATATTATCGATACTTAAAGATAATTCAATGAGATAACCCGTAAGATACTTTAGAGATGCCTTACCAGAAGATAGGTTCTCAGGATTTGCAACTAGCTCACCTGAATAGATAAAGTAAATAGCGCCCGTAAAAGCAAGTGCTATAGAAACCCATAATGCTGTAAACTTAGTAGCCTCTTTAGTTGATATCACATGAGCATTTCTATTAAAAACTAGTAAATCTAGAGCTAGAAACACCATAACAAGAGCAACAAAGGAAATCCATATAATCATAACCGATTCAAATAAAGTATTACAAACAAAAGGCTTTGATTCATAAAAATCAAAGCCTTTAATTAATTTAAAAAAAAAGTTTAATATTCGTTTTTCTTACCTAGCGGAGTTTTTTCAATTCCAGCTGTGTCAGATTCATGAAAACGCAATACCTCATTGTACGTTTTAATCACTTTTACATTATTTCCTTTTACAAGAATAGGAAATAGCAACATTTCAGGATCTTTTTGTAAGATCTTAATTGTATCATCTGCGTCCAGGCTAGTACCTTTTCCATATCTATTTTCAAACGTGGAATGTGATGTGTCTATAAGATTAGGAACTGTAATGTTCATTAAATCTGCCAGATCAGCCCATACGGTTCCAGTTACCTTGGTTTTAGAAATGTCAATCGTGTGACAGTCCTTTTCGGCACTAACTGTATAAGCTAGAATCTCTTTATGATTCTTAATCTCAGAATTATAAAAGAGAATGAGGACATGTTTATCGTTATTAAGTGCGGTCATTTGGTTAGGCATGGTCTATCATTTCAGATTTACGTTTCTCACATTGTGATTTAAGTTGGCTAACAACCTTAGCGACAGATTCATGGAAAGTTCCAAGTGATTCCTCGGCAAACAATCTAGGTCCTGGAGCACTCAATCGTATACCTACAATCATTCCCGTTTCTGGAGTAGAGGTGTTTTCTGTTTTATAAAAAACATCTGCTCTTGAAACCCATGAGTAACGATCAAAGATGGTTTGTAATTTTTCCTTAGTAAAGTTTTCTAGCTCTGTACTTCCAGAGACTTGCTGATAATTAAAGTCTATTTGCATGATTAATTTTTGATTTAAATTACAACTTATTTAAAGTTCTTAGTTCCTATTTAGAAAAGCTTTAACGCCGCATTAGCTTAAGATTAAGAATTCCATCGCATTCTCGTTAATATCCTATTAGAACTCATTGATTTGCCATAAATAGAGCAGTAGATTTATAATGTGTTTTAAAATAATGAGACCTTGATTTTATTGAATTTACGCTTTCGCGAAAGCGTGTACACTAATTTTACAGCATAAAAAAAACCCAAACACTCATGAATAGCATTTGGGATTATGTTTAAATAATGGGTGATTTACTTCACAATCTTAAATTCACATCTTCTATTAATGCGGTATTCATCCTCGCTACACATTCCTTCACTCACACAATTGTTAAGTGGTTGCATCTCACCATAACCTATACTTCTCAAACGACGGCGCTCAACACCTCTACTTACTAAGTATTCCATAGTAGATGCAGCTCGCTTATTTGATAGTTCTAGGTTGTATTCACTAGTTCCACGCGCGTCTGTATGTGAAGAAACCTCGATGTACATCGCCGGATATTTTTTCATTATTGTTACAAGTTTATCTAGAGTCTTTGCTGCCTCAGGCTTTATAACTGCTTTATCAAAGTCAAAGAATATTTGATCCAGTTCTACTTGAACATCTCCTTTACGATCTGGTTTTATAGTTTCCTCTGCATCTTGATAAGAAAGCATGGTAAGCATGATGTCATGAGAGATACTTCCATTTTTATCTGTTGAGAATTGGACATTTTGTGGGATGTACAACTTACGAGTTCCTCTTATCGTGTATTTTTTATTAGGATCGAGTTTAAAGAAATAACTCGCATCTTTTCCTACGATCATATCATCTATTAAGATTTCACGTTCATCTAGTAGTGATACTAACGAACCAGGAAGCAATTTACCAGAAATACTGTCTTGAACGACACCACTCACAGCATATTTAGTAAGGATATTATCTTCTCTTACAGATTGATATAATTTATCGATTCCAGAACGGTTAGACGAGAAAAATACTTTATCAGTTTTTTCATTAACGATATATGCAAAGTCATCTCGGGAACTGTTTATAGTTGTTCCTAGATTAATAGGAGTTGTGAATTCTCCATTCACTAAATCACTTCTATGAATGTCAAGTCCACCTACACCTTGTTTACCGTTTGTTGCATAGTACAAAGTATTAATATCACTCATGTATGGAAACTGATCTAAGTGTGGTGTGTTGATCTCTTTACCTAAATTTTGAGGTGTTCCATAAGTGCCATCTTCATTAATAGCAACTTTATACAAATCAAATCCACCAAAACCGCCTGGCATATCACTAGAGAAGTAAAGCGTTTTACCATCTTTACTGATGGCAGGATGCTGCACACTGTACATATCGTTATTGAACGATAGAGCTTCAACGTTTGTCCATTTACTTTCTATAAGTTCAGCTTTATATATCTTCATATTTGAAACACGAGAATCATCTATTTTAACACGGTTCTCATTGTTTCTATTAAAGTACATTACTGTACCGTTATTAGTGAACACAGCATTACTCTCATGTAAATTTGTATTTACCTCACTGAATGGCTCGATGTTTCCCAGCGTTCCATACTCATCGATAGTTGCTTTATATAAATCCAAGTATGGTAGTCCATTCCAAGCATAAACAGGTCGGTCTAAATTACGGGAAGAGGCAAAGACCACTTGGTTTGCATTTAAAAACGTCATCCCAAAATCACTATTAGTTCCTTGATTATTAACCGTGGCAACATTAAAATTATGAGGAGTGATTTTCTTTAATTCTTTTATGTATTCCTTAGTATTCCAGTCTTTACCATGATAATAAAGCAAGTAACGGTCAGCCTTATCGTAATCTTCTAATGCAAGTAAAGATTGAGCATATCTATAGATTCTATCGTAGTCCTCAATTGCACCGTAGTTATCTTCAATTTTGGAATAGGTAAACGCAGCTTTGGCCATATCACCGGTGAAGTAGTAACTATCTCCTAGATTTTTAAGGACTTGCTCCGTTTGTTTTAAGTTTTCGTAATTTTCAATGGCTTCTTTATAAGCTTGATCTTTAAAAAGTCTATTGGTCTTTTTTAAGCTTAAATTTTGAGCGTTTACTGATGTTGCAACAAACAACATAGTAAGTATAGAAGTTATGATTAATCTCATAATAGTCAGTATAGTATATTTTAAAAGAATCTAGGAGAACGATCGTAACCACTCTTCCAAAATTTTGATTTTACATTAAACAATAGCATGATCTCGTGAGAACCTGTATTGAAGTTCCCTAAATTATTAACGGTATAGTCATAAGCATATCCTACTCGCAGGTTAGGTGCTACTCTAAAGTTTACTAATCCACTAACAGCATCACCAAATCGGTAAGCAAGTCCAGCTTCAAGTTTTTCATTGAACAATACATTTGCTGTAAGGTCAAGTGAAAGTGGTGCGCCTTGAACTCCTTTAACCATAAATGCTGGTTTGAACTTGACATTTTTGTTAATATCAAATACATATCCACTGGTTAAAAAGAAATGAATTTCCTGAACTCCTGTAGACTGAATTCCGTTTTCATTTTCAAGATGTGTGGTAGTTAGAAGGTTAGGAGCAGATAGTCCTACATAATACTTATCTGTAAAGTAAAAAGCTCCTAAACCTACATTTGGAAAGCTTTGGGTTACATTTTCATTAAATGCAACATCAGTTCCTACGCCTCCAGATTGTAAATTAAAACCATCAAAGTTGGCATCAAATAAAGTAAGACCAGCTTTAATTCCTAAGGATAATTTTGCTTTTTCAGAAACTGGTAAGATGTATGCAAAATCTGCATAGATGTTATTTTCAGTAACTACGTTTCCTATATCATCGTTAGTAAATGAGAGTCCTAGCTCAACACGTTCACTCACTGGATAGTGGACAAATAGAGAAGCTGTTTTAGGAGCGCCTTCAAGTCCTACCCATTGCGTACGGTATAATCCACCTAGATTAATCTCGGCCGTATTACCAGTGGCATAAGCAGGATTAATAATATTCTGGTTATACATGTATTGCGTGAACTGCGGATCTTGCTGCGCAGTACTGTTCCAACCAGCAAAAAGTGCTACGGCTAGAAATATATATGTGGTATAAATGTTCTTCATGTTTATCATCTTTCTTGCGACTATCTACTTAAATAAAGTCTTCCTTGTTGTGGTTTATTAATTCCATCATTGAAATTTAAAATGTAGAAATAAACTCCTACTGGTAATTCAACATCATTCAACAACGCCTTTTGATTTGAGATACCGTTGAATCGAGGAGTACTATTTGTTCCTTCATAAACCAAGTTCCCATAACGGTTATATATTTCCATTTTAAAATCTGGATATAAAAACCCAAGATTATCTGCATCAAACGTATCATTTGTACCATCATTGTTAGGAGAGAATCCGTCTGGTATTTCTATGATGTCACATCCTGTTAAGTCTGCGATTATAGCAAGTCTTATGTTGCTTTCACAACCTGTAACTGGATCAATAAGTACTGCATAGTAGGTTGCTCCATCTACTAAAACTGTAGAAGAACTTAGTGGAGTAGTTCCATCTAATGCATCATACCAAACAACATTTGCACTCAATTCATCATATTCATTGATGTTTTGTGTGAGTTCTAATAAGGTAGGATTATCATTAATACAGAATATGTTTCCGTCCATGGTGATCGTAGGAGTAGGAGCATCGCCTACTGCTACAGTCACTTGAACTCTTACACTAGATTCACAACCTGTTGCATTTGTTTGAGAAGCAAAATAAGTGGTTCCATCTACTAGTAAATCAGAATCTGCAAGTGGTGTTGTTCCATCGATAGTGTCATACCAATTGATCATGGTTCCTGTTACGGCAGCATCTAAGTCCATTACCATAGCATCATCAGTGGCACAAAAATCAAGATTTGCATTTAGTACAGTTGGTGGTAAGCTATCATCTACTTGAATGTTGATAGTCGCAACAGCATCAGTCATACAAGGTGAAATAGCTGTTACTGTATAAGTGTAAATTCCAGTCCCATCAAGTTCAGGATTGAAAACGTTGCCACCACTGCTTAATAATGGCGACCAAGTTCCGTTTACATCTGGAGTTCCTCCTAATTGTGTTAATAAATCAACAGGTGTATCAATTACACAGATTGTTAAACTACTGTCTGTTCCTGCGTTAGGAGCAAGAGCAATCGTTACATCAACTGTTGCTGTTGATGTATTACAATCATTCATTACTGTATAAGAATAACTGCCAGCCATATCAACTAATGGATCAAAAACACCGGTAGTACTATTCAAAGTAGGTGACCATGTTCCGCCAGCATCTGCTGTTCCTAATAAAGTAAATAAGTCAATAGTTCCATTATCACTACATAGATTAATAGCAGCATCTGTTCCAGCAGATACTGGAGATTGCACAATCACTGTTACAATAGTTGAGGCATCTACACACGGTGCACTAGCTGTGATGGTATATTCAAAATTATAAGTTCCGTCTGCAACAGCTGTCGCGTCAAACGTGCTTCCTGTTAACGCTCCAGTTCCATCAGTATCTAACCAAGTTCCTCCAGCGTCTTGAGTACCATCTAAAGCGGTAAATAAGTCCACCATAGTTAAATCGCTACAAACAGTAAGTGGTACTGCAACACCAGTATTAGGAGTTAAGAAAATAGTGACACTAACCGCAGCAGATAATGAGGATTCACAATTTGTGATAGCATCTGTTTGTGTGGCAAAATAATCTTCTCCATCTACTAAAGCATCTCCAGGTGCTAATAATATAGTAAGTCCCATATCATCGTACCACTGAATGTTATTTCCTGTTCCTACTAAATCTGCAACTGTAGCATTATCACAAAATTCTTGTGTTGCTGGAGCGGTAGGAGCACTGATGTCATTAATGGTCACTGCAACTGTTTCCATATCACTTCCACAATTTGCTGTTGCTGCAACCGTATAAGTAAAGTTATATGTTCCAACAACAAGTGTATTCAAATCTACATTTGAACCGGTTAAAGCTCCTGTAGCGTCATCGTCATTCCAAGTACCGCCAGTATCGTTTCCAGTTAATTGTGTAAATAAATCTAATAATTGTCCAGCTGTTATATCAGAAATACAAATAGCAACGTCAGTTCCTGTTCCAGCTTCTGGAGCTGTTTCAATCGTAACTGGTACAACAGATGCAGAAACACAACTACCATTAGTTACTGTATAACTGAAGTTATAGGTTCCTGGAGTTAATAGAGTTAAATCTACATCACTTCCAGTAAGTGCTCCAGTTGCATCATTATCAGTCCATGTTCCACCAGCATCTTCTCCAGTCAACTGACCGAATAAGTCCAAAGGTGAGTTTGCAGCCAAATCAGTTTCACATACTATATAAGGAGTAACAGTTCCTGGATTGCCTATTTCAGAAATGATTACCTGAACCGTAACATCAACATCTGTACAAGTTCCTATCGCTGGAACTGAATATGTAAAGTCAAATGTCCCAGTTCCAAGTGTTGTTAAATCGATCGGGTTAGTAACGGCAGTTCCTGTAGTATCAGTTCCTGCAAACCAAGTTCCGTTGGTGTCTTGAGTTCCATCAAGCAAGTTGAATAAATCATAAGTCGAGTTTGCCGCTGCTTGATCTTCACATACTTCAAATGGCGTTCCTATATAATTACCAGATTCTGGTGCTGGCTCGATGGTAATCACAACCGTTGAGCTGTTCATACATCCATTTGCGTCAGTGATAGAATAAGAGAAGTTATAAGAACCAACTGCAAATCCTGTGATATCCACATTACTTCCAGTTAATGCGCCAGTCATATCATCATCGCTCCATGTTCCGCCAGCGTCTTGTCCTGTTAACTGATTGAATAAATCAACTGGTGAGTTTGCAACGAGATCATTTACACATATTAATAATGGAGTAGGAGTTCCTGTATTAGGCAACGGATTGATAATAACCTGAACCGTAACATCTACGTCTGTACAAGTTCCTATCGCTGGAACAGAATATGTAAAGTCAAATGTTCCGTTTCCAAGTGTTGTTAAATCGATCGGGTTAGTAACGGCAGTTCCTGTAGTATCAGTTCCTGCAAACCAAGTTCCGTTAGTGTCTTGAGTTCCATCAAGTAAGTTGAATAAATCATAAGGCGAGTTTGCCGCTGCTTGATCTTCACATACTTCAAATGGTGTTCCTACATAATTACCAGATTCTGGTGCTGGCTCAATGGTAATCACAACCGTTGAGCTGTTCATACATCCATTTGCGTCAGTGATAGAATAAGAGAAGTTATAAGAACCAACTGCAAATCCTGTGATATCCACATTACTTCCAGTTAATGCGCCAGTCATATCATCATCGCTCCATGTTCCGCCAGCGTCTTGTCCTGTTAACTGATTGAATAAATCAACTGGTGAGTTTGCAACGAGATCATTTACACATATTAATAATGGAGTAGGAGTTCCTGTATTAGGCAACGGATTGATAATAACCTGAACCGTAACATCTACGTCTGTACAAGTTCCTATCGCTGGAACAGAATATGTAAAGTCAAATGTTCCGTTTCCAAGTGTTGTTAAATCGATTGGGTTAGTAACGGCTGTTCCTGTAGTATCAGTTCCGGCAAACCAAGTTCCGTTAGTGTCTTGAGTACCATCGAGTAAGTTGAATAAATCATAAGGCGAGTTTGCCGCTGCTTGATCTTCACACACTTCAAATGGTGTTCCTATATAATTACCAGATTCTGGTGCTGGTAAAACCGTGATAACAATGGTTTCCATATCCATACAAGAACCGTTATCTATCGTGTACGTAAAACTATAAGGACTTCCTGCAACAGTAAAACCAGTGATATCGATAGGATTGACAACTGGTGCGTTTGCAGCATCTGTCCAGGTTCCTAGATTGTTATCTTGAGAACCATCCAGCGAATTAAACAAGTCGTAAGGCGAGTTTGCCGCTAAATCATTTACACAAAACTCTGTCACTACCGCGGTTCCAGCATTAGGATCTGCAAGAATCACTACTTGAACGGTTGTAGATTCTTCTGGACACGGATTAGGGTTAACGTTTTGGCTATAAGTAAAGTCATAAGTTCCTGGTGTAAAACCAGTGAAATCAAATGGTGAAGTCACCACAGGATCAGCACTTGATGTTCCTTGAGTCCATATCCCACCAGCATCTTCATTATCTAGCAAAGAAAATAAGTCTGCTGCAGTAGGAGCTTGCGATTCACAAAAAGTCAATGGATTCAAGGCCGATGGAGTTCCTGAAGTCAATACCTCATTAATAACGATTACCACAGTTGCCGTTTCATCTGGACAAGGATCAGTTCCCATCACTGTATAGATGTAATTATAAGTTCCTGCGGTAAGTGCGCTTATGTTAGTCGTTCCTGTGTTTCCACCTGTAATAGTAGTAGGACCAGTCCAGGTTCCAGTAGCATCTGGCATTCCCGTAAGTAATGGGAATAAATCAAAATTTGCTGCTGGTAAGTTATCAATACAATATTCAATAGTTGTCCCTACACCAGGATTTACTGGATCACTAATTTCAACGAGCACGGCAACCACATCGCTTTCACAAAAGAAGTTATCTGCCTGGATATAATAAGTCTCGCCATCTACTAATGGAACAGTTAATTGTAACGCCGGCGGAATAGGATTATTTGCACCATCCACACTATCGTACCAGTTAAAATTATCTGTCGTTCCTGTAGTTAAATCTGCAATGGTTGGATTAGTGTCTGAACAAAATTGTTGAACAGCTGGTGGAGTAGGAGTTGTAGGTGAAGCAAATACTGCCGTACTTCCTGACTCAATTTGTCCACGGCAACCTGCCGAGTCTTCAAAAACGATAAAATAGTTTGCGTTACCAGTTAGTGGACTTGTAGGATTCAGCATCATGGTAAGTGCAAAATCAGAATAGATTTCTACATTTCCACCAGCCGGAATATTTACGGTAAGCGCCTCATCTATGTAGCTCTGAACCGTAGGATTCTCGTTAGAACAAAAAATCGCGTCGAGACTCTGACCACTAGGACCTACATTAAAAACGACTTGTAGTGCTGGACGAGTTCCACAGTTTCCTGACGTATCGCCAGCGTAGTAAGTTCCTTCCAGTACTAGTTGTCCTGGTGGGATAGGAGTTCCACCTGTAGGATTTAAAAACCATCGCACAGGATTTGCTCCAGGAGTGGTGAAGGCATTTAAATCATTAAAAGTAAGCTGGGAAGCGTCACAAATGGTTTGTGGTGAAACTGGAACGCTAGGACATTGTGCTTGTAGTTGTAAAAAAGGCAACACTATTAATGCAATAAATAGCATCTTCCTTTTTGCAAAGCTGTTGTGTAAAAGTTGTTTCATAAAAATAATTAATCCTTATTATTCAATTTGTAAAAATACTTGTCCTTAAACCCTTTAAGGATAAGAGAAGCATTGAGTTATAAAACGTTCATCAACAATCTATAAAACGTAAGTATTATCGCTAAAATACATAATTTATAGTTTTTTAATCGATGGAGTTGCTTCTAAATTGTCAGGATAGGTGCTTATAGTGTTTATTCAAACCTATTAATGATGTATTTTTAGTGGAAAATGTTTTGGAAACGCTTTCGCGAAAGCGTGATAATGACCATTTTCTCTAAGGAAAAATAAAGATCTGACTCCAAACTTAAGATTCATAAAATTGAAGTATGCAGCGTAAACATGTAAAAATTGTAGATAAAAATTATGTTCCCGTTAGCTGGCAGTTGGAGCTTTTTATCGCTGGTGGAATTATCTTTTCATTATACACGAGTACCGACTATTTCAAGCATTTATTCCTTCTCAAGTATCCTATTTCAAATTTTGATTATGTGCAAGTGGCTTTGTTTTTTGGCACATATATATTAACGCGTGTCATGCTCATAGGATTTGCTATTAACTTAATCCTGAGAACGGTATGGCTTGCTTACTCAGGAATTAATCACTGGTATCCAGATGATGTGAATTATGACAATTTAAAACTTAACTTTTATCAAAAAAAGAAACATCAGGAAGAAGTAAAGGCCAGTGAGCGACTGTTAACACTGGATCGATGGGCAAATCTCAGTTTTGGCCTTACCATAATTTTTACGTTTATAGTGGTAAGTTCGCTGCTGTTGTTAGTCTTTGTTCAGTTTATTCTAGGAGACGTTTTTGGGTTCTATGATTTGATTAATAGTACTATTTTCAATTATACGGCAGCTATTCTAGCGCTGCTATTACAACTAGGCGTGTTTGATTTTATATTGCGCAAGAAACATAAACGTGGAGCGTTTTACAGGATAGGCGAGTGGCTGTACACCATTTATTACTATGCTACAGGATTATTTCTCTACCGTAGGGAATTGCTGGTGATGCGTACTAATGGTAAAACGTGGGTTTTGTTGACCTTCGGTAGTGCATATTTATTGCTGGCGCTTTTTATCTCTATTAATCAGATCGGTGAATTTTATCCTGCGGGAACATTTTCATTAAATATTTTTGATGATCGGGTAACTTTTGATCGTCGCAATGATTTTGTCATAGATTATCATGTGTATGAAGATCAGCTCAATGAGAATGAGGTATTTTTCAATGGCGGCATTCAAAGTCAGTACGTGACAGATAATTACCTCAAATTATTTATAGTGCATGATCGTAAATATGACTGGTATTTATCGCATGTGCATGATAGCTTAAAATATGATCGCGATTACAATCCGCCGGCGGTAGATAGCTTGCGCGAAAGGTACTTTGAAAAAAGAACTGAACTCGATCAACAATCCCTCAATTTATTACTAGAAGTAGAGCTGGATCACCAATCGTTAACAGATTTGCGCTGGGAACGTTATAAACATTATAAAACACAAGAAGAAGGATATCTCACTTATATTCAAGTGGATACACTTCAAAAAGGTAGGCATATCATTAATGCGTTTACGAGAAATCGATTTACGGGAACGGTGAAGAAGTCACTGAACTTTGGTGCGCCATTTTATGTCAATGAATGATAAGATGGTATTGTTTTTGAACCTTAATTAATAAACATATAGAACATGAGATTTTTAAAACCAGTTATTGCAATTCTATTTATCACGTTACTATGGAGCTGTAAATCGCAGCTGAGTAGCGCAGAGCGATTAGAACGCGACCAGACCTTGAATAATCTCGAAACACAAATAGAACAAGGAGATTATCAAATTATCATGAATGCTGCTTATCCATTAAGTACTAATTCTTTAAATGGCGTTCTCAACGAAGTATTAATTCCAAATGGCGATAGTGCGAGCCGTATAGATTTAACAGACCGTGATGACTTTATCACTATAAACAAATCAAATGTAAACGCAGATCTTTCATACTACGGAGAGCGCAGAATCTCCAGCGGCTACGGTAATCAAGATACCGGAATCCAATTCAACGACGCACCAAAAAATTACCGTTTACAAACAGATTATGAAAAAGGAACGATTCTAATCGACTATGTGGTAAACGATCAATCAGAATCCTATGATGTGAGTATAGAAATATTCAGCAAAGGAAATGCAAATGTTTCCATAAGCAGCTCACACAGATCCAACATAAGATATACCGGTGATCTAGAAATCATAGAGCGTAAGGAAGGATAGTTACAACTGGTTAGATTGGTCAAGATAGAAGGATCGTGTTCTTGATTTACAAATATTCTATTTGACATAATATAAATTATGGTTCAAAATAGGTTAATGTTAATTATAGGTAATAGTCTGGTTCAATGACCATTGTCACCTAAATAAACGTTTCTATAAATTCAATATTTGATACATTATACAGAAATAATAATTCTGCGCGATTCTAAGCGATTAGAATTTATAGGTCTTTTCTATATCAATCTTTGAATTCAAAACCTTAATCAATTCCGTTGAGCCATATGTATAAATGTCTTTAATATCCAGGACTTTAATTTTATGGAAGTAATTCTTTCCAAACACAGATTGAGTAAACTTTAAATGTTTATGATCCATAACAGAAATCTCATGTGCTTGTTTGAAATCTTGGCTATATATTAATCCTCTACCGTTTTAGAACGGTCTTTATTTACTGAACAGATGAAAAGGATTTGTTTATTTGACATAATATATTTATTAACAACCAAGATTTTATAAATAATAATTCTATAAATAACTCAGAATGTAAATGAATCCAAACAATTTAAATAACTTCACATTCTAAAATTCTAAACTATTCAATGGGTATTGCGTTATTCCTCTTTTTATTTGGTGTGCTCTCCTTTCTTTTGTTCATACCTATTTCTACCATAGTACATGAATTAGGACATGGAATAGTCGCTCTTATAAATACTAAAAAGAAAGTTACTTTATATATAGGTTCTTTAGGTGAACCGGAACATGCATTTAGAATACCATTGGGTAGATTAATACTGGTGTTTAATTTAAACCTTATCAAACCACGTGGCGGACTGTGTAGACTTGAAGAACCTCAAATGTCTTTTAATCAGCAATTCATTTATGTGCTTATGGGTCCTGTGGCCACTCTATTCCTAGGGCTTTCTTGTTCTTATGTCTCATTTTTCACAAACGTGCATGATAATGTAAAAATGCTATTCTTTCTCTTTAGCATTTACTCATTTATTGACTTTATGAGAAACATAATGCCAAGCGATCGTGCCATGGTAATTGATAACGGTTCCATGGTATTTAATGATGGTATGCAGCTAAAACAACTCTTAAAATTCAAGAAATTTGCTCCAGATTATGAAAAAGGTGTTAATCATTTTAATAATCATGACTTTGATGAAGCAGTTGTAGTTTTTGAAAAGTTATGGGCTGACGGTTATCAGGAAATTATAATGTATAAACTATTGATTTCAAGCTATTTACAAGTAAAAAAAAGATCTAAAGCAATAGCTTTAAATAAAATTTTTAATGAAGAGCATATCAAGTCTTTTGATTTCCTTGATTATGGAAATTCGGCTTTATTAAAGTCTTATGAAGGTGATTATGAAGAGGCTATTACTCAATATAACGTAGCCTTAGAAACTGATCAATACATGGATATTCTTCTCAACAACCGTGGTTACACATATAATTTAATGGGTGAATATGAGCTAGCCTTACAAGATTTTGAAAAAGCCATTACCTTGAATGATAGTTTTGCTTATGCTTTAAATAATCGTGGCTTTGCTAAAGTTAAACTAGGCTTAAAGGAAGAAGGATTACAAGATCTTGAAGCTTCTATGAAGCTTGACGATCTCAACTCCTATTGTTATCTGAATTTTGGTATTTATCATTTTGAAAATGAAGAGTATCAGCAAGCTAATAATTACTTTTTAAAAGCTCAAGAATTAGATGCTACCACTGTAATGCTTGATGAATACTTAGAAAAAAACAAAGTATATCTTGTTTATAGCAATAAACCAATTTTGCATAATAACCACATTTCTATTACTTTTTGCGAAAGCGAAATAATAAAACCAAAAAATACACAGAGTAAATAACCACTCCAGATTATATCTTACCCCACAAAAAAAGGCACCATGTCAATATAAACAACATGCCTTTTTAATAATATACTTAAGAGTTATCCCTATGATTCTACTTCTGTCTTAAAGCTCCATTTATAGATTAATATTCCTACTCTTCCTATTGCAAATGAAAGCAAGCCAAACGTAATGGTTAATAAAGCTACTTTTAAACTTCCTGCAAAAAGATCCGGTCTGGTTTCTCCCAGTGCTTGTACCATGTCAAACAAACTTATAATAGCCATAAGTGAACCAAAACAGCCAATGACTAATGATAATAAGCTGGTATCTACTGCAAGGCCTATCATCTTTTTGGAATAGGTTTCGTCTTTGACTTTGCTTAAAAAAGCTTTTACAATAAAAAATAATGTCAGTAATAACAGCGCTAGAATAATGTACATTACTGGTCCGCCTTCATTTAATAATCTCATAGTTAATAGTTTTAAAGTTTAATAATTATTCAAACCTAAGAGGAAACATTACTTCAAAAATAAGTAATGCGACTAACAACCATTTTAAGATGTGATTCTACAGTATGGTTAAATCTATTGCTAATCCAGTTATTCATCTACAAAAAAACATAGCGAACTAAAAATGCGCTATAATTGTAGTATTACCTATTTATACGTGAAGCTACAACCACAAATAACGAGACCTTTTAAACGTACACTACGTCATATTCTGTTTTGGTGTTTTATTTTATTATTCTTCAGTTCTATTTTTGGAGTTGGCAATACTATAGATATGAATGTGGTGTATTTCTCATTCTTTTTAATGCCAGTGACTATAAGCGCTACCTACGTTTCTATTTACAAGCTCCTACCCGACTATTTAATTACAAAGCGTTACTTTCTATTTGGACTTTATAGTGTTTACACGGTCATCCTTTTAGTTTTTGGAGCTGTTTTTTCAATCTTTTTTGGATTGGCTTTTCTCACCGATTTTAAATTTGAAAAAATGACTCTGTTGAGTAAAAGCAGTGTTTTTACAATTACGAGTATTTGTCTAGTGGTTATTGTGGTCAGTGCTTTTAAGTTATTGCAATTAAATCTAAAACACTCTAAAAATAATGCTCAGTTAGAAGCAAAATTCCTAGAAGCACAACTCAAGTTAAAAGAACAAGAACTGAAGTATCTCAAAATGCAAATTCATCCGCATTTTTTGTTCAATACGCTCAATACCATGTATGGTCTAGCTTTAAAAAAAGCAGAGCAAACTCCAGATATGATTTTAAAGCTTTCTAATCTGCTGGATTATCTATTGTACCAAACCGAGAAACCACTGGTTCCTATTACTGAAGAGATAGCGCATATTAAAGATTACATCGCACTGGAAAAAATGCGCTATAATAATACTTTAAATGTAATCATGGATGTAGCAATAGAATCTCAACATACCACCATTGCTCCTATGCTTCTATTGCCATTTATAGAAAACAGTTTTAAGCATGGTAGTATTAATGATGGTGTTTTACAAATCCATATTGATATTAAATCAACTCTAGAAACAGTGGATTTTCAAATAAAGAACTCAAATGCTGATCATCGTTCTCCTAAAGGTGGTATAGGTTTAGTAAACATAAAGAAACGACTGGAATTATTATATCCTCATAAACATGAGTTGCTCATAAAAGATACAGGTGACACTTTTAATGTGGTCCTACAACTTAAAATAACTAGCAATGCATAATACATCTATCATTTCTTGTTTGATTGTTGATGATGAGGCTATTGCAAGAGAAATCATTGCAACACACTTATCTAAAATTAGTAACATTAACGTCGTTGCGAGTTGTAGCAATGCTCTAGAGGCATTTAATTATATTAGTAATCAGCAAATTGATCTCGTTTTCTTAGATATCAATATGCCCGAAATATCAGGTATTTCATTTGCAAAGTCTATTAACAATGACATCAAAGTGATTTTTACAACTGCATATAGAGATTATGCTGTAGAAGGTTTTGAACTCAAAGCGGTAGATTATTTATTGAAACCTATTTCCTTTGATAGATTAAAACAAGCACTAGATACCTATTTTGATGTTTATGGAAATGTTACAGCTACTAACACAGTTGTACAAGAGATTACAGATTTTATGTTCGTGAGATCTGATCGTAAAATGATTAAGGTTGATTACAGCTCCATTCTTTACATAGAAAGTTACAGTGATTACCTTAAAATACATACCCAAAGTGGAACAATAGTCACCAGAGAAACGATAACCGCCATCGAGGCAAAACTACCTAAACAACAATTTTTAAGAATTCATCGCTCTTATATTATTTCGTTGCATTTCATTCAATCCTTTACTAACGAATACATTACCATTAACAAACAAGAACTACCCATTAGTAGGTCTTATAAAAAAGCTGTTTTAAAGCATTTAGAAAAATTTTAAGTGTGTACTTATAAATACACTGCTCTTACCTCACCCTAAACCCACCAGGATTACAACCCATATATTTCTTAAACAATCTATTAAAATGACTGGAATCAGTAAAGCCGGTTTTTTGAGCGATTTGTGTAATGGTTAAGTTGGTTTGTTGTAATAATCGAGACGCCATTTTAATCTTAGTCTGGATCACGTATTGCTGGATAGAAACACCAGCGTGTTTTTTAATGAATATACTCGCATAGTTGGGTGACATATAAAACGTTTCTGCAATCACGCTTACTTTGATCTTTTCTTTATTGAGCACGTTCTGTCTTATATAGCTCAGCATATCTCCTACGCGTTCTTTTTCGGTTACGGTTTTATCGTTTCTGGTACTTTTAATATTGCGTGATACAATAATGAGCAACGCGCCAAACAACTCTAACAATAACGAGCGACTGTATGCAATAGGATTTACGTACTCATTAAACATCATGTCAAACAATCTAAAGATTTGATCTTGATCTGCAGAGTTTTTTATAATTGCTTCGGGAATAGCGTTGGAATGCAGCACTACGGCATCTAAATTTTTTCTCCATTTAGAATCAGACAGCAATTCCACTTTTTCTAAAAACAGTTGCTCCGTGAATTTAATAAAGCCAAAAGTCGTAGGCTCAGCAATCACAAACTCATGCTCGTCTCTTGGTGTGAGCAAGAAGATATCGCCCGTTTGATAATCAAACAGGCTGTCATTTAATTTATGGCTTCCACTACCCTTTTTTATAAAAACCAACTCAAAGAAATTGTGTGAGTGTTTAGGGAACAACCATTCCTCGAGCGTTAACTCAAAGATATTAAGCGATCTGGTACTAAAAAATCGTTTAGACATGATTGCATAGATTTATACAAATATACAATGATATTGTACAATGATTAAGCTTCAGTTGCTCCATAACTTTGCATTGTAAATAAGAACACAACTATGAAATTCTTACAACATCTTCCTTTTATCTGCTTGCTACTTTCCCTAAATACAGCTTGTAAAACAGATAACGGTGTAGAAACAGCCTATTCAAAACAACATGCTGCGCAATCTCATTGGCCCAATGATGCGCAGCTCGTCATTTCTGTTTCTATGCAATTTGAAACTGGTGGACAGCCTGATGGTGCCGAAAGTCCGTTCTCTGGAAATCCGCTCCCTAACGGAATTCCAGATATGCCAGCTCAATCGTGGTTCCGTTATGGAGCAAAGGAAGGTGTTTATAGAATGCTAGATTTATGGAAAAAACATGACATTCACGTCACCTCACATGTGGTAGGTGAAGCTGCTATTAAATATCCAGAAGTCGCACAAGCCATCGCAAACGGTGGACACGAGATCGCTGCTCATGGAATCGCATGGAGTGATCAATGGGATATGAGTTATGAGGACGAATTGGATTTTATTAAAAAAGGAATTGATACCGTGGAATCCATCACAGGACAGCGCGGTCGTGGTTATAATGCCAACTGGTTACGTCGTGGAGTAAATACACTTAAAGTATTGCAAGACCTTGATTTTCTGTATCATATAGACGATTTAAGTCGTGATGAGCCATTTATAACATCGGTGCGCGGTAAAGATTTTGTGGTCATGCCTTATACCCTACGCAACAACGATATCGTGAATATAGAAGGTAAAAACTGGAGTCCAGACCAGCATCTCGCACAGTTAAAAATGGAATTTGACCAGCTGTATCAAGAAGGAGCTACCCAAAGACGCATGATGTCGATCAGTATGCACGATCGCATAGGTGGAGCACCAGCTGTGGTAAATGCGGTAGATCAGTTTATACAATACGCTCAAGAACATGAAGGTGTGGTCTTTATGAGAAAAGATGACATCGCAAAAATGGTCCTCAACGATCCAGACACACCACGCGATAATTCTGAGGCCGAGTTTAATAATTAGGAGCCAGGAACCTGTCATCGCTACTCAATCTTTTTACAGAAAAAGTAAAAAGGATTTCAAACATACCGCTCTATCAGGGCTATAAAACAACATCATGGAAAATACATTATATACATCTTATGACATGAACGGCATAGCGCTAGAGAATCGTTTCCTTATGGCACCTATGACTCGTTCTAGAGCAACACAACCAGGAGATGTTCCTAATCAGCTCATGGCAACTTATTATGGTCAGCGAGCAAGCGCAGGAATCATCATTACTGAGGCAACCCAAGTTTCTATGCAAGGAATGGGATATGCAAAAACCCCTGGAATTTTTACCCAAGAACAAATTGATGGTTGGAAATTAACTACTGACCAAGTTCATAAAAAAGGATCCAAAATATTCCTCCAATTATGGCACGTAGGACGTGTAAGTTCTTCCCAAGTAAATGGATTACAACCTATAGGTCCATCGGCTGTAACGGCTAAGGAAACTAATGTTTACATATTTGATGGAGCGCCTAACGGTGATGCAACATTTATTCCTGTGGAAGAACCTCGTGAAATGAACCAAGATGATATCAATCAAGTCATCGAAGAATTCAGAATAGGTGCCAAAAATGCAATAGAAGCAGGATTTGATGGTGTAGAAATTCACGGAGCAAACGGCTATTTAATTGATCAGTTTTTAAGAAGCAATAGCAATCTAAGAACTGACGATTATGGCGGGACAAAAGAAAAAAGAACCCGTTTACTAACTGAGATTACAGAAGCAGTCGTAAATGAAATCGGAGCAGATAGAACAGGTGTGCGCCTCTCGCCTTTCATAAGCTTTAAAGATATGAGCGATCCAGAAATGTTGGAAACGATTATGATCGCTTCTCGCCAACTTGAAAAAATAGGAGTTACATACATTCATTTATGTGAAGCAGACTGGGCAGACGCACCAGATATTCCAGTTGAGTTTAGAAAAGAGTTACGCAGTACATTCAATAATACTATTATCGCGACAGGAAATAAAACACCCGAGCAAGCCGAAGAATTATTACAGCACAATTGGGTAGATTTAATTGGATTTGGTCGCAAATTCTTAACAAATCCAGATTATCCGCAACGTGTGAAGTTGAATGCATCTATGAATGAGATCAGTGATAATCATACACTATTTGGTGGTGGAGATGCACGTGGTTATACAGATTATCCTTTTTTAGAAGAATAATTATGAAAGGTATAGAAATCAATCCTGCAGGACACTTTGAGAATTGGACAAGAACTAAACTACTTCAATTAAAAGAAGAAATAGTAACTACCCAAGTTGGAGAACAACTACTTTTTGAAGATCACATGATTAAGGTATGGTCTATAGAATTAGCACCTGGTAAGCGTCTTCCATTTCATAAACATACGACTAATTATAACTGGACTTGTTTAACAGCTGGCTCAGCCACATCACATTATGAAACTGGCAGAATAGTAGCAATTAACTACGTAAAAGGCGACGAATCTTATTATGATTTTGATAGTAAAGGAGCATTCATTCACGATTTAGAAAACACGGGAACTCAGACGTTGCAATTTATAACCGTAGAGTTTTTATAATTGCATCATCAGGTTTCTGTTGAGTTACTTTCATAACCCATTACTTTATGATATCATTTCACAAACTCAACTTCATCAATTCTTATCTTAGCTGTCTATAATAATAGAAACAAAGACTTGAATCAAATTAAAGCATATCTAGAGCAAATTGCTCACATCTCTGATGCAGATTGGGAATTCTTTACGTCTAAGTTACAGCGTCAGGTTTTTGCAAAAAAAGAAGTGTTTTTAAAACTCAACCAGATTGAAAACCACATTTCATTCATAGAATCTGGCGTGGTGCGATTGTTCATACCTAAAGAAGATTCTGAAAAAGAAATCACCTTTGGTTTTAGTTTTAAGGATCAGTTTGTCAGTGCTTATGATTCTTTTTTGACCCAATCACCATCTGCTTATGAGCTACAAGCTCTTACTGAAACAACCGTTTTAAGTATTACGTACGAAGATTTACAAGCCGTTTACAAAAAGACCCAAATCGGTAATCTCATAGGTCGCTTAACTGCAGAACGACTTTTTTTATTAAAGTCCAGTCGAGAACAAAATCTCCTCAATCTTACCGCTGAAGAACGTTACGTAAAACTTTTTAAAGAACGTCCCGAATTGCTTCAAGTAATTCCGTTAAAATATATCAGTTCTTATATAGGTGTTACTGCTCAAGCACTTAGCCGTATAAGACGCCGCATTACTTAATCCAGGTTCATTGTTTTAGAGAAAAGTCAAAATTATCTTTGTAAAAAAAGATATGGCAATTATAATTTTTGTTTTGGTTCTCTGGTACGGTGGACTGTTTTTTCAATCCTTCTTTTTACATCGTTATGCGGCACATCAAGTTTTTACGATGTCCAAAACTACAGAACGTATCATGTTTGTACTCACTTGGATCTTTCAAGGTTCTAGTTATTTAAGTGCATATGGCTACGGTATCATGCACCGCATGCACCATGCATATACAGATACGGAGCAAGATCCACATTCTCCATCGCATGATCCTAACCTGTTTGCTATGATGTGGAAGACCAAAACCATTTATCAAGATATCAATAAAGAACGTATCGCAGTAGATCAGAGATTTACTAAAGATGTTCCTCAGTGGAAAAGCTTTGACAATTTTGCTAGCTCGCGTTTTTCAAGATTGCTCTGGATTACCGCTTATGTGATGTTCTTTGTATTATTTGTAACCGCATGGTGGCAATGGTTACTATTACCGGTTACTTTTTTAATGGCACCTATTCATGGAGTGATTATCAATTGGTTTGGTCACATTTACGGTTATGTCAATTTTAAGATGAAGAACACAAGTAAAAACTTGTTCCGTTTTGATTTTTTAATGATGGGTGAAGGTTATCATAACAACCATCATAAACATGCCAGTAGAGCTAACTTCGGGTTTAAGTGGTATGAGATTGACATCACCTACTTGATTATAAAAGTTATGAATGCGCTAGGTATTATACAGCTTAAGAATATCAAGTAGTCCTACCCTATTTTCCCTTACGAAATCGCTAATGTTATATTAATAACTTGTGCTGCTAAACTGTTAAGAGTAACTTACCTCTTCTTAAAAAAACAGTTACATGACCTCATTTACTGCCATTTCATTATTCTCAGGAGCCTGCTTTTTATTTTACGGTTTCAGCTGTTTACTGTCTGAGAAGATGGCGGCAGAGTTTGAGCGATTTGGGATACCACAATTTTTAAAACTTACTGGAATTTTACAGGTTCTAGGTGGAGCCAGTTTATTAATAGGAATCTACATGTTTCCAGTGCTCGCCTTTATAGGAGCACTAGGATTGTCCATATTGATGTTTATGGGCTTTGGACTGCGATTAAAAATTAAGGATAGTTTTTTACTATCTGCTCCTGCGTTAATGTTTGGATTCTTAAACGCTTTTATCGCTTACAAGTATTATTTTATAATGATAGCTTAGAATAGGTAGATCATTAGACACATTACAAGAAATAATGCTGCTGGAAAAGATTTGAATAATGGATCTTTTATTCTCAAGTGCATGGATATAGAACCGGCGAGCATTAATGCTAATCCTACTGCTGCATAATCTTCTAAAACTAAAAAGTACAGTGATGCCAGCAATAACAAGGATAAACTCACTTTAATGAATCCTACCACATAGCACATTTGCTTAGATAATCCGTAGGCATGAAATTCCTCAATCATATTTTGAGCATTTCCACCACGCCATTTACTTGGCTTATTAAATTGTACGAGCCATACATTTAAAAGACTTAATCCTACTATTAATTTTAATGCTATGATGACATATTCCATGTTGTGTTGTTAGATTACGCTTTCGCGAAAGCAGCATAAAACCACTTGATTAGATAGTCGAAAGTTAAAAGATTAAAAGTAGGGAATTGTTAAAATGTAATTAAGTTTCTAATTTTCATTGGGAAATTTAATTTAGTAATTCTTATCCTATTAATGGTATTCCTTGACTCGCTTGATAATATACAAATGCAATCCATGAAGCATAGCCTAGTCCAAAAACCGTTACTGAGAGAATTTGGTTTCTTGAGCTAGTCTTCCATTTTTTGTGAAGTAGAAACGCAAATAGCGGAATTACTTGGATTCCATGCAGTCCAAAGAAGTGAGCAATTCTCAAATCTCCGCCCAGAGTACTCCAGTTCACGAGTGGCAATCCAGCGCCACCATCTACAATTCCTACATTGTGAGACATTTGGCTAATCATTTGTCCACCTACCCAACTACCTACCACAATGATGATCCAACCCAATAGAATGGCAAATTGAATCGCTTTACTCGTGTTTAATTTTAATCTCATGGTTTCAATGATAAATAATATCATAACTAACACGTTGATTCCTATAAGGATTCCCATGGCAGCAAACAGTAAGCCGTCAAATAGTGAAGATTCATTGTAATGAGATGCGACACCACGAGAAGCTTGATACATTATAAGAGCTCCTTCTAGAAATAATGTCCATGATACCAAATTATTAAGGATGTTTTTCTTTCTCGTAGAAAACGGATACAAGGTCATAAAAAAACCTACCGTCATAATGTATATCGCTCCTGAAATTGCAAATTTCAAAGGTTTGAGCCACACATTCACGCCCATTAACATTCTGTCGTCTATGAGAAGTCCTACGGCACAAACTATTGCTGCTATGAAGTGTATCATTACAATCGTATAAAGTATAGGGCTTTGATTCCTTACAGTACGGAATACTTGACTTAGATAATTCATGATTTCTGGTTTTTTAAAAGTTTGATGATCATAAATAATAGAAATCCTATAGGGCCAAACATAAACGTAGCAAGCAGTACAGGAACCATAACTAATTGATGGAGACCTAATTGCTTGTTTTCTTGAATCAGCCACATTCCTGCTACAAGATCAAAGGCTAGATAATGAACCCAACCAGCAAGAACTGCTTGCTCTGTGGTAAATAATTGCATTACAGATTCCAGACTACCAAAATCCATCATTCCTCCAGTTATTAATCCTTGAATTACATAAATGGCATAAATAAGTGAAAGCGCTAGTGGTATTACTTTATAGTCCATAAGGAATTGTGTGACTTTCCACTTAGGTAGAATGATCATTAAAAGCCACATGGGCAATACCATCATATTTGCAATTGAAAAAACTTGGGTTGGTGTCATGGTAGTTGATTTTAAATGATATTCAAATATGCAATTATTATAACAAGCTCAAAATCAATAATATCTCAATCGTCATTATCTCGTACTGAATTGTTGAGTTATGTTCCTAAGCAGAATTTAATCAGCTACTTCCCTACTATATAGATAAATAAATGAGTCAAATTGATTTGATAAACTATCCTATTTCTTAAATTACCAAAAAAGTTGTCATGATCCCTAAACTGCATTATATTTCTCAAGCTCCTACTGCTGCAAAGCATATCGAGCAAGTTCAAAAAGCCTGTAGTGCTGGAGCAGAATTAGTGCAACTGGAACTAGAACATATCTTAGAAAATGAGCGATTAACTTTGGCTCAAGAAGTGATTGCTATTACATCTCACTTTCAAACGCGATTGATTATTAAGTCGCATTATAAACTAGCTCATCAAATTAAGGCAGATGGTGTTTTTCTAGAAAATAAAGACTCAAGTATAGCTCACGTGCGTCAAAAATTATACACCTGGCAAACTATCGGAGCTGCTGCACATACTCTTGAAGATTGTGAATCACTCATAGCAAGTGAAGTAGATTATATCATCCTAAAACCTTTTAAATCAACAGATCATAGCGAACTTAAAGCTCTAGAATTAGAAGGCTACAAGGCTATTGCCGATGTATTGAACACTAAAACACCACTGATAGGTTATGGAGCGATTACCACGAGTGATGTTACTGCTATTATGGAATCAGGAATTGAAGGAATTGCTGTGAGCGATGCTATTAATGAGAACTTTGATAGCATTAAGACCTTTCACCAATTGCTTAACGCGTCTGCAACACAGGAGCAACGTCATACTTTTAAATAAATGAGTGAAATTATAAATTCCATAGCGGTTAAAGATCTGGACGGTAACTCGGTAGATTTAATGGAGCTTTATAAAGGTAAAGTTCAGTTACTTATCATTTATAACAACGATTGTCTAGGCTGCACTGGTCGTGCCATACCTATGGCTTATGAATTCCAATTAAAATATCCAGATATTCTAGTCGCAGGAATCCATGCCGATTTTGACAATCGTGAAGGAACTAAGGAAAATATAAAAGCCATTTTTACCAGTGGAGAAATTCCGTTTCCTTTTTACATTGATAAACACCACAAGGTTTATGACCAGTTCCAAGCCGAAGGAACACCACAATGGTTATTAATTAATGAAAAAGGCGAATTGTTCCGTTCTATTTTTGGGTCGCAGGATAATGCTAAGAATAGATTGTTTTATGCGTTGGAGAGTTTAGTAAGTGAGATTAACTAGATCTACTTTCTCCTTCAATATTTCAATCAATTCCTTAGAACCATATTTATAGATATCAGGAATGTCTAAAACGGTAGTCTTATTATAAAACCCATTGCCGAATTCTTTTCTAATAGCTTCTAAATGCTTTGGTTCCATGACAAAGATTTGGGTTGCATTTTCTAATAACTCTTGAGTCATATAATGGGTTCCCAGCTTCTCACAAGTCACTCGATTAGTACCAGCCGATTCAAATTGAAGTTTTGGATATTGAGCACTGTAATAATCCTCGGCTGTTTTAGAACGATCTTTATTTGCAGAGCAGATGAAGAGAATACTCATGGATTATTATTTATTGAGATAGGAGCGCAATTTACACATTCTATTATCGCAGCAATCTTTCCACTTCTATTTACCCAATTTAATTTTATAACTAACTCACAATTATAACACTACAAAACGCACTACTCCATTGTGAATATCTATTCCCTTTTTTAAAAATTTGAGCTTATAAAAGCTATTATTTTCGCCATCCTAAAAAACAGAAAAGATGAGCGCAACCTGGTACGAGTGTAAAGTAAAATATAGAAAATTTGATGAGGCTACAGCAACTCAAAAGGTGAAAACTGAGCCTTTTCTGGTAGATGCGATATCATATACTGAGGCAGAAAGTCGCATCACTAAGGAAATGGCAGCCTATCTTCCAGAAAGTGAAGAAATCAAAATCACAAATATTAAAGTAGCCAATTTTGCTGAGATTCATCCTTTTGAGAATACAGATCGATGGTTCAAATCCCGTGTTTCCTTAATCGCATTTGATGAAGAAAGTGGTAAAGAACGTAAGACCAACTTATATCTTCTCGTTCAAGCTAATGATGTAAAAGAAGCGTATGAGAACACGGTTCTCGTGATGAGTGACACTATGGGAGAATATACCATTCCAGCAGTATCAGAATCTCCTATTGCAGACGTGTTTCCTTATTTCACTGGAGAAGAAGATGATATGGAGCGTTTAAAATCTTTTGTTGCTCTCAAAGATTCTGTTCCAGCTACTAATGCCATGGATGAGAAATTAGAAATGCAAGATGTTCTAGCAGCAGCTGAGGAAGAATAGAACTTGATTCTTTAAGACTATTCGCTCCTACTATTGCTATGTTATAAAATGAATAGTATCTTAAAGCTTTAAAAAAAATGAAACTTCACCTTTAATAATTAGAATATGTCTGACATGATTCCGTGCCCAAAATGCCAAACTCCTATTGCAGTGGATAATGAGTTATATCTCAAAGGAGAAACTTTTTCATGTTCCAATTGTGACCACAAGCTAGGAATGGAAGAACCTACAGACTTAAGTATCGAGAAATTAAACGAATTAAAGAGGTTTTCAAAAATGAGAAAACCTGGAGCCTCTTCACAAATTCCATGTCCAGATTGCGGTACTCCTATACCATTTACTGATAAAGATTTAAAGGCTGGCAGTTCAGTAGCATGTACAGAATGTAAAGCTAGTGTAGGATTGCAAAATTAAATTGTACTAGAAATTATTGAAAGCAAAAAAGCCCATCCTTATGGATGGGCTTTTTCTTAAAACTGTACTTTTATGTCTTAGAGAACTTTAACGTTCACGGCATTTGGTCCTTTGTTTCCTTCTTTTAAGTCAAATTCAACCTCGTCACCTTCACGGATCTCATCGATTAATCCTGAAATGTGTACGAAGTGATCTTTGTCTACTCCTTCTTCAGTGATAAATCCAAATCCTTTGGTATCGTTGAAAAATTTTACTGTTCCTTTACTCATTGTAATATAATTAAATTGTTAATACTCATACCTTTTCAATTGTTATGCCAGGTTTATGATTAATGGTTAATTGTAATAGGTAATTGAGCACTATGGTTTTTAAAGTAGCTCGATTTCTTCTTATTGTTATGACTGTATATGTCTCGCTTTCGCGAAAGCGGACTCTTAACAACAACTATTGAACAGAATCTTTAACGTACCTACCGGACTGATACTTAAGGTATTCCTTCTCTTGGGATTTCACTAAGTAATCGATTTCACCGTCTAGAGTTCTTTTTTCAGTAATATTATCTGTGACTTCTAGATTATAATAAGGACTTGTGTCATCTTCTATGGGTTGTATCGTTTTAGTGTTCTCCAGAATACTGCTATTTCCTTGATCGTCAAAGTCTTCATGATGACCATCTACTTCAAAATTTCTTAAAATCTCCTGTAATGTGTTTCCATTGCGGACCAGTACATTATACTCGTTTGACATATATAGTTTAAAAGGAATGTCTAAGTGATAATATACCTTAAGCCCTATGGTTTCAGAATCTGGTGAGACTCTAAATGGGTTGTATTCAATTTCAATGGCTATGATATCTAAGGCATCTATAATCCAGCGATTTTCTTCCATAAACTGAGCTTCTATATGTCCCGTTAATGGGTTCACTATTAAGACGTAAGCATCCAGATCTGTTTGATCTACTGTTTGCTTGTTGATTTTTGCCAAGAACACTATCGTTTTGGAATTAGAAACCTCTTCAAAACTGTAGAAGTCTTCATAGACTTGGTCTGGCTTTATATCTAGTTGAGTTAAAATCACTTCATTTAGATAAATAGTCTTGATGATACCATTATCATCAATTTTATAAAATTCAGGTTCTTCTTTGTGTTTTTTATAATGAATGCTGGTTTTTGTGATGATGTAATTTTCATCTATAGACGATTGATATGTGTTTGAACCATCGGCAATTTCATCATAGCTTATTACTTTGTGATCGATGTACTTACCTTTTAAATCATAATTTATAAGAACAGTTTCTAACTCGTAGTCGCCTTGTTGAGTAGTAACAACTAAAGTTTCAAATTCTTGTGAGATATCTAATCTATAAGATATTCTACTTTTATAGCTATATCCAGCGGTATAGAGATTAGGATATATTTTACCTAACTGTAATGTGTTTAATTCCTTTTTAGTCAGGAAATTACCAGTAACTCTGTTATCAAAACTTGTCTGATCATTTATAGGTAATCGTTGACTAGGTGTGCTTTTTAAGAGACTATTGAATTGCATGAGCAATTGATCGTCAGTAAGTTGTTTCCCTTGATCTGTCCATTCAATTTTTAGACATACTCTTTGTAACTCTTGATTCTCTTTTAAATCACCATCAGTCAGAATTAGAAAAACCAAGTATAATGGTTTATCGATGAATTGAATTTCAGTATTTTGGTTTTCATCCAGGTCAAAAATATTTTCTATAATCCGAGTTCCTTCATACTTGCCATCTTTAAATTCTAAACTATTAAACATATGATTCTCCTTACTTTCTTGAAGCCAGGCACTGGAACCTTCACTTGATGCATAAATACTCTTTTCGGGATTGTGATAGTTCTCGGCAATGATATGTCCTAAAGTAAATTGAGGTTGTGTCGTGAGTAAATCTCCATTGATTGCTTTAAGTGATAAATCATCACTGTATGAGGCATTAACAAGGATGTAATTTGGAGTGGTAGAATTAAAAACGATTTCAAAAGGTTCTCGATCTAATTTTATGGAGCCGTCAACAGGATTTAAAGCTTTACCATTTTGCTCAATTGAAATATTTACGAGATGAGATCCTAATGCGATTTCCCCATTTTCAGAATCTTTGCAACTCATTAATATTAAACTGGCAATACATAAAATTTTAAATAACTTCATAGAACTTGAGATTAAGGACAAGTGGTTACTGGACTACCACAAAGCCATTCTTTTTCAATCCAACCATGTATTCCATTAAACTCAATTTGAACCCAATCTGCACAAATATCAATGATTTTTAATGGTCCATTTTCTCCTTCAATAATAGCGATAGTTTTCCCATCACGTGGATGAACTAATAGGTTTGCTTTCCTCCTAGTCCATACTGCTACTACAGAGTTATGAATCCAACCGTCTAGATTTGATATTTCATATCCATATTCTACACTCTGAATATTTTCAACTCTTAACCATTCCCTATCCATTTCATTTACATAAACTTCAAAATAGTCTGTTTTAAGAAGTTCTAGAATGATCTCACCATTTGGCTCATTTCTAATGGCTGTATCTGTACCGCTTTCATCATATAATGCTACTCTAAAGGAAGTAAAGCTACAATCTTGTTGAGAATAGCAATAAATACAACTTATCAAACTGAAGTATAAAAAGATGCTTTTCATTTATTCAAGTTCTTTGTAGGTTAACAAAAACCCAGTCTCGCATGGCGTCATTGCATGAGGATATGAAGGCGTGAGTACAATTCCTTCATCAGTCATAATCCAAGAGTAAAATTCCCAAGTAGATTCATTATCAGTGAAATAATCACATTCTAATTCCACGTCTGTATCATCGCCATACTTTTCTTTTAAAACGTTATAATGGTTTAAATTAGGGTATAAATCGGTGATTTGATGGAGTTCTTGTTCATTTATTAAATCAAAGTTGTAACCTTCAGTGTTGTGACTAGGATGTGCTCCACCGCAATAAATGGAAGAATAAACACTGAAGCTCAAGTACTGATCGGATACTAATTCTATTTCTACATTAAAGTCTGCCCAGCTACATTCAAGTCCGATGATGGCGTAGTTAGTGTGAATAGAATCAAGTTTGTGATTTACAAATTTGCGCTGTGAAGATTTAAAACCATTACCTAGTCTAAATAACGATTTTTCGGAATATTTCTCAGTGATCCAGACAATCTCTTTATTATGAAACGAAGAAACACTATCCCTAACAAACTCTAGTTTTTGCAATATATATTCATGTGTATTCTTTTCTGTTTTGTACAGTTTCACCTGAAGCAATTGCCCGTCATTTTGATAAGTTCCACTTATGGTATCGTTTTTTATTATCAAATTAAAGTATTCTTTGAGTTCTTCCTTATCACTAAAACGTTCCTGCAGTTGTAAATTCTCATTTTCATAAACACCTTCTAATGC